>NZ_VAWG01000030.1 GCF_005869875.1 Paenibacillus pinistramenti
CCCGGCTGCGGGGCCGCGCTGCAGCGGGCCGGGCTGCGCCGGGCCGGACTGTGCCGCCGGGCCGGACTGCGCCGCCGGATCAGGCTGCGGCGCACCAGCCTGCGGCGGGCCGGCTTCCTGCGGCGCACTCTCCGCCGCCGCAGGCTCCCCCGGCCCAGCCTCCAAAGCCGGCCGGGCTTCTTCGGCCGGGGGCTGGGAGGGCTGGATCACGGCGCGGGCTGCGCTGCGCATAACCGTCCCTCCATCCCTCATGCTGAAGCTGAGCCGGTCCAGCCGCGCGAATACAAACCGGGCAATCTCATAGCGCAGCCTCTCTTTGTAAGCAGCAGGGCCAAATACGGCGTCTGCCCTTGCCATGGCCAAAGCCGATAATGCTGCGGCCCGTTCGGGAGCAAGCTCCAGCAGGGCCTTCACTCTGCTGCCCAGCTCTTCCTGGCTGCCCATTTCAGCCAAATAATCGCCAAAGCCGCAGGCTCCCAAAATTTCTTCAAGCCCTCCGGCTCTATAGGCGGCCGACAGCTTGCCGTGGATCATGCCCTCCAGGGAGGTAAGCCCGAAGCCCTCCGGCATTAGGCTGGGAATGACCAGAATATCCATCGCACAGTAGACCTCTTCAACCGCTCTTTCGTAAGGGACAAAGGTAAACCGGGAGAAGTATTTCGATTCATTCACTTTATCCAGACAGCGTGCGTAAAAATCCTTATCATTTTTCTGGCCGATGATCAGGAAACGGACCTCGCTCCGTTTCCCGCACAGCTCAAGAGCAGTGTCTATAAAATGCTCGAACCCTTTTTCAACCGTCAGAAAAGCCGAAATGTACCCGATCACCCGGTGCTCCGGCTTCAGTCCCCATTCCGCCCTTCTGGTCTCCCTGAACAGGGGCCACTGCTCTTTCCGGAACTGCGTCCGCTCCCAGGAAGGATACAGAAGCCCCAGCTTCTCCTCCGGCACACGCCCCGCAAAGCGGGCCCGGACCGTACCGGATATGGTCAGAATCCGGGTGGACAACGCGCCGATCACATCCAAGGCATGCTGCAAGAACGGGGTCCTCACCATCACCTCGGTTATGTTCCAGATAAGCGGCACTCCAAGCCGCTCTGCAGCAAGCGCCGGCAGGACATGCACGCACGTATTCGCCAGCACCGCGTCCGCCTCTTCCTCCCGGATCAGGGCCGCTGCCTCCTCCAGCCCGGCCGAATGCCTCATCCGTTCGATTTCCAGCGGCAAATGTTCGCCGGGCGCATACATTTCATGGAGCAGCGGGAGGTTCAGCAGGATGACTCGTATCCCCTTTTCCCTGGCTGCCCGGGTCATTTCCCCTTCACAAGGGGCGACTAGCGCACATTCAAAGAAGCTCGAAAGCTCTTGCGTCAGGTGAAGCAGCAGCTTCTCGGCGCCCGAGATGCTCTTGGTATTGCAGACATGGGAGAACAGCAGAAGCTTTGCTTTGGTTGTCGTCATACAGCCTCCCTCCATCAAACTTTCTCTGACAGAAGCAAGGTTCACCCCCTTCCCGATTGCTGTACCGGTTGCTGTACCGATTGCTGTACCGGCTTCTGGTCCCTGGTCAGCCAAAAATATGCGTCAAAATTTCATTCAGCCGGTGCGCATACGTATGCTCGCGGAGCGTCCGGTCGAGGGCCCGGATGGCGATTTCCCGGCGCTCCTGCTCGTGAGTCAGGTAATACTGGATTTTGTCCAGCAGCTCTTCTCCCGTGCTGAACGTTTCGATTTCTACACCCGGTGTGTATAATCTGGCCAGATCGCTTCGTTCATCCACGAGCTGCAGCGTCCCGCTTGCCGAAATTTCAAAGGTGCGCGGGTTTGGAGAGACCGCTCCAATGCCTGCCGTATTGTTATTGACCGTCGAATCGTCCGGGGCACGGTGCAGATTGATGGCGATCTTGCTGCTGCTGTACACCTTGGCCGTGTCCTGCGGACCGAGCCAGGTACCCTGTTCGATCCTCTCCGGATATGTGGCGGCCTCCACCAGCCGGTCCCACCAGATCCCGTTTACATGCAGCCCCAGTTTGATGAGATCCGGAAGGATCGGCTGAAAGAAATGCACCCGGTTCCAGTAAGCACTTCCCACAAAGCTTATCGTCCGGGGATTCTCAGCGCGCTCCCTCATCGGCCGGAAATGCCCGGGATACACGCCGAACGGCAGGTAATAAACATTCGCGCAGCCCTGCCCGCGGTAAAATTCCACACAGTTCAGCTCAAGCGTAAACACATAGTCATAATGCCGCGCCAGCTCTGCGGTCATGTCCGTGTAATAGGGATCATCCGTCAGCCACACCGCCGTCAGAATACCCAGTCCCCGTATGGCGTCCACCTGTTCGGCCGGCAGGCTGAGTCCGTCAAGAACCAGCACCAGATTCGGATGGAGTTCAGCGGCGAGCTCCGCAACCGGCTGCATCGGATCGGCCGCCGTCACCGATACGGCCAGCGAACGCAGCGTTTCCAGAAGGCCCTCGTCGAGCGGGGAATAGGGAAAGCCCTTGCCTGAAGTGATGTACATAATATGAAGCGGCCTAAGCGGAAAAACAGGACCCGGCCGGCTTGCTATCACATCCAGCCTTCCGCGCAGATAACCCTCCTCGAACCCGTCATGGAGACCCGCTCTTCTCCCTCTTTCCTTCGGGGATACCGGGACTTCCAAAGGAGGATTTGTCCGAGTCTTATCTGAGTGAATCTGCTTCGAAATTGGCACACCATCCACTTCCTTTCTAATGAGTTTATTCCACTACGGCCAGGAGGCGGTTGATCCGGTTGACATAAGAATGCTGCTGTCTTGTGGTCCAGAGGCCCCGCCAGGCGATCCGGTTTCTTTCCTGTTCGTGTGTGAGATAATATTCGATTTTCTTCTGAAGCTCCTGGGCCGTATTGAACGTCTCGATATCATAACCGGGGCGGTAATACCGGGTTAAATCCTCTCTTACATCCGTCAGCTGCAGACTTCCGCAGCCGGCAATCTCATAGGTCCGGGGATTAATGGAGTTGCCGGGTAAATTGGCCGTATTGTGGTTATCCTGGCCCTGCTCCGCCGGCCTGTGCAGATTGAGGACAACTTTGGCTCCGTTGTAATAGAGCATCGTTTCCGATGGCTCAACCCAGCCCTCCCTGATCTGGGGCCGCAGCAGTTCATAATTGCGCATCCTGTTCCAGTGGGCGCCTGCAATGACGATTTTCCTGGTGGACAAATATTCGGCGAGTTCGTCAAACAACGCCACCCTGTTCCAGAAAGCATTGCCGATGAAGCAGACGTCCGACTGGTACTGCAGGGGGACTCTGGCCGGGCTGAACAGCTGCAGATCCGCAGCCAGCGGCAGGTAATAAACACGGCTGCAGCCAAGGCTGGAATAGAGCGGGATGCAGGATAATTCATGGGTAAAGACGTAGTCATAATGCGGCGCGAGATTGGAAGAGTATTCGGTAAAATACGGATCGTCCGCAAACCAGACCGCGGTCCGGATGCCCCAGGAGCGGAGCAGATCCATATGAGCCGGGTGATCCTCCGGAAAGACGTGCATCGCATTGAGCACCAGGACAAGGTCCGGCTTCCAATCCCTTGCCTTCTCTATCAGCTCGGCAGGCTTCGACACTTCGGTTTCCGCAGCGGTCTGCCGGAGTGCATCCACAATTCCATTGTCAATGGAATCAAAGCCTTGAGGGACATAGAGCACTCGGAGATTTCTCTGAACCGGCTGATCCGGTGCAGTTCTCTGCAGGACGGCGCTGCAGCCGCCGTAACGGTACCCCTCCTGGCGCCCAAGCCCGTATTGCACATCCCCGCCATGCTTCTCTGCAGTTTTCACGGCATTCATCCTATCTATGGGTGTTTTCAATGATCGATATAACTATATGCTGAGGGCTAATCCACAGGAATGGACTACTAACCTGCACCGCCCTAAATTGGCGGATGACCCGGCTGGCAAAGGATGGACGGTTCCATGCAGGCGCACATGAGAAAGAGGCCGTCTGCTTCAGGCGGCCTCCAAACCTATTAATTATCTTGGCTGTCACGGTTATTATTTTGGCAGTCACGGTTATTTAAGCTCCTGCTCCTGGTAAGCAAGCTTGTGGCCGTCCTCAAACCCTTGGGCAAACCCTGCATTGAAGCCTTCCTGATAGGATTCGTCATATCCTTCCTGATAGAGAACCGCTGGATCAGGGGCAGGGACCACGGGTTCTGGCGGAGGAGGGGGCGGCGGCGGCGGAGCCATGATAACCGCTCTTTTTCTTCTTCTAATCCCCGTTCTCTTCCGGCCTGTTCTTCCGCGTCTTCTCTTCCGTACAGCAGGCTTAAGTCTCCGGGAAGGGGACACTCTCCTCCGGGCTGCACTCAGCCTCCGCTTGAGGCCTCCTGTCTTCTTCTTTCTCTTTCTCAGCTTTAAAGACATCCTCTTGGCGTGATTGACCTTCTTAGCCTTCCTTGTCTTCTTCGTCTTCTTGGTTTGAATTAACATGCGGCTTAGCTATCCTCCCTTGATGCCTGACTTGGAATTGCTGCCACTCCTGCATTTATCCATGGAGCAGCAGGGATTCCCGTATACTGCGGGTGCAGAGTGATGCCCGTCAGCATGGATGCCATCGCCTGCTGGTACCTTGCCATCTGTCTGGCCTGCTCAGCAAGGCTGCGGGCAGTGTCTTCCGAGTAATAAGAAACGTCTGCCATGCTGTCGAGAATCCGGGCAATCGCATTTTGACTTCTGGAAATGGACAGAATCAATTCAAGCTTAGCCTCCCGTTCGGTCAGGGGACGCCGGGCGGAGATCATTTGTCACCATCCCCGAAGCCCAGCCCTGCGCCTCCGAATAAATCCCCGAATCCGCCGGAGCCGGAGCCGTCCTCCCCTCCGTTCGCGGAGGACAGCACCGCCCGCAAATTGCTGCACAGGCCGTTGGAGAGTTTGGTAAGGCCATCGATAACCTCCACAAGCTGATCATGAATCTCAAGCGGCTGGGACAGCTGCGTCGCATGATCACTGAACCTGCTGCCATGCAAATGATTCAAGGTCCAGTTCCGCGCCTTTTCGGCTTCCAGCGCTTTGGCCTCCAGCATCATCGCGATATTCCATTGAATCTTGGAGGCTGCATCGAGAATATTGAGATAGGCATGTTCTCTGCTCATTCTTTCACCTCCGCTATTACGCTAATTACGCTAATTCTGTCGGGCTTCGGCTATTCCTCTTCCGAGCCTTTAAGCTCAGTCATCACATGAGTCAAGTTCTCCGACATGGACTCCTCTAGATCCCCGATGGAATTCAGATAGGAGATGATGCTCTTGTTAATGGAAGAGACGCTTTCGATTAGACCCTCGACTCCCTCGAAATCCGGATCCTCATCCGGAAGCTCATGTACGATATGCGCCATCCGGACCGTAATATGGCGTTCGACATCCATGATACGGGCAAGCTGCTGATGAGAGTGCGCCATATGCATAACGATGTCGGTAATTTTCTGCTCCAACTGTCAGCCCTCCATCTGCTCAAGGATAAGATGCTGTCCCGGACATTAGAAAAGCGCCCCGGGATTCTGCCTGATTTCAGCATATGCCGGGGCGCCGCGCGCGGTTACGTCCTCAGTGGGAGAGTTCCGATAAAATTACAGCTTACAGCCGGTCTTCCAAACTTACAGCCAATCGGATAATAACAGCACAGGCGGAAGTACAGGCTTCCCCTCCGGCAGCGCCTCCAGCTCTTCCGGCAGCGCCTGCTGAATCCGGATGGAAAGCCCCCACAAATCCGTGGTATGACGGGTTAGAATCGGACGCCTGTGCCCTCGGTCAATCTGGTATAAACGGCCGTCCGGGAGCTCGACGACGGAGCCGTGCCCGAGTTTATTTTGGCGTGAAGCAGATACCCGTTCCATTGCCCTGGCGGCCTCCTCCGGCGTCCATTCGCCCCCAAACGGGATCCGCCGCAGCTCGCGCTGGGACAGCCGGACCGAAGTCAAATTCAGTTTGTCTTCTGAACCGGCAGGAGCTGCAATCCGGAACCTTTTTCCCTCGTCCAGCCAGTAATAGAATCCTCTGCTGCTTCTCGCGGCGGCCTGCACCGGCAGGCATTCGGCGTAACTCCACCCCTCAGAACCGGTGCTCCTGTCAGCCAGCTGCAGCAGCTGCCTGATGGTTCCCTGATCCTGAGCCATACCCCATTTTCTCTGGTAAAAATATTCATTCCGCCGGTTGATCTGCTCGAATCTCACAGGGTCCAGGCTCTTCATCGATACACTGCCGATATGGTGGACAAAGGCATTTCCGGCGATCATGAGCTTCAGCCCCTGCAGGCGAAGGCGCAGCATCCAGTCGTCATCCTCAAAGTTGCCGACCTCATAGCCTTCATCGAAATAGCCGGTCCGTTCCACAACTTCTCTTGTCATCAGCAGGCAGAAGCCAACCAGACGGTCCGTCTGCATCCAGCGGCCTGCCCCTTCGGGACTTTGGCGGTTATAAGCCGCCGCGAATTCCTGCATGCCCTCAAGTCCCGTGTAAGGCACCTCAATCTGCTGCTCTCCCCCGATATAATTGGTAACCGGGCCGACAGCCCCGATCTCAGGGGAGCTGTTCAGGCAGTCCAGCAAATTGCTGAGCCAGTTCTCCGTGACCAGAACATCGTTGTTCATCAGCAGGACGGTCCTGCCTTTTGCCATCATCAGGCCCGTGTTGACCGAACCTGCAAAGCCTTTATTGGCTTCGTGGACCGCCAGCCTGACTTTCCGGTACCGCTGGAGTGCTTCCTTCGTGCCGTCCGAGGAGCCGTCATCCACGATGATGATTTCATAGGGCTGCGTCGTATAAGCCTCAATGCAGGCCAGACACTGCAGCAGCAGGTCTTTCTGGTTAAAGGTGGGGATGATAATGCTCGTTCCCTCGAACACGCTGTCAAAATCCGCACGGCCCTTCTCGGTTCCTTTCTGATAACCGGCCTCATAGCCCTGGCGCAGCCGTTCCTCTGGCGGGACGGCTGCTGCCTTGCTCCTGTTGTTGCTGAGCTGATGTTTCTTCCTGCGCATAGAAACCCTCCATGTCAGCGGAGCAGCGCCTCTCCGCTTTCGAGTTTATTGGCCATGTGGCCGAAGTCCAGCGCAACCTTACCGTACCGCCCTGCAATCGCTTCGCAGATAAGAACGGCCGCAATGCCGGCGGAGACGAGGGCAATGTCAAAGTCGAACCCTGCAGCCGCATTGACGGCCTGCTCCGCTCCCCGCGCCCCCAATACCGGTGACACGATCCCGCTGACCGCAATGCCGGCGGCCTCCAGCACCCGGCCAAGCTCTTCCGCCTTATTCCCGATCAGCAGCACCCTGCGGCTCTGCAGCAGAGGAAGCAGCAGCCCCTTCTCCGCCAGGCTGTAATTGACCGTGGAAGAGGTCAGCCGAAGGGCTGCGGGCTGATAGCCATAGCGGCTCAGAACCGGGAACAGCAGGCCCTGAAAGGAAGGATGCCGCGATTCCGGCACGCCGATGATGTCCGCCCGGCCAAGGGCGGCGGCCAGCGCTTCCCTGACATCTGGAGCCGGCAGCTCAACGCCGGCATACGGGAGGAAGGGGCCGCGAAGCTGTGCCTCTTCGGCCGGGATGACCGTATCGTGAGCCAAGGTCAGCAGTTCCCCGTCCCCCAGTCTTACAATCGAAAGCGGCCTGCCTTCATCCATGGCCTGCCTGATCAAAGCCGCCACCTCGGCGGCTGTAAGCAGCGGAAGCCACGCCTCCTGAGGCAGATGCCGGAGGCCCAGGGCGATCAAATCGCCGGCGGTAATTCCGGCCAGGATGCGGTTAGGGGGAAGAAGGCGGGCTACCAAAGCTTCCCCGCCTTCATACCACCCATCCTGATAACCCAACTGGTAGCCGGCCCGCACCGCCTGCCGGCGGGCTTCCTCTTCCGCCTCGGGCAGGGCGGGCTGAGCCGGCTGAGCAGCCTGAACGGACTCAGCGGGCTGAGCCTCCAGGGCCCCCGCCCCCGCAGCCGCAGCCTGAGCCGGCCGGGACGCCTCTGCCTCCTGGAAACCCGCTCCGCCCGCCGTCTGCCCTGCCGGCGGAAGCGTCATCGTCAAGCGCATGCCGCTTCCTTTGGCCGCCGCCCCCGGTCTGCCGCGCACCCTCCTCCGTCTTCGCGTCCCTCTCCAGCCATAAGGCCGCCGCCCGGACGCCGCTCTTCGTCCGAGCTTGGTCCTTTTCACTGCATGACGTGTCCGCGGATTCCGCAGGCGCCCGGCACGTCTCTTTGGAGTCCTCGCCATTCCTGTCCTCTCCCCTGCAGCTGCGGCGCTGCCGCAGTAATATGCGGCTTACATTCGGCCGGCCGCTAGAATTCAGCCCTCTTCATCTTACCGGCGGCTTCGCGCAGAGATTCAAAGGTCCCCGCATCCGTCCACCATTTGCGAAGAATATCGTACTCCAGCTTTCCATCACGGGCGTACATATTGTTGACATCCGTAATTTCAAGCTCTCCCCTTGCCGATGGGGCAGTGGCCGCGATTCGTTCAAACACATGGTCATCATACATATAAATGCCAGTTACGCAGTATGGGGACTTCGGCTTGCCCGGCTTCTCCTCAATATAGGAGATCAGCGACCGGTTCTGCTCATCGAACACAGGAACACCATATCTCCGGGGGTCGCTGACCCGCTTAAGCAGCACTCTGGCGCTTCCGGCGGGCTGTTGTTCAAATTTATCCATAAAGGGCTTCAAATCATCGAGAAACAAATTATCGCCCAGCACCACAACAAACCGCTCACCTGGAAAAATAAAGCCGCGGGCCAGCTCCAGAGCTTCTCCAATGCCCCCGGCCTGATCCTGGATTTTGTACGTCAGCTTGATCCCCATGCTGCTTCCGCTGCCCAAGAAATCCGTATATAAACCGGCGGACTGCTTGCTGATAATGAGCATAATTTCGGTTACTCCCGCCTTTTTCAAACGCTCAATCCCGTAACAGATCATGGGAGATTCGCCGACCGGGATCAGATGTTTGTTGATCAGACCGGTCAGAGGATACAGCCTTGTGCCCGTTCCTCCTGCCAATAGAACTCCTTTCATGGTTCTCCTCCTTTTTTAATCCGCAGATGCAGGTTCACAGCCCCACTTCTCTATAAAACGCCTGCGGTTTCTTTCAATGAGCTCTTTCCAGCCCTGAGGATGCTCCTGCCTGAAGCTCACGCTTCCCTGGTGGTAGATAAAGGTATCTCCGCAAATCAGCAGACGGAAGCCTCGCTGTACCGCTCTGTAGCAATAGTCGTCGTCTTCATAGTGGCCCGGTGAAAATCCTTCGTCCAGGGGGCCGATTTGTTCATACAGGCTTCTCTTGAACAGAAAGCATAACCCGACGAGCCTTCTGACCTCGGCCCATTTTGCCGGATCGCTGTGATTATGGCCTTCGGCATACTCCAGCAGCTCCGCAATGCCTCCAAGCCCGGTCTCTATCTGCTGCCGGCCGCTTGCATAATTGGTGACAGGCCCGACAATTCCCGTATGCTCCGAACTGTGCAGGGCCGTGAGCATTTGGGATAGCCAGCGCGGAGTTACGACGCAGTCATTATTCAGCAGCAGCATTTGCTCGCCGGAGGCGATGGCAAGTCCCTTGTTCGCGGCTTTCGGAAAGCCCTCGTTCTGAGGCAGGGCAATCAGCCTGACTTTCTGGCGTTCGCAGTATTCGGCTGTCCCGTCCGTGGACCCGTTGTCAACCACAATGATTTCGTATGGAACCTCCGTAAACTTCCGGATCGAATCCAGGCACCGGGCCAATAAATGAAGTCCGTTGTAGGTAGGGATGATAATGCTTGTTGGAAGCGGACCGCTCATCTGCCATTCCTCACTTTCGCGAGCTCAGCACGCGGAAGCGAGGTCCAGTGCAGTCTCGGCCCCCTGCGCCGGATCGCCTCCCCGAGCGCCTCTGCATGATCCCCGATAATCAGCTGGGCTACTTTATTATGGCTGCCTGAATTGCTCTGTCTTAACCGGTTCCGCCGGATGACATCCACAGTGCACGGCGCTGTTACATGAAGACCGGCCAAGACGGCCGCTGCCTGTGCTTTTGGCGGAACGGCCAGCACGGAGGTCCCTATGTGACTGAGCGTCCTGCGCGACAGAACATGCGGGACGGCCGTCAGCGAATTGCTGTGCAGATCGGGCCTGCCGAGCGCCTGATTCAAAAATAATTTGCAGCGGGACACCTCATCCTGCCTGCCATACACCGGAAGGAATCCGGTAATGTTGTTAAGCACAACATCCGCGCCGCTCTCCTGTTCGTAGAGAAAGGCGGCCAGTTCTTCGGCAGGCACTGCCATGTCGCCGTCCAGGAATAGAACGGCATCTCCCCCGGCAAGTGCCGCCCCTATGGAGCGTCCCACATCATGGCCGAGCCGCTGCGGGTCGTTAACCATGAGAATGCCGCTGCGCTTTCTCACCTCGGCGAAGCTATGGTCCGTGCAGCCGTTCAGGACGACGATGATCTCCTGCAGCGGCAGGCGCTGCAGTTCATCCAGCAGGCGGCCGATGGTCTCCTCCTCGTCAGACACGCTGATTACAACCGAGGCTGTGCCGGCCAAGGGGACAGGGGCACCGAGCTGCTCAGGCTGAAGGCCTGACGAGCCGGCATACCCGTCGCGAAAGACCAGACCCTGGGAGAGCGCCTCGGCAAAGGATGGCCGTTTAGCCTGGTGGAAGCCTGCAAACCACCCGAAGAGGGCCTCGCGGAAATGTTTCAGCCCTGCCGCCGGCCCGGGGACAGCACCGGCTCCAGACTCGGCTCCTGATTCAGCTCCGGCTCCAGACCCTTCTCTCCAGGCAGCGCCGGCTTCCCTGCCGGCTGTCCTTGCCTTTTCCAGCCAGAGCGCAGCCGATTTCTTCCCGGGCATTCCGGCCGCCGTATTCCGCCTGCGTCTTCCGGCGCTTCTCCTCAAAGCCGCGCGGCTCCGCCTGCTGGAGGAGACTGTCTTATTGCCATAAGGAGATCTTTTATGCGTTTTTATACGGTAAGCACGTCTTCTTAATGTTGGTCTCATTTCCTCACCTTGCTTTTTCTCGGATACGTTCCAGATCGGAGAACCCGCCGCGGAGCCCCCGGTTCTCAAGGATCAGCCCGATAGCCTCCATATGATCACCGACAAGCAGCGGAATCAAGAGATCATCTTGGCCCGCGCGCCTTCTTGAACGGTTCAGCCGGCCTGCATTTACCTCGTGCACGGGGGTGACCTCAATCCCCTTCAGAACCGCCTGTGCCAAGGCCAGCGGGGGATTGCTGAGCAGGTCCGCTCCCAGCATCTCTGCGGCACGCCTGCTCAAGGCATGCGGCACCGCGGTCAGGGAGGCCCCTTTCAAATCGGGCCGCTCCAGAAGCATGTTCAGCGTATGCTTTGCACTCACCACTGGATGGGTCTGCCTGCTGTGAACGGGTCCGCTGTAGCTGTTCAGCGCGATGTCACCGCCGGATAAGATATGCCGGACGAACAGGCGCAGATCCTCGGCAGGGACGATCATGTCTCCATCAATAAAAAGGAGGACTTCTCCTTTAGCCATCCGTGCCCCAACCGCCCGGGGAACATCATGACCAAGCGGCTCAGGGTATTCGTACACATGAACCCCCAGCCTTCTGGCCAATCTGGCGCTCCCGTCCGTGCATCCATTCGCAATCACAATAATTTCACTCTGCGGATGCACTTTGCCGGCTTCCCGGATCACCCTCTGCAGTGTTCTGCGTTCATTCATAACCGGAATAATGACCGAGATCACCGGGTTGGAGTGGCATTTTACTACGGATATCCTCTTCTTCCGGGCTCTGAACAGACTTATTCTTCTGCGGCGTATGCTCCGGCGGCTTATGCTCCTGGTTATTATTCTTCTATGGCTCATGCTCCTGCGGACGGCTTTGCGGGTTTTGGTCATTTGGTCTCACCTTCTTGGAATCAGGCATATTGAATAGGGTATTGTACAGCTTATGCCAGTGAGCATTTGCCGCAACGGCTAACGTACAAGAGGGAACAACAACACAGCAGCCAGCAGCCTCCCGGCAGCAACAGCAGCCAAGTCTCACCCTCAAAAAATCCCCGGATGAACATGCTGCAATCCTGTATCTGCATCAAAAAAAAGACGCCGGCTCAAAGCCGGCATCTTAACATCTTAAACCTGCGGATTGGATCAGCGGTTGACAGATATTCGGGCAGGCGATAAGTCTGCCCCGCTCCTTTGGGTCATCAGCCTGCTCCACCGGGAAGCGGCATGCGTCCAGAGAAAGCGGCCCCGAGCCGCTTCATATCCGGCGATCCCCATGGAGACTGCAAGCTCCGGATCTCCCAGAATCTTCTCGATCGCTGCGCCCAGCCCGTCGCTTAACTCTTCCGGATCAATCAGAATTCCGGTGTGTCCATGCTCAATAATTTCAGGTATGCCGCCCGTTCTTGCTGCTATAACAGGCACGCCCGAAGCCATCGCTTCCAGATTAACCAGCCCGAAGGCCTCGTCCTGGCCGGACGGAACCACCACCAAATCGGCCAGATTGTACCAGTCCGAAATTTGCGGATAAGGCGTAAACGGAAGAAAGACGACGTGCTCCCTGACGCCTTGGGCCATCTCCTTCAGGCTGCGCACGTAAGTGGTTTCCCGGCTGCTTCCGTAATAAGCGCTGCCTGCGATCAGGAACAAGGCATCCGGTTCTCTGCGGATCACGGATCTTACGGCACTCAGCAGATAGTGAACGCCCTTCTCCGGAATCAGCCTGCCGATATACAGCACGATCTTCCGCCCGCTCCAGCCGAACTCCTCCAGCCTTGCCCGCCTGAGGGAATCCCCGAGCGGGCTCCAGCGCGGAATGAAGTCCTCCGGGCTGACGCCCAGATGATTCACTTCCACAGGCACCTGAAGCTCCGGAAACCGGCGCAGCAGCTCCCGTTTGAGAAAATGGCTGTTAACAAGGATTCCGTCAAGCGGAGCCAGCACCTCCATCCCGCCGGGCTTTGGAAAATTTTTCTCCTGAATAAACGTCGTCGAGTGAAGGGTCAGCCATATTTCGGAATGCGGCAGCCGCTGCTTTAACCTGCAGGCCAGCATCGGCCTGTTATGAACATCGACCGTATTCGGCCGCCACGCCCGCAAATGGCGAAGAATGGACGGCAAATAGGCTGAACCTCCAGGCACTCTGCAGCAGGACACCGGTCCCAGCATTTCTTTTAAAGGCACGTCCTTTCCGGTCCTTCCATAGATTCGGATATCCAGATTACCGGAAGCGAGCGGAACCATTTTCTCAATCACGCGCTCCACCGAGCTGCTTCTGCCCGATGGAAGGACAAAGGATCCCGGTGAAATGACCGCAACCTTATGAGGATTCAAACGCCATAGCCCCCTTCTGCCAAATGAACTTATGTTGTAGTTATACGAGAAGGGAGGAGTCAAGGTGACTCGGCCCTGAAAAATCTTTTGATAAATCTGCCCTCCATCCTCCAAATCAGGCTGCTGTAACCCTTCATTCGTCCATGCTCCGCAGGGTCATCAGCCATAGATTATACTAATCAGAAAATAAGGCTTAGCACCCTGATGCAAGGGAGGGAGAATTTTGGACCCTGATTATGTCGGCATTCTGCTGAACGCACTGCCGCAAGGCTCTTTCCAATCCGGCCGCGTCTCACAGGAATCCCTGTCGGTCTACGAAGAAGCAGCGGCTCTGTACGGACTCAAACCCTGCTACCTTCAGTTAAAGGATATTTCCAGCACCGGCAAAAAAAGCCTGGTTTACGTAATGAACGAAACCGGCGTCTCCAGAATACAAATTCCGACCCCCAAGGTCATACACAACCGGGCGATTTACAAGAGCAGGGCTGCCGCCAGAAAAATCGCCGCCCTGCAGTCCAGGGGAATCGTCATTTTTAATACCAATACCCGGTACCGGAAAGACAGGATCCACAGCCTGCTGGCCAGACATCCCGTATTATCCCGCCATCAGCCGCACACCCTGCCCGCAACGCCGGCTAATATCAGATCGATGATGCGCCTGTATGCCGACCTGCTGCTCAAGCCGGTCAGCAGCTCCGTTGGATTAGGCATCATGCGGCTGTACCGCGGGCCTTCCGGATGGGTGCTGACCAGACGCAGCCCTAAGACCCGGACAGCCGGCAGAAAGTGGGTAACCATTCCGCTCGGCAGCCCCAAGGGCTTCCTGCCGGGGTGGCTCATTCAACGGTTGAGAAGGACGCCGTACATGATCCAGGAAAGACTTTCCCTCGCCGAAATCGACGGCCGACCGATTGATTTGAGAGTAACGGTGCAGCGGGGACTGGACGGGAAGTGGGGAGTTACCGGAATGTTTGCCAAAATGTCCGAACCCGGCGGCTTCTTGACGAATATCGCCCAGGGCGGCAGTGCTTATCCTGCCGAATACCTGCTCCATGCAGCGCTTCCTCCTGGCATGGCCGAACGTCTGACTGTGGAATGCAGGGCTTTGGCCCTTGAAGTTGCCCGGCATCTATCAAGCCGGCTTTCTCTCCTGGCAGACCTGGGCATCGACATCGGCGTTACTTCTTTCGGAGAGGTCTACTTTATTGAATGCAACGGCCGGGACCAGCGCTACGGCTTCAGGGAGGCAGGTATGATTTCAACCTGGATAGAAACCTATCGCAAGCCGATGGCTTTCGCCAAATATCTGCTGACAAAGCAGGTCTGAACAGGGCAAGAGGCTAGTGGATCCTCTGCGGCAGGCTTATTGATTTAAGGGACGATCTGTGTCAATATTAGCGGAGTTGATCTTTCCGGCGGCATGCCGGGAGAGTATTCAGAAAGGAGTCGTTCTATGGCTCAAAGCATGATGCGGTTATTTACGGAGCTTTCCTCAAGGAAATGGATTGCCTCAATAACCGGGCATTTCTCAAGATCCGCTGCCAGCCGCCCGCTGATCCCTTACTTCGCTAAAATGTATAAGATCCCGCTGCATGAGGCAGAGAAAGAGCTTGCCGAATACCGGACGTTGAATGAGTTCTTTACGCGCCGCCTGAAGCCGGGCATGCGTCCGGTGCATCCGCAGCCCGATGCGCTGGTCAGCCCTGTGGATTCATTGATTACAGCAATGGGGCCCATTGAAGCCGGAACGCTGCTGAATGTCAAAGGCCAGAATTATACGATTGCAGACCTGCTGAACCATTCGCCCAGACTAGAGAAATACAAGCACGGCTTTTTCTTTGTGCTGTATTTAAGCCCGACGGATTATCACCGGATTCATGCCCCCGTTGCCGGAACCAAGCTGGAGAGCGAGCATATTAAAGGCAGGGTTTATCCGGTTAACGATTTTGGCATGACCCATATGAAATCGGTCCTCAGCCGTAATGAACGGCTGATTACTTATATTGATCACCGCCCAGGCGAGGTCGCGCTGATCAAGGTGGGCGCCATGAACGTAAGCAGCATCCAGTATACCGATCCGGCCGCCAAGGCCTGGGAACGCGGGGATGACCTGGCTTATTTCGAATTCGGCTCCACCGTCGTCCTGTTTACAGAAAACGGTACCTTTCAGCCTCTGGAAGGCTTGAAGCCGGGCACCGCCGTGAAAATGGGACAGCTGCTGGGCTGCTTCCGCAGAAAATAACAGCTGGCTCACCGCGGAGTGCAGCACTCAATGAAACGCGATTAAAGATACAGCCATCAACGATACAGACTTTAACGATACAGACTTTAACGATACAGACTATAGCGATACGGCAAAAAGCAGCTTCCGCACCATGCGGGAGCTGCTTTGTTGTTATGATATATGGACAATCGCGATAATAACTAAGTATGAATGATAATGAATCCCGTCAGAACCAGGATATTTCCTGCTCCACCGCTTTCATCCGGCGCAGGCGGTTTCTGAATAAGCTTGATCTGCCAGCAAAGGCTCTGCTGCGTACCCGCCGTCTTCTGTTCATTCCCCATTCACCTCCTTTCATGCCTGAACTGTACGAGCCGCAAGGGTTAACACAAATTACCCTGATCCCCGCGCCCTTGAACCTGGCCGGCGGGTCAGCGGATTTCGGAGGGGCTTTTGCCTGTGTACTGCTTGAATTGACGGCTGAAGAAGAAAATATCCCGGTAGCCGAGCGCCTCGGCCACTTCCGTAACGTTCATGCCCGCATGCAGCAGCAGGTACCTCGCGCGGTCTATACGGCATTTTATGATATAAGATTGGACAGGAGAACCCACAATCTCTTTAAATTTAATAGAAAAATATCGGGGGGACAGCCCCGCGCGGGCTGCCAGATCCTTGGTCCGGTGCGGCAGGCCCGGATGCTGGAGCACATAATTCGCGGTCTCCTGGATCGCTTCGTCCAGATGATGGCTGACCGTCTGCGAGACCGGCACATGCCGTTCTTCACGAAGCAGATAAATCATCATCTGCTTGAGCAGAAGCCTCGCCTCTTCTTCCGCGCCGTAAGTATCCTTGTTCAGGAACAGGCGGACATAGCGGGAGAGCATGAATTCAAAGTCGAGCGTCTCTTCAAGCTTCCGGTAATGGGCCGGAATTTCCTCCAGCGGGCCGTTTACATCAAAATGAATATAGGTCAGAACCAGCGGCTTCTGCGGATTATGGCTTGCGCTTGTATAATCTCCCGGACGGAACAGGAAGCAGCTTCCCTTGCCGATTTCGGTTGGACGGCCGTTCAGGACGAGCGTCCCTTCCCCGCTCCACACATAAAACAGATCAAAATTCTCCAGCGGCTTCTCCCGCTTCTGCCATTTCCATCCCGGCTCACAGACAATTTTGGCAAATGCCCGCTTCAGTACAAAAGAGGAAGGCGGAGTATTGAGCATAGTTTCTTCCTCCCTGGTATCGGATCATGTCGGATCGCATCTAATTTTGGCGCATCTGATTATGGCGCATCTGATTATGGAGTGCCGAATTATGGCGTATCGAATTATGGCGTGCCGAATTAAGGCATATCGTCGCCTGTTAATTGCTATTATACTATGCGGATACCGTCTCCCCAAATCTTTTGTCCAATGCGCTCCATCCGGCTCAGGCCTTCCGTAATCGCTTCCGGCTCTAGCCCGGCGAAGAAGAAGCAGGCTGCAGGGCCGTGAGGCCCGGTCCAGTAACCCTCTACATCCTGGAAAAATACCCCTGACCGGCGGCAGGCATCCCGGTACAGCACATATTCCTCCGGACTCCTCCGCCAGGCGGCGTACACATGCAGGCCGCTGCTCAGCGGCAGCGGAGCAAACAGACCGCCGAGGCGATTCTCCAGCTCCCTTCGGAACACGTCATAACGCACCCCGTAGATCCGCCGCATGCGCCGGAGATGCTTGTCATAATCGCCCCTTGCCATAAACCGCGCCAGGGTCCGCTGCTCCAGCAGCGCCGGCGAGAAAGGTTCATACAAGGCCTTCGCCAGCCGCATCGGCTCGACCAGCGGCCGGGGGAGCACCGCGTAGCCGATGCGCAGCGCGGAGAACAGGGTCTTGGTGAACGAGCCGACGAACACGACCCGTTCACCGCGGTCCTGCGCCGCGAGCGGCTCCATCGGCTGGCCGGCCCAGCGGAATTCGCTGTCAAAGTCGTCCTCGACGATGACCGCGTTCCGGCGCCGGGCCCAGGCCAGCAGCTCGCGCCGCCGCTCAGGCGCAAGCACCGCGCCGGTCGGGAACTGCCGGCCCGGCGTCACAAACAGCACCTGCGCGTCCCAGTCGCGCGGGATGATGCCCCGGCCGTCCACCCCGGCCGGGACCACCGCCGCCCCGGCGGCGGCGGCGGCCAGCCGGATCCCGGGATACCCGGGATCCTCGGCCACGGCCCGCGCTCCTTCGCCCAGCAGCAGCTGGCTCAGGAGCGCGAGGGCCTGCATCGATCCGCTGAAGCAGCAGATCGATGCACGGTTTGCGGCGATGCCGCGTGCTGCGCGCAGATGGGCCGCGATCGCGGCCCGCAGCTCCGCATCGCCAAAGACGT
>NZ_VAWG01000031.1 GCF_005869875.1 Paenibacillus pinistramenti
CCCCCTCAAGATGAGATTTCCCAATTAGTAAGACCCCTTGAAGACGACGAGGTAGATAGGCTGGAGGTGGAAGTGCAGCAATGCATGGAGCTGACCAGTACTAATCGGTCGAGGGCTTATCCAAAAAGTACCCACCAAAGTGAAGAAGAAGCTGACGAAGCGGATTCCGAGTACTTTGGCGGGGCCCAGAAAGATACCCCAAAAAGTGACGCGTGGCTTCGAAGGTAATTCCGATTACTTTTCAGGGCCCCCGGAACGGAGTAAGGGCTAATTCGCAGATGATTGTTTCGTATCCAGTTTTCAGGTGATCAAACATCTGAACGACTGTGGGTAGATATCAATGTTTGATATTTTCTCGCAGCGATTTCGAGGAGCGGAAGCTCCGAAAAATCATGTTTGGTGGCGATGGCGGAGGGGTTCCACACGTACCCATCCCGAACACGACCGTTAAGCCCTCCAGCGCCGATGGTACTTGGACCGCAGGGTCCTGGGAGAGTAGGACGCCGCCAAGCAATCATACATAGCAAAGAGGAACCTTGAAAAAGGGTTCTTTTTTTGTATTTAGGCAAGTTTTAGTCCATAGGTCTAATCAAATGACCGGCTTATCAAAGTCAGAAGGCCGATATTAGGTCACAGATGGCTGCCGGTTGCCGGCTCATTCTTGCACAAATCTTTTAATGGAAATAATTATCTGTATTATAAGAAAGCAGATTTTCCGATATAACTCTTAAACTACACGCTAAAGGTTGTTCGATATTAACATGACCCATTCTTTTACAGATAAACGCAAGGTAGGTCTGACAGGGCTTTTCTCCATCATTGTGGGATGTTCAATCTTGTTGACCCTGCTGATCTCCCTAGCAGCCTCTTATCACTCCCAGCGGCAGAATTTGGTGACCCGGACACTGGAGATGGATTATTCCTCTGCGCTGAAAATGAGCAATACCATTGATACTCTGTTTTTATCTATGAAATCCGGTCTTGCTGCAGTGGCGAAACAGGTGGAAAATGCCGACCCGAAGCATCCTTCTGCGGCTGTTCAGGAGCAGCTTAATTATTTTAAGAGCAGCAATAACTATTTTAACTCCGTGTTCTGGGCTAATGAGAACGGAAAAGTCGTCAAGGTAACGCCGCCAAATGTAAATATTGAGGGTGTCCAGCTTAAAACCGAGCCCGTAAAAGAAGCTTTGGAGCTTAAGAGACCAACACTTTCAGTCCCTTATGTAGGGACGACGGGGCGGCTGATTGTATTGATGACCCAGCCGGTTTTTGATGCACAGGGAATTTACAAGGGATTTATCGGCGGAACGATCTATCTGGAAGAGAGCAATGTACTAAACAGTATCTTCGGATTAAATACGATTGACGAAACGGGATCTTATTTCTATATCGTCGATTCAACCGGAAAGCTGCTGTTCCACCCGGATGGCAAGCTATTGGGGGAAGATGCTGGCAGCAACACAGTCGTCCAAAAGCTGAGCAGAGGGTTAAGCGGCAAAGAAGAAGAGGTAAGCAGTTTCGGCGTGCAATTTATGGCCGGATATGCCTATGTCGTGCAGAATGGCTGGGGAGTCGTGGTGCAAACCCCGCACAGCGTTGTAGCCCAGCAGCAGAAGGAACAGGCAGCACTAATGATCCTGATTATGATTTTGCCGTTTCTGGTCATTATGGCTTTGACGATTGTGATGGCTCGCCGGGCCGCCGCGCCGTTTGTGGCATTGTCCGATTTTGCTGCAAAAATGGCCTCTGACCCGGATAAACTGACTGCGCCGAAGATAAGGAATTACTGGATCAGGGAAGCTGAATTGCTGAGAAAGGCTGTAACAAGCTCGATTGGGACGATGCATGAGCGGAATGAACTGCTGAATGATTCAGCGAATAAGGACGCGCTTACCGGTTTGAGAAACCGGCGGTCTTTTGACGAGCTGGTGTCCAGTTATAGACGTACGGAGCAGCCATTTTCTTTATTAATACTAGATATTGACCGTTTTAAAAGTGTGAATGACACCTACGGGCATCAGGCAGGCGACGAAGTGCTCGTCTTCTTGGCTGAAGTGCTGGCGTCTTCGCTGCGGCCTGGTGATTATTGCTTCCGGTTTGGCGGAGAAGAGTTTGTCGTTGTTCTTCCCGGCACCGGTCTTGACAGCTCCTATGAAGCAGCAGAGCGGATCCGGCGGAATGTGGAGCACTCCAAATCACCGATTGGCAGACCGGTAACCGTATCAGCCGGTTGTGCGGCTTACCCGCAGCAGACGAGTGACTTCGAAATGCTGTTTCAATTGGCGGATAAAGCTTTATACCGGGCGAAAGAGAACGGCCGCAACCGGACGGAGAAAGCTGGAACAGAAACTTAATTTAGAGCGGTAATGGTCCGCGGAAGAATAAAAATCCTTTCCAGGCAAGCAGGGAGACCCTGCTCGGCTTGGAAGGGATTTTTTTCAATTAAAGGTTAACATTCGAGAGCGAAGCGGGTAAATAGGTTTAATGATCCCTCAAAAGGTCAATAAACAAAGAATAGATATGTGGGAAGCGGACATGTCTCAAATTATCAATCCGATCAAGAGGAGATGAATGGAGCAAATGAACTTCCATTACCGCAACATTGCCATCCAAGGCATCGGCACAGCAGTGCCGGAGCATAAATTGGACCAAGCCGATACGTCGCAAAGACTGGGGCAGGCATTGGCAGACCGGCCGGATTCCATGCGCTGGGCAAAAAGGATTTTCAAACAATGCGGTGTGGATACGCGCTACACGGTTGAGCCGGATTTGTTGAAGCCGACCGCAGA
Source organism: Paenibacillus pinistramenti (assembly GCF_005869875.1). GTDB lineage: Bacteria > Bacillota > Bacilli > Paenibacillales > Paenibacillaceae > Fontibacillus > Fontibacillus pinistramenti. Next base: position 2,790 of record NZ_VAWG01000031.1, read on the forward strand.
CTGCCGCTATTTTCCGAACCATTCAGAGCTCGAGGTGCCAGGGACCGCTGACCGCATGAAGACGTATAAACGGGAATCTGTACCGCTTGCGCTTGAATCCGCACGTAAGGCGCTCCGCGACGCCAAAGTGGATGCCTCCGCCATTACCCATCTTATTACAGTCAGCTGTACGGGACAGTTTCTCCCGGGAATTGATACCCACTTAATTCAGGAGCTTGGCATGCTCCGCACAGTTACGCGGATTCCGTTAAACTTTCTTGGCTGTGCGGCAGGTTTGAAGGGAGTTTGCCTGGCCAATCAGATCGTCAGCAGTGAGCCGGGGGCGAAGGTTCTCATTGTGACCGTTGAATTATGCACGCTGCATATTCAGCCGTCCAGCGACCGGGAAGCGCTGTTTGGGGCGTCCTTTTTCGGTGACGGGTCCTCTGCTTGCGTAGTAGGAACTCCGGGAGAAGGGGAGAACCTCATTTTCCAGCTGGGACAAGATCATTCCGTTCTGCTGGCCGATTCTGCGGATGAAATGATATGGGAGGTCGGCGATCACGGCTTTGACCTTTACTTGTCCCCGAACATTCCCAAGCTGCTGACCCGGTTTGTGCCTAATGAAATTGAAGTGCTGCTAAACGGCAGCCGGGACGCCGAGCTTTGGGCCATTCACCCCGGAGGCAAAGGCATTATCGATGCCATGGAGACCTTATACAGCCTTTCTGAAGACCAGACAGCGCCCAGCCGGACGATCTTGAAAAATTACGGCAACATGTCCTCGGCGACCATTTTGTTTGTTCTGAATGAAATGCGGCATCAATATGAGGAAAAAGCTGTCTCCGGCCGCCCTGCAGGGCTTGCCATCGCATTTGGGCCGGGACTGACCTGTGAAATGATTCAGATCCAGTATGAACCAAAGAGAAACCCGCAGCATGAAAAAGAATTGTTTGCTGCAGGCACAGAAACGGCCCTGCCAGAAATCCTGAATACCGCAGCCGAGGTTGTGCGTATGGATGAGGCGCATGTTTAGAAGCTTTAAACAAAGGGCTCTGGAGCCGGAAGTGATGGACGATTTTACTGACGGCGGGCATGAGCTGCGGGAGGCCCTGGGGCAAATCCGGCGGTTGAACCGGATCTTTGCGGCTCCGGGCCCTGTTTTGTACGGCGTGCGGAAGCTTTGGAAGGATGCGGGCAAACCGCGCAGGTTTACGATTCTGGACATCGGGTCAGGCTCTGGGGATGTGAATAAGGCTCTGCTGCGGTGGGCGGAGGAGGAAGGCTTGGAGCTCTCCATCATCCTGTCGGATATTACGGAAGAGGCCTGCGAGGAAGCCCGGCTGCTGTATCGGGGAGAGCCGCGCATCCGGGTTCGCCGGAGCGACGTGTTTGATCTCCCCGAGGCTTCGGCAGACATCATCACAGCCAGCCAGTTTCTGCATCATTTCCCGGAAGAAGAGCTGCCGAAAGTCGTGGGGCATATGCTGGCGGCTTCCCGGCTCGGCGTCGTCATCAGCGATCTGCACCGGCACTGGATGCCCTGGCTGGCCGTTTCCGTGATGGTGCGGCTTATTTCGGCCAACCGCTTCGTGAAGACAGACGGGCCGCTGTCGGTGGCCAAAGGGTTTCGCGGACGTGACTGGCGCAAACTGCGTGCTGCGCTTGAAGCAGAGGCGGCGGCGGGCGCTGGGACGGGAACAGAGATAGATACGGGAACAAGCATGGGAGCAGAAACGAAGGATTTTGTTTACTCTTGGCGGCCTATGTTTCGTTATGCGGCGGTTATCCGGAGAAAGAATAGCCGGACAAATCCGGTTGAATAACTTAACAATGATGAAACCTTTTGGCAGTGAAAGGCGTCTAAGCAAGAGCTTTAACACCTGATTAACAGCTGGCAGTCAAATTGCTGTAAGAGCTGTAAAGAAAGGATGTCTCCTGTCATGAAGATTCAATTTAAACGGTCAAATCTTGTTCTAGCGGCTGTTATAGCAGCAGCTCTGATGGCTGGTCCGGCGGCCCAAATGCCGGAAGCTCACGCCTCTGCCGCAGCAGCGAAGTATAAGATTACGAATCAGGCTTTTCGGATTGAGGGAACAAGCAAAACGATCGGTACCCTTAACAGCAGCAGCACGACCTATATCGCCCTGCGCAGCCTCGGTACAAATTTGGGGCTGAACGTAAGCTATGATTCGGCGGCTAAGACCGTCAAAATCACCGGACGGGGCCGGGTATTGACGATGAATTTAAACAACGGTTCCACAACTTTAAACGGCCAGCTGATCTTTGGACCGGAGGCAATTGTTCAGGATAACGTAACCTATCTTCCTCTTCGTTTCCTGCTGGAACAGATGGGGTACGTGATCACTTATGACCAAACCTCCAAGCTGATCGGCATTCAAGCCATCCAGGAAAATGATCTACAGGTAGAGACCAAGCAGATCGGCGCTGACGGAGATGGCAAATCCTTATCGGTGTATTATCCTGTCATTAGCGGCTACAAAGATGCCGTTATTCAGCAGAAGATTAATAATTTTATTAAACAGGAAGTCGATAAGCAAATTGAGTCGGACACCCAGATCATGGATAATGTGATTGAGGAAAATAACGAATTAATAAAAAATGATCCGGATATAAGCGTGAATCCGCCAAGTCTGGATGCCGTATACAAGGTCAGCTATAATGAAAAAGGGCTGCTCAGCCTTTATCTGGACTACTATCTATATCTGGGAGGAGCCCACGGCGATACCATCCGCACCCCGTATACCTTTGATTTAACTACCGGCAATGTGCTTTCACTCAAAGAAGCAGCCGGGAATAAGGCGGAATATGTAACGATCATCAATAACGAAATTCAGAAGCAGATCAAGAGTCGGAATTTAAGCCTGCTGACACCGTTCAAGACCATTGAGTCGGATCGGGATTATTTTCTGAATCATAACGGTATTGTCATTTATTTTGATGAATATGAATACACACCGTTTGCCTTAGGACTGCCTGAGTTCACCATTCCTTATTCCAAATTTGAATAGAGGACTGTCCTTCAAACAGCAAGGCTTGCTTGACTCCGATGAGGGGGTTGGGCAAGTCTTTTTAAATTTGGAGAGCTTATTTGATGGAAATGACCAGCACTCCAGCACAGCCGGAGATTTGCCGGTAATCTGCCATAAATCCTGCATTAGCCAGTTAGTCAATCTGCCATAAACAAAAAAAAGGACAAAAACCCTCGCGAAAATCGCGGTGCAAGGGCTTTTGTCCGGGCATCCCTTTCAGGAGGCCCATCATGGGAGAGGAGAAACCGGATGAAGATCTTATGGGGAAACGTAAGTCTTCTCCGCGGTTGTCTACGACATTTGGTGATGTCGATATCTTCATTATGTCCGGAGAATGGCGGAATATACATGCGCGTCCAAAAAAAGGCTGGGAGCTGTGTGAAGCATTTTTCAAGTGGCTTTTGATATGGTACGATAACGACATAAATCGAGGATACGGCACAGCATGTGGCGACAGACAAGGGAGAGAAGGAAAGTGCGTGTAATTTCGGGAAGCGCCCGCGGCAGGGCGCTCAAAGCCGTTCCCGGCATGGGGACAAGGCCGACGACTGACAAGGTGAAGGAAGCGATCTTCAGCATGATCGGACCCTATTTCGAGGGAGGAAACGTGCTGGATTTGTTTGCCGGAACCGGCGGACTTGGCATTGAGGCGCTCAGCCGGGGAATGGATAAGGGCGTTTTTATTGATATGGATGTTAAGGCGGTTGAGACGGTCAAAGCCAATTTGAAGCAGACCGGTCTCAGCGGACAGGCCGAAGTGTATAAAAATGACGCGGAGCGGGCCCTGAAAGCGCTGGCCAAACGCGGCATACAGTTTGATCTTGTTTTTCTGGATCCGCCCTACAGGCTTAAACACGGAGACGAACTGATCGGCAGGATGGACGAGCTGGCGCTGCTTAGCGATGAGGCCGTCGTGGTGCTGGAGTATGAATCGTCTTATGAATATCCGGAGCGCATTCCTGGCTTTGTGTTCACCAAAAAAGCCGTGTACGGCGAGACAGCGGTTTCGATCTACCGGCGCGGAATAGATGCAGCCGAACCGGCGGAGCATGCAGACATACATACAGAGACAGCTTCCGATGATGATGAACCGATCCGTGGAGAGGAGACACTATGAACACCGAAGAGCTAAAATCAACCCAATCTGCAAGACCTTTAAAGGTAGCCGTTTACCCCGGCAGCTTTGACCCTGTGACGATGGGTCACATTGACATCATTCAGCGGGCGGCGCGCCAGTTTGATGTGCTCATCGTGGCTGTTCTGAACAACCTCAGCAAGAAACCGCTGTTCACGGTGGAGGAGCGCAAGGAGCTGCTTCGGCAATCCACCCGGCATCTGGATAACGTCGAGGTGGACAGCTTCCGCGACCTGCTGGTCAATTACATGCGAAACAAGAAGGCTGATGTGATCGTCAGGGGAATCCGTTCCGTGACGGATTTTGAGTACGAGCTGCAGATGGCCTCGACCAACCACAAGCTGGCGGACGAGGTCGAGACCATTTTTATGATGACAAATCCCAAATACTCCTATCTCAGTTCAAGCGTGGTTAAGGAGATTGCGATGTTCCATGGCGACGTATCCAGCCTGGTTCCGCAAGAGGTTGAAGCTGCGCTGAAGATCAAAATGGCGGAGCGCTCGCTCAGCTGATTAACAGGTTTAATTGCGGCGCAGGCGGCGTCTCCAAATGAAGCTGAACGCAGCAAGGCCGGATAGCAGCACTGCCAACGCGGCGGACTGCCAGCCCAGCATGCCCCAGGCCTGATCCCATCCCGGCAGCGTGAGGCCGGCGGGCAAGGCTCCGGATGTTTGAATTCCCCCGCCTGCATTCAGGTCCCGGTATGCCGGGAGTGTATTTGGAAATAAAGATGTGACGGGCTTCCAGAGCAGCAGTGTAAGTACGTAGGCGTACGCGGCATGCAGCAGTCTGGCGGTGAGAAAGCCTTTGCTGGTAATGCCGGACGGCTTGAGTACGGCTCTGACCTGAAAATAACTGCACAGCCCGCCCCAGCCAAGCGCTGCTCCAAGCAGGGCGGCCTGCACCGCGGGAGACAATACGTCCGGCTCAGCTAACCTGAAGCTGCCCAGATGGACCTCAAGCAGCGCAGGAAGGAGATAACCGGGGAATGGCCCGGGCAGAAAGCGGGAAACGACCTCGATGACCAGGGCAAAGATAAGCATATATCCGCCAACTGTAAACAGGGTTTGCACAGAAGCCGTTACGGTATCCCCGAGCAGTCTGCCAAAGCTCCGGCCGTCGAGGCGGCGGGCGTTCTCAATGCTTCTGACGGTTTGTTGGAAGAGGGATCCAGGCTTTCGGCTGCCCTGCTGCAGCGAATTCGGGGTGGATCTGCGACTGCCGTTATCCGGGTGGCTGCTGCGATCCTGGGCCAGGCCAGCTGCCCGGCTTGGTGCCGGACGGTTAAACCAGCCAAGCGTCGCACCTGCAGCCAGGCCGGCTGCGGCATGAACAGCGGCGAGCAGCACTCCGAGGGCGGGGGTATGCATAAAACCGGTCCCGATCACTACGATGAGCAGCATCGGGTTGCAGAAGTGCGAAACAGCCGCAATCCGGGACGCCTCGCTGCCGCTCAGCTTGCCCTGCGCATGGAGTTTGGCTGCGGCTTCAGCAGATACGGGAAAGCCGGCGATCAGCCCTAAGGGCAGGAGATAGCCGCTTTCCCCGGGAAAACGCAGCATACGTCTTGTTAAAGGCTCGAATAATGTGCCTAACCCGTGTACCAGGCCGTAGGCCATCATCATTTCCGACAGCATTAGAAAGGGCATCAGCGCCGGAAATACGATATGCCACCAGACAGATAGACCCTGCAGGGTGGCGTCGAATGCTTTTCCCGGATCATAGATGACACAGACAACGAGGGTAACGGCGCTTACCCCAAGCCCTGCGGTGGTCCATAATGAACGTTTGCTCTCTTTCGCTGTTTCGGGTGAGTTGTTCATGGGTTCAGCACCTCTTGAATACGAAATGATTATTGCGAATATACCGGTAAAGGGGATCAGCGGCCAGGCTGCCCGGTGCAGCCGGTCCTAATCATCATTTTTATGCGGTTTGTCCAGATAACAGACCAAGCCTTCAGACATGGGAGTGATCAAGGGAATGAGCAGGAAAGGTTGGAAAATTCTTCGTCCCGCCCTGGCGGGATTCGTCTTTATTCTTGTCTTGTACGTGCTTGTCTTCATGCAGCTGCCTTATATTATTTATCAGCCGGGGACGGCGGAAGAGGTAAAGCCTCTGGTTTCAGTAGCGGAAGGGGACAAGCAGGAGAATGGGGAATTTCTTCTTACAACTGTATCTTCAAGGTATGCCAACGTGGTTTATTACTTGGCTGCCAAATTCGACAAAAATGCCGAAATAGATCCAAAGCCCAAGCGGAATGAAGCCGAATACAGTGCTCAAATGGTCTCTTATTTGACGGGCTCCCAGTCCAGTGCGATAGAGGCTGCCTATAAAAAAGCCGGGGTCAAGTACAGCAATGTCCCGCAGTATATTACGGTAATCGGACATGTTGAAGGCGTGACCTCCAAAGGAGACTTTCAGGCCAATGACATCATCCGAAGCGTAGACGGGCAGAGCATCAAAACCTTTGATGAGCTTTCTTCCCTGCTTTCGTCAAAGAAGCCGGGCGATCATGTTCAAGTAAAGCTGACGAGAGCTGGCCAAGAGGTCGATCAGGACGTTGAACTGGTGGAGCTGAAGGATACCGAAACGGGGACGACCCGGGCCGGGTTTGGCGTTACCATCGGGCAGCGGGTGGATATTGTGAGTGAAGAAGCATCGAAGAAGGTGAACTTTGCCGAAGCTAATTTTGGCGGACCTTCTGCCGGGCTGATGTTTACCCTGGAAATTTATAACCAGCTCACCGAGGGTGATTTGAGCAAAGGGCACCGAATCGCCGGAACCGGTACGATCGCGGCTGACGGCAGCGTAGGTGAAATCGGGGGCGTTCAGTTCAAGATTGTAGCGGCCAACCGGGAGAAGGCGGAGGTGTTCTTCGTGCCGGAAGGCAACTATGCAGATGCGGTAAAGAAAGCGCAGAGCATCGGGACCTCGATGAAGATCGTATCCGTCAAAACGCTTGACGACGCGCTGGATTACCTCGATCAGATGAAGCCGGTGGCGTAAGAATTCATAAGTGAATGATTGGAAAAATAACCCGGTATTTACGGATGAACCGGTAAATACCGGAAGTTATTCAGCCGCCGCTCTGGATTGGAGCCTGATTGCCCTCAGATCCTGAGCGGCGGCTGTTTGTAATCCTTGAACCATTCGAACGCCGCGCCTCCCGGCAGAGCGCTGCTGTATAAGGCTGAAGCCTGGATATCCAGCTGCAAGCCCGGATAAGGCTGACCGGGTGTTCTAGTGATGACAGGCAGCCTGGCAGACTGCTTCATGAGGGACAGCAGCCTTTGCCCCTGACTGCTGAAGCCGAGCACCCGGATATATTCGGGCCCTCCAGCCAGAGCGGACGGGGAGAAGGCTTCCTTCTTATGGCCCAGCAGGATATGGGCCAGCATCCGCTGAAGCTTGGTCCTTGTGTAACGCTTTGTTTTGAGGGCTGCAAGCAGGGCTTCGACGGAAGGAGAGCTTAAGGACTGCAGCGCGCCCGACAGGCGGTGCTCCAGCCCTTCCGTCACCTCATGCAGCCCGGCCAGCTCCTGCGGGCTCTGCAGCAAGAGCTGGTGAAACAGGGGAGCGCGGAACAGCTCCCAGGTGACCGGACCGCGTCCGGCCGCGAACTCGCGGGCGAGCAAGTCCGCGGTCCAGGCGGGGATGTAGGGCCGGGCGGCGTCCAGACCGCCCGGCCCGAGAAGCAGCCGGCGGACAGCGGTCGCACTGGCGATCGCGCCTTCGCCGGGCTGGTCGTCGTGATACCCGGCGCCCCTGCGCGGGATCGACGACGGCCTGATCGCGCTGCCGAGCCGGCGCAGCGCGATGAGGTAATGCAGCCCCAAGCTGTTGTTGGGCTGCATCAGGGTCTCGCGCGCCCCTGCGGGGGGCGCGCCATGCTGCGCCGCGGCAAGCCGTGCTGCCGCGGCCGCGTAGGCGGCGGGGTAGCTTGCCCCGCCGGCCAGCTCCTGGGCGAGAGCGGCTTTCAG
>NZ_VAWG01000032.1 GCF_005869875.1 Paenibacillus pinistramenti
GGCGCGCCCGGCACGACGGCGCGCCCGCTCGCCGGAGCGGCCCCTGCGGCCGGCCGCCCGAGCGTGACCGTGACGACCGGCGCCTCAGCCGCGCAGGCCGCACGGGCCGCCTCTGGTGCCCCTGGCGACTTCAAAGCCGGCGATAAAGTATCGCACGGCAAATGGGGCACCGGCACGATCGTTGCCGTCAAAGGCTCCGGCAACGACATGGAGCTGCAGATCGCTTTCCCGGCTCCCGTCGGCGTGAAACGCCTGCTCGCCGGGTTCGCTCCCATTACAAAGGTCGAAGAGTAAGCAGCGCACCCGCATCACCCGTGTCACAAGTGTCACCCGCGTCATCAGCTCAGGGGCGGAAGCCCTTTTTCAACTGGGCTCTGCCCCTTGCGCCTGATGCACCGCATCCTGACGCCGCCAGCCGGAAGCTGTTTCACTGTCACTAGGGCGCCATTCTTGCGTCCAGTACGCTTCTGCCCCTACCGCCACCGGTCTTGACCGGTTTAAACCGGGTTAGAACTCCGGACATTGGCGACACTAAACCTATCGAGAGTCCGGCCGGCAGCGGACGTTCCATTCCGTTCCGTTCCGTTCTGTTCTGTTCTGTTCTGTTCTGTTCTGTTCTGTTCCATTCCGTTCCATTCCGTTCTGTTCCGCCGTTCTCTCTCATACCTGCAACCATGATAAGGAGATGTGCTGCTTCAGCTGTCTCCTTATCTCCTATTTTTCATTCAAGAGTTCAGTCTATATAACCATAAAATACATAAATCTGGAGGGTTGTCCCCGCATGGATCCCATGAAGAGGATGGAAGAGCTCGTAGAGGAGCTTGGTAAATTAAACTACCATTACTACACGCTCGATGAGCCGCTGGTCAGCGATAAGGAATACGATACGCTTTATGATGAGCTGGTCCGGCTGGAGACCGAAACCGGTATGGTGCTACCCGATTCTCCGACGCAGCGTGTTGGCGGTGAGCTGCTCAGCGGCTTTACACCGCATCGGCACATCGTGTCTTTGTGGAGCCTGGATAAAGCCCAGAACGAAGAACAGCTGGCGGCCTGGAACAACCGTGTCGTCAAGCTGTGGAACGATTATAATGCCAAGAACCCGGATAGTCCTCTTCCGCCGCTTTCCTATGCGGTTGAGCTGAAATTTGACGGCCTTACGCTGAATTTGACTTATACGGACGGCAAGCTTGTGCAGGCTTCCACCCGGGGCAATGGAGTAGTAGGGGAAGGGATCCTGGCCCAGGTAAAAACCATCAAATCCGTGCCGCTCACCATCCCCTTCCGCGACGGAACGATTGAAGTTCAGGGCGAGGGCATCATGAACCTGTCGATTCTGGCGGCCTACAACGAACAGGCGGCAGAGCCGCTGAAGAACGCGCGCAACGCAGCTGCAGGCGCTCTCCGGAACCTGGATCCGAAGACGACAGCCAAACGCAAGCTGAGCGCCTATTTTTACAATGTCGGTTATGCGGAGAGAATCAGCTTCGGCGATCACCGCGAAATGATGGACTTCCTGCGCGATAACAAGTTTAAGGTGAATCCTTTTATTTCTTATTTCGACGACTTCAGCGAGGTTTCTGCACAGCTGCAGCAGATTCAGGAGCAGCGCAGCTCGCTCGATTATCTGATCGACGGGGCGGTTATTAAAGTGACCGATATGCGGACCCGCGAGGTGCTCGGCTATACCGACAAGTTCCCGCGCTGGGCGGTTGCTTTCAAATTTGAGGCCGAAGAGACTACAACCGTGCTGGAATCCGTCACCTGGAACGTAGGACGCACCGGAAAAATCACCCCGCTGGCACGTGTAGAACCCGTAGAACTGGCGGGGGTCACCGTTCAGAACTGTACCCTTAACAATGTAGGGGACATCGAACGCAAGAACCTCAAATTCGCCCTCGGCACGCGCGTCTTTATCCGCCGCTCCAATGACGTAATTCCGGAGATCCTCGGTAAAGTCACAGACGAGAATGACGGCGAGGAGATTGTTTATCCGGACAATTGCCCGGCCTGCGGATTCCCGCTGCAGCAGCGCGGCGCGCATCTGTTCTGCGACAACCGTTTTGGCTGCCGTCCGCAGATTGTAGGGCGCATTACGCATTTTGCTTCCCGCGATGCCATGGATATCGAGACGTTCAGCGACAAAACTGCCGGACAGCTCTACGACGAGCTGGAGCTCAGAGAGCCTGCCGATTTGTACAGTCTGGAATATGAAAGTCTATTAAAGCTTGAGCGCTTCGGAGAGAAGAAAGCCCGCAACCTCCTTGATGCCATAGAGACCAGCAAGAGCCGGGATTTAGCCTCTTTCCTGTTCGCCTTAGGGATTCCCAACACGGGAAAATCCACCACCAAGCTGCTCGCCGACCATTTCGGCTCATTAGATGCGGTTATGAGCGCAGATGTCGAGGAACTGACGGCGCTGCCGGATATCGGCGGTATTGTGGCGGAGTCGATCGTGGGGTATTTTGCAGACCCGTTTAATCAGGCCTCGATTCGAAAAATGCTTGAGCTCGGCGTGCAGGCCAAGGCACCTGTCCAGGCTGCTCCGGCCCGAACCGACTCCTACTTCAGCGGCAAGACCGTTGTCCTGACAGGCACTCTGCACAAAATGTCGCGAGACGAAGCCGCCGAACGCCTTGAAGCTTTGGGAGCCAAGGTGACCGGCAGCGTCTCCAAGAAGACCGATCTGGTCATCGCCGGAGAAAAAGCCGGCAGCAAGCTCGCCAAAGCTCAGCAGTTAGGCATTGAAGTTATTGAGGATGAAGACGAGTTCATCCGGCTGCTCGAAGGTTGATCTGTTATCCGGCGCTTGGCAGTTCCACTGCCAGGCGCTTTATTTTTCAGCGGTCTATTTATGCTGAACAATAATTTCACGAGTACTTTGTTGAATATATTGAATGATCCCGCCCCGTACTTACTGTTCTTGGTGCTGTTTATGCTGTTCTTTGTTCCTGGATCCTCATTTTTATTCAAGTTTCCGTTGCCCCTTTTGTGGACACCCAAGCGTCCTTGTCATAGCCCCGCTGCTCCCAATATCCGATATGCTCCTCCGCGATCAGCTCAATCCGGTTCAGCCATTTGACCGATTTATAGGCATACATTTTTGGAGTGATAAGCCGTACAGGCCCGCCAAGATCGCTTGGAATAGGCTGCCCGTCATGCAGCACTGCCACCATCATATCGTCATAGTTTGCCTGCTGCAGGCTCAAGCAATCCGTATAAACCTCGTCCCCCGAGTAAAATTTCACGAATTTTGCCTCGTCCTTTACACCAGCCATCTTCAGAAGCTGCTTCAGCTGAATACCTTCCCAGGTATTTTGATACACAGACCATCCGGTCACACAGTGAAAATCGCTGACCTGCACGGTCCGCTGCTGCTGCAGGAACTGCTCCCAATTCCAGTGAATTTTCTTCTCTACGAGCCCGTCAATTGTCAAAGACCAAGTCGCATTGTCAAACGCCGGTATCTCCGTTACCGTGTACACCCTGAATTCGCCTTTGGCTCCGCCGCCGACGGGAGGGAGGGATTGGGGGGAAGGCTTGGGAGGCGGAACCATCCGGTTGGCATCGTTTGCGATCAAATCTTCGATTGTATCGGTTTTCCATAAATCTTTTCCAATCCATTTCAGAAGGGGAGGACCAAATACAACAGCCAAAATGCCGGCAAGAGACCATTTCAGAAATACACGCCGGGAGTATAAGGGACGCTCGTCTTCAAGCCCGAGTTTAGCTGGGGTGTCATTCTTTATTGCTCTGCGCTCAGGCTCTTCTTTTAACCATTTGATGCGGGTGACGGAATGATAGATGATGTACGGCAGTCCAATCCATGTGAGGAGATCGTGAATCCGCAGGGCGGGATTGGTCCAGGAAGGGCCGAAGAGTTTGAGCTGCCACAAAATCACTCCGGATAAGATCCAGCCTGCCAGCAGAAGAAGGATCACAATCACATTGGCTTTCTGCTTAGGTCTGCTGCGAAGCTGCTTCCAGTGCTTGCCGGCAAGAAGGAGATAATAGGCAACAGGAGCAATAAGAAGAAGGCCAGCGTAGATATGTATCCATTTTATCCACACCCGCCCTTCGCCAAGTCTTTCCCTCCAATAGCCGCTGATTAGAATGAGACCGCTTATAGCGAGAATCAGGACGATCCATGCATTCCAGGAATGGAGATGCCTCAGCTTTCTGCCATAGCCTTTTCGGATTTTAGCGAGCCATTGAGCCAATAGGGTCGGCCTCCTTATTCCGTAATTTATGATGCCGTTTGTACTTATTATACGTTGGGCTTCAAGCGATTTCGAACTTAAGTTAGTGATGCTGAGAACAGCACTGGGAATGACTCCCTCTAAAAAAGATTAGAAATCAAGTTGCCAAGCGATACGGGATATGTTATATTATTTCTTGTCGCTTCGAGAGCTTGTTTGATACCTGATGAAAAATGTTGTCGAACAAAGAAGTTGACAAGTAGTTATTAAGTTGATATAATCTTTAAATGTTCGACAAAGAAATTAAAAGAACAAGTTCCTTGAAAACTGAACAAATGAATTACGTTAAATGTTTTAATGGCTTTTAAATAGTCAGATTCAAAATGAGTCACAAACTTTACTTTTATGGAGAGTTTGATCCTGGCTCAGGACGAACGCTGGCGGCGTGCCTAATACATGCAAGTCGAGCGGACTAATAGGTTCTTCGGAACCTGTTGGTTAGCGGCGGACGGGTGAGTAACACGTAGGCAACCTGCCTGCAAGACTGGGATAACTACCGGAAACGGTAGCTAATACCGGATACGCAAGGGAGTCGCATGATTCCTTTGGGAAAGATGGAGCAATCTATCACTTGCAGATGGGCCTGCGGCGCATTAGCTAGTAGGTGAGGTAACGGCTCACCTAGGCGACGATGCGTAGCCGACCTGAGAGGGTGAACGGCCAC
>NZ_VAWG01000033.1 GCF_005869875.1 Paenibacillus pinistramenti
TCCCTCCCCTTCCGTCGCACTCTACGTGAGTGCGTGGATTGAAATGCCCAGGCGTCAACGGCGTTCCAAAAATCGGTTAGTCGCACTCTACGTGAGTGCGTGGATTGAAATTCCGTCCCTCAAACCAATCCCCCTACCTGAACCCGTCGCACTCTACGTGAGTGCGTGGATTGAAATCACGATCCTACTTAACATCGACGGGATTTTAATGTCGCACTCTACGTGAGTGCGTGGATTGAAATCCCATTGCCCAAGAAATCACCGGATTCCCATCATGTCGCACTCTACGTGAGTGCGTGGATTGAAATAAGCTGAAAGATCTGATGGGTAAAGAACCCGCCTGTCGCACTCTACGTGAGTGCGTGGATTGAAATTTTTCCGACGTGACCCATGTACGAGAGTAACTCCTGGTCGCACTCTACGTGAGTGCGTGGATTGAAATGTACCTTTTTCCTTCCGGTGGATGGTGATGGTGGTTGTCGCACTCTACGTGAGTGCGTGGATTGAAATGTATTAGGCGACCAGGCGAGCAACGAGTGTAAATCGTCGCACTCTACGTAAGTGCGTGGATTGAAATTTATCGAAACAGAATCCCAAGAGCAAAGCGAATTTGGGTCGCACTCTACGTGAGTGCGTGGATTGAAATTGGATGCTGGTCAAATAGTTGTTCGTTCTCAGTGTCGCACTCTACGTGAGTGCGTGGATTGAAATGTATTTGCCCATAACGATGGACGCTCGTGGCTATCGTCGCACTCTACGTGAGTGCGTGGATTGAAATGATTTTTAACGTAACCGGAACCGGTCAAGGGGCAGTCGCACTCTACGTGAGTGCGTGGATTGAAATCATTCTGGCGGCCATCAACTCGGAGGAGTACGGGACGTCGCACTCTACGTGAGTGCGTGGATTGAAATATCAAGCACCGCTATAACTATCAAATGGGGTTTACGTCGCACTCTACGTGAGTGCGTGGATTGAAATGTTTATGCACGATATACAACATTATGCACGAATCACGTCGCACTCTACGTGAGTGCGTGGATTGAAATTCCACAGCGAAGGAAACAAGACAAACTGGACAACGTCGCACTCTACGTGAGTGCGTGGATTGAAATAATAGAGTCACCTGGTTTGAACTGGCCGGTGAACGTCGCACTCTACGTGAGTGCGTGGATTGAAATTTCCCACCCTCCAGCAGCAATGTATCTCCAACGGAGTCGCACTCTACGTGAGTGCGTGGATTGAAATTTCTCCACATGACCGGTTACTCTACCGTAGCGGTCGTCGCACTCTACGTGAGTGCGTGGATTGAAATCTTATCCTCCGACTTCGGTGGCACAACAAGCCGGCGTCGCACTCTACGTGAGTGCGTGGATTGAAATGACATTACTATATGTGGCCTTGGACAGGTCATTTGTCGCACTCTACGTGAGT
>NZ_VAWG01000034.1 GCF_005869875.1 Paenibacillus pinistramenti
GGACATCCCCGGATCAAAGCTTGCTTACAGCTCCCCGAGGCCTTATCGTTGTTCGCCACGTCCTTCTTCGGCTCCTAGCGCCTAGGCATCCTCCGTGTGCTCTTAGTAGCTTAACCAAATCGCTCCTATTTTTGGCTGACGGCTCTGTTCCTCATTGGTTTCTTCGATTGAAATCTTCAAAGGTAGAAACAAATTCGCAAAGGATCCATCATCTCAAAAACACTCGCATAATCAGCTAGTACTAAACTTGTTCTCTACGATCACAAGTTTCAGCTAAAAGAATGTTTCTAATTCGCATTTGTTGTTTCGTTATCCAGTTTTCAAGGATCAAATGGTAAATCAATTATGGTGGAGCCAAGGAGGATCGAACTCCTGACCTCCTGCTTGCAAGGCAGGCGCTCTCCCAGCTGAGCTATGGCCCCATACTGTACTCCAAAAGTGAAATCACTTATGGAAGTTAGGAATGGTGGGCCCTAGTGGACTCGAACCACCGACCTCACCCTTATCAGGGGTGCGCTCTAACCAACTGAGCTAAGGGCCCTAACTTGATATTATATTGTAACCCTTATGGGTTGCGCTTGGCGACGTCCTACTCTCCCAGGACCCTGCGGTCCAAGTACCATTGGCGCTGGAGGGCTTAACGGTCGTGTTCGGGATGGGTACGTGTGGAACCCCTCCGCCATCATCACCAAACGCATTGCTTGAAAGAGGTTTGCTCTCTCAAAACTGACCAACGAGTGAGAAGGTCCCTTTGCTTTCGCAAAGGCAATCCGGCGACTTGCGTCGACCGTGTATTTGAATGTCTTCATCGCAGAAGACGATTCTCCATAGAAAGGAGGTGATCCAGCCGCACCTTCCGATACGGCTACCTTGTTACGACTTCACCCCAATCGTCTACCCCACCTTCGGCGGCTGGCTCCCTTGCGGGTTACCCCACCGACTTCGGGTGT
>NZ_VAWG01000036.1 GCF_005869875.1 Paenibacillus pinistramenti
CCCCATTCGGACATCCCCGGATCAAAGCTTGCTTACAGCTCCCCGAGGCCTTATCGTTGTTCGCCACGTCCTTCTTCGGCTCCTAGCGCCTAGGCATCCTCCGTGTGCTCTTAGTAGCTTAACCAAAAGGCTCGGATTTCGGGCCGATACGCTCTGTTCCTCATCCCTTTCCTGATTAAGTAAAACCTAATAAGGAAGAAAGGGATTCGCAAAGGATCGATCGTCTCCAAAATGCCTCGCTCTGTAGCTAGTACTAAACTTGTTCTCTACGATCACAAGTTTCAGCTAAAAGAATGTTCTAATTCGCAATTGTTGTTTCGTTATCCAGTTTTCAAGGATCAATCGATGAATGATTTAAACCATCACAGAATGTGAGATTAAAGTATTCAGCGTAAGCAGTTTCGAAGAAACTGCGACCTGTATGCATTTCGGTCAATCCCATTGGGCTGATGAAATTCATGCAGATGATTTTGAGAGCTTGAGCTCTCAAAACTGACCAACGAGTGAGAAGGTCCCTTTGCTTTCGCAAAGGGTATCCGGCGACTTGCGTCGACCGTGTATTTGTACCGCTTCGCTACGGAAGCGAGGTACTCCATAGAAAGGAGGTGATCCAGCCGCACCTTCCGATACGGCTACCTTGTTACGACTTCACCCCAATCGTCTACCCCACCTTCGGCGGCTGGCTCCCTTGCGGGTTACCCCACCGACTTCGGGTGT
>NZ_VAWG01000037.1 GCF_005869875.1 Paenibacillus pinistramenti
GGTGGGGTAACCCGCAAGGGAGCCAGCCGCCGAAGGTGGGGTAGACGATTGGGGTGAAGTCGTAACAAGGTAGCCGTATCGGAAGGTGCGGCTGGATCACCTCCTTTCTATGGAGAATCGTCTTCTGTGATGAAGACATTCAAATACACGGTCGACGCAAGTCGCCGGATTGCCTTTGCGAAAGCAAGGGGACCTTCTCACTCGTTGGTCAGTTTTGAGAGTTCAAGCTCTCAAAATCATCTGCATGAATTTCATCAACCCAATGGGATTGACCGAAATGCATACAGGTCGCAGTTTCTTCGAAACTGCTTACGCTGAATACTTTAATCTCACATTCTGTGATGGTTTAAATCATTCATCGATTGATCCTTGAAAACTGGATAACGAAACAACAAATACGAATTAGAAACATTCTTTTAGCTGAAACTTGTGATCGTAGAGAACAAGTTTAGTACTAGCTGATTAAGCGAGTGTTTTTGAGATGATGGATCCTTTGCGAATTTGTTTCTACCTTTGAAGATTTCAATCGAAGAAACCAATGAGGAACAGAGCCGTCAGCCAAAAACAGGAGCCTTTTGGTTAAGCTACTAAGAGCACACGGAGGATGCCTAGGCGCTAGGAGCCGAAGAAGGACGTGGCGAACAACGATAAGGCCTCGGGGAGCTGTAAGCAAGCTTTGATCCGGGGATGTCCGA
>NZ_VAWG01000038.1 GCF_005869875.1 Paenibacillus pinistramenti
GAGCCAGCCGCCGAAGGTGGGGTAGACGATTGGGGTGAAGTCGTAACAAGGTAGCCGTATCGGAAGGTGCGGCTGGATCACCTCCTTTCTATGGAGTACCTCGCTTCCGTAGCGAAGCGGTACAATACAGGTTAACCTTGAGTTAACCAAAATCTTCTCACTCGTTGGTCAGTTTTGAGAGTTCAAGCTCTCAAAATCATCTGCATGAATTTCATCAACCCAATGGGATTGACCGAAATGCATACAGGTCGCAGTTTCTTCGAAACTGCTTACGATGAATACTTTAATCTCACATTCTGTGATGGTTTAAATCATTCATCGATTGATCCTTGAAAACTGGATAACGAAACAATAAATGCGAATTAGAAACATTCTTTTAGCTGAAACTTGTGATCGTAGAGAACAAGTTTAGTACTAGCTGAATATGCGAGTGTTTTTGAGATGATGGATCCTTTGCGAATTTGTTTCTACCTTTGAAGATTTCAATCGAAGAAACCAATGAGGAACAGAGCCGTCAGCCAAAAACAGGAGCGATTTGGTTAAGCTACTAAGAGCACACGGAGGATGCCTAGGCGCTAGGAGCCGAAGAAGGACGTGGCGAACAACGATAAGGCCTCGGGGAGCTGTAAGCAAGCTTTGATCCGGGGATGTCCGAATGGGG
>NZ_VAWG01000039.1 GCF_005869875.1 Paenibacillus pinistramenti
GTGGGGTAACCCGCAAGGGAGCCAGCCGCCGAAGGTGGGGTAGACGATTGGGGTGAAGTCGTAACAAGGTAGCCGTATCGGAAGGTGCGGCTGGATCACCTCCTTTCTATGGAGTACCTCGCTTCCGGAGCGAAGCGGTACAAATACACGGTCGACGCAAGTCGCCGGATACCCTTTGCGAAAGCAAAGGGACCTTCTCACTCGTTGGTCAGTTTTGAGAGTTCAAGCTCTCAAAATCATCTGTATGAATTTCATCAACCCAATGGGATTGACCAAAATTCATACAGGTCGCAGTTTCCTTGAAACTGCTTTGATCCTTGAAAACTGGATAACGAAACAACAATTGCGAATTAGAACATTCTTTTAGCTGAAACTTGTGATCGTAGAGAACAAGTTTAGTACTAGCTACAGAGCGAGGCATTTTGGAGACGATCGATCCTTTGCGAATCCCTTTCTTCCTTATTAGGATTTATCTAATCAGAAAAGGGATGAGGAACAGAGCGTATCGGCCCAAAATCCGAGCGATTTGGTTAAGCTACTAAGAGCACACGGAGGATGCCTAGGCGCTAGGAGCCGAAGAAGGACGTGGCGAACAACGATAAGGCCTCGGGGAGCTGTAAGCAAGCTTTGATCCGGGGATGTCCGA
>NZ_VAWG01000004.1 GCF_005869875.1 Paenibacillus pinistramenti
GCCGCCAGCGTTCGTCCTGAGCCAGGATCAAACTCTCCATAAAAGTAAAGTTTGTAGCTCATTTTGAATCTGACGAGTTGTTACTCGTTGTTTATTTCTCACTCGTTGTTCAGTTTTCAAAGATCAAGCTTTTTCTTCAACGTCTTCAATCGCCGTCAACTCTTATATAGTATCACATTCCAACCAACGTTGCAAGCATTTTTGTTTATTTATTTTATTTAACAAAAAAACACTGCAAATAGGCGAGTAACAAAGTCCCATTTTGCAGTGCTGAACAATTTCATTTAACGATATCCACGATATAGAGTTGATGGTTATTAGCAAGATTAATGATTTGTCCCTTTACAGAAACCATTGGCCTGGTCGGATGATTGCGGTCAGTGAAGACGATTTCCCCGATTTCTTCATTGCTAAGGAGTACGCGTGTCCCATTGTGAAGCTCGGTGACCTTAGCAATAAAAGTTTTGACTATAGAAGGATCTAGTTTACCGAAGGCCTCCGACTGAATCTCTTCCAAAACCAGATATGGGGATTGGGGTTTTCTATATCTCTTCTTTAGCGTCATTGCATGAAAAATATCGGCTACAGCTACAATTTTAGCGTAGATATGAATTTTATCGCCTGTAAGGCGGAGGGGGTAGCCTGACCCGTCATTTTTCTCATGATGCTGCAGCGCAGAAAGACGTACCCCTTCATTTAGCGCCGCAATATTACGCAGCATTTGATAGCCGTACGTAGTATGCAGCCGGACCTCCTCTAACTCTTCTGTATTCAGATTAGAGGGATTGTACAAAATGTCAGGGTCAACTTTGACGTTCCCTATATCGTGCAGCAGGCCGGCTAGAGCAACCTGTACCCAGTCTTTTTGAGGAAGCCCGTGCCACTGAGCCAGAGAATAAGAGGTAAGAGCACTAAGAATACCATTATGGTACATATAATCGTATTCGTTCATATTTTTAGGGACAAAAGTCAGGATATTATAGTTCTTAAGCATCCCAATTAAAGTCTCCAGTTGGTTGCGAAGGTCGAATACCGGGAGATTAGTGGCAAGAATGGATTGAAAAGCGCTCTTTAACAAACTTAACATGCGGTCGTACTCCAATTGGAATTGATCCAGCGGCGACCTTTTGACTTCCTGTTGGGCTGATTCAGAACCAGCCTCGTTTCTAGCTTCCTTGGAAGACGATGAGCCGAGGCCTGCAGACTGTTTCCCGCCCTCAATATCAACCTCTTGAATCATAAAAGCCTGAAGGATGTCCAAGTCTCTGGGAAGCAGCACTTTGCCTTTAGGCATAAGCATTCCACCAAGCATTGTATGTACTGGATTTGCAATTTTCAGTCCTGGCTTTAAGTCCCTTACAGCTACATACCCCATTTTGATCCCTCACTATTAACTTGATTCTTTATTATTGTTATTAGATTAGCTGACTAACAGACTAATTATATACGCGTTTAGCCAGGGGGACAATTCCTCTTTTTTAAACTTTAAAATTTTAAAACTTTAAAATAGTGGACGGAAGTGGATGTAGGATACCGAAAAATAAAAACGAACCTCCCTTAAGAAGGTTCGCTTTATAGTTCAATCTTTGGAGCTTATTCCTCTTCGGAATCGTCCGGGATCTCTTCCATTTCAGGAGAAGCCACTTCATCCGTGCCTGCAGCATCCAGAAGCTCATCCTCAGCCGATAATGGATGATCTTCATCCAGCAGTTCATCATTCGCTTCTTCCGATTTATCTGTCCGGCATACCGTTGCAACCGAATCCTCTTCACGAATATTAATCAGCTTAACGCCCTGCGCGTAACGGCCCATCGTGCTGATACCCGCCATGCTGGTCCGAATCAAGGTACCGCTGCTGGTGATAATCATCAAGTCCTCTTCGTCTTTAACGACTTTAAGGCCAATAACGATACCATTCTTCTCGGTTACGTTAATCGTCTTAATGCCTTTACCGCCACGGGATTGAACGCGGTAGTCGTCCACAGGAGTACGTTTGCCGTAGCCTTTGGTTGTTACGATCAGAATATCTTGTTCCGGTACGATGACATCCATGGCGATTACCTGGTCATCCGAGTCAAGCGTGATTCCTTTAACCCCTGTCGCAGAACGTCCCATGGAACGTACATCACTTTCCAAGAAGCGGATAGACATACCTTGGGCCGTACCTAAGATCACCTCTTGATTGCCATCCGTCATCTTAACATCAATCAGACGGTCATCGTCGCGAAGGTTGATGGCAATGAGACCGCCTTTACGAATATTCACGTAGTCCTCAAGCGGCGTCTTCTTGACAATGCCCTGCTGGGTAGCAAAGAAGAGCAGTTTATCCGTCTCTGAAGGAACAACCGGAATAACCGCATTTACCGTTTCACCCTGTTCGATTTGAATCAGGTTGATAATTGGAGTACCCCGTGCGGTCCGGCCAAGCTCTGGAATTTCGTAAGCTTTGATCCGGTACGCTTTGCCGCGGTCGGTAAAGAACATCAGGTAATTGTGGGAGTTGGTTACGAACAGATGCTCAACGAAGTCATTATCTTTCGTATCCATCCCTACAACACCACGGCCGCCCCGCTTCTGGCTGCGGTATGTCGTTACAGGCAGGCGCTTGATATATCCGGTATGTGTGATCGTAATGACGACCTCTTCCTGAGGAATAAGGTCTTCATCAAGAATGCTTTCTTCACCGACTGTAATCTCAGTCCGGCGTTCGTCAGCAAATTTCTCTTTAATCTCCTGCAGTTCCTGGCTGATAATGTCCAGCACAAGTGCTTCGCTGGCCAGAATTTCCCGGTATTCGGCAATCTTCTGGACCAGTTCGTTATATTCATTCTCAATTTTGTCGCGTTCCAAACCGGTCAGACGGCGCAGACGCATGTCCAGAATCGCTTGAGCCTGTTCAAAGCTCAGACCAAAACGGGTAATCAACCCTTCGCGGGCTTCTTCGTCCGATTTGGAGGAACGAATCAAAGCGATAACCTCGTCGATGTGATCCAAGGCGATGCGCAGGCCTTCAAGAATATGAGCTCTCGCTTCCGCCTTACGGAGATCGAATTCAGTCCGGCGCCGGATAACCTCAACCTGGTGAATAATATAATGTCTCAGAACCTCGTGCAGCGTAAGGATGCGGGGTTCATTATTCACAATAGCCAGCATGTTGATGCCAAACGTGGACTGCATAGCTGTATGTTTGTACAAGTTATTCAGCACAACGTTAGGATTAACATCCCGGCGAAGCTCAATAACAACACGCATACCGGTACGGTCTGATTCATCCCGCAAATCGGTAATGCCTTCGATCCGTTTCTCTCTGACCAATTCAGCAATCTTCTCTACCAGTCTTGCTTTAATGACCTGATACGGAAGCTCATGCACGATAATCCGGGCTTTATTGTTATGCTCCTCAATGGTTGCTTTCGCTCGCATCGTTACGGAACCGCGTCCGGTTGAGTAAGCCTGTCTGATTCCTTCCCGCCCTAAAATGTAACCGGCAGTAGGAAAGTCAGGTCCTTTGATGTATTCCATCAATTCCAGGGAGGTAAGATCAGGATTCTTGATTAAAGCCTGAACCCCATCAATGACCTCACCCAGGTTATGAGGAGGAATATTGGTCGCCATCCCTACCGCAATACCGGAAACCCCGTTTACCAGCAGGTTGGGGTAGCGGGCAGGCAGAACCACCGGCTCCAGCTCTTCTCCGTCATAGTTAGGAGTGAAATCTACTGTCTCCTTATTGAGATCACGCAGCATTTCCATTGCAATCTTAGATAATCTTGCTTCCGTATACCGCATCGCGGCAGCAAAGTCGCCGTCAATGGAGCCAAAATTGCCATGACCGTCAACCAGCATATTTCGCATGGAGAAATCCTGAGCCATCCGGACCATGGTCTCATATACAGCAGAGTCACCATGAGGATGATACTTACCGATCACTTCGCCGACGATTCTGGCCGACTTCTTAAACGGCTTGTCCGGGGACATCCCGAGCTCAGACATTGCAAACAAAATGCGGCGATGAACAGGTTTGAGTCCATCCCGAACATCCGGCAAAGCCCGGCTGACAATGATGCTCATTGCATAATCCATAAAGGACTCGCGCATCTCCTGACCAATATCACGATCTACAATACGCGAGAATTTTTCTTCCGCCATGCTGTACCTCCTTGAATGACCAGTGTACATCTATGAGAAAAGCCGCAAAAGCAGCCCGCGAGACCCAGCCAGAACTTTCTAATCCGCCGTACACACGCTGGTCTGCGAGTACTCAAAAAGAATGTATTAAAAGGCCGTAACCCCTAGATAAACGCTAATATTTATTATATTACTTTCACAAAACAAGCACAATTAAACCTAACCAAAGAGCTGGTCTCTGGACAGGATTACTAAAAATAGGGAAATGTCCAATCCTGCGGCTTTCCGGTATCATACACTGTTCCTATACTAGGTTGTTTTCCTACAGTTTCTTGGATTTCAAATCAGTTAGAAAATCACCATATCTTATAATTATACCATTGTTTGCCCCTTCTGTCCTATGGTTTTTCAGCCTTACAACGCTTGAATTCCATAAGTTAGCCCGCTTAGAAAGGAATGAAGCAGTCTTGCCTATTCAGCGTGTTTCGAGCAAGTGGGAAAAAACAAAGGTATTGCTCAAGAACGAACGATTAAGCCGTTACATCCCAGAAACCCGGCTATTATCATCGGAACAGCTGAAGCTTATGCTGGAGCAATATCATTTGGTATTTATCAAACCAGACCGCGGCACCTATGGAATAGGAGTCATGTCGATGGAGCAGTACCAGGAAGACCCGCAGGAGCCGGAATCACCTTGGCTGTATAAGCTTCGCTCTGGAATAGAAAGCCGTATTTTTAATTCCGTGGACGAGGTGGACCCTCTGTTAAAAGAGCGGACTAACGGGAAGCCGTATCTGATCCAGCGCGGCATTGAGCTCCTTACTTACGAGAACCGAAAATTTGACCTCCGGGTGCTTGTGCAAAAGAATCCAAAGGGGGCCTGGGAAACAACAGGCATGATTGGCCGGATTGCCGGGCAGCAGAAAATTATAACCAACTATCACAGCGGCGGAAAAACAGCACCTGTCGAAGAATTATTTAAAAATTACCTTCAGCCCAAAGGCCTCGCCAGTCTGATCATCGAACTGCGCAGACTAGGGGAAAGGGTAGGCGGCCAGCTTGAGCGGAAGTACGACCGGCTGCAGGAAATCGGCCTCGATATTGCGGTTGACGCAGACTTTCGCCCATGGATACTAGAGGTGAACACCCTTCCGGCGCTGTTCCCCTTCAAATGGCTGCCAGACAAAACTATTTATCCAAAAATACGCAAATATGCCCTTGCATACGGCAGAAAATTGGACGGCAAGAAGAAACCTTCATAGGGAGTAGGAGACGTAAAAAAAGACCAGGCATCCATTCTGCCTGGTCTCCTGCTGTTAAATATCCAGATTCTTAACGTATTTAGCGTGTTCCTGAATGAAATCACGGCGCGGCTCAACATTGTCGCCCATAAGCTTGTCGAACAAAGCGTCGGCCAGGATTGCGTCAGAGATGGAAACCTGCTGCATGGTCCGGGATTCAGGATCCATTGTCGTTTCCCACAGCTGCTCCGGATTCATCTCTCCAAGTCCTTTATATCGCTGAACGTTTAATTTCACGCCTTCGCCAAACTCCGCGATAATTTCATCGCGCTCCTTCTCGGATCCGGCGTAGCGGATAACCTTGTTTCGCTCGATCTTGAACAGCGGCGGCTGGGCAATGTAAATATAGCCTGCTTCAATAACCGGACGCATGAAGCGGAAGAAGAACGTGAGCAGCAGCGTCCGAATATGTGCGCCGTCGACGTCCGCATCGGTCATAATAATAACCTTGTGGTAGCGGGCTTTGGAGATATCAAGCTCATCGCCGATGCCTGTGCCGAGCGCCGTTATGATGGCACGGATCTCAGCGTTGCCCAGAATCCGGTCAAGGCGGGATTTTTCAACATTCAGAATCTTACCGCGCAGCGGCAAAATCGCCTGGAAATGGCGGTCGCGGCCCTGTTTGGCCGATCCGCCCGCCGAGTCCCCTTCGACAATGTACAATTCGCTGATCGAGGCATCTTTGGACGAGCAGTCCGCCAGTTTGCCAGGCAGGCTGCTGACCTCAAGCGCACTCTTGCGGCGCGTCAATTCACGGGCTTTACGGGCAGCTTCCCGGGCACGGGAAGCCTGAAGGGCTTTTTCCACGACTCGTTTCGCTACGGCCGGATTCTCATCCATAAACTCCTGAAGCTTCTCTGCAAACAGGGATTCGACGATGCCCCGGACCTCACTGTTGCCGAGCTTGGTTTTGGTCTGGCCCTCAAACTGAGGCTCAGGGATTTTGACAGAAATAATAGCGGTCAGACCTTCACGAACGTCATCTCCGGACAGGTTGGAGCCGCTGTCTTTGATGGCGCTTGTCTTGCGGGCATAGTCGTTAATAATCCGCGTCAAGGCGCTCTTGAAGCCGGATTCGTGGGAGCCGCCCTCATGCGTGTTGATGTTATTGGCAAATGAGTGAATGTTCTCGGTATAGCTGTCGTTATACTGCAGCGCGATTTCTACCTGAATCATGTCACGGGAGCCCTCTACATAAATCGGATCCTCGTGAAGAACCTCGCGGTTCTGATTCAGAAATTGGACATACTCGTTAATCCCGCCTTCGTAGTGAAAGGAGTCCGACTGCCCGGTCCGCTCGTCATGCAGGGTAATGGTTATGCCTTTGTTCAGGAAGGCCAGCTCACGAATACGCGTCTGCAGAGTTGTATAGTCAAAAACCGTCGTTTCGGTAAAAATCTCCGCATCCGGTTTGAACGTTGTCTTTGTGCCGGTATCCTCGCATGTGCCGATCACTTTCAAATCATACTGAGGAGCTCCACGGTGATATTCCTGCTGATAGATCTGCCCGTCGCGCTTGATTTCAACAATTACCTGTTCCGACAGGGCATTTACGACAGAAACCCCTACGCCGTGAAGACCGCCGGATACCTTATATCCGCCGCCGCCAAACTTGCCGCCAGCGTGCAGAACGGTCATAACGACTTCGAGCGTCGATTTCTTCATCTTCGGATGTTCGCCGACCGGAATCCCCCGGCCGTTGTCAATGACGGTGACGCTGTTATCCTGATGGACGATGACATCGATCCTGTCGGCATAGCCCGCCAACGCCTCGTCAATACTGTTGTCCACGACTTCCCACACCAAATGATGCAGCCCTTTGACGCTGGTTGAACCGATGTACATGCCCGGACGCTTCCGGACAGCCTCCAATCCTTCCAGCACCTGAATCTGACTTTCATCATACGATTGTTCGTTGATAGACATGCCTTCACCTACTTCTATGATTTAGAACCTCCGCGTGCTTATACAGAGGCCTTTAAAGTTAAAATTCTATAGCTCCTAATTCTAGAAATGCTAAAACTCCTGGTATGTGCTGCATCTCTTCTTCAGAGTCGCTGATGAAATCGGCGAATAGTAGACGGTCTGCTCCGTGACGACAATCGACTTCGGTTCTTCTTCGCTGATCTGCACCATTTTCTTGGTGCCCAGCATGTTCTCTACAAACTGCTTGGAGATCTTGGAAGATTTCTCAATCGATATATCAAATATAGCTACGAGTTCCCGTGATGAGACCACCTTCTCGCCGCCCAAATGAATATACACGTGCCCGCCTCCGCTTCTAGGACATCACTTGCCCGTTTTGAACATGAAAAATGCTGGCGTCCTTCAGTTTGGAGGCA
The DNA here is from genome assembly GCF_005869875.1 of Paenibacillus pinistramenti. Lineage (GTDB taxonomy): Bacteria > Bacillota > Bacilli > Paenibacillales > Paenibacillaceae > Fontibacillus > Fontibacillus pinistramenti. Next base: position 7,772 of record NZ_VAWG01000004.1, read on the forward strand.
TTAATGCTCTCCATGCCGGTCGCTGTAATGAACGTCTGCACTTTGCTCTGAAAAGTCTCAATGAGCTGCGTCTGCCGGTAAGGGTCCAGTTCGGACAATACGTCATCCAGCAGAAGTACCGGGTATTCTCCGATCTCCTCATGAATCAGCTCAATTTCCGCCAGCTTCAAAGACAGCGCCGTCGTCCGCTGCTGTCCCTGCGATCCGAACACCTGGGCTTCCTTGCCGTTGATATGGAAGGCAATGTCATCCCGGTGAGGGCCCGCCAAAGTCATGCCCCGCCTCATTTCCTGATCTTTCGATTGTGATAACTTTATCATAAATTGCTCCAATAGGACAGCTTCATCTTCCTCAGCAGCATCCCCAAAGGAGGGAAGATAGGTTAATTCAAGGCTTTCTGCGCCATTCGTTATCCCCTTGTGGATATCTGAAGCCCAGCGCTGCAGCTTTCTTATAAATTGTTTCCTTCTCTTGATGATTTTAACACCGTGTTCCGCCAGCTGCTCATTCCAGACCTCAAGCATGATCAGGGAATCGGGCCCTGACTGGAAGGCATTTTTCAGCAGATTGTTGCGCTGGACGAGCACCTTTTGATACTGCTGAAGGTGGTAAAGATAGCTCGGCATAACCTGGCCGATCTCCATATCGAGGAACCGGCGGCGGATGCCGGGCGTGCCTTTTACAATCTCCAAATCCTCAGGGGCAAACATCACGACATTGAGTGTCCCTACAAAATCACTGAGCTTGCGCTGCTCAAGACCGTTCAGCCTGGCCTTTTTCCCTTGAGGCGACAAGCGGAGCTCCAGACTGACCGAACCATATTTTCGCTCAATTAGCGCAGCAAGCACCGCTGCGTCCGCCTGAAAAGAGATCAGCTCTTTATCTTTGGACGTGCGGTGCGACTTGGTTAACGCCAGCATTAATATAGCTTCAAGCAGATTCGTTTTGCCCTGCGCATTATTGCCCAGCAGCAGATTCACATTGCCGAACGTGTCAAGCTTTACCTGTTCGTAATTGCGGTAATGCTCGAGGCTTAATTGTTTAACAAACATGCAGCGCTCCTCCTACTCTTCAAGCATCCGCCCGGAATTCACCGCTACGGACCACATCAGAGGTTCACTCTGCAGCAACCTCAAAGGTACCTTCGCCTTCAACCTCAATCCGGTCGCCTGGATACAGCTTGCGTCCGCGCCGTTCTTCAGGTTCTCCGTTCACTTTGACAAGCCCCTCCTGCAGCAGCGCTTTGGCCATGCCTCCAGTTGGAACGCAATCAGCCAGCTTCAGAAATTGGTCGAGCTTGATATATTCACTGTGAATTTTTACTTGTTTCATGAATCTCCACGATCCTTTCGGCGTGACTCTAGTTGGTGGTGCGGTAAGGAAGAATGAGATAGAGACTGCGGCTTTCATCCGTAGGCTTCACAATAATCGGGCTCATTGCCCCGGTAAAGCCGATATGCAGCTGCTCGCTTTCCACCACTTTCAGTACATCCAGCATATATTTTGAGTTAAAAGAAATTTTGAGCGGATCTCCGGAAAAATCGACCACATCGAGCTGCTCTGTAACTTTGCCAAGCTCGGATGAGCTGGAGGAGATTTCAATGCTGCCGTCCTCAAGCGTCTGCAGTCTAACGATGTTTGTCTTCTCCTCACGGGACAGCAAATAAGCGCGGTCGATCGAATCGCTTAATTTTTTTGTATCCACAACGAGTTCTGTTTTGTAGTGTGACGGAATAATCTTGGAAGTATCCGGATAAGTTCCGTCGAGAATCCGCGAGTAGAAGAGCACCCGGTCAATTTTAAACAATACCTGGTTGTCTGCCACAACGATGTCGACCATGGTGTTCTGGTCCGGAATGATCTTGCTCAGCTCGTTCAGCGTTTTACCGGAGATGACAATGTTGCTGAACCGGACTTCTTCGGTGTTGTCAATCGGTGCGGTGCGGCTGGCCAGGCGGTGGCGGTCTGTGGCCACAAATTTAAACAGATTATCGCTGAGGTTCCACAGAACCCCGGTCAGAATCGGTGTAGTCTCATGAGTGGAAATGGAGAACACCGTCTGTTTGATCATATTGCGAAGCAGGTCGCCCGGCAGAGAAATGACCTGATCCTCTTCAATTATCGGCAGGACAGGGAATTCCTCCGGATCCAAGCCGACCATCTGAATATCGGTTGATCCTGAGCGGATAAAGGTTTGGAAGCCTTCTTTGACCTCCATTTCAATTTCGGACGAAGGCAGCTTCTTGATAATCTCCACAAAGAATTTTGCCGGAAGCACGACGCTGCCAGGACGCTCAATCTGAACGATCTGCTTGTTATTGTCCTCCTGCGGAATAAACGCCTGAATGGAAATATCCGTATCACTAGCCGTTAACGTTACCCCTTGGAAATTAACCTCAAGCTTGATGCCGGTCAAAATAGGAATTGTTGTGCGGCTGGAGATCGCTTTAGATACATGCTGGATGGATTCATTCAGCTCGTTTTTCAAAATCCGGATTTTCATACTGTCACTCCTAATTGATTAATTAACCTGCCGGTGATTGGTCATTGGTTGGTTTTGTTTTGTAGGTTTTGATTTTAAACCAGGTTTTCAAATGCAGCCTTCTGGCTGCTGTTGTTATGAAGATAAATCTTTTTAAAAAATAGTAGTAATAGCAGTAGGGGCACTGAATATGTGGATAAGCCCCTCAGACAATATAAAATCAAGCCTATCCACATGTGCATAGCTTGTGCATAGGCTTTGGAGCAATTCGAAAGTTATTCACTTGTTTATAAGTTTAGGCCGAGGTATTTTTGATCTTCTCGGTGATGTTATTGATGATTTTAAACAATTCCTGATCCATCTTCATCTGCTGCGAAATTTTCTCGTGCGCATGAATGACGGTGGTATGGTCACGCCCTCCAAATGCTTCCCCGATCTTTGGGAGGGAGTAGTCGGTCAGCTCTCTGGAGAGATACATCGCGATCTGCCTCGGGAAAGCAATGGCTTTGGTCCGTTTCCGCGCTTTAAAATCCTCCAGACGCAGATTGTAATATTCGCCCACCTTCTGCTGAATATCCTGAATTGTAATCATCTTCGGACGGCTTGACGGAATAATATCCTTCAGCGCTTCCGCGGCCAGATGGGTCGTCACATCCTGGTTGATCAGCGAAGAATAAGCGACCACCCGGATGAGAGCGCCTTCCAGTTCCCGAATGTTCGTATCGATCTGATTGGCGATGTACATCATCGCTTCATTCGGAATGTCGAGGTTCTCCGCACGGGCTTTCTTCCGCAAAATGGCGATACGCGTCTCTAAATCCGGCGGCTGAATATCGGTGATCAGGCCCCATTCAAACCGGGATCTGAGCCGTTCTTCGAGCGTCGGTATTTCCTTTGGCGGCCGGTCACTCGAAATGATGATCTGCTTGCGCTCTTCATGCAGGGCGTTAAACGTATGGAAAAATTCCTCCTGCGTCGATTCCTTACCCGCCAGGAACTGAATATCGTCAATCAGCAGAATATCAATGTTCCGATATTTGTTCCGGAAGCTCTCCCCGCGGTTATCCCGGATCGCATTGATAAATTCATTCGTAAATTTCTCGGAGGAAATGTACACGACCTTGCTGCTCGGCGAATGCTCGAGAATGTAATGGCCGATAGCATGCATCAGATGCGTCTTGCCAAGTCCCACGCCCCCATACAGAAACAGCGGGTTGTAAGCTCGGGCCGGTGCTTCGGCGACAGCAAGCGAAGCTGCATGGGCAAAACGGTTCCCGGAGCCGATGACGAATGTATCGAAGGTGTATTTCGGGTTCAGCATATTGGAGACCGGTTCTTCGGTTACAACAACCTGCGGAGTCTGCGGCTGCGGCGGAGCCTGCTCGGCGGGCTTGTTGTCCTCGATTTCAAAGGTTACATCGACCTGCTTGCCGAAGACTTCATAAATCGTGGAGGCAACAAGTTTGGTATAGCGGCTCTCCAGCCATTCCACAGCAAAGGTAGTCGGTGCTGAGATGACAACCGAGGTGTCGCTGATCGACACTGGCTTAGTGGCTTTGAACCACGTATCGAAGCTCGGTTTGCTCAGTTTGGTTTGGATAATGGATAGAATTTGCTGCCATAATTCAGAGGTATGGCTGTCCACAGACTGTCACTCCTTTATAACACTTACAATTGTGGCTTAAGCCATAAATAGCCCCCGGTTAGAGGGGCGGGATCTTCACGGGTCGAGGATATTTGGATCAGGACACAGTGAAGACGCAGAGTGGCGTCGACATAAAAAAGTCGAAAAAACAGAAATAAAGGGGAATTTATCCCCAATAGTCGTGTTTATGAAATTAAGAGGGATGAGGATAAATTAGAATTGTTCACAATTTTATCCACAGGCTGTTGATAATCACTAGGATAACAAAAGATATTCACACCGAAAAGCAATCTAATCATAGCAAAAGAAGGCTTATATTTCAATGAGTCCGCGGATTTTATCCACAAATTCAATAACTTGTGCATAAAAATCCTGCACACCACTACATATTGTTTATAATTTGTTCAGTTTTCGACATAAACCGAAAAATCACAGCAATTATTATGCACAGTTTATGAAGAATCCATTTATTTTGACGATTCAAGTTATCCACTGTTGTACGGCCGTAGAATTTCGGAGGTAAGTCAGTTGGGGGAAATCGTGGAGTAATAAAGCAGGGGAAAAATCCACTTAACGCCTCCCGGTTATACGGGAAAAAAATAGCCAGCTAAGAGCTGCACACGTGCAGCTCTTAGCTGGCTTATATTTTTAGAACAGCAGGCAGGGCCCGCTTAAAGAGAATAAAGCTTTGCCTTACAGCGCCCCGTGCTTCCGCTGGTACTGCGCCAGATCCGCATATTCATCCTCCAGCTTACGCGATAACCGGATGAAGATCGGAAGCAGCTCTTTGTAGAGGGCGGAGTTCTCCTTAACCGGCACATGCTGGTGGGTCGAGCCGACCATATCGGCAACTGCGCGCAGAGAATCCACTCTGCCGGTTGCATACAAACCAAGCACGACTGCGCCCAGGCAGGAGCTCTCAATGCTCTCCGGTACTGTAACCGGCTGGTCAAAAATGTCGGCCATCATCTGGCGCCACAGCGCAGAACGGGCGAACCCGCCTGTTGCCATGATTTTAGACGGCTGGCCGATCTGTTCCTCCATGGCAAGCATGACGGTATAGAGATTGTAAATAACGCCTTCCAGGACGGCGCGGATCATATGCTCCTTCTGATGGTGCAGCGTCAGGCCGAAGAAGGAGCCGCGCGCATCGGGATTCCATAACGGGGCCCGTTCTCCGGCCAGATAAGGATGGAAGAGCAGTCCTTCGGAGCCGGGGCGCACCCGCTCGGCGATTTTGGTCAGCACGTCGTAAGGGCTTATGCCAAGCCGCTTGGCCGTTTCCACTTCAGAGGCAGCAAATTCATCGCGGGCCCAGCGGAAAATCACGCCGCCATTGTTGACCGGCCCGCCGATTACCCACAACTGTTCCGTGAGTGCATAGCAGAAAATCCGGCCTTTCGGATCAATCACCGGACGGTCTACGACCGTGCGGATTGCGCCGCTGGTGCCGATGGTCACGGCTACAACGCCGGGATCAATGGCATTTACGCCTAAATTAGATAGGACGCCGTCCGTAGCGCCGACAATGAATGGGGTTTCGGGACTGAGGCCCATTTGCTGCGCATAAGAGGGGTCAAGGCCTTTCATTTCATGGGTGGTCGGAACGAGTCTGGACAACCGGTCGGAGGTTATTCCGGCTGTGTCCAAGGCTCCCTGATCCCAGTCCAGCTTGTTCAGTTCCAGGAGACCGGTGCAAGAGGCCATGGAATGGTCGATGACATACTGTCCGAACAGTTTGAAGAATACATATTCTTTAATAGAAATAAACTTGGCCGTTTGAGCGAACATTTCAGGCTGCTCATGGCGCATCCAGAGAATTTTGGTCAGCGGGGACATTGGATGAATTGGAGTGCCGGTTCTCAGAAAAATATCATGCCCGCCAAGCTCCTGCTTAAGCTTAAGGGTCCAGCCGGCACTCCGGTTGTCCGCCCAGGTCATGCCGCGCATAAGAGGCCGTCCGCCCGCATCGACCGGGATCAGGCTGTGCATGGCGGAGCTGAACGAGACAAACATCACCTGCTCCGGAGCAGCGGCGCTCCGGAGCATGACCTGGCGGATGGTCTCAATGACGGCAGCCAGAATCTGCTCCGGGTCCTGCTCGGCAATGTCCGCAGACGGCGTGTAAAGCGGATATTCAGCATGTGCGGAAGCTAAAATAGAGCCGTCCTGCTTAAACAGGACGGACTTGGTGCTGGTGGTGCCTATATCGACACCTATCATATATGAGGGAGCTTTTTCCTGCTCCTTAGAAGCTTGATTTGTAAGCATGGTTATTGCCTTCTCTCTTAATTTACTGATCTTGATTTACTGATCTTGATTTACTGCTCCTGATCCAATAATTTCTTTATATTTGGGGCAATTCGATTTGATTAAACAAAAATGCTGAGAATAAGAATGAACACGAGCCCAATGACAGACAGCAGGGTCTCCATGACCGTCCACGATTTTAACGTCTGCGGCACGCTCAGGTTGAAGAACTCCTTGATCATCCAGAAGCCCGCGTCGTTAACATGGGACAATATCAGGGAGCCTGCACCTGTAGCAAGCACAGCCAGTTCAACGCTGGCACCTGGCGTAGCGGCAAGAACTGGAGCTACAATTCCGGCAGCCGTTGTCATCGCGACCGTTGCGGAACCAGTTGCCACGCGAATCAAAGCGGCTACGAGCCAGGCGAACAGAATCACATTAATGTGGGCGTTCGTTGCGATATCGGCAATAGCGGTGCCTACGCCGCTGTTGATGAGCACCTGCTTAAATGCGCCGCCGCCGCCAATAATCAAAATAATCGTTGCCGTAGGAGCCAGACATTCGCTGGTAAACTTCGAAATCTGCTCCTTGGTGAAGCCTCTGGCAAAGCCGAGCGTGAAATAAGCAAAAACAACTGAAATAAGCAGGGCAATAACCTCGTTGCCGATAAATTCGCAGAATACGGTAAAGCCGCTGATGGTGTTCGGATCGGCAATATCGGCGATCGAGCCGATCAGCATGAGGATTACCGGCATGAGAATGGTTAACAGGGTGATGCCGAAGCCGGGAAGGTTAGCGGTTTTCTGTTCGGCAAACTGCTTGGCCAGATTATCTGGAGGCGTGGCAATAATTCTTTTTCCAATAAATTTACCGAATAATGGACCTGCAATAATTGCTGTAGGCAAACCGACGATTAAGGAGAAGAGAATCGTTCTGCCAAGATCAGCCTGGTAAGCATCAATGGCGATCATCGGAGCCGGATGCGGCGGGACAAGACCGTGAACGGTGGACAAGCCGGCCAGAATCGGAATTCCGATCTGCAGCAGGGACATTTTCGTCTTGCGGGCCACCGTAAAGACAATAGGAATAAGCAGAATGACGCCAACCTCGAAAAAGACCGGGATCCCGACAATAAAGCCGACGATCATCATCGCCCAGTGCACCTTTTTCTCACCGAAACGGTCAATCAGGGTGGTAGCAATCCGTTCGGCACCGCCGGACTCAGCCATCATTTTACCGAGAATGGTTCCGAGACCGATAACGATAGCGATGGTTCCGAGTGTTCCGCCGAGGCCGCTTGTGACGGACGTAATAACATCCGCGGCTTTCATGCCCGATACAAGGCCCAGCAGCAGGGCTGAGATCAGAAGAGTTACGAAAGGATTCCATTTGAATTTGGAAATCATAATGATCAGGAAGGCGATCGCGATCACCGTCCAGATCAGCAAGGTTGCATTATGGCTAAGGCCCAATAAGGATTGCATCTTAAGATCCTCCTACAAATAAATGTTGTGTATGTAACGCCTGTGTGTATAACGCTTACAATTATGAAAAATCCAACCCGGTATACTTGTAGACAAGTTAACCGGCAAGAGACGCTGGACCAGCCCAACGTTTCTACATTTTCTATTCCGTCGTTCGTATCAGGAGGAAGGAAGACTCCGCTGCAGCGTATTCCGGGAATCGGCGAAATATTCCTCCACCTGCTGCTGAATAACGGCTGTTTCCTTTGATTTCAGCGCATTCATCAGTTTATGGTGCTTATTTATTACTCGGGAAATATTTGCTTCACCAGCTGAAAAAACATCTCCGGTCGTGATCAGCAGGACGGTCATGACGATATGCCGGATACTGTTCCATAAATGGTTGATTCGGGTATGATTCGCTTCAAGAACAATCGTTTCATGAAAAGTCAGGTCCTGATAAGCAAATTCCACGATATCCTGGTGCTTGGCTGCCAGTTCCATCCGGTCAATGATTCTGCCAAGCCTTTCTATAAGTCCTGTGGTTTCCATCCCTGCCAGGCGCTGCTGCGCAAAGCTCTCGATTAGATAACGGACATCGTACAGCTCATCCCGGTCTTTGGCCTGAAGGCCGATGACTACAGCACCCATACGCTCAAGCCGGATTAATCCTTCAGCAGATAAAGTCCGCATGGCTTCGCGAACAGGGGAACGGCTGGTTCCAAAATCGGCGGCAATCCGGTTCTCCGAAAGAACTTCACCCGGTTTGATGGTGCCATTAATAATCTGCAGTCTTAATTCACTTGCGACAGCTTCTCCAAGCGAGGTGCCCTGCAGCCATACAGCAGGATAACGCATGATTCTCTCTCCATTCAGTTCCGATTAATATTGTTCCAATGAATAATGTTAATGATTCATTTCAATGTGGACCCTACAATCTTAACATGAATGAAGGCGTATCCATAATGGTAAAGTATCATCTCCTTATTTGGTATACTTGTATACAACATTTAAAATCTAAGATTTATTGTACTCCTGGAATCTTTGGCTGTAAAGGAGTTTTGAAAGCGCATTACTGAATAACAAAATGGAAAGGATAGAGATAAGTATAAGCAGATAAGGAGACCTTCTAGAAAAATAAAACGTTGTCCACATGTGGATAATGTTTTATTGGGGTAGCATATCCGTTTAGGCTGTGGATAGCTCATCGAGAAACGAATAAAAGGTACTGGTTGACTTTGGGCCGTTTTCATGGTTAAATGTAAAAAGGTTTTTTTCTGAGAAGATACAGAAGTTAGAAAAATACGAATAGCAAGTAATTCCTGTAAGGGGGTGCAAATAAATGAAACCAACTTTTAAACCGAACGTGAGCAAACGCAAGAAGGTTCATGGTTTCCGTAAAAGAATGAGCACGAAAAACGGCCGCAAGGTGCTGGCTGCTCGTCGTCTTAAAGGCAGAAAAGTACTCAGTGCGTAATGTGCGTGCGTAAAGACCACTACGGTGGTCTTTTTTTCGTACAATGATTTGAACACGGCGATTTGAATACGGCGATTTGAATACGCGATCCGTATGGCAATCGGGTAAGGGAATCCGGAAATCGTCACGAATTCGCCCTTTTTTACTTTGTCTATAAGGAAATAGGGTTGCAGCATGGGAAGTTTCGGAGATAATGAGGAGACAGGGTATATTTGCCTTGTTTTTCAATAGATCTAGGAAGTAAAGCAAGGAGAAGAGTCGTGCATAAAAAGCTGCGTCTACGCAATCGGGCCGATTTCGGCCGTGTTTATCGGAATGGGAAATCCTTCGCCAACCGTCAGCTCGTCGTTTATTGGGCACGCCGGCCAGAAATTGAGCAGTTCCGGCTCGGGATATCCGTCAGCAAGAAAATCGGCAATGCGGTGGTCCGCAACCGGATGCGCAGGCTGATTAAAGAAATTGTAAGACTAAACAAGGACAAGCTGATCGGTCAGGTCGATATTATTTTTATCGTACGTAAAGGAGCGACAGAAATGGGCTATGCCGAGCTGGAGAAAAGCGTGCTTCACGCCTTTCGCAAAGCGGGTCTGCTCAAGGGCTCCAAATAACGCCGGCTTGTTTTCTTTGCATGCCTAATTATGGTATGATTTATCCTGATGGAAGTGGCTAAGAGAGGGGTTATAAAGTGTCTTTATTGAAGACTAAAAAGAGCAGATGGATCCTGCTTGTTCTGGCAATCGGCCTAATCGCTGTGCTCTCGGGTTGCAGCAGCAGTACGGCTACCCAGACAACAACCGAAGATTTAAGGCACAGTTCTAATTTTTGGAATGCAAATGTCGTTTACTGGTTCTCGCTTGCGCTGGACAGCTTCGCTAAATGGTTTAACGGAGAATACGGTCTGGCGATTCTGGTCATGGTGATTATCGTCCGGACCATCATTCTGCCGCTGACTTTAAAGCAGGTAAAGAGCTCTAAAGCCATGCAGGCGCTTCAGCCGGAACTGAATAAAATTAAAGAGAAGTATAAGGATAACCCGCAGCAGCAGCAGCAGGAAACGATGAAGCTGTTCCAGGAGCATAAGGTTAATCCGATGGCGGGCTGTTTTCCGCTTCTAATTCAAATGCCGGTATTTATCGCGCTGTACAATTCCATTATCCATAACTCGGCGATCCGAACCAATAACTTCTTATGGCTTGAACTTGGCAAACCGGATCACCTGTTTATTCTTCCGCTGCTGGCGGCGCTGACGACGTTTATTCAAACAAAGATGATGTCCAGCATGAATCCATCCAGTGTGGCGGGCCCTATGCAGTTTATGATGTTTATTTACCCAGTGCTGATTTTCTTTATGGCTTACAACTTCCCATCCGCACTGCCTTTATACTGGTTCTACAGTAACCTGTACACGATTGTGCAGAACTATATTATTTACCGCAAGCCGAATCCGGCTGCAGTTGCAGCGGTTACTTCGACTTCGGGTACACCTGCTAAAGGAAACTCCAAAAAAGGCGGTTCGAACTTAAAAGCTGGTACTCCTAACCGGAGCGCCAAGGAGGCTAAAAAGTCCAAATGAGCAAAGTAGTGACGTCGGGAAAGACTATTGAAGATGCTGTGAAACAAGGATTGGCCATGCTCGGTGCGACCGAGGAACAAGTTGCCGTAACTGTATTGGAGCAGCCATCAAGAGGATTTCTGGGTCTGATCGGTGCTAAGCCGGCCAAAGTATCATTAACGCTGCTGGCGAAAGAAGAGCCGAAGTCAGAACCACCGCAGAAGGAGATACGTTCTGAACAGGCAGTATCGGAGACTGCCCCGGTTCAGACAGCGGGACAAGCCCAAGACCCCTACGAGGCGGCGGCGTCATTTCTTCGTGAAGTGGGCGAAAGTATGGGCCTCGAGCTTGAGGTCGAAATTAAGAAGCAGCGCGACGGGATGCTGCTGGCGGTGTCCGGCAGCAATCTCGGACTGCTCATTGGCCGCAGGGGACAAACCCTGGATGCCATTCAATATCTGGCTAATATTGTAGCTAACCGCTATTCTACCAATTTTGTACGTCTGGTCGTTGATGCCGAGAATTTCCGGCAGCGCCGGAAGAAGACACTCGAGGAGCTGGCAGAACGTCTGGCGGAACGGGTAATCCGTTCAGGCAAAGAAGTGGTGCTTGAGCCGATGCCTTCTCAGGAACGCAAGGCGATTCATGCCAAGCTGCAGAACCACCCTGAGGTGAAGACGCTGAGTAAAGGCGAGGAGCCGAACCGGCGGGTTGTTATTGCACCTCGAAATAAATAAAGAGATACGATGCAATGACGTGATGCTCCGGCTAACGTCATTGTTTTTTAGAAGCTTAGGATAAGCCTCTCGGGGTCCCCGCAAAGTCTTGAAAGCCGCCAATTGGGGCTCTTCGCTTTGTGGGGCTCTTTTATTACTGGCACGGGAGACTTTACTTACCGATAAATTATTTGGAAATGGGGCAAAAGGAATGATGCTGAGCGATACCATCGCTGCAATTTCTACCGCAGTTGGAGAAGGCGGCATAGCTGTCATACGGGTGAGCGGGCCCGAAGCCATCTCTGAGGCTGCCAAACTGCTGCGCTCGAAAGTAAAACTGACAGAGGCGGACACGCATACGGTGCATTACGGGTTTATTATGGATCCGCAGACCCAGGAGAAGGTGGAGGAGGTTCTCGTTACGGTAATGAGGGCTCCCCGTTCTTTCACCATGGAAGACGTGGTGGAGATCAGCACCCATGGCGGGGTCATTTCTGTAAAAAGGGTTATGGATCTGCTGCTGCAGCAGCCAGCGATCCGGCTTGCCGAACCGGGCGAGTTCACCAAGCGGGCGTTCCTGAACGGCCGGATTGACTTGTCGCAGGCCGAAGCTGTAATCGATTTGATCCGGTCGAAATCGGATAGGGCTTTTTCAGTGGCGTTAAAGCAGGTGGAAGGGCACCTTTCCCGGGAAATTAATGATATGCGGTATACGCTTGTAGAGACGCTGGCTCACATTGAGGTCAACATTGATTATCCGGAGCATGACGTGGAATCCATGACCAGCGAGTTTATCAAGGAACGCTGCAGCAAGGTCATTTCCCAAATTGAACGGCTTCTGAAGACGGCGAATGAAGGGAAAATCCTGCGCGAAGGCATTACTACGGCGATTGTCGGACGTCCGAATGTCGGCAAATCTTCCTTGATGAACGCTCTAACTCGTGAAAATAAAGCGATCGTCACCGACATTCCGGGGACGACCCGCGACGTTATTGAGGAATTTGTCACGATCAACAATATTCCGCTCAAGCTGCTGGATACAGCCGGTATCCGGGAAACGCTCGATGTCGTCGAACGGATCGGAGTTGAACGCTCTAAAGCTGCAGTAGAGGAAGCGGATTTGATTCTGCTGGTGCTGAACGGAGCTGAGCCGCTGCATGAGGATGAGCTTGCTTTAATAGAAGGAATCCGCCGGCGTCAGGTGCTTGTCCTGATTAACAAGACGGATTTGCCGCAAGAGCTGAACCGCGAGGTGCTGCGCCAATATTTTGAAGAAGGACAGATCGTAGAACTGTCGGTTAAGACCCGCGACGGCCTGGAGCGTCTGGAAGACGCGATCAGCCGGTTATTTTTCGGGGGCAAGCTGGAGTCCGGGGATCTAACCTACGTCAGCAATGTGCGTCATATCGCGCTGCTTAAGAAAGCGAAACAATCGCTGATTGAGGCATATGAGGCTTCGGACAGCGGTATTCCGATCGACATTATGCAGATTGACGTAAGGCTCGCTTGGGAGCAGCTCGGTGAGGTAATTGGAGATTCGGCGCCGGATGCGCTGCTGGATCAAATCTTTTCCCAATTCTGCCTCGGAAAATAGCTGCATTTTGCAGGAAATACGTTTACCGGGCGCTCGTTCATGGTATCATGGTAGAGTCGGATTTTTTCTTAAAAATTGAATGAAAGACGTTTGCTGCAAAGATTACAGGATGATAAACCTGACGTATATATTATTTGAGTTATAGAGGAGGAAACAGCTATGGGTTACACAGCAGGAAGCTACGACGTCATCGTCGTTGGCGCCGGCCATGCCGGTGTTGAAGCAGCTCTGGCGGCGGCGCGTATGGGCTGCAGCACGCTGATGGTTACCATTAACCTGGATATGATTGCTTTCATGCCCTGCAACCCGTCCATCGGCGGGCCTGCCAAAGGCCACGTTGTGCGTGAAATCGACGCGCTTGGCGGGGAAATGGGACGGAATATTGATAAGACGTTCATTCAAATGCGCATGCTGAATACAGGAAAAGGACCGGCTGTACACGCTTTGCGTGCGCAGGCCGATAAATTTTTGTACCAGCACACAATGAAAGAAACGATGGAGAAGGAGCCGAACCTGACCATGCGTCAAGGTATGGTAGAGAAGCTCATCGTGGAGAACGGCGAATGCGTAGGCGTCATTACGAAGACTGGCGCTGAATACCGCGCGAAGTCGGTGGTGCTGACTACCGGCACTTATCTCCGCGGCAAAATCATTATGGGCGAGCTGATGTACGAAAGCGGTCCGAACAACCAGCAGCCATCGGTGGGCCTTGCCCTTCATTTGAAGGAGCTCGGCTTCGATCTGGTTCGCTTCAAGACTGGTACGCCGCCGCGCGTGCATAAGGATACGATCGACTTCTCGCAAACGGAGATTCAGCCTGGCGATGAGAAGCCGAAATTCTTTTCCTATGAAACGAAGGGGTCGGACAATGAGCAGCTGCCTTGCTGGCTGACCTACACTTCTATTGAAACGCATGAGATTATTAACGGAAATCTGCACAGAGCACCGATGTTCTCCGGAGTCATTGAAGGAACGGGTCCTCGCTACTGCCCGTCTATTGAGGATAAAATTGTACGGTTCAGCGATAAGCCGAAGCATCAGATTTTTCTGGAGCCAGAGGGTAAAAACACATCGGAATACTATGTTCAAGGTCTGTCTACAAGTATGCCGGAAGATGTGCAGCTGCGCATTCTCCGTTCGATCCCCGGCCTGCAGAATGTAGAGATGATGCGCACGGGTTATGCGATTGAATATGATGCGATGGTACCGACACAGCTGTGGCCGTCGCTGGAAACGAAACGCCTTCCGGGTCTCTTTACGGCGGGGCAGCTTAACGGCACTTCCGGTTATGAGGAAGCGGCTGGGCAGGGGATTATGGCCGGCATTAATGCGGCACGCAAGGTGCAGGGCAAGGATCCGGTTATCCTCAACCGTTCGGAAGGATACATTGGCGTCCTGATTGACGATCTGGTGACCAAAGGGACCAACGAGCCTTACCGCCTGCTGACTTCCCGCGCCGAGTACCGGCTGCTGCTTCGCCATGACAATGCGGATCTGCGCTTGACCCCAATCGGCTATGAAATCGGACTGATTAAGGAAGATCGTTACCTGAATTTTTTGGATAAGAAAGCGAAGGTAGAGGCAGAAATTGAACGTCTGCGCGCCGCCAAAGTGAAGCCGTCCGAAGTGAATCCGCTGCTGGAGAGCATTGAATCGGCGCCGATTCAAGATGGAAGCAATCTGCTGACGATTTTACGCCGGCCGGAAGTGACTTATGAGATGATCCATACCCTGTCTCCGTCCGAAGTGGAACTGGATGAAGAGATGAGGGAGCAGGTCGAGATTCAAGTGAAATATGCTGGTTACATCGAGAAACAGCTGGTTCACGTTGAACGCCTCCAGAAGATGGAGAAGAAGAAGATTCCGGACACGATTGCGTATGAGGACATTCAGGGTCTGGCTATTGAAGCGCGGCAGAAGCTGTCCAAAATCCGTCCGATTTCGATCGGGCAGGCTTCTCGTATCTCCGGTGTAACTCCTGCGGATATTTCGATCCTGCTTGTTTACATGGAGCATTTCAACCGGGTAACTGCATCGAGAGAGGGGTAAAGACCGGAATGGATCAAGTCCAAGCCCAGTTTACCGGACTGCTGGAAGAGAAAGGAATCAAACTGAATGAGCAGCAGCTTGAGCAGTTTGAAGCTTATTTCCGCGAGCTGGTCAGCTGGAATGAGAAGATGAATTTAACCGGGATAACGGAACGCGAAGAGGTGTATATCAAGCATTTTTACGACTCCCTGTCCTTGGCATTCTATGTGAATATAGAGGGTGTAGGTTCATTGGCCGATATTGGCTCAGGAGCCGGATTCCCGGGTATTCCGTTAAAAATAGCTTTCCCTCATCTTGAGCTGACGATTGTGGATTCATTGAACAAGAGAATTCAGTTTCTGCAGCATGTGGCGAATGAGCTGAAGCTGGAGAAGGTTAAGCTCGTTCATGGCCGTGCCGAGGATCTTGCCCGCCAGCCTGGATTCAGAGACAGCTATGACCTGGTGACCGCCCGTGCTGTGGCGCGGATGGCTGTGCTTAATGAATTTTGCCTTCCCTTTGTTAAGATGGGAGGGACGTTTGCAGCAATGAAGGGTACAGATCCATCCGATGAGGTTAAGGAAGCCAGCCGCAGCTTTAAGGAACTAAAAGGAAAACTTAAATATTCCTCCCAGTTCGAGCTTCCTGTATCTAATTCCGATCGGCATATTCTTATAGTTGAGAAGCTGCAGGCTACTCCGGGCAAATATCCGCGTAAAGCGGGTATGCCTTTGAAATCGCCGCTTGTATGATTCTCGGTGAATGAACCAACATATGAACGAACAAATAAATGAACAAATGAACGAACAAATGACAAGATGAATTGCAGAATTGGAGAATTTGAGGTGCCTTCGGGCACCTTTTTTTTAATACGCTGCTGCAACTAACCCAGGTTCCATTTTATGGGGAAACTGTCTATTGTTCCACGTGAAACATCACTCCCAAAATTAAAAATAGGGGATGGAATAGAATAGGATTATAGAGAAAAAAGTGGTAGAATAGACTTAGCTGTAAGAGCTCTTCTAAGCGCTTTAGCTGGTTGCTTGTTACATATAGAAGAGTTAACGGCTTGCGATTGAATCCCGACAATTACTTTGAAGCATGTCATTTAAGGGAAGTCATAGAGGAAATACCTTTATGAAACTATGAAACTAGGTGGTAATCTGCGGAATGAAAGAACAATTTTCTAAATTGTTTGGTTTGACTGAGCGAAGCGCCGGGGATGAAGTGAAGCAAATTCCGGTAGACGGGATTGTCGGAAGCCCGTATCAGCCACGTACCATTTTTGATGATGAGAAGATAGAGGAATTGTGCCAAACGATTAAAACCCATGGCATTATTCAGCCCATTGTGGTGCGCTTACGCAACAATTCTTACGAGATCATAGCGGGCGAGCGCCGCTGGAGAGCGGTCAAGAAGTTAGGTATGGAGACCATTCCGGCGATCATCCGCGATTTTAATGATTCGCAGGCGGCGTCCATTGCGCTGATCGAGAACCTGCAAAGAGAAGGCTTGACCTCTATCGAAGAAGCGGTTGCTTATCAGAATTTAATTGATCTGCATCAGCTGACTCAGGAAAGTCTTGCGCAGCGCTTAGGCAAGAGCCAGTCCACAATTGCGAACAAAATTCGCCTGCTGCAGCTTCCTGAGATCGTCAAGAACGCCTTGATGGAACGCAAAATTACGGAGCGCCATGCCCGGGCCTTGTTGTCCTTGGATACGGAAGAGCTGCAGCAGAAGGTGCTAGAAGAAATCATCTCCAAAGAACTGAATGTCAAACAAACAGAAGCCCGAATTGCTTTCTATAAAGAAGTTGCCAAAACTAAAAAGAAGAAACGGATCTCTTTTACCAAAGATGTCCGGTTAGCCTTAAATACGATTCGTCAATCCATTGATATGGTCAATGACTCCGGCTTGGAAATTAAGACCTCCGAGACCGATCATGAAGACCATTATGAAATTGTGATACAAATTCCAAAGCGGTAAAGGGAACGGGTTTGTGATCAAGGGGCGGCAGAAGAGGCCGCTTTTTGCGTCTTTTTGTAGTTATGTCATCCAATGATTAACAGCCGGATCTACAAGAAGATTTCTTAAGAATATTGAGGTGAACAGGTTGTCTAAAACAATAGCCATAGCCAATCAGAAGGGCGGGGTAGGCAAAACAACGACTTCCGTCAACTTGGGTGCTGGACTTGCTCTGTTAGGAAAGAAAGTGCTGCTCGTCGATATTGATCCTCAAGGCAATACAACAAGCGGCGTAGGCATTAATAAAGCAGACGTACCGAACTGTATCTATGATGTGCTGATTAACGAAATTCATCCGCGGGAAGCTATAAATCCTACACAAATTGAAGGGCTGGATATTATTGCTGCCACGATTCAGCTGGCTGGTGCGGAGATCGAGCTGGTTCCGACCATTTCGCGTGAGGTTCGTTTGAAGAAAGCGCTGCAGCTTGTGAAGAATGATTACGATTATATTCTGATCGACTGCCCTCCGTCACTTGGTATTTTGACGCTTAATTCGCTTACGGCTGCTGACTCGGTATTAATTCCGATTCAATGTGAATTTTATGCGTTGGAGGGCCTGAGCCAGCTGTTGAATACTGTCCGTTTGGTGCAGAAGCATCTGAACACTTCTCTTGAGATTGAAGGCGTACTGCTGACGATGTTTGATGCCCGGACTAATCTTGGGATTCAGGTTATAGAAGAAGTGAAGAAGTATTTTCAGCAAAAAGTATACAAAACGGTCATTCCTCGTAATGTCCGCTTAAGCGAGGCACCGTCCCATGGACAGTCCATTATGACTTATGACCCTCGGTCAAAGGGAGCCGAAGTTTATTTAGAGTTGGCAAAGGAAGTGGTTTCCTATGAGTAAACGCCTTGGTAAAGGACTTGATGCTCTGATTCCTTCGCTATCCGTTACGGACGACGATAAAGTGGTGGAAATTTCATTAAAGCAGCTTCGTGCCAATCCTTATCAGCCAAGAAAATCATTTGATGAAGAAGCCATTAAAGAGCTGGCTGAGTCCATCCGTCAGCATGGTGTGATCCAGCCGATCATCGTCAGAAGTGTCCTTAAAGGATATGAAATTATAGCCGGCGAGCGGCGTTTCCGTGCCTCCCTATATTGCGGGAAAGATACGATCCCGGCAGTCATCCGGAATTTTACGGATCAGCAGGTCATGGAGATTGCACTCATTGAGAACCTGCAGCGCGAGAATCTGAATGCAATGGAAGTCGCAGTAGCCTACCAGGGACTGATGGATCAATTCCAACTCACCCAGGAAGAATTATCCATGAAGGTGGGCAAGTCAAGATCGCATATCGCCAACTTCCTGAGACTGCTTTCTTTGCCGGAGGATGTTAAAGAGCATGTTTCACGTGGAACATTGTCTATGGGACATGCAAGGGCGCTTGTTGGTCTTAAAAATACGGAGACCATCAAGCAGCTTGCCAAACAATGTATTGAAGGCGAGTGGAGCGTTCGCCAATTAGAGGAAGCTGTGCAGCAGTTTGACCGAAAGGGTAAAGATAAGCCAAAGCCGGCAAACAAGAAACGCGATCCTTATATTGAAGAAGTGGAAGAAGTGCTCCGCGATCGTTTCAAGACAACGGTCAAGATCAAAGCTACTAAAGAAAAAGGCAAAATTGAAATTAACTATTATAACCAGCAGGATCTGCAGCGTTTACTCGATTTGCTTCAATAAGTCGATGATGACATATCTGTCTTGAATCCAAGATAGATGTGTCTTCTTCTTTATACCCTTAGCACACCAGTTTCAAATATAACCTTATCTGCCAGGGAGGGGAAATTTCTGGAACAGAAGGAACGGATCTATTTGGATCATGCAGCAACCTCATGGCCAAAGCCGCAGTCGGTGCTTGATGCCATGATGGACTCGATGACGGCAGCAGCCGGCAGCCCGGGACGCGGTACACACAGTATGTCCTTGCAGGCAGGCAGAACCATGAATAAGGCAAGACTGGAGCTGTCCAAACTGCTGGGCTTTAGGAATCCGAATGACGTAGCCTTTACCCAAAATGCGACTATGTCCTTGAATTTGGCCATTAAGGGGCTGCTCAAGCCAGGGGACCATGTGATCACAACGATGCTGGAGCATAATTCTGTCCGCCGTCCATTAGAATTCTTGAAGAGGACTCAGGGCATAGAAGTAGATTATGTAGAGGTTGAACCTTCCGGTGAGATAAATTTGGAATCAGTGGCCAGGCTTTTTCGTGTTAATACTAAGATGGTCATTGCTGCACACAGCTCGAACTTGTTAGGCTGTATTCTACCTGTTGAAGCGCTGTCCCAATTGGCTCATCAACATGGAGCAGTGATGCTTGTTGACGGTGCGCAGACGGTTGGCAATTATCCGGTGCACGTAGAGAAGCTGGGAATTGATCTGCTGGCGTTTCCAGGGCATAAAGGCCTGCTCGGGCCGCAGGGGACGGGCGGACTTTATATTCATCCTGAGCTGCAGCTTGAGCCTCAGATGCATGGGGGAACAGGCAGCCAATCGGATCAACCGGAGCAGCCAGATATCCGGCCGGACCGGTATGAAGCCGGGACACCCAATTTGCCTGGAATTGCCGGCTTAGCTGCGGGTGCTGCTGAGATAAACCGAATCGGTGTAGAGAACATTTATAATCACGAGTGGAAAATGACCCAAACTCTGATAAGCAATCTGCAGCATATAAAAGGGATACGCCTGCTTGGACCGGCACTCGGACAGCCGAGAACCGGCATTGTTTCGTTTGTTCTTGAGAATCAGGATCCGGCACAGACGGCTTTCCAGCTCGACCGGCAATATGGAATTGCAGTACGGGCAGGGTACCATTGTACGCCGCTTGGACACGAGATGTCCCAAACCAAAGATACGGGTGCAGTAAGAGTCAGTGTTGGGTATACTACACAAGAACACGAAATTGAAGCCTTAATTCGGGCGGTCAGCGCGCTGGCTAAAGCCTAATAAAATAAATATAAATCATATAGATTAAACAAACCGCATGATGAACAACAAAGGAGAAGAACATTAACATGCAGGATTTAAACGATCTCATTTCAGACCAGCTGTTCGCACTCATTGGCGGGTTGGCTTTACTTGTATTATGGCTGCTCATCTGGAATTTTGTTCAAGGGGCAAAATTGCGAAAGATGCGCAAAAGGTATGAGATGATGATGAAGGGGACGGGAGTGGAGGACTTGGAGTCTCTTCTCGTTAATTTGAAGGTTCAGCTCGATGAAGTAGAAGAGGAGCATGGGAAGCAGCAGCGGCAACTGCAGCGTCTAGAAGCCATCATCCCTAAGCAAAAGGCAAAAATAGGCATAAAGCGTTATAACGCTTATGCCGAAACAGGCAGTGATCTCAGCTTCTCCATCGCTATCGTCAACGATATGAAAGATGGCGTAGTGATCACAGGGCTATTTAATCGCGAAGGCTCGTATGTATACGCGAAACCCTTGCAGCAAGGCCAGTCCACTTATAATTTATCACCTGAAGAGCTTGAAGCCATTAGTCTGGCTGGACAAGAGGTCTAAAGCCGCCCCGTTTCCATTCTTTAATAGCGGCATATAGGCTGCTTGCGATCACCTCGGATAGACGCATGACCAAACTAAGCCTCGTATTCTGAAGCACAAAGTACTCCATAAAGCCGCCGACATTGACGATGCCAGTTAGATGGATATCGCCAACCGGCGGCAATTCTTTATTTACCCCTGCTCCCGGGCGGAGCGGTCCTTCCACGATCTGAATACAGCCTACACTGGACGACTGGCCCAGACAGGCATCAATACCGATGATGAATGGATTATAATAAGTCTGGTTAATAAGAGTTAACGTTTCCTGCAAATTCATGGCATGAACAGGCTGCTCTAAAGTTCCATATAGATGGAATAGGTGATGATCAAATTTGGAGAGTGCCGTACCGACCAGCGGTCCCAGACAATCACCTGTAGAACGGTCTGTCCCAATACAGACAACGATAATAGGCCGTTGATATGCATTTTGATTAAAGTGCAGCAGCAGACGGTGAATAAGGGCGGAGTGAACCCCTGGTTCGGTATGGGGGATTTTTAAGTGTGAAATTCCCTGTACGCGGGAAGCTGGTTCCAATTGAGACATAGCAGGATCTCTCCTTATCTTGATAAATTAGTCTTCAGCAGTACGGCGGAATTTGCAAGAATCACCGGAACTCATTACAATGAACTAACAGAAGAGGCCCTTAGGCAGGAAGCGGCTTGGCCGACTCCGGCATGAATAGAGGTCTAGTAGTCAGTATATGGAAGATTAAGGGGTTTTATACTTCATTCCCGAATCATTTTAGGAGGATCAAGATGGAGGATTGGCTGGTAATGGCTTTTGATTCCACGCAGCAGGCGCTTCGTGCTGAAATGCTTATGGAGTATCTGGAACTGGAGTTTGATTTGTTCCCCACGCCGAAATCAATTACGGCTGGCTGCGCATTATCCATCCAATTTCCAGGACAGCTGCTGGAGCAGGTTGCCAAGATGGTGGATCAGGAGAAGGTGGAGATTCGGGGAATTTATAAACCGGGCAGCAATGGTTATGAAGAATTAGAGGTGAAGGAGGCGGGATTGTGAACCATTTTCTACTAGAGGTTAGTAATGCGGAAGATACGATAAATGCGGTCACAACCTGGAACGAGAAGGTATGGAATAATTTGACAGACCTTACTCTATGGGAAAATATTATTTTTGCGTGTATCCGCATCGTGATCATCTGGCTGATTACACGGCTGTTTATTCGAATTGTTTACAAGATCATTGATAACTCGTTGGAACGCAAGGAGAAGAACCGGCACACGGTGAATCCGCGGCGGTTCATAACGGTCGGTGAGCTGCTTAAAAATATTACTACCGTCGTCTGCAATTTCATTATGATTATGCTCATTTTGGGTGAGATCGGGGTCAATTTGGGTCCTCTCATCGCCGGCGCCGGCATAGTTGGGTTAGCGGTTGGTTTTGGCGCGCAGAGTCTGGTCAAGGACGTCATTACAGGATTCTTTGTCATCTTTGAAGATCAGTTTGCCGTAGGGGACGTAGTGCAGATTGCAGGAGTAAAGGGTACGGTAGAAATGATTGGCTTACGGTCGACCCGTATTGTCAGCTGGACAGGGGAAGTGCAGATCATTCCGAATGGAATGATCGCAACGGTTACCAATTACTCGCTTAATAATGCGTTAGCCCTTGTCGATCTTCCGTTCAGCAATTCGAAAAAGCTTGATGAAGCTATTGATTTGCTTAAAGAGGCCATGGTTCAATTAAAGGAAGATAATGATTTGATTACAGAGGTGCCGAATGTGACAGGCGTACAGTCCTTGACAACCAGTGAATACGTGGTAAGGATCACCCTGGAGTGTTTACCGACAAACCGGGCCGATCTGGAGCGGGAAATCAAGGCTTATGCCAAAACGGCGCTTGAGCAGGAGGAAGCCAGACAGGCAGCCAGAGGAGAAGCAAGCAGCGGGGCTTAAAGAGAATAATTATATTCTGCAGGGGGAAGTATAAAATGGAGAGAAAGTCCTTCCAGCTCGGGGATATTGTGCAAATGAAGAAGAATCATCCGTGCGGGAGCAACGAAATGGAAATCATCCGCATGGGGATGGATATCCGGATTAAATGTGTGGGGTGCAAGCACAGTGTCCTTATTCCAAGGGCCAAGTTTGAGAAAAATATGAAGAAGGTCATCCGCTCTGCGGAGCCTTCCAACCTTCCTAACCTCACTGGCGAAGGACCGCTATCCGAGTAGAAGTTAATTTATTAACCCAGCATCTTGCGTGACAGCCGAAACCATGATATAATCATGTATGCTGCGGAAAGGTACCCAAGAGGTCATAAGGGGACTGACTCGAAATCAGTTAGGCGTCGTAAGGCGTGCGAGGGTTCGAATCCCTCTCTTTCCGCCACTTAAATCATTGATCGATGTTTAGTTACATACGGCTAATAAGTAACACCTCCATTGCCTTTGCGATGGAGGTGTTTTTGTTTATTTTTCTGGCATGTGTGATTGGAATGTGTGAATTATGGCTGTGTCCTCACACCCAAAGTAAGGTGATCGATAAAGGCTTGGAGCAGGGCAGAGCGGTGACGGTTCTTATTTGTTGCAATATAGATCAATCTCTTGGGCAGGTCTCCGGGAATATCGCGGGTCTGAAGCAGTCCCTGCTGCACTTCCCACTCAACGGCCATACGGGAGACGAAGGAAATATGGCCTCCAAGCATGACAGTTTGTTTAGTTGCTTCAAGGGAATCGATCTCAAGGAATGAGCACAGGCGGCAATGATACTTATCCAGCCAATGCTCGGTCAAGCTGCGGGTACTGGAATCTTGTCCGGACAGGATAAAGGGGTAAGCGGCAATCTGATCGGCTTCAGGCTCAGGCTGGGAGGCCAGAGGGTGGTTTGGGGCAAAAATCAGCACCAGATCATCTTCACCCACGATGTGCCGGTCGATCTGACTGGATGCAGAGGGCTCTATCGTAAGGACCCCCAGATCAACTTCGTGCTGTTCAAGCATAGCCTGTATAGAAGGCCCAGAGTGCACCGCCAAGGAAATATGAAGGTTAGGATGTTCGTTGGAGAAATGCCGCAGCACACCAGGCATGAGGTAGGTGGCAGGCACATAGCTGGCGCCAATCCGGAGACTTCCTTTGCGGAGCGTATCGAATTCTGTGACGGCTCTCTGCGCTTCGGCAGCCAGGGCTCCAATTCTGACCGCGTAGTGGTGAAGGGCGTACCCGGCGTCGGTCAGTACGATTTTTCCCATCCGCATATCAAACAGCTTAACGCCAAAGTCCCGCTCCATATTCTTCATATGAAAAGTAACCGTCGGCTGCTTTAATTCCAAAATTTCTGCAACGGTCGTAATCTTCTTATGCTTCTCCAGCAGCTCGATAATCCGAAGCTTCAACAAGTTCAGGTTCATCATCATCAAACCTTCTCCCATAGCGCATTCCGCAAATTTTCCACCTATATATAGATTAAATTTATGAATGTTAAAAGTGTTCATTGAATGAATTAATTCTGTTTTAACTTTGCAATAACACTTGGCGGAAGTGGGAGGAGGGAGGGGGCGCATGTTGAATTTGTGCAAAAAGAAAACAGGACCCCTAAAGGTCCTGTCCGACGGCGCCTGCTAATGGACATTCATTCTCACAAATCAGGAACAGGATACACTGCCATTCAAGACAGTCTTGCCGTAAAGCGGAACTTTGCGGTAGTCCTTCAATCCAAGCTTGTGATTAGACTCCTAACAGACAATGAAAAGCGACTTGATCCAATGGAATCACACCTCTCTTGTTAAGCGCCGTCTGATAATTAGAATAACCAGCAGTCACGGATTATATACACTGGCCTATAAAAATTAATGGACAAGCGCCTTCTCGGCTTTTTTCCATTTACGGTCCTTGTTCGTGGTTTCCGGAAAAGACTCGCCTTTCTTCAGCTTAATGCGCTTCGGGTTTTGAATTTGGGTATGGAAGCTGCGCGCTTCACCGACCTCCGTATAAATACCATCATTCGGCGCCTTATCGCCCGGCTCGAATTCAGTGCGTTCACCCATCCTAATCGCTCCTTTAATTATAAATAATGAGATGCAGGCTTATTGTGCTCCGAAAGCGGGGACTCCATAAGCGGACAATAATGTAAACTTGCATGAATGCCGGACATTTGTTATATTAATATAGTTCGAGAAAATAACTCGTTCCTTGCTCCTAACAGTTGACCTGATTAGGGGCCTTAGTCCAAGAGGAGGTGAAATAGATGCGCAAATACGAAGTAATGTACATTATTCGTCCAGACATCGAGCAGGAAGCTGTTCAAGCTGCTGTCGAGAAGTTCCAAGGCATCATCCAAAACGGTGGCGAAATTACAAAACATGACGTTATGGGTAAACGCCGTCTTGCGTATGAGATCAACAAGTTGCGTGATGGAGTTTATGTATTGGTGAACTTTACTGCTACTCCAGACGTTGTCAACGAGCTTGAGCGGATCATGAAGATCTCTGACGAGGTTATCCGTTATCTCATCACTAAAGACGTTGCTTAATAACCGATTGTAGTTAGGACTACCCAAAGGAGGGACCTGGATGTTGAACCGTGTCATTCTGATCGGCCGGCTGACCCGGGATCCGGAGCTGCGTTATACGCCATCCGGCGTTGCGGTAACCCAGTTTACCATCGCAGTGGACAGACCTTTCACGTCGCAAGGCGGAGAAAGAGAAGCGGATTTCATACCGGTCGTTACATGGAGACAGCTTGCTGAGACTTGTGCAAACTACCTGCGCAAAGGTCGTTTGACTGCTGTAGAGGGACGCATTCAAGTTCGGAATTATGAGAATAACGAAGGTAAACGGGTATATGTTACTGAAGTTATTGCTGATAACGTTCGTTTCTTGGAGTCGAACCGCGAAGGCGGCGCCGGCAATGGTGGAGGTATGCCGCGGGAAGAAGCTCCTTATAGCGGAGGCGGAAACCGCAGCACGGGCAATAACAGCGGCGGCTACTCGCGCGGTAATCAGGATCCATTTTCCGACGACGGGAAGCCGATCGATATTTCGGATGATGATTTACCATTCTAACTTGGAAAGGACTGAATAGGACATGGCTTTCAAACAAAGAGAAGGCGGAGACAACGACAAAAGACCGGCTCGCCGCGGCGGCCGCAACAAACGTCGTAAAGTGTGCTACTTCACTGTCAACAAAATTACTCACATTGACTATAAAGATACTGAGCTGCTCAAGAAATTTATCAGCGAGCGCGGCAAAATTTTGCCACGCCGTGTAACGGGCACCAGCGCAAAATACCAACGCCTTTTGACAATCGCTGTTAAGCGTTCCCGTCAAATCGCATTGCTTCCTTACACAACTGAGTAAGATCAGGGGGAGCAGGAGACCGGCCATTCTAAATGGCTGGTCTTTTTTTGTTTTTTTTTAAGGCTTACAGCGGGTAATGAAAATAGTCATGTTAGGTTATTTACGGAATATATTAGACTTAACTTTTAAATAAAATTGAGAATGTCCTCAACCGGTGGACAAAGTAATATTCATAATGGACGTATGAAAAAGAGCATAATTCTTCTATTTTGTAGGTAAAATGGGAGTTAAAATTAGTATATATACAATATTAATAATAAATATACATTAATCTAATTTTAAGTGTACACTCAGGAATGTCAAAAAACGTTGATATATCAAAGTTTTTAAGCAAGCTTACAAATATAGTTGATCAACTGATCAAAAAATATTTTTGATAAAGGTGAATAAAAGTGCTTGGAATTTTGGTAATATTCATGTATATTAGTTACTAATCCGAACAATCACATGGTCAATTAGTCAATTTTTATGTACTGTGGCTTTTATTTCCTAGTCTCTAAATAACAAAGAGGGATAGATTTGGAGATTATTGACCTTTGGTTATTTATTCATTTTTAAAGTATTTTCAATGAATTGAAGAACCAAGTAGATCGGATATCTTAAAACACTTAATTCCTACCAAATTAATTGGAAAAGTAGTGTTACATACACTCACATTTGTAATGACTGCTATCCGAATAATTGGGATCAGCCACCAACGGGGATATATTATTTTCATAATATATTTTTAAAGACAAAGCTTTTATTCAAAAGAGGAGGATCATTGAATGACAAAGAAATGGAGCGTACTGGTTGGTCTTGTATTAGCAACATCAATGGTGCTGTCCGCGTGCGGCGGCGGAAATAATAACGCAGCTTCGAGCAACGCGCCGGCATCGGCAAACGCAAGCAACGCAGGTGAAAGCGCGAGTACGGAAGCAAGCGCAAGCACGGATGCAAATGACCCTGCAGGAAATGCAAATGGTGTAATTAAAGCGTCGGATATGTCCCTGCTTCCGGCAAGTGCGGCTGCACGTAAAGACACCTTAATAGTTGGCATGACAGCTCCACAAGGTATATTCAATCCATTATTCTCTTCTACCGTGTACGACAACTATGTGAACGATGTCATCTTTGATTACTTCATTACAGTAAAAGCTGATGGAACTTATGAAAATAGTCTTGCTGATTCCGTGGAAATTACTAATGATAATAAAACTTACACGTATCATTTGAAACAAGGCGTGAAGTATACGGACGGAACTCCGGTAACCGTTAAAGATTACTACTTCGCATTGAAGGTATATCTTGATCCTAAATACGACGGTGAGTCTGACCTGACGCTGGCTAAAATTGTAGGATCAGATGAGTATAAGAACGGCAGCGCCACAGAAATCTCAGGTGTTAAGATCATTGACGACAATACCATCCAGATCGACGTATCGGATTATGACGCGATGACTCAAGTCTACTTGGGTACGATTCCATTCATTTCTGAAGCATACTACGGTAAAGGATTCAAGAAAGGAAGCCTTGATTCTATTAAAGCTTTGAATACTAAACCGCTGGGCAGCGGTCCATATGTGCTGAGCAGCTATAAAGCGGGTCAGGAAGTAGATTTTACGGCTAACGACAGCTACTTCAAAGGCGCGCCTAAAGTGAAGAACATGATCTACAGAACCACAACAGATGGAACGAACCTGTCTTTGATCCAATCCGGCGAGACAGATATGGATAACATTACAGTAACAGAAGATAACGTAGAAGAGCTTAAGGCTATGGGCTTCGTGGATGTCAACATTCTTCCTAACAATGGCTACGGCTATATCGGCATGAACCTGAAAGAGAAGAAGTTCGCAGATCAAAAGGTCCGTCAGGCTCTGACTTACGGTTTGAACCGTAAAGATATTGTAGAAGGCGTATACGGCAGCTATGCTAACGTAATTGATATTCCTGAATCCAAAGTATCCTGGGCTTATACGGATGAAGGAATCAACCACTATGACTTCGATACAGAGAAAGCGAAACAGCTTCTCGATGAAGCCGGATGGAAGGTTGGCTCTGATGGTATCCGCGAGAAAGACGGCGAGAAATTCGTAATTAACTTCTCCGCTACTGCAGACAACCCGGTTGTAGATGCTCTTCTTCCGATCATGACTCAGAACTACAAAGATTTGGGCATTGATCTGAAGGCAGAAACACTCGACTTTAACGCCATCATGGAGAAGGCTGACAAAGGCGACTACGATATGTACTTTGCTGCTTGGGGCTTGACTCCGGATCCGGATAACACAGTCTACATCACAAACGGTGCTCAAAACCGCTTCGGCTACTCCAATGCTACAGTTGACAAACTGATGGCTGAAGGAAGAAAAGAACTGGATACTGAGAAACGTAAAGAGATCTACAAACAAATGTACCAAGAGCTGAACAAGGACGTTCCTGCCATCTTCATGTACCAAAGAACTAACATGTATGGCATCAGCGGCCGCGTTACAGGATTTGACCTTTCGCCGTATAAAGATTTCGACTTGAGCTTGTACCAAGTACAGCTTCAACAATAACATCACAGGATGGATATGCTCAGCTCCCAGGTGGAGCTGGGCATATCGATTTATAAGCCAGGAGGAATTTTAATGAGGCAGTATATCATCCGGCGTCTTCTGCAAATGATTCCTACGTTAATCGGGATCTCGATTATCGTGTTTGCCATCTCTGCAATGGTTCCGGGAGATTTCATTACGGCGAAGAATAATCCCAATATGACGGCAGAGAAGGCGGAGCAGCTTCGGCATATCTACGGTTTAGACAAACCTGAATATGAAAGATATTTTATTTGGGCAGGCAACATGCTCAAAGGGAATATGGGTGACTCTTTACAGCACAAGCAGCCTGTAACGGAAGTTATTAATACGTATGTCTGGAACTCATTTATCATTGCACTGGCAACTTTAATTCTAAGCTGGGTAATAGCTGTTTTTACCGGCGTGTTCTCGGCCAAGTTTCAGTATTCTTTCTTTGATAGGATAGTGACGCTCACCGTCTTCCTGTGTATGTCACTGCCATCCTTCTTTATTGGTCTCCTGTTAATCAAATTGTTCGCGCTGGACTGGAAGCTCTTCCCGGTTTCGGGTATGACGACTGCCGGTCACAATGACGCGGGCTGGGCTTATATTAAAGATGTGGTCAAGCATATGTTCCTGCCAACGCTAGTCTTGACCATGCTTAGTACGGGAAGCCTTACCCGGTATTTCCGGGCTGGAATGCTGGAGGTTATCCGCCAGGATTATATCCGGACAGCTCGTGCTAAGGGTCTTAAAGAAGTTACGGTTATTTTTAAACATGCTCTTCGTAATGCACTGCTTCCAGCTATCACGCTGCTTGGCTTTGAATTGCCGGCCTTGTTCGGCGGTGCGATGATTTTGGAAAAAGTATTTGTTTGGCCGGGGATCGGCCAGGTTTATCTGGAATCCATTAACATGCGGGATTATCCGTTTATGTTAGGCTTTACAATCTTCTTGTCCATATTAACACTCCTGGGTAATCTGCTTGCCGATGTCCTTTACGGAATTGCAGATCCAAGAATTCGCTTAAAGTAGGGGGAGGTACAGATGTCCTTGGAGGCTGCACCAGTAGAAGTGAATGCTCAAGTACCAGCGAAGCCAGTTAAGGCCGATTCACCTTGGAGAATTGCAGTGCGGAGGTTTGCCCGCAATAAACTGGCTTTAGCAGGACTTATTATTGTCATATTAATGTTCTTGATCTGCTATATCGGCCCGCTTCTTTCACCTTATAATCTGTATGATTATAAATTAACGGATAAGAACCTCGCTCCGAATGCGTCGCACTGGCTTGGAACCGATAAGCTAGGACGGGATATTCTGCTCAGAACGATGCTGGCAGGAAGAATCTCTTTGGCGGTTGGTTTGGTAGCTACTATTATTACTGTGCTTGTCGGTGCTACGTTAGGAGCAGTTGCGGGATTTTATAGAGGTTTTGTTGATACTGTAATTATGCGGTTTGCAGATATTTTCTCCTCTATTCCTACTTTGCCTATTCTCATTATTATGGGTACCGTGTTGTCTGACCTTAAGGTAGACCCTAGTAACCGAATTTATTTCCTGATGCTAATGTTAGGTGTTCTGAGCTGGATGGGTCTCGCCAGGCTGGTCCGAAGCCAGATTCTTACTCTGAGAGAGCAGGAGTTTATGCTGGCGACAGATGCGCTCGGGCTTAAAGATAACCGGAAGATCTTCCGGCATTTGCTGCCGAACACTATTCCTATCATTATTGTATCCGCGACGTTGAGTGTGGCAGGAGCTATTCTCTCTGAATCTGCACTTAGCTTCTTGGGAATTGGGGTTGTCCCTCCAACACCTTCATGGGGGAACATGATTTCTGCTGCTAACAACTTGATCGATTTCCGCAAGAGACCATGGCTCTGGGTTCCGCCTGGCATGTGTATCCTGATCACTGTTACTGCAGTCAATCTGATTGGTGACGCCCTGCGTGATGCCCTTGACCCTAAAATGAAAAAGTAGGAGACACGATTATGGCTAAACAAACGGTGGAAACCAAGACGCTTGTAGAGTTTAAAAATCTAAAAACTCACTTCCACACATCGGCCGGCGTCGTTAAAGCGGTTGATGATGTAAGCTTTAGTATACGAGAAGGCGAAACGCTCTGCGTAGTAGGGGAATCCGGCTGCGGCAAGAGCGTAACTGCGATGTCTCTGATGAGATTGATTGAGACGCCTCCCGGCGAGATTGCCGGCGGAGAAATCCTGTTCGAGGGGAAAGATTTGCTCAAGCTGAGCAAGCGGGATATGAGCCGTCTTCGCGGCAACGAAGTGGCAATGATTTTTCAGGAGCCGATGTCTTCCTTAAACCCGGTGCTGACCATCGGGGAGCAGATCTGCGAGCCTTTGATTCTGCACAAAAATATGGACCGCAAGGAGGCCAAGAAGCGTGCGATTGAACTGATTACGCTCGTTGGCATTCCGCGTGCGGAGGATATTTTTCACGCCTATCCGCATGAGCTTAGCGGCGGCATGCGCCAGCGGATCATGATCGCGATTGCCCTTAGTTGTGATCCCAAGCTGCTGATTGCCGATGAGCCGACTACGGCGCTTGACGTAACGATTCAGGCTCAGATTCTCGACTTGATGCGGGAGATCAAAACGAAAGTCAACACGGCGATTATGCTGATTACGCATGACCTGGGCGTTGTTGCGGAAATGGCTGATTTCGTTGTCGTCATGTATGCGGGCAAAGTGATCGAGGAAGCGCCGGTTATCGACTTGTTCAAAGACCCGCAGCACCCTTATACTAAGGGACTGCTGAAGGCAAAGCCGGTCTTGAACCAGAAGCAGGAGCGCTTGTACTCCATTCCGGGGCAGGTGCCCAATCCGGTTGAACTCGGCAGCAACTGCCACTTCCATGACCGCTGCGAATTCTGCATGGAGATTTGCAAAACGAAAGAGCCGCCTCTTCGAATCCATGGGGACAGCAAACATAAAACAGCATGCTGGCTGTATGAAGAGGAGGGGAAAGTACAATGACGGAAGCATTAGTCGAAGTTCAAAATCTGAAGAAGTACTTTCCGATCACCGGCGGTGTATTCTCCCGGACAGTCGGCAACGTCAAAGCGGTTGACGGCGTTTCTTTTACTATTCATAAGGGGGAATCCTTTGGCCTCGTTGGAGAATCCGGCTGCGGAAAGAGCACGATCGGCCGTACCCTGCTTCGTTTGAATGATAAAACGGACGGGAAGGTGCTGTTTAAAGGCCAGGACATCCATCAATTGTCTAAGTCCCAACTAAGATCGATACGTCCAAAGATGCAGATCGTCTTCCAGGATCCGTTCAGCTCCCTCAATCCGAGAATTAAGATCGGTGAAGCGATTGGGGAAGCGCTGCTGAGCCATGGGCTCATTGACCGCAAAGATCTGAAAGACCGCGTGATGGAGACATTAAAAATCTGCGGCTTGGCGCCGTATCATTATAACCGTTACCCGCACGAATTCTCGGGCGGTCAGCGTCAGCGGATCGGAATTGCGCGTGCACTGATTCTGGAACCGGAATTTATCGTGGCAGACGAACCGGTATCTGCGCTTGACGTATCGATTCAAGCCCAGATTATTAATCTGCTTACGGATCTTCAGGCCGAGAAGCAGCTGACCTATCTGTTTATCTCTCATGATTTGAGTGTCGTTGAGCACTTGTGCGACCGTGTAGGCGTAATGTATTTGGGCTCCATGGTTGAGATGGCGCGCAAAGAAGAGCTGTTCGGCAACCCGCTGCATCCTTACACGAAAGCTTTGATGTCAGCGATTCCAATTCCCGATCCGACCTTGAAACGTGAGCGCATTGTGCTGCAGGGGGATCTGCCGAGCCCGGCGAATCCGCCGTCCGGCTGCAAGTTCCATACTCGCTGCCCGCTTGCGACCGACCTGTGCAAGGAGAAAGAACCGGAATACCGCGATGCTGGCAATCAGCACTTTGTGGCCTGCCACTATGCTTAACCGGGATGAAATTCAGAATGAAATTGGGAATGAAATTAAAGTGACTTAATTATTGTGGCTATGGAATGGGGTCCTTAGTGCACGGAAGCTTTATTTTTTGACAGAGAAATGGAGAGGGGCAGGGTCGCTGCGCCCTCTTTGTTTTTTTATGGGCAGTATTGGATATTTGTCTATTTATTTTTTAGTTTTCACTATAGTTCTTACGCGTTACAATGATAGAGAAGTATGGTTAATTCTGCGGGATAACGGTTACTAAATAATATAAATTAGAAGATTTAGGATATGGTGGAGGATACAGGGATGCAGAGAAGAAGGAGTCAACGGAAGAAGAAGAGGCGGGGGCGGAGGGCGCTAGTCATTACTTTGCTGGTGCTGCTTCTGGCTGGAGGGGGGGCTTATGCCTTCCGTGAGCAATTGGCACTTGCGGCCTTTGACATGTTCTTGTCTGGAAGTGTAGAGAAGCAGCTGGCGAAGTCCTATGCTCCGCTGGAAAGTGCGGCGCCGGAGGCGGTTCCCGTGAAAGTAGAGCAAAGCGAGCCCTTTACCGCACTGCTGCTCGGTGTAGATCAGAGGGAGGATGAGCCTGCGCGCTCCGACACTATGATTTTTAGCGTGGTGAGACCTAAAGACTCCCGAGTGCTGCTTGTATCCATTCCGCGCGATACCTATGTAGATATTATTGGCAAGGACAAGAAAGACAAGATTAATCATGCTTACGCCTTTGGCGGGGAGAAGATGGCCAAGGATACGGTGGAGAATTTCCTTGGGTACTCGGCCCAGTATTATGCAGCGATTAACTTTAACGGACTTAAAGAGGTGGTCGATGCGCTTGACGGTATTGAACTGCCGATTACGGAAGATATCGTGAATAAGCAGGCCGACCATGAGAAATTTACGATTAAAGCCAACCAGCCTATCTACTACGGGGTTGATGCTTTGAATTATGTCCGCTACCGGGAAGACAGCGATTTTGAGCGGACCAAACGCCATCAGATCTTTCTGAATGCGCTGGTGAACCGGGTGCTGAGCCTGGACCAGGTATCCAAGATTCCGCAGCTGATTGATATTATGGGGCAGAATTTCAAGACGGATATGCCGCCATCCTTCATTGTGGACTTGTCGAAGCAGCTGTTCACCGGAGAACGGCCGCAGATCAGCAGCTTTACGATTATGGGCACAGGCAAGCGGATTGATGATATTTATTATGATATTGCGGATGAAGAGGATTTGGCCTTTGCCAAGCAAATGATTGAGAGCTGGAGCAATCCGGATACGCCTGCCGATCAGCTGCTGATGCCAGAAGCGGAGAATCAGGACGCGGAGAGTCAGAACGCGGAGAGTCAGAACGCTAAGACGCAGGACTGAATGTTTGCTCATGAGCGCTCATAGATATATAGTAAAATAAGAAACCTTGATCATGAACTTCGGCAGTCCGGAATCGGCTGCCGATTTTTCACTCAGACGCAAGTTGGCAGATTACACAAAAACACAAGAAGAACAAGATGTGAGAGGTTAGGGAGGCACTTGTTTCATGAATATTGCATTTTTTCTACTTCCAAAGAGCCAGGTTGCGGCCATGACGGTGGATTCCACCCTGAGGCAGACGCTTGAGCGGATGGAGCATCACCGGTTCACAGCGGTCCCTATTATTGATAAAGAAGGCGAGTACGTCGGAACGGTAACGGAGGGGGACTTGCTGTGGTATATGAAGAATTCAAACGGGCGGGTTAATTTTGAGACCGCTTCAAAATTTTTGCTGAGAGATGTGCCGCTCCGGGTGAATAACAAGCCGGTCCGTATTGATGCGGATATGGAGGATTTGATCAACCTGGCCAAAGTGCAGAACTTTGTTCCGGTCGTGGATGACCGCAACCGGTTTATCGGAATTGTGCGGCGCAGCCAAATTATTGAATACTGCGAGAAATTCGTGGCCAAAGAATCCCGGCCCTCTTGAGCTGGAGCCTGGCTCTCCAATGGAAAGGGATGGAATTGAAGCCGTTTCTTCCGCCTTTGGCATTATGTTATAATCGGGAATAAAGCTTGTTCTCTATTTGAGAAAAGGAGCGTTCTCTTAACATGCATAAAGAAATGGATGTAGCCAAACGAGCAAAGGTCATTGAGTGGCTGAAAACGGAGGTCGTAGACAACGTCTCCCGTTTGTTTAAATCGCTGTGGGAAGGAAGCAGCCTCAAGGTGATGGACAGTTTGGCCAGCTTGGTGGTCAGCTGTTATATTTTGGGCCGCAGATTAGGCATTTCTTATGCAGAACTTGATGCAAGCATTACAGATAAGCTGAAGAAGCACAAGCAAGAAGGACACCAGCTTGAGGATTGGTATCAGGACATATCCACGCTGGAAGAACATATGCGTAAGAGGTGAACATATTGAAACTGCGCTGGACATCCATCGCCTGGAGCATCGTCTATTTGCTGCTGCTCCTGTCATTGAAATCCCCGCTTGTTGTGATTACGACATTTTTTATGCTGCTGCCCGGAGTGGTGCTCTTTACGCTGCTGCCGCTCCGTTCCTTTATCGTACACATGATTCCTGTGCTGGTCATTGTGGCCTGGTTAGCCGGGCCGGCGTACGTAATGTTATCGGTCTTCTTCCTCATCCCGTCCATCTTGATGGGGTTAGCTTACAAGCGCAGAGCAGCGGCCTTTAAGGCGATTGCCCTGGGTGCCGGAGCGATCCTTGTGGAATTTCTGCTCGTGCTGCTGGTCAGCAAGGCATTGTTTGATTTTAATTTATCCGAGGTTATTGAGAATACGTTTAACATGACGGCGGCTCCGCTTGAGGGGATGTCAGGTGAAACCGTTGCCGGATCTATGGGCTGGTCACCCGACGCTATTGAGCAGCTGTCCCAGCTGACAGTAAGGCTGCTTCCGTTCACGCTGTCGGTCTGTTCGCTTGTGATTGCCTGGGTGGCGCACGGGCTTGCGCGGCCAACGCTGGCCAGCCTGGGACAGGTTGTGCCCAAGCTGCAGCCGCTTCGGACCTGGAAGCTGCCCCGCTCTCTTGTATGGTATTACCTGGCGGCGCTGCTGATCAGCATGTTCACGAGCACCGGCTCGGGGTTCCTCAGCACTGTGCTGCTGAATATTATTCCGATGCTGGGCTTCTGCTTCATGGTTCAAACCGCAAGCTTCTTCTTCTATTTGGCTTATCATCGCAAATGGAATGCACTGATTCCAGTTGCGCTTATTATCGTAATGCTGTTCTTCCAGCCGCTGCGGATTATAGGAATATTGGATATTTTATTTCCGCTTCGAGATAAAATTTCTAGATCTGGACGATAAGGGTGAGAAGGCATGCCTAAATTATTGCAAAAGAGATGGCACGGCTATCAATCAGTTTGGGCCTTTGCGCTGCTGCTGCTGCTGGTTATCTTTATTTCCGTTTACAATTGGGCTCTAGGGCTGATCGGTCTGGTGCTGGTATTCGTGCTCGCCTTCATCATGCTGAAATCGGAAAGAAAATTCCGGAATGATCTGCTTACTTATGTAACGGACCTGACTTACCGGGTGAAAAGAGTGGAAGGGGAGGCGGTCAGCCGGCTGCCCTTTGGCATTATTCTGTACAGCGAGGACCGTACAGTGGAATGGCACAACCGGTTTATTTCCGGCGTGTTTAACCGCAATACGGTCGTTAACCAGTCTCTGCAGGATCTGCTGCCCCAGCTGTCCCAGCTGAGCCGCAAGGAGCCGGACCAGCCTGTCACAATGACTGAGGTGAGCGTGAACGACAGGTTCTATCGTCTGACGCTGGTGCCGGATGAGCGGCTGATTTACTTCCAGGATATTACGGAGTTTGCTATTCTGCGGGAGCGTTATGATAACGAAAGGCTTGCGCTCGGAATTGTCATGCTCGACAACCTGGATGAAGCCTCGCAGGGCATGGACGACCAGCAGCGCTCCGCGCTGATTGCGCGCATGACGACGATGCTGACCGACTGGGCGAAGCAGTACAGAGTTTATCTGCGGCGCTTGTCTTCCGAGCGATATCTGATGATGCTCGATTATAAGGCGCTGCAGGAGATGGAGCAGAGCCGGTTTGTGATCCTGGATGAGGTCCGCGAAATGACCGCGGACCTCAAGGTGCCGATGACGCTGAGCATCGGCCTTGCCTTTGGGACCGAGCACATCAGCGAGCTGGGCGAACTGGCCCAGTCGAGTCTGGATATGGCGCTCGGCCGCGGGGGTGACCAGGCCGCTGTCAAGGCCGGTCAGCGGCTGTCCTTCTACGGCGGGAAATCGAACGCCGTAGAGAAGCGGACGCGGGTGCGTGCCCGCGTCATCGCGCACGCGCTGCGCGACCTCATGCAGGAGAGCGACCGCGTCATTATTATGGGCCACAGGATGCCGGATATGGACGTCATCGGCGCCTCGATCGGCGTGATGAAAGCCGCCGATCTTTATAAAGTGGAGGCCCATATCGTCCTTGAAGGCAGCAACCCGGGCATTGACCGGCTGATGGAGCGGATCAATCAGGATGAGCCGCTGGCCCGCCGGTTCATTACGCCGGAGCTGGCGATGGAAATGATGACCGAGCATACCCTGCTTATCGTTGTCGATACCCATAAAGGCTCGATGACGATTGAGCCGAGAATTGTGGAGCGGGCGAGACGCGTGGTGGTCGTGGATCACCACCGCCGCGGCGAGGAATTTATCAATGACGCTGTTCTGGTGTACCTGGAGCCTTACGCCTCTTCCGCCTGTGAGCTGGTGACCGAGCTGCTGCAGTATATCCACGAGAAGGTTCAGCTCAGTCAGCTGGAGGCTACGGCGCTGCTGGCAGGCATTACCGTAGACACGAAGCATTTTGCGCTTCATACTGGATCACGTACCTTCGAAGCGGCAGGCTTCCTCCGCCGAAGCGGAGCGGACACCGTAATGGTGCAGAGAATTTTGAAAGAAGATCTGCAGGAATACATCGAGAAAGCCGAAATTATTAAACATGCACGTATGATATACAACCATATAGCACTAGCAGTTACAGAGCCGAACCGCAAGCTTCCGCAGCTCCTCATCGCCCAGGTGGCAGATACGCTGCTCAACATGACCAACGTCCTGGCCTCCTTTGTCATCAGCGAACGGACGGACGGGCTGATCGGCATCAGCGCCCGCTCGCTCGGCGGAATGAATGTTCAGGTTGTAATGGAGCGGCTGGGCGGCGGCGGTCACCTGACCAACGCAGCGGCTCAGCTTGAGGGGACTCAGGCGGAAGCGGAAGAGAAGCTGCTGGCTGTACTTGAATCTATAGAGAAGGAAGAGGGGTTATTCGAATGAAGGTTATTTTTCTGAAAGATATGAAAGGCCAAGGCAAAAAAGGGGAAATTAAAGAGGTATCCGAAGGTTATGCGCAAAATTTCCTGCTTCCGCGCGGAATCGTGAAGCCGGCGACAGACGGCAATGTGAAGAGCCAGGAAATGCAGAGCCAGTCCGAGCAGAAACGCAAAGCCCAGGAGAAGGAAGAAGCCATTGCCCTTGGCAAGAAGCTTGAGGAAACAACCGTTAACCTCAAAGCCAAAGCAGGGGAAGGCGGCCGTCTGTTCGGCGCAATTACGAGCAAGCAGGTAGCCGAGGCACTGGAGAAGGAGCATGGCATTAAGATTGATAAACGCAAAATCGAAATGCATGACCCGATCCGTACGCTCGGTGTCACTCAGGTTCCGGTGAAGCTTCATCCAGATGTGAAATCGGCGATGAAGGTACACGTCGTGGAGGAGTAAAATGGGCGGAGATCTGTTAATTGACCGGATCCCGCCGCAAAATCTGGAAGCAGAGCAGGCGGTGCTTGGCGCCATCCTGCTCCAATCCGAAGCCCTCATCACGGCCATGGAACGCGTTCGGGATGAGGATTTTTACAATACAGGCCATCAGCTGATTTATGAAACGATGGTGGAGCTGGGCGAAGAGGGCAAGCCGATTGACCTTGTGACACTTACAGCCCGCCTTCAAGACAAAGGTCAGCTGGAGAATATCGGCGGGGTCAGCTACTTGGCCAAGCTGGCGCATGCCGTGCCTACGGCTGCTAACGTTGACTATTATGCACGCATCATCGAAGAGAAGTCGATGATGCGCCGTTTGATCCGCACCGCTACGCAGATCGTCAGCGACGGTTATACGGGCGGGGAGGATGTCGGCGATCTGCTGAGCGATGCCGAACGCCGCATCCTGGAGATTTCCAACCGCCGCTCCGGCAGCGGATTTATTGCCATCCGCGATGTCCTGATGGAAGTGTTCGAGAAGGTAGAAACGCTCCATCAGAACCGAGGGAACACCACGGGAGTTTCCTCCGGATTCGTCGACCTGGACCGGATGACCTCCGGCTTCCAGCGCAATGACCTGATTATTGTGGCGGCCCGTCCATCCGTTGGTAAAACGGCTTTCGCCCTGAATATCGCGCAGAACGCGGCAGTACGGGGTAAAGAGACGGTTGCCATCTTCAGTCTGGAGATGAGCGCCGCCCAGCTCGTCCAGCGGATGATCTGCGCCGAAGCCAACCTGGACGCGAACGTTATGCGTACAGGCGATGTCAAAGGCGATGATGACTGGGCGAAGCTGACGATGGGGATTGCCGCTCTCTCTGAAGCGGAAATCTACATTGACGATACGCCGGGCGTTACGGTGGCCGATATCCGGGCCAAATGCCGACGGCTGAAGAAGGAACGCGGCCTCGGCATGATCGTCATCGACTACCTGCAGCTCATTCACGGCCGCGGCAAAGCGGGCGAGAACCGCCAGCAGGAAGTCTCCGAGATCTCCCGTACGCTGAAGCAGATTGCGCGGGAGCTGGAAGTGCCGGTTATCGCCCTGTCCCAGCTCAGCCGGGGCGTCGAGCAGCGTCAGGACAAGCGTCCGATGATGTCCGACCTTCGGGAATCGGGTTCTATCGAGCAGGATGCCGACATCGTCGCGTTCCTGTACCGGGATGATTATTACAATCAGGAGACCGAGAAGAAGAATATCATCGAGATCATCATTGCTAAGCAGCGTAACGGCCCGGTCGGGACGGTGGAGCTGGTGTTCCTGAAGAATTATAATAAATTCGCCAATTATGAACGGGCGCATGCAGATGCGTTTGCGGGCTGACGCGGGTCGTCAGGCCCGTTTTTTTTACCCTAAAGGAGTGTTATATGCTGCTGAAACTCAGCAAAGCAACCGGCTTTTTTCCGAACAATAAGAGTTACCGACGGTAGAATGTTCGCTTTTTAATTGACTTTGCCTGGAGGGGCTGGTAAACTGAAGTTGCTGCCCAAGGGTAGCAGTTTCCTATATAGGTTGTTCCATTTGGTTCAGGAGAATACCGGGGCAGAGGGCTGCTTCAGGATTCTTTTGTCTTGTCATGGATTTATATGTTATTCTTACGGGTTGAAAAATTAGATGCGATGAAGCATCCGCGGAGGTATGTACATGTCGACAGTAGTTGTTGTGGGAACGCAGTGGGGAGACGAAGGCAAGGGCAAAATTACGGATTATCTGGCGGAGAGCGCAGATGTGGTGGCTCGCTACCAAGGCGGTAACAATGCCGGCCACACAATACTGATTGACGGCAAGAAGTATAAGCTGAGCCTTATTCCGTCGGGTGTCTTTTATGAAGATAAACTTTGTGTAATCGGCAACGGCATGGTGATCAACCCTGAGGCGCTGCTGCAGGAGATTGCTTATATTCATGAGAACGGTTTTACAACGAATAATTTGAAAATCAGCGACCGGGCGCATGTGATCATGCCCTACCATATGGTACTGGATGCGCTGGAGGAAGACCGCAAGGGACCGAACAAGATCGGCACAACCCGCAAAGGGATCGGTCCGGCCTACATGGACAAAGCGGCGCGCAGCGGCATCCGGATTGCCGATTTGATGGACGCAGAGGAATTTGAGCAGAAGCTGCGCCATCTGATGGCCGAGAAGAACCATATCATTCAGCAGGTCTACGGCGGTGAGCCGCTTGATGTCGAGGAGACGCTGCAGAAATATCTGGAGTACGCCGAGCAGATCCGTTCCTATGTAACGGACACTTCGGTTGTGCTGAACGATGCGATCGACGAGAACCGCAAGGTGCTGTTTGAGGGTGCGCAGGGCGTTATGCTCGACATTGACCAGGGCACCTATCCGTTTGTAACGTCCTCCAACCCTTCGGCAGGCGGCGTCTGCATCGGTTCCGGCGTCGGCCCGTCCAAGATCCAGCAGGTTATTGGCGTTGCCAAGGCTTATACGACCCGTGTCGGCGACGGCCCGTTCCCTACCGAGCTGTTTGACGAAGTGGGCGATCAAATCCGCGAAACCGGCCATGAATATGGTACAGTAACCGGACGTGCGCGCCGCGTAGGCTGGTTCGACAGTGTCGTGGTCCGCCATGCCCGCCGCGTAAGCGGTCTGACCGGCTTGTCCCTGAACTCGCTGGATGTACTGACCGGCCTTGAGACGGTTAAAATCTGCACAGGCTATAAATACCGCGGCGAGGTTATTACGCATTATCCGGCAAGCCTCAAAATGCTTGCTGAATGCGAAGCCGTCTATGAAGAGCTGCCAGGATGGTCCGAGGATATTACAGGTGTCAAAACGCTTGAGGAGCTGCCGGAAAATACCCGCCGCTATGTAGAACGCGTATCCGAGCTGACCGGCATTCCGATCGCCATCTTCTCCGTCGGACGCAACCGCGAGCAGACGAACCAGGTGCTGCCGATTTATATCTAAGTTACCAGGCTTAACGATAATAAGTTTGAATAAAGGTTAACGAAGAAGCCGCAGTCTTTCTGTCAGGAAAGGCTGCGGCTTTGTGCTGTCCGGTGAAAATAAAGTCTTACTTTAGCTTAATGACTACCTTTCCTTTGGACCTTCCGCTTTCCAAGTAATTAAATGCTTGACCGGAATCTTTGAAATCGTAAACCTTATCAATAATTGGCTTAATGAGGCCTTCTTCAATAAATTCCTTTAAAACCCTCAATTGTTCTCCGCTCGGTTTCATGAATAGAAAATGATATCTCGTGTTGCTCTTCTTCTCCTGGGCCTTGATCTTACGGCTCGCGATGGACAAAATGGTTGTTTTCACCCAACCCAGTTTTGCTTCTTTTCCAAATCTGCCGTTTGGCATCCCGGAGATGGATACAATTTGTCCGCCTGGTTTCAGTATGCGGAATGATTTGTCCAGGGATTCTCCGCCTAAGGTATCAAAAACAGCGTCATATCCGGTTAGCATTTCTTCAAAATTCTCTTGTTTATAATTAATAATGAGATCGGCTCCCAGCGATTTGACCAATTCATAGCCTTTATCGCTTGCTGTTGTGGCAACAAAAGCGCCCATCAGCTTGGCCAGTTGGATGGCGAAGGTCCCTACACCTCCCGAACCAGCGTGAATCAATATTTTTTGGCCTTGCCGGAGGTTTAGTATATCAACAAAAGCTTGGTAAGTCGTAAGTCCAATCAGTGGGATCGACGCTGCCTCTTCAAAAGTTAGATTCTGCGGTTTCAGACAAATGTCATCCTCATGAACAGCAATAAATTCAGCTAATGTTCCGATTCGGTTCTTTCGGGGTCTCCCGTAAACTTCATCTCCGGGTTTAAAAGTATTCACCCGATCACCAACCTTGACTACAACACCGGAGAAATCATTTCCTAAGATTAGAGGAAAGCTGTAATTCAACAGGAATTTCATTTTCCCTTGCTTAATCTTATAATCAATTGGATTTAGGCTGGCTGCATGAATGTCCACTAGAACATCATGTTCTCCAATAGCAGGCATTGGCTGCTCGGACATCACTAAGGGAACATTTTCCCCGTATTTCTCAATGATCATAGCTTTCATTTCAAATCACTTCCCTTTTAGATTATTGGTTTAAACTAATGAACATATTAAAAATAATAAGATTCTCCCTACAGGATTCTCTTCAGGTCTTAGGGTAAATCATGGGACCCCTTGCATGCGTCTTCAACAGAAGCAATCAAGGATTTGAGTTGATCAAGCGGTTTACGTATCGTTAATACATAATAGTTTTCTACGCCTTTTTTCTCGGCTTTAATGTAACCAGACTGTTTCAACACCTTTAAATGATGAGATACAGCCGGTCTGGACAAATTCATATGGCCTGCTATCGTATTAACATTAAGTCCTGATTTATTCTGCGCCAACAGTATGATTATGGCTTGACGGTTTACATCCGTCAGCACTTCCAATAATGGGATACAATCTTTAAATTGCTGTAGAACATGCTCGGTTTGTTGGCTCATGTACTCCACCTCTTTAGTTGATTCGTTTAATCTATTAAACGTAATTATAGCTATTTTCTTCACTAAATCAAGTTAAAGGACGTGAGTTGCCGACGAGAGAGTGAGTTTGAATTGTTATGCTATGTTCGTCCCTTGTCAGTTATATTTACGTGTTCCTGCCTGCCTCTGCGGACCAATTGTCCGCCTGCCGAATATACTGATGTCAAATGCAGATGATGGTTAAACGGCTGGCCTTCACCAGACAGGGCAAAGGGGATGAAGGGAATGCAGGGAATGCAGGTTTGGGGTGCGATGGAAGCCGGAGGCTTTGAGGAAATTCTGTATGCAAGCGATCCGGCAAGCGGGTTAAAGGCAGTGATCGTTCTTCACAATACGCAGGCCGGGCCAGCGCTTGGCGGCTGCCGGATGTGGAATTATGTCTCCGAGGAGGAGGCGCTGACGGATGCCATGAAGCTGGCGCGGGGCATGACGTATAAATCGGCTATCTCCGGTCTGCCCTGCGGCGGAGGGAAGGCAGTCATCTGGGGCGATCCGGCCAAAGATAAATCGGAAGCCCTGTTCCGTTCCTTCGGC
This sequence comes from Paenibacillus pinistramenti, assembly GCF_005869875.1. Lineage (GTDB taxonomy): Bacteria > Bacillota > Bacilli > Paenibacillales > Paenibacillaceae > Fontibacillus > Fontibacillus pinistramenti. The sequence continues at coordinate 51,180 of NZ_VAWG01000004.1, forward strand.
CGGGTGCTGGAGCGGATGAAAGGCCGTTATATCACCGGCGTAGACCTCGGCACCACCGTGCAGGACATGGACTTCATCGCTATGGAAACCTCGCACGTAACGGATATGACAGGCACGCTCGGCGGCAGCGGCAATTATACGGCCGAAATGACGGCCTACGGCGTGTATTTAGGCATCGAAGCGTCTTTGCAGGAGGCGGCGGGAAGCCGGTCGCTGGCGGGAAAAAGAGTCGCCGTCCAGGGGCTCGGCAAAGTCGGCTACGCCCTTTGCCGGTATCTGCGGAAGGCGGGAGCCGAGCTGCTCGTAAGCGACGTGAACCCGCCGCTTACGGAGCGCGCAGTCCGCGAGTTCGGCGCATCGGCGGTATCGCCGGGCGCCATCTATGCGCAGGACTGCGATGTGTTTGCGCCATGCGCGCTCGGCGGCATCCTGAATGACGCCGTGCTGGCGCAGCTCAGCTGCCGGGTCGTCGCCGGCGCTGCCAACAACCAGCTCGCCGGGCCAGAGACGGCCGGCGAGCTGCAGGCCCGGGGCATCCTCTATGCCCCGGACTACGCGATCAACGCCGGCGGCATCATAGCCACGGCGTTGGAGCTGCAGGGCCGCGGCGCCGAGGAGATCCGGCGGCGGGTCGAGACCATCGGCCAGACCTTGGCCGATGTGTACCGCTTGGCGCGCAGCTCCGGCGCGGACACGGCGCAGGCGGCAGACCGCCTGGCCGAAGCGCGGCTCGCGGAGCTCGCGCCATAAGCCTGACAGCCGCAGGCCGTGCGGCGGCTGTCAGGCTGAACTAAAGAGCAGGGCCCGCAAGCGGGGCCTGCTCTTCTGCGGCTGGGCCCGGCCAGTCAAACGGCCGGGCGCCAGCCTTCGTTATCGCTGCTTCTCCATCACATGCGCGGTCACCAAATAATCCCGGTCCTCCACAGCATCATCGACAAAGTCCCACAGCAGGGAGAAGGTTGACCGGATGCTGAATAGGCTCAAAATTTCAGGCTGCAGGTGGACAAACGCTCCCGGCAGGCACAGGCCCTGCCTGGCGAATTCCGGCAGGTGCTCCCGGATCAGCTCCAGGCTGTCCCGGAGGCGGCCGCCGTGCGAAGCGGCGAGCTGCTCCGAGAGGATTTTTGCAGGACTGCTTGTTCCGGTCTTCTTAAGCTGCTGGAGCAGCAGCACATCGGTCAGGTGGATCACCATCCCGTTATCCGCCAGCCTTTGATGCAGGCCTTCAAAGATACTGACATGGATCCGCTCGATCAGCCGGTCCAGCTGGACGCCGAATTCGGACGTGTAGAGGGGTTTATTATTCTCCCGGTAGAAGAAGGCGGAGATCAGCTGGGACGAAAAACACAGGTTGATCACCAGATCAAAGGGAGGGCGGAGACGGGACAGATCGACGGACGGGGAAAGCGAGGGTGCCTTCTCCATTAATTCGCCCAGCGAATGAACCTCTTTGCCGATTCCGGTCAGGTCGATGATCGCTTTCTCAAACTTATCGGGATGTGCGGCCTTAGCCAGAAAGCGGTCCAGGGCTTTATCGTCGATATCTACGATGGTAATCCGCTCAAAGACCGTTTCAATATAGGACACAGGCACGTCATTTCCGTTCCCGGCGCCGAGCAGCAGGAGATGGCCGCGGCCGCTTGAGGAGCGGCTTAGAGTATGCTCGATGACCTGCCTGATCTGGCTGCGGTAATTCTCCCAGTACATCCAGTCGTTCTTTGTGGTGTTGTTGCGGAGCGTATTGGCACTCCGTATTTTGGCGTAGGGTACGCGCACTCTTCGTTTGAACGGGTTCATGAAAGGTCACCTTTTTCCAAGTAAAAAAATCGTATGGCGAGATTATATCTCTTTCCAAAAAGGGTTTCCAGTCACGAGGGGTTTTCAGTCACGGGGCCGGCGCTTCGGTTAAAGTTTGACCGGAGGTGGAAGGCTGGAAGAGGGCGGTTAGAACGCCTGGTGGAGGTGCGGTCTTGTTTCTTCCTGTACGAAGATCACACCGGTCCGGTGAATGATTCATGAACTTTTTGAACGGGGGCCCTTATAGCGTCCTAAGAAAGTTGACCGGCCAATGTTGAAAAATATAGACTGGGCTTATCGAAGGAGGGAATGAAGATGTCGGAAACCTTTAAAGCTTTAGTAGTTGAGCGTACGGATACGGGTACAGATACAGGTACAGATAGAGGTACGGATACTGGCGCGGATGCCTTCAAGCTTGGGGTCAAGCCGGTTGCTCTGGCGGATCTGCCTGAGGGCGAGGTGCTGATTAAGACTGCTTATTCCAGCGTCAATTATAAGGATGGACTTGCAAGCCTTCCAAACGGAAATATAGTAAAATCCTACCCGTTTATTCCGGGAATCGACTTGTCCGGAACTGTGGTGTCTTCGTCGGATGAACGGTTTAAGGCCGGACAGCCGGTGCTGGTCACCGGATATGAGCTGGGCGTAAGCCATTTCGGCGGATTCAGCGAATACGCAAGGGTTCCGGCGGACTGGGTGGTTCCGCTGCCGGAGGGCCTCAGCCTGAAAGAGGCGATGATCTACGGAACAGCCGGCTTTACTGCGGCTTTGTCGGTGCAGCGGCTGGAGGAGAACGGCCTGAAGCCGGAGCTGGGGAAGGTGCTGGTTACGGGGGCGACCGGCGGAGTAGGGGCGGCTGCGGTGGCCATCCTCAAGGCGAAAGGCTGCGAGGTTGCGGCCAGCACGGGCAAAACGGCGGAAGCCGATTATTTGAAGGCTTTGGGAGCATCCGAGGTCATCCCGCGGCTCACAGAGGAGGGCGACAAGCCCAAGCCGCTGAACAAGCAGCTGTGGCAGGCGGCGGTTGACCCTGTCGGCGGACGCACGCTGGCCTCCATTCTCAGCCGGATCGCCTACCGCGGCTCGGTGGCGGTCAGCGGCCTGACTGGAGGGACGTCGGTGCCGACGACGGTGCTGCCGTTTATTTTGCGGGGCGTCAACCTGCTTGGCATTGATTCCGTATACTGCCCGTATGATATTCGGGTGAAGCTGTGGAACCGGATGGCCGGGGACCTGAAGCCCGCCGACATGGAGCTGCTGATCAGCAGCGAGGTGACGCTGGAGCAGCTGCCGCAGGCGCTGGACGATATTCTGAATTCCCGGACGCGGGGGCGGATTCTCGTCAAGATAGGCGAATAAGCAGGAAACTGGGCAGGAAGAGAAACGGACAAGCTGGAAGGAAAGTAGACGGGATCTTAATCAAATAGACAGGCAATCAAACCTTTTCCGGGAGCTTTAGGGAGCACCGGGAAAGGTTTTTTTGCTGTATTTTTTCATAGGGAAGGTAGAAAACCCCTCCTCGGCGGGCATACTGGTTACCACCAGGCCCCAGCCATTTGGCATCCGGCAGGCACTGGCTCAGGCTCTAATTCAGATTATGGGTGAGTTTTACGCAGTCTGCGCCCCAAGGAGGATAATCAATATGAAATGGGTTTATCGGATTATGATCGGGTTGTCGGCAACCCTTCTTGTCTGCGGCTTGTCCGTGCTTACGACCGGGCTTGTCGTGAACGCTTATGTCCAGTCGCTTCTCAGCAGCATGAACATCAAATGGGAGGGTCAGCCCACGGGCTTAAGCAGCGTATTGAAGCTCGGCTGGAGCGGGCCGTCGGACTCCCCGGTCTCAAACGCTTCAGATGAATCAAATGCGTCAGATGAATCAAACGCGTCAGATGGGTCAGACGCCGAGAGCGAAAGCGAGACGGCGCTCGGCACGGTCAGCGGAAGTGACTCCGTGAGCAGTGACGCAGCCGGAGATGGCGAAGCAAGCCAAACCTCCCAAACAGGCGATCCGGAAGGGGACACAGAGACGCAGGGCTCCAGCCAGGCCAGCAGCAGCGGAGACAGTGGAGACAGCGCAGAGGAAGGCGGCCAGGCCAGTACAGCGCCGGACAATGCCCTGCCGGTTATGGGGGACAGCATCAGCAGCGGCGATAGCAGCGGCAGCACCGGCCTTCAAAGCGGAAGTGAGGCCCCGGTCGTCACGCCCGACCAGCTGACAGCGAAGAAAGACGACATTCCGGATGACGAGAAGGAGGAAGTCTTTAACATGCTGATGAACAAGCTGCCGGGAGATGAGATGCAGAAGATTACAACCGATATGGAAGGCGGCTTGACGGAGAGCGAGCTGATGGAGATTCAGCAGATTATGTCTAAATATTTGGACAAGGACGATTATTCCAAAATAATGGAAATTTTAAAATAGGAGGTACCCCATTCAAACCTGCGCCCGGCGCGGGTTTTTTTGCATTCTTCAGTAAAGTTGAAATCTTTGCCAAGCCTATGGTAAAGTTAGTCTTGGGTAAAAAAGGTTAAAATTTTGAAACTATTTTTTGTCGAATCCTGGGCGTGTACAGCCCTTTCGGCGGTAGTTTAAGAATGAAGGAGAGCAAGATGAGCGATCTGAATAATGAAGAGCAGGTTGAGAGGAATTCTGTCAGGCCGTCATTTAAACATTTTTATAAATCCAGAAAGTTTATTCTCAGTGCAGGAACCCTCCTGCTGACGGGCGGCATTTTCCTTGCCGGACATCAATATGTTGAAGCGAACAAAGTTCCCTATTATCACGTTTATTACAAGGGCCAGGAAGTAGGCTCTATCAAAAATACGTCCCAGCTGGAAGACGCCTATCAGGCGAGGCAATCCGAACTGGAGAAGCAGTACCCGGATGCTAACATTGTCCTCCAAACCGATGAGGTGACAACCTCGCTGGAAAAAGAGTACAAAGCCAGCGTAGACAGCCAGCAGACACTGGACAAGCTTGAGAAGCTGCTGCCTTACCACGCAGAGGGTGTAGCTATTAAGGTCGACGGTGAAACGGTAGCCGTAGTCAAAGATGAGGAATCCGCCCAAGAGGTTCTGAACCAGGTCAAGAACAAATACGTCCCGGCCAGTGTGCCGTTAACAGATGGCTCCATTGAACTTAAGAAATTGTCAGCCAGCGGCAGCAGCACAGCTGTGCCGACGCCTTTGGGCACGACAAAGACAGCAGCCTCGTCCGCTGCCCAATCGACTGCAGACAAATCGACAGCTGCATCGACCTCGGCTTCCTCTAACCAGCAGGTGAAGTCGGTTACCTTTGTCGAGTCGGTGGCTGAGGAATCTTATTCCGGCACTGCGGACAAGGCTATGTCGGTAGAAGAGGCAGCCCAGCTGCTACTTAAGGATAAACAGGAATCCGTGACCTATGTGGTCAAAGAGGGAGATACGATCTCGGCGATTGCCAAGGCGATGGGCACGACGCAGTCGGAGATTTTTAAGCTGAATCCGGGCCTGTCCGAGCTGAAGATGCAGATTGGCGAGAAGCTCAAGGTGACAAAGGCGGAGCACACGCTCACCGTACAGTCGGTTGAGAAGGCTTATGAAACGGTTGTAATCGAGCCAACGGTTATCACCCGCACCAATTCCGAGCTGGCCGAAGGCAAAACCGTCATCGCTTCTCCCGGCGCACATGGCAGCAAAATCATGAATTACCAGGTGGTGAAGGAGAACGGTGAGGTCGTCAGCAAGCAGTATATCGGCCAGACCGTGACCAAGAAATCTTCGCCGAAGATCATTGTGAAAGGAACCAAGAAGATCGTACAGGCGGTGGCCAAGAAGACTTCCTCTTCTTCGTCAACCTCTTCATCTTCCTCGTCCTCATCGTCATCCTATATGTTTGCTTGGCCGGTTTCTTCACCAACGATTACCAGCGAGTACGGAACGCGCTGGGGGGATTTGCATAAAGGCATCGACATGGTGTCCTCAAGCTACACGATTCATGCGGCTGCTGCCGGAGAGGTTACTTTTGCCGGCGTGAAGACGGGTTATGGCAACTGCATTGTGATCAAGCATGCGAACGGCTACGAGACCCTGTACGGACACTTGAGCAAGATCAGTGTCAGCGTCGGGGAGCAGGTAAGCCAGGGTGACAAGATCGGGATTATGGGCAGCACAGGCCATTCGACCGGCACCCACCTGCATTTTGAGATTCATAAGAACGGGGAGCTGCAGAACCCGCTTAATTATTTGGACTAATCCATTGAACGGGATACGGCAAAGCCATCTGCTGGATGCGGATGGTTTTGTCTTTTTTTTGAAGGTGAAAGCTCTTACATTAGCCTCCCAAATCGGATATGCTTAAAGCTGACAGAAATACAGGCACAGAAGAGCAGAAGGTTAGGAGTTAGAAGAAGGATATGGCAATGTCCATACAGGAGAGGAGATTTGAAACATGCTGCACAAAATGAGTTTGGAAGGAAGCTGGCGCCTGCAGCTGGACGAGCAGAAAGAGGGCCTCAAGCAGCCTTACCAGGATTCGATCGAGCTGCCGGGCACGACTTCCCACGCCCAAAAAGGCCAGAAGAACGAGAAGATTGAAATTGACGCTTTAACCGACGAATATGCGTTTGAGGGCTTTGCCTGGTTTGCCAAAGAGATTGTCATTCCGGAGGAGTTTGGCGGCAAGACTGCTGTCTTGTTCCTGGAGCGCACCCGGGTCACAACCGTCTGGATTGACGGGCAGGAGATCGGGACGCAGAGCAGCCTGAATACCCCGCATCGTTATCTGCTGCAGGAGGGTTTAACCGCCGGCAGGCATGAAATCACGGTTCGCGTGGACAATACCAATTATCCGACCAAGGGCGGCCACTTGACCTCCAAGGATACGCAGACCAACTGGAACGGCATTACCGGACGTCTGGAACTGCAGTTCTATGGTGACGCTTGCCTGGAAAATATCCGGGTCACGCCGGATGTGGCGGCACGCACCTTTAAGATTGAAGGCCATATCAGCGGGCAGACTGAAGGCGTAAATGTAATCGTTTCCGCGGCCAGCCTGAACAGAGGCGAAGGCAGCGGTCATAAGGCGGCGCCGCAAACATTCAAGCCCGCTTCCGGCGGCGCGGCTGCGTTTGAATATGAGCTTGGGGACGGGGCGCTGCTGTGGAGCGATTCCGAGCCTAATCTCTATACATTGACCCTAACTCTGCAGGGCGCGGGCGATGAGGTTCTGGACCGTCAGGAGCTGATTGCCGGCCTGCGGGAATTCAAAGCCGACGGCGACAAGTTTGCGATTAACGGCGTGAAGACCTTCCTGCGCGGCAAGCATGACGGCCTGATCTTCCCGCTCACCGGATATGCTCCAACAGATGTTGAAGAGTGGGTGCGGATTATGAGCATCGCCAAGTCCTACGGCATCAACCATTACCGCTTCCATACCTGCTGCCCGCCGGAGGCGGCCTTTACCGCTGCGGACCTGCTGGGCATCTTTATGGAGTCGGAGCTGCCGTTCTGGGGAACGATTACCGACGAAACGTACGAGAACCACAACCAGGCGGAGCAGGATTACCTGATCAGCGAAGGGTACGCCATGCTGAAGGAATTCGGCAACCATCCGTCCTTTGTCATGATGTCGCTCGGCAACGAGCTGTGGGGCAGCAAAACCCGGATCGACGGCATTTTGCGGGACTACAAGCAGTTTGATGACCGCCCGATGTACACGCAGGGCTCGAACAACTTCCAGTGGGTGCCGGAAATTCTGGAGCATGAGGACTTCTTCAGCGGCGTGCGCTTTGACCGTGACCGGCTGTTCCGCGGCTCTTACGCGATGTGCGACGCTCCTCAAGGGCATGTGCAGGTAGACCGTCCAAGCACGCTGAAGGATTACGACGAGGCGATTGTGCCGCCGCAGCGGCAGGAAGACGGCAAAGAGGAAGCAGGCGCCGGTATCGGAGGCACGATCTCTATCCAGTACGGAACCGGAACCAAAGAAGTAGAAGCCGAGGCCGTCACGGAGCAGCTGATTCCGCACGTTCCGGTGGTCTCCCATGAAATCGGGCAGTACGCGACCTTCCCGAACTTCGAGGAGATCGGCAAATACAAGGGCTCGCTGAAGGCGAAGAACTTCGAGGTGTTCCGCGAACGTCTGGAAGCGAAGGGCCTGGGCCATCTGGCGCAAAAATATTTTGAAAATTCCGGCAGGCTTGCCGCTGCCAGCTACAAAGAAGAACTCGAGGCGGCCTTCCGCTCCAGACGACTGGCCGGCTTTCAAATTCTGGACCTCCAGGATTTCAGCGGCCAGGGCACCGCTCTCGTCGGCATTCTGGACGCCTTTATGGACTCCAAAGGGCTGGTCACGCCTGAGGAATGGCGCACGTACTGCTCGGATGCGGTTCTGCTGGGCCGCTTCGCCAAATACAACTATGAAGCCGGGGAAGCCTTCAGTGCCCAAGTTGAGCTGAGCAACTATCGTCCTCAGCTGCCGGCCGGTTTGACGCTGCACTGGGAGCTGAGCGATGGACAGGCCGTGCTGGCCTCCGGGGAAATGGCGGTCCCTGCCAGCCAGGCAGGCGACTACGTCGAGATCGGCGAGATTCAAACGGACATGCCAGCCGTGGACCGGATGACCAAAGCTGCCCTGAAGCTTGCGATTTCCGGCACGGACATCTGGAAAACCTATGATCTGTGGATCTATCCACAGAACGTAGAGCCAAATCTGTCCGGCCTGCACCTGTTCAGCAGTCTGACCGACGAGGCCGCGGCCCTGCTCGAGCAGGGCGAAGACGTGCTGCTGCTGGCCCATCCCGATCAGGTGAGCCATGCGGTGGAGGGAACCTACTGTACGGATTTCTGGTGCTACCCGATGTTCCGCTCCATCTCCGAGAGCATGAACAAGCCGGTTCCAATCGGCACGATGGGCCTGCTGATTGACAGCCAGCATCCGGTCTTTGGCGATTTTGCAGCTGAGGAGCATTCCACCTACCCTTGGTGGGAGATTGTGATGCACTCCAAGTCCTTCATTCTGGACGAGCTGCCGCAGAACCTGCAGCCGATCGTTCAGACCATTGATAACTTTGAGCGGAACCACAAGCTCGGCCTGCTCTTTGAGGCCCGCGTGCGGAAGGGCAGACTGCTGATGGGCGCCGTGGACATTCATGCGATTAAAGCAACGCTGGAGGGCAGACAGCTCCTGTCCAGCATCGCCAATTACATGAACTCGGACAAGTTTAACCCGCAGGCCGAGATCAGCTTCGAGGAGCTGCGCAGCCTGCTGCGATAAAGGTTTGATTTTTGAGCAGCACCCAACCACCCGGATGGACAAGAACAGGCACGGCTTTGAAACAAAGCTGTGCCTGTTTTTTTAGAATGTGCCGATTCAAGTATGCTAAAATAGAGCAAGGAAAGAAAGCTTGTAGGCGGGGTGAAGCTGAGGATATGCAGGGGAAAATCCTGGTTGTAGACGACGAACAGCCGATTGCGGATATATTGAAATTTAATCTGGAGAAAGAGGGCTACGAGGTCATCCTGGCCTTCGACGGCATCGAAGCTGTCGAGTTAGCCTTCTCGGAGCGCCCTGACCTGATTCTGCTTGACCTGATGCTCCCGGGCAAGGACGGCATGGATGTGTGCCGGGAGGTGCGCACCCGGCTGGAGACGCCGATCATTATGCTGACCGCCAAAGACGGCGAAATCGACAAGGTGCTGGGCCTTGAGCTTGGGGCCGACGACTACGTCACCAAGCCGTTCAGCGCACGGGAGCTCCTGGCGCGGGTGAAGGCGCAGATGCGCCGCCAGGCCAAAGCGCAGGTAACCGGTGAAGAAGCGGCCCCGGCGCCGCAGGGTCTTCATTTGTACGACTTATTTATTGATACCGATATGTACACGGTTTACAAGAACGGAGAGCCGCTCGATTTGACGCACCGGGAATACGAGCTGCTGTATTATATGGCCCGCAACGCCGGGAAGGTCATGACCCGCGAGCATCTGCTTCAGGCAGTGTGGGGATTTGAATATTTCGGCGACGTCCGGACGGTGGATGTGACGATCCGCCGTCTGCGCGAGAAGATCGAAAGCGATCCGGGCAAGCCGGAGGTTATTCTGACCCGCCGGGGACTCGGCTATCTGATCCGGAACCCGAAGAATGGCGGATTCTGATATGAAGCTGCCTTCCTTCTTCCGGACGATTCAGGCACGTCTGATTATGATCTACGTGCTGCTCATCCTGATCGCGATGCAGCTTATCGGCGTTTATTTTGTGAGCGCCATGAAGAATTCGCTGATCAGCAATTTTACCAAGGACCTGGAGTCCAGAGCCGAGCTGCTGTCGGTGCTGGTGGCCCAGAATCTGGGCGGCACCACGGCAGGTTCAGGAGCCGGGACGGCTGACGAATCGCTCGACAACCTGCGGGTGCTGGCCAACAACCTGTTTAATATCAACGGCGCCGAGATTCAGGTGCTTGATGCAAGCGGCAAGGTGCTGACAACCTCCAAGCCGTCCCATGCGGATTACGTGGGGCGGAAGAACACGCAGACGGTGGTCAGCCGCGCCCTTCAGGGCATCAGCGACAACGAGGAATACATTATTGATGATGACGATATCCGGAAAAAGGTCGTCGCCAAGCCGGTCCTGAGCGGCGGCAAAATCGTAGGCGCCATCTACATCGCCGCGTCGATGAGCGACCTGTACAGCACGATGGAGCGGATTAACAGCATTTTTATATCCGGCCTGCTTATTGCTCTCGTGCTGACCGCGATTCTCGGCGTCATTCTGGCGCATACGATTACGTCGCCGATCAAGGAGCTGACGAAGCGGGCGACCGCCGTGGCGGAGGGCAGCTTCAACCAGGTGATGCCCGTGCTGGGCAGCGACGAGATCGGCCAGCTCAGCCATGCGTTCAACTACATGACGAGCCGGCTGCGCGACGCACTGGCCCAGAATGAGGAAGAGAAGGAGAAGCTTGCCTCCATTCTGACGAATATGAGCGACGGCGTAATTGCGACCGACGAAGCCGGAAAAATCATCCTGATGAACCGCCGCGCAGCCGCCATGCTCCAGCTGGAGCATGACGCGAACGGGCGGGACATCGTGGAGGTGCTGGGGCTGCCATCGGCCCAGCACGAGGATCTGCTGCAGGGTACGCTGCCTCCGGCCCTGCTGGAGACAGGCGGCCAGGCGGACGAACCGTCGCTGGTCCGCGTGACGTTCACGCCGATTCACCGCCGGGAGATCGGCATCATCGGCACGATCGCCGTGCTCCAGGACGTAACCGAGCAGGAGAAGCTCGACCAGGCACGGCGCGAGTTCGTGGCGAACGTGTCGCATGAGCTCCGCACGCCGCTGACTACGATCAAGAGCTATACCGAGGCGCTGGAGGACGGCGCCCTGGAGCATCCGGAGCTTGGCCCGCGCTTCGTCAGCGTTATCCAGAACCAGACGGAGCGCATGATCCGGCTTGTAACGGATCTTCTGCACCTGTCCCGGCTGGACTCGAAGGAGGCTTCGCTGCGCAAGCAGCGGACAGAGCTGCAGGACCTGCTGGAGGACGTAGAGGACCGCTTCTCCTTCCAGATGCAGCAGAAGGGCATTACGTCGCGCATTCAGCTTGACGGAGAGCTGGCCCCGGTCTGGATGGACCGCGACCAGATTGACCAGGTGCTGGACAATCTGGCGTCCAATGCCATTAAATATACGCCGGAGGGCGGCATGATTACCCTTGGCGCGGAGAAGACGCAGGACGGCATGGTGAAGATTTCCGTCGAGGACAACGGAATCGGCATTCCGAAGAAGGATTTAAGCCGGATCTTTGAACGGTTTTACCGGGTAGACAAAGCCCGTTCCCGCAATATGGGCGGCACCGGCCTCGGCCTGTCGATTGCCCGGGAAATTGTGCTCGCCCACGGCGGCACAATTGAACTGTCCTCGGAGCTGACCAAAGGCACGAAGGTGACCTTTACGCTGCCGCAGGGACCGGAAGAAGGAGGCGAGGAGACTTGAAAGAGACGCTGAAGTCTGCTGCGCTTGCGCTTCTGATTGCGGCGAGTCTGGTGCAGAGCTATTTTCTCATTTACAGGCTGCCCGGCACCAATCCGGTCGTGAAGACAGAGAACGATTACGTCGCTACGGAGAACATGGGGGACGAGCTTGACGTTTCCCGGGTGATTTTTCCCAAGCAGCTGGTGGTGCATCTGGGCGGCAATAAACATACGGTGTTCTATCCCGATTCCACATTCTATAACTTAATCTTCTCCCGTCTGCAGGCCCGCCAGTTTGACGGCTTCCAGCGGGATGTTGCGCAAAGCAGGGACTGGTCCAAGATCCGCAGCGAGGACGAAGGCATTGAGCTGGAGTTCGGGACAGGCGTCCCGGTTTCCCTGCTGCAGAAGATCATGCAGATTGCGCCTGATCCGCTCTTTGAGAGCGAAAGCATTGACCGCATTTTTCTGTACAGCGCCGCGGGCGAAGATAAGGTGCATGTGTTCTTTTTCAGCGTGCAGGGGGATGTCGTGTATGAAGCGGCCAAGGCCGATTTGACCGTACAGGATTTGAAGCAGCATGTCGATTTCGGGCGCACCTGGATGCCTTATACGCTGGTGGACAACACCTACTACGTGCCGGAAGAGCCGCTTGAAATGGTGGAGGGCACGCTGGGCACAGGCCAGTACACGGTTGAGCAGATGCAGCGCAGCTTGTTCTTTGATCCGAGCATTACGAGGAATATCCGGGAGAAGGACGGCTCGGAGATCTACACCGACTCCAAGCGCAGCCTGCAGGTCAGACAGAACCAGAACTGGATTAACTATACCGATCCGGCGGTTCCGGCGGCGGGGGAGGACAACCTCGGCAAAAATGGCCTGTCCGCCGTTGACTTCGTCAACCAGCACGGCGGGTTCAGCGGAACGTACCGCATGGAGCTCGGCGAGGAGACGGACGGCAAGCAGACCGTGCAGTTCCAGCAGTATTACAGCAGCTTCCCGATCATTGACGTGCCGGAATTCCATTACGGGGTCATGAAGCTGGAAATGCAGCAGGGCACAACCACCGTATATGAACGGTCGCTGATTTATCTAAAGACGGACAACCAGTCGAAAAAGATGGTCCAGCTTCCCTACGGCCAGGCGCTTAAGGATAAAATCGCCGCTGCCGCGGGCGGCGGCACGATCAAGGAGCTGTATCCGGGCTACCGCCCGTCACTGGGCGAAAGCGGCATGACGCTCACCCCGGTCTGGGTGCTTGAGATGGAAGACGGCACCGTGCAGGTGCTGAAGTAGCCGGCAGGCGGGTGATTTTTCCGCTGTATTCCGCTGTATTCCCGCTATAAGCAAAGGAGGTTGAGGGAATGGACTGGAGCAAAGCCAAAAATGTGCTCATCTACGCGTTTATGCTGCTGAACCTGGTGCTGGGCTATCAGCTTTGGAGCGATCTGCGCGAGCAGGCGGACGAAAGCCCCGACCTGACCTCCCTTGCCGGCAATGTGCAGCGGGCGATGGAGACGAAGGACATCAAGGTGGCGGCCGCGATTCCGACCGATACGCCGGAGCTTCCGAAGATCAGCTACCGGTTTGTCGGCACGGACGGCGGCAAGCCGATGAATCTGGAGGAGCCGGTGTACAGCAAGCTGATCTTCTCCCCGGAAGAGCTGGTGTCAGCGCTTGAAGGCAGCATCCCGGACATTGCGAATTACCGCTACGATCCGGTGGATGATGAGGAAGGAACATTTGTGATGCACCCGCTGGTGGGCGGGAAATATCCGCTTTTTCGCCTGAATCTGGAGCTTCAGTACAGCAATCAGCGCATCATTTCGTACACGGAGCAGCAAATCGAGATCAGCTCGGTCGGAGAGGAGAAGCGCCAGCGGGTGCTGTCCGCTTCCAAAGCCCTGGGCAACCTGGTGGAAAATTATTTGCCAAATGACTCGGTTGTCAAATCCATCGAGCTCGGGTATTATGGGGAATTGTTCAACTCCGATGCTCAGGTGGCCGCTCCGGCTTGGAGGTTTGCACTGGAAAGCGGAGAAGTGTTCTACGTACAGGGCATCAGCGGTGACGTAATCAGCGCCAGCAGTGACAAAACAAAGGAGTAATGGGAATAATGGGTATACGGTTTACGGTGTTGTCCAGCGGTTCTACCGGCAACGCGACGGTAATCGCTTATGAAGATATAAAATTGATGATCGATGCGGGCTTCAGCGCAAGGCGGATCGATGAGCTGCTTGCCGAACGGGAGGTTTCGGGAGAGGAACTGAACGGAATTCTCGTCACGCATGAGCACTCCGATCACATTAAAGGGCTTGGCGCAGTGGCACGCAAATACAACCTGCCGATCTATGCGAATGAGTTAACCTGGGCGGCCATGGAGAAGCAGATCGGCGCGATTCCCGAGGAGAACCGGCGGATCTTCGGAACGGGCGAGGCCCGCGATTTCGGATCACTGCGGGTGGAATCTTTCCCCGTGTCGCATGATGCGGCGGAACCGGTGGGCTACTGCTTCTATGACGGCAAAGAGAAGCTGAGCGTAGTTACGGATCTTGGGTATGCCAGCGACCGCGTCCTGCAGGCGATCTCCGGATCGGACGTGCTGGTGCTGGAGTCCAACCATGACGTGGAGATGCTGCGGATGGGGCGTTATCCGTGGAACATCAAACGCCGGATTCTCGGCGATATGGGGCACTTGTCCAACGAAGCGGCGGGCGAGGTCATGAGCCTGCTGATGAACGGCCGCGTCAAGCGGACGTACCTGGCGCATCTGAGCCGCGAGCACAACATGCTCGATCTGGCAAAAATGTCCGTGCGCGAGGCGATGGAGGACCGCGGCTGCTTCTACAAAGACAGCGAGTTTAAGCTGTGCGAAACGTATTACGACCGGCCGACGCCGTGGGATGCGGTGGGCAGCCTGTAAGCGGCCGTTTATTTTCATATAGGGAATAGGGAACCTCAGGATAGATCCGGGGGTTCTTTTTTTTGTTTAGGACTGCCTAAACGATAGGATACGGAGGCATGTTGATGAACCCCTCAAGCCGCAGCGCCCGCTCCTCGATTTCTTCACGGGAGAGGATGCCTTTTTCAATCAACAGCTCCATCATGACGCTCAGCATCAGCAGATTATGATAGTGCCCGTCCTTCAAATCGGCCAGCTTGGCCAGGATATTCACTTCATTCATCGGGGAAAAGGAAGATTCCATCGGTTGATCGCTCCTTGGTTTCAAAATTAACAGAATAATTGGGACAATTGGGTAAGTAGCCCGCTGAAAGGGTAAAGAAAGATACATCCCTTTTGGCCTTAACAAGGCCTTTCGCAAAGGAAGGGATGCAGGCGGAGCAGGGGAAAGGGCAAATATGGAATTTGGTTCATTTTACCTAGGTGATTCATCTTCTAAGACTGGCGGATTATGATAAAATGAATCTATCAACTGCTACAAGTATAGTCGGGAGATTTGATAAATATTCCTGATTCCGGAAATGAACCAGCAACATTCCTGTGGATCCTGCCGTTATAAAGGATAATGATAAATGAATCGGCGGGTCTCGGACCGGCAAAAATCAGCTGAAAGCCATTAGAATATCGGCTATCCTGCCGCATATGATGGTGATGGATTTAGACGATTTACATTTACAGCCTTCACTTATGAAAATGAAAAGTAAAATAGTGGAACATGCTTGGAAGAGGTAAGGACAGACCTTCCGGCTGCCTGGGCTGAGGCAACTGGAAGTAAATATAGAAGCAAGCCGGAGAAAGCACGGAGGGGAGCAGTTACAATGGGATTGTTTGATGATGATTTTTATTCCACAAAAGTATCCAGAAAGGCCCGCATGATTAAAGGGGCCGATGGAAAATGGAGTTCGCCCCGCAGACCGCGGAAGGGCTGGACGACCATGCAGGCCGCCGTTATTTGTTCGGTGATCAGCTCGGTTGCTGCGGTTATCCTGTTCAGCTATTTGACCGGAATCCCCTCCTCTACCAAACATGCAGGCGGCCTTGACTTAACGTCAAACGCCCGCGACGATTATGATGAGAAGATCATTCAGGCCTCAGCCAAGGTCCGCCCTGCAGTGGTCAGCATTGTGAACCATCAGGCTACACAGGACGATGACCCGGCCGCTGAACCGTCAGCGCTCGGCTCCGGCGTCATTATCAAGAAAGAAAATGGCAAGGCTTATGTCGTGACCAATAATCACGTTATTGAAGATACGCAGAACCTCGTGGTTGTGACAGCAGACGGAATTTCCAAGGAAGCGGCGGTTGTGGGCACGGACCCGGTAACGGATATTGCGCTGCTTTCGGTAGATGACAAAGGCATCAAGACCGTAGCGGAAATGGGCGACTCCAGCAAGCTGCGGCTCGGCGAAACGGTCATTGCCGTCGGCAATCCGCTTGGTCTGAGCGGTACGCAGACCTCGGGCATCGTGAGCTATACCAACCGGATCGTACCGGTATCTTTGAACCAGGACGGCGTCTATGACTGGGAGCAGGAGGTCATTCAGACCGATGCGGCCATCAACGAGGGCAACAGCGGCGGCGCCCTGGCCGACCTGAACGGCAAAGTGATCGGCATTAACACGATGAAGATCGCCGATACCGGCGTAGAAGGGCTGGGCTTTGCGATTCCGTCCGACGAAGTCATGAAGACGGTCAGCGAGCTGGAGCTGCACGGCAAGATTTCCCGCCCTTATCTGGGCGTATACTCTCTCGATCTCGACAATCCTTACTCTCCGCTTACCGACGAGCAGCGTACAGATTTGAAGCTGCCGGATGATCTGACGGAAGGCGTGCTTGTCCTGGAAGCGCACGGGCCTGCGGCCGAGGCGGGACTGCAGCTGAACGATATCATCGTGGAGCTGGACCACCAGCCGATCGCTTCCACGCTGGAGCTGCGCAAATATTTGTACGACAAGAAGGAGATCGGCCAGGAGATGGAGGTCGGCTACTACCGGAATGGCGAGCTGCAGAGCACAACCGTGACGCTGATCGAGAAGCCTGCCAATGCCGAAGCTAATCCGGATGCTGACGGAGGCAGTGCGGGCACGGAGGGCAGCGGCACGGATAACAGCGCCGACGGAGCGGCGCAGGATAGCGGCGCGGATACGGACGGATCCGGGAAATAATTTTTAAGCCAAGGGGAAAAAGGGTCCAGGCAGATGTATAAATAAAGCATGGAGCCGCACACTAAAAAGTGATAGAGTTTGAAGTAGCAGCAGGCTTTAGCCGGCTATGGAACATGTGCGGCAGTCTGCGGCTGTGGGCTGTGCAGCAAACGTCCGGCCTGAGGGGCCGGGCGCAAGAGAAAGGATGCTTGACGGTATGTACGTAGTATGCAAAGAACACCTGGAGCTCGCCATCGACATGTTTGTCGACGAGTATGAGGATGCTCCGGATATCGTGGACTTGAAGGAAACGGAATTCGCCGACTGGGACCCCCCGGCCAAATGTGCGGAATGTGAGAAATCCGGGGAGTTTTTGGTGGTCTGACGGCAAGTGAAGCGGGGCATTGGAAGAAGAGCGCGGGGATGCGCTCTTTTTTTGTTGTGAAAGGAGCGCGGGACGCGGGACATTGGGGAAGGATAGGTGAAGTAGGCGGAAGAACGGGAGGGCGGAACGGGGCTGGGATGGCTGAGCTGGGGGGCTCTCATGCTATAATTGGGCAGGTAGACTCAGTGGGTTGAATCAAGTTCCGAAGAAGGATCGGAGTCTAAGCGGTTAAAGATTCAAAGTTTTCAGGATCATCGGCAGCAACAATTAACGCATAGAGCCGGGCAGACAAGCAACTGAATTAAGGTGCCGGGCCTGCTTTTTACATAATGGAGGTTATATTATGTTTATTCAAATTATTGGCGTCGGCAAATTGAAGGAGAAATACCTTGTCCAGGGCATTGCCGAATACACCAAGCGCCTTGGCCCGTACGTGAAGTTCCAGATCATCGAGGTCCCCGATGAAAAAGCACCCGACTCTCTCAGCGAAGCCGAGGTCGGCATGGTCAAGGACCGCGAGGGCGAACGCATCCTCGCGCACGTGAAGGGCGATGCCCATGTCATCGCCCTCACGCTGGACGGCAAGCTCTGGAGCTCGGAAGAGCTTGCCGCAGAGCTCGACAGGCTCGGCACCTACGGGTCGAGCCATGTCGTGTTCATCATCGGCGGCAGCCACGGGCTCGCCGATGCCGTCCTGCGCCGGGCACAGCAGAAGCTGTGCTTCGGGCGCATGACCCTGCCGCATCAGCTCATGCGGCTGGTGCTGGTGGAGCAGATTTATCGGGCGGTGAAGATAAATCGGGGGGAACCGTATCACAAATGACGCAAATTTTTTGGTTTCACAAATGAAAATTCAAGAGAGATTTATTCTTTTGGAACCACATATTCAGACAAATTAATGCCTTTGTTAACCTCCGTAGCATAGGAGATGTTGATACCAGAGGCGCTTACGATTTCTTTTATACTGTAATTATTTCTCGTAATGACATCGGCGTACTTAACTCCGAATAAATGGATTTTTGTTACTTGTCTGCCGTGAGGGGCTTTCTGATACATTTCTCTTAAGATAGCTCCAAGTTGAGCAACGGTCATTTCTTGTACAACTCCCTTGAAAATATTTTCATTGAAACTTCTACTGAAAGCTTAAGGACTCCTTCTTTCATATCTAATTTCATCTAAATTGTAAAAGTTTGGGGTCGCTTATATGATTCCTATGTTCCGAGATGATTTATGGCAATCAAACATCGTATCCATTTTTAAGGGGGTGTGAAAATGCAGGTTACTCGTGCAGCTGTTAAAATCCTAGATGATGGTGGGATAACATTTGTATCTGCTGGTGATATGAAACGATATTATTTTGCACAAACTATTGATGAAGAGCGGTTAGATAAGCAATTGACCATATTGATGTACAATCCAAGCACACTGAGTGGAAATGATAAAACGGTAGCATATATTGAGAAGGTGTGCATGTGTCATGGATTTGGAAGTTATAACATCATTAATTTAATACCCCAAAAGGGTGGAAATCCAAGTTCAATCAGTGTATATTTCGATGACTCAAATCTTGATATTCTCTCAAGAGTTTTAAATCAAGCTGCAACTCCTGTCTGGATTGGTTGGGGGCAATTGATTAAGGGGAAGTCGCAAGAGCTATTTCCTAAAGAATTAAAGGATCTGTTACGAAACCATGCGAGTAGATTAATTCGTGTGAAAATGATACCTGATAAATACAATGGAAAGTACCCAGTCCATCCTTCATATCTTAGACGTAAACACTTTCCTGTTGAGAATATTGAGTTTGTTCCCTTCGATATTAATCATCTAGAATCATATTAAATATTGTTCAAAAGAAGCCAAAGAGACCACCTACCCAGGTGGTCTCTTTGGCTTAAAGTGACTAGACGATCAAACAAGTGACACAAAAACCTTGCTCCTTTCTGAGTTCAGAGAGCAGGGCTTTCCAGCATACTAGTACCTTGTTGCTACATCCTTTGCTACTTTTAAAGCAGCAACATTACATGCTGTTGTTGTGCTACCAGCTGCGATGACTCCCAAAGCAGTTGCGTTTGATAATCCGGCAGCTGCTGCAGCAGAACCAACTGATGTCGCAACTGATGCACCAGCTGTAGCTGTTATACCAGCTACAGCTGTACCAACCACAGGAATGGAACTTGCGACTGCGGCTGAAGTCACGGCGGCTGCCGTTGTAGCAACAGCTGCGCCTGCTGATGTTAAGGCTCCGACAGCAGCGGTTGCAAGTGGGATCAAAAAGAACATTTTCTAAAACCTCCATTTACGAGTAGAATACATAAATTCATTTCCAATTTGGTGCAAAAAATACCTTACTGAAAATAAGTCTTAAGTAGATGTGTGGATGGGGGGGAAGGGTAATTTTTCTTTGATCCCTATGATCCGGTGCGATTGCTCGTCGATCAAACATCTCTCTAAGTTATAATATCTTATTAATGTTATTTTTGAGACGCATTCACCGAAGGAAAAAGAAACTAACGGCTATTAACCGGAATTAACACAAATTCACCATGGTTTATGTTGACATTAACTCTTTGCTTGATTACAATGATAATCACACAGGAGATTTCTTGTGAATAATGGTGAATGGTGGTGTATGTTAATGCCTTGGAATGATGAGGACTCGAGAAATTTGGAAAGAATCGCGGATGCTCTTGAACGATTAGTGGGGTTTCAAGAGCAGCAATCAGTAGTCCCATTGAACGCCGAAGATATATTAGATGATGTATCGACGAATAGCTTGGAAGCCGATTTTTTTTCACGAGTCACGCGTGTATACATTGAGGAGGGCCAATTGGTTGAGCAACGAGGTGGAGGGAAAAAGTCATCAAAAAGGGTAGCGAGTGAATTTGCAGAAGTCTACCCGGCTTTTTTTGCTGAGCACCTCCAGGGGATTACGGTAAAGGCAGTAAAGAGCGGTTTCCTCATCTTTCAGCGTGGCGATGAAGTGATATGTGGACTGAAGGTATATACCGATCTAGGTTACGGATGCCGGGGAAAACAATGGTACAAAAACATGGATTACTTCGTTAAGATTGCTTCTAGCTACGGTATTTCAAGTGATCGTGTTTACTTTTTAGTGGTCTCTTTCCGCAATGGGCTAGACAACGAACATGTGCAACAAGTTCTTGGTTTCAAAATCTCAAATAAGGAGCTCCTTGAAGACGGAAACCGTCAATACCTTGAACAATATGCAGATGGGTGGCTTAACGGCGCAAGAAATAATCCGATTCCGGACCCAAAGCAGCAATGTTTCTTTCTAGCGACCAAGCTCCATCCCAATGTTCTAAGTGAGGTATTACAAGAGGATCTCGCGAATTACGAATGGTTCCGGCCATCCGTAACGGAATTGCTAAATAGAATTAACAGCCTATAGAGCGAAAGAGCTAAAATGCTTGCGAAGACCGCCAAAGAATTAGGCGGCCTTCGCAAGCGTGGGAAGCGTCACTTATTAAAAGGATCGTCAAACTGAACGTAGAACGGCTCAGCCATTTTTTTTAACCAGGTGATGGAGGAGGGAATGGGGGAACCTTCTAGTTTTGGAGGTCCTTCAACCCAGGTATCCAACCAAACGTAACAATCAGCTTCTTGCTGTTCGAAATAAACAGAAAAATAGACGTCCGTACCGTCCACATATTCGCAAAGCCCGGTAGAACCGCTTGTCCGCAGAGCTACTCGTACAATGTGTGTCGGCCTACCTATATTTAAGTACGATTCCCGAAGCACGACATCGTCAAGAGAATAGGGAAGAAATTCGGCTGTCTCCGGCGTTTCCTTGAACGGAATTACGGCAGCCGCCATGACCCATACGTTGTCATCGAGCATTTGTTGCTCCGGGTTGTACCCGTTCCTCTCGAATTCCTCTTTTAGCTTCTCAAGAATCAGTTCATTCACAGTCTTCATTTTCTTTCTCCCTTCGTTGTTAGGCGATTAGATGACCAAGTTGAACTTGTATAGCGGGGACTTTTGCCTTGAAACAGCAAAAGCCCCCTCCGACCCGTTGTCGGAAGGGGCTAATCCTAAAAAATGCTTTTGCGTATTTTCGTCGAAGTTCAGCTCGATCGATTCGATTTTTCGGTTCTTAACGCTAATCTGCTTGATTATAAGGTGGAGCAGGGACCTGATTTGCTCGGTAGGAGCCTTGCCAAGAATCTGATCGAGCTGGCCCAGGGTGGTCCTAACGTAGTCGTAGTCGATCATCTGGCTGCTGTCGTTACCGAGATCCCATTCGATTTCGGACTTTCTAGCGAGTAGCCGCTCCCTCTCCTCTTTCAGCTCATCCAAGCGGTTCGCCAATGTTTCGCGGTCGACTAGCTCGTCCTCGAACAGGGTGAAATACTTCTGCCGCTTGCCCTCGATCGAATCGACCTTTTGGGTGATGTGTTTCAGCTCTTCTTGGAGCGGGGCAGTGTTACCTTTCCTCTGCTGGTTCATGGTGAGCACGATATCCATGAGAATGCGCTCATTGTTGATCACCTCCTTAATGCGCTGGTAGACGAAGGATTCTGCGTAATCGGCCTTCACGCTGTTGGCGCGGCAAACGGAGCTGCCCTTGCTCTTAAAATTCCCGCAGGAGTAGTAGCGGCGGATGACCTTCGTACCGTCTTTCAGCTTATTGACCGTTCGGCTAGCAACCATCGCCGCACCACATTGCGGACATCTCAAAAGGCCGGTCAGTGTGTACTTGCCGTCAAATGTTCTCGACGATGCAACAGCTTTGGATTTTTGGAGCAACTGAACTTTTTCCCACAACTCCTCGGAGATGATCGGCTCATGCTCACCGTCGACAATGATGGGTGTATCGTTTTTCCCCTTGCGGCGACGCTCGTTCCAATTCTCGAACTGGTTGAACCGGATTTTTCCGACATAGACAGGGTTAAGGATGATCTGCTTGATCGAATCCGTACTGAAGGCATTCCCGCGCTTCGTCGAGCAGCCTTCCCGATTAAGCTGATTGGCGATAGCCTTAAGTCCCTTGCCGGAGGCGTAGAGTTCGAATATCTTTCGCACAATCGCGGCCTCCTCGGGGACGATCTCTAGGGTGGAATCCCGCCGATGCCGCTGGCCGAGAACGGCTTGACTGCTGCGATATCCGAGCACCTTGCCGCCATTCCACTGTCCCGTACGGGCCCGCTGGCGCATGCCCATCTTCACATTGTCAACGATGGTGTTGCGCTCTAGCTCGCCGACGGCCCCGAGCATCTGTAGTGCGAATTTACCCATCGCAGTTTCAGTCTCGAAATTCTCAGAGAAACTGCGGAAGGTAATTTTTTGCTGGCTCAGCTCGTCCACGATTTTCAGTAGGTCTATGGTGCGGCGACTGATCCGATTGATTTTCCACACGAGTACCTCGTCAAAGAGGCCTTGCTTTGCGTCTCGCAGCAGTTTTTGTAGCTCGTATCGGCCCTCGATGGATTTACCGCTGACGCCGCGGTCCACATACTCACCGACAATGGATTTTTGGTGCAAGTTGCAGTAGGTTCGAAGCGTGTCGAGCTGGGCATCAATTGAATATCCAAAATCAGCCTGCTCCTCTGTAGATACCCTTGCATAGATAGCAATACGATGATGGTTTACCATTGTAACCTCCTTGCCAAATGGTTGGTCGTCGTTCGGTTAAAATTTCGTTTCCCGTGAAACAGTCAAGGAATACGGGCATTAGCTAACATGCTGAATCGCATTGGCAGGCGGTAAAGAGATGTCTATCAGTACCTCTTTCAGGTGAATCCGAACGGTCTTGTCTTGCCCGAACGTGATCTCTTCGATCATGTTCCGAAGCAATCCGCGCTTCTGTTCGGGGGAGCAAGGCTGCCATAGGAGCTCGAACTGTTCCAAGGCCTTCCGGATTTGAGGCAGGGAAATCTCTTTACGCCGTTCTGCATCATGCTCCTGTTTCAAGCGTGCTTTTTCAAGCTCGAATCCAGCGAGGGAATCCTTGATGTGGCCGAGCTGTTTAGAAAGCTCCTGTTGGCTGATCACATCCTGCTCGAAAAGCTCGAACGCTTGCTTCTTCTGGATGGCAGATTCCTTGATCTGCTTGTCGAGAAGCTGCATTTGCTCGCTTAGGTATTGCAGCTTAAGCTTGGTTTGCTGGTTTACCCGATCGACAATGTCCCGAATGAGTTTAGGATGAGTGATAAGCTGTTTCAGTCGGTCCAGCACCTCATTCTCCACTGCATGAGCTGGTACGTGATTCGGCTTGCACGACGTGCTTCCTTTGTTATGGTACTTGGAGCATACATAGTAGACGTAGCGCTTGAAGGACCCATTTTTCCGGGTGGCCGTCGTGTAGCCGCCGACCATGCCTGACCCACAAGCTGGACAGCGCAAGAGGGAGGCCAAAATGAAATCATGCGGAACCTGTTTTTTCGGTCGACCCGAATTTTCCCGTAGCCGCCGATGCACTTCCACCCACAATGGAAGGGGAATAATGGGTTCATGTTCGCCTTGTGCGAACTCCTCGAACTGTTTCTCGGGGTCACAGAAGCGTATTTTCCCGATGTAGACGACATTCTTCAGTATCTGGCGAACGGTATTGATTCCAAAAGCGTTGCCCTCTTTGGTAACAAAACCGGAATGATTCAAACGGTTCATGATTGCCTTAAAACCCAATCCTTCGGCATACAGCGTAAAGATGTGCTGCACAAGCGCCGCTTCCATTGGGATGACGGAGAGCGACGTTGTTTGGCGTCTGGCTGAGTGATATTCCGTCGCCTGCACCTCGTAGCCAAGAATGCGGGAGCCACAATATTTGCCTAGACGATTCCTTCTCTGGCGGCCCATTCGCATGTTCTCGGAGATCGTCTTTAGCTCCATCTCCCCAACGGCTGACATGACCTGCAGCGTGAATTGCCCGATTGGGGTTTGTGTCTCGAATGGTTCGGTGAGGCTGCGGAGGGAAACTCCGTGCCGCTTGAGGCGCTCGACGATTTCCAATAAGCTCAGGGCATCCCTCGCCAATCGGTTAACCTTCCACACAAGGACGAGTTGAAAGGAACCCTGTTCGGCATCGGCAAGAAGCCGCTGGAGAGCGGGGCGGTTGTCCGCCCGCTTCCCGGAAATGCCCTCATCGGCGTAAACCTGATAGATGGGCCACCCGTTAGCCCTGCAATACTCCCGCAGGGCTTCCGTTTGGGCCTCCAAGCTGTAGCCAAATTCCGCTTGCTCATATGTGCTTACTCGGATATATAGCGCCACTTTGCACGTTGTCATGACGTACACCACCTTTCAGATTGAAATTGTCACTTCTGGGCCGCGTTAGCGGCTGAGTTCGACTTACGATCGTCGGACGTATCGTAAGAGGCCATGGCTTCTTTCACGAGGTCAGCCAGAATGTTGATGACGAGCTGGTAGGATTGGTTAGAAGGAACGGAAGATTGCATGGTAGATACCTCCTGGACGACTAAATTGTTATATAATTACAAATATATAATATATATTCCAACCGTGTGCACTTACGGGATGATGAAGAGATGGTTGCCACCCTGCCCCTATGCCACCTTAGCGGTGGCATAAGAGGCGAGGGGGCGTGCCACTTGCAAGAAGTTAAGAAAAGTGAACGACGGAACTGCTGTTCGTGTTCTGCGGCGGCTGGCTCAGAGACAAGCCAGTTAGAAAAACGGTGCCTTGCACCTTTTTCGTCGCGTACTCCCAGCCACGGTCCGCCATTGCCATTCGGAACAGCGACCAGAAGGCCTGCATATCTTTTCGCGCCCATTCTTCGTGCCCGTTGGCGTTGCACCAATCGCGGAAAACGTTTGGGACGTCGGGGCGCTTCACGCGGCCCTCGGGAACCACTCGCACCATGTCCTCGATAAAATCGATGACCGGGTTCTGCTCGCGGCGGTACTCCTCGACGCTTTCATTCACGGCTCCCGATTCTGTGAACACGTAATTTTGTCTGCGAAGACGCTGCAGGCCTTCGAGTGCGAAGATCAGGATGCCCTCAAGCTCGACGATCAGCTTGTCAAGCAGATTCTTGTCCTCGGCTACGCCCTCGAATCGTCTGTTGAAGGGGACGAGGACGAGACGCCGGAAATAGCCGTGTGTGAGGTCTCTCGTATGAGGCAGCGTATTAAGCAGCAGGAGCAGCTTGCAGATCAGCTTGCAACTAAAGGCTGCCTTGTATTTCTGCTCCACCGTGACCACATCGCCGCCCGTAATGGCTTTGAACATCTGCGTATTCAGTGCCCGCTCCGAGAATTCGTTCTCGGTGGAAACATTCAGCGTCTTGTCGGGCAGATTTTGCAGCCCGAAACGGGTGCCCAGGTCGCTGAGCGGGACGTTGGCCACGTTCTCCTCCCCGCACAGCAGGGTGATGATCTTAGCGAGAAGGCTTTTCCCGTTGGCCCCATTACCATGGAAGAAGAACGCCTTCTGGATGACTGTTTCTGCGGTAAGGAAGTACCCCATGATCTCCTGAATGAGAAGGATTCGCTCCTGATCGCCGTCCATAATTTCGTGAAGGAACTGGCGAAATCTTGGACATTCTGCATCGGGTCGGTAATCGATCGGGATGCGAATAGTTGAGAAGAACGAGGGATGATGTTGAGCCAGCTCCATGGTCTCGGTGTTTAGCATCCCGTTGTTCAGGTTCAGGAACGAGCGGTTCTGGTTCATGGCCTTGACATGTTCCGCGGATAAGCGCAGAGCAGCCAAGTATTCCTTGTCGTACGAAGACTTCCAAGCATTCGGGGCCGCTTCGTGGAGGATATCCCGCAGGATACGGGATACATCCAAATCCTCAAGCTTCACCCAGAATCCGTCCCGGTGGTAGCCGCAGAAGTACGATCCCGCTACGAGGCAAAGCTTGATTCGCTTCAGGAAGCCTTTCACGAAGAGGTTAGCGTTGAAGATCCACTTGCCTTTAACAGGGTCGAAAACGAATCCGTGATCGTACATAAACCGATCATGAGCGAGCTTCTTCACCTCCTCGACAGGTGAAGACTCGAGATCCTTGTCCGAAGTAAAGCCAATCCCGGCAAGCATACCGTAGGTGGCAGGAACCGGCTGCTGGGCGCATGCCGCTTGGAATGCGGCATCCAGATCGGCAGCGGCATAACAGGGCTGATTTTTCAGCCACACGTGCAGAAACTTCCGGCCATCCTCCCCGAAAGGGGAGAGGATGGAGAGCGCCGCGCGAAACAGCTCGGAATCGAGAGTGGTCTGCTGGGATTTCAGCCATTGGAAAGCCTCTAGCTTAAGGAGAAAGCCCATGTAGGAGGCCTTGTATTGCAGCAGGAAGTCCTCCGTACGGAACGATTTCGGAGCCGTTTCGTGCAGGGCTGCGGGGGAAACGGATTGGATTTGTGTGGACATATGAAAGCTCTCCTCTCGGGTTTAGGTTAGATTTGGCCTTGAGTCAGATCTAACGATTCGCGCCATACGGAATCGACGTTGTCGTACGTGTCACCGTCTGCGGTGACGTTGTGCTTGATTTGGATCATCACTTCGGCACCGAGCAACGAATTGAGGTCGAAGCGCTTGCCGACCGGATGCCCCGTCACGCCGAAAACCAGCTTGTCAAACATGGAGCCGGGATGGTTGGAGACCAGGTAGGACTGACGAATGGATACCATCTCGAAGCCTGTCTCGGTGGGTTTCTCTACCTCAAAGGTGACAAGGACCTTATTTCTTAATCCATAAGGAGTATTGCAGTTTGCCAGAACGTCATAGTTTGCGATTTTGGCGCGGTAGATGATCGGGTCAAGCTTCGGCTTGCGGGGACCGAATTCGAGAATGTTGGATGCTGTCATGCTGAGCACGCTCCTTTGAAATTTTGTAGGATGGTATGGTGAACCTTGCCACCTGCCACCTAGCATAAAGGGGCAGGGTGGCAAGGGGGTTGCCAGAGAGAGAGAAAGATCGTTAGCCCTTGTTCCAGTACGGATTGATTCGTACATCGACCTGGATGGGGACCTTGTCAATCAGTCGGGACATGCCCTCTTTCATGACGTTCGCTAAGAACGTTGCGGCTGCCTCGGCCTTTTCCTCAGGCACTTCGAGAACCAACTCGTCATGCACCGCGGCGATCAGCAGCCAATCGCTGGGGAGCTCCTCGATCAGAAGGGCCTGCGCCTCCTTGAATCCCTCCGCTGCAGTGGCCTGGACGGGATAGTTCAGTCGCTGAATCGCGCCTTTCTTGAGGCCAGCGTGCCCCGGACACCAGTAGCGCCCTCCCAGCGTCTCGAGCCTGTCGGCTTGCAGGACATAGTCCTGGAACCGGAGAATGGCAGGATAGCTGTAGAAATAACCGTTCCGGAACGTCGTCGCCATCCCAAGCGAGATGTCAATCCCGCATTGGGTCTGGATGCGCTTCATGAGCCCGTACGCTTGCATGCCGTAGAGAAGGCCGAAGTTGGTCGTCTTTGCAATCTTCCGCTCCTCGGGCGTGACCTCTTCGACCGGCTTGCCCAGAATGAGGGAGGCGGTCTTGTAATGAAGGTCTTCTCCGGAACGAAAGCTCTCGATCATCCGCTCCTCACCGGCGAGCTGGGCGATGACTCGGAGCTCGATCTGCGAGTAGTCCGCAATTACGAGCGTCCGCCCAGCCGGAGCCTTTACGTAGGGCTTGGCGATGCTCGGCAGGCCCTGAAGATTCGGCTGGTTGCAGGTCATCCGGGACGTATTCGCGCCGATGAGCCGCCATTTGCCCCGGATTCGCCCGTCCGGGCCAATCTGCTGGTGGAGCTTCTCACCGTAGGCACTTAGCGTCTTCTGAATCTTCTTGTAGCGCCGAAGCTTGGGGATGACCGGATGTGCGGCTTCGTGCTTGGCGAGCTCCTCGTCAGCAGTGCCCTGGACGGGAATGCCGAGCTGGAGTAGGGCTTCTTTGAGCTGCTGAGAAGATCGGAGATTGATCCCCTCGCAGCCCAGGTCCAGTTCAATCGTCCTTTGAAGCGCCAGTTGCTCCGCCTCCAGATGTTGAAGCTCAGCCTTCCATCCTTCGAAATCAAAGGGGATTCCGGCCATTTGGAGATGGACTGCCGCCGGTAATGCGGCAATCTCGCGTCGCGCGACACCTTCCAGGTAGCGGTCCTCCAGACGATCCGTTAGGATATGATAGAGCTGGTATGTTACCTCTGCGTCCCGCCTGCTGTATGCGTAATGGGCTTCCGTCAACTCACCTTCCCAATGGGCTTCGGCCTGCAATGTCTTGTCCAACTGAATCCCGAGGTACTTCCAAGCTAAGTCGGCAAGGCCGTTCTCTTGGGCGACTCGATTGTGCAACACTTGCGCCAACACCATGGTGTCGGTGTAGTTGGAGACGATGAAGCCATTCTTCAGCAACAGCGGCACATCAAAGAGCGCATTGTGAAAGACCTTGAGAACGGCAGGGTCTTTCAGCTTGTCGGCTAAAAGGGAAAGATTCTCCGAAGCCCCGCTGCTCTCACCGTCGGCCCATGAGATCAGGCGAATGGTATCGCCTATGACCTCGATGTCGACTGCGAGAACATTCCTGTACTCCGGAATGGGTCTGGTCAGTAACTCCCTCACCAGCGCTTTGTTCCGACGGATGTCGTTCAGACACGCGGCTACAAGTGCGGGGTCAGGCGCTATACCTGAAGGCGATTCATAGAGAATGCCGGACCCGCTGGGTTCAAGCTTGTAGCCCAAGCTTTTGAGCATTTTTAAAGTTTTCAAGGATCATTCACCCTTCTTGGAAATTTTGGCCCAAGTGGCAAGGTGGCGAGGTGGCGAGCACCTACGTACTACTTTTTTTCTTGAGCCGTTAAGAGCTTGATTTCATTAAAACATTTCCGCCGTTTACGTTTTAGGAGGGGGAAATTCTTTCTGATTTCCCCCCCTACGTAAGTCCGGCATCGGTCGCGAGGGGCTATCGACTCGTCGGCTCTCTAGCTCTTTCAAAGGACTGCTCAAGAAGATGATTTTATTTAATCACCTATTGCCAAAGTGATTTAGGAGGGGAAACCTCATTTTTTATTACCCTGTATCGGATGAAAAAAGAAAAAAGCAGGGGAGATTGCACCCCTGCTTGGCCGGCTTTAGGTTCTGGTTGGTTTTAATGATTACGTCTTTTCTCCAATTCTTCTATGATGCTCATAGTGAGCTCTAACTGCTCCTTAGTTGGCTTCTCTACTGGGGTTTCCCGGAGTAAAAGGCTTTGCTCATTTCTGTACTCCTGAATTGCTCTCCACAATACAAGATAGGGCTCGTCCAATTGCAGTTCGGGGATATTGCCTTCCGGTAAGTCAGGTTCACTGTTATCCACCATTTGCATGCTCTGCTCGATAATCTCTTCTGACCGGAACTCTTCGTAAATGTCGACAATGCTATGCCATTTATCGTTTACCTCTTTGATTAGCTGGCCGTAATACCGAATAAGGTGGGCTTTGTCGGAATCGTTTAGCCATTTGTCCTCGAATGTAAAGAAAGTCTTCATTTCTTCTATGTTGCGGAGAACTTGCTCGATCGCAGCTGACTGGACTTCCGTAATAGCTTGGCGGACCACGTACCTTGTTATGGTAAATAACTTGCTGCGCTCGGTCAGCTGCTTCTCGGAGTCTAATCCATCAACCAAGAGGGAGTCGACTTGCTTAACGATCTCCTCCAGTCCTTTGAAATCGATGTCGAAAAACTTCTGCTTCCTGATTTTCTTCCCGAGGTCTTTTGAAGTATAGCTATTTAGTAGCTTCTTTATGGTTCCGCTGTGCTCGGCGGGTATTTGGAAAGAGTTACTGTCGACACTGCGAAAGACCTCGGGCTGAACCCCCAGGCTGCCCAGAATCTCCTTAAATTCGTCTTTCTTTTGATCGTAGTAATTCTTGAATTGCTGCTCGTCTAGGTTTTTCCCCGCCTCTTCCGCGAGCTCTTTGCAAATCTGATACAGGGATACGTATTTGTCCATGTTAGGCTCCTTCGCTGATTGTGCTCATAACCCTATTGTAGCCGTGGGGACTCGTCCTGCAATATTTTTTGGGTCGAATCAAAATAACAATACATTACAGATGGGATGGAGGGATAGAAATGAACAGTGAACCGCGAAAACGCAAACTATCTGGGCTTCTCGAATCTTTGGAGAAAAGAAAACAGCGAGAAATCAAGATGTGGCAGGATGAGCTCAACCAGTGTCGTGAAGCGTTGAGGAAGATGAAGAATGCTGATACTAAGGATATGACACCGCTTCAATTTGCCCATTACCGCAATCGTCTGCATCTTGAAGTGAAAAAGGGAGTGGTGCTAACCCAGAAGCTCAAAGCTGCGGGAGTGCAAGTGGAAAAAAGAGGTCGACCCAAAAAAGAACCGTCCGAGGCCTACAAGCAGACGCACGTGAAGTTCACCGCGATGCTGAAACCGGGGAACCTCGATTACCTGAAGCGATTGAAGGACAGTGGAAGCATAGACAATATATCTGCATTTCTGGACGACCTGATCGAGCGGCACCGGGGCGGGCGAGAGGGTGAGGAAACAAAAAAATTTAATTTTGTTGACCACCTCGCCCCCTAACCCCCTAGAAAAAAAAGAACAGGACAGCCCTGTTCTTTTCAATTAACACCAATTACGGTTAGCCAATCACAGTTTGCGCCGAATATCCTTTGCCGAAACCCCGAAATGACTTGCGGCTTTCTGAGCAGCGGCCTCCTTCGTAAGGCCCTCCAGAATCAGCTGCAAGACGTAGAGCAAGATGACAATCCACGGTTTCATACCTTGTTCACCTCCCATTAGTATTCGCTCGGGAAGAGCATGGTGGAATGGTCACCGTCATCGATGACCCAAATCTTTGTCGTATTCATGGGCTGCTCGATTGGAGCGAATCGGTGGGTGCTCTGGTAGTGCGGCTCCTCCTGCTGATGAAGGACTACCTGTACGGGCTGACCGTCGATGGTTTCCGTACTTAATTCGAATACTTGTAAATAGTCCAGCTTGATGCCCTTAGCTTTGCAGTCGTCGATCAGTTGCCAGAGGATTAGTTGCAGGTCTAGTCCTATCTCCTCCTGAATACTTCTTGTCATGTAACGGGTGTTATTGAACATGTGGTTCGAGCTCCTTTCGATTAGATGAAGCCGCCCTCTTTGAGTGAGCAGAAATCGTTACCGGCGATAATCAGGTGGTCCAGCAGCTCGATGCCGAGCAGTTCTCCGGCCTCCTTGAGACGAGTAGTGATTTGGATATCTTCCGGCGACGGAGTCGTATTTCCGCTCGGATGATTGTGAGCGCAAATGATAGAGGCGGCATTGCTAAGGATGGCAGTCTTGAAGCATTCGCGGGGATGGACGATGCTGGCGTTCAGCGAACCAATGTGAGACGTTGTGATAGAATTCACATTATTTTTGGTGTCCAGGCAAACGACGAGAAAGTGCTCCCGGTCGGCGTCTTGGAGTAGGGGGCGGAGAAGCCGCGCGGCGTCCTGAGGGGATCGGATGGACCTGTCGGGGTATAGGATAGTTGACTCGCGGACCAGCTTCAGGCTGACGATGCTTACGCGCTTGGCGGGGGACTTCTTAATTGCTTGACTGTCGGGGAACAGTTCGAGTTGCTGCGCTACATTGGTCATTCGAAATCGCTCCTTATGTGTGCAAAATGTAAGCCCCTATTCCGATAATGGAATAGGGGCTTTAGAGTTGGGCCTGCTCGGCGAGCCATACTTCGGTTTCGGGATCGAGTGTGCCTTGGATGGTATAAAGAAGGATGAAGCATTCATTGTCGGGCATGATGCCGATCCGGTAGAGATCCTGCGATCTCCCTACTAGGACCCGTTCCACGTATTCGGGCCACTGCTCGCGGAGACTGCCGCGAAGCCCCAGAGCGGCTAGGTCGGTATCGCCCGGCTCAAGGAGAGCCATGTGACAGCACGCTTCGAGAATGAAGGAATCGGGGCTGGCGTCATCTACCGCTTGCTCGCCCACCAGGCCAAGGAAGTCGCATCTTAGATTTTCATATGCAGGACTGGCGGCCAGGCGTTCCAGGTCAGCATACCGTTTGATGAGTTTCATACGCACGTTCCTTTCAAATAATAATTAACTGAATATTCAAAATAATGATATATGTCTCAAAAGGGATTACTTTCGGTTGCCGATATTCGTAGGAAAGGCAGGATTTTACTCGACAATCTTAGAACTAAATAAACGACATCAGAATCAGATGGAACGCACGTTTGGTGACAGACTGATTGCGCGTGATCATGGTAAAATGAAATCAGACTATAAGACTATATAAGACCTTCAGCCTAGTGCTGAGTGAAATTCGTTTACGACAACATGACGACGGGGGTTACGCACGTATGGCAAAAGAGACTTTAGTGACCAGTCTGGAAGACAAGCTGTGGGCGGCAGCGGACAAATTAAGGGGCAGCATCGCCTCTTCCAAGTATAAGGATGTCGTGCTGGGGATCATCTTCTTGAAATACATTTCGGACCGTTTTGACCAGCGGTACAACGAGCTGCTGGCGGAGGGCGACGGATTCGAGGACGACCGGGATGAGTACGAGCGGTTCAACGTGTTCTATGTCCCGGAAAAGGCCCGCTGGCAGCACATCATTGGGAACGCAACCAAGCCGAACATTGGGCAAGTCATTGACGAGGCGTTCATCGCCATTGAGAAGGAGAATCCGAAGCTCGCCGGCGTACTGCCGAAGATCTACTCCGGCGCGGATATCGATCAGCGGCGAGTGGGCGAGGTCGTGATGGTGTTCGAGAATGCGGACACCTCCCTGATCGAGGAGGACGCTCTCGGGCGGGTGTACGAGTACTTTTTGGGCAAGTTCGCCTTCATGCTGGGGCAGGGCGGCGGCGAATTCTATACGCCGAGCAGCGTGGTGAAGCTGCTGGTCGAAATGACCGAGCCCTACGAGGGAACCATCTACGACCCGTGCTGCGGGTCGGGCGGGATGTTCGTCCAAGCGCAGAAATTCGTGAAGGCCCACGGAGGCAACGCCTACAAGTTGTCCGTCTACGGCCAGGAGCTGAATGCGGAAACGCGCAGGCTGGCGACGATGAACCTCGCGATTCGGGGAATCGAGGCGAACCT
Source organism: Paenibacillus pinistramenti (assembly GCF_005869875.1). Classification (GTDB taxonomy): domain Bacteria; phylum Bacillota; class Bacilli; order Paenibacillales; family Paenibacillaceae; genus Fontibacillus; species Fontibacillus pinistramenti. The sequence goes on from NZ_VAWG01000004.1 coordinate 84,439, forward strand.
CGGGAAGATCCACGCGGACACCTTCCACGAGGACCAGTTCAAGGACGAGAAGTTCGACTACATCCTGGCGAACCCCCCGTTCAACATCAGCGACTGGGGCCAAGAGAGCCTGCTTCAGGACGCCCGCTGGAAGTGGGGCATTCCAGCCAAGGGAAACGCCAACTACGCGTGGCTGTCTCACATGCTGACCAAGCTGAAGCCGTCCAAGGGAGTGGCGGGCATCGTGCTGGCCAACGGCTCCTTGTCGTCCCAGACGTCGGGAGAGGGGAACATCCGGGCCAAGTTTATCGAGGAGGATTTGGTGGATTGCATCGTGGCGCTGCCGGACAAGCTGTTCTTCACGACGGGGATTCCGGTCTGTCTGTGGTTCCTCCGCCGCGGGAAGAAGCGCAAGGGCGAGGTGCTGTTCATCGACGCTCGGGACAAGGGAACGATGATCAGCCGGAAGCTGCGGGAGCTGGAGGAGGAGGACATCCAGGCGATCGCGGACACGTATCACCGGTGGCTGAAGAACGAGAGGTACCAAGACGAGGTTGGATTCTGCAAGTCGGCCACGTTGGAAGAGATTCAGAAGCATGACAACGTCCTGACTCCTGGCCGGTACGTGGGCGTGAAGGAGATTGCAGACGACGAACCGTTCGAGGAGAAAATGGAGAAGCTGGTTTCCGAGCTTGCGGACCTGATGTCCGAGTCTTCTGTGCTGGATGAGAAGATTAAGAAGAGTCTGGGGGCTATCGGGTATGAGTTTTGAGGGATGGCAAGAATGTGAGATTGGTGACTATTTTGACTTAATACCTGGGTATGCATTTAAGAGTAAGGAGTTTTTAGATCAGGGTGCGCCTGTCTTTAAAATTAAAAACATAAAACCTCTTAACGTTAAATATGATGAGTTGGCGTATGTTTCCGAATCTTACTTAAATTTAAAAAGTAAGTTTATTGTTAAAAAGGATGAACTTTTAATCTCAATGACTGGTAATAGAATAGAAGGTACGCCAGAAACATGGGTTGGAAAAGTGGCTTATTTCAATAAAGAAGAGCCGTATCTTGTAAATCAAAGGGTTGGAATTCTCAGAAAAAAGGGAGATTCCCAAGTTTCTAATAAATATATGGTTTATAAATTGAGCACAGATGAAATGCAGAAACATTTGATTTCAATTGCCACAAGTTCAGGCGGCCAAGCAAATATATCGCCAACTCAAATTTTAAGTACACGTATAAAGTTACCTTCATTCTCAACGCAAGAAAAAACAGCGTTTATTCTATCCTCTTTTGACGACAAAATCGAACTCAACAACCGCATGAACAAAGTGCTGGAACAAATGGCTCGAGCCATCTTCAAGCAATGGTTCGTCGATTTCGAGTTTCCGAATGAAAACGGCGAACCCTATAAGTCCAGCGGCGGGGAGATGGTCTGGTGCGAGGAACTGGGGAAGGAGATTCCGAAGGGGTGGATGTTGGATACGATTGGCAACTGTTCTAGCTTTTTATCAAGGGGAATTGCCCCTAAGTATGCAGAGGTCTCAGATAAGTATGTTATAAATCAAAAGTGTATTAGAAACGGTGAGCTTAATCTGGCTCTTTCAAGACCACATGTCAGCAATGTGAGTGAAGAAAAACAAATAAGGTTTGGCGATATTCTTGTTAATTCTACCGGAACTGGAACTTTAGGTAGAGTAGCACAAGTGTATGAGCGTTTAAATGATTACACGGTTGATTCGCACGTGACTATCATTCGGCCTAATCTTAAATACGGTATAGGCTATATGGGCTGCTTAGTTAAAAGCATGCAATCTACATTTGAAAATGCCGCAACTGGGAGTACTGGGCAAACAGAATTAGGGCGAGAAGTAATTAAGCAAATGAAAATTATTGTTCCTGAGCAACACTTGATAAAGGCCTTTTCCGATATTTATCATAATTTTTGTGAAAAAATGGTGCGTTCTCAGCAAGAGAACAAAGTTTTAACTTCCCTCCGCGATACCCTTCTCCCCAAACTTATGTCCGGGGAAATCGACGTATCCGAAATCGACGTATAGATAGGCGGTGAAATCATGTTTACAGAAGATAGCCTAGAATCCGTGGTCCTCGAATTGTTGGCAGAGGAGCTCCACTATACCATACAGAACGGCTATGACCTGGTGCGGGATTATCATTCGGTCCTCTTGGAAGAGGATCTTCGCGAAGCCCTCGCGGCGCTGAATCCGTCCGTCCCGGAGGATCTTCGCGAAGCCGCGCTGCGGAAGCTTCAGTATCTCGATGAGGCCAGCCTCGTGGCTGCGAATCAGCAGTTCCAGAAGTACCTGATTGAAGGAATCAGCATCGAAGTGTACGGCGAAGATGTGCCTTCCAGAATCGTGAAGGTCATCGACTTCGATGCCCCCAGCAATAACACATACAAAGCGATTAACCAATTCACCGTCATCCACAAAGCGGAGAAGCGGCCTGACGTCGTTGTGTTCGTGAACGGTCTGCCGCTCGTCGTCATCGAATTGAAATCAGCAGTTCGGGAAGACGCCACGATTCACGAAGGCTATCTTCAGATCAAGACGTACCAGGACATCATCAAGCCCTTGTTTCATTACAACGCCTTCAGCATCATCAGCGACGGTGTCAACGCTCGCTTCGGCGCTATTACGGCGGACTACGACCGCTACATGCAGTGGAAGCAGGTGGATCGCCATTCGTCCATCGTGGACGAGGCCCACATCGCCCAGATCGGCACCCTGCTCAAGGGCTTGCTGCACCGCGAGCGGTTACTGGACATCATCCGCAACTTCACCTTCTTCGCAGGCGGCAAAGCCAAGATCATCGCCGGGTATCATCAATATTTCGGGATGAACAAGGCGATCGAAAGCGTCGTCCGCGCCATCGACGGGGACAAGCGCGGCGGTGTAGTCTGGCACACCCAGGGCTCGGGGAAGTCCTTCTCCATGGTCTTTCTCTCAGCGGGGCTGATCCAGCGCCTGAACAATCCGACCATCGTCGTCGTGACCGATCGGAACGATCTGGACGAGCAGATTCACGGCACGTTCAGCAGCGCGGCGGACTACCTGCGCCAGGCTCCCGTTCGGGCGGAGTCACGCGAGAACCTGATCGAGCTCCTGGAGAACCGTTCCGTCGGGGGCATCTTTTTCACCACGATCCAGAAGTTCACCGAGGAAACGGGCCTGCTGTCCGGCCGCCACGACATCATCGTCATCGCAGACGAAGCGCACCGTTCCCAATACGGCATCGACCCGGACATCAAGATCGACAAGAAGACCCTCGAAGCGGAGCTGGTTTACGGCTATGCCAAATATCTGCGGGACGCGCTGCCTAACGCCACCTTTATCGGATTCACTGGCACGCCCATCGACTCCAACGACAAATCCACCATCGGCGTATTCGGCGAACTGATCGACGTGTACGACATGACCCAAGCCAAATTGGACGGAGCCACCGTGGACCTGCACTACGAGAACCGGCTGGCCAAGGTTCACCTGGATGAAGGCATTCTGGACCAGATCGATGCCGAGGTAGCGAAGATTGAGGCCCAGGGGCTGACGCCGGAGAAGATCGAGAAGCTGAAAAAGGATCTCGTGACCATGGAAGCGGTCATCGGCGACGAGGACCGGCTCAATCTCGTGGTGGAGGACATCCTCGCCCACTACGCCATCCGCAAAAACATCCTGAAAGGCAAGGCCATGATCGTGGCCTATTCCCGCAAGATCGCCTATCGTATGTACCAGCTCATCAAAGAAAAGGCCCCCGAGCTTGCCGGGAACGTCGGCCTCGTGATGACCGACAGCAACAAAGACGACCAGGAGATGCGGGATGTCATCGGCAACAAGCAGCACCGACAGCTTCTGGCCAACCAGTTCAAGGACGAGAACAGCGACTTCAAGATCGCCATCGTAGTCGACATGTGGCTCACCGGGTTCGACGTGCCCTGCCTCGATACCATGTACGTGGACAAGATCATGAAGGAGCACAACCTGATGCAGGCCATCGCTCGGGTCAATCGAGTCTACAAGGGCAAACAAGCGGGCCTCATCGTCGACTACATCGGACTCAGCAAGTACCTGAAGGAAGCACTGAACACCTACACCTCCCGAGACCGGAACAGCATCCCCGAAATCGAAAAGGCCAAAGAAATCCTGATGACCGAAGTGGAAATCCTGGAGGGCATGTTCCACGGCTTCGACTTCGGCGCCTACATGCGCGCGACGCCCAAGGAACGGTTCGAGCTCATCCAGGATGGCGTCGAGCACGTTCTGAAGGAACGGGCCAAGGAAACCTTCCTGAAGCATGTGGCGAGACTGCAGAGCGCCTACAACATTTGTGCGACGGCTCTGGACTTCGACGTCCGGGTGCAGGTGAGCTTCTTCATGGCCGTGAAATCCTTCATCGTGAAGGTCGAGCGGGACGGGATGCCAGATGTGGAGGCGTTCAAGAGGAAGATCACGGGCATGATCGAGGAAGCGATCATCAAGGACGGCGACGAAGTCGTGTCCATCTCGGCCAAGAAGGAGAAAAGCCTGCTATCGGCTGAGAATCTGCAGAAGATCATGGCGATGAAGCGGAAAAACGTCGCCGCGACGATTCTGAAGAAGCTGATCGACGACAAGATCAAGTGGTTCGAGCAGACCAACATCGTCCGTTCCGGCTTCTTCTCGGAGAAGCTGAAGCATATCGTGGAGCGTTACAATCAGGCGGAAGACATCGACGTGCTCATCACCCAGATGATCGATATTGCCAAAGAAATCGAATCGGCCATCAACGAGGGCATCGACATGCAGCTGACCCCCGAGGAACAGGCCTTCTACGACGCGCTGGCGAAGCCGGAGTTGGTGAAGGTGCACTATCAATCGGATGTGCTTCGGGAGATGGCGAAGAAGCTGCTGCAATTGATCGTGGAGAACAAGACGCCGGACTGGTACAAGCGAAACGACGCGCGGGCCAACATGCGCTCTCTGATCAAGCGCCTGTTGAAGCAGTACAAGTACCCGCCGGATGAGATCCCGGACGCAACGGAACTGGTCATCAAGCAAGCCGAGATGCAGATGAAATATAATCTGTACGGGACAAAACAGGATCGCATGGACTACCCTTTGGCTGCTGAAGGAAAAGCAAATTACGGTGCCTAAGCGGAAAAAGGTAGATTTTGGTTTACGGTCTTTTCGCGCTGGTGTAATATGAAACAAGGAAGTAATGAATATTAAGGTAAAGAGGGAAAATCTATGTCTCCAATTCCGGACTTTATAGATAATTATCATTTGCCTGCGGGAGAACATGAATGCACATTTGACGAGATCGAACAAAAGTTTGTAAACAACTCTCAAAGGCAAAAGGTATGGGCAGACTTCAAGAGATTATATGACCGCTTTAGTTCACTTGGATTAACTCCTAAATCCCTCATAGTTGACGGTAGCTTCGTTACTAGGAGGGAGCTACCAGGTGATGTGGATTTTGGCGCTTTAATTCTTCCGAGTGTAGTAAAAAAAGCCCTCGATGACATGAATGATTCACATGACAAAGCAGCAATAAAGATGTTTTCCGATCCAAGCTGTCAGAATTTAATTCGAGATTTATTCGGTGCCCACATGCTTGTGGTGCCTAATGAATTTGGATTACGGCAGATTTCAAAACTATTTAGGACTGGAGGAGACCAATTCGGGAAATTAAGGGACCGAGACCCTAATAGAGATCCTGATTGGGTAACAATTCCTCAAGAAAAGGGCATACTTAGAATGAATTTATATTGAAATGGGTGTTGAACATGAGTAACCCAACCAATCCCCAAATTATCGAAGCAATAAATGACTTAAAAGAGGCAAAAAAATATCTGGAAAGCATTCAGGATGATTTTGGGGATGATCCTGAACTTTTAGCATTCTATCTCCCCTCAGCTCAAGAGATAGTCAGGCAGTACCAAACTCGACTAAAGAATGTTTTGGCGCAAGAAACAGGACTTGAATTAAACCTTGAGCAAATAGTTAAGGAACCGGAAATATGGATTAGGCTTCAGGGGGAAAAGTTCACTCGAGGAGCAGGTCCCATCGATGCAGTGGGCGCTTTTCTTCACAAGTTAAATCTGGCTAGTCACAAAGTAATTAAACTGCTTCAAGGGGAAAGCACTAGATTTGCCCCATCGTTTTTTAATTTAGTTGCTACAGCAGAAGGAAGTTTAAAATTAGGTTTAAGTAGGCCTGACGTTGTTCAAGAAAATAAAAATGACCAGCTTGAGCTTGGTTTAGAGGACCCTGATCCTTGGGAAAAGCTAAAGTTAATAAATGAGCAAAGTGAAAAGGCAATTAAAAGTCTCCAATTACTGATTAAGGCTTTGGACTCTGATAATGAAGAGTCCATGAATGAACTACAAAAGGAATTACAAAATCAAAATGATATTTTAAAGCTTTTACATTACGCAAAGGATTTAACTCCCAGCATAAGATCATCAATTGAACGGATTTCATTTGAAGGTGCTACTGTTCCACAGAAGCAAAAAGCGGTAAGCGTAGACAAGCAGACGAGAAAACTGCTATCCGAACGGGCAAAAGTACTCAAGAAAGATATGTTGTATGTCGAGGGTAGAGCTCTAATTAGACAACAGGATATGGACACACATGTACTTACTGCAAGACCCTTGCTGCTTGAAGATAACAAACAATATAGTGAAGTCAAGTGTGTGTTCTCGCCGCACACCATAGTTCTTGATAATTACTTAGACAAATTTGTTTCTCTGAGTGGTTTTTTGGTTTTTGGCGCAAACAATCAACCTCTCCGTCTAGAGATTGATGAATTGAGCATTGAGGAAGAGCACGAAGAAGAGTAAATGGATAAATTGGTTAGGGCACCTTTCAGGGTGCCCTTTTAATTATGTGATTAACGACTAAAATGTCAATGACAAAGATATGCGGCTTACGAAAAATTCGCCGTTAGACCCGTTACGGTGAACCGTATCACAAGTAACGGCAAGTTTTAAAGGCCAACAAACAGAAAAAGAGGAAATATGTTGTTTCCTGTAGAAAAGTATCATTAATTACTATACAGGGGGCTATAAAATGATAGGATTCAACACAATACTTCCTTTATCTTTAAATACAAGCGAAACAGTTTTTTTAGAACTATGTAGGAAGTGGCAAATGTGCAGTCCCCATAGTACCCTAAAAATAAATAATGCACCTATTGAGGATGGGTTAAAGTATCAAAATGAAGACGACTCGGAATCCCTTGAATTTACACGGGTTGTTGGAAGCAATGGAATTCACTGTGGCGTAAGACATATTAAAAAAGATGAGGATGGTGAATGGCGTACAGATGTAATAGGATACAAGACTAATGAAGAATTCAAAGTTGCTATTGTAACGTCAAGGGCGAGTTTTAATGTAGCAAATTATTGGCGACTGCCTCAAAAGCCTTACATTGTTAAACTGCTATTAGAAGAAACAGGTCCCATGCTGGATGGCGACATTCTTATTGAAGTGAAGCCAAAAGAGGTGAAAGCTGAGGATGTATCAGAGCTCGCTTCTCTAATTAACGGTGAACGTGCATTTTCATTGCCAGTGGTTTATATAAGTAAGCATTTTCTTGGGGATTACCATCTTGTTGATCCAGATCGATTGGCATTAAAATTATCTGGGCTTGCACATGTTTATTTTGAATCAGATACAAGTGTATCAACAAGGCTTCGAGAGATAACAGAAGGTAAGAACCCCTATAACGGAAAGATTGGGGTATTTTGGCCTGGTGGTGATCAAAATTATTACTATCGGGCAGATGCAACCGAGCACATAACTAATATCTTGGATTTTGTGAAAAAAACACTTAATACGAGAAAGACAGTTAATGAGTGTCGATGGTCATTTGTTCAGAACCTAAAATACCAATCTACATATGAACGATTTAAAAAAGGTGAATCAGAACAACAAGAATTTATTGAATATGCATCCGAGGAAAATCAGAGGTTAAAAGAGCAAATTGAAAGCCTTGAAGCAGAAAATCGCTACTTAAATCAGTTAAAAGATATTTTAAGCCCTAGCGATTTTAACACCAAGACTCCTCTATTGTTTAAAGGCAACGAACCAGAGATAGTTCAGAATGAACACCTTGAACTTATCAAGGAGATTATTGAGGATAAGTTGAAAAGCGGGAGTTGTTCAGTAAGGACCCAGAATATTTTAAAATCTATTTTAGAATCCAACGAAATCTCACAATATAAAGACGAGTTTCTGAACAAAATTAAGAGCATGCTCTCATCAGCTGATGGATTAACTAGACAATCAAGAAAGGAACTAATTGCCCTAGGTTTTGAAATTACCGAGGAAGGAAAACACTATAAAATGAAAATTAGAGGTGACGACAGATACTCGCATTCAATTTCAAAAACTCCTAGTGATTCTCGCTCTGCAATGAATAACTTTTCAGAGTTTAAAGAGCGCTTTTTTGGCGTATAGCGGTGATTAATTAAGTGATTAAACGAACGACTATGCCTCCTGTTGCGGAAGCAGGCTAATGCCTGCTTATTTTTTTGAGTAAAACTTGCCGTTACAGACAGCGCGGAGAACCGTATCACAAATGACGGCTAAATTTTTAGGGCGGAAGGGCGTAGAGGCGTTTAACGGGGTTGTAGCGATGAAAGGATGAAAGGGGGGAAGATAGATGAGGCCCGATTAGCTTGGTTTAGAGCTAATCGGGCCCATTTGATGCCTCTGTTTGAAACATTTATTTGCTAATTACAATATTACAACTAGATGTTAAGTTATTATTGTGGGTATGCGTAAAGAATCTACGACTTCATGCCTGCATCATCGATAAATCCATATGGTAGTCCCTTTGATCCGTCACCATCAAATTCTGCAATAACATTTGACTGAGGTAAGAATTCTGGGTAGCCGTTGTTTATGATAATTAGCTGTAATTGTTCAGGGTTATCCTGTTCCATTTGAATGAAGTAACGGATGATAGAATTATAAATCTTTTCATCTTTGAATTGTTCCTCATCTTGATTTGGGTCGGCACCAAGGTTTTTTCGAGGAGTATCGATAATTAGTAGCCCGGGGTGGTTATTATATTCTTTAATTCCGACCAATAAGATACTCAAATAATAAGCCATAGTTATCAACGTTACCGATCCCAAACTTCCTATATCATCATATTTTCTTCCTCTTACATAGGGTAAGTAATCTTTACCTATATATGCATTGGACAATTTAGGAAAGTTAAAGGACTTCAATACATTTTCGTACATACTACTTAAATCATTTAATACTGCTTCCTTATCTTTGTTGCTTCCCTCAACTTTGGCTTGATACTATGTTCGGTAGGCCCATCTTCTTCCATAAGCAAGCTGAACTCTAGGGCATCATCGAAAATTGTATCAGAGGTAAACGAAAAATTATATTTAAGCTTTCTTAATTCCTTCTCCCATTTGTTAGATAGGGCACTCAATTTCTTGGAGTCCGGTGACAGAAGCTTAATTGTAAAATTAGCAAACGGGATACTCGACTGGAAATCAGAGTTAATTGCCTCACCTTGGGAAGATTTATTCCAACAGTAACCACCTGATAAGAGTAGCGCGGCAACTGTTGAACCCTGTTTTGCGCTAATATCTTTTGATTCATTGCTGGAATGATGCTCAGATAACTTGCCTGCTGTAATCATACTTCTGAGAATTTCAGCTTCAGCGATTCCAATAGTTCCATTCTGGGGAATTGGAGGTGTCTATAACTGTTGTGCCAAACTTGATCGATAGGAATTATTGATGGATTCAAACTATTTGTATTATCTGTTAGTAATTCTATTGCTCCTTCTATATGGTCACGATCAATATGTGTTACGACAAATAAATCAATCCTACCTTGATTCAACGCTAATGTCTTAAGACGTGGTTTTAAATAATCATGGTAGGTGTCATAATCACCTGCATCTATTAAAATGTTGTTATTTTTAGTAGATATGAGAATGCAATCTCCTTCCGCTGCTGGGAGCACCTCAATTTTTACCGGGTTCGACATATTTCATCTCCATTTAGCACAACATTGTGTGCAATCAACTGTACATCTCAATTCTAACAAATTACCCTGTTGCATGTTGTCGAATTATGTAAGGTAAATCCATTTGGCCTTCTGCCCTTACTGGGCGCGGAAAGTCGCTCCGGAGGGGGAGGGCGGTGGATAAGATAAGCCATCCTGGGGAAAGATCGTTATGCAAGCTTGTGCAGGTTGTACTCCATACGCATGAATTCGACTCCAACCCCAGTCTGCGTTACTTCCTCCAAAGAAATAAAATTAAACCATAGTTATTATTACTACCAATATTGATAGTAATAATAACTATGGTGTATACTGATATTATCATTCGGTTCGGTAAGGAGGATAAGATTTTTTGATAGATGGGACAAAGTACCCTGAGCTGCGGGAAAAACCGTGGCGAGGAGCGAGGCTGAGAAAATTAGTTAAGTTTATAAAAAAAATGAGGAAGAGGCTAGACAAATCTAACGAAACAAGTTTAGCTCTGTTAGGTAACATCCCAATTAAAAACATGACTTACCACGGTTCGCAAGTTGCATTAATTAAGGTGATGACTTATATTTACGATTTATTTGGACTTGAGGAATATCGTGGAAGGAAATCAGAGCTCAAACAAAAGCAATTCGCAGGTGTACGGGTAGCTATGTTAGTTGAGTTTTTAGATTATCAACTAAAATGTACGGCGGAAGAAGTCCAACTGGTTGAACATCTTGAAGTAGATCGAAATATTAAAAATCAATTTACAAATAGTCTTAAGGCACAAGAGATTATATTTAACGCCATCCGTGATGCAATTATTAATGGTAATTTTTATGAAGAAGATGATGAGGATGAGGAAGTGTTTCAACGCTGGTGGAAATAAAAAATATCGCAGGGAGGGTATTATCTATGAAAATTAAGATCAACACTAAGAAGCAAAAGAAACAAAAGCTTTCTCCTGATAGTACATACCACATCAATAAGAACGGAGTTAAGGTAAGTGGGTCAGGACACGTTCTTCATTTAATCTATACCGAATACGGAGGAAAAAAAGAATATGATCGTGCACGGGATGAGGCTGCGGCAAAACGTGGTGCGGAGGAAGCTCTGAAGGAAGTTATGCCGCTTTTGAAAAGATATGATGAGATTCTCAAGGCTCACGAAAATGAGCAGGCTAGAAAAAAGCGTGAGTATATTCGAATCGTCCCGAAAAACAAATCAGTTTAATCAAAAGAGGAAACGTGCGTAGTACTCTCTTAATACATGCGCATTCAATTCGTAAATTTGAAATGAAATAGAGCAGTGGGGTATCCTCTTGCTCTTTTTCGTATTCGATTCGAATTCTTGTCATACATTTGCGTAAGACCCCTTATAAGGTGTCATCGTGTATACCGGCCATTCTACAGCGTATTTAGTCCGAATGTGCTGGAGCGGATCGGAGTTACCTATGAAAATAAAGATATTAAGCTGAAATGAACGGCGAAGTGCCTCGACTATTACTCCCTTTCGGATGAAGGCAAGCGAGAATTTAGCCGTTATAGTGTATAAGGAGAACCGTATCACAAATAGTGGTAAAGCGAAAAGTTGAGCTAAAGGTAGAAGCTACAATGTTGACGGGAGAACATAAATAAGGGCAGCAAGTTGATTAGCAAAGCGTGTAGAAAAAAATTTAGCGATAGATGTATCAATGCATGGTATTCTGAATATAATATCAAATACAGATTTAATGTTAACCTTCTCTAAAAAAGCTTATTCAGATTTGGGTAATTGTGGTTCTGAGTTTCGTAGTGTTTTTCACATCTAAGATGCATATATTACTACTGATGATGGAGACTCGCTGTCTTAGATACAATTTTTATTGAAGTCTGCTGGGTTTAATGTTAAACTGGATATAGTTAGTCATGGTGTTTCGCCACCAAGGTAAGGGCGAGTTGTAAAGTTGGTGTTTCGCCACCAAATTAAGGGCGAGTTGTAAAGTTGGTGCTCACCACCAAAGAGCGTGAGAAAGAGCGCACCTAGCGCTCTTTTTTTTATGGGGAGAGAGCAGGATGAGTGAAATTGGGGAGATCGAGAAGTTAAAGTTTTATTGTATTAATGATGATTATATTAATTTCCTACATAGTCATGACAATGGTGTCCAGCTTAACGTAAAAGGCAAACTACGACCATACATTGGTATATTGATGGAGTTGGAGGGACATAAATATTATGCTCCCTTATCCTCATACAAACCAAAATTCAAGAAAAAGAACAAAGGTTTTTTCAAAGTTTATGATAATCCTGAAGAGGATCCTGTTGCAGTGATTAAATTTAACTGTATGATACCTATACTTGAAAGTGAATTAGCATACGTTAATTTTGAAAATTATAGCCATGACAAGAAGTATAGAGCATTACTAGAGGCAGAGTACCAGTATATTAAAAGTAACCGTTCGGCTATTGTAGCTAGTGCATTGATTTTATACGAGTCTGCAAATAAAGGAAGAGGCTATTTTTATGAAAATTCATGTAAATTCCGCACATTAGAGAGTAAGTATAAGCAATTCCCAAAGACAAAGATTATTTAGAAAGTAATTTATTTCAGCCCCTGAATGGGGCTGTTTTGTGTTTAGAAACTGCGGAAAACATTTCATTACAGACAGCGCGGCGAACCGTACCATAAGTAATGCGAAATTTATTTATCTAGCTAAATGGTATAAATAGTGATCACTTCCGCCCGAGTTATTCTGTATAATAGTAGTAAATAAGGATAATTTGCCTGTCGCGCCGACAGGCACTCCAGTGTCGAATGTTTATCTATATCCTTCTTCGCTGCGGTCAATACTCTATTGGCGTCAAAGTTGTCGATAATGCAAATATTTGTACTACTCTTTGGATATCTCAAGCATCCCTCTAATCAAATAAATGTTAATAAATTCATATCGATGAAACTACTCTTTTTATTTTGACTAAAGGAGTCGAGGAGTCAATTGAGACACCAATACATAGCCCATGTGCGGAAAAATAAAGATGGCTGTTGGGCAGAGCCACATACCTTGGACGATCATTCTGAAAGTACGGCAAAAAGAGCCGAAGAGTTCGCCTCCAAATTTAATTCCTCTTTATGGGCTAGGGCTCAAGGTTGGGGGCATGATGCAGGTAAAGGTAGGATGGAATGGCTCACTTATCTAAATTTGAAAAGCGGTTATGATCAGGAGGCGCATCTCGAAGGAAAACCAGGGAAAATTCCTCATGCCATTCATGGAGCGGAACTCGTTGAGCGAATATATGGCAAGGGTATCGGTCGCATGCTTGCCTACTGCATTGCCGGTCATCATACCGGATTACCGGATTGGTCTAGCGCTGAAGGTGCGGGACAAGCTTCGTTACAGTTTAAAAAAACACAATTTAAACATCAGGAACTTGAGCAGATCGATCCCTCGTTAATTGCAGAACTGCAGAAATTTAAGAACCAGCTGAGACCGCCTTGGAAGTTTAAGAGCGGACTAGACATATCCCTCTGGATTCGAATGTTGTTTTCCTGTTTGATAGATGCCGATTATCTGGACACGGAATTCTATATGAATCAAGCAAAGGCAGAGCTCAGAGGACAATATCTTCCCATTGAGGAACTGAGGAATCGACTCCGGAGGCACAACGAAGCTTTGGCTAACGAGGCGGAGCCTATCCCGGTGAATGCCATTCGCAGAGAAATTCTTCAAAAATGCATTCAAGCAGCACATGGGGCACAAGGAATCTATTCTCTGACAGTGCCGACCGGCGGAGGCAAAACGTTGAGTGGATTAGCCTTCGCTCTGGAGCACGCTAGCAAGTACGAGCTTCATCGAGTCATTTACGTCAGTTCCTACATGAGTATTCTCGAACAGAACGCTGACGTTTTTCGTAAAGCTATAGGTGATGATCAGATTGTTGAACATCATTCCAACGTAGTAGAAGGTGATCTGGATGTAAAGAGCAGATTAGCAATAGAAAACTGGGATGCACCGCTAATCATGACGACCTCGGTACAATTTTTTGAATCTTTGTTTGCCGCCAAACCCGGCCGTTGCCGGAAATTACATAATATTGCAAATTCCATCATTGTTCTAGACGAGGTACAACTGCTGCCGCCGGCATTTCTAGCCCCTATACTGGAAACGATTCAGTTGCTGGTTGATCGTTACAACGTGACTATTGTCCTTTCGACCGCAACTCAGCCAGCCTTGAAAGAGAGAACAATAAATGGACAGCTATTCAAAGGACTAAAGGAAGTACATGAGATCGTCGGGACAGACGAACAAGTGCACTCGCTCTATGACTCACTAATTCGCACGGAAATACAGTTTCCAAGCGACTCACACGCCGCTGAGAACTGGGACGAAATCGCCGAACAGTTGAACCAATTTAATCAAGTGTTGTGTATTGTATCTGATCGAAGAAGTTGTCGAGAACTACACAGTCAACTGCCCGCAGGCACCTATCATTTGTCATCGTTAATGTGCGGGCAACATCGCAGCGATAAGATTAGGGATATTAAAGATATACTTGAGCAGAACCTCAACCGGGAGTCCCAAAACCTTTTGCCTGTGAGAGTAATTAGTACGCAGTTGGTGGAAGCGGGGGTGGATTTGGATTTTCCGGTTGTTTATCGAGCATTTGCGGGATTGGATTCCATCATGCAGGCAGCTGGCAGGTGCAACCGCAATGGCAGGCTGTTGCCTAGGCTAGGCAAGGTAGTCGTATTTCATCCGCCAAGACCAGCTCCTATGGGGATATTACGAAAAGCGGCGGAAACGACAAAGAGCATGTTATCCAGAACAACCTTCAATATGGTTACAAGCCCGGCTATTTTTGAAACCTATTTTAATGAATTGTATTGGAAAGTGCATTCGTTAGACGAGAAGGAGATTATTCGGCTACTTGATCCTCAGCGTAATGATCCGAAGGAGTGCAGTATTTTTTTTAGGACGGCGTCAGAAAGGTTTAAACTAATAGATAACGATAACCAAAGAACGATACTGGTCCCCTATCGAGACGGAAAGTTACTGCTCGACAATTTGAGATCACATGGACCTGACCGCCATCGCATGCGGATGCTTCAACGATACACGGTGACGGTATATGAACAAGAATTTAATGTATTGCAGAAACGAGGGGCAGTTGAGGAAATTTGGCCTAATGTTTTCGCTCTGACATCTGTTGATCATTATTCTGAAGAAGTAGGATTATTGATTGAGCCATTAACTTCTATGTAATAGCCAAAATAGGAGGGTTTTATTTGAAAAGTTGGTGTTTGGAGGTATGGGGGGAGTACGCTTGTTTTACTCGCCCGGAGATGAAGGCGGAACGAGTAAGTTATGATATTATGACTCCTTCAGCCGCTAGAGCAATTTTTGAAGCAATTCTGTGGAAACCGGCAATTCGCTGGCATATTACCAAAATTGAAGTGCTGCATCCAATCAAGTGGATTACCGTACGAAGGAATGAATTGGATAAAAAAGCTGCTGTCCCTACAGCCCGACAAATGGCAGGTTTGCCTGGGCCGCCTATGGGCATGGTGGTAAGTGAGAGGATTCAACGTGCGGGACTGTTTTTAAGGAACACTCGTTACCGTATCCATGGCTATTTTGAATTTATCCCGCCGGAAGAGCGATCAAACAACCGACCTCATGAGTCGGAATATTGGGCAGATGAGCAGGAACGTGCCGATATAGTCAGATTAGATGAGAATGAAGCCAAGTATGCAGCAATGTTCGAAAGACGAGCGCGGAAGGGGCAATGCTTTCACCGGCCGTACCTGGGTTGCAGAGAGTTTGCTTGCGATTTTAGACTAATTAAAAATCCAGATCAAGAATCAATTCAGCCTATTCAAGAAACGAGAGATTTAGGTTTTATGCTATACGATTTAAATTTTGAACAGAATAATATAGACCCTTCACCGCTATTTTTCCGAGCCTACATGAGGAATGGTATCGTGAATACCGATCGCCGCGAGATAGAGGTGAGAGGATGATTTTGCTTGCTTTGAAGGAGTATTATGATCGCAAAGCGACACTTGGGGAAATCGCTGCAGATGGCTGGATTGGAGGTGGGATTGATTTTCTGCTGGAGTTGGATCAGAATGGCCGGCTGTGTAACATTGCCGACTTGAGAGAAGATATAGGGAAGAAGAAGCAGCCGCGATTATTCCAACTCCCGAACATCGGAAATCAGGCGTTGAAACATTCAAACAGCGGTACGGATGCTAACTTACTGTGGGATAACGCAAAATTTGTTCTAGGACTAGGCTCAAAAGGCGACTTGCATCTGCAGAGTATGATCGATGCCATCGACCAATGGCTAGGTCTGACAAACGATGTTGGTGTTGCGGCAGTACGAGCTTTTTTACAGCACGGATTAATAGATCGCAGTCATTTTAAACTGGCGTTGGAGCACCCCGAGTACGCAGAGCCGTTAGGAATAGGAAGCGTCAGAGTCAGTTTTCGTGTCATGGACACGCCTTATTCAATTGTTTTTGAGTCTCCTGTAGTTGCTGCTGCCCTAGAGAATAAGGAAGAGAGGACGGAACCATCAGCCCTAGCGACCTGTTTGATTACCGGAGAACGAGATGTCGAGGTAGCTGCTACACATCCCGTAATTAAAGGTGTAAAAGGGGCGCAATCATCCGGAGCTAGCATTGTGAGCTTCAATGCAGAGGTGTTCACCTCGTATGGTAAAAAGCAAAGTCTGAACGCACCTGTCAGTAAGAAAGTTGCTTCACAATATACGAAGGCATTGAACTTGCTTCTTGAGTCCAAACAGCGGCTAACCGTCGGGGATATGTCGATCGTATGCTGGGCAGAGAAGGAATGTGACCTTGAATCGGAATTCTCAGCCTTCTTCGAGGAGTCTCCGAAGGATAATCCCGACGCGGGAACGGAGCAGATCAAAGCGTTGCTTCAAGCTGTCCATTCAGGAGCCTATGCAGAAAATAACGGTAGTACTCGTCTTTATATTCTTGGTCTATCTCCGAATATGGCGCGAATCTCCATTCGTTTATGGCAGGTTGCAACTGTTTCCGAATTTGCCAGTCGAATCAGGGAGTACTTCGATGATTTCGCAATTATTAAGCCTGCTGGGGAGCCGAATTACTACTCAATATGGAGAATTTTGGTCAACATTGCCGTACAAGATAAGAGTGAAAATATTCCTCCAAATGTAGCAGGGGAGTTTATGCGCTCCATATTGGAGGGTACGCCGTATCCGCAAACATTACTGCAGGCTGCGCTTCGACGTATTCGAAGCGATACAGAATATCGTGTGAAACCTGTGAGGGCGGCAGTAATTAAAGCCTATCTAAATCGTTATTTGCGATTTTATCCCAATCAAAGTTATAAGGAGGTAGGACAGGCTTTGGACGATCATCAAACGTCGATTGGCTATCATCTGGGCAGCTTGTTTGCTGTGTTGGAAAAAATTCAAGAAGAGGCAAACCCGGGCCTTAACACTACGATTCGAGAGCGATTTTATGGGGCAGCCTCTACGACGCCAGTTACGGTATTCCCCAATCTTATGCGGTTGAAAAATCATCATTTAACAAAGCTGGACAGAAAAGGCCGTGTAATCAATTTTGAAAAATTGCTGGCTGAAATCGTGGGCAAATTCAATAAGTTCCCGGCCCACCTCAATTTGCTGGAACAAGGCCTGTTTGCCATTGGCTACTACCACCAGCGACAGGATTTATTCACGAGCAGGAAATCAGAAGAATTGCCTAGTTCTGAGATCAAAACCATAACAAAGGAGGAAGAGGCATGAGCGAGATTTTGACCAAAAGATATGATTTTATAGTTTTCTTTGATGTACAAGATGGGAATCCAAACGGAGATCCCGATGCTGGTAATTTACCGCGGGTCGATCCCGAGACGGGACATGGTTTGGTAACCGATGTAAGTTTGAAAAGAAAAGTCCGCAATTATGTTAGCTTAAAAATGGAGGAGAAGCCCCCCTATTCTATTTTTGTTAGAGAGAAATCAATTCTGAACCAAACCATTGAACAAGCCTATATCTCGTTGGATATCGATCTGAACGAAAAGCCAACTAATCCCGGAGACGGCAAGAAGCGCAATAAGGCAGGACAAGGACAAGGCAAGGAAATTGATCGCGCTAGGCAATTTATGTGCCAAAATTTCTATGATATTCGTACGTTTGGCGCCGTGTTGTCTACCGGTCCGAATGCTGGTCAAGTACGCGGGCCGGTACAGCTTACATTTGCAAGATCAATTGATCCCATCATTTCGTTAGAACACAGTATTACTAGAATGGCTGTAGCGACGGAAGCGGAGGCTGAGAAACAAAGTGGCGATAACCGTACGATGGGAAGGAAGTTCACAATTCCTTACGGATTATATCGTGCATACGGATTTGTATCTGCACCGCTAGCATGTCAAACTGGATTTACTGAAACGGATTTGGAATTGCTATGGGATTCGTTAGCCAATATGTTTGAACACGACCGTTCGGCGGCACGCGGTTTGATGGGTACACGGAAGCTTATTATATTCGAACATTCGTCCAAGATGGGGGATAGCTCTGTTCAGCCTCTATTTGATGCAGTTACCGCCGAATTAAAAGATCGAAGTAAGCCAGCTCGCGAGTATGGAGACTACGCCATATCGCTCAATTATGAAATGATCCCCTCTAGTGTTAAAGTGATTGAAAGATAAGTTATTAAGTGAACAACTCGTAGCTAAAGTAAAGATACAAACAGAGAAGGCACCCAAGTAGGTTCTGGGTGCCTTCAGATTTCAACCTAGTGGAAGAAACTCGACGCCCGTAGAGTCCTTCCAGACGACGGATCTTCTTTGTGTCCCCAAGAATCCCAATCGAGGGAGGGACGCAATGACTTTGAGTAGCTCTGACGCGGTATATTATACTTTCGCTAGTCTGTAGAACGTGTGAACAGTAACAAGGTCCCCATCGTGCAGTGCGTGGGGTGCCCCTGTTACTTCACGAAGTTCTCAGCGAAAGCCTTAATCCGATCGACAAAAATTCCTTGCAACTGATCGGTGCCTTCCTTTGGTGCCTTGTATGCTTTATAGCCCCCGAATGATTCGATGCAGAGCGCCGATTCTCTTAGGGCGGCTGGAATATTCTTCTCGATAATTTCTTCCGTCTCCTTCGGTTTCTCGTTGCAAATAAAGTATCCCACGGTTTTCTTTAGGAGCTCGTCATGATTCTTTTTGATGAAGTCCCGAATCGGCTTGTATACTTTCCCGTCTCTTACTCCCGCCCCTAGAATGATACGGTCGAATTCTCCGATGGCAGGCTTGTCCGTCTCCAAGTTGCATGTCATGCAATTCGGCAGTTGCTCCGATAATACGTTTACGCATTGCGCCGTTGCTCCGGTTTTTGTTGCGAATAGAACGAGTACAGCCATTTTTTCTTCACCCTTATCTCATTATGATTTGTTGCGCGCACTCGAATGAAGATGATGGATCTGATCCTCCAGGACCGCGCTTGCCTGGCCAAGGAACTTTGTTATGAGTGCTAGCTCTTCATCCGAGTAGAATGAGGCTAGCTTTAGCATCTCCGCATGAAGCTGAAGATATATTCTGCTTACGTCCTCATTATTCTCGTATAGCGGGACGATAATCACTTTGCGGCGGTCTTGCGGATCAGGCTGTCTTTGAACAAAACCGGTTTTTTCTAACCGATCGATTAACGCAGTAACGCTTCCTGTCGTGAGCCCGGTTAGCTTCGAGAGCTCGCCTGCCGTGATAGGGCCTTTCTCGTGCAAGATATCGATGGATAGGAAATCATTATTGTATAACCCGAGAGCGGTTGCGACACTTTGCTGATAGAGCACCGTTCGATTTCCTAAGCTGCGCATGCGCAGCGTGAGATTCTCTTGCTGCCCCGTAGGCTGTATTTGCCGATCACTTGACAACTGCAGACCTCCTCTTAGCCTATAATTTATCTTGATTATCAAGATACTTTGTTATCAATATACTTGATAATCCGTTGTAAATCAAATTTCTTATCGAAAGGGAGGCAAAGATGGCCAAGGGAAATAAGATGGGGACCATACTTGGAGGATGCTGTCAGCCATTCTAATGGCATCGATGGATAATACCATCGTCACAATGGCAATCGGCACGATCGCCGGGGATTTGGGTGGATATTTTTAAAGTGTAGATTACTATCCCAGATGATGAAATATACATATACGCCTCAAATGGTAAGTGTTCAATTTCGCCCTTTAGAGTGTTACGCTGAACCCTACCATAAACAACAGCAAGTTTTGAAATGGGATGTTGACATTTCGTAAACCAGTTGGCTTTAGAATGACAACATCCGTTTTAACCCGGGTGTAAATTTAATGTCACTTGCTGTCTTGCTTCAGAAGACGCAGTAATCTCTCTTCGGTGCCTGATCCTGATACCGGGACGTAGAAGCACCAGTGCAGGCCTGGGGCGTTATCGACTACAGGAGCCGAATGGACCACGAACTCCATCTCTTGTGAGTCCGGAAGAAGAAATAAAGCGGTTGTGCTCCGCCTTTGCTTGATTTCATGGAGCCCCCAGATATGGGCAACCCCCTCCCAATTCACCAATCTTTGGCGGTAATCCGAATTAAAAAACATAATGTTTAACATATATCGTTCGCTTTTCGGCAGACTGCCGAAATCGGCTATAATCAGTTCAGCTGCCCGATTCCATGCGATTACATCCGTACCTGCGTCTGTGACGGCCGTTTCGAGGAAATAGACCCGGAGTACGAGCAGGAAGAGATTATGCTGAACACGGCTGCGCTAGTCGACCTTGCGCATCGTTTTCTGCCCGATATGCTGAGTCGTGGGGATGGAATCATCGTTAACGTGGCTTCGATGGCTGCGTTTATGCCTTGTGCTTATTCGGCTGTTTAAGGGGCTGCCAAAGCATTTGTATTATCCTTCTCTGAAGCGTTATGCCCTGCTGCTCCATAAATCTGCTGCTATCCAAATGCAACCAAAGGCAACCAATAACCCATGAGCTATTCTCAGCGGCTGACCAACAAAAAATTGTGGAATATACAGACATAACCCGAGTGCGAATGGAATCCCGCTCCATTTCGGATATTTGCCAGACTTCCAAATTGCGATAGCCCATAAAATAGCAGAAACTCCGAGAAACAGGAGTCCTGCAAGGAACATAATAAGGGCTGCCCCACCACGGACGGTACTTGCCAGACTAACGAGTTCGGCTGACTGCTGTCTGATGGCTTCCTGCCCTATCGCATGCAGACCGAATGCTTCTCCGCCGTAATAAGGCAGCGCTAGACCGGTCCCTAATGTACAAAACAAGAACGCCCGATAGGTAAGTGAGTTTACTGCTGTTCCATGTAATGAGTTGTGAAGTCCAAGTAATCCCAGAGGAAGCAGCGTGAAAGCCACCATGGCTAACATATGGGCCGCTAACCATTCGCTGGAGGCGAAGGCTATGGCACCTTCCAGGGATGTTTCATCGGAAAAGGGACGTAATGCTGGATAAATCACAAACAAAATTCCTGCAATCACAAGGGATGCAGCACTTAGACCAATACGAAGTACCTTTACAGGCTGGGACATAAGCTTTCTCCTCCTTGGTTTGAGCAGCGGGTTACTTAACGATCCTTGTCAAATTTGAAAACTATGGGTTTCATCCTTTATTATATTTCTGAAAATGTTGAGTTAAGTATTTCTATGTAAAGGTTGCATTAAGTTTCTCTGCCGGAGAGGTCTAATCTGAGGGAGGAATACGTTGTGGCATTCCATGTGAAAAACTATGCAGTTGTCCAAAGGAACAAGGCTAATTCTTTTACGGCGCTTCGAACCGCATCGTAAATAATCCCTAAATTCACCCATGTCAGGACGGTATTGACAGAAAAACATTTTTCAAATAATGTAAATGTAAATTTAAAGGCAATGCAACCGAAAGGTTCAACCTCGCTGCAGTTGGGGTTGGGCCTTTTTTTGATGAGGAAAGCGGGGGAGATGGGAATGGGGATGGGGATGGCGATGGCGATGGCGATGAAGGAACAGCTGCTTGGAAGGCTCGATGAAATCGGAGGTTCACTGGAGATAGATCGGTTGGGGTGGAGACGGAGCGGCCATAAAAGCGGCTATATAAAGGAGGTCTTGCCATGCTGACCATATTTCCAGCGAAGGGGGTTAATGGCGTACGGTTCGTTTATTATCCCGGCACTCCTGTTGACAGCGTTGCCCTGGCAGGGACCTTCAATAATTGGAACGGCGATCGAAACTACATGAAGCGGATGGAGGATGGGGCAGGCTGGGAGCTTGAGTTACCTGTTCATAAGGGGAGGCATCTCTACAAGTTTGTGGTGAATGGGGAACAGTGGATCGTAGACCCGTTGAATCCGAGCATTTCAGAAGATGCGCAGAATAACTCTGCCATTACGGTAACGGAGCATGGCGATGTGCTGATCCGGACACATGAAATTTCACAAGACAACCCGGGATATATGTACGAGAACTTTACAGCCTTTCCCAGTCCGGAATGGATTCAGAAAGCGGTCATTTATGAGCTGCATGTTCGTGCGTTCACGGACAACGGCTTCCGGGGGCTTGCTGACAGGATAGACTATTTCAAGGACATGGGAGTCAATACCCTTTGGCTGATGCCCTTTCATGAAGTGGGACATGAGCGCAGGGTTGGCAAATATGGGGACCCCTATGCGGTAAAAGATTTTTACTCGATTGATCCGGAATTCGGGACCAAGGATGATGTATTGTTATTTATACGCAAAGCCCATGAGAATGGGATCAGGGTCATTTTGGACTGGGTCTTGAACCGCACCGGCGCGGATCATGTTTGGACGGAGAGCCATCCGGAATATTTTACGCATAATGAACAAGGTCAGATCTACTATGATGTGCCTAACCGCGAATATTTCGCTGGTCTGGAATTTAGCAGCCGCGGCATGAGGCAATGTGTCATCGAGGCGATGAAATACTGGGTTACCGAGTTTGATTTTGACGGTATTCGCTTGGATGATTCGGACATTACCCCTTATGATTTCCTCGTTGAGATTAAGCAGGCTCTGCAGGAGGTTAAAGCCGATCTCATCCTGATCTCCCAGTCCTACGACGAATATCATCATCTTGAAGCCTGTGATTTGACCTACAACGGGAATCCTCGAATTCTTATTCGTCAGATGATCGACGGGACGATTGCACAGACTGATTTTATAACGATTTATAACTCTTACAAGTACAGCTTTCCTAAAAAGGCTCTGAGAATGAATTGGCTGGAGGAGAAAGAACAGTCCAGAATCTGTGAGTATGCAGGTGTGGAGTATGCGGGACCTGCTGCTTCCATTTTACTAACGCTTGAGGGCGTTCCTTTCATTATGATGGGGCAGGAATTTAATGAGCATACGATGCAAACATGGACGTCGTTATTTGATGCATATAAGCTCAACTGGGATTCGTTTGATGCGGGGATGTTCGAACATTATAAATTTCTGATTCACCTTCGCACGAGTGAGCCTGCTTTTTGGGCGGGTGAATTAGAGTTCGTACCTAACTCGGCAAACAAGGTGCTATCCTACATAAGGCAGCACGAAGGCGTCCACTTTCTGATTGTCGTTAATTTGTCCGGGGAGACCGAGGCCGTTCAGTTTGAGAAGGATACCCTGGCAGAAGAGATTGTCAAAGATAAGGGAAATATGCTCTACCGCACGGGAAAGAACGATCTTCGCCCGGAGAAAGAGGGTTCAGCATTAGGGGTGAATAGCTATGAAACGATCATCTATAAAATAGAGATGCAGGGAAGCTCTGGAGCTCCGAAGAGCTTGCCGCAGAGCTAGGGCAGGCTCGGTGCTGGCGGAGCAGATTTCTCTTGCGGAGAAGATAAATCGGGGGGGGGGAACCGTATCACTAGTAGGATGAAGTTTAAGGTTATAACAAGGAACCTCTTCGAAAAAGTCGGAGGGGTTCCTTGCTAAAATAGAAAGCTGTTTAGTTATCTGTTATCTGATATATTTTCTGCAAAGTGATGTTGACGTCCGCCCCGGTCCAACTGCAACGGCTTATTGCACAGGGCTGCCTTGCGCTGCATTCGATACAGTCTCCCAGGCTTCCCAGGCAGCTAGACGGTCAGCATAGAGGCCGCGTGCCGCAGGCAAGACTTCTGAACCGAGCGCAAATCGTAGTGGGGGCTGCGCTGCGTCCACGATCTTGAGAACGGCTTCTGCAGTCGCTTG
This sequence comes from Paenibacillus pinistramenti, assembly GCF_005869875.1. Taxonomy (GTDB): domain Bacteria; phylum Bacillota; class Bacilli; order Paenibacillales; family Paenibacillaceae; genus Fontibacillus; species Fontibacillus pinistramenti. The sequence continues at coordinate 108,630 of NZ_VAWG01000004.1, forward strand.
AGGATTGCCGCGTTTTTCGCCGGATAGACGCGTGAACACCTGCTTCCGTACATCGGCATAGACGTCCATTTCCGGTACTCGCTTACCTGAAGCGCCAAACTCGGTCGCATAGGCGCCGGGTTCGAGCAGCGTCACCTTAATCCCAAAGTCTTTGACCTCTTGCGCCAGACTTTCGTGGAGTCCTTCGACCGCCCATTTGGAGGAGCAATAGAAGCCGATGAGCGGCCTTGCCTCGATCCCAAGGGAGCTTGAAACGCTGATTAAATGCCCGCTGCCCTGCTTCCGCAGGAGTGGCAAGGCGGCTTGAATGACTCGAAGATAACCAAAGTAGTTGGCGTCAAACAGAGCGCGGACATCGGCTTCGCTTGCCTCCTCGACCATTCCGACCAAGGTGTAACCGGCATTATTGAGGACAACGTCCAGCTTGCCGAAATGGGAATGAGCCTGCTGAACGACCTGGCGAACCTGCTCGGCATCCGTTACATCGAGTGCCATGGGAAGAACGAGATCTCCGAAACGTTCCTTCAAGTCGGAGACGTCTTCCAATTTGCGGGCGGTAGCTGCAACTTTATCGCCGCGCGAGAGCGCGGCTTCTGCCCATATGCGTCCTAAACCGCGAGAGGCCCCCGTGATGAACCAGACTTTTTTGTCCATGGTATACTCCTCCTTTATATTCCCTGTTCGGTGTGGGATACTTAAATTAAAGCACCCAATTACGAAACTGTCAAGTTCCGGAACCGAGTAGTATCGAAAAAAGGGGTTAAAATTTATGAATAAGATTAAAAATGAAGAGTCAGTCGGATCCAAATCAGCTGACAAAGCAGCGGACAAACCAGCGAAAACATTAGGCCGTAAACGAGATCACACGCGGGATGCTAAAATCCTGGAAGCGACAATCGACGTCCTCGCCGAAGCCGGCTTTGATGGAATGACAATGGATATGGTCGCAGCCAGAGCGAAGGCCGGGAAGGCGACCATGTATCGCCGCTGGTCCTCCAAGACAGAGTTAGTCCGAGATGCCTTGACCTGGATGAATCGAAATCATCTTGAGCTTGACCTCTTGCCCGATACGGGAACCCTGCGGGGTGATCTGCTCGCGCTATTGAAGCCGCAATCGATCGAAGAAGGTGAACGCAAACTTCGAGTACTCACAGGCTTGGGCTCCTTTTTTTCGCAGAATCCGGAAGCGGTTAACGGAGGGATTTTTGAACCGTGGGCTGTAGTGAATCGTGAGCTTATGCACCGGGCCGTCGGCCGCGGTGAAATTTCCACCCACGCGGATATTGAGATGGCTTGCCAGGTTATTACTTCAATGGCTTCTTATCGCGGACTCGTACAGCGCAAAACATTCGACAAGCAGTTCTACACTTCGCTAATCGACGTTGTCCTGCTCCCTGCCCTCAAAAATCCGTTAACGTCTCCAAATGAAATGGAATAAGGAAGGCGGCCTTTTTGCTTGTGGAAAGAAAATCTTCCTACGAACTGGTCATGATGGAAGGGTCATCCCAATAGGATGGCCCTAAAACTTGCCGTTACAAACAGCAAGGGACTTTGTTCGATTAGGTTGATCTAATTGTTAAGAAGTAACTTTACCGGGATCTTTAATCAAGATAAGGAGCCAGATCAACCAAAACAACCTCAATAATTTCTTCTACCATCCATTCCGCCGAGCGGTTTTGAGTGTTCCGGCTCCACTGCAAAGCCGACCCAAATATGCCCCAACTGACAACGAGCGCCTTAGCCTCCACTTTATCATGCGAAATGTCCTGCGTGTTCGTCCCATGTAACCATTTAAGCAGGAGTCGATGAAGCTTCTTATGAATGGCATTTTCGAAAATGGTTTCAAACTGCTTGTCTCCGGGCGTACTGTGCTGTCGGGCCTGCACAAGAAAATCGAAGATGGTTTGAATCAGGATTCGCAAATTGTGCGCATTGAAGATTGAGTCTTCGGGCAGTCTGTCATTTACAAATTTTTGAAACCTCTCCGTTTTCCAATATTCAAGAAAATCATATTTATCCTGAAAATGCGCATAGAACGTTGTTCGATTTACAGCTGCCTGAGCTGCGATATCATGTACGGAAATGGAATAGAAGTTTTTCTTTTCCCTAACCAAATCGTTAAAAGCCTGCACGAGCTGTTGACGGGTTCTTATTACACGCGGGTCATCAGGATTGACTGACATGGGGCCCTCCTCTTTCCCTTGAACTCAAATAACAGACAATATGACTCATCTGTAGGTAACACAACAAAAACAGCTTTTTGCAGATTGTTTACATAACGCAATCCTTTTATCTTCTACGTATACGATTATAATTTCACAAACCAAATCGTATGGCAAGAAGCGCACTTTACAATATATAAACGAAAGGATGCATGCAGAAATGATTGTTGTTACCGGAGCTAACGGAAATTTGGGAAGGAAGATCGTTGAGGAACTTCTCGGGCGTGTTCCTGCAGAGGACATCGGCGTGAGTGTCAGGGATGCAAACAAGGCTCAGGATCTAAAAGAACGCGGAGTACGTGTTCGACAAGGTAATTTTGACGATTCCGAAAGTCTCCTTCACGCCTTTGAGCAAGCGTCACAAGTGCTCATTGTCTCTTCCAACGCTTTGGAGGGAGAAGAGGCAGTTCGCCAGCATCAAACCGCCATTGATATGGCGAAGAAGGCTGGGGCGGGCCGAGTGCTGTACACAAGCCATATGGGTTCAGCTGCGACCTCACATTTCCCTCCCATGCGCACCAATGCGGCTACAGAAGAGATTCTGAAATCTTCAGGGATGGCTTTCACATCGCTTCGATGCGGCTTTTTTGCCAGTTCAGCGTTATTGATGATCAGCGATGCCTTGAAAACAGGGGAATTAATAGTCCCGGATAGCGGTCCAATTGCCTGGACGACTCACTCGGACCTGGCTGCAGTTACAGCGGCTATCTTAACAGAGGGGAAGCTCGATGGGATTACCTCTCCTCTTACGGCCTCCGAGGCGATTGACATGGAAGGGATCGCATCGATTGTTTCCAAGATCATGGATCAGCCCATTCGGCATATCGTTGTGCCCGATGAAGAATATAGGAAACGCTTGACGTCTCATGGAATGCCAGCTGCGATCATCAATTTGCTTACAGGTATCTTTCAAGCAAGCCGGCAGGGGGATTTTTCGCAAATCGATCCCACTTTGGAAAACCTAATAGGACGTCCTCCGATCAGACTCCAGGATTTTTTAAAAGACTCGATTCCCCAATCATCTTAACAATGAAGATAAATTACCATCTTAAAAAAACAGTTGACATTAATGAAGTCAAGAGGCTATTAATCGAATGAAATTGGTGAAAGAATCAAGTGCGTTTATTGAAAAATACGGGATGGAGATTAGCCGCGGCTGCTCCATCCTTTTATATTGAATGCGGCAAATATTTAGCCGTAATCCCTCCCCCTAAATTTATATGTGCATATTGCACTCAATCATCAATCTGTGTTATATTATGTGCGGAATGCACATAATACGATGAAGGAAGGTTGCTACCCATGAAAGCAGCAATCGTACGAGAAAAAGGAATGAATCCCGTAATCGGTCAGCATGAAGCCCCCATTGCTATGGCGGGGCAAGTCCTCATTAACGTAGAAGCGGCTGCCCTGAGCCGGGTTAGTAAGTATCGTTCAATGGGTATGCACTATTCCTCGGAAGCACATTTTCCACTGGTGGCAGGTATTGATGGTGTTGGAACGCTGCAAGACGGTACTCGCGTGTACTTCGCGCTGCCTAACCCGCCATTCGGAAGCCTGGCGGAACAGACGATCGTTAATGCAAAGTTCACTGTCCCCTTGCCTGACAGCATGGATAACATTACTGCCGCTGCGATCGCTAATCCCGCCAGTTCTTCATGGGCAGCGCTGCTCATTCGCGCTAGCTTCAAGGCGGGCCAGACGGTCCTGATTAACGGCGCGACTGGCGTCTCTGGCAGCTTGGCTGTTCAAATTGCCAAAGCTTTAGGAGCCCATAAAGTGATCGTAACCGGACGTGACGAATCGAAGCTGCGAGCACTTAAAGCCGATGAAGCAGCTGCGTTCGACATGACTGCAGATAACGGCGCAAAGCGGTTTGAAAGCGCCCTGATGCCTATTATTGCCGAAGGCGTCGATGTTGTATTGGATTATCTATGGGGTGACAGCGCGCTAGCGATCATGTCGGCTCTTGCCAAGACGAAGACGGCTCGTGTGACGAGATTTGTAAGCATCGGCACGTCTTCCGGCCAAGAGGATATTGCGCTGCCTTCCGCCATTCTCCGCTCGTCCACGATTGAACTTGTAGGCAGCGGAGACAAGAGTGTATCCAAAGCCGATATGCTGTCCGCAATTAGAGAATCTTTCGAATTGGCAGCAAGGGGTAAGATAAAGATTGACACAAAGGTGTATGCTTTAGAGGAAATTGAAGAGGCTTGGAATGCTCCGTTGATGCCAAGACCCGTAGTGAGGATACAGCACACAAATGGAAAATGAGATTTTTAAGGCGCTAATTGATTTAGTCTCTCTCATCAACCGGCCGGATCGCGATAAGAAAATGATCGCAAACGCCGGCGTAAATCTAGAGGCGGCAACCTTCCGCGTGTTCGGGGGGATTGTCCATCTCCAGCCCGCCAGCGTTGGCGAATTGGCCGCTCTGATGGGCAAGAATTATTCCAGCGTTAGTCGGCAAATCGATAAGCTAGAATCCGCAGGGTTGATTCATACGTATGCATCGAGTGCAGATAGCCGTGTCCGTATATCTGAATTAACGCCGTACGGGGAAGAAGTTCATGCGAAGATCAGCGATACTCGTGAACGTATCATGCGGGAGGCTTTGTCCGACTGGACTCCAGAGGACAGACAGGAATTGCTGGATAAGCTCCGCCGACTGTTCCACTCGCTGCAACAGGTGGACTAACAACTCCCAAATTGCCCCGCTAATCGGGATGTTTGCGGGAATTTCAGTATAATCATTATAGTTGTACTATCACTCAGTATGTTCCGAATCAACAACCCAGCAATGCCCTTCCTTTCACATCAACATAAAGCTTGTAGATCTCAGGGTCAATGTTGACTCCATTAACTTTTGCATTTAAGAACAATAGGGAGTCAACGGCTCGGCTGTTGTAAACGGTCTGCAGCTCATCGAATTCTGCCATCAGCATCTCGATCTGTTCCTTTTTAGCTGTCATTAAAGATATTATGCTCAGTAAAGATTTTGATTGCTGCTGCGGCAGACATCCAACGTACTTTCCGTATTTCATGACGATTTCATCATTTTTCGCGTAGTCCTGTTGTTCTACTCCGGTCCTTTCCTAATAGATACACAGTCATTCTCTAGAATTCTAAAAACGGAAGATTCGCGAAGCGAGAATCGTAAGAAGTTGGATATAATGATATCATGTAGTTAGTTCGGAGTACGAACACAGTATACAATCAAATACAGACAAAGGAAGTAAACGATTATGATCAATATCATCATTCCCACCCCTAATGTCACCATTACCAAAAAGGTTGATCCTCAGGAAAGCAACATTTACGGCTTCACCGAATTTCACCTGATCACTAGAGAGTTAGGTGGGATTTTCATGTTCTATAACGATAAAGATGAATTGTTGTTCGTCGGAAAAGCCAGAAAGCTAAGACCGAGAATAAAGAAACATTTTGAGGATTCCGTATCCCCGATCAGAATGCATAGAGACGAAGTAACGAAAATCGAAGTTTGCATCGTGGAAGATCCTGTCCACAGAGAAATTTATGAAACGTATATCATTAATGAAGGCAAGGCCAAATATAACGAAGACAAAGTATTTTTCAGACAGGCCTAAATGACGACAAGCGATCCTAAACAACGTTACCGTTTCAGTGAAGCACCGATCTGGAAAGTCCAGCGTGAATATTATGAAGAGAAGGGAACGAAGGCTTGGAATAATGACCAAGTTCCCCAATATATAACGAGTAATCCCATGATCGCTGCTGCCTATGCAGAAATGATCTTTGGGTTTCTTCAAGATCGAGTGAATAGGGGAAATGGCTCTGAACCTGTGTATATTGTGGAGCTTGGAGCAGGAGCGGGACGTCTTGCTTTCCATTTGTTAAGCGAATTGTGTCAGTTAATCGACTACGCCGGGATCCCGCTGCCCCCGTTCCGCTATATCATGACGGATTTGGCCATGGACAATGTTAGGGCATGGAAGGAGCATCCCGCGTTTCAAAAGTTCATTGCCGAAGGATTGCTGGACTTTGCGCGATTTGATGCTGTGCATGATTCCATGCTGAACCTCATTGTATCCGGCACAACGATTCGTGAAGGGGAGTTCCAACAACCGTTAATCCTTGTTGCGAACTACTTCTTCGATAGCATACCGCAGGAATTGATTTACATTGGCGATGGGGAAGTATATGAAACGGATGTTTATGTTGAACAATCCGAACATCAGGACTCCCTTCAACCCGCAGAATGGTTAGATCAAGTCACCTTACGCTATGAGCATCGGCGAGCGCCCGAGTACGAACAGGCAGCCTATCCTTACCGCAATGTGATTTCCATTTATCAGGAACAACTTGAAGACTCGCATATTTTATTTCCTGCTGCCGGTATCGCTTGTTTGGAGCGTTTGAACCGGTTATCCCCGCCGGGTTTCCTATTGATAACGGCAGACAAAGGAGATCACTTGCTGGATAGCTGGAAATTTGCAGACCCCCCCGAGTTGGTCTTACATGGAAGCTTTTCCTTAACGGCAAACTACCACGCGATGAAATATGTCTATGAACAAAAAGGAGCTGCGGCGTTATTTCCACCGCATCACTACAAAAATATTAATGTAGGCTGTATTCTCCATTTGGATAAGCCGATGGATTATCACAACCTGCGATTAGCTTACCGTCGTAGTATTGAACGCTTTGGTCCTGATGAATTTTTTAGTATGAAATGGTGGGTGGACCGCCATCTGGATACCATGGGGTTGCAGCAAATCTTGAGCTTTTGGCGTTTGGGCGGCTATGATGCGGAATTTTTCATTCAGAGTACCAAGCGCATTTCCGACTTGCTGCCAGAATCAAACGAAGAAGAAAAACAGGATTTGCTTAGAGGCATTCAACGGATGTGGTCTTCGTACTACGTCATGGAGCAGCGATATGATCTGGCGCTCGATGCCGGACTGTTACTATTCGAGATGGACATGTACGAACACTCCAAAACTTATTTGGAGATTTCGGTACAGCAAGAGCAAGAAGAGGTTGTATCAACGGTATTTTATTGTCTAGCCATTTGCTGCTTCGAGTTAAGCCTAGTTGAAGACGCCAAGAGGTACTTACAAAAGCTGTTGGAACTTGAGCCTGATAATGAAGAGGCATTAGCGCTGATGGACTATTGATGCGTCTATGGGGAAAAATAAGGAGCCGCTCCGCAGAGGGACGGCTCCTGGCAATACGTGAGTAGAAAGGAGCATCATCCTATGGAAGTCACCGCACAGGAAGCTGCAGAATGGATGGTCACGGAAATCAGGTCTACGGGAACGTTATACCAGACCGATGCGATTGAATATGTGAAGACCCATTTCGGCGAACAGTTCATATTTGTGAATGAGAACGGAAATACATCGCTGTCTAAAGAGGTGAAGAAGGCTTTCCGCAAACTCCACGGCGGCAAGATTGCTTGGGACCGCGACGGATTCTTCTGGGCTTGGACCTGACCCCTTACGACCGTGATCTAAACTTCTTCTGTTCCAGCCTGCTCTGCTCACGCATGGCCTGCATCTGCTGGGCATGTCTTACATCCCTGCGGCGTTGCCGCGATTTGAGCTGACCAAGCATAATAAGCAGCCCCAACGTGCCGAGCACATAAGAAACGACGTGAGTCACTTCATTCCACAGGTTTGCAGCCGTCAGAAAAAATACCGCGCCAATGATGGCTGCAATGATCCGCCCTGTGTTCTTATTTTGCGTATCGATTAATTTCTTCTCAAAGGAACTCGATAGCTTTACCCGTAAATTTCCGCCATCCATTTTATCGACGACAGAAATGAACTTCTTGGTTGTAGGAAGGATTCCTTTTAGAAGTTTCTTGCCTTCATCCATCACGGTTGAAAAGGCACTTCCCCGCAGATCGCCGCGCATCACCTCTTCGACATAAGGCTTGGCGGTCCCGATCAGATCAAGCTCAGGGTCCAGTCCCAGACAAAGGCCATAAAGCGTGACAATTGCTTTTCCCAAAAAGGTTGTATTTGCAGGCAGCTGAAAGGGCTGAGAGTAGAGGAAATCCCGCAGCTCTTCCACATTGTCGCCTGACGTCACAAAATCCAGGTCAAACGTATCGCCGTTGATTTGCTCAAACAATAACGTAAGATTCCTTGCAAACACCTCTAAATCCGCATTCCGTCTTAAAAATTTCAAACGAGTAAGGGCATCGATTGCGCCGTGGGCATCTTTTAGATACACAGCCATCAGAAGGGCTATCATCTGCGCTTTCATATCCTCTGCAATTCGTCCGACCATGCCGTAATCGATTAAAGCGATAGTGCCGTCAGGCTGCACGAGCACATTGCCCGGGTGCGGGTCTGCGTGAAAGAAGCCTTCTATCAGAATCTGCTCGATAAAAATCTCCATCAAGGACTTGGCTAGTTGGGTCCGATCTACACCCCAGGCATCAAGCTGGGCAAAATCGTTGATTTTTACCCCTTCCAAGAACTCCATGGTTAACACTTTTGAAGTGGTATAGGGCCAGTGAATGCCTGGAACAACAATATCCTCCCGGTGGATGAACTGCATCTGAAATTGTTCGGCGTTTTGCCCCTCTTTTTGATAATCGAGCTCATCCATCACGGTTTCGTGAAACTCATCGTACACGGCATCGAGGTCCATGAAGTTTCTCATCTGGGTCAAGCGTTTTAATAACCTTATCGCAACCTGTATGGATATCCAATCAATGGCAATAATGTCTTCGACCCCGGGACGCATCACTTTCACCGCGACCTCTTCACCTGTGGGTAATGTCGCCCGGTGTACCTGTCCTAAGGAAGCCGCTGCAATCGGAGTTTCACTAAACTTGGCAAAAATCTCGCTAATCGACGCGCCAAGCTCACTCTCTACCTTCTGTTTGATCTCGGAAAAATCGACCGGAGCTACGGAATCCTGCAGCTTGGACAATTCATCGAGAACTTCCTTCGGCAGAATATCCACCTGCGCACTGACATGCTGGCCAAGTTTGATGATTAATCCGCCCATATCCATGGCAGTCTGCGTAAAATACGCGGCCAATTTTCGATATAAAGCCTTGGTTTTCGCCTCCAAGCGCCGTCTCGGAATAAAATGCTTCTGCCTGCCCAGCCACCAGAACCCCCAAACGAACTTCAAAATCATGCGCATGGTTCTTCTGAACCGGACATCCTTCATCAACTGGATGAATTCGCTCATTCTTTTTCAGCTACCTCAGGTTCATTTTCATCCTCTTCAGAAACAGGGGTGCTTTTATCAAAAATCGCTTGAGCCATGCTTTCAAACTTTTTCGAAGCGCTCATGAAGAAATCCGCAAACCGGTTGAACATTTCTGCTTTGACCAGAATGACAGCTCCCTTGCGCTTATTCCCGAATACGATGAATTTCTCGCCCGGCTGGATATCAAGCTCTTCCCTTGCTTCCCGGGGAATTACAATTTGGCCTCGCTCGCCCATGGATGTGGTTCCCAGCACTTTGCCATGCCCGAAGCCATGACTATTATCTTTTCTTTGGTGCATTCTCAATCTCTCCTTTGATTCAAAATCTGCATAATCGTATGTTATTTCATACTAATCCTACTTCCAAGGAGGTATGTCACAGCTCCAATTGCTAAAGGTTATTCGCACATAACAATATTGACTGACTAATCACTCTCTTATATAATAGGGGAAACAAGGAACAAGGAGGAGACACATGGCCAGACCTAGAAGCGACGACAAACAAACTGCGATCCTGGCGGGAGCGACCCGGGTGATTGCCTCTCAAGGATTGGGAGCATCGACAGCAGCAATCGCCAAAGAGTCGGGTGTCTCTAATGGGTCACTGTTCACCTACTTTGATACAAAGGCAGATTTGTTGAACCAGCTTTACATCGAGCTTAAGACGGAGATGAGTTCGGTCATAGACGGAATCCCGGCTGATCATGACCTGCGGGAACAAGCGCTTTATATGTGGACCCAGTGGATGAACTGGGCAGCATCTTTTCCGGAGAAGCGGCGGGCCTTGGCACTCTTGAATGTATCGGACGAGGTGACACCGGAGAGCCGCCAGACAGCGAGACAGGTCATGAGCGGGGTCAGAGAGTTTATGAGACGAATCACCGAAAATGGCCCCATGCGAGAAGAGCCGTTAGGGTTGCGAGTTGCCCTGTTGAACGGAGTAGCGGAAGCGACAATTGACTACATGATGCAAGACCCAGCCAACGCAGATAAACATCGTATGGTGGGTTTCGAAGCCTTCTGGCGAATGGTGGTATAAAATTTTTCCGAAATTTTTTTCGGAAATAAAAGAGTGACTAGTCAAACATTTAAGGAGGATTTTATCATGACAAATACGGTCTTAGTAACAGGCGGTACAGGCTTTGTTGGTGCGCAGATCATTCTTCAACTCTTGCAGCAAGGCTACAACGTGAGGACTACACTTCGCTCACTTAGCAGTAAATATAAAGTGATGGATACCCTTCAATCCAACGGAATCAAGAGCTTTGACAGCCTTGCATTTGTGGAAGCAGATTTATTAAAAGATGATCATTGGGACGAAGCGATGGAAGGCTGCGATTATGTATTAAGCGTGGCGTCTCCTGTCTTTTTTACGATTCCACAAGATGAAGAAGAAGCGGTACGCCCTGCTGTGGAAGGCATCATCCGTATCCTGAAATCGGCCCGAAACGCAGGTGTTAAGCGTGTGGTCATGACGTCCAATTTTGGCGCCGTTGGATTTAGTAATAAGGACCCGAATAAGGTGACGACAGAGGCCGATTGGACAAACCCGAATGAAAAAGGCCTATCCATTTACGAAAAATCCAAATTATTAGCAGAACGTGCCGCTTGGGATTTCATTAAGAAGGAGGGCGGCGACCTGGAGTTTACTACCATTAACCCTGTTGCAATATTCGGCCCATCCTTGAGTGCCCATATCTCAGGAAGCTTTGATCTCCTCAAACTTGTACTAGACGGCTCGTTTAAAGCAGTTCCCAATATCCCTTTGAATATTGTTGACGTCCGGGACGTGGCTGATCTCCATATCCGTGCCATGACCCACCCTCTTGCAAATGGGCAGCGTTTTATTGCATCGGCAGACGGCCAAATATCGCTGCCCGAAATTGCGGCATTGATAAGAAAGAAATATCCGGATGCAGCAGGAAAAGTATCCGCTAGAACACTGCCAAACGCAGTCATTTATTTGGGAGCACTATTTAATAAGCAGGCCAAAGAGGCGGCACTGCTGCTACGGATGAACCGCAATGTGAACAATGCGAAGGCTAAGACAATGCTGGGCTGGAAGCCGATTGCAGCCAATGAGGAAATAGTACTTTCTTCGATAAACAGCATGCTTAAGTTCGGAATTATATAATAAGAGACGAAACCCCGCTGCTTGGAACAGCGGGGTTTGGCTTATTTTTTATGCAGGACAATTTGCTGCCGTTCAGGCTCCCCTTTTCTTGTGAATAAAGAAGGCGCTTGCAAATGCTCCAATAAGCAGGAAGATGGCAATAAACAATTCCACATCTTTCATGCCGGCGTTGAAAGCATTAATAACAATATTCTTAATAGCTCCATTCAAAAGGAACTTTAAGGGTATGACGGATCACCAGGATCCCGATTGCCCCAATAAATAGCGCGCCGCTAATTAACCAGCGATTGCCGATTTTTCCGGAAATAATCCCGGACAGCGGACCCAATATCATGGTAAACCCGCCATATAAACCTGCTCCTAACACAAAAGCCGCAATGTTGGCGCCGTTAAAGGACCAATTTCTAAAAATAGTTAGTTCGATCATGGGCTGCTTGACCGTTCTCTCAGTGACTATAAAAGCAATTATTAAAACGATTGATAAGCCTAACAAACCTAAAACGTGCCAATTGGTCCACAAGTATTCTTCATGCATTTCTTTTTGAATTAAGGCTAATACCATAGTAAAGATCAAGGCAGTGCTCAGAACGAATCCTAAGAAATCATTCTTTTCATGACCCGCCTGAAATCGCCAGACCAACCACACTGCTCCAAATACCTAATGCAAGTCCGCGCTGCTGTTCAGGAAAAGAAGCTGTAACAATGGTCAGGGATAAAGACATCATCGCAGCTCCGCCGATTCCCTGGAAACCCCGGAAAATGTTCAGCCACAGATCACTGCCTGCTAATCGGCTTGCGAGGGAGCCGATTACAAAGATACCTAATCCGACTAAAAATACTTTTTTACGTCCGGCGATATCTCCTAATTTGGAGACTGGCAATAACATCGCGGCATACACTAAAGTATAAGCATTCAAGACCCATTGCAGATTTGAGAAGCTTGATGAGAGATTCCTTTGAATTTCGGGTAAGGCTACATTCACAATCGTAATATCCAGCATGGCCATAAATACAGCCAAACTCACTGTGACTAACACCCACCATTTTCTAATCCGGTTTTGCAAAATAAAAAACTCCTTTCGTGTTTTTGTGCGCGCTAGTATTGACTTATATAATATTTATAAATATAATACGTACAAATACTATTTGAGGGGAGATCCCTATGTGGCAATTTGAGCATTCCCTTACGACGACGGCGAAGGCAGAAACAATTTGGGGGCTGTACAGCGATATTACAACCTGGACAGAGTGGGATAAAGGCATCGTAAGCGCTTCACTGGAGGGGCATTTTGTCCAAGGCACAAAGGGGCTCCTGCAGCCGGAGGGGCAAGAGCCGCTCCCCTTCGAGCTTGTGGAGGTTCATCCTCAGCGTGGATTCTCGGATATCACCGATATTCCGGGCGCCGGTATTCAAGTTCAATTTACTCATCTGCTGGAGGAATCGAACGGAACGACCAAGGTTACCCATCAAGTAAAGATTACGGGGCCGAATGCGGAGCAGCTGGGGCCCAAATTCGGGGCTCACATGGTAGAAGGCATCCCTCAGACAATGGAGGGACTCACAAAGCTGGCCCTGCAGAAGGAACGTGAACAAGGTGAGTGAGATGCCAGAGAAGAGGCTGGAAAATATGACAGAGCAGATGACAAAAGAATCCCCTCGGTACTGGATTGGCGTCGTTTCCGCATCCCATGTCTCGAGGGGAGTGGAGGGCGGCTTCGCCCAGCTCTGTCATGGGAAGGCAGCGCCCCTCAAACGGATGCAAGCCGGCGACTGGCTGATTTATTACTCGCCTCGCACAGATATGCAGAAGGGGGAACCGCTGCAGGCTTTTACGGCGATCGGCCAGGTGGAGGATGACCGGGTCTATGAATACCCGATGTCTGACTCGTTCATACCCTTTCGCCGCAACATTCGCTATACTTCTTGTAGGGTAACAAAGATTAGTTCGCTGCTGGAGCAGCTAAGCTTTACACGCGGTGAGAGAAATTGGGGCTGCCGGTTTCGGTTTGGTCACTTTGAAATCTCGGAGCAGGACTTTCAGATTATTGCAGACGCAATGTTGAACAGCACGGAGGGAAAGGCATATGAGCTCAGAATTCAATAATGAAGAGGAAAGCCCCGGCTTTATGCTGTGGCGGGTCACGAATTTATGGCAAAAGGCAATCAGGAATGCATTGGAGCCTTATGAATTGACCCATCCGCAATTCGTCCTTTTGTTTTCCTGCAAATGGCTGAATGAACATAATGGCCAAACGGGTATTACCCAGGTTCAGTTGGCCCAGCATGCACAGATAGACGTGAATGTCACGTCGCAGGTGCTGAGGACGCTGGAGAAGAAAGGCTACATCGAGCGCCGGCCTCACCCGGCGGATTCACGGGCGAATGTCATTTCCGTCACGAAGGCGGGGGACACGGCTGCATCGCAGGCCGTTCAGGCGGTTGAAGCCGAGGACCGGGCTTTTTTCTCCGGCCTTGGTCATGAGGTTGGACAGCTGAATCGGCTTCTGCTGCAGCTTGCGAAGCGGTAGCCGTTGGCCTTAGAAACGGAGGGAGGCAAATCCTTGCTTCCCTCTTTTGCTGATTGTACAGGATCTGACTGTTGTTGAAGGAGACTCGCTGATTAAAGCTGCACTTTTGGTGTATTTCCAGGTTGTCTGCTGGATACCCTAGGCAGGGGTACCAATAGACCGTAAAGGAATGATTATTGTGACAGCCGATCAATCTCAATTAACCGCAGCAGAGATGGGAAAGCTTTGGGCAACATACGTTGGAAATACGCTGGGGAAGTGCGTACTGAGTTATTTCCTTCAGCATGTGGACGATAAAGAAACTGAGAAAATCCTGCAATTTGCCCTGGGGTTATGTAAGGACTATATACAGGACATAGAAGCTGTTTTTAAACAAGCCCATTTTCCAATACCGGTCGGGTTTACGGAGGAAGATGTAAATTTGGAGGCGCCGCGGCTGTACGAAGATGATTTTTACCTCCATTACTTACAGTATTTGGGCAAGGGGGGGATGAGTATTTATAGTGTGGCGATCCCTTTAGTGACAAGGAAAGATATCCGGGATTTCTTTGTCAAAGCTCTTCGGGATACTAGCAAATTGATGGTCCTTGTTAATGACGCGCTGCTCCCCCAGAATACGTTAATCAATCCGCCCGTTATTTCTCCTCCTGAAGGAGTCGACTTTGTTAAAAAGCAGAGCTTTTTAAATGTCTTTTTCGAAAAAGACAGACCGCTCCACGGTCTGGAAATTGCCCATCTTTACGGCAACCTGAACAACGATATCACGAGCAAAGCTGTTATTGTTGGCTTTATGCAGGTGGCGAAAAGTGAAGAGGTCAGACAATATTTAGAACGTGGAAAGAATCTTAACCAGAAGCATATTGAGCTCATGTCGGATAAATTGACTAAGAACGATTTGCCATCGCCTTCGAGTATTGATCATTTGGTCAGGACCTCTACGGAGCCCCCTTTCTCAGATAAACTAATGGTCTATCATAAGATCGACATGTTCTCCATGAAGATAAGGGAATACGCGAATGGTGCATCACTTAACGGTAGAAAGGATGTTGGCGCCTTGTTTGCAAAATGCCAGCTGGATGTCTCCTTATACGTAGAAGATGGTGCCAATATTATGATTGACCGCGGCTGGATGGAGCAGCCCCCAGAAGCTGTAGACCGGGATAAATTACACGCTGATCATTAAAGGCTTGGTCAGGCAGCTGCTTTGAAGTAACGATCTCTCTTCCGCAAACTTGCAAACGTCCAGGCTCTCAAAAAGTAATTTGAGTGTTGTTAAGTTTGTTATACAATGGGTGTAATTTAATCATACCTTATGCGGGAGAGATCATATGGAGAGACCAATCATAGGAGTATTGCCATTGTATGACGGGGACAAAGAGAGCTATTGGATGCTTCCGGGGTATATGAAAGCAATTGAAGACGCTGGCGGGATTCCGTTCATGCTGCCGTTAACCTCGGATGTTGAGCACATCACCCAAATCGCCCATATGTTCGACGGCTTTCTCTTCACCGGCGGGCATGATGTGAATCCCGAATTGTATGGAGAGACAGTGGAAGAGGTATGCGGGGAATTGTGTAATCCGCGGGATGTTCTGGAGAAAGCCCTATTTCAACAAGTTGTAAAATTAGACAAACCAGCGCTTGGAATCTGCCGCGGGCTGCAGCTGTTCAATGTCCTGCTGGGAGGTACGCTCTATCAGGATCTCCCGGCGCAGTTAAGGTCTGAGCCAAAGGTTAGACACAAACAAGCTCCTCCGTATGCAGAGCCGGCTCACCCTGTTTATATCGAACAAGGTAATCTATTGCACCGCATTCTGAAGACGGAGACCCTGAAAGTCAACAGCTGCCATCATCAGGGGATTAAGAAGCTGTCCGAGCAGCTGCTTCCGGCTGCCAAAGCAGAAGACGGCTTGATCGAAGCGGTGGCTATGCCAGACAAAAGGTTCATTCTGGCTGTGCAGTGGCATCCGGAATTCAGCTACCAGTCGGACCGGTATAACTTTAGGTTGTTTGAAGAGTTCGTTAAATCCTGTGTGAAGTAAAGCTCCCTTATGCGGGTAATGAAACAATTGATAAAGGCCAGCCGGCAAGGCTGGCCTTCCCTTTTTCCGGACTATTTCCGCTTCTTCCCCACAGCGCCCAGGAATAGGACAAACTCCTCATCACCGTCCAAGCCTAATACCTCGTCGATGAGGTTTTGGTCATAAATACCGATTGCACATGCTCCTGCATCGATCGATTCGCTCGCCAGATAAAGGTTCTGGGAGACGTGTCCGATATCGATCAGGATTTTTTTGTGCGCGGAGATATCATATTTCCATTCGGACCGGTAGGGAATGGTGCTCCAAGCGAACATGACGGCCGCCTTTTTCGCGAAATTAGGAACAAAGGGCTGCTCTAAAGTAATGGCATCCACTTTCTGGTCCATTTCCTCCAGATCAAACATAAATAAGAGCTTGTGCTCCACCGGTAAATATCTGTAGATTCCCTGGGCGATTCCCTCTACGCGCATAATGAACAGGTAGGTCTCAAACGTATGCGTGGCCCCGCTGCACGGCACCGTCCGGAGGGTAAGTCCGGCCTTGTTTGTACCGGCTATTCCTTGTGTAGCCCATAGCAGATAGGACAGCTCCTCAAGGCTCAAACGGTCCTCTGCATAAAATCGGGTGCTTCTTCTTTGCTTTATGAGCTCATATATATTTGGCTTCTTTACAACGTCCTCGTTACATTCGGGAAGATCAATCATGACGGATGAAGAGGAGTAAGGTTTAACGATTGCGGGTTTGGGCAGACCCTTTATTTTATCTGTCTTCACATGTTTAAACTCAAGAAAGTTGGACTTCAGGAAATTTCTCTGCTGTTCATATCGTCCCATGCTGGAACCTCCTAGGATATCTGTACTGGATAAAAGTATACACGGCCTGGCAGTTAACTTTGTGATTATAATCACTTAGTTTTTATTTGCCATCTGTGGACCTTTCTGTTATCTTGTTAGTAACATATTGTTATTAACATAATTGTACTAAGTAATGTTCGTTCGTTTTGCTCCATAACAATACACCATTCGGAGGGATGCAGGATGAAGAAGGATGCGAAGGGCTGGAACCTGTTCGAAATCGGGTGGCTGGTGCTGTTTACCGCGATTGCTGCCGGGTTTACGATGATTTCAAAGGACTCTTTATTTGGTTTTACGGTGTTTATTACCGGGGTACTGTGCGTGGTGCTTGCGGCGAAGGGCAGCCTGATGAGCTATGTGTTTGGCATGTATAATACGGTCGGCTACGCCTATTTGGCCTATACGAACGGATTGTTTGGCGAGGTGATGCTGAATCTGCTGTTCTTCGTGCCTATGAATGTCATTGGATTTTACATGTGGAAAAATAACCGCCAAGGCGGCAAGCTCGCCATGCGCCAGATGGAGCTTAAAGGCCTGCTCCTCGTTGGAGCGGTCTGCGTGTCAGGCTGTCTGCTGCTGGGCTTCGGGCTTTCGTTCATCCAGGGGCAGAACTCGCCTTATATTGATGCTGCGACGACGGTGCTGTCGGTTGCGGCGACCTTTTTAATGGTGTGGAGATTCAAGGAGCAGTGGCTGGTCTACATCGTGCTGAACCTGTTTACAGTGCTGCTGTGGGTGATCCGGATGCTGGAGGGCAGCGGCGAGGGCCTGCTGATGATCGTGATGTGGAGCGCTTATCTGGTCAACGCGGTGTACGGATACTCTATTTGGAACAAAGGGGCTAAGGAGGCTGCGGCATGAAAAAGCTAGGATTAACGCTGGGCAAGTTTGCCCCGCTGCACAAAGGACATCAGTTCATGATCGAAACGGCGCTGCAGGAGGTGGATGAACTGATCGTGGTTATTTATGAGACGACGGTCACCCCCATTCCGCTTCATATCCGGGCGAACTGGATCCGCAGGCTCTACCCGGAAGTCCGGGTAATTGAAGCTTGGGACGGCCCCGACGGGTATTCGGATGACAGGGAGCATGAAATCCGGGAGGAACAGTATATCCTCGGTCTGCTGAACGGGGAGCAGGTGACGCATTTTTACTCGAGTGAGTTCTACGGCAGGCATATGAGTATCGCTTTGGGCGCGGTGGACCGGCGGGTGGACGAAGCCCGCGGGCGGGTTCCGATTTCAGCGACGATGGTCCGCTCCGATCCGTATAAGTACCGAGAGTTTGTAAGTGATATCGTGTACCGGGACTTGATCACGAAGGTAGTATTCGTGGGAGCAATGTCGACGGGGAAGTCGACGATCACCGAAGCGCTGGCGCAGCGGTATAACACGGTCTATGCGAGTGAATACGGACGGGATTATTGGACCGAGCATCAGGTGGACCGCAGAATCGGCCTCGAAGCGTTCGATGAAATCGCAGTCGGTCATATCGAGCGCGAGGAAGAGGCCTTGCTGAAGGCGAACCGGTATCTGTTTGTCGATACCAATGCGATTACTACGTATATGTTCGCCCTGGATTACCACGGCCGGGCCCCTGAGCTGTTAACCCGGCTGGCTCTGGAGAACGCGCAGCGCTATGATCTGTTCTTCCTGTGCGACGACGATATTCCCTATGACGATACGTGGGACCGCAGCGGGGACCAGAAGCGGCATATTTTTCATAAACAGATCATCGCGGACTTGAAGGAGCGGCGCATTCCCTACATTACGCTGCGGGGCAGTCTGGAGGAGCGGATGCAGAAGGTAGACGAGGTGCTGGCGGGGTTTGAGCCTTACGGGAACTTGTTCGGCAGCTTATTCGGGAAGGACTTTGACAACTAATTTGGATATGTTTAATGGAGCTGGACGGTTAGAGTTAGAAATTGACGATGAGAGTTACAAATTGACGATGAGAGTTACAAATTAAGGAGGGAACAGAATGAGCTTGTTGGACCGGGACGGACTTACCGAACGCGAATTTCTGGCGCAGTACCGGCCAGGAGATTATGAGCGGCCTTCGGTGGCCGCGGATATGGTGATCTTCACCGTGACGGATGCGGAGAGGGACAGCTATCGCAAGCTTCCGGAGAAGGAGCTGCGCATCCTGCTCATCCGCCGGGGAGGCCACCCCTTCCTTGGAAAATGGGCGCTGCCCGGCGGCTTTGTCCGGCCGGACGAGACGACGGAGCAGGCCGCAGCAAGGGAGCTGCTTGAGGAAACGGGCGTGGGCGACGTCTATTTGGAGCAGCTGTACACGTTCAGCGACACGGGGCGCGACCCCCGGGGCTGGGTGATGAGCTGCAGCTATATGGCCCTGATCAACAGCGGCCAATTGGAGCTTAAGGCAGGTGACGATGCGGACGACGCCGCCTGGTTCCAGGTATCCTATCGGCTGCTGCGGGAGCAGAAGGAGCTGCTGGAGGACGGATACATCAAGACCCTGGAGTACGAGCTCAAGCTGAGCGGCGAAGAGGAGCTTACGGCGGTTGTGGCGAGAACGGTGACGGTGAAGGCAGCATCGACTGGCACGGATTATAAGATTGTATCGAGTGACGGATTGGCCTTTGACCACGCGAAAATTATAGCCTACGCGACCGAGCGCCTGCGGGGAAAAGTAAATTATACCGATATTGCGCTGCACCTGATGCCGAAGCTGTTTACCTTGACGGAGCTGCAGCAGGTTTATGAGGTCATTCTGGATAAGGAGCTGCTGAAGGCGGCCTTCCGCCGCAAAGTGGCCGATCTCGTAGCAGAGACCGATCATTTCACCGAAAATGCCGGGCACCGGCCATCCCGCCTGTACCGGAGGAAGGTGGTGGATTAACGAATAAAAAGGGAGCTGGACGCATCCAGCTCCCTTAGGTGTAGTCCGAAGACATCCACCGCTATTCCGTATATATAATATACCCTTACCGCCTAAACGATGCAACAAGTTAAAGGCGGATAAATGATTTTAATAAATTTATCTTGTTTCTTGTGTCTGTATAAAGAATAAGATTATATACATGAATTGGAATTTGATTTCGGAAGCTATTAATAATGGTTTCAAAACGTGAAACAACCTTTAATAAGTCATGTTTTGGAGTCATTAAATTTTTCTGCAAATAAATAACTAAAATTAAATAATCAATTATTGTATCGAAAGAAATATTCTGTATACCAGTATCTAATTGGAGTGAAGAGATTAATGAATAATTCGGGTTGCTTCTCTTGAAACGAGTATCAAATATAACATCATTATGTGCAATTGAATTTCTAAGATCTTTAATTGTATATACAATGCTTTCTGTTAATTTACCATTTGCATCACACGATTGATTCAGATTTAAGGATTTAGATATGTCCTTTTTAATATTAATATTTGCACAGGAAACAAAGTTGCCGAATTCACCTAAACTTATTACTTCAAATATAGCCCAAATAGGGACTGGTTCATCTTTATGATAAAAGTGCTGCACGACCTGCTTATCATTAGAATAATCTCTTGTGAGAACATTATAAAACTGGTCCCGCAATCGTAATCTTTTATTTTGAGCCAGCTTATATTGTTTTGAACCGACAGGATGGCTCTTGTGATAAGTTAACAGCGAATCGTAAATAATATTGAAATTCTCTGTTCTGCCATGTTGCAATATTACTTCAAGGAAATAATTTTTCAATGCAGTTTCGATAAACATTATTTGGGGGTAGAAAAGGGACTTGAGGTCCATGTCAAAGGTATTTACCGCAAGAACTTGATTAAAATCGTTGTATGCAATTTTGCGAGAAGGATTATTTATGAAGCGGTAACCTTTATATCCATGATAGTATCCGATGTTCCGAAGTTTACGCTTATGACTACTTCCTTGAATGGTGATACCATGATTATCTCTCAAATACTTCATTAAAGCATCTATACTTTTGACACGCGACATATTTGTTCCCCCTCATAATTGTCACACTATTATATCATGCTATATAAATTTAAGTGAAGTAATAAGGGAATGTATGTTCGTTTATTGGAGGGGTATGTCGAAATTCAACAAGTAAGAGTAGCCCAACCAAGCTGGTCCTCCGGTTGGATTTATAAAAAGTGCTGGCCGTTATCCTGTTTGACAGCAGCTTTGCAGGCCGATATAATTTCGTTACACGATCGTTGAAGGAAATCGTTGACGGAAAGGAGAGAGAACCTTGTCTACAACAAGAAGCGAACAGGCTGCCGAGACCAGGGAGAAGCTTCTAGAGGCCGCTAAATCCTTGTTCGCGGAGAAGGGATTCGATGGGACTCCCGTAAGGCTGATTAATCGTTCCATCCAAATGGGAGATGGCATTCTTTATCACTATTTTCCCGGGGGCAAGAGAGAAATCTTGACGGTCCTGATTCGGGAAAGCTTTGACCGCCGCAGGGAAGCGATCGGGCAGACAAACCGGACTGTTGAGCATCTTGATCTGCGTGAGGCTTTGCTTACTTTCACCAGAAAGCTGTTCGACCTGTTTATGGTGGATCTTGATCTCATGAAGATCTTGTTTAGAGAGAATGACGTACTGGGGCTGGAGGAGTCGCAGCGATTAGCCTCTTGGTTGCAAGAACAATTTGCAATATTCGCTGATTTTCTGGATCGGAGACGGCTCAAAGGGGAAGTAAAAGCTGATCTTGACGTAACACTTGCCGCACGGCAGTTTCTGACCATGGTCATGCAAATTGGAATCTCCCGCATAACAGGCATAGAAATTATCAACGAACCGGATGTCGACCGGTATTTCGAGAGAGTGGTGGACTTCACTATCGGTTTGTGGAAAATTTCTTAAAGAGATACTGGACGGAAGAAATTTTTTTTGCCGTTTGGTTCACCGTTCGTTTAATCAATGAAATAAAAATTTAGAATGTAAGGGGAATAGGAATGAGCCTATTTAAGAACAAGCTGGTTGCAGCTTTGCCTGTAATTGTACTTGCGATTGTATTTGTGTTTAGCTTAACTGCAATTCCGAGCATAAACCCAGCCGCCAAAAATCTCCCTGTCGCCATCGTGAATGAGGACGCAGGACTAAGTTCCGGACAAAATATGGGAAGTTTGATTGTCAGCAATATTCAATCGGCCACTGACGCCATTTCTGAGCAGCCTCCGATCAAGTGGGTTAAGGTGGGGAGTGAAGAGGCGGCCAAGGCAGGGCTTAACAGCCAGGACTATTATGCCGCACTGGTGATCCCCAAGGATTACAGCGCGAATCAAGCATCGCTCGCCTCGCCGGAGCCTGTTTCTCCTGAAATCACAATCTATGTCAACCAGGGCATGAATATGACTGCCGCCAACATGTCGCAGCAGATCCTCACTCAGATGGTCAGCGGCTTGAATGAGAAAATACGCGCCCAATTGATTGCCGCATTCGATCAGCAGGGCGGAACCCTGACAACGAAACAAGCCGCTGCACTGGCTTCGCCTATTGCCAGCAAGGTGATTCCGGTGAATCCAGTCGGCGCCAATAGCGCGAACGGTAATGCTCCGGTAACCCTGTTTCAGCCGTTATGGATGGGCAGTCTGATTGGCAGTGTGATTTTTCTGTTGGCTAAGAATAAAATGAAGTCCGCCGGACGCGCAGATAAACTACGGGCCAATGGCCTTCAGGTTGTATGGGGCGCATTCCTGGCTCTCGTGA
The DNA here is from genome assembly GCF_005869875.1 of Paenibacillus pinistramenti. Taxonomy (GTDB): domain Bacteria; phylum Bacillota; class Bacilli; order Paenibacillales; family Paenibacillaceae; genus Fontibacillus; species Fontibacillus pinistramenti. The sequence goes on from NZ_VAWG01000004.1 coordinate 131,300, forward strand.
CAGGATTCGGCTTAACATGGTTCGCTGACAGCTGGGGTCTCAGCATTCCGGACTTCCTGGATGTCGCTCTATTCTTATCGATTGCGTATTTCGCTTTCTTCCTGATGATCTCGGCCGTCTTCTCCTGGATTGGTTTTGGAGGTATGGGGATCTTTGTTCTCTTCTTATTCTTCGGCGCTCCTCTTCTCAGCTTTGCTCCTGAATTGCTTTCGCCGTTCTATCGCGATTGGGTGATGTCATGGCTGCCAATGCGCTTTATGGTGGATGGACTGCGCGAAATCTTCTTCTTTGGCGGAGGGTTAAAAATGAATCATCCGACAAGCGTCCTGATGTGGATTGGGATTGTAAGCCTTCTCGTTCTGCTTGCCTCCTCCCTGAAGCCTTCCAAGGCAAAGCACAAAGAGCAGACGCAAGCAGAAATGACAGCCTAAAACGATGGAGTAGCTTGGACGATAAGCGCATTTAAAAAAGAGCAGTGCTATTTATAGGCATCCGCCCAGGCGCCCTCTCCGCGAATGCATATGATGATTATGCCTATTCATTGAGAGGAGCGATCAGATATGGGATTTTTTCCAGGGCCGGGAAGCGGCGGAGGATTTCCGGGATTTCCAGGTGCACCAGGAGGACCGGGCGGACCAGGAGGGCCAGGCGGACCTGGCGGACCGGGAGGGCCGGGGTCCCCAGGCGGATTTCCGGGGGGATTTCCGGGGACGCCGGGAACGCCGGGTAATCCGGGGGGCGCGCCGGGAGGGGCTCAAGCACCGACGGCTCCCCCGCCGCAGTTCGTACCGCAGATGCAGGCTACTGCATATGCCATCGACTCGGGCGCGATCAGAGGCTGCCTGTTCCGCAACACTTACGTTTGGCTGAACAACGGCGAGCAGTTCTGGTTCTACCCGGTATTCGTCGGGCGCAATTCGGTTGCAGGGTTCAGATGGTTCGGTTTCTTCTGGGCGTACTTCGGCATCGATTTGAACCGGATTCGCTCATTCACCTGCTTCTAAGAAGGCATACAGTCGAAGAGAACAGCCTGCGGGCTGTTCTTTTTGTCGTTCGGCTTGTCCTGTTTGCCGCGCTATTCTCCCTATCCCGTTTTTTTGCAGCTGCATGGAAAAAGGATTATGCTTGATTGCAAGCAAGCGCTTTCTTTAAGGCAAGCACTGATCTTTGAGCCAGCACTTATTTTTAAATAGGGAGGATAACAAAGTGACCGAAAAGATTCACGGACTCATTCAAGAAATGACCCTGCAGGAAAAAGCCAGCCTCTTCTCTGGACTCGACTTCTGGCATACGAAAGGGATTGAAAGATTGGGAATCCCGTCTCTGATGGTAACGGACGGCCCACATGGTCTCAGAAAACAAGCCGCAGGTGCGGACCACCTGGGGCTTTATGACAGTGTTCCGGCTACCTGCTTCCCTTCAGCCGCCGGCCTTGCCTGCTCCTGGGACCGGAATTTGATTCAGCAGGTGGGCCAGGCGCTGGGAGAGGAATGCCAGGCGGAGGATGTGGCGGTGCTGCTTGGGCCAGGCGCCAATATTAAACGTTCCCCGCTCTGCGGACGGAACTTTGAATATTTTTCCGAGGACCCTTATTTATCCTCCCAAATGGCAGCGAGCCATATTAAAGGGGTTCAGAGTCAAGGGGTGGGGACCTCCCTTAAACACTTTGCGGCCAATAACCAGGAGCACCGCCGGATGTCGGTAGATGCCCGGATTGACGAGAGAACGTTGAGAGAAATCTATCTGGCCAGCTTTGAAGCGGCTGTGAAGGAAGCCCGGCCATGGACCGTGATGAGCTCCTATAACCGGGTGAACGGCACCTATGCTTCGGAGAACAAGACCCTGCTGAGTGATATTTTAAGAGATGAATGGGGTTTTGAAGGCATTGTCGTCTCTGACTGGGGAGCCGTTAACGAGCGCGCTGCGTCCTTGGCTGCCGGCCTGGAGCTCGAGATGCCGGGAAGCTTCGGAATCGGGGAAGAGAAGATCATTGCGGCTGTCCAAAGCGGGGAGCTGCCCGAGGGAGTGCTGGACCGTGCTGCGGAAAGGCTGCTGCGGATGATCTTTAAAGCGGTAGAGGAGAAGAAGCCTGCTGCCGCCTATGACCAGGAGGCCCATCACCAGCTCGCCCGCAAGGTTGCACGCGAAAGCATGGTCCTTCTCAAGAATGAGGATCAGATTCTCCCTCTGGCCAAAGCGGGTACGGTTTCGGTGATTGGTGCTTTTGCGGCAAACCCGCGTTACCAGGGCGGGGGAAGCTCGCACGTCAACCCGACCAAGCTGGAAAATAGTCTTGGAGAGATCGAGAAGAAGCTCGAGGGCAGGGGGAAGGTCCTGTTTGCCCGGGGATTCGACGCGGACACGGATGAGATGGATGCTGAATTGCTGGCAGAAGCCAGAGAGGCTGCCAAGCAATCCGATGTTTCCATTCTCTTTGCGGGCCTGCCTGACCGGTATGAATCCGAAGGGTATGACCGTGAACATCTGCGCATTCCAGCGAACCAAATCGCTTTGATCGAGGCGGTCTCCGAGGTCCAGCCGAATGTTGTGGTGGTTCTGAGCAACGGAGCGCCTATTGAAATGCCTTGGATTGACCGGGTAAAAGGATTGATTGAAGGGTATCTTGGCGGGCAGGCGCTCGGCGGGGCGGCTGCGGATCTGCTGTTTGGCGATGCCAACCCATGCGGGAAGCTGGCCGAAACTTTTCCAAAGACATTAAGCGACAATCCCTCCTATCTCTTCTTCCCGGGTGAAGGCGACAAAGTGGAGTACCGGGAAGGCATCTTTGTGGGCTATCGTTATTACGATACGAAACAGGTGGAGCCGATGTTCCCGTTTGGACACGGATTAAGCTACACCCGCTTTGAATACAGCGGCATTTCAGTGAATAAGCAGGCGTTTAACGATACCGAATCGGTGGAAGTGAAGCTTACCGTCAAAAATACGGGAGCGGTCCCCGGCAAAGAGATTGTGCAGCTGTATGTGAAGGACATTCACAGCACGGCTGCCCGCCCGGACAAGGAATTAAAGGGCTTTGTCAAGGTGGATCTGCAGCCGGGCGAGGAACAGAGCGTTGCTTTCACGCTGGATAAGCGGGCTTTTGCCTACTACAACACGGATTTAAAGGACTGGCAGGTTGAATCCGGCGAATTTGAGCTCCTGGTTGGCGCTTCGTCTAAAGACATCCGCTTAAGTGAACGGGTCACCGTCACCTCCACGGTTTCTATCCGGCAGAAGATTGACCGCAACACCACGGTTGGTGATTTGTTAAGCGATCCTGTTCTTCGACCTGCGGCCGCTGAACTGCTTGCCAAGGCCAATGAAAATAATCCGCTGGCCAGCCTTCCGGCTGACGGGGGCGATGCCTCGGAAATGATGGCCGCGATGATGAAATATATGCCGCTGCGCGCCCTGTCCAACTTTAGCGCGGGTCATTTTACAGAGGAAATGCTGGGTAAAATGATTGAGCACCTGAACCATGTCCAGGAGAGCCAAGGTTTATCCGAATAAGGCCGCCAATTGCTCCAATCCTTCCTTAAGAGGGGAGTCCGCCTGCCGGGCTGCCCTCTTCAGCTTGTCCGCGCTGCGAAAGATCCGGCACAGCACCAGCTCCCGCTCATGCTGCTGTTTATTTTGCAGCCCCTGCAGAAGCGCTGCGGCAAGCTCGGGACGGTCGATGGTCAGGTTCTTGACCGGTCTCGCTTCCTCACTGCCGCCAAGGAGGATGGAGATCAGCACCGGCATATGCTCCGGCTGGACGCCATGAGCTTCAATGAAGGCTCCTGCATAGCTGTCCTGCACCATCTGGTGCTCTGTATCCACCAGCTCCATATAGCGGCAGATCAGCGGAAAATAGTCTTCGCTGTACAAGCCGAGGCCGAAGACGGCGTAGGTGCCCGGCATAACCGATTTCGGGCCCGGCTCCACATCGCGGTACCACGCAAACTCCTCCATAGCCATATCCGCATATTCGGCAAGCTTGGGGAAGAGGGCCGGGTAGCGGAGCGCACCCGCGAAAAACTGATGCAGCCTGGACTTCGCCAGATTATTCAGCGGCAGATAATGCTTCTGGGCACTCTTCAGCTTCAAGTGGTAGCCCTTGGGGAACCCATGCTTCAGCAGGCTGATGATATAATCCAGCGCTTCTCCGTAAGCCTGCTCACCTTCGGATAGAATCCGGATTTCGATCGTCTGCGTGATGTCATTGCAGCTGCCTTCCACCCCTGCTCCCCGGTACGTGGCCGGGAATTTACCGCTGCCGGATTTTAAGTATTGCACGGCTTGTTTGGAGCCCAGCTGTCCTGCAAGCTCCAGGTACTTCTGCCGGGTATCCGGCCTGGTGAGGCCGATCTGCAGGGCGGCATACAGAAAGAAATTCATTTCTTCGTCGTCTTCGTCATCAATAGCAGGGCGCTCTGCCTCTTGCTTCAGCTCCCAATCGCTGTATCCGTAATCATCGGGACGCACGAAATACTGAGGAAGAAAATGCCCCTGAGCCCATTGGTCGAAGACCGAGGTGTAGTGACCGATCCACTCCTGTCTGCGTTTCGGGCTTAGCTGCAGCTTATCGGACAGACGCCGGATCAGCGGTTCAATTACCTGCTCCTGCTGCTGCATCAGGTCGGGATTGATGAGGAGCTGGGCGAAGAAGAACAGGTCGTCTGCCTTGGGCAGCACGGGCGGATCAGGGAGAATTTTGGTTTGAATAAAATGTTCCAGCGACTGCCCTAGCCCGGCAAGCTTGGATTCATTCAGCAGGCGCCGGTGCAGCTTGAACTCGGACTGCTCCCTTTCCAATTCAAGCACCACTTCAAACTGGTAATTGAAAAAGGAAGGACCCCATTCATCCGAGCGGAACAGGTTATTGGCAAGCTCACACAAAGCGGGGAAAAATTCCCCGGACAGCTGTTCATCCGTCAGCTCCGCAAGATAAGGGCCCGCCTCCATTATGTAGGCGCTGTCGCTCCAGGAGAGCGGTTCGTCCACCTCAATATGAATGTTCCCCTGCTCTCCATACGCTCTGCCTCTTCTCCATGCCACGCGCAGATAATTCCGGATTCCAGCCTGAAGGAGACTGGGGTTCTTCATCCTGCCTGCTCTTTGATGTTCTCTGGCATAAATCGACGTGACTTCCTTCCATACCTCCTGCAGATAAGCTTCCACCGCCTGGTTCACTGATTTTACCTCCCGCTGTGCATTTCCCCATAAGGTAAGCTGGAATATCATTCACGTCAAGGTACGATGGTAGGATAACAGCGGGGGGATTTTTCTATTAATCTGCAGGGAACCATAGTAGACACCGCTTGGCACGGTTCAGTAGAATAAGTGAAAGCATATTTAGAAATATACACGGAACTACACAGGGGAACGAATTTAAAGTCATAGGGGAGAGATTGCTTTGGAATTCAATGACGTGATTCACGGCCACAGATCGATACGCGAGTATGAAGACAGGGAAGTCAGCCAGGAGGTGCTGGAGCAAATCCTGGATGCGGGCATTCGCGCCTCTTCCAGCGGCAACATGCAGTCCTACTCTATTATTGTTACCAAGGATAAAGAGCTTAGGAACAAGCTGTACACCGCACATATGGAGCAATCCATGGTGGTGGATGCGCCGGTTCTGTTGACCTTTTGCGCGGATTTCAACCGGATGAGAAAATGGCTGGAGCTGAACGAGGCGCCGGTTCATTTTGATAATTTTATGAGCTTTATGATTGGAGCCATTGATGCCGCTTTGGCAGCGCAGAATTGCGCCCTTGCAGCAGAGAATGCGGGGCTCGGCATTTGTTACATGGGTTCAACGCTGGCCAACTGCGATCAGATCGGTGAACTGCTGAACCTGCCCCCGAATGTCGTACCGATTGTCGGTTATTCCTTGGGATATCCTGCAGAAGCTCCCGCTCTGCGCGACCGGCTGCCAAGGCAGGGGCTGGTTCATTACGAGCAGTACCAGGATTATTCGGATGCAGACATCCAGGACATTTATAAAGAAAGAAATGAAAAAGGATGGCAGCGCTACATGGACGTCCCTAGGCTTAAAGAAATGACAGAGCGCCTGGGACTCCAGAATCTTGCCCAGATCTATACAATTGCTAAATATACGAAAGAATCTCACCTGGAATATTCACAGACCGTGCTGAACTATTTAGAGAAGCAGAATTTTATGAAGAATAACGAATAACATTAGGATAGCCGAGGAAGGCAGATAAGATGAGGAGAGATGAGACGAGATGAGCGGAGCAGAGGTTAAACTGGATTTAAGCCGGGTTGTCTTTATTGGAAGGACATTTGAAGAGTACAGGTCAATGTTCAGCTTGTCTGAGGAAGAGCTGCGCGGCCGCAGGATTCTGGACTGCCCGGCAGGGGCGTGTTCTTTTACCGCAATTGCGAGCCAGAAGGGGGCAGAGGTTACAGCGGCTGATATCGCGTATCACCACCCTTTTGAACAGCTTGTTGATAAAGGATTGCAGGATATTGAGCATGCCATGTTAAGCATGGAGAAGGCCCGGAGCAATTACTTGTGGGATTATTTTGGATCGGTAGAAGGGCTGAAGCAGCATAGAATACAGGCCTTGGCTGATTTTTCAGCTCATGTGAAAGAGAATCCGGAGCGATATGTTCCCGCTGTTTTGCCTGAATTGCCCTTCAAAGACGGAGAATTTGAACTCACGCTGTCTGCCCATTTCCTGTTCATGTACGGGGACCGGTTTGACTATGAATTTCACCAGCAGACGCTGCAGGAGTTACTGCGTGTTACCAGCGGTGAAGTGCGGATCTACCCTCTAATTGATCTATCCAGCAGGCGGTATGAGCATCTGGATAAGTTAACGGCATTCCTCCAAAGTCAGGGTTACCATACGGAAGAAGTCGAGGTGCAGTACGAATTTCAGAAGGGCGCTGACCGCATGCTGGTCATTAAGAAGGATAATTAAGAAGGGAAATTAAGAAGGATAATTAAGAAGGTTCAGTTAAGGAAGAGTCTTGACAATGCAGGGTTTTCCTATTAATGTAAAATCAACTTAAAGGCAATGCAACCGAAAGGTTCAACCTCGCAGCAGTTGGGGTTGGACCTTTTTTTGCCTGAAATCACGGAATGGAGGAGATGGGAATGGCGACGAAGGAACGGCTTCTGGGAAGGCTCGATGAAATTGGAGGTTCACTGGAGCGGAGAGGGGATACGCTGCTGCTGCTCGGAGTTGGATCGGTTGGGGTGGAGACGGCGCGAATCGATGAGTATTCGGACTTGGACTTTTTTGTCATTGTGAAGCCGGGGTATAAGCAGCAGTATATTGAGCGGCTGGATTGGCTGGAGGATGTATTCCCGCTGGCGTATTCCTTCCGGAATACGAAGGATGGGTACAAGATCCTGTTCGAGGACGGAATTTATGGAGAGTATGCCGTGTTTGAGGAGGCGGAGCTGAAGCATATCGAGTATTCAGGGGCGAGAATCGTCTGGATGGATCCAGATTATGCCAATCCGGAGATCATAAGCGGCGGGAAGAAGATCGAGAAGCGGCGGAGAGAGGAGCTGGATTTCCCACTGAATGAGGCTTTGACCAATCTGTATGTGGGATTAGGCCGCTATGCCCGGGGAGAGAAGCTCTCCGCGGCGCGGTTCGTCCAAAGCTATGCCGTTGACAGCATCCTGTCCGTGCTTCATTTGCTGGAAAAGGAGGAGACTTATTTCCCGGATGTGTTTGGAGAGGAGCGGAGGCTGGAAAAGAGGTTCCCTTCCTTTGCAAAGCGGGTGGGCGATATGCTTCTCGGCTATGAGCGGACCCCGGAATCGGCGCTGCATATCCTTCGTTATCTGGAAGAAGTGTATCCCGTAAATGCCAGGATGAGTGCGGAGATCAGGCGTCTGGCTGACACGCTCTGAGCACTGACCGCAAGTGAGCAGGAGGCCGATCAGAAGCGTCAAAGACCATTCCAAGTGGGTTGATGCTTTTTTTGTTTTTGTCAGCGGCGGCACAAAAAAGATAGAAAAAGTGACATTTGTTTGGATGGGAATAGATTTTCTGTGAAAAAAGACTCTATTAATGTCATTTTATATAACATAATTTTCTTTGAATATTTATACATTCTATGATATTCTTCTATCGTGTCATATATACTTACATAGGGGATGGTGTTGTAGAATGAGCAAATCAAAGAAGCGTAAGGCGGCCAAAATCATGACAGGATCGGTCTTGAGTCTGGCCCTGCTGGGAAGTCTCACACCCGCGTATGCTATGAATCCTACAAGCTTAATTGCCGATGCCGGGACAACGACGAAGGCGCTCCAGGACCTTAAATCCGTTGTCCAGCAAGCAAAGAGCGTCAATCTCAAGGACTATCCTGCCGCCTATGCAGAGGATGTGAGGTATGCGCTCAGTATGGTGGGCAGCCTTACGCCGAACAGCACTGTGTATAAAATCAATGAGGCCAGGCTTACGCTGCAGGTCGCGCTGGATTCGCTGACAATGGATTTGGAGAAAGCCACGATCGCAGACATGCAGGCGGCGGTCAAGGCAGGAAAGCTTACATACGAACAGCTGGTCAAGATGTATTTGACCCGGATTGATCTCTACAATAACTACACCGTCAAATTAGATGCCGTAGCGAGCCTTAACCCTAAAGCGATCGAGCTGGCCAAAGCAAGCGACGCCGCGGTTAAAGCGGACCCTTCCAAGGCGGCAGGCATGTTCGGGATTCCCGTTCTGATCAAGGACAATATCGGAACGGCGAAGGAGGACGGGATGCCGACGACGGCGGGTTCGATCGCCTTGGCCAACAACTACCCTGAGGATGATTCTTTCCTGGCCGGCCAGTTGAAGAAGTCCGGGGCCATTATTTTGGGCAAAACCAACCTGTCCGAGTTCGCGAACTTCATCACCAGCGGGATGCGCAACGGTTATTCTACCCTGCAGGGACAGGTCCTTAACCCGTACAAGCCCAACGTGCTGGACGTCTCGGGATCGTCCTCCGGCTCGGGTTCAGCGGGAGCGGCAGCCCTCGCGGCCATTACGATCGGCACGGAGACCTCCGGCTCGATCCTGTCCCCGTCGCAGCGCAACTCGCTTGTCGGCCTGAAGCCGACGGTCGGGCTCGTCAGCCGCAGCGGCATCATCCCTCTATCGCACAGCCAGGATACGGCCGGACCAATGGGGCGCGACGTCGCTGATGTCGCGACGCTGCTGTCCGCCATCCAGGGCTATGATCCGGACGACATTCACATTAATATGGGCGTAGACAACGATGTTACGGTCGATGAGACCTACTTCAAAGAGCACACAGAAGCGGATTATACCGATTACCTGAAGGAGGACGGCCTGGAGGGCAAAGTCCTCGGCGTATACCGGACGCCGAATAAGGAGACGCAGCCGGATGTCTATGAAGCCTTCCAGAAGGCTATCCAGGTCCTTAAGGATCAGGGCGCGACAATCGTCTACGCTGCTAACGGCGGCGACATGGCCGATGAACTGCCGGCCGCTCCGGCTTCGAAGGTGCTCTATTATGACTTCAAGGAAGACATTGAAAATTATCTGAAAGCCCAGAAGAATCCGGTATTGGCCAGCGACAACAAGACGGTCATTACGAGCCTGCAGGATATTATCGACTACAACAAGAAGCATCTGGACGTTCTGAAATACGGCCAGACTATTCTGGAGGAATCCGTAACCTACGACATGACGCCGGGCTCCGCCAATTACAAGACCAGAGATGAGCAGCGGGCCGCCGATGTGGCATATGCCCGGAAGAACGGCATCAACTACCTGCTGGATAAATACAAGCTTGACGGCTTGGTTGGACTGAACGGTGCTACGACTGGCATTGCGGCGAAAGCGGGCTATCCGAGCATTACAGTTCCGACGGGCTACCGGACAGCGGAAGGCGGGAACGGGGAGCCGATCAACCTGCAGATTACGGGCAGCGCCTTCACCGAGGAGAAGCTGATCGAAATGGGTTACGCCTATGAGCAGGCGACCCAGGCGCGTGTGGCTCCCGGCCTGACCGTCAAGGACCGCCTGAAAGGGCTGCTGGATGATGCCGACGCTGCGAAGCTGAGCGGAGAAGTCTACGACAATGCGCTCGCTGTCTATACCAGCAACTTCTCCACGGCGAGAGAGGTTAACAACGCGGCAAACCTTCTGTATGTAGAGCTATACCGTTCCTGGTGGCCGGATTTCAAGAAAGGGTTTGAAGCTAACACATTGGAATAATAGAATTGAAGATCATTCGTTTAGGAAGCGCGCGAATGCCGGGGATTTAAGCGGCAGAATGAAAAAGGCACCCGCCGGGGTGCCTTTTTCATTGTCTTTTCATGGTCTTTTCAGGAGGGGACTACCCGCCCATTCAAACGGCGCTCTCTACATGTTCAGTAGGCAGCCACCACGGACCTCCCGCCCCATACCGAGCCTGAAGCGGCCTGCAGCTGCTACTCGATGGCGTTCTTCGTGGCCTGGTACATCTTCTCCGTATATTCGTCGATTTCATCCCTCGACATGCGCAGGCGGCTTTCTGAGGTTCCGTATCCGATCTCCGGTTTGCCTTCTTCCAGTCCTTTAAAAATCCCATCCGCAAAATCGTCCAGCGGTTCTCCATGCGTATGCAGACCGGCTCCGCCCAAATCGGTATTTACGGCCGGCGGCGCAATTTCAATCACCTCAACAGCAGTATCCGACAGCTGGTGCCTGAGGCTCATGGTGAAGGAGTGCAGCGCGGCTTTGGTCGCCGAATAGATCGGTGCGATCACAAACGGGGTAAAGGCCAAACCGGATGTGACATTAAGGATGGCGGCCGCTTTCTTCTGTTCGGCGAAGTACGGGGCAAACAGCATCGCAAGATGAAACGGCGCTTCAATGTTGGTGGTGATTTCCTGGTTGTAGTAGCTCCAGTTATCCTTGGCATCGGCCTTCAGAATATTAAAACGCTGCTGGATACCGGCATTGTTAACCAGCACGTTGACTTCCGGGTAGTTTGCCGTTACCCAGTCGAACAGGGCGATCCGCCCGGCCTCCTGGCTCAAATCGCCTGCATAGGTGATGAGGGAGGGGAATCTGTCCTTGGCGGCTTGAAGCACCTGTTCCCGGCGTCCCGTCACGATGACGGTATTCCCCGCTTTGATAAAACGTTCTGCAAAAGCTAACCCGATCCCGGTGCTTCCGCCTGTAATCAGAATCGTATTACCGGTAAGTTTCATGATTGAATCACTTCTCCTTTAGTAATTGAAAATATGCCGCATAAATGAATGGGAATTAGTGCAAAACTAGGGACATGGGGAAAGAGAGCTGAATTAAGCGGCTGTTCATTTCCACGGGCATTATTATAACGTACGGGTAAGACAAAATAAGGGAATACCCGCAGGAGAAGATGCTATGCCGCAGCAAAAATTCCAGTCAGCCAACATAAAGCCCCGTTATTCCAAAGGAAAAATCTCGGTATTCGGGATTAACTCCGTCTACCCCCGGACGCCATGGATTGCAGCCTGGTGGTCGGCCTCTTTTCCAGGGTTCGGGCACATGTATATTGGCAAGTATCTGCATGGCTTTGTGCTGATTGTATGGGAACTCGTAGTAAATAACAAGGCCAACATTAATACGGCTATTGCCCTTTCCTTCCTCGGCAGGTTCGAGGAGGCCAAGGCGCAGCTGGATCAGGATTGGGCTCTGCTTTATGTGGCGGTATATATCTACAGCATCTGGGACAGCTACCGCTGTTCCGTTGAGGTCGTCAAGAGCCACGCCCTGTCCGAGATCGAAGACGCTCCTGTTTCGCCCTCAGATGTTAGTTTCTTTGAGATTGCTATCCTGGACAAGAAGCATCCCTGGCTCGGGATGGTCTGGTCGGTTTTATCCCCCGGTTTGGGCCAGATGTACGGCGGCAGTATGATTGTCGGCACCTTCATTTTGGCCTGGTGGATCTTTGTCTGCTATAAGGCCGTGGCCATCCGTTCCTGGCTGTATTCGTTCCTCGGCGATTTCAGCGGCGCAGCTGCAATTGTGAACTGGCAGTGGTTCTTGTTCCTGCCTTCGATGTTCGCCTTCGCCATTTATCAGGCTTATACATCGGTGAATGAAAACAACACGTTATTCGACATTGAGCAAGTACGATACCTTAGAGTGAGGGCTGAGAATTTGAAACAGCTGCATACCATTGATGACGGAACCGTACAAATTATCGCTACATTCGAACATTCTCCCTTCGTGGAGATCGCGATTCATGAGTTTGAGAGACTGGGAGTTCCGCCAGAGCAGATCGTGGCACTGCCCCTGGAGAATCTGGAATCGCAGGTGCAGGTTATTGACTCTATTCAAAGGGTAGATGGAAGGAGCGTCCTGGACGGGGCGATGATGAGTGCGACGGTCTTTGCCGTACTGGGCGCGATCTATGGGTTTGTCCTGTACTGGGGGCCTATTATTTGGGGGCTTCTCGGTTTAACCGGAGGATTCTTCCTGGGCCTGGCCATCGAATTAGCGGTGAATAAGAAGAAGCTGAAGAAGTATACCGGCAAAAAGAGCGAGGTGGTTATCGAAGTAACCTGTGACACCTCTTTGCAGAAACAGCTGATTAACGTACTCAGAACGCGCAAAGCGCTGGGATTCGTGGTCAAGCCGCTGCCGGCCGGCAGACAATAGACGGCACGGACAGCCGGCAGACAGCCATTTGATATAGCTAATAGTTATAGCCAGCTATTACTCATTCGTAGAACCTATAGCCAGCGGGGTGTGCTATAGTAACTGTAAATATTTTACGAGGAGATAAACGAATGAGCATCCAAACCGAACCTAGAAAGAGAACCGTTACCCCATTCCGTTATGATATCGTTGGCAGCTTCCTGCGTCCGTCTGTGCTGAAAGAAGCGAGAGCCAAATTCCAAAGCGGCGAAATTTCGGCCGAGCAGCTGAAGGAAGTTGAAGATGCCGAGATCGTTAAGCTTGTGCAGAAGCAGAAAGAAGCTGGCCTTCAGGCTGTAACCGACGGCGAATTCCGCCGCTCCTGGTGGCATCTGGACTTCTTCTGGGGATTTGACGGTGTTGAGCGGACTATCATTGATCAGGGCTACCAGTTTAATGGAGCCCAGTCCAGACCGGAAACCGCCCGCCTCACCGGAACAATCAGCTTTAGCAGCCACCCTTTTGTAGCGCATTATGCCTTTCTGAAGAGCGCTGCAGGCGAAGACGCTGCTGCGCGTCAATCGGTTCCTGCGGCCGCCCAGTTCCTGTTTGAGCTGGACCGGGCAGAGAATCAGGAGAGCACGAAGCAGTTCTACCCGGACCGGGCTGAGCTTCTGGCCGATATTGCCCAAGCGTACAAAGCAGCCATTCGTGCTTTCTATGAAGCAGGCTGCCGCAGCCTTCAATTCGACGACTGCACATGGGGAGCACTGTGCGACAAACAGTTCATGGAGCTCATGGAGCAGGTCGGCGTCAATGTATCCGAGTACGCGGCTGAATTGGCGAAGCTGAACGCAGAGGTCGTATCCGATCTGCCGGATGATCTTGTAGTAACGACACATGTCTGCCGCGGCAACTATGTTTCGACTTATGCCGGCGTGGGCGGCGGCTATGAGCCGATCGCAGAGACGCTGCTCAGCATCGACAACTACTCCGGCTTCTATCTGGAATTTGATACAGACCGTGCCGGCGATTTCAAGCCGCTCCGCTTCCTGAAGGACAACCAGCAGGTTGTGCTCGGCTTGTTCTCCTCCAAGTTCGGCGAGCTTGAGAGCAAGGAGAACATTCTGAAGCGCATTGAAGAAGCGCAGCAGTACGTCGATCTGAACCGGATCTGCCTGAGCCCGCAGTGCGGCTTTGCCTCCACCGAGGAAGGCAACCACCTGACCGAGGAGCAGCAGTGGCGCAAGATTGCTTTTATTAAAGAAATTGCCGATGAAATCTGGAAATAGTTTATGAACTAGCCTGCCTGCGGACATGTCTGCATGGCGGGCTTTTTGCATCTGCCGGCACCCTCTGACTCACCTTTTGTCTGCGTCCTCTGTCTGCGTCTTCTGTCTGCATCTTCTGTCTGCATCTTCTGTCTGTCCTTGGGGGAGGCCCATTTTACACAAAGCCTGTTTCTGCTTAATAGGCTGTTTACATCCATTTTATATAGTCATAGGCAATGACTAAAACTGGAAAGGAAAATGGATGAATATGAGAACATGGAAAATGGCATTCGCTGCGCTGCTCCTCGCAGGCGCGCTGTACCCTGCCGCTGCACCGGCTAAGGCAGCAGAGACGACGGACGCTGCACCGGCAGCATCCCAAGACAGCTTAGCGGGGTACGAGCCCCTGCGTCAGCAAATGGAGAAGATCGGTGCCTCGATCACTTGGGACAGCGACGACTTGTCCGCACTGGTTAAGCTGAAGAACGGGCTTGCGGGCACCTTTACGGCCGGGGAGAAGGAATACCGACTGGCGGGCAAGGCCGGTGAGCTTCCGGCAGAGGTCAAAATCGTAGGCGGCAAGATGTACATCCCTTCAGAGCTGCTGGAGGCTATATTGGCTGAAAATGCAAAATACACCGATCCTGCGGATGTCATCACCCCTTATCCGGTAACGGCCAAGGCAGAGACGGCTGCCGTAGAGGACGGCGAGGATGCAGCGGATGATCCGGCCATCTGGCTCGATCCCAATCAGCCGGCTAATTCCAAAATCATTGCCACCAACAAGGGCGGGGGCATTCTTGTATATGATTTGAATGGCAGGGAGCTGCAAAACTATAAGACAGGCAAGATGAACAATATTGATGTCCGTTACGACTTTCAGCTTGGGGATCAGAAGGTAGATATCGTGGGAGCCACGAACCGTTCCACGAACACGATTGATATTTTTGCTATAGACGGTGAAACCGGCGGGCTGACGGATATTGTGGCGGAACCGATCAAGGGGAAGATGGAGGAGGTGTACGGCTTCAGCCTCTATCACAGCCTGCGGACGGGCAAGTTCTATGCCCTGGTGCTGGGCAAGGAAGGCGAATTTGAGCAGTATGAGCTGGTTGATAACGGAAGCGGCAAAATTACAGGCAAGCTGGTACGGGAGTTTAAGCTGGCCACACAGTCCGAAGGCCTGGCGGCGGATGATGAGTACGGCGTGATGTACATTGCGGAGGAAGATTACGCGATTTACAAATATAATGCCGAGCCTGACGGAGGCAATCAGCCTTTGTCTACCGTTGATATTGCGGATGGACGCCGGCTGCAGGACGACATTGAGGGGCTGACCATCTATTACGGCGCGGACGGCCATGGCTATTTGATCGCCTCCAGCCAAGGCAGCGACAGCTACGCGGTCTATGACCGCGAGGGGAATAACGCCTACCTGGACAGCTTCCAAATCGCGGACGGCGCCTTGACTGACGGAACCTCTTCAACCGATGGCATCGATGTGCTTGGCTTTGGGCTGGGCGGGCAGTATCCTGACGGCCTGTTCCTTGCGCAGGATGATTCCAATATGGACAGCGGCAAAGAACTCAATCAAAATTTCAAACTGGTAGACTGGGGACAAATCGCGAAAGGGGCGAAGACGCCGCTTCTGACCGACAACCAGGTTGATCCGCGCAAGCTTCAGGACCGCAGTACGAAGTAACGGCTGCCGTCCCTGTTTTTGATCATGATAGCCAGAGTACCGGGGGGATGTTCCTCTGGTACTCTTTCTTTTTCAAGTAAAAGACCAGTGATATTGTAAATTTTTGAAAAATAATGATGATTCTTGTCGAGTATTGCTTTATAATGATGCTGGAAAATCTCTGTCTGGAAACGAGTACAAATCATAATAAAAGCGAGCTGAACACATGGTCGGGTTATCCATTATTATTCCTGTTTACAACGTTGAGGATTATATTAGCAAATGTCTGGATTCGATCTTGGACCAAACCTACACGGATTATGAAATATTGCTGATTGATGACGGCTCCAAGGATAACAGTCTCAATATCTGCAAGGAGTATGAGCAGCAGGACAGCCGGATCAGGGTTTTTCAGCAGCCCAACAAAGGCCCGTCCGCTGCCCGCAACCTTGGAATCAGCCATGCGAAGGGGACTTACCTGGCTTTTATTGATTCTGATGATTATATCAAGCCGGACATGTTCTCGGAATTAATGGGATGGATGCACGATACTCAAACCGATCTTGTGATCAGCCCGATGACGGTGGAGTATTTATACTTTAAGAACAGAAAAATGCTGCTGCCCACGCTCGAGTACGATGGGAAGATTAACATTTCCCCGGAGGATGCCGCCAAGGTGGTCTCTTTATTTGAAACGGCCATGATTAACAGCCCTTGTGCGCGTCTTTATAAGACGGACATTATTAAGACAAACCGGATTCTGATGCCGGATGGAATTGATTATTCGGAAGACCTCATGTTTAATATCGAATATTTAAAGTACTGCAGGTCCATCTTCCTTATGAATAAATCCTATTATTTCTATACGAAGAAGAAGCAAGGCTCGATCACGACAAGCTACCGGCACCAGCAGTTCCATTCCTTTAACCTGGCTCATGATAAAGCCCTCGAATATCTGCACGGGATCCTGGGTATAAGCGGAGAGCTTGAGAACAAAGCCTATTACATCTTCATTCCGAATATCATCATCAGCTTTATCAACTTGTTCTATAAAGACTGCCCGATGAGCCGCTCGGAGAAAATGGCCTATATTCACAGCATTCTTCGTGACCAAAGGGTAAGGGAAAAGATCGACAAGGCCTACAAGCCGGGCCTGCTCCCCAAAGTTTACAAACGGCTGTTAACCACAAAGCGTACATCGTTCGTCTACTATGCTTGCAAGCTTTACCGGTATTATAAAATCTCCTTCCAGGATCTGAGCAGGAGAACAACTTGAGGACGATTAATTGGATTGGCTATGACGAACAGACCGGCTACGGAAATGCCTCAGCGGGCTTAATAAAGGCACTGCAGGAAGAAGGGGTCAGCGTTGAGCAGACCCTGATCAAGCGCGGGAATCCCGGCAATGGCGGGAAGCTGGTGAGCGATGAGTCCTCCGGGGCACACTCGAAGGCAGAGGCCGTGGTCATCCATACCGTTCCCGAGTATTATCCCTACTGGGTGAAGAGAAGAAGGGCAGCCCTTCCGCACGCGCCGATATGGGGCTATACCGCCTGGGAGACGGACAGGATTCCTTCCCACTGGACAGGCCTTCTGAACAGTATGGACGGGATCTTTGTGCCCAGCCGCTGGAACCGGGAAGTCCTGCTGGCCTGCGGAGTTCAGGTCCCCGTGGCCGTCCTTCCGCATGTCTCGGAGTTCCAGGGGCAGAAGCCCGAGGTGGCTCCGAGCCGGCCTTTGGCGGCGGCTCTCGAACAAGCCGAGGGGGATTTCCTCTTCTACTGCATCAATATGTGGAACGAGAGAAAGAATATCCCGCTGCTCATTCAGGCCTTTCTGGAGGAGTTTGGGCAGGAGGAGAAGGTCTCTCTTCTGCTGAAGACAGACCGGTCGGACTGGTCGGTCTATCGGCGGAATTGGCGGAGGCTCTATCTGAAGCCGTCCTTCGGGTCAAGCAGGAAGAGCTTTAAGGAGCTGACTCAGCACCATCCGAACCGCAGCAGGGTGATTCACCTCACGAGTCCGCTGCCGGCAGCAGACCTGGCATGGATTCACCAGAAGGGGGATTGTTTTATCTCCTGCACCCGCGGGGAAGGCTGGGGGATGGGAGCCTATGAGGCCGCCTGGTACGGCAACGCGGTTGCCATGACCTCGTACGGCGGACAGCTGGATTATCTGTCTCCGGATGATGCTTATCTGATGCCTTATACGCTAAAGGCCGTGGAAACCGCCTATGGAGGGGCTTCTTATGCCCGGGAGCAGAGATGGGCCGATGTGGACATCCGTGAGGTGAGGGCCGTATTGAGAGCGGTCTTTTCCAATCAGACGAAAGCCAGAGAGAGAGGAGCGCTGCTCCGGCAGAGGGTCTCCGGGACCTTCACGAATACAAGGATTGCCAATACATGTACCGAGGTACTTTTTCATGACTAACATACCCAAAGTGTTCCACTTTGTCTTTGGCTTGAAGCCGCAGACCGAGCCCTTTCATCTGTCTCATTATATGGCTGTTAAATCGTGCATCGAGGTCAATCGGCCGGACAAGGTTTATTTCCATTATGAGCACCTCCCTTACGGGAAGTGGTGGGACGAGATTAAAGGGTCGCTTACGCTGCATCCGATCGAGAAAGATCAGGCTATGGCTGCTTATCGCTATAAGGATTCCTCCATTGAAAAATACCGCTACGCTCATTTGTCCGACATTTCAAGGCTTGAAATTCTGCTGGAATACGGCGGGGTCTACGCGGACATTGATACGATTTTTGTAAAGCCTATCCCTGAGGAGCTGTATCAGCATGCCTGTGTGATGGGCAGAGAGAAAGTGGACGAGAGTGTCCCTGCAGCCAAGGAAGCCGGAGGCTCTTTGTGTAATGCCTTCATTATGGCGGAGAAAAATGCCCGGTTCATCCGGCTTTGGCTGGACCGTATCTTTGATGAATTCGACGGCTCGTGGAGCGCGCACTCGACCTTTCTTCCCTATCGGATCAGCCGGGAGTATCCGGAGACGATTCATGTTGAACCGGAGCGGTCCTTCTTCTATCTCGACTGGACGCGGGAGGGCATCCGCAGCTTGTTCAACAAGAAGGTGGAGCTTCCGGAAGACGTCTACAGTTTGCATTTGTGGAGCCATTTGTGGTGGGAGAAGGGGCGGATGGACTTTACCTTTTTTCACGAGGGCCGCTTAACTCCGAATTTTATTAAGTACGGGAACTCTACCTACAGCGCTTTGGCCAAAAGCTTCCTGCCGGCTGATACGGAATGCAGCCAGGAGGCTTACCGGGCCGAAGCCCGTAAGGCATCCACAGAGAATATCAAGCTGTTTCTTGGCCGCTTGAAGGGGAAGCCGCATGCTTAAGAGGTTAAATTTGCAGAAGAAATTGCAGGCTCAAGTCGAACGCCTCCTGTATATTTACCGCGCTGCCCCTTCTGCCCTGAAAGGGAAGCTGCTCCTGGCCTTGTCCCTGACATGCGCTTTGCCGGTCGTGGACTTAATCATTGTCTATGTGATGTATGTGCTCATGATGTCGCTGCAGAACCAGAAGCTGACGATAGGGGGGCTGTCATTCGGGAATGATAGCCTCTTTCTTCTTATTATTTCTTTTATCGGCATTACGCTGATCCGGCAGGTGCTCGAATTCTTCTCGGTCAGGCAGTCCAGAACCTTCACCCAGCTGCTGTACCGGCAGTTCTCGGCGAAGCTGTTAAATATCTATTTAACGATGTCCTGGAGGACATTCTCGGAAGAGACCAAAGCGGTTAGAACGAAGCACCTCATCGCAACCTCCCTCGACAGCGCTTATTCTTACCAGGTCTTCTTTAACTTCATCAGCTCCGTTCTGAACTTGATCCTTCTAGCCGGAACCATGGTCATCATAGCGCCGAAGATTGTTCTCGGCGGGCTTCTGATCCTGGTGCTGTTTGGCCAGCTCACGAGCAGGTCGATGAAGCAGAAGATTAATCAGGCCGCACACGCCCATAATATACATGAGCAGAACTACTACAATAGGCTCAATGAAAGCTTGAATCTGTTCAGGGAAATGAGGATTTTCGGCGTAAGCCGGAAGATGGAGCAGAGAGCCATTGATGAACTGGAGCAGTTAAGCGAGGCCAAGGTCCGGCTGTCGGTGCTGCCCCATACGCCCAAAATCGCTTTGGAGTCTGTCTTTACTTTAGCGATCGGACTGGGCATCCTGTATGTCGTCTTTGCCGGCAGGACGGAGACACCGCAGCTTATTGCCAGCCTTGCCTCCTTCACGGTCATGTCCCGGAGAATCATTCCTTCGATGTCGCTCCTGCTGTCCTCCTATTCCGAGCTGGAAGGGACGTACAGCCAGTTAAGGATTCTGAATCAGGAGCTGTCCGGTGCCTCCGGGCCGGATGAGGCGGGGGCCGGTCAGGAGCAGAAGGGTCAGGAACGAATGGACCGGCAACGAATGGACCGGCAACAAATGGATCGGCAACGAATGGATCGGCAACGGACAAATCAGGGACGGGCGGATCAGGAGCAAAAGGCATTGCCGGGCTCTGTATTCGTAGAGCTGTCGGACATCTCTTTTGCCTATGAAGGCCACCAGGGGACGATTGAACATTTCTCCATGGCTGTCTCTGCTGGTGACCGCATCTCGATTTCCGGCGAATCCGGCCGGGGGAAGAGCACCTTGATGATGATTCTTGCCGGATTCATCCGGCCGGTCGGTGGAGAGGTGAAGCGTTCACTGCTTGTGCTGCCCGAGCGTCAGGGAATTGCCTACGTGCCGCAGGAGACCGCGCTGCTGAGCGGAACGATTCTGGAGAATATCGTATTCGGGAATGAGCGTATAGAAGAGGAGCGGGTGACGAAGGTCATCTCCCTCGTGAGGCTTGACGAGCTGATTGCGAAGCTGCCGGACGGCCTCCACACGTATGCCGGCGATAACGGCGTGTTCCTCTCGGGCGGTCAAAGGCAGCGGATCGGCATTGCGCGGGCGCTTTATCACCGGCCCAAGCTGCTCCTGCTGGATGAGGCCACCTCCGCGCTTGATGAGCAGACGGAACAGGAGGTCATGGCGAATATCAGCTCCTTCATGGAGGACGGCGCCGTGGTCTTCATTTCCCACCGGAAGGAAAATGCCAAGGCTCATGCCACAAAAGTCATAGAGCTATAGAAATATAGAAATATAGAGCTTTAGAAATATAGAGTCAAGACTATAGAGGAAAGCGGGGGGCACGGTTTGAAGAAAATACTGTTTATTTCACCGGTCTTCCCTGACCCTAATGGAGCCGGGAGAGAGAAGCGCGCGTTTCAATGGGTGAAGAGACTTCAGGAAGAGCATGAAGTCCATATGCTTGTGATCGCTGCCAACGGCCAGGCAAAGGCTGCCCCTGGGCTGCCTGCCTGCCCTTTCCTGGACATTTCCCGCCTAACGGTGTTAGAGAAGAAGGAGGAGAAGAGGAGCAAGCCTTTCCTGATCCTCTCCATGATAAAGGCGGTGCTGCCTTTATTGGCCGGCCGGACCTCGGATTCGCCTTTATTAAGCTGGGTTCCGCTGACACGCGCGGAGAAGGAACAGCTTCGGGAGCGCTATGAACAGCTTCATTTTGACCAGATTCTCTGCTTCCGTTTGTATTTGAGCGATTACGCGGTCTTTCTCCAGCAGCTCACGCATTGCCGGTCGGCCGAGCTTGATCTGGACGATATCGAATCCTCCACCCATCTGAAGCTGGCGAAGCTGTTTAGAAGCAGGGGCCATGCCGCAAGAGCACTCCTGTCTGATCTAAGGGGCCTCAATTTCAGCCGCCGGGAAAAGAAGCTCGGCAGCCCGTTTGAATCGGTGTACCTCTGTTCCGAGGAGGACAAGCAGCTCTTTCACGAAAGGCTGCCGCAGGTGAGCCTGCAGGTGATGCCCAACCGCATTTCGGGCTATCCGGAGCCGCCTGCGCTGCCGGACAATCCTTATGGGCTGCTCTTTGTCGGTTCCCTGGATTATTTTCCGAATGAAGAGGCGGTGACCTGGTTTATCCAGGAGGTGCTGCCCCGGTTAAGGAAGCGGAACCCGCGGTGGGTGCTGCATGTGGCGGGGCACAGCAGCAGGCAGGCTTTCAGGGACCTGCTGGATGCCGCGGAGGGCGTTCATTATTATGGCAGGGTTGAGCATTTGGAGGAGATCTACGCCAAAGCCTACCAAGTGATCTCGCCTCTGCATGCAGGCGGAGGCACAAAGCTGAAGATTCTGGAGGCGATGTGGTACGGCCGCCCGATCATCGCGACTTACGAGTCTGTGCATGGGCTGGGACTGACGCCGTATCGGCATTATTTGCCTGCTGAAGACGCCGACAGCTTCATCTCCGGCTGTGAACGGGCTGCCGCGGATGCGGAATTCGCCCAGACTCTCGCTCGTCAGTCCAGAGAAGTGCTGCTTGAGAAATATTATTTCTAGATTTAATGGAGTGGTGGTTAGCAATGAAACTGCTGGTCGATCCGGAAATTTTCTTCTACGGACGCTGCGGAATGGTGCGTTACTACAGTGCCTTGTTCCGGGAGCTGGAGAGAAGAGGAGTAAGCATAGATATGCCATTGCTGCTCTCTGAGAGCGACTTTATGGCGGGCAAGTTCCAATTTGCTGAACGGGGGAAAAAGCTTCTCGGCCAAGGCCTGGCCTGGAGGCTGTTTAAGGGCGCTGTGAACCGGGCGTCCAAGAAGTGGTACCACAGAAAGGTGAAGCAGGGACGGTATGATGCGGTCTTCATCACCTCGGCGGGGTTTGAAGACCATTTCTTAACCCATTTGCCGGCGGGCAAGCCCTCCCTGATGGTGGTTCATGATACGATGCGATGCGTGCAGGGGCCGGACGGTCTTTACGACCCTTCAGGGCACAACGCTGACCGGCTTGCCTATCTCATACCCCGCGTCTCTACGGTCATTGCGATCTCAAATCAGACCAAAAGGGATATTCTTGCCTTAACCGGTGCGAAAGAACAGCTAGAAGAAGACCATATTAAAGTCATACATACAGGAAATCTGCTGTCCCTGGACGCCGAAACAGCCGGGCGGCCGGTGGAAGGTCTGCCTGAGCGTTATCTCCTCTTTGTCGGGGACCGGACAGGCCGGAAGAACTTCCGCTTCTTTGTGCAGTCCATCTCCAACTGGCTGCTTGAAGAGGAAACGGGTCTAAACCTGGTGTGCACAGGGCGGACGAACAAATGGGAGCAGGCGCTGCTAGAGCGGCTCGGCATTCAGGACCGGGTTGCCTTTGTTGAAGCCCCTGACGAAACCCTTGTTCATTTATATAAAAATGCCTTAGGGCTTATTTTTCCAAGCCTATACGAAGGGTTCGGGCTGCCCGTTCTGGAGGCCATGTCGCTGGGCTGTCCGGTTCTAACCTCGAAGGCAGGGGCGCTGCTGGAGGTTGGCGGCGATGCCGCCGTTTATGTCGACCCTTCTGACGCTGACTCCATTCTGGCTGGGGTCAAGAGCCTCGTTAGCAGCCCGGAATACCGGCAGCAGCTCATTCGCAAAGGATTGGCGCAGTCCCAAAAATTCACCTTGTCGAATATGGCAGACTTGTTCCTGCAGGAGATCGAACAAACCATAACAGCAACGACATGACCCCTTATGAAACCTTCCTTCCCATCGAACGTATAGAATTACACGATTTTCGTTTAAATTTGAATTGTTCTTACTCATCGGGGAGGGTTTAACCAAACATGCAGATGAACGGATCGATGCTTATTCATGAACGGAAAGACCGAAAGATGGAGCCTTTTTACTGGATTCTCACCTTTGAGGGCGCAGCGTTTCTGATCGTACTGGCACTTGCGCTGGTTGCAGGGCCTGCAGTTCTTATCGCTTATTATCCGGCCTGGTGGTCCTGGCTGCTTCTTGCTGCCGGGGCAGGGCTTGCCTTTTGGCTTGTGCGGTTCTCGCTCCGGTATCTCGCCAAATTAATCAGAAAGAACCGCCGTTTGAATGCGTACCGGATCTATGAGGACCGGATCGAATTTGCTGCTTATGATGCAGCCCGGCTGAACCTTACGGAGGGACGTATTCCGCTTGAGGGTGTGGAATCAGTTTACGCCTCTATGTACTCGGCGGCGCAGTCCTATCATTACAAAAAAACAAAGTGGAGAGAACGGGTGCGCCAGTACGAATGGCTGCCTGTTCTGTATATTGTCTATCGCAGCGGGGGAAGCCGGCGCGTGCTGGCCGTTCCTTTCTACGAAGATCATGAGGTTGACCGCTGGCTCGGCGCTCTGCAGCAGCACGGAGTCCCGCTCCAGGCTACCGGGAAGCTTCTGCTGCCCCTGTCTGAAGCTGACCAGCTGCAAACGCTGGACAGCGGGGCGGGAAGCCTGCCTTTGTCCTATGACGGCAGCTTCCGGCCGTGCTTTGACCGTTTCCTGCATGAGATGAAGAGCATAAACGCTCAGCAGGCTGAACAAGGCAGCAGTCAAGGAGGGGAGCGCGCATGAACTTAGTACCGGAAATGTTCTTGTCAAAATGGCATCTCATCACCCTCGGCATGATTATCGTGGCCTGGATTGCGCTCGGGATCGGCGGCTATGACCGGAAGACAGTGTTAAGAAGCGGACTGGGGGCGACGGTGCTGCTATATGTAATTACAACAGCGGCTATTGCTCCGTTCGTTCAGTATAAGGACGCGGTGGAGAAGCGGATGATCGCCGAGCTGGACCGGCAGTATGCGGCCCGGCAGGAATCCGGCCAGGAGCTGAGCGGTTCGGATCAGCTTGCTGCTGCTGCCGCTGCTTTCCGGGAGGACACCAGCTACATCATGTACATTTATGCCGGTAATTATTCCGAATCCGAACCATTTACCGGCAGCCTGATCATGAGGATATACGATGACAGCGGCAAGCTGCTGCAGGAGGAGACTTACGAGAAGCTCACCTTGAAGCCGGGGGAGAAGAAGAAGCTGGACAGCCTCTATTCATCCAAATCCGGCGGGAAATATGAGTACCAGTTCACGTCTCTTTCTTCTGAAGGCTCTTGATTGTGCAGCGCAAAAAAAGCGGGGGTGTCCGATAGGGGACACCCCTTGTTCATTCTAAGTCATTACTTCTTAAACAGCTTTGGAGCAAACCGGCTTGGGTCAACCTCCATAAATTTCGATCTTTGGAAGTGATCCTTCAGATGATAAGGCACGGTGCAGTCAAAGATCGTCTTGCAGGAGATCCCTTTATCCCGGATAAACGGGCTGTATTCCGGGATCTGCGACGGGTCCAGCGGATGGCAGCGGACGGCCGGGATCGTGACGATGTCGACATCCCCCTGGAAGCGGGTGTTCAGGGCCCACATGACGTCATCACTGTCAAACGGGTCAACATCTTCGCCGACCAGGAACACATGCTTCAGCTCGGGGAAGGCGGAGAAGGCTAGCAAAGCAGCCTGTCTTTGGCGTCCTTCATCGCTCGGCTGGCTCTTCTTGAACTGCAGAACCGCCATAAATTTGCCGCCGCCCGATCTGTGCGCATAGACGTTAAGCAGCCGGCCCGGCATGGCTTTCTCGACCATTTGAATGATGCTGGCTTCCGTTGGAATGCCGGCCAAATTCACGTGCTCCTCGCTCGGGCCGATAACGGTGCGCATGATTGGATTCTTGCGGTGGGTCACCGCTTTTACCTTGATCAGAGGAACCTTCGGATTGGCTCCGCCCGTATAGCCCGGAAATTCCGGCATCGCCTTGCCGGTATTTGTATTCTGGTCCTCGCGCACGTAGGAGTTCGGAATCAGCTCCCCTTCAATTACATATTCCGCATTGGCTATTGCCTTCTCATTGATGGTCAGGCACTGCACGAGCTTGACCGCCTCGTTCCGGAGGGCGCCCGCAATGCCCAGCTCGTTATAGCCGAGCGGCGTGGTCGGCGGCTCGAAGCAGGCGCCGATTTCGATCGCCGGGTCTACGCCAATGCTGATTGAAATCGGCAGCGGCTTGCCGAGCTGTTCGGCTTTCTCGCGGAAGGTACCCAGATGGCGCGCGCCGGGCGTGAAGAACATAGAGATTTCATCCTTGCTCTGCAGGCACAAGCGGTGAATGGTAATATCCGACTCGCCCGTTTCCGTATCCGAGGCATAACACATGCCCATCGTGATGTACGGGCCGGCATCCTCTTCCGTGTTGGTCGGTGCCGGAATCAGCTTGCGGATGTCAAAGCCCGGATCCTCGGCGCGGTGAACCACTTCCTGGCACTGCGCCTCTTCCTTGGATACCACAACCGGCTGAATAGGTCGCTGTACAGCCTCGTTGAGCAAGAAGCCGAGTCGGTCAGGCTGTTCATTTAGGAATAAGGCTGCCCGTTCGCGGCTCGCAAGCAGGCCGATGATGACCTTGGCATCCGGATGGCCGTTCACCTTGTTGAAGATCATTGCCGGCCCGTTAAGCCGGGTCGGGCGCATCACCGTTCCTCCTGCGCCTACGTAGCGAAACACACCCGAAATTTCCGCATGCGGCTCTACGGGCTCGTCCGTTTCAATGAGCTGCCCCGGAATGGACTGAAGCAGTTCAATCGCGGAGCGCAGATCATGCACCTTGATGTTCTCTTTCGACATGACTAATCCTCCATTAGGAATGAGATTGATTGATCGTTCAGATTCAGGTCATAAACCGGGTCCAAAGCTCCGAAATGGGCATGGCAAACAGCAGGGCGGGCAGCATGTTTGCAATGGGGAACGCTTTAACCCCGCTGATCCGGAATCCTGTTACGAGCATGATAATCCCGCCGCACGCCGAGAAGTCGGCTATCATCTCAGGTGTGGTGTGCGGGAGAATAATTCCTGCGCACAGAAACAGCAGTATCAGCACAATAAATTGCGGCACCGCAATGGTCATGACCATATATCCGAGAGCTGTCGCAAAAATCGCTGCCGTAAAGAAATCAAGAAACGACTTGGAGATCAGCACCGAGGAATCCCCGGTCATACCTTCATTGAGAGCACCGAAAATACCGGTGCCGCTTGCGCAGAACAGGACGACAATCCCGACGAACTGGGTCATGAAATTGTCGGCCGTTTTCTCG
The DNA here is from genome assembly GCF_005869875.1 of Paenibacillus pinistramenti. Classification (GTDB taxonomy): domain Bacteria; phylum Bacillota; class Bacilli; order Paenibacillales; family Paenibacillaceae; genus Fontibacillus; species Fontibacillus pinistramenti. The sequence continues at coordinate 157,855 of NZ_VAWG01000004.1, forward strand.
GGCGCTTTAAATACTTTTTCAATCGGGCCGCGCACCTTATTGGCCAGCCATTCGATCCCTTTTTCGAGTCTTACCAGTTCCCCGATCGCACTTCCGATCAACAGGGCCAATATTACAGGCGGCAGCATGTGCAATTTCATAATCATCGAAACCCCCATGCCCATGGAAGCAGCCCCGAAGGTCAGCGGCAGGCCGACGCGCAGCCGTTCGGGTATTTTCTCGCCGAGAAATGCGCCAAGAAAACCTCCTATCAGCACAGCCAGGCTATTGATTATAACGCCTATCGGCATAGCATCTTCTCCTTTTCAGCAGATCCAGTATTCACGGCTAGCAGCACACCATCAGCAAGATTTACCCCGGTTATAGGAGCAGTTCAGAATCCATACCGATTCATAGCGGTCAAAGAACTCATCCTTCTTCTCGCCGACTTTGGGATCCAGCTCGTGATAATCAATAACGCCTAGGTAATAGAGGGTGTACGGATCAATCTTCCTGCTGGTCAGTACATCGTTGACTTCCTTCTGGGCCTCCTCCTTCGAGTAGCCCTCCTTGATACAAAACGTTGTCATGATGTGGTTCTTCTCCGGAATATCCGCCAGAAAAACGTGACAAAGTGCGCTGCTCATGATTTTTCCTTCCTCCCATTCGTATTGATTTGACAGACTCATGATTTACCTGGAAAAGAAATTTTATTCGCTTAATAAATTTAGAAATTTTTGCAGATAATAGGTGTACCACAATAACATCAAAATTGGGAAGGACGAGTCGGATTTGAAGATCATTGTCGGAATGTCGGGAGCGACCGGCGCTATTTTCGGGGTACGTATCCTGCAGCTGTTAAAGGAGGCTGGGGCAGAAACGCATCTCGTCCTGTCTCCATGGGCGAAGTCCACGCTTCAGCTGGAAACGCCTTATTCGGTAGAAGAGCTGGAGAAGCTGGCCGATTATACTTATTCCCATAAGGACCAGGGAGCGCCGATCTCCAGCGGCTCCTTTAAAATAGAGGGCATGATCGTGGCTCCCTGCAGCATGAAGACGCTGGCCTCAATCCGTGCCGGCCTGGCCGATAACCTGCTGACCCGGGCTGCCGATGTTATTTTGAAGGAAAGAAAGAAGCTGGTGCTGCTGACGCGCGAAGCCCCGCTTAATACGATCCACCTGGAAAATATGCTTGCCTTATCCCGAATGGGAACGGTCATTTTCCCGCCCATGCCGGCTTTCTATAATCAGCCTGAAACGATTGACGACATCGTCAATCATATTGCTGTCCGCACGCTGGACCAGTTTGGGCTCAACGTGGAGAATGCGAAGCGCTGGCAGGGCCTTAAGGAAGAGAAGCAGGGCCGAAGATCCTGATCCACGCCCTGACATCCTCAAGCCCTGACAGTCCCACGCCCGGATTGAGCCATGTCCTGAGTGCCCCAAGCCTTGACTGAGCACGCCTCCGGCCGGGCCGTGCTGCTGTCATTCTGCCTCATCCGGCCGTAAATAAGCCGCTCCATTCAGGAGCCGGCTATTTTTTTGCCCGCAAATGGAAGTATGCGGAATTTTGGGGGTGCGTCTTTTTAGGCAGGCCTTGTTATAATCGGAGGAGAAATATCATTAAAGGAAAACCATTAAAGGAAAACCATTAGAGAAAAACCATTAGAGGAGGAAGCCGTATGAACGGGAGCCGGCAGGTAAAAGAACTCGCATTGTCAGAAGTGGAGCATCTGCGTATTCATGGCCGCACGACGGGCCGCCGCAATCCGTTAACCTTGTTCTGGACAGGGAGCGGGGTTGAGTTCAATGCCAGGGGAGCTGAGCTGTGGCTGGAAATCGAGACCGGCTATGACTTTTACGAGCAGTGGATCACGGTCATGATCAATGCTGTGCCTGTCAGCAGGCAAATGCTGCCTGCAGGAAGACACTGGGTGTGCATTTATAGGGGCATGAATGCGGAGAAAGCCCGAAATGTGCAGGTGATCAAGGACGTCCAGGCGATGAGCGGGGACCCGGGCAGCTTTATGAGCATTCATGCTGTCCGCTTTGACGGCGGGTTCCTGCCGGTGGAGGAGAAGCCCTGCAAGCTGGAGTTTATCGGGGACAGCATTACATCGGGCGAAGGGGCCATTGGTGCCAAGGCAGAGGAAGACTGGATTCCCATGTGGTTCAGCGCTGTACATAATTACACGGCAATAACAGCAGCGGCTGTAAATGCGGAGTACCGGGTGATCTCCCAGAGCGGCTGGGGAGTGCTGACCGGCTGGGATAACAATCCGCATACGAATCTGCCGGCTCACTATGAGAAGGTGTGCGGCTTACTTCGCGGGGAGAAGAACCAGGCCCTGGGCGCTGGCGAGGACAATGATTTTGCTGCCTGGCAGCCGGATGTGGTCGTTGTTAATCTGGGCAGCAATGACGGCGGGGCCTTTTTCACACCGGAGTGGGTGGATCGGGAGACAGGAAGAACGTACAAGCAGCGGCTGCTTGAAGACGGTTCGTTTCATCCGGAGGATCTGAAGGCGTTTGAGGAGGCAGTGGTCCATTTTCTCGGCAAGCTGAGAACCTGCAATCCGCAGGCTCAGATCGTCTGGGCTTACGGGATGCTCGGCCGGGTCATGATGCCGGCGATTTACCGGGCTGTGGATGCGTACATGGCCCAGTCAGGGGACCGGAACGTGTCGGTCTTTCAGCTCCCGAATATGACGGAAGAGACGGCCGGCTCCCGGAGCCACCCCGGTCTTCTTGCCCACCAGGAGGCGGCCCGGGCGCTGGCGGGGTATCTGAAAGAGCTGCTGCCGGAGAGAACATCCGGAGAGAACATAGAGTTAAATTTATATTAAATCTCAAATTTGGAATGTTGTGTGCTAGCTAACTTCCTTAAATTTACTGTATGATATTAAGCAGGTGGACAATTTAACCCATTTGTTTCGCGAACGAAGAAGCTCTTTGAAGAATTCCATAATATTGTAATTGTCGGATCAAAAAAGGAGAAGATTTGTGGGCTATTCAGTATGGTATGATCTCTTTTTGTTCCTCTTATTATTTGCTCTATTTGGATATGTCTTTGCTACGGTCCGGATCACCAACCTGCGGAAGGTTTATTTTTTGTTTCACTTTTTCATGATGCTATGGCCCCTGTGCCAGTTCGCGACAGATGTTACGAGGGATTCACAGCTGCAGCTGCTGTATGTGACCCTGTCTTTTGTCTCGCTGTCGATGCTGGGGAGCGGCTGGCTGCTGCTTACCATCTTCCTTACCGGAAATGCGGGCCTGCTGGGAAGAACGAGGTTAATTCTGCTGTCTGTACCGGCTGTGATCGCAGCGGCCGGGGTGGCTGCGAATCCTGTTCATCTCTTCGTCAGACCGCTGGAAGGCGGCTACATACATAGAGCATACGGCCCATGGTTTTGGGTGATGATCGTTATTTTACTTAGCTATTTCTTTGCCTCTCTCTCTTTCCTGTTTCGTTCGATGTATTCTTCCAAGACGCTGTTAACGATTAAAAAACAGGTCAGAATCACGCTTTGGGGAATCTTCGTGCTGGCGGCTTTTGCTTGTGCCGATCTGGTGCTTAATGTCTTTTTGGCCAAATGGCTGCCGATTATACCGGGACTGACCTCTGTGGGCATTTTTATTTCGGCTTTATTTTTCGCCTATGTGATTAAGAGATACAACATGTTTGACCTGGTCTCCATCGCTCAGGAGGATGTCATTAACACGATTCCTTATGGAATACTTGTGCTGGATGAGAATGAGTCAATTATTGAGGTTAACAAAACGCTGCGGGTGTCCATTGACCTGAAAGCTGGCGATGTCTTTGATATGGAGCGGTTTCTGGACTCGGTCCGTGTGGATGGCAGCAGCGGGGAATTCCTGGACAATTACACCCGTAGAGAGAACAAATCTGCTCAGATTGAGATTATCATCGAGCGGGATATCCTGCGTCATTTCATTCTGCAGGCTTCGCCGATTGTGGATTCTTATTATATGCATATCGGCAGGATTCTAACGTTTCAGGATGTGTCGCAGGAGCGTTTTCTCGTGAAGGAAATGAATCTGCAGAATAAAATTCTCCAGGAGCGGAATCATTCCCTTAACCAGATTCGCAATGAGCTGTCTGAGGCCAACAAGAAGCTGGAGGAAATGGCCCTTACAGACAGTCTGACGAACTGCTTCAACCGGCGTTATTTGGCCCAGCAGCTGTCGCATGAGGTGATCACCAACCTTCAATACCGGACGCCGTTCTCGCTGATTCTCTTTGATATTGATTTCTTCAAGTCCATTAATGACCGCTACGGACATGTGATCGGCGATGAAGTGCTGTACCATACGGCTCAAACGGTCAAGCAGTCCATCCGCGGCACCGACATTCTGGCAAGATACGGCGGAGAGGAATTTATGGTCTACCTTCCCCATACCGAGCGATTCCTGGCTGAACAGCTGGCGGAACGGGTGCGGTCCTCGGTGGAGGACAGCCACCTGCTAGTTGAGCATGAAATCGAGCCGATTTCGATTACGATAAGCATGGGGATTTTATCTATTGAAACTTTTGATCTTGTAACTGATTATGTACCGAACGATCCGGAGGAGTATTTGACAGGGCTGTTTGCTGCCGTAGACAAGGCGCTGTACCAGGCCAAGCAAAATGGGCGCAACCGCATCGAGTTTGCCGATTACGAAAGTGTATCCTGAGATCCAAAGATCAGGCAGATCCAAGAGGGAAGGAATATCCGCCATGGCGAAAACGATCATTGAGAAATTAAACCTGCATAAATATCAGCAGACCGCCGTCTTGAATACACCGGACGGGGAAGACAGCTTGTCGGCGCTTGAGTCAGCGGACCGGGAGTTAACCGGCAGACAGTATGATCTGATCTTTGCCTTTGTGCTGGATATGGAATCCCTGCAGGAGCTTATGAGGAAGGTCATCGACCAAGATGCTTTGCTGGAGGGCGGGTACTTCTACGCTGCTTATCCGAAGAAAGGAAATAAAGTCTACCCGTCCTATATCCACCGGGATGAGTTATTTGACGGCCTGGGAGCGGATGAGGACGGCTATATCGGGACAAGCCCGATCAAGTTCAGCCGCATGGTCGGCATGAATGAGGTATTTACAGTCGTCGGATTTAAGAAGGATGGAGCAAGGGCGGGCTCATCTTCGTCCAAGCCCTCGTCTAAACCCTCGTCCAAGCCGAGCCAGATCGCCGATGACTACATCGAATGGGTTCCCCAGGTCGAGAAGGATCTGCAGGGTGCGGAGGAGGCTCTCGCCTTCTACCGCTCGCTTACGCCGGGCTACCGGAAGGACTGGGCCCGCTACGTTTACAGTGCCGTACAGGAGGAGACAAGAGCCAAACGCCGGGAGGACATGATAACGGCGCTGGCCGGGGGCTTCAAGAGTATGGATCTTTATCGCCGTAGAACGTGAGAATGATGGTATGCCGGCGGGCAGTGCTTGTCCTCAGAACTTTTAGCATAGACTTAATCACGAGCGGGGCACCCTGAAGCAGGGTGCCCGAAAATAATGGTACTGCTTAAACGCCGAATACCCCTGCAGACAAGATGATAACCAGCAAGATGTAGAGAACTAAAATCGCTGCAGTAGAAGTGTAACCAACATTAACGTGGCCCATGGATTCTCCCCCTTTGTGGCAATTTACATCCTTAAGATATTCAGCTGCAGCCTGATGTGTTTGGACTTCTGTCCCTATTCAGACGGCATTAGCGGCATCCAAGCAGCATCCAAGCGGCACCCCACGGGGTGCTGCTTTTTCAATTACAGCAAGATTTCAATTACAGCAAGATGTGGAAAGTCCAGCCGGCCTGTTCGTGTTATTTTAATTTCAGCAGATCAGAATTCCGAATCCAGCGGCAGCTTCTTGACAGGGGCGTAGATATGATAGCTTGAATCGAGATCGTGAACATTCTCAAAGGCCTGAATGAGCTCAATGTCGGTATGCTCCGGTTCCTGCCTTGAGATTTTTAGAAACCGTGCATAGTCCGTCTTGAGGACATCCCCGATGTCCAGCAGGTCTCCGGAATAATGGAAGCGGGCGCAGAAGGTCTGGGGAACATCCACCGTAAAATAATAGGGCTCGTCGATCTGAATATCGCGGGGGATCCCGAACAGGACCCTGAAGCGGGTGGAATCAGGCTGGCAGTTGGAGTAAATGACATAGCAGGCGCCTGTTATCGTCTCATCAATATGACTCAGCAGCATGGCCGCACGAGAACGAATCTTCTGTTTGTAGTCATTGGCGGCCAGATCAACCTCGAAGGCAATCCCGCATACCCGGAGCTCTTCAAATTCGGTCAGGGTGAAATCCGTAACGACATCACCGTTTATGTTCTTGACGGGCCTTCTGACTACGGAGGGGATGGGTGAAGGGGATAACGGGCTGCTGTGCCCCCTTACCGAACTCGGAGCTGCCCCGTACTGCCGCCTGAAAGCGCGGGTGAACGAGGCCTGTGTGCCGAAGTTCAGCTGGTAAGCAATGTCGGTCAGCGGCAGGCTGCTGCTGTGGATCAAGGATAATGCTGCGTTTAATCTTCTGGACAGGATGTATTGGCTGAGTGAGCAGCCCATCAGGGCAGAGAACAATCTGTGAAAATAGTACTTGGACATCCCGCAGTTATTCGCCACAGACTCCACAGACAAAGGCTGTTCCAGATGGTTCTCAATATAGGTCAAGGCATCCTCTATAACTAGGTAATGGTCCATCGCATCTCCTTTGTTATTCCGGCGTTCTTGAATGATTTGGCAATAAGTATAACATACACGGCCGGCAAGTGAGGCTGAAGATAATTTGGGGGGAATAAGCATGTCCAAAGACAGAATCAACGGCGTGATGCTTGGCCTTTTTTATATCGCGGCTGCGGTTACTTCCGTTATAGCGGTGCTATTTTACCAGCCTGTCCTATCCGGACACTGGTACACGGCTGCCGCCGATGGATTCAAAGCGAAGGTTCTGCTTGGTGTAGTTAACGAGCTGCTGCTGGTCGTATCGGCTGTGGGGACTGCCGTCATGCTGTTCCCCTACGTTCGCCGCTGGAATGAGCATATCGCGTTGGGTTATCTCTGCTTCCGCTTTATGGAGGCGGTGTTTATTGCCATAGGCCTGGTCAGCATCTTGGGCTTGCTGCATCTAAGTACAGAATATCAGGCGGGCCGACTGACGGACCCGGCAGAGCGGGACGCCCTGGGCGGCTTGCTGCAGGCGGTTTACCGCTGGACTTCCGTGCTGGGGCCCAACCTGATGCTCGGCATCAATACGACGCTGTACAGCTATCTGCTCTACCGGATGAGAGGTATTCCTAGGCTGCAGGCGGTCTTCGGCATGGTTACGGCCGTCATGGTCTTTATTGCAGGCCTGCTGGAATTGTTCGGCGCTGTAGACTCCTACTCTGCGGTAAAAGGGCTCCTCGCCCTGCCTGTAGGCGTCTACGAGATGAGCCTGGCGGTCTATTTTATCGGAAAAGGATTCAGGAAGCAGAAGGCTCTGCTCCTGCAGGTCTAAAATAACAGCGGCAAGCTAAGAGCTATTTCGCTCTTAGCTTGTCTTTTTTTCTCCTAAATAGTTGTTAATCTATCAATTTATAACATGGAATTGCAAGTAATATCAGGAATCCGGGGGCCGCCATTACTGCGTCTTCAGCATTCATTCAGCCAGTGTACATAAGGGTTTGCGGAGATTTTGGCTGCGCTAAATCTAACTTTGATGGAAATTTCTGATGGTTTAACCCCCCTATTAATCCATGTTAGCATGATTACGCAATCACCTGAGGACAATCCTGCAGGCCTGATCCGCTAATCCGGATTAATCATAGATCCTGTGTACAAAGGCAGCGTGAGAAATTTTGGCCTGCCAACATTTTTAAGCAAGGTGATGCAACACTACAGACTAGGAGTGAATACAGATGTTCAAGAAGCTAGCGATTGCGACCACTTCTTTGCTGACCGGAACTATGCTGTTCGGAACATTGACGTTCGCAGCAACCGGTACTGAGATTGTAAACCGCGCTGATAATTATTTAGGTGATTTCACTTATAAATTTGGCGCAGAGCCATGGAACAGCGGATACAAATATTCCGACTGCTCCTCCTATACCAAGCTGGTATTTATGCGTGAAGGGATTACTCTTCCCCGGACAAGCGTTGCACAGTCCAAAGTAGGCTCTTATGTATCCAAGAGCAATCTTGTGAAAGGCGATCTGGTCTTCTTCGATACCAATGGCGATGGAAAAATCAATCACGTAGGCATCTACGTGGGCAGCGGCCGGTTTATCCACAGCTCTCCTATTAACAAGGTTGGGTACAGCAACCTGACCACAGGCTATTGGAAGACCCATTACGTCACAGCCCGCCGGATCAGATAACAAAGGGGACGCCTCCGGGCGTCTTTTCTACATAAGATGTAATAAGTAAAAAAGAGAGCCGCTGAGCCGAAAAACGGCTCTGGCTCTCTTTTTAAACTTAAGCGGCTTTACTTAGACGAAGAAGACTCCTGCAGACAAGATGATAACCAGCAAGATGTAAAGAACCAGGATGGATGCAGTAGAAGTGAAACCTCCAACAGGTACGTGGCTCATGTGTTCTCCTCCTTTTTCTCAATTTACATAATCAAGATATTCAGCTCCCGCTGATTCTGTATGGACTCTAACCCAAATTTCCGTTTAGCCCGCGGATGGACGATCTTTTATTTTTTTGAAGACAAGTGGATCTGTGAAATTGATTGCTTAAGCATACAAAATGTTTTTATTGTTACGTACCCATACCCTAAAGCTATTGGTATATTGGGAACAAAGTTCGTGTAAACGCTTTATCCTTGCGAAGGATTGCTTGGGAAGTGCTTACACCAACAAGTTCCATTAAAAGGGGATGGATTCATGGGGGGAAAGAGCAGGTATTTACAGATATTTTTGGCAGCCTTATTGGTGCTGAGCCCGTTCTCATTCAGCGCTAAAAATGTTTCAACCGCCAATGCGCAGAGCGGTAATCTGCTGACAAACGGGGGATTTGAGTCTGATTTCTACAGCGATCAATCCTGGAGCGTCGAGCCGTCGGATTGGAGCAAGGTAGACATTCAGCATTTTGCCTACACGAGTGATTCCTATATCACTCCTTCCGAAGGCGATTACAACTTCAAGTACTGGATCAACGACCAGGCTGCTGAGGACCAGTCCATTACGGTAACCCAGAACGTTTATGATCTTCCTGCGGGGAGCTACGAGCTGTCGGTTCAGTCCATGGGCGGCGATAGTGCGGAAGCAGGAAAGGTAACCTTGTTTGCCGGAACGGAGAGCTCTGATGCTGTGGCGACTACAGGCTACAATAACTGGGGAGCCGTCGATTTGAAATTTGTGCTCGATCAGGATACCGAGAAGTTAAATATCGGGGCCGTTGTAACAGGTGCTCCAAATGCTTGGGGATACCTGGACAGCTTTGTATTGAAGCAGGTGAGCACGGATGAGACCCAGCCGGTAGCGGCTGACATCGTCGTGAAGAAGGTCGAAGGCCTCAAGTCCGACTTTATTAAAGGGGTCGATGTCTCCAGCGTCATTTCATTAGAGGAGAGCGGAGTCAAGTTCTACAATGAAGAAGGTCTGGAGCAGGATATCTTCACAACGCTCCACGATGCGGGAGTGAACTATGTCCGCGTGCGGGTATGGAACGATCCTTTTAACAGCGAGGGCCAAGGCTACGGCGGGGGCAACAACGACCTGGATAAGGCCATCGAAATCGGAAAGAGAGTAACCGAGAATGACATGAAGCTGCTGGTGGACTTCCACTATTCCGACTTCTGGGCTGATCCGGGCAAGCAGCAGGCTCCGAAGGCGTGGGCCGATATGAGCCTCGATGAGAAGGAGACAGCGGTTAACGAGTACACCAAGAAAAGTCTGCAGAAAATGATCGATGAGAACATTGACATCGGCATGGTGCAGATCGGGAACGAGACCAACCAAAGTTTTATTGGGGAGACGAGCTGGGCGAATATCAGCCAGCTGTTTAATGCCGGCAGCAGTGCCGTCAGACAGGTAGCAGCAGATAATAGCAAGGAAATCCTTGTTGCGCTGCATTTTACGAATCCGGAAACGGCTGGCCGTTATGCCTCCTATGCAAAAGCACTGAATGATTACAATGTCGATTACGATGTGTTTGCCAGCTCCTATTATCCGTTCTGGCACGGCACTTTGAGCAATCTGACATCGGTTCTGAAGCAGGTAGCCGATACCTACGGCAAGAAGGTCATGGTAGCCGAGACTTCCTATGCCTATACCCCGGAGGACGGTGACGGGCACGAAAATACTGCGCCTAAGAGCTCCGGACAGGTGCTTGATTACCCGATCAGTGTTCAGGGACAGGCCACTTCGGTCCGGAATGTGATTGAGGCGGTAAATAACGTAGGTGACGCGGGAATCGGCGTGTTCTACTGGGAACCAGCCTGGCTGCCGGTAGGGCCGAAAGACGATCTGGATTCCAATAAGGAAAAATGGGAAGAGTTCGGCTCTGGCTGGGCCTCAAGCTACGCCGGGGAATATGACCCTGACGATGCAGGCAAATGGTACGGCGGCAGCGCCGTAGACAACCAGGCGCTGTTTGATTTTACCGGCCATCCGCTTGCTTCGCTGAATGTTTTTAACTATGTGGACACGGGTGCTACAGCACCTCTTGCTATTGATAAGATTGAAGATGTAACTGTGACCGCAAATGAGGGAGAAACCGTAACACTGCCGGATACAGTTACTGCTGATTATAATGACGGCAGCACGGAATCCCTATCGGTAACCTGGGATCAGGATGCCCTGCAGGCAGCTATGGCCAGCGGAGCAGGCAGCTATGAAATCCCTGGGACGACAAGCGAGGGATCGGTAACCGCTTATTTAGTGATTAAGCCGCATAACTTTGTCGTCAATCCGGGTTTTGAGGACAGCGACCGGAGCATGTGGACCATCACTTACCCGGCGGGTGTCACAGCGCATACCGATTATCAGAACAAAGCTTCCGATGCCAAGTCAGGCAATTATTCCCTGCATTTCTACTCCGGAAGCGGTGTTGACTTCCGGGTTGAACAGACAATTACGGGACTTGAGCCGGGATATTATAATCTCTCCATGTTTCTGCAGGGCGGAGCTGCAGGTGACAGTCCGGTAATGAACCTGTTCGCCGTTACAGACGGCAATGAAGTGAAAGCAGACACCGGCGTTAACGGCTGGGTAGTGTGGAGCCAGCCGGAACTGAAAGATATCCTCGTGACGGATGGAACTATCACGATTGGAGCAAATATTAAGGCAGCCGCAGGCGCTTGGGGAACGTTGGACGATTTCAACCTGAGCCTTGCAAGTGAGTACAACCCTGAGGACCCGACACCGACAGCATCGCCGGAACCAACAGCGTCGCCAGAGCCTACGGTGTCGCCAGAGCCTACGGTGTCGCCAGAACCGACAGCGTCGCCGGAGCCGACAGCGTCGCCGGAACCGACGGTGTCGCCAGAACCGACAGCGTCGCCGGAGCCGACAGCGTCGCCAGAGCCTACGGTGTCGCCAGAACCGACAGCGTCGCCAGAGCCGACAGTGTCACCGGAACCGACAGCGTCGCCGGAACCGACAACGTCGCCAGAGCCGACAACGTCACCGGAACCGACGGCGTCGCCAGAACCGACGGCGTCACCAGAACCAACGCCGTCATCGACGTCTTCATCCTCGTCGAACCATAACAGCTCTTCGTCCTCTTCCAGCACTACTGGACAGACGGAGACCCTTAATACAGGCAGCGGTGCTGTAGTGAACGGTCAGGTTGTCTCCAGCGTAGTTGTTCAGCGGACAACTCAGGCGGATGGAACGAAGAAGGATCAGGTGAACTACTCGCCTGCGCAGGCTGCAGACGCCATTGCCAAGGCTGCGGCTGCAGGAGCAGAGACCGTGCAGGTGGCAATTCCGGATACGAAGGATGAAGTCTCCGAACTGAATGTCGGGCTGACATCCGATACCATGAAGGCACTCGCCGCAGGGAATGTGAACCTGGAAATTAACACAACCAATATCCAATTGATTCTGCCTCAGACGACGCTTGATGCGTTGAGCGGGGATTACAGCTTCAAGGTTACCCCTGTCAAGAGTGAAGCGGCGATTCAGGCCGCAGCAAGCAGCGCCAAGCAGGAGAGCATTGTTCAGCAGGCTGCAGGTACGGGAGCTGTTTCAGTAGTAGGACGCCCGGTAACGGTTGAAACCAATGCTGAAGGTCAGGCAATTGATCTTGTTCTGCCGCTGCCAAGCGAAGCTGTTCCAGCTGATGCTGCGGAGCGGGCTGCATTCCTGGCTGACCTGGCTGTCTACATTGAGCATAGTGACGGCACCAAGGAGCTCGTACAGCCTGAGCTGGTTCAATACGACAACAATCAGCAGCTCGGCTTGAAGTTCAGCGTTACGAAGTTCAGTACCTTTACGATTCTGCAGATGGATAACTGGTCTGCTTACCAGGACCAGCAGTCTTCGCACCAGGCCTATATCCAGGGCTACCCTGACGGCAAGTTCAGACCAGGCCAGGCGATGACCCGCGCAGAGGTTGCAGCGGTTCTATCCCGTGTAGGCAACAGCCAGCAGGCAGGCACCGGGACAACGAATTACAGCGACAGCGCTAAATTCGGCTGGGCAGCCGATGCCATCAGCCAAGTCACCGCCGCAGGCTGGATGTCCGGCTATCAAGACGGCACCTTTGGCCCGCAGAACGTGATGACCCGGGCCGAAATGGCCGCCGTGCTCGTCCGCTGGATGAATTTGACGGGCGAGGCCTCCGCTTCCTTCACGGACACGCAGGGACACTGGTCGGAAAATAACATCGCGCTGGTACAGCAAGCAGGCTACATGAACGGCATGCCGGATGGAAGCTTCCAGCCGGATAAAGCCTTGAGCCGCGCTGAAGCGGTTGCCATCATCAACCGTGTGCTGAACAGAGGGCCGCTGACTGGGGTAACAACTCCAGCCTGGTCCGATGTGCCGGCAGGCCACTGGGCATATGCTGACATTGAGGAAGCCTCGATCAGCCATCATTTTACCGCCGCTGAGAACGGCGCAGAGGTTTACGCGGAGGAGTAGGGAAGGGCAGCAACTGCCCTCTCTAGCTTACGAAGCAAGAAGTATGAAGCAAGCAGCAAGAAGCCACGAGCAGCAGACAGTGGCAGAAGGCAATAGGGAAGGGGCTGGCATCGTCCAGCCTCTTCCTCTTTTTATAGATAGAGCTTATGAGCAGCTGTTGTCTTCAATTTAGGACTCCAGGGCGGCGGGGCGCTGCGTGTGCCTTTTACTTTATTTTTTGCCTATAAAAAAATTGAATAATGATTAAAATCTGCTGCCAATAGTGATAAACTAAAACCAGACTGACTTAGAAACGGTGTGCGGACAGACCGCGTGCCGGCTTGCTGTGGCGCCTGAGCAGGAGCGCCTGCATCCTCCTGCAAAATTCGTAGGGTAGAAGGACGGTAAATATGAGCGACCAACAAATTAAAACAGACGTTATTTTAATTGGTGCCGGAATCATGAGTGCGACGCTCGGGGCAATGCTGAAAGAGTTAGTGCCGGAATGGGAAATTACCGTATTTGAACGGCGCCGCGGCGCAGGTGAGGAGAGTTCGAACGAATGGAATAATGCCGGAACAGGGCATTCCTCGCTGTGCGAGCTTAACTATACCGTTGAGCAGCCGGATGGCTCCATCGACATCAGCAAGGCTGTGAAGGTAAATGAGGAGTATCAGCTTTCCAGACAGTTTTGGTCTTACTTGGTGAAGAGTAAAGTGATCTCTGATCCGCGCGATTTTATCATGCCCGTGCCTCATATGAGTTTTGTCCAGGGGGACAAAGATGTAGCCTTTTTAAGAAAAAGATTTGAAGCGCTTTCAGATCACCCGCTCTTCCAGGGGATGGAGTTCTCCAATAACCCGGAGAAGCTGGCGGAATGGATTCCGCTGATGATGAAGGACCGCGCTCTTAATCAGCAGATAGCGGCAACCCGGATTGAATCCGGCACAGATGTCAATTTTGGCGCATTAACCCGCATCCTGTTCAGTCACTTGAAGAATAAGAATGTCGATATTAAATTCAATCATCATGTTAAGGATATGAAGCGGACCAGGGACGGTCTGTGGGAGCTTAAGGTCCGCAACCTGGATACGGGAGCCGTTCAGCGCCGCCAGGCCAAATTTGTCTTTATCGGCGGCGGGGGAGGCAGTCTGCACCTGCTCCAGAAATCGGGGATTCCTGAAGGGAAAGGCATTGGCGGATTCCCGGTCAGCGGCCTTTTTATGGTATGCAAGGATCCGAAAGTCGCCTCTCAGCACCATGCCAAAGTGTATGGCAAAGCAGCTGTCGGGGCGCCTCCTATGTCCGTTCCGCATCTTGACACAAGGGTCATTGACCAGAAGGAATCGCTGTTCTTCGGGCCGTTTGCCGGCTTCTCGCCAAAGTTCCTGAAATTCGGCTCCATGCTTGATCTGATCACCTCTGTTAAACCGCATAATCTGGTGACGATGCTGGCTGCCGGGGTGAAAAATTTTCAGCTGACCAAATACCTGGTCCAGCAGGTGCTGCTGTCCAAAGAGCAGCGTATGGAGGAGCTGCGGCAATTTGTGCCGGACGCGAAAAGTGAGGACTGGGAGCTGCTGGTTGCAGGCCAGCGCGTGCAGATTATCAAGGATACAGCTGCCGGCAGGGGTACGCTGCAGTTTGGCACGGAGGTCATCAGCGCTGCGGACGGATCGGTTGCCGCCCTGCTCGGCGCTTCACCTGGTGCCTCTACCGCTGTTCAGGTCATGCTGGAGGTTATCCAGAACTGCTTCCCGCAGCACTTGAAGGCGTGGGAGCCGAAGCTTAAAGAAATGATTCCTTCCTACGGCGTTTCCCTGCTTGAGAATCCGTCGCTGATGCATGAGCTGCAAACGGCCACAGCCAAGACGCTTGGCTTGACGCACGGCGATTCCGAGCATGAGAAGAAGCCGCCGGTGTTTACGGCGTAACGCTGCTGGGCAGCGTAAGGGGGCTGTCCTTCCGGTCATTGTGACGACGGGAGGACGGCCTTTTTGTCGCAGCCCAATTATTCTATGAAAACGCCTCTAATTTTTCGGGTAGCGGGGGAATGCTATGTTATGTAGAATGACGCGTGAGGGACTGACACTAAGGAGGTTCAATTATGTCTACAACCAATTATCCATTCCAGGATCCATCCCTTCCGCTGGAGGAGCGGGTGAATGACCTGGTTTCCCGTTTTACACTTGAAGAGAAAGTCGGCCTTATGATTCAATATCAGACGGCTGTTGAACGGCTTGGTGTGAAAGCGTATAAACACGGTACGGAAGCGGCCCACGGTATGGCCTGGCTGGGTGAAGCCACCGGTTATCCGCAGCCGCTTGGGCTTGGATGCACCTGGGATACCGAGCTGATGCAGCGAATTGGCAGCGCTATCGGCGACGAAGCGAGAGGCTTCTATAAACGTAATCCGGAGATTAACGGGCTTACCCTTTGGGCGCCGACGGTTGATATGGAGCGCGATCCGCGCTGGGGACGTACGGAAGAGGCATACGGCGAAGACCCGGTATTGGCGGGCAAGCTGACCGCTTCACTGGTTAAGGGCATTCAGGGCGACCATCCGAAATATTTGAAAGCGGTTGCGACGCTGAAGCATTTTATTGCCAACAATAATGAAGTGGGCCGCGGCGATCAGTCTGTCAGCATCGACCCGCGCAATATGCGTGAATATTATTTGAAAGCGTTTGAAATTCCGTTCAAGGAAGGCGGCGCCCAGTCTATGATGACGGCGTACAACGCGGTCAACGGCGTGCCGGCCAACCTGAATCCGGACGTTAATGGAATCGTCAAGCAGGAATGGGGCATGGACGGCTTTGTGGTCAGCGATGCTTTTGATGTATCCGGCACGGTCCGCGACCACGGCTATCTGGAGACACACAAAGAAGCGGTAGCCCGCTCTGTTAAAGAAGGCGGAATCGACAGTATTACCGATGACGGCGAGCTGATGAAGCAGTCGCTCCGCGAAGCGCTGGAGGAAGGACTTCTTGCGGAGAGCGATCTGGACGCCGCGCTGCGCAACACGTTCCGAGTGCGCTTCCGCCTCGGTGAATTCGATCCGGAGGAAGACAACCCTTATGCGGCGATTGACGAGTCGGCGATTCTGCATCCCGACCATCAGAAGCTGGCACGCGAAGCGGCTGGCAAAGCGGCTGTGCTGCTGAAGAACAAAGGCGGTATTCTTCCGCTTCAGGCAGATAAGCTGAGCAAGGTTGCCGTTATCGGCCCGCTCGGCGGCATCGTCTACCGCGACTGGTACAGCGGTTCCCTGCCTTACGCGGTTACACCGCTGCAGGGTATTCAGGAGAAGCTGGCTTCTCACGGCGGGAAGGCCGTATTCAGCGGAGGAACGGACCGCGTGAAGCTGAAAGCGAAGCGCAGCGGCCGTTACGTTCAGGTCCAGGACGGCGAGCAGGCTGCTTTGGCCGCTGCCGGCGAAGCCAGTGAGCAGGCGTCAGTGTTCGAGGTAACGGACTGGGGCTGGGGCAGCCATACCCTCATTGCCGAAGACAATGGACGTTATCTGACGACCGACGACCGGATCGTGAAGGCTTCGGCGGATCAGATCTGGGAGTGGTTCACGAAGGAAGTCTTCCTGGTCCGTCCGTCGGAAGAGGGAAGCGGCAAGGTGACCTTCTCGACCTGGAACGATATCCCGGTAACCGTGAATAATGAAACGGGCGAGTTGCTCGTGGGCAGCGGCAGCGCGGAAGAAACCGCCAATGAGATTAACGTGGCGGGTGCTGCATCTGTGGCCGGCGCCGAAGAGGAGCAGCTTGCCGCCGACGTCTTCGAAGTGGAGACGGTAACCGATAAATTCCAGGCAGCTAAAGAAGCTGCCGGTGATGCGGATCTGGCGGTTGTGTTTGTCGGCAACCATCCGCTGATTAACGGCAAGGAAACGATGGACCGTCCGGACATCACGCTGCCGGAATCACAGGAACAGCTTATTAAGGAAGTACTGTCTGTGAATCCGAACACCGTTGTAGTGCTGGTAGGCAGCTATCCGTATGCCCTCAACTGGGCAGAGGAGCATGTACCGGCCATCGTCTATACGACCCATGTCGGCCAGGAGCTGGGCCATGCGGTAGCAGACGTTCTCTTTGGGGACGTGAATCCGGCTGGACGCCTGAACATGACCTGGTATAAATCGGTTGATCAGCTGCCTGAGTTCATGGATTATGACGTCATTAAGGGCGGCAGAACCTACCGCTACTTCGAAGAGGATCCGCTTTATCCGTTTGGGCACGGCCTCTCTTACAGCACGTTCCGTTATGACGGGCTGAGTTTGGACCGTACCCAGGCCAATGCGGATAAGGACACCGAAATCGGCATTACCGTCCGCGTGACCAACACCGGAGACAGCGCGGGCGAAGAGGTCGTTCAGGTCTACGGCCATGCCGGACAGTCGCGTGTGAAGCGTCCGTTGAAGCAGCTGCTGGCCTTCCGCCGCGTGCTGGTGCAGCCGGGCGAGACGACAGAGGTAAGCTTCCAGCTGCCGCTCTCCGAGCTCGCGTTCTGGGACGTGACCCGCGAACGCTTCTGCATCGAGAACGGCACCTATACGTTCATGGCAGGCGCATCCTCCGCGAATCTGCCGGTAAGCGCAGCGCTGGACGTGCTCGGCGAAGTTGTTCCGCCGCGCGATCTGAAGCAGCCGGTGAAGGCCGTCAACTATGACGACTATGAAGGCGTGCTGATCGGCGAATGCCATGAAGGCGGAAGCGCGGTGGAAGTGAAGGACCAGCGCGGCTGGATCGCCTTCAAGGATGCCGAGTTCGGCGATGGCACAGGCAGCGTGAAGCTCCGCGCGGCAAGCCAGACGGCCGGCACCGCCGAAATCCGGCTGCAGAGCCCGGACGGCCCGCTTGCAGGCAAGGCCGAGCTGACCGCCGGCGGCGCGCAGGAATGGCGCGACTACACAGCCGCTCTGAGCGGTGTAAGCGGACGCCAGGACATTTACATTGTCCTGAGCGGCAAGGCTTCGCTGCGGATGGTTCAGTTTGAGCAGTAAGCAGTAAGCAGTACAACAGTAAACAGTAAGCAGTAAAAAGTATAAAGACCGGGCTTCCCTAACGGGCGGCCCGGTCTGTTTTTTTTTACATGACGGCCTAACTCCACTCCTCCAGGTAGTCTGCTGCAAACTGGGCCAGCTGAACAGGCGGCCTGCCCAGCAGCCCCTCCAGCTCCGTGGTGACCCTGCTCGCCATGCCGAAACGGGTGGTGAGATAGAGGACGGCCATGACATTTACATATCCCTTCGGCAGTCCCCTGGACAGCATGGCTTTGCGGAACTTAGACAGGGACGGATTGGAATACGTAATCCTCCTGCCGAGCACCTCACTAAAGATGTGCGCCGCATCGCTGTAGGTAAGGGCTTCAGGCCCGGTCAGGGAATAGCTGCGTCCGTTATGCCGCTCAGGCTCGATCAGAATGCGCGCAGCCGCTTCTCCGATATCCCTAGTATCAATAAAGCTGACCTTGGCGTGTCCCGCAGGGATAAGAATATCGCTGTGCTCCTTGATATCCATCCGGTGCGGCCCCGTCAGGTTCTGCATGAAGAAGCTCGGCCGCAGAAACGTATAGCCGATTCCGGACTGCCTGATGTATTTCTCAATCCGGTGGTGAGGCGGAAAAGGATTGCGTTCAGCCCCGAGCAAAGACACAAATACGATATGGAGAATCCCTTCGGACCGGGCTGCATCAATAAAGGGATAGAGCTGCTCCGGCTTGTTCAAGGCTGGCGGACGGATTAACAGAATCCGGTCTGTTCCGGCAAGAGCGTCCCTGTAGGTCTCCGGATTTAAAAAATCAAACCGAACCGCCTCTATGCCGGGTCCGATAATTGCCTTGGCCCGCTCCGGGCGGGTGACCGCTGCCTTGACCACCCGGCCTTTTTCCTGAAGCCATTTTGCTGCATACAAGCCTATATTCCCTGTCGCTCCGGTTACCAGAATACCTCTCCTCATATCCTTCTTCCTCCAATGTCATCAAGATTCAAGATTGCGGATCATTGTAAGCAGAACCTCTTTAGCCTGCTTGATCTGTTCAGCGGACAGTCCCTGCAGGGCCTGTTCCAGGGTGATGTCCGTGTCCTGTACCAGTCTAGGAAAAATCGAACCGGCCTCCGGGGTCAAGAACAGCAGCTGGGATCGGCGGTCGGCCGGGTTGCGTTCAATCCGGAGCAGGCCTTTTTTCGACAACCGGTCAATAACGCCTGAAATCGTAGGACGGTCGGCGAGGAGCCGTTCTGCTACATGGGCAGGTGTGATGGTCCGGGCTTCCTCAGGAAGCATCTCCTGGTTATGCAAATCGCGCAGAACGGCCCATTGGGTAGCGGTGAGTTCATATTCGTTCAGCTTCTTGTTAAGGTCCCACTTTAAGAGAAGAGCTGCTTTATTGAGAAGATATCCCATGTTATTTTCATTCGGTTCCATGACTTGTTCCTCCGGTTGCTTTGGGATGCAGTATCTTGTACCGGTCCGCTGCTAGATAGTTATTGTGCATATAGTTAGTGTACTAACAAAATGCCGTCTTGTAAATAACCTGCCTGCAGCACAGGCACACCTTTAACACAAGCACACCTTTAACACAAGCTGACAACAGGGGCCCGAATAGGCGGCAAGGCTGCGTGACCGATGCACTGGAGTGCCCCTCCTCCCGGATGGTATAATTTACATTGAAAAAAATAGCAGCGGGGGGCATATGGGATGAACGAGGAGCTTCGGGCACAGCTGGAGGCCTATCATGAGGCTGATGAATATGAGCAGATTGTGGAGACCATTGAAGGAATACCGGCGGAGGACAGGGGTTATGAGCTGGTCAGCCATTTAGGCAGGGCGCTGAATAATCTGGAGCGTTATGAGGAAGCGGCCGCGCAGTTTCTGACGGTTGCGGAGGAAGGCAGGGATGACCCGCTCTGGCACTACCGGATCGGGCTTGCTTATTATTATTTGGAGCAGTATGACGATGCCGAACGGGAATTTAAGCTTGCGGACCAGCTGGATCCGGGAGATGAGGATACTTTGGAGTTCCTGGAATGGATCCGCGCGAAAAAGGATGAAGCAGCAGAAGGAGAAGCCGAATCCGGCTCCGGAGAGTCCGCTCCGTCCGGCGAAGGGGCTGCTGTTGAAGGCTCTGCGCCAGCTGAGGAGTCTGCTGGCTCTGATGCTGCTGGCTCAGAAGGCTTCGTTTCAGAAGGCTCCGTTCCGCTTCATGAATCAGCGGGCAGCGTGACGCAGGCTGCTGTCCAAGCCCAAACTGGCTCATCTGCCGATTTGGAAGAGGGGGGCTTCTGGGACGACATCGCGGAGGCTGCTGATAAATACGTGATGGCCCCGCCTTCAGACGAGCTGGTTGCTTCCGTAGAAGAGGAGCTGGTATTTAAGCTGCCGGCTTTCTATGTACAGCTGATGAAGGAGCACAACGGCGGAGTGCCGCGCAGACGGACATTTGCTGTACAGAATGGAACTTCCGCTCAGGCCGTGGAGATCGCTTCCCTCTTGGGCATCGGGCGAGACAAGAGTTATTCGCTCTGCGGAGACCGCGGCAGCAGGTACCTGATGGAGAAAGACGGTTATCCGGAATTCGGCGTCATTATCTGCGAATGCCCGTCCGAACAGGGCGTGGTAATGCTTGACTACCGCGAAGCCGGAAATGACGGCGAGCCTGAGGTGGTTCATGTGGACAAGACGGACCGCAATAAAGTTACACGCCTTGCGCCTGATTTTGAGAGCTTTGTACGGGGGCTGATGTAGGCTGCTGTACAAGCACAGCGGCCTGTTCTCCCCGAACAGACAAAAAAGCCGTCTGTCGGCCAAAGCCTGACAGACGGTGGTATAAAAAGAACGTACGATCCATATATTTGGAACAAGAAACTTTTTCGATCTGTGACGTAAAATCCGTATATCCAGGTTAAGCAAGACGCATCTTGAAATCCTCATATCCGAACTCGTGCAGGACTTTGCAGTCTCCCGATTTCTCTTTGAGCACAAGAGCCGGAAGCGGCATGCCGTTAAACGTCGTGTTCTTCACCATGGAGTAGATGGCCATGTCGCCAAATACGAGACGGTCGCCCGGCTTTAGCGGCTCATCGAAGGAGTAGTCGCCGATGTTGTCGCCGGAAAGGCAGGTCGGCCCGCCAAGACGGTAGGTGTAAGCTTTCTCGCCCGGCTCGCCGGAACCAAGAAGCGGCGGACGGTAAGGCATCTCCAGCACGTCAGGCATATGGCAGGAAGCCGATGCATCGACGATAGCGATGTCCATGCCGTTCTTCAGCGTATCCAGCACGGTTGTGACCAGGTAGCCCGCGTTCAGCGCGACAGCTTCACCCGGCTCAAGGTAGACCTTCAAGCCGTATTTCGTCTGCATCCGTTTGATGCACTCTTCCAGCAGCGGGATATCATAATCTTCTCTCGTGATGTGGTGGCCGCCGCCAAAGTTGATCCATTCCATTTGGGACAGATAAGGCCCAAACTTCTCTTCGATGGCATCCAGGGTAGTCGACAAGTCATCCGAGTTCTGCTGGCACAGCGTGTGGAAATGCAGCCCGGAGATCCCGTCAAGCAGCTCAGGACGGAAGTTCTCGATCGTTACGCCGAATCTGGAGCCGACGGCGCATGGGTTGTAAATGTCGTGTCCTACCTGGGTGGAGCATTCCGGGTTGATGCGCAGACCGATTTTCTTGCCGGCTGCAAGCACCTTGGCCCCGTATTTCTCCACCTGGGAGAACGAGTTAAAGATTATATGGTCGCAGAGCGTAATAATCTCGTCAATTTGATCTTCGCGGTAAGCGGGGGCAAAGACGTGATTCTCTTTGCCCATTTCATCGTGGCCGAGGCGGGCCTCATAGAGGCCGCTGGACGCGGTGCCGCTCAGGTATTTGCCGATCAAAGGATAGGTCGTGTACATCGAATAAGCCTTCTGCGCCAAAATGATGCTGGCACCTGTGCGTTCCATGACGCCGGCCAGAATCTTCAGGTTCTTCTCCAGAAGCTCTTCATCGACTACATAACAAGGAGTGGGCAGGTCTTCAAATCGCATTTACTTAACGACCTCTGCTTCCCGCTGCTCGGACTTCTTGTCTTCCGGATAAGCGTCAACGATTACCGGATTGAAGTCTTCGACCCAAGGAAGTCCCCACTTGTTCAGTGCGTCCATGAATGGATCCGGATTGAACTCTTCCACGTTGTAGACGCCTGGTTTGTTCCAGTGGCCCTGCAGAATCATCGCTGCGCCGATCATGGCTGGAACGCCGGTTGTGTAAGAAACTGCCTGAGAGCCCACTTCTCTGTAGCATGCTTCATGGTCACAAACGTTGTATACATAGTAAAGTTTCTCTTTGCCGTCTTTCTTGCCTTTAAAGATACAGCCGATATTCGTTTTGCCCTTCGTACGTGGTCCAAGAGATGCCGGATCAGGCAGAACAGCTTTCAGGAACTGCAGCGGAATGATCTGCTTGCCTTCAAATTCGATTGGCTCGATGGAAGTCATGCCGACATTCTCAAGCGCCTTCAGGTGTGTCAGGTAGCTTTGGCCGAAGGTCATGAAGAAACGGATGCGTTTCAGGCCCGGGATGTTAGCTGCCAGGGACTCCAGCTCTTCATGGTACAGCAGGTACATGTCTTTCTCGCCGACTTCAGCAAAGTTGTAGACGCGTTTGATCTCCATCGGTTTCGTCTCAATCCACTCGCCGTTCTCCCAGTATCTTCCGTTCGCGGAAACCTCGCGGATGTTGATCTCAGGGTTGAAGTTGGTGGCGAAAGGATAGCCGTGGTCGCCGCCGTTGCAGTCCAGAATGTCGATATATTCAATTTCATCAAAATAATGCTTCAGAGCATAAGCGGAGAATACGCCTGTTACGCCAGGGTCAAAGCCGCTGCCGAGCAGAGCGGTGATGCCGGCTTTCTCGAAGCGCTCGCGGTATTCCCACTGCCATTTGTATTCGAACTTCGCTGTATCTTCCGGTTCATAGTTCGCTGTATCCATGTAGTGCGTTTTGGTTGCCAGGCAGGCGTCCATAATGGTCAGATCCTGATAAGGCAGAGCCAGGTTCATCACGATGTCCGGCTTCACTTCGTTGATCAGAGCGATCAGCTCGTCAACATTGTTGGCGTCAACCTGAGCTGTCGTGATTTTTGTTTTGCCGCCGTCAAGCTTAGCTTTCAGTTCGTCACATTTGGACTTCGTGCGGCTTGCGATGCAGATTTCCTCAAATACTTCGCTGTTTTGAACACATTTGTGGACGGCTACAGAAGCAACTCCGCCGGCTCCGATAATAAGCGCTTTTCCCATTTCTCCATTCTCCTCTTCATCTTTTTTGTTCAAAAATCCGGTCATCAACAAATAAAAAAGCAAGTGAACAAGACGCATCAACTGCGCACCATCACTTGCTTGCGATAAATTCGATATTAAGAAAGCCCTGAAAATGACCGGACAAACCCGGCATCCATCAGCCATAAAAAACCCTGTTATGGATAAGCTCTTAATATTCAAATATATCGGGTTGGGATCAGAGTCTATTTAGCAAATAATTCGCCTTTACCACTCTTATTGACCGTTTCACAAGTTGATGTGCAGATGCACTGGTTGTAAAGTAACCAACTTATAAAATTTGAGCTTTTAACTCAATCAATAAGGCAACAAGAGTTGCCAATCGGCATTTGACCCGGCTGTCCGTATGGCCTTAACTTCTCTTGGAGAAGTGGTCAAAAATTATCTGCTGGAAAGATCTCAATCGAATATTGAATATTAGCTTTCCAAAAATAACGCAACTCCATATTAGCAGGAGCTGGGGCAAACAGCAATGGTAATTTTAGTTTTTTTGAAAATTATTTTTGAAATGCCTGCATGATGACGTTTTCCTGTGAAGGACTTTATT
This sequence comes from Paenibacillus pinistramenti, assembly GCF_005869875.1. Classification (GTDB taxonomy): domain Bacteria; phylum Bacillota; class Bacilli; order Paenibacillales; family Paenibacillaceae; genus Fontibacillus; species Fontibacillus pinistramenti. Next base: position 181,790 of record NZ_VAWG01000004.1, read on the forward strand.
GCGTTGGCCGGCAGACTTCCATAAGATGTCCATAATAATAATTAACCCTAAGGAAGAAGGGCAAACAGATGGTACAGCCATTATCCGAACTGCCGAAGGAGCAGGTTACAGCCTTTTTCAAGCAAAAATGGGGCTCGTCCCTCATGGCGTCCAAAGGACGTGTTCACCATCTCGAACAGCTTCCGGGTCTCGCGGTTGTCTCGGAGGAGCAGATCACAGGCCTGCTCACTTACCAGATCGCCGGCGGTGAATGCGAGATCGTTACCGTCAACAGTACGGTCCGCGGGCAGGGTACTGCCGCTTTGATGCTGGACGAGCTCCAGCATATTGCCGCCGCGAAGGGCTGCACAAGAATGTGGTGTATCGTGACGAATGATAATATTCACGCGATCCGATTTTTCCAGAAAAATGGAATGACCCTGTGCAGCTTCTACCGGAACGCGCTTGAGGACAACCGCCGGCTGAAACCGCAGATCCCGATGACCGGACAGGACGGGATTCCGATCGAGCACGAGCTGGAGCTTGAGAAGCGGCTGCAGGGCTGAGGTTATTTTGTCCGATTGGGCATGGATTATCCCGGCCCGGTTCCGGGTCTGCCTGGCCTAAGCAGCAGTCCGGTTTAATTTGTTAAAATAAGCATGCGCATAGCGGGCCAGCCAAAGCAGCAGAAACGCGAACAGCAGATAAATCAATGCATACTTCCAAAAGGCAATTTCGATATGAAGGATGCCGAATCCATAAAGCGGCAGGTCAACTCCAAGAATCAGAGGCGGGACAAGGAGATGCCAGTGAATTTTGCGGGTCCAGGTGAGGACGGAGGCAAAAATAAGGCCTTTGATCATCCCGGTTACAGTAGAGACAAACAGATCATCACGGCCTGCATCGGCATATAAGCCAGACAGGTAATGGCGGACATTCAGAACCGACAGGATGTACATGATTGTCCCGGCACTCGCCCAGACCAGCATCCAAAGGGACAGAAAGCGGACCGGACTCCGGCCGGCCTGAAGGGCGCGCATCCAGAACTTCGCAAGAAGAAAGAAGGTAACCAGCACAATAAAGGTGTATTCTTTCCGCCACCAGTACCTTTGGTAGACACCCAGCCATTCAAATAGAAATTCCACACCGATGAGCGCGGCGGCGATCAGGATGAGCCAGCGGATTTTGATCTGGTAAACGGCTGCTGCTGTGGCTAATGAAGGGATTATAAATAAATTGGAGGCAACCGCCCCAAGCGCATTGTCGTAATAGGAATTCTTTAGAACATGCGGAAAGTACCGGTAGCCGTCCCAGATGATCAGCACAAAGAACTCGGCTGTGTAGACCATGCCGGAGAAGCACAGGAAGAGGGCCGCAATCCCGATCTGCCGGTTATGCGCCCCTGTTTGAATCAATATTGCTGCACTGATGATCACCAGAACCAGAAAAGGGATAAAGTTAGGCATGAGGGAGAGCCCCTTTTTTACCCCTAATATCCCCGGCTGCTGCTGCGGTTATTCCCATCTTGTAAAAGCCAAACAACCCATCGCCCTGTTCAGGCGGCGGGTTGTACGTTCCTTGAAGCCCATTTCTCCAAAATCCAGATCAGCACGCCTATACCAAGGGTAATGAGGACGGCAGTAATGGCCGAGCCTCCTGCATGCAGCAGCAAAGCCGGCACCCACAGCAGGGCCAGCGAGCGGTGAACCAGGCGCATCCAGCGGTTGCGGATCTTGTTAATGAAGAAGCCGTATCCGGCCAGGGCCAGCAGGATGACAAACGCCGCCAGGCCTGAATAGATCTTGTGATCCTGCAGCTTCGTCACCAGAAAATAAATGCCGTGCGCGGCAATCAGCAGCAGGGCGGCCCAGCCCAGCGGTTTATGGAGGGCATGCAGCAGCCTGCCGATCTTCCTGACAATGAGAGACGGCGACTTCAGCTTCTTCTTAAACCAATACCAGCAGAATCCGGCAGCCCCAAGAAAGACAGATAGGGTGCCGAAAGTCTTGAACAGCTCCCCGTAGCCCTGCTCCCCGCCCGGAGGATGCCCCTTCATTCCGCCGGGAGGCCCGCCGCCTTCACCAGGGTGCATGCCGCCGCCATTTGACCACGAATTGTAGAAGTAATAGCCTGCCAGCAGGGCAGCGATTACAGCGGCAATGAGCGCCGGAATCCAGACGGTCCTCTTCTTGCTCATCATCTTCACCTCTCTGATTTCTCACACTGAGTTTCGATTAGCATAGGTCTAGGTTAGTATAGAGATTTTTGATGAAAAAATGATGAAAAGCCGTGATGAATTAATCTGCTAATCAGGATTATTTAGATCATCAGAATATCGCGCAGCTCCTGCTCAGTCAGGGAAGGTGCGGCCAGGTCCTGGCCCTGGCCCATGACCTCGTCGATCAGGTGCTTCTTATTGTGCTGCAGCTCGTACATTTTCTCCTCCATCGTGTCTTTGGCGATCAGCCGGATCACCTGCACGACCTTCTTCTGGCCTATGCGGTGGGCGCGGTCTGCGGCCTGCTGCTCGACAGCCGGGTTCCACCACAGGTCATACAGGAGGACGGTATCGGCGCCGGTCAAATTAAGCCCGGTCCCCCCGGCCTTCATAGAGATCAGGAACACCTCCATCTCCCCTTCGTTGAACCGGCGGCACAGCTCCACGCGCTCGCGGGCCGGAGTGGAGCCGTCCAGATAGAAATACGGCAGGCCCAGATCATTTAATGCCTGCCCGATCAGGCCGAGCATCTCTGTGAACTGGGAGAAGATCAGCATTCTCTTTCGATTGGCCCGGCATTCCTCCACAATCTCCATCAGCTGTTCGAGCTTGGCAGAGCTTCCCTTGTAGCCCTCCACAAACAGGGCGGGATGGCAGCAGATCTGCCGGAGCCGGGTCAGTCCGGCCAGAATTTTGATCCGGCTCTTGTGGTAGCCGTCCACGCTCAGATGCTTCAGCGTATCCTGCTGCAGCTTGGCCAGATAGGCGGTGTAGAGCTTCTTCTGCTCCGGCAGCAGCTCGGCAGGCACGATCGACTCGATCTTCTCCGGCAGATCCTGGAGTACGTCGCTCTTCCACCTGCGGAGCATGAACGGACGGGCGCGCTTAGCCACTTCCTTGCGTGTCAGGTTCCCGAACGTGTTCAAATCCTGGAAGAGCGGCGGAAACACCACATGAAAAATCGACCAGAGCTCTTCGAGCCGGTTCTCAATCGGCGTGCCCGTCAAGGCAAAGCGGAACTCGGCCTGAATCGATTTGACCGCCCGGGCGGTCTGGGTCGAATGATTTTTGAAGGCCTGGGCCTCGTCCAGAATCAACGTGTGAACCGGCAGCTTGGCATACCTGCGCACATCGCGGAGAAGCAGGGTGTACGAGGTCAGAATGACATCCGCTTCCCCGGCGGCGGCCAGCTTGGACTGCCGCTCGGCCTGGCTGCCGTCGGCGATCAGCACGCGGATATCGGGCGCGAACTTCTTAAGCTCATCCCGCCAGTTGTAGACCAGAGAGCCTGGTGAGACGACGAGCACCGGAAGCTGCCGCTTCCGGATGTCAGGCAGGACGGAGGTGATGTAGGCGATGCTCTGCAGCGTTTTGCCAAGGCCCATATCATCGGCCAGAATTCCGCCAAAGCCGTAGTGGGCAAGCGTCTTCAGCCACTGGTAGCCGAGCTTCTGGTAGTCTCTCAGTACAGGCGAAAGGGACGCCGGCACCGGAAAGTCCAGGTTGTCCGGGTTCCGCAGATTATCCAGCAGCTGCCGCACCGGCCGGTCAAGCTTCAGCAGGCGGGAAGGCTGATCGGCAAGCGAAATTCCCCGAAATAGGGGCACCCGGATTGCGGCGCCTTCGATCTCGGAATGGAGCAGTCCCGTTTCTTTCAGAAACGCTGCCATTTCCTGCATCTCGGCACTGTCCAGCGGCAGGAGAGAGCCGCTTGGCAGGCGGTAATACCGCTTCTTCTCCTCCAGCGATTTGATGAGGCTGCGGATTTCGGTCTCCGGAATCCAGCCCATATTCAGCCGGAATTCCAGCCAGTTCATCGTCTCCCCGGCCGATACCTGCACACTGACCTTCGGCACCTCGTCCAGCTTGTGGACCCGGAGCTTGACGGCTGTGGTCGCGTACACCTTCAGCAGCTGCTCGAGCTGAGGAACGACCTGGTACAGGAACTGGAACTCGGCTTCTTCCTCTTCCATGTAATAGCCGGCTTCCGTCTTAGTGAACGGCTGCGCTTCTAACAGATCCAGGATCTGGCGCTCCTTGTCCGCGTCCCGGATCAGAATCCGGCCGGTGCCCGGCTGCCGCCGCTCCTCCTCGAGCGGATTGATGACGACCGTGTCGTACTGGAATTCAACGCCGGCCAGCAGGCGGTCCCGGACCCGGTCCAGGTACAGCCTGGCCTGCAGCGGGAACTGAATGACCCGGCCGGCAATTTCCGGTGCGATGCTGACACGGCCGAGCTGCTTGAAGCCGGGAACCGCCCTCTGGATGAAAGCATCCATCTGGCTGCGGGGAATCTGGATCTCCTGTTCCCCGGCATCGGTATCGCCAAGGATGGCCTTGAGCTCGGCAAGCCGCCTGGCCGTCTTCTCCGGAAGCGGCAGCAGACGGCCCTGGATAAAGGCCGCGCCGTACGGCTCCAATATTTTGACGGAGCGAAGCCCCTGAACGCGAAGCGAATATTCGGCGGCCTCTCCGAGCTCGAAGCTCAGCGGGAGCGCTTCGTCTGACAGCGTGATGCCTTCGTATTTAAGGCTTCCGTCCATCAGCGTCACCTGCGGAGCCTGCGGCAGCAAAGGCAGCAGCTCCCGCCAAACCTCAGGCGGGATCAGAAGCATGCGGCCGCCAGGCCTGCCGGTTCCGCTGACCGCTTCCAGGCGGTCCATCTCCCGGTAGGCGGTATGGCCTTGAGCCTTCTTCATCAGAACCTGAAGCACCGCTTCATCCTCTTTGGCAAAGCTGTGCAGCTCCGGGTCATAGCTGAACCGGGGCGAGATGGGGCTGCTCTCTCCGCGGTTCAGCTGATCGAGGAAGGCGGCGATATTTTTCACAACATACAGGGATTTGGGGCCGATCTTTAATTCGACTCCGAACAGCGAGGTGCGGGGGCTGAATTCCAGCAGCTTCAGTATAAATTCGACCTGCAGCAGGCTCCGTGTCTCAATCAGGGTCCGATTGTGGATCGGAAGCGCCGGCTTGTCCTCGAACAAGCCCAAAATCCGCTCAGCGAGGGAGGAGGTGCCCGGCGTGCCGCCGCTGCCAGTGCCGTCCCTTGGGCGGGAGCTGCCGCCCGTGACGCCCAGTCCGTTCAAGCCGTCCAGGCCGCCGGGCCGGCCGCCCTCCCCGCCGTCCGTCTGCTGAACCTCATACAAACGGAGCAGTACGGCGGCGATATGCGCGCAGAACGCATCGTAGGAGCCAAGGTCCGGGCAGGAGCATACCGCTTCAGGCCGGCCTTCTGCGGTGAAGGAGAGCCGGACCTCGCAGCGGTCCTGGCCGGACACCTCAGCCGTGTACCGGCCGCTTTCGTCGTCAAACTGGACAATCTGTACCTTGTTGGCGCGGTTTAACCGCTCGCCCTTCTGGTAAGCGTAGGAGCCGCACCACTGCTTGATCGATTTTTTGGTGATTGGAATGTGCATCTAGGACCGTTACCTTTCTATGGATATAGAACAGATGTTTGTTGGAAATATTGTACCATAACTGTGTATCCGGAACTGCGTATTCGGAACTGCTTATCCGGGGCCTTTTTCCTGCTTGTCCTAAGGGGTCTGCAGTCCGGTCCGCCAAGGTTGCGCTGGCGCGTATAATAGACAATGGAGCCAATACATACCGACACCAGGAGGAGAATACAACGATGATCCGTTTTGAAAGTGATTATACCGAGGGCGCCCATGAGCGCATTTTGCAAAGACTGCTGAAGACGAATCTGGAGCAGACCAGCGGCTATGGAACGGACGAGCACTGCGGGCGGGCGCGGGAGTACATCCGCAAGGCCTGCGCGGCGCCTGATGCCGATGTGCATTTTCTGGTTGGAGGCACTCAGACGAATATGACGGTGATTGCTTCGATTCTCCGCCCGCATCAGGGAGTGATTGCCGCAGCCACCGGTCATATCGCCGGCCATGAAACCGGGGCAATTGAGGCGACAGGCCACAAGGTGCTGACCGTGCCGAGCGGGGACGGCAAAATGACGGCCGAGCAGGTCAAAGAAGTGTATGAAGCCCACTGGAATGACTCGGCGCACGAGCATCTGGTCCAGCCGGGTATGGTCTATATCTCCCAGTCTACCGAGAACGGGACGATCTACAGCAAAGCCGAGCTTGAATCCCTTTATCAGGTCAGCCGGGAATGCGGGCTGGCGCTCTTTGTGGACGGGGCAAGACTCGGCTATGCGCTGGCTGCGGAGGACAATGACGTGACTTTGGCGGACTTGGCGAAGCTCAGCGACGTCTTCTATATCGGGGGCACCAAGGTCGGGGCGATGATGGGCGAAGCGGTCGTGATTTCTAACGAAGCCTACAAGCGCGACTTCCGCTACCATATCAAGCAGAGAGGCGGCATGCTGGCCAAAGGCCGGATGCTCGGCATCCAGTTTGAGACCTTGTTTGAGGACGGCCTCTATTTCGAGATCTCCCGTCACGCCACCCGGCTGGCCATGCGGATTCAGCGCACGCTCGCGGAGCTGGGCTGCGCTTTCAAATATGCCTCGACAACGAACCAGCAGTTTCCCATCCTGCCGGATGCCATGCTGGAAGCTTTGAAGAAGAAGTATTCCTTCTCCATCTGGGAACCGGCCGGCGCCGGCCATACGGTTGTGCGCTTCTGCACCAGCTGGGCGACAAGGGAAGACCATGTGGAGCTGCTTATTGAGGATATGAAGCGGCTGCATGCGGAGGGACGGCGCAATTAGTCTCCCGGGCTGGGCGGGCAGCTTTACTTTCAAGAATAAATTATCGTAAAGTTTGATTATATAGTGCCAATAATCAGACAATCACATGATCACACAATCACATGATTACTCAACCACATGATTACACAACCACATGATTACACAACCACACAATCGCACCACCACACAATCGCACCACATAACCGCGTGCTTCCAGCACAAACAGAAAGGAAGATCGCCATTGTTCGAAGCTCTGCTGTTAAATTTCCTTTTTCTGCTTATTCCGGTTGTGGTTTACTTATTGTTTTTTGAGAACTGGCCCCATCGGTTCTACAGAGAGCTTCTTGTTTTGCTGTCAGCGGTGACTATGAGTTTATGTATGATTCTGCCCATCAAAATGGACTCCGGATTCACCTTCGATCTCAGGTACATTCCGTTTCTGGTCGTTGCGCTCTATGGAGGCTACAAGAACGCACTTCCGTTATACATCATCCTGAACCTGTCGAGACTGTACGTAGGCGGGGAGGGCGTCCTGCCCTCCTTGCTCTTCTCGTCTGCTGTCATGGCAGCGGTTCCTTTGTATCATAAAACCTTCATGAGCCTGACGCCCAAGGGCCGGGTCATTGCGGCAAGTGCGGCTTCCTTCCTGACAATGAGCTGCTATCTGATCAGCCTGGCTTTTGTCCTTGGCGATTTGGACCAGCAATATAAAGTTCTGGCGATCAATGCTTTGACCGTCCATACCCTGATGATGGCAATCATTATGATCCTAATTGAGCGCATTCTGGCCAATATCAAGAGCCGCAGCTGGATGCTCCAATCGGAGAGGCTGAATGTAGTCAGCGAGCTTGCGGCAAGTGTATCGCATGAGATCCGGAACCCGCTGACCGTTACGAGCGGCTTTCTCCAGCTGCTGGGGAAGTCCGCCGGCTTGACGGAGCGGGAGAAGGAATATATCCAAATCTCCCTGCAGGAGCTACGGCACGCGGAGAAAATCGTAAGCGATTTCTTATCCTTCGCCAAGCCGCAGTCGGCTAATATGGTCTACTCGGATCTGAAAGCGGAGCTGGAATATACGATAAATATCATCCTCCCGTATGCTTCGATTAACGGAGTGGAGCTGGACTTCCATTTCAGCAACAAGTTAAGAACGAGCTATGACCGCCATCAGTTCCAGCAGTGCCTGATCAATCTGTACAAGAACGCCATTGAGGCTATGAAAATGAAGGGCGGCGGCACGCTCTACATCGAGATTTCGGACCAGAAGCATCATATTGTCATTAAGGTTCAGGATAACGGAACCGGGATGTCCGAAGAAGAACTATCACGGCTCGGCAAGCCTTACTATTCCACAATAGAGCAGGGGACAGGCCTCGGCATGCTGCTGGTCTACAACACTATCTACAAGCTGAAGGGTACGGTTGAGGTTCATAGTGAAAAAGGGGAGGGGACTACGTTCCTGTTAACGATCCCCGCGCAGCAAGCAGTGTCTTAAAGCCTTGAGGAAAATTCGGAGCAATAGATTCTGAATAACAGATTCGGAGCAATAGAAAAAGGCTGGGGAACAGAACACGCGGCAGCGCGTTCTTTCTCCAGCCTTATTTTTTTATATAGCGCACGGCGTGTGCGCAAATCATGAACCGGCGTACGCTTTGACGCGCTAGTTCGTTTTAAACTTCGCCACAAGCTCCTGCAGCTCGCCGGCCATACGGCTCAGCGACTCGGAGGAAGCCGAAATCTCCTCCATGGAGCGGTGCTGCTCAGCCGTCTTTTCGACGATGCCGGTCAGCTCCTGCAGAGAGCCCTTGGAGATGCCGACCATCTCCTGCAGGGAAGCGGAGACCTCCTCCGTGCCGGCGGACAGCTGCTCCGTTGCTGCGGAGACCTCGCTGATCTCGCTGGACACCTGGGCGACGGCCTGAACGATAGAGCCGAACACGTCGCCTACCTGCTCGATCTGCTTCACGCTCTTCAGCACTTCTTCGCTCTCTTCCGCGATCGATCGGGAAGTCCGGGCCGTTGCCTGCTGAATCTGGGCAATAATGCCGGCAATGGACTCCGTGGACTGCGCGGTCTGCTCCGCCAGCTTCTTCACTTCACCTGCCACGACGGCAAATCCCCGTCCGTGTTCGCCCGCGCGGGCCGCCTCAATAGAGGCGTTCAGGGACAGCAGATTCGTCTGCTGCGCGATGTCCGAGATGTAGCTGATAATCTGGTTGATCTCTGCCGAAAGGGCCTCGAGCGTCTGAACCATGACCGCAGACCGGCCGACGGCCTCGCTGACATTGCTGATCTGGGACACGGCAGCCTGAACAACCTTGTCTCCATGCGCCACCTGCTCCTGCACCTGCTGGGCCTTGTCGCCCACAACACTGGACGAAGCGGCAATCCGCTGGATGCCGATGGACATTTCCTCCATAGCCACAGCCGACTGCTCAGTGCCTTCTACCTGTACATCAGCCCCGTTCATCATCTGAACCACGGCATCAGCCGTCTGCTCGGAGGTGCGGGCCGAATTCGCAGCAATAGCGGTAAGCTGCTCGGACGAAGCGGCTGTGTGCTGCACCGCTTCTCCAAGCTTGCCCAGCATAAGCGTGAAGGAATCCAGCATGAAGTTGGTGTGCTCCTTGAGCTGCTCCATTTCATCCTTGCCTTTAACCGGAAGGCGCTGCGTCAGGTCGCCTGCCGCAGCCTTTTTCATTACACGGGTCAGCGCATAGGTTGGCCTGAGAATATAAACTGCCGCGAGGTAGGCTAAGGCCCCGACGATGACCGCGCATATAAGAATGATTAGGTAACCGGTCATTTCGGAATGATGGGCATCCTTCATCAGGTCGCCCTTCTCGCCGATCATGACCACCCGCCAGCCTGTCAGTCCTACCTGCTCATAGGCGGCCATCTGCGTTTTGCCGTCTTTGGATGTATAGGCAGCCGTGCCTTGCAGGTTCTTCAGAATTTCATTGTTAAACAGGGCAGTGGTCTCTGCGCTCTCAAACTCTTTGACGTTCTTCCCGATTCGGTTGGTGTCGGAATAGGCAAGATAATTGCCGGTTTTGGAGAGCAGAAATGCATTGCCGGTATCGCCCAGCTTGCTCTGGTTCAGCTGATCCAGAATGCCCCCGGGACTTACGACAGCCTGAAGGATGCCGCGGACCTCGGTGCCGTCAAGCAGGGGGAAATCCATGATAATAATATTTTGATGCGTTTCAAGATCCTGGGCAATATCCGAGATCCCCGCACTTTTCTCCTTTATTATCCGCTTGTAGTTATCGTACTGCGAAATATCAAACGTCTTGGAGGACTCATTGATCAAATGGCCCTGCGCATCGGAAAAGGCGAAAGAAGTGACGTCGGGACTAGCGGCTTTCATCGTTTGGAGGAGCTCAACAATAGCTGCCTGATCGTCTCCGAGCAGGACATCCTGGTATTTCTGCGCCATGCTCTCAAGCGCTCCAAGTTTATTCTTCAGCAGAGTGTTCAAATCCCGGGCGTTGCTGGCGGCGATCGCCGACTGCTGGGCCTGGATATCCTTGACCAAAATTTTGGAATACAGCGAGCTGGTGATCACGGCGACAATGACTACGGGCACCACGCTCAGGACAAGAAGGTACGCCATAAGCTTCAATTTTAATGAGGAAGGCGCTCCAATTTTCAAACGTTTAAAACGAACTTTCATATAAACTGATCCTCTCTCTCTTATGCAGTATCCAAGCGGCGAAAGAAGGATGACTGACGATGCACCCTTATGAAAATTTTCCATGTAAATTTATGTAATTACACGCCGCTTACAGAAGGTTTCTATTTCTATATCGGCTTAATTGGCCGTCGGATTAATCTTTTACTATATATTGGCAATAATCCACCCTGAAAATCTGCTGAAAGGGCAGTCCGGCTAAACTTCCAATTTACACTCCCTGGCGCACTCCGTATGCTAGAATGGGAAGGCCTCCCAGAACTGTTTGTTTATTTCCCTGATTTACAGAAGAAAGGCAAGGATGGAAAGGTGAAACGGATCAGATTCCGGAACGTATCAAGGATAAATGCAGCACAAGAGGGGGAAGGACAGTGGATCAACAGATGAGTGTGGTTTTGTTTGAGAAGAGCCAGGACGGCGGGGTGCGGGAGCTGGAGGAACGCCTCTGGAATTCCAGCATGATTGCGGCGCTTGAGCACGTCAATTATTTGATTGTAGGCGGCCGCGAGTACGAAACGGTGGAAGGCAGACTGAATGTCGATGAGGGCAAACTGGAGCTTCTGATCGTGCCGGTCCGGCATGAGTAGGGGAAGCGCTGTAAGGAGGGAACCGTTTTGACACAGGAAAATGAACCCAAGAAAGCCGGGCAGCAGCCCGGTCAAGAAGAGCCCCTGAACACAGGGGGCAGGGAGCAGGAACGGGGACAGGAGCAGACTCAGACTCAGACTCAAGATCAAGCTGAAGGTGAAGCTCAGACTCAAGCTCAATCTGAAGCTCAGCCTGAAGCTCAATCTGAAGTTCAATCTAAAGCTCAGGCTCCGGCCCCCGCTGCATCCCGGCTGTTCACCCCTGAGGGCAAGCCGGTGCGCGTCTTATCGACCTCACTCGGAATCGCGCTGCTGGCTAATGCCATTTTCATTCCGGGAGCGGCCTATTCGGCTGACAGCACCACTACTTCTGCAGATGAACCGAAGCTGGTCTCCTGGTCTACGGAAGAAGTGAAGCAGTATTTTGATAAAAATGTCGACTGGAGCATTCCGCTCCCAGCCTCGGAGGGAAGCACGGATGCGGCGCAGCCTTCCGGCTCGCCTGAACCGTCCGCAACACCGGAGCCGGGATCGGGCGGCGGCACTACGATCGTCAACAATTACGGCAGCACAGGCTCCGGCTTCGGCTGGGACGATCTGCTGCTGTACCATCTGCTGTTCAACAGCGGCTCCGGGTATTCGACGAGCGGCTGGTACGGCAATCACCGCGGCTATTACACGGGAACAAGCACGCAGTATAAACCACGCAGCTATACGAGCGGGTCTTTCCAGAACAAGTCAACCGCCGGCTCGGTAGCCAAACCGAAGACATCCACAACGACTACAGGCTCCATCACAAGGCGTTCAACGTCTTCAAGCCCGGGCAGCATCGGCGGCAAGTCGAGCGGGCTCAGCTCTTCGGGCAGCTCCTCCGGCACAAGCTCCTCCAGCAAAAGCTCGTCAGGCTCCATCACCCGGTCCAGCGGTTCAAGCTCGAGCTCAAGCTCGGGTAAATCCAGCGGAGGCTTATTCGGCGGATGAGCGGCGTATTCGAAGTCGTCGGAACCCCGCATCCCGACCGGGAGAGCCGGGTGAAGCAGCTGTATGAGCTGGGTTTCACCTGGGCCGATCTGGAGGAGGAACCCTACTGGGTGGATCAGATGGTCCTGATGCCGCAGGCTTTGTATGACGAACTGGTGCTGGCTTCGTCCAAACTGTGGATGGTCCTGGATAAGACTGTGCGGTATGTGCACCGCAGACGCGATTTGTATGAGCTGATCGGCATTCCGCCGATTCTGTGGGAAATGCTGGATCTGGCGCCGCTGGCCGAGCCGGGACTGATCAGCCGGTATGCGCGGTTTGACTTTGCGGTGGCGGATGACGGAACGATCAAGCTGCTGGAGCTGAACGCCGACACGCCGACCGGCTACGTTGAGGCGTCGATCGCGACGCCGTGGATGGCGGAGCAGGCCGGGATGGTATCGCCGAATGCCGGCATGAAGGATCAGGTGGCGCAGGCCTGGGGTGCTGAGCGTCCGGATACGGCCGCCTGTGTCGGCTACGGCTGGCACATGGAGGATTCCGGCACGATCGAAGCGCTGGTCCGGCACAGCGGTCTGGACATTGCGTGCGAGGACTGCCTGGAGCTGTGGATTGATAACGGCTATGTGAAAAATAAATACGGCCGCGTCATTGAGCGCATGTTCGCCTTATATCCGAAGGAATGGATGAGCGTGGACGATGCGGGGGAAGCGCTGTCCTATGCGATTGAGACGGGGCGGCTTGCGATCTTTAACCCTCCGCACAGCATTCTGCTGCAGTCCAAAGGCCTGATGGCCGCTGTCTGGGGGCTTTACGAGCTGGGGCTCCTCTTTAATGAAGAAGAGCGGGAGACCATCTCCCGTTATATTCTGCCGACGTATAACAAGCCGGTGTTCTCGGGCAGCTTTGTGTCCAAGTCGATGTTTGGCCGCGAGGGCGGCTCGGTGCGCCTGTTTGATGCGGCCGGCAGGCTGGAGCTGGAGGACCGGGACGGCTACGACAGCAGCGTTCTTTTTCCATCGGTGTATCAGAAGAGGGCAGAGCTGACGCGGATTGAAACGGCGTTTGGCGAATTTCATCTGCTGACCGGCATGTTTGTCATTAATGGCAGGCCCTGCGGCCTGCTGGGCCGGGCGGGCGGCCTGATTACCGGCAATACCAGTCATTTCATCGCGTTGGGAGTGAAATAAATGTTTGTGAAATGGAGACGAATAGGGCTGCTGCTTGCTGCGGGAGTGCTGGCGGCCGCGCTGAGCGCCTGCTCCTCCGATTCGGACAGCGTCTTTTCCACACAGAATGGTGCAGATTCCGCGGAAACAACGCTGCAGACGGCGCGCGTGCCCTGGGACTACCGGATTCAGGAGACGACGGTCGGCGATCTGGTGGGCAGCGACATGACGCTGCTGCCGGATAACGAGCTGCTGCCCAATGACAGCAACTATGCGACAGGCGACAAGGTATGGGTGCTGCAGTTTATGGACGCCGAGCTGACCACCGACGAGAACAACAAGAACGACATCCGGTTATCGTCGTGGAGCTCGCTTAAGACCTACAAGGACGAAGCCTCGGCGGAGAAGGATCTGGAGCAGCTGAAGGTTTCTGTCACAACAGACGTGACGCTGGTGGGGGTCTATAAGACGTCCTATCAAGGGAAGACGAGAAGCTTTGCGGTGATTGAGCTGCCCTCGGGCAACCGGGTGAAGCAGCCGATCGACGATGCGCGTTACAGCAAGCTGGAGAAGGAGAAGAATGTCTCCGTCAAGCTGGAGGAAGTACATGATTTTGCCGATTATGATCTGGCATATGCGAAATTCCGGGGGTGGGCCAATTGACGATCGTCGTTAATCTTGTAGTAAGTGTTCTTGTCATTATCGTTCTTCAGCTGCTCGGCATGTTTATTTTCAGCCTGATGACGCCTTTTAAAGATATGGAGGAGCTGCGCAAAGGCAATACAGCCGTCGCCCTCGCGTTTGGCGGCAAGTTTCTGGCAACAGCGATCGTGCTGGGTGTGGCGGCTTATACCAACACCTCCATCTGGCATATGATGCTGTGGTTTGGAGTCGGCTACGTGTGCCTGCTGGCCTCGTATTGGATCTTTGAGCTGGTGACGCCGGGCTTTAAAATCTCCGACCATTTAAAGCAGGGCAATGTGGCGGTAGGGCTGCTGCTGTGCATGGTGTTTATCGGTACGGCTTTTGCGGTAAGCAGCCTGATCGTGTGATGGCGGCAGTGAGGGGGAGGTGCCGGGTACGTGCTCTTTGTGCTTAAAATGATTACCAGAATGGGGCAGATGCGCAATACCTCCATCGCCCTCATTGCTGCCGGGTTTATCCTGCTGAGCGCGACGGCTGCCTTCGCCTTGGAGCCGGCTACCTTCGGCAGCTGGTTCAATGCCCTGTACTGGGTGCTGACGACCATGGCGACGGTAGGGTATGGGGATTATTTTGCCAAGACGCCTGCGGGAAAAGGGTTCACGATCTTCCTGTATATCTTCGGGATCGGGCTGCTCAGCCTAATTATCGGCAAGGTGATTGATTTGGTTGCAAGTCTTCAGCGGCAGAGAGGGGCGGGGACATTGACCTTCCGCGGAACGAACCATATGATTCTGATCAATTGGAGCCGGAAAGCGCGGGCTGCGGTAGAGGAGATTCTGGCCTACTCGCCTGACATGCCTATCGTCATTATCGACGAATCGGACCGCCATCCGATGGAGCACCTGCACCAGGTGCATTTTATCAGCGGGGACCCCGCGCTGGATGCGGTATTGGAGAAAGCCAATCTCAAGGGGTGCCGGGCGGCGATTATTTTTGCAGATTCGAGGATTGAGGAGACATCGCTCATTGACGGCAAGTCGCTCCTTATCGTCTCCAGCATTGAGCGCCTGGCTCCCCATGTGCATACCACGGTTGAGATTACGCAGGAGAAGAATATCCGGAACTTCCAGCACGCGCAGGTGAATGAATTTGTGCTGTCCCATGACGCGATCTCCCGGCTGGCGGTCAGGTCCGCCCTGCAGGAGGGCAGCCCTGACCTGATCCAGCAGCTGCTGAGCCGCAGTTACGGCGACGACATCTATGAGATTCCGGTGCAGTCCGGCTGGCGGACTTACGGGGAAGCGTTCCAGGCGCTGCTCCAGCAGGGGGCGACCCTGCTGGCGGACCGCAGCGATCTTGGCATCAACCGCAGGCTGAACGAGCCGATTCCGGCGGACGCGCGGCTGTACATCGTGGCGGATGCGGAGACGTACAGGCGGATCGCCGGGAAGTAAGCGGAGCTGCGGCGTGTGTGCAGCCCGCGCTTTCGCCCGCGGCCCGGCCGAGCCGGGGCATGCGGAGCAATAAACAAAGAAGGCTGTCCCGGGCGTGAGGCCCGGCGGACAGCCTTCTTTGTGTGATTTTTCCAGGGCAGGGTTCGCCTCTCGGTTCTTTCAGGACCGGTAACCGAGCCCCAGGCCGAACAGCAGCGCCGTTAACAGGACGGCGGCCAGAATGGCGGGCAGCAGGTTGGCTACCTTAATCTTAGTAAGGCCAAGCAGATTAAGGCCGATCGCCGCAATCAGAATGCCGCCGGCAGCGGTCATTTCAGCGATCATTCCATCCATCAGCGCCTGCGGAACAAAGCGGTTGATCTGCGTGGCGAACAGCGCAATTGCGCCCTCATATAGAAAAACGGGCAGAGCGGACAGCAGCACACCCAGCCCCAGGGTTGACGTCAGAATGACGGCAATAAAGCCGTCCATGACCGCTTTGGTGAACAGCACCTGGTGATTGCCTTTCATCCCGCTGTCCAGCGCGCCGATAATGGCCATCGCTCCGACCACAAACACCAGGCTGGCCGTAATAAAGCCCTGGGCAATGCCGCCCTGCTCGCCGGCGCCCAATCTCCGCTCGACCCAGCCTCCAAGCTGGGAGAACCGCTTGTCCACGTCCCACCACTCGCCAAGCACTCCGCCGGCCACAAGACTGATGAGCACGACGAGGAAATTTTCCGTCTTGAAGGCCATCTGGATACCAAGCACCACAATCGCCAGCCCGATGCCGTTCATTACGGTTGTCTTCATACCTTCCGGAATACGCCTCAGCAGCCGGCCCAGCGCCGATCCGAATACAATTGCTGCCCCGTTAACTAAAGCCCCTAATAATACCATGTGCAAGTACTTCCACCTGTCTGTCTGAATTTGCGTCCTTACCGGTTAAATCTCGTAGGCGGTATGCTGCTTAAGGAAATCCATCCCGTCCGTCTTCCCTTCAAACTCGGCAAAATGATCGCCGTAATGCATCAGCGAAATCATGGATTTGATGGGCTGCGGCAGCGATTTAAGCTCGTCCAGCGTCGTATGCACCTCGCCTTTGCCGGTCAGCTGGCATTCATGAAAAATCCTCCGGACCCCGCGCTCGTCCACGAGCTTCCGGAGCAGCTCCGGCTGAAAGGTCATGTCGGCGCTGTAGAAGATGTCCCCGTTCAGCAGCAGGGAATAGCTGTTCTTCCCCGGCATATGCGGAGTGCGGAACAGTTCAACCGTCAGCCCCTTGAACAGCTCGTAAGGCTGGCCTTCCTGCAGGGGACGCACCTCAAAAAATGCCTCCAGACCATCCACGCCGTCTTCGCCCATGGCGCCTTTCAGGGTGTTCTCCCACAGCCGCTGCACCAGCGTATCGGCAATGTAGAGAACCGGGCGTTTGTTATAAACAAACTTGCATTGATAGGCGAACTCTTCCAGCCCGCCGACATGGTCGCCGTGAATATGGGTAATCAAGCAGGCGTCGATATCGCCGAAACTTTTGCCGAGCTGATACAGCGAGGCGGGCGCCGTAATCCCGCAGTCGATCATCAAAGTGAAGTTATCGCCAAGCAGCAGGGCGTTGTTGTTGTAATTTTTCTTGGCAAAAGCGTTCCCTGTGCCCAGCATTTGCAGCTGCAGTCCCATGAATGAACCTCCCGGAATGGAAAAATAGGATCCTATCCCGAATAGTAACATAAACGGCCATCCAGCCAAAGCGGGCCAGGTGTATTCAGGGGACATCGGCGGCTCTGGCGACCCTGGCGGCCCTGGCGGCCCAAAAAGAAAGAAGAGCCTGCCGGGGCAGACTCTTCTTGGTTCTCTTATTCGCGCTCACGTATAAAGCAGGGTAATGACCAGCAATTCGTACAGGACAAGGGTCAGAATCATATCATTGTAACCGAATAAGGCTCTCGGCGCGCCGCCATACGGCGTCGGGACCGGAGGCGCAGAATGCGCGGGAACCGCGATTTGCAGCAGTCCCCTGTTGCATCCGACGATCCGCCCGATAAAGACCTCGCCGTCCATGGTTTCGATCTTGACCAGCTGATTATGATGCTGCCGGCAGATCTGCTGAAGCTGATTTTTGACCGTCTTCACTTGCTGAACATAAGGACCATCCGCTTGATACAGCGGCCGCTGCTGATAACCAGGCATTTGCTGATAACTAATGTTCATCACAGCCTTCCCGTCATTTTACTTCATAGATATGAAGGCGGGAGGGCGGTTATTCGGTTAATTCGCGTAATCGTTAAATATCCGGTAAATGACGACAGCCGTCTCGGCTCTTGTTGCTGCCTGGTCCCCGTTAAAATGATTATCCGGGCTGCCCTGCATAATGCCAAGCCCGGTAATCTGGGCGATAGCATCTTTGGCCCAAGCCTGAATTTCGGCCTGATCGGCATAGCCGGAAGTCTGGGCGCCGGTTTGAAGCGGCTGTCCGGAAGCCTGCAGCGCTCTCGCCAGGATTACAGCCATCTCCGAACGCGTAATCGTCTGATCCGGCGCAAAGGTCTGATCGGCGTAACCGCTAATCCATCCTTGCGCGGCGGCAGCTTTCACCGCGTCTTGATACCAGCTTCCAGCCGGCACATCGGTAAATGTGGCCTGACTGCTGCTGCCGGTGCCGGTGGTGGTGCTGGTACTGGTGCTGGTTGTAAGCCCTAAAGCGCGGACCAGCAGGGTCACGAATTCTGCCCGGGTTACCTCTTTGCCCGGCGAGAAGCTGCCTGCTCCTGTACCGGTGATAATCTCTTTGGAAGCCAGAACCTCAATGGCGTTGGCTGCCCAAGGATAATTCAGATTCGTTACATCGGCAAAGCTTGCATGCTTAGCCATAAACATATAGCGGCCGGCCGAGCTTAATTCAGCAGTGACCTCGCCATTCTCAAGATGCCCGGCGTGCAGAATGAGCTGGCCTTGAGGGCTGATTTCGTACAGGTTAATGGTTTCTCCATTGATCCCGCCCGCCTGAAGGGCTTCCAGCGGGATGGAGACGGCAGCCGGCGGATTCAGCGCGGTGCCGCTGATGGCCGAGCTATTTTTATCCAAAATAGAGAACTCATAATAGTCCCCGAGCGGCGTATAGCTGTTATCCAGCTTCAGACCCTCCATCAGCTGTTTGGCCTCGGCTGCTGTTGAAGGCTTGATCTGCGCGAAGGCCGCGTTGTCCGGCAGCGTTCCGCCTGCAGGAAGCGTTACGGTCATGCCGTTCTCCAGTTCCAGCGCTGCCGGCTTGCCCGCTTCCAGAGCTTTCTTCACCGAGCCGTCCGCAGGCTGAGCCGGAGCTGGTGCTGGTGCCGGTGCTGAAGTGCTGGATCCGCCTGTTGAAGGGGATGAAGGTTGAGTGGTAACGGTCACGGGAACCGATACAGTAAGTCCTTCGTAGCTGACTTGTACCGCGGTTTGGCCGACTGCCTGGCCGGTTACCAGACCTTCCTTAACGGAGGCAATCCTTGAATCGGACACGCTGTAGTCTGCTTCATTGGTAACGCTGATTTCCGTTCCGTCAGCATCCTTATAGACAACCTGCAGCTGCCGGCTCTTGCCTTTCTTGACGGAGACGGACTCCGGCTGTACCTTCAGCTCTGGCTGCTCCTGAACGGTAACTTGTGCTGCCGGAACGACATCAACCGCAATAGGATTGCCGTCTTTGTCCATCAGAATCACGCTGCTGAGCTCGAACGTGTATTGTCCGCCAGGCGCCCCGTCA
The DNA here is from genome assembly GCF_005869875.1 of Paenibacillus pinistramenti. Taxonomy (GTDB): domain Bacteria; phylum Bacillota; class Bacilli; order Paenibacillales; family Paenibacillaceae; genus Fontibacillus; species Fontibacillus pinistramenti. The sequence goes on from NZ_VAWG01000004.1 coordinate 200,910, forward strand.
AAATGGAAGGCGGCCAGCGAACCGCTTCCGGTATAACCGTCCGCTTCGTTTAGGCTTTCAAAGAATTCATGCCGGTTGAGGTCATCCCCGTTATCGTAGACGGCTTCGGATACCGTTAAAGGAACCTCCGGATTGAATGCGGCCTGCTGCTCCGTCAGCTCTGGGCTCGGGGTGACCGCGGCCTCACCCAGCTGTTTGCTGTACAGCAGATCAAATTTGGCGGAATACACAGCGTCCGTAACGGCAAAGTTGACGGCAACATCAAAGCCTGCGTTCGGCTCTACCGTTGACGGAGAGGCTGCAGGAGCAACACCGGTGAAGGTATAGCTCACGACATGGGCCGGATTTATATTTCCGTTCCCCGCCAGATCGTACACATAGATCTCAATATTATTCTCCCCAAGGGCAAGAGGCACAGAAATGGTAAAATGCCCCTCATCGTCAACTTTGCCATCGGCTTGTACGAATTCACCATTTGCTTCATACAAGGCGGCGGCTCCGACCACATCGCTTACGGCTAGGCCGCCCTCACCGGTCAGCTCGTCGATCAGCATATCCTGAGTAATCTGACCGGAAATGGTGCCGGCCATGTTCGCTTTATCGACTTCGATTTCCGGGTCGTCCAGCTGAGATTCCGGCGCCTCCGTATCAATCACAAATAGGCCGGCCTCATCTTCAAGCGGAGCAGCATCCTCGTAGCTGTCCCCGGCAAAAGGAATCAGATAATAAACGCCGTCCGGAAGCTTTTGTCCATCCAGAACGCCATCCCAGCCTTCGATTCCATATTGTCCGGGGTAAGCTTCTGCTTCTTCCTCCAGGGTTCCCAGCCAATCCATGCTGGAGGAGAAGACATCCAGGGAGAAATAGCCGGTGTACTTGTTGATATTAAAAAGAATATCGGACGTGTCGTAAACTCCGTCATCGTTAGGCGAGAAGGCAGGCGGAGAGGCCTGCAGGCCGGATACGGTATTGACCTGAGGAGCTTCACCCGCATAGACGGTTATCGGCAGTGCAATGACATCACCGCTGGAGGAATCGGTCAACATCAGCTTCCCTTCATAAAGCTGGTCCGCTGCGGCACTGCCGGACATGTTTACCGTTGCTGTGAAAGAGGCATCCCCGCCTGGAGCCACCTCTACAAGAGACTGGGACAAGGTGATGTCGGCTGCGCCGGCTGCCTCGCCATACCAGGAAGATGAAATCGTATAGGTTGAGGCTGAACCGGAAAGATCCTTAATCTCTACTGTACGCTGGGCGCTGGTTCCTTTAGCGACATAGCCCAGAGAGAGGCTTCCGGTATGATAAGCGGCAGATACCTGATTCTCCACCGCGTCTGTCGTCTGCTGGACCATTGCGATCGCTTTGGCATCCATGACCTGATTCAGGTCGATCCGGCCGGCGCCTTGATCCATATAGGAATAGCGGCTGCCGCTCCGGTCGTTCATGGACACGGCGTTGTTCATGATCAGAGACTTGATCTCATCCGGTGTAAGCTCCGGATATTTCTGCCTGATCAGGGCAGCGGCCCCGGCAATATGCGGTGCAGCCATACTGGTTCCGCTTTCGGACTCATACCAGCCCTCGTATTCCGGCACGCTGGATACAATGTTCATGCCCGGGGCGGAGATGTCCGGTTTCATCGTATAGGACTGCTTGGCCGGTCCGCGGGAGCTGAAGGAAGCCAGAATGTCCTGTTCGATGACTTGGCTGAGCTCGGCGGTCAGGGCATGGCTGCTTAAAGCAGCCTTGATCTTGTCACCGTCCACCCCGGAAAGTGCATAAACCGGGATGGTAATTCCCCCGCCTTCTACGGTGCCGGTTTCCAGCGCTTCCGGGAGATTGTTATAGATTAGGACGGCGGCGGCGCCGGCCTTCTGTGCATTTGCAGCTTTTTCAGAAAAATTAAATTCTCCGCGTTTAATCAAAGCAATTTTGCCTTTCAGGTTCTTGCCTTTAAAGTCGGCGGCTTTGCCCAAGCCCGCGTCCACCAGCGGGTAGGCGCCCGACAAGCTGTCCAGCCCCGGCGATCCGGCGAAAGGCTCCATGAAGAAGCTTCCATCCTCCATGGGATTAATACGCACGATTGGCGTCTCCTGCGGCGATTTGGAGGCTGCAACGGAAATGGCCATTTCAGAGGTTCCCGGTTCGCCCAGCGTTGCTGTGTCCGGACCGGAGTTGCCTGCCGAAACGACCGGAATTACGCCGGCCAGCGCAGCATTGTTCAGGGCGATCGACTCGGCTGTCTTCTCATTGTTGAAGTCGGAGCCGAGAGAAAGGTTAATGACATCCATTCCGTCCTCTACCGCTTTCTCAATTCCCGCGAGCACATCTTCTGAAGTGCCGCTGCCGTAAGGGCCAAGCACCTTGTAGGCATGAAGCTCGGCTTCAGGTGCTATGCCTTCTACTCCCGGCTTGCCGTCCGCTCCCACATTCTGCCCCGCAATGACCCCGGAGACATGGGTGCCGTGTGAAGTCCAATAAGGACGGCCATCCTCGGTTTCAGGGAGATTCGGATCTTCCTTCTTCGCTTGTTCATAATCCTCTTTGGTAGTTTCATAGGGCTCGTTATCGTCATTTACAAAATCATATCCCCAGTCGCCGGACGGAATGACGGCTTCGAGATCAGGGTGATCTTTGGCGATACCGGTATCAATCACGCCGACCTTGATGCCTTCGCCTTTCTCGCCGTCCTCCCAGAACGAATCGCTGCCGATAAACTGGGTGCTGCTCTCCATGGCAGCGGCGGCAGCAGCATCCCCGTCATCTGCGGTAGCATATACCGTGTTATTCGGGTAAATGGCTTTTACTCCCGGCAGAAGCAGAAGCTCATCCACCTTGTTGGCAGGGAGGGTCAAGGAATAACCGTTAAAAATACCGGAGTACTCGCGGTTAAACTCAACATCAAGCTTATTTAAGGCCTGGGCCTTAAAGGTTCTCTGCTCCGAATCGATAATGGATTCCTGAGACTGCACGCTCAGCTTCGAACGGAGCTTGCTTCTCTGCGCTTCAAATACTTTCACGGGTTCTTCCTGAAGTTCAACTATAACGGAAATAAGGGCTTGGCTGTCTGAAGATGCAACGAAGTTTTGAGGTTCACTGCTTTGAGGTTCAGTGTCTGAATCTGAAGATTGAGGGGGAGCTTGGGTTCCGATTTCTTGGGTTACGGTATCCTGCTTCTCGATAGTGAGTCCATTATTGTCCGAAGTCTGCCTGGAAGCCGTGGGGCGGCTCAGTGCTTTATCCTGCAGACCGGCCTTATCCTTCAGGTCTAATGCGCCTGATGACAGCACCTGGCTGTCCAATTGGGATATAACCTTCCGGTCTCCGTTTGCGGCCTGTGTTCCGCTCTGCTGACCAGCGTCCTGCTGCGCGCCTGCTCCCGGCAGGGCCAGCGTGAAGGCCAGCAGAAAGCTTACAATTCCTGCGATGATTCTCCTGCTCAAACTCTCATCTCCCTCTACGATTATAGTGGCGTGTAAGCAAAGGTGACTCCTAAATAAATACTCTATCTTTTTGTCAAAATCCTCTTCATTTTTGCAAAAATATAGAATTAGTGAAAATATTACAATTTCTTACACGTTTCTGCGCACTCTGTACAAACGGGGAGGAGCGGCCCCGCGGCACGATATCAAGGACGCTAAAAAATTAAAGACGCAAAAAATTAAGGATACAAAAAAGCTCTTCCCTATGTGGAAAGAGCTTTTCATGCCTGTTAACCCGGGAACCCTCCCAGCTTCGAAGCCTGCAATAGAATAACACATGCAGCTGCCAGCAGCAGCACGATGGCCGGAATCCTGTGCAGAAAGGGATCGCGGTTGCGGATATGCGTGATCAGCGCGAACAGCATCATGAAGCCGAACCAGATGCCGCCGAGGACCGACCAGCTGGGCGCCCAGAAGCCGGCTGTCAGCAAAGCTGCGCCGATCAGCTGCATCAGCCCCGTTACCACCCGGAACCACTGGGGTAAGCCCATTTTACGAAAATTGTCCACTTGGCTCCGCAGCCCGCAGACCTTGGCCAGCCCGGAGCCGAGAAATGAGGCCAATAGTAGAATTTCAAGCAGGATCGCTGCTGTCTTCATCGGATAAACCCCCGTATCTCATAGTTTCATAGAATCATTTTTACCTAGAAGCCGTACTGCCTCTCTATGATAAAGGATAGAGTCCGAGGGAACAATGGGAGAGAGGACAGCCTTTAAGGGGCCTGCCCGGCTCGGCCCGGCCCGTCCTCCAGCAGGGAATCTTTAGGGTTGCAAAATCATCAAAAAACATGCAGAATATAGAAAGTATAATTATGTAATTAACTAACGAAATTTTAGTTAAATAGATCAATGAAATAGAGGAGGAATTATTCATGGAAATAGGACTTAGTACTTTTGTCGAGACAACGCCCGATCCGAAGACCGGGGAGGTAATCAGCCACGCGCAGCGCCTGCGCGAGGTGGTAGAGGAGATTATTTTAGCCGATGAGGTCGGGCTGGATGTCTTTGGCGTCGGGGAGCATCACCGCGAGGATTACGCGGCCTCCAATCCGGCGATTGTGCTGGCTGCCGCGGCTCCGCAGACCAAGCGCATCCGGCTGACAAGCGCGGTGACGGTCTTGTCCTCGGCCGATCCGGTCCGCGTCTTTCAGGACTTTGCAGCGCTGGACGGCATTTCAAACGGCCGGGCGGAAATTATGGCGGGGCGGGGCTCCTTCATTGAATCGTTCCCGCTCTTCGGCTACGACCTGAACGACTATGACGAGCTGTTTGACGAGAAGCTGGAGCTGCTGCTCAAGATCCGGGAGTCTGAAAAAGTCACCTGGAAAGGCGGGCACCGCCCCGCCATCAACAACCTGGGCGTATATCCGCGCCCGGTTCAGGAGCCTCTGCCTGTGTGGATTGGCAGCGGCGGCAATCAGGAGTCCGTGGTCCGCGCAGGCCTGCTTGGCCTGCCGCTCGTGCTGGCGATTATCGGCGGCAGTCCGGTGCAGTTCGCTCCGCTTGTAGACCTGTATAAACGGGCCGCGGCCCATGCCGGGCACGATGTCTCCAAGCTTCCGGTGGCGTCCCACTCGCACGGGTTTGTGGCCGAGGAGACTGGGCTGGCCGCGGATAAGTTCTTCCCTTCCACCCAGGCGGCGATGTCCAAGCTGGGCAGGGAGCGCGGCTGGGGCCGTTACGACCGGGCCGCGTTTGATGCGGCGCGCAGCGCCCAGGGGGCGCTGTATGTCGGCGATCCCGAGACGGTGGCGAACAAGATTATCCACCTTCGCAAGCATGTCGGCATTACCCGCTTTATGCTGCACACGCCGGTCGGCACCATGCCTCATGCCGAGGTAATGAGATCCATCGAGCTGCTCGGCAGGGAAGTCGCCCCGCGTGTGCGCGAGGAAATCGCCAAGTGGGAAGCCGAAGGCGGAGCGAAATAAAAAATAAGCTTGATCGAAATAAGCTTCAATAACCAAGCGTTCCGGCAGTCCGGGGAGCCTCCATAACCTTTTACAGGGAGGGGGAATTCGGCTCCCGGGCGCTTTTTTCTTTTTCCGCTGGATGCCCTGTTGTTTGTTATACTGAAGGAACCTGGAATAGCGAGAGAGGAATAAGTCGCGAAGCAGATGAAGGGATAGTGAGGGGAGGGTTTTTGTGCAGATGAACATAGACAATAACCTGGGCACTTATGCGCAGACTGAGCGGTACTGGGAGAAGTATCAGCACTTTTTTCCTGAAGAGCTGCGCATCCATGACGGCTGTCAGCCGGTTGAAGAGTGGTGGAACCGGAAGGACGGCAGGATTCATATCGACCGGTGGCCGGCAGCGGACTCCAGCCTAAAGGTGATCCTGATTCATGGCGCTGGCGGAAACAGCAGACTGCTGGCGCCCTATGCGCGGATGCTTCAGCTCCACGGCTATGAGACAGCCGCCCCTGATCTGCCGCCTTACGGGCTAAGCGGGGTACACTCGCCCAAAATGCTCAGCTACCCCTACTGGATTGAACTCTTAACCGATTTGATCCAGCGGGAAGCGGAACGGGACGGGAAAGCCGTTGTCCTGCTGGGCGTCAGCATTGGAGGGATGCTGGCGTATCATACGGCCGCAGCCGCGAAGAATGTCAAAGGGTTAATCGCCACGACCTTCGCCGATACCCGTGATCCGGCGGTCCGCGACCAGCTTGCCCCTAACCGGCTGATCAGCCGCGCTGGCAAGAGGGCGATGGATGCTCTCCCATTCCTGCTGGATTCCATTCAGCTGCCGGTCAACCTGGTTTCCAGGATGAAGCATATCTCGAATAATCCCCGGCTGGCTTCACTCATCATGGACGATCCGCGGGCGGCAGGCATAAGAATGCCTGTGCAATTCTTAAGAACCTTCATGAGCTATAAGCCCGCCGTCAATCCGGAAAGCTTTGATAAATGCCCGGTGCTGCTGATCCACCCTGAGCTGGACCCCATGACGCCCTACCCTCTGAGCGAGGCCTTCTATAAGCGGCTGCAGGGCACCAAGCAGTGCGTGATTCTGGAGGGCGCGGGGCATCTGCCTATTGAACAGCCGGGTTTGGATCAGATGAGGACGGCTGTGCTTTCTTTTTTGAATACGTTAAAATAATGATTCCGTGCCAAGCTCACATTCGGCCCTCTATACCTGACAACTTTGCATAGAAAGAAGGCGCTAATTTGAACCGCAAGCTTTATTTGGCCCTGATTCTCCTGAGCCTGATCTGGGGAGGATCATTCATGTTTGTAAAAATCCTGCTGGAAGACTACGGCCCCTGGGCCGTGGCCTTCCTCCGCTCCTCCTTCGGGCTGGTTCTGATCACCGCCGTCATGCTGGTCATGCGGCAGCCCTTCGGGCTCAAGGACATCCGCTGGCTGCCGATGGCCGTCATCTCGCTGATCAACACCGCGGTGCCCTGGACGCTGATCGGCTTCAGCGAAACGCACCTGACCAGCGGCATGGCTTCGATCCTGAACGCGACGACTCCGCTTTGGACGATGGTTATCGGCGTCGTGCTGTTCCAGACGGCTACCACCCGCAGACAGTGGTTCGGCATGGGAGTGGCCCTGTTCGGGCTGGTGCTCCTGGTCGGCCTGCGGACCAGCTCCCTGTCTTCGGTCGATCCGCTCGGGTTGCTCTGCATGCTCGGCGCTACCTTGTGCTACGGCTTCGGAACGCAGCTGACCAAGCGGTTCCTGCCGTCGCTGACCTTGTATCAGACCACGTTCGGCACGTTGGTGTCCGCGATGGTGGGGAGCGGAATTATGGCTTTCTCCACGGAGCGGGTATCCTTCGCCCCTCTGGCGTCCCTGCCGGTTATCAGCGCGGTCGTCGGCCTGGGGGTGTTCGGCTCCGGTGTAGCTTACATTCTCTTCTACTTCATGGTGCAGAAGGGAAGTCCCGAATTTGCCACCATGGTCACCTATCTGGTGCCGGCCACGGCGCTGATCTGGGGCTTTACGCTGCTGGGCGAGGCGGTGAGCTGGAACATGGTAGCCGGCCTGCTCTTTATTCTGGGCGGCGTCTATCTGGCAGGCAGCCGGAGCCGGAAGGCAGCCCCCGGCTTAGAACGGGGAATCAAGACCGTTAGGACAGGTTCCAAATAAGAAACCATGGCTCCCGGGAGGGCGGCCATGGTTTTAGTTTTTTTACTATTCAAAATTTATTATCCTTCAAAATCCTCCAGGACCAGCTTGCCGATCATCCGGTTCTCCTCGACTTTAAGGTGCGCCTTCCGCAGGTTGGCGGCGTTGATCGGAGAGAGCGTCTCGGATAGCGTGGATTTGATCCGGCCCTGCTCAATCCAGTCCGCCAGCTCGTTCAGCAGAAAATGCTGCTCGATCATGTCCGGCGTTTCGTATTTGGAGCGGGTAAACATGAATTCCCAGGCGAAGGTGACGCTTTTATTTTTCAGGAGGGTCAGGTCAAGCGGTTCTGCGGTTTCGACAATGGAGCAGATCCGGCCCAGCGGCTTAATGACCGCCTCCATGGCCTTCCAGTGCTTCTCCGTGCTGTGCAGGCACAGAATGTAATCCACCGAATCCATGCCATGCTGCTCCAGCTGGGAGCGGAAGTCCTCATAGTGGCTGATCACAATAGATGCGCCGTGTTCCCGGACCCACTGCTCGGTCTCCGGACGCGAAGCGGTGCCGATGACGGTAAGTCCGGCTTCGCGCGCCAGCTGCAGCGCAATGGAGCCGACGCCTCCGGCAGCACCGATAATGAGCAGCTTTTTGCCCTGGTTGTCTGCCTTCTCTTTGGAGATGGCGAGCCGTTCAAATAAGGCCTCCCATGCAGTAATGGCGGTTAACGGCAGGGCGGCGGCTGCGGCGAAATCGAGATTTTTCGGCTTGCGGCCTACAATCCGTTCGTCCACCAGATGAAACTCGCTGTTGCCGCCCGGGCGGATCAGGCTTCCGGCGTAATACACCTCGTCTCCGACATTAAACAGGGTGCTGTGTGAACCGGCCTGCTCAACAATTCCGGCGACATCCCAGCCCAGAATCTTTGGCGATTCCTCTACTCTGGCTTTAGGAGCTCTTACTTTAACGTCAACCGGGTTGACGGAAATGGCCTTCACGCGGACCAGCAGGTCGCGGCCGGCCGGAACCGGCTTCTCCACCTGGAGATCGAGCAGGCTTTGTTCATCCTCAGCGGGCAGGTAGCGGTGCAATCCAACAGCTTTCATCATTTCAGGTGCTTGCTCAGTCATTGTAAGTCCACCTTTCGAGGGTTGAATTTGATGTATATTCCTATCCAGTAATTGTCTTGAATTAAATATATGTGATATAGTTTGAACGAACAAGTACACACATTTATGTTATATAGTATCAATAAGTATACTGTTGGAGGATGGCTGCTTATGAGAAATAGGGTCAGCGGATACGGCGCATGCCCGAATGAGGAAGGCTGCCCGGTTGAATACACGCTGGATGTGATTGGCGGCAAGTGGAAGGGCGTTATTTTGTATCACCTGCTGGACGGGAAGAAGCGGTTTAACGAATTGAGAAGAATCTGTCCGACGATCACCCAGCGTATGCTGACCCTGCAGCTTCGCGAGCTGGAAAGGGACGGAATTGTAGACCGGATCGTGTATCAGCAGGTTCCGCCGAAAGTGGAATATATGCTGACCGAATTCGGCATGACGCTTGCGCCGATCATTACGGCGATGAAGGCGTGGGGAGAAACCTACAAGAGCCGGGCCTTAGAAGCAGAAGCAGAAGCAGAAGCAGAAGCAGAAACAGAAACAGAAACAGAAGCGGGAGTGGAAGCTGCCATCGAAATGGAATAAGCAGGTCCGGCTTTGCCCTTCACCTTTCCGTCAGCGGGAGTGGGGGCTTTTTCCTTTGGCAAGAATAGTAAGAAAGAGATAGGCGCAGCAAGCTCAAAATAGGCTTTTTCCAGCCTGTGCATTAAAAATAATTTAAAATTTTCACGAAAAACGATTTGAATCCTATATAATTAGTAATATAACAATATTTGAATAAAGCGATATATAGATAAGGAGGAATGGTGTATGCCGGATTCTTACCCGCTTTCCGAAATGGAAATGAAGGTGACCTGGGGCGATTGTGACGCGGCAGGCATTTCGTATTATGCAAGAACGTTTGACTGGTTCACGAATGCGCGGATGAAGCATCTTGCGGATTACGGACTGCCTTATATGCCGACCTTTCACGACCTGGGCATTGCGCTGGTCTGCCTGAAGGCGGATTGTGAATACAAGAAAATGGTTCGGCCGGAAGAGGTGATTACGGTACATACTTCGTTAACGGTGCTCTCGCGCACCCGGATGGCTTATCAATACAAGATTTTCAAGCAAAACGGGGATTTGGTGGCAGAGGGGACAACCTCGCACGCCTGCGTCGATCTGGAGGGGAACCCTTTCAACCTGAAGCGCCGTTATCCGGAGCTGTGGGAGCAGCTTATGGAGAAGTGGCCTGTGTTTAAAGAGCCGGAGACGGCGGAGTAGAAGGGGATGGAGGCAAAGTGCCTAAAGAAGCGAAAGACAGAATCGTCATTACCGGCATGGGGGCTGTAACCCCTCTCGGCATTGGCGTGGACAACTACTGGAACGCTTTGAAAAAGGGTGAAACCGGCATCGGCCGGCTCAGCCGTTTTGACGCAAGCGGACTTCCGGCCAAGATCGCCGCAGAGGTCAAGGATTTTGACCCTTTGGCTTATCTGCCGAAGAAGCTTGCCGGGCAAACGGATATTTTTATGCAGTTTGCCCTGATTGCGGCGGAAGAGGCGCTGAAGGACAGCAGGCCTGACGCGGCTCCCGAGCGGATCGGCGTCGTGCTGGGCACTGCGCTGGGCGGCATCTCGACAACAGCCGCCGCCCAGGAGCAGATTACGAGCACCGGCAGCTTCCGGGTCAGCCCGTATCTCGTTCCGAAGATGCTGGGCAACCTTGCGGCCGGGTACATCGGCATCACGCACGGCTTCAAAGGGCCAAGCCTGACGCTCAGCACGGCCTGCTCCTCAGGTGCCGATGCGATCGGCATGGCGGCGATGCTGCTCCGCAGCGGGCAGGCCGACGCGGTCCTGGCCGCCGGCGCAGAGTCCATCCTGTGCCAGCTGATGGACGCCGGTCTGTCTGCGGCGCGCGCGTTGTCGACGCGCAGCGACGAGCCGCAGAAGGCCAGCCGCCCGTTTGACCTGAACCGTGACGGGTTCGTCATGGGCGAGGGCGGCGGAGCGCTGATGCTGGAGACGCTGGAATCCGCGCTGCGCCGGGGCGCGGACATCAAGGCCGAGCTGCTCGGCTATGCCAACAGCAGCGATGCCTATCATGTGACTTCGCCCGAGCCGGAAGGGCGGGGGGCTGTGCTGTGCATGGAGAATGCGCTGCGCCAGGCCGGAATCCAGCCTTCGGACGTGGATTACATCAACGCGCATGCGACCTCTACCAAGCTTGGCGACCAGATTGAGACCAAAGCGATCAAGGCGCTGTTTGGCGAGCATGCTTACCGGCTTGCCGTCAGCTCGACCAAAGGGGCCACCGGCCACTTAATGGGCGCAGGCGGCGTAACGGAGCTGATTGCCTGCATCCAGACAATCCGGGAGGGCATCGTGCCGCCTACGCTGAACTATGAAACGCCGGACCCGGACTGCGATTTGAACTACGTGCCCAATACGGCGCAGCATCGGACAGTGAATGTGGCGATGTCCAATTCGTTCGGCTTCGGCGGGCAAAATGCTTCGCTGATCGTCGGCCGATTTGACGCCGGACAGAGCTGATAGAGATTGGATACGGATCAGAAGGGAGAACTATCGTGGAATACACCTATGACGCTTCCATGTTCAAAGAGACCTTTGAACACGAATATACTTATATCAAAGGATTTATGCGCAACACACACCGGTTTGCGGACCGCCCGGCCGTCACCTGCACCCAGCGCGAGCGTACCTGGAGCTACGCCGAGCTGAACCAGGAAGTCAATAAGCTGGCGAACGCGCTGCTGGCCGATGGCGTAAGCAAGAATGAGGTCGTTACCTATCAGCTGCTCAACTCGGTTGAATTTGTGTTCAGTTACCTGGCACCGCAGAAGCTCGGGGCGATCAACTCCCCGATTAACTTCCGCCTCTCTCCGGGAGAGACCGCCTACATTCTGGATGACAGCAAGCCCGCCGTGTACATCTACGATGCGGAGATCAAGGAGATTGCGCTGAAGGCTTTGGAGATGGCTTCCCACAAGCCGCGCCGCATCCTCATGGTTGACATTACGGGGAACGCGAAGGTGCCGGAGGGTCATATGAAGATGGCCGATTATTTGGCAGGCCAGTCCGAGAAAGAGCCGCAGACCGGTGTACGTCCCCACATTTACGATGAGAATACCCGCCTGTATACGTCCGGCACAACCGGCAGACCGAAAGGCGTGCCGCTGAACAACATCAATGACGTGCTGTCCGCTCATGACGTAGCGATGCATTTTCCTTTAAGTCCCGTTGATAAAACGATGAACATGAGCCCCTGGTTCCACCGCGGCGGCATCCACTCCGGCGGGCCGAACCCTACGCTGTACGTAGGGGGCGAAGTGGTCATTCTCCGCTATTTCCATCCCAAGACCACGCTTGAACTCGCCGAAAAATACGGCATCACCTTCCTGATCGGCGCACCGCCGATGCTGAAGATGCTCCACGACAGCCAGCTGAAATCCCCGTCCGATTTGTCCAGGCTGAAAGGAATCGTCACGATGGGCGCGCCGCTGGAGCGCGAGGACTGCATCAAATACCAGAAGGTGCTGACTCCGAATATCTTCAACGGTTACGGGACTACGGAGGCCTTCTGGAATACATTCCTGCGCCCTTATGACCTGCCTGGGATGGCAGGCTCAGCCGGCCGCTCCTGCACCGATGACGACATGGCAGTCGTGAAGGTCTACCCGGACCGCCGGGCCGAGCCGGATGACGTCGTCGCCAAGGACGGCACCGAGGTCGGGGAGATTATTGTCAAAGCCCCGGCCAAAACGACCTATTCTTACGTCAACAACCCTGAAGAGAGCGAGAAGGTGTTCTACAAAGGCTGGATCTACATTGGCGATATGGGCACCTGGGATGAACAGGAGTTCGTGACGGTCGTAGGCCGCAAGAATGATATGATCGTCTCCTCCGGGGAAAATATTCACCCTGTCCAGATCGAAGAAATCCTGAACCAGCACCCGGGCGTCAAGGAGTCCGTGGTGGTCGGCGTGCCGGACGAGCTCCGCGGCGAAGCTGTGACGGCCTATATCGTCAAAGCCGATCCCGCGCTGACCGCCAGGGAGCTGAACAAATACTGCAGCAATCACCCGATGCTGGCGGCTTACAAGAAACCCCGGTACTACCGCTTTATCGACGAGCTTCCTTACACCGCGACCGGGAAGAAGAAGCACTTCGTCGTGAAAGCGATGGCGGCTGAGGACCAGAAAAACGGGCTGCTGGAGAGATAATTACGATTTACGATAACGATATCGATAATGATAACGATCGCTCGCCTGTACAATCCGGCGCTTCGTGATTCATCCCTAATCCATAGAAAGGACTCCCGCTTTCGGCAGGAGTCCTTCTCATTATCCAAATCTTCCCATCCCAATCGCCCCGGCCGAAACTTTATCCAAATTCTGGCGTTTATTTCTTTGCCTGAGCAAATTTTTGGAAAAGGTGGATATGGATGAAGATCTTGCTTAAAGCCCTTCTCTGTTTAACCTCTATTGCCCTGGCTGCCGGGGCAGGGATGGAGGTCCCGCCGGCCCTGGCAGATAACGGCTCCGTCTCTTCTTATATCGGGGAGAACTATGGCACGGATGCGGCTGTCAAGGCCATCCAGCCCTCCTGGTCGGCAGCAATGGATCCTTCAGACCCTTACTCTAATCTGTCTAAAGGCTGGGCCGCGGCTGCTGACGGGAAAGCCTACGTGATTGCCAAAGGACAGCTCACGGCGGTTTCTGTTAAGACAGGCAAGCCGGTCTGGCGGTTTGGCCGCAATCTGAATCCGGGTCCTCCGGTATACCGGAACGGGAGCCTTTATGTGAGCGCAGAGGATGGAACGATTTATGCCGTTAACGCCAAGTCCGGCGGGAAGATCTGGTCTTCTTCCATTAAGCAGAAGGATATCCGGCAAATCGATTTTACGAAAGATCAGCTGCTTGTGTTGAGTGACCATCTGTCGGCTTACCGTTTATCGGATGGCAGATTCCAGTGGAAAGATCAATACGAATGGCCTTTAACAGGCGGGAAGATCTGGTTAAGCGGGGACGTGATCCTTGAACAGCATCAGGAATCAGGGGCATATATGTATGATAAGACTTTAGCCATTAACCGTACTAACGGGAAAATAATGTGGAGCGCCCAAGATCTCGGCGAGCCATTAAGCATGACGGACAGCTCGTTCCTGGTTCAGGTTCCGGGCACTCTGTTTGAACAGCAGCTGCTTACAACCCTTCAGAAGATTGATCTCAAAACGGGGAGGGTTATATCGGAAACGGAATATAATCCTGAAAACATCCCTGCCGGTACAGAAGGAGCTCAGCCATCTGTAGGCAAAGTCTTTGTGGCCGGGGACCGGATTTATATCTCCTTCGGACATAAGGTATATGCTTATCCGCTCAATTCCGACCCGGCCAAAGCCAAAAAGGATCTCTACTGGGTAGAGGGAGGCCGCAAGGATTTCACTTGGGCAGCGGGACCTTACGGAGACCGGATCTTTTTTGTCGGATTAGACAATAGGGAGATCTACGGCGTCAAATTCGCTGATAAAATGTCCGTGTCCTACAATCAGGCGGTCACCAATCCGATTGCCCGGTTTGACCTGCTTGGCAATGGCCTTTATATCGGCCAGACAGACGGCATTTTCCGGGCGGTAAATCTCTCTGCGGCTAAGCCGGTGCTTCAGCTGTCTGTCCCGGGCAGAAACTACGGGCCAACGCTGCGTGAGAGCGGCATGATTCTGGTGCAGGTCCAGGGCAAACTGCTGGCGTTTCCGGAGCCGGCAGCGCTCAAGTAGCGCTCGATTAGACTCAATTAACGCTCGATTAACAATCAGGCGGAGGATATTAAAGGGTGTCCCAAAGTCATAAAAATGACGGGGACACCCTGTTCCTGCCCAGGCGACAGCGGATTTCCGGCTTTGCTGACTTCCTTCGGCAATATTGCAGCTATGTTTCCACGTGGAACGTTTTTGCTGTCGAAGCCCGCCGACGTTTGGCGGGAATTTGAACGCTTCCGGCTCACGGGAGCTCGGATTGGGGCGATTTTTCCCACAGGAAAATAGAGGATTATTATCAAATTATCGGAGTTACAGCTAGTCTTCCATAAATAACCTGCTATTATAATAGGGTACGGCAAGACACATGTCCTGGACCCCAGGTCAATGGCAAAGCGTGAACTCAATTGGAGCAGGTGAAGATGGAGCAGCAATTATTTATCTATGTGGCGGCTATTGTCCTGGGAGGCGTCATCAGCCTTTCTTTAGGTTTCTATTCACTCTTCAGGCTGTTGAATGCGCCGGGCGGCCGGTATTACATGATCTCGGCATTCCTGGCGTCTTCTTTTAACTTCGCTTATCTATTCGAATTGACGAGCTCGTCTTTATCCGGGATCAAATTCTGGCTTAAGGTGGAGTATCTCTTTCTGCCGCTCATTCCGCCGGTTATTTTATTAATGTGCTGCACTTATGTCGGAATGAGGATCAGGAGGCGTGTCATTTATCTGCTGCTTGTGATTCCGATCTCTACGATTCTTATGCAGACGACGAATGACTGGCACCATTTCTATTACACGTCGGTATCCCTTAGAGCTGACGCTCCTTTCCCGGTGGCGAAGATTGAGCATGGTCCTTATTTTTATGTGTATTTTGTATTTACCTATTCGTGTTTTGCATCAGGGATCATGATTCTGCTCAGCCAGCTTGGCAAAGTGCTCATGCGGTTCAGGCTGCAGATTCTGGCCATGGTGGCCGGCATTTTGGCACCGACGGTTGCCAGCTTCTTCTACGTGGGGGATATGAGTCCTTACGGGATTGACCTCGGTCCTGTCTTTATGAGCTGCTCCTTCATCTTCCATGCGGTTGCGCTGCTTCGTTACCAGATGTTTAATGCTGCGCCGATTGCCAGGGATAAGGTGTTTGAGAGTATGAAGGAAGGCGTCATTGTCCTCAGCGAGGACGACAAAATCGTGGACTTCAACAATGCGGTCCGAGGCGTCATCCCGCAGATGAGCGCGGAGTTGATCGGCCGTCCGCTCGCGGAGGCATTGAGGGACAATGAAGCGCTGGCTGCTGTCCTTGCGGCGGGCGTGGAATGCGATGCAGAGCATATTCAGGGCCGTGTGACCCGGCATTATCATATCTTATTTTCTACCATTATCAACAAAAATGGCACCAAAATGGGCCGCATCGTTACCTTTGTGGATATGACCGAGCGGGTCTCCATGGAGCAGCGGCTCAAATACCTTGCCAGCACGGACAGCTTGACGAGACTGTTTAATAAAACGGCTGTGTTCAACCGGTCGGAGGAGCTGCTGAAGGGGCTGCCGCACTCCCCTTACAGCTTCTCTTTCTCGGTCATCATGTTCGACATCGACTATTTCAAGCAGATCAACGATACGTACGGCCATGAAGCCGGCGATCAGGCGCTGATTCATTTATCGCTTATTATCCGGGAGAACCTGGGCGATTCTGCCCTGGCGGGCCGCTACGGCGGCGATGAATTCATTATCTGCATGCCGCATACGGAAGTCTCCGAGGCAGGGGAGCTGGCCGAATGTATCCGCAGGAAGGTGGCGGAGAGCAGCCTTTCCGTTGGGGAGTCAAGAATTTCGATGACCTCCAGCTTCGGCATTGCCCATACTGCAGGTTTGACAGGAGGCAGCGGCGAGGCGATGCAGCAGCTTGTCCGGCAGGCCGATGACGCGCTCTATGAAGCCAAGCGCAGAGGGAGAAACCGCGTCTGCGTGTATGAGCAGAGGGACAAAGGGGTGCGGCCCAGCAGGCAGCCATAACGGCCATAAGAACATAAATAAAGAAGCTGGACCGGTTAACGGCCAGCTTCTTCGCTTTTTCTATAATAGGCTTATTTCTTCACCATATCGGCAACAGTCTTGTCGAACTTGGCAAGCAGCTCGTCTTGGCTGATGCGGCCGCCTTGGTACTCCTGCATTGCAGCACCAAAGCCTTGAGTAGTCCCGTCAGGGAAGCGGTCCCAGTACCAGCCGAGGGCTGTGGAGTTCAGAGCCTTCACGCCGTCCGCGATGGAGCCGATGTCTTCTTTCGTAGCGTCGATATTCGTTTCAGCCGGCATAAAGTGGAATTCGGTGGTCAAATATTTTTTGCCGGTGTCGGAGCTAACCATCCACTCCAGGAATTTCTTCGCTTCATCCGGATGAGCGGATTTGCTGTTGACGATCCAGTTGTTCGGTACGCCGATCAGAACATGGCCGGCCTGGTCGTTAATAGAGATTGGCAGTACGCCAAGGTTCAGGTCCGGATTGACTTTGTCGATGTCGCCTTGTACCCAGTTGCCCTGCGGGAGCATAGCGGCTTCACCTGCTGCAAAGGTAGCTACCTGTGTCGCATAGTCCGTTGTCAGCATATCTTTCTGTGCATTCTTGAATACCAGGTCAACATAGTTCAGCCACTGCTTGAAGATTTCGTTGCCGGCAGCTGTTGTCTTGCCTGCTTTCCAGTCTTCCACAAACTGGGCTGGGTCAGGCTGGTTCGCGATAGCGACGTTCATCATGTGAATGCCGAGGGACCACCATTCGTTTGTTGCTTCAAAAGGCGTGATGCCTGCGTCTTTAAGCTTCTTCACCGCGTCGGTCAGTTCAGGCAGTGTCTTAGGCTCAGTCGTAATGCCTGCTTTGGCAAACAGGTCCTTGTTATAAATAATGCCGTAGCCTTCTGTATTCATCGGCATACCATACAGCTTGCCGTCTACCGTTGTCGGCTCTTTCGTTGTTGGAAGCAGGTTCTGTACCCAGGACTGGTCGGACAGGTCGGTTGCACGGTCCATGTACGGAACCAGCGCGGTGTAGCCGCCGTTATTGTAGATTTCAGGCTCTGTGCCGGAAGCGATGGCCGCTTTCAGCAGTGCGCCGTAGTCTTCGCCGCCGCCGTGGGTTTCCACGTCAACGTGAACCCCGGTTTCCTTCTCGTATTCTTTGGCCAGCTGGTTCAGCTGGTCCGCAATTTCTACTTTAAACTGGAACACTTTGATGGAGACGTCCTTTGCCGGAGCGGAGGTTGTCTCTGCTGCGCTGTTGCTGCTGCTGTTCGTGCTGCCATTCGTGCTGGAGGATGAGTTATTGCTGTTGGATGATCCGCAGCCTGTTGCCATGACCATCGCCAGAAGCGTTGTGACCCCTACCATTAAGACTTTTTTCATGTTAGGAATGCCCCTCTCGAATCTTTATTTTGTTGAAACCGCTTACTAACAACCCAAGTATAGAAATTTATCTGCCTTTCATCTACTTGCTGCATTGAACAAAAAGGTGGAACATATTGATTTAAACCTGCTGCCTGCCGGCAGGGCCAGGAACAGAAACAGGGCCAGGAACAGAAACTAGCCTTTGACGGAGCCTGCGGTGATGCCTTCCACGATGTATTTCTGCAGGAACAGGAAGAAGATGATGACCGGAGCGATGCCGATGGCCAGGCCGGGCAGGGCCAGGTTCCACTGCTTCGTATACTGTCCAAAGAACTTCGTAATTCCGATCGGAATCGTGGTCAGGTCATTGTTGCCGCCGATGAGCAGCACCGGAAGCAGGTAGTCGTTCCAGATCCAGAGCGTGTTCAGAATGATATTGGTTACGATGATCGGCGTCAGCAGCGGGAATACAATTTTCCAGAATACCCCGTATGGCGAGCAGCCGTCAACCACAGCCGCTTCTTCAATCTCCAGCGGAACGGTCTTGATGAAGCCGTGGAACAGGAACATCGAAAGCGCCAGGCCGAATCCGAGGTAACAGATGATGACGCCGTACAGATGGCCGCGGATCTCGAGCAGCGAGGTCACCCGCACCAATTGAAGCATGACGGACTGGAACGGAATGATCATGGAAGAGATCAGAACGGTAAACAAAATTTTGTTGAATACCGTAGGGCGGCGCACCAGCCGGTAAGAGGTCATCGAGCTGACGATCACGATGCCGACGACGCTGCAGACGGTTATAATCAAGGAATTGCGGAATACCAGCGGAAAGTTGATGGCGTCCCAAACCTTAGAGTAGTTGTCCCAGCTGAACTGCTTCGGCCAGGAGGCCGCATCAACCAGGATCTGCCCCAGGTTCTTAAACGAGTTGACAATGACAAAGTAAAACGGTGAAAGAAACAGCAGAGCCAGCAGAACTGCGGCAACTTCCAGGATGAAGGTGGAAACCTTGTATCTTTCTCTTGTCTCCATCAGGCTTCAACCTCCTTGCTCTTCGTAATCCACACTTGTACAACCGTGATCAGGGATACGGCGAAGAAGAAGATCATCGCTTTGGCTGTTCCCAGCCCGTACCGGTTGTTGTTCAGTGCTTCTGCATATACGTTGTAAGCCAGCGACTGCGTCGATGTGCCCGGACCGCCTTTGGTGAGCGACAGGTTCAGGTCAAACATTTTGAAGGCGTTGGATGTGGTCAGGAACAGGCAGATTGTAATCGCCGGCATGATCAGCGGCAGGATAATGCTGCGGAGCAGCTGCCAGTAATTCGCGCCGTCAATTCTTGCGGCTTCGAGCAGATCCTTCGGCATCCCCGCCAGCGCGGCGATATAGATGACCATCATGTACCCGGCGGTCTGCCAGATAAAGACGATGCAGATGCCCCAGAAGGCGGTAGCCGGCGTTCCGAGCCAAGGCTGGTTAAAGAACGGAATGTGCGTCAGGTCGCCGATCGCGCCGAAGCCTTTGGTGAAGATAAACTGCCAGATGAAGCCGAGCAGGATGCCTCCGATGACGTTGGGCAGGAAAAATACCGTCCGCAGCGCATTTTTCGACTTCAGCGGTTTCGTCAGCACGAGCGCCAGCAGGAAGGCCAGCACATTGGCGCCGAGCACGGTTGCCAAAGTAAAGCGGAGCGTAAATCCGAAGGAATGCCAGAAGCCGGGATCATCCGTAAAGATCCGGTTCAGGTTGTGCATGCCCGTCCAGGTTGCTTTATTCAAATCCAGACCGTCCCAGTCTGTAAAAGAGTAATAGAACCCGAGCAGAAACGGAATAAAAACGATTCCAAGGAAAAACAGGATGCCTGGTCCGACAAAAACTAGCTGCTGCAGCCATTCGCTGCGTTGTCTGCGTGTCACCAAACCTCTCCCCCTTCTCATACTTTCGAGCATTCCAGACAGCGGAAGGAACCGCTTTCAGGCTGCTATGCTTCGATTTGATGTTTGGTACAGTGAGTATACTGCCGAAGCGGGGGAGCGACCACCGATTATGATGACGGAGAAGGTGGACGATATTGACATGGACACCTCCAGCGCATATACAATTAAGTCGTCCATTAAAGAAAGCGTCAAGTCAATATCCGAGGAAGGGCGGGGGAGCCCGATGATCCGCAACAGCATTCGCAAGAAGCTGCTCATTCTGCTGCTGGCCGCAACTGCAATCCCGATTTGCTCATCCATTGCGATTTCTTACTTCTACACGCGCTCCACCGTCACAGCGACGGCGATTGAGCAGAACTCCAGCCGGATTGAGCTCGGGAAGCTGAATGCGCTTAACTATTTCAACACGCTGAATCAGCAGTCGGTCTCGATTTACAGCGGCATTAACGTAGCCGATTCGCTTTATTCCTACCTGGAAAGCACCAAGAAGCAGGCGGTCGATTCCAGCAATTCGGCTGCGGTTGCGACGAGCTATGATCCCGTCTACCTGCACTTGTTTAACCTCTATCAGGCGAACAAGGATATTTACCAGATGCATTTTTATATAGCGAACGGCAGCCAGTCCAATCTGTGGCTGAACGGCTATTTCCGCCGGGCTTATAACCCGGGTTATCTCATGCCAAAGGATTCGGCGGGGGAATACAAGCCCTTTATTCAGCCGGCGCATACGAATACGCAGTACGGGCTGGCCCCGATCCTGCCTCCCTCGAAGATCTCGAAGGCTCTGGTGTTTACGCTGAACAGGCCGCTCTATGAGGCGCCTACCGTGTCCGTGCTCGGTTATCTGTCGATTGATGTGAGGCTCGACGGGCTGAATCAAATTTTCGGCAAGCTCTACAGCGGCGACCGTCACGAGCAGCTGTACCTGCTCGACCAGGAAGGCCGGTTTATCTACTCCTCGAATGTGGAGAATTACGGCACCATTCTGCGGGAGGGATGGGAGGAGAAGCTGAAGAGCACGTCGGGAAGCGGCCATTTTGAATGGCGGGACGATGGCTTCTCGGGCATTATTTTCTATGATCATCTGAATACAGGCTATATGAACTCGGTGCTGGTCAAGCAGATCCCGTTCACCGATCTGTACCGCAGCGCCAATGAACTGACCGGAATTAACTCCGGGATAGCGGCAGCTTCGCTGATTGTCGCCATTATCGGGACGGTTGTGGTCTCGCTGCAAATTACCCGGCCGATCAAGCAGCTGCTCCGCTACGTCAAGAAGGTCCAGAGCGGCAATCTTCAGGTGCCGATGAACGTCACAAGCAAGGACGAAATCGGGCTGCTGGCCAGAAGGATGGAGACCATGATGGAGACGATCGACCAGCTGATTCTCCGCGAATACCGGCTGGAGCTGGCCAACAAGACCAACCAGCTCAAGGCGCTGCAGGCTCAGATCAATCCGCATTTTCTGTATAATGCGATGCAGCTGATCGGCACCCAGGCGCTGCATTCCGGCTCGGTGAACACGTACCGGCTGGTCGGCAACCTGGCCAAAATGATGCGCTACAGCATGAATTACGAGGAGACGGAAGTGGCCTTGCGCCGCGAGGTCGAGCATGTGACGGCCTACCTGGAGCTGCAGAAGGAGCGCTTCGAGGAGGCGTTTCAATACCAGCTGGAATTTGAGGAGGAGGCGCTGCGCATCACGGTGCCGAAGATGATTCTGCAGCCGCTGGTCGAGAATTATTTTAAACATGGCTATGACGGCCAGCTGGGCCAGGGTGAAATCAGGCTGCAGGCTAAAGTGTCCGGTGAGCTCTTGTCGCTGCAGGTTGAAGATAACGGAACAGGCATGGAGGCAGGGGCGCTGGAGGAGCTGACCAGACGGATCGAGGCCGGGGACAAGGATTTCTCCCGTGCTTTGGCTGAGACAGGGCAGCAGGAATCCGGCGCAGAAGGAGACAGCGGCATCGGGCTGCTCAATGTCGTAACCCGGCTCCGGTTATATTACGGCGAAGAGGTAAGTGTCCGCATCAGCAACCGCAGTCCTTCCGGCCTGTCGATTACGCTGAATATTCCGCTCTGGAGGCCGGAGGAACGGGCAGGTTCAGCCTGGCAGGATAAATTGCGGAGCGACGAGGAGGAGAAATCATGAAAGCGTTAATTGTGGATGACGAGAAGCATGTGCGGGACGCCATCAGGCTGCTCGTCCCTTGGCAGAACTGGGAGATCGGCACCATCCTGGAGGCGGCAGACGGCCAAAGCGCCATTGATCTTATCGAGAAGGAGCGCCCGGAGCTGATCTTCACCGACATGATGATGCCGGTCAGAAGCGGGGTTGACCTGCTGCGCTGGATGTATGACCACGGGGTAACCGGCAAAACCATTGTCATCAGCGGCTATGACGACTTTGAGCTGGCCCGCAGCACCCTCAGATACGGGGGGCTGGATTATATCCTGAAGCCCATCGAGCCGGAAATGCTCACCCAGGCGGTGGATGCTGCAGTCACCCAGTGGAAGCGGGAAGAGGACAGCCGGCAGTCTGCCGTGCAGCGGGGCGTCGAGCTGAACCGGCTCAAGCCGGTTTATCTGGATAAGGTCTTCTCCCAGCTGATTGAGGGAGCTGAATCCTACCGGGCGGTGGCAGCCGATCTGGAGACCGAAACCGGCCTGCCGCAGGGCAGCCGCTTGATCCGGCTTGCGCTGCTGTCACTGGAGGGCCTTCATCCGGTAAACCTGCGTTCGTTCTCCTCCAACGAAGATTTGTTTTATTTTGCCGTGATGAACATCTGCAACGAAATTCTGGGCAGGAACAAGACGGGGTACGCCTTCTCCTATTGGAACCAGCGCCGGGAGATCGTTATGGTGATCTGGAACAGCCTGGATCAGGCTGAGGCGCTGATGCGGCATATTCAGGAGAGCTGCATGCGGACGCTCCGCACCTCCTTTCATATCGGGCTCGGACAGAGCCATGATTTCCCGGCTGAACTGGCCAAAGCCTATGAGGAAGCGAAAAATACCCTCCAGCGCCGCAATCTGCTGGAATCCGGGGTCTGGATTCACCCGGCGGCGCCTGTCTCCGCCAAGGAATCCGGCAGCTTGAGCTTGCTGCATCTGTCCGAGTATGACGAGAAGCTGCGCCATGCGGTCTTCAGCGGCCAGCCGGCCTTGATCCGGGGTGCCGTTCAGGAGTGGGTTCAGGCTGCCGCAGACACGGGAAAGCTGACGCCCGAACAGCTCCGGATCTGGCGGAGCGAATACCGGATGATGTGCTCGCAGTGGGCGAAAGAGTGGCTTGGCGACGATGCGGTGCCGCCCCAGGTCCAGCTGGACAGCGAAGCGTTTCAGGTGCGGACCGAGCCGGACGGTATCTTCTCGCTTGCGAACTGGCAGGACCGTCTGGCCGGTGAGCTCACGGAGTTCTCCAAGCATCTGCATGAGCTGAAGCAGGAGAGCGGGAGCATTATTTTTCAAATCAAAAAATATGTAGAGGCCCATCACCGCGAAGACCTGTCCCTGCAGGACATCGCCAGCCAGTTCTTCCTCAGCCGGGAGTACATCTCCCGCAAATTCAAGCAGGAGCTCGGGGAGAATTTATCCGACTATATCGCCAGAATCCGGGTCGAGCGGGCGCAGAAGCTCCTCGTGAACCCGAACCTCAGAATGGTCCAGATTGCCGAAATGGTCGGCTACCAGGATGAGAAATATTTCAGCAAGGTCTTTAAGAAAATCACCGGCCTGACGCCAAACGAGTACCGGAAATCGCTGCAGGGCGAGCTGAATTGAGGGATGGGCGGAGGAGCCCGGGGAATGGAAAGGGAAAAACAAAGTCTCCAGTCTATGGGTACCAGTTTAGACCCCGGTTCTTTGTTTTTTACAAATTCGTTTTCCTGCTTCCGTTCTCAAGAAGAGTTCTGAGAGGAAGTTTGATGCAGTTAGTTGGCTTAAAATCAAACTTATTTTCTATATGCAAGGCAATCGCAATCGATCAAGGATTTTGCTGCTAATCTCTCGAAAGCGGATACCGTTCTTATGACCTTCGGCTGTACTTCATATCGATTTATCGCTATGAAGTACAGCTGAACCTCTTGGAAAACGCCGTCGTATTTTTGAGTTGGAAAGAAGAATATCGCTTTGAGCTCCAAAAAGTAAAGGGCTTTTATGCACAGATGTTTCGTTCGGTAAGCTAAAGTACACCCCGCACTCGATCGAACTTGGTATCGATCAGCATTTTAATATTCACAAATTATTGAAGTGGTTTTGGGCGGCAAGTACAGTCAATAAATTGAGAGTTACCTATACAAGCTCTTAAACATGACTTGGAATGATTTGAATACAATATTTTACCTAATAAAACAATATAAGATAAATATATCGGAGAATAAAAAATGATATATTTACAATAATATACATCATATACTAATATGTGTATGTGGAAATTATTCCACAAAAATACATATAAGGAGGTATTTTAATGAAACTTTTGAAATCCAAATGCAAGTTAAGAAAGTCAATTTTGCTGTTATGTACGGTGGAAAAACTGCTTATTAAAAATTTTGAAAACTGCGGTGTCTGGATTAACCAGGCACCGTTGTTTTATATAGGGCAAAGGAGAAGGAAAATGAAGATCAATATTTGTGCAGAAAATTCTCTAATTAGTTTCGGGGTAGTTAAAGCTTTACTAGCTGCGATAAACTTTAAACCCCAGAATAAACATGAAGCATTTGGATCAAAAGTATTCTACCCATCATTAATTTTAAAAGACTTAAGTTTAACAGATTCCCAAAATCCTAACGAATTAATATTTATAACTACAATGAAATTGACGAAGGGTCAAAGATCTTTTTAGAGGTTTTAAGTAATAAATTGGGAATTTTCAAAGTAACCTATCATTTAGGAAAGGGAAAAGAGGAAACAATTTATAGGTATGAACTCAATGAAAAAGAATTGGAACTACAAACAATTTTTTTTAAAAAAGCAGCTTTAACAGAAGAAGAGATACACTTACTTCACAGAGGAGCACTTTTATACATAGGGGTTGGAGATCCTTGGACGGCAGAAAAAATACTAAAGCGACTTATAAATGAAAAAGCAGATCCTGATTATTTTTATCGAATGGGAGTAGTCTATACGCAGCTAGGCAGAACTATTGAAGCCGAACACTATTTGGAAATGTGTCGAACAACAGGTTCGTTAAGTGATAAAGCTTTGGCTAACTATATTCTATCAATGTTATACGCACGTCATCATCAAAAATTCCTTCTTGATATAAATAAGTCTAAAAATTTCCTTGAAGAAGCTTATGAAATACTTTGTTCTTTAAGTGAAACGGATTTAAAAGATATTCATTTTCATAAAATATTTAATCGAAATGGTTACGCCTTAGTTTTGTTTAGAGAAGGCAAGATTCAGGAAGCTATTGAGCTTTTGAATTTTGGGATAAGTAACTTAAATGACAAGAATAAAAAATTGCACAAAACAGTTTTGATTTATAATCTAGCGCAATGTTTTACTAAAATAGAAAAGTATGGTGAAGCATTGGAGTTATATAATCAAGTTATTAGTCATGATCCCTATTATCCTGAAAATTATTTGGAGTATGCAAGGGTACTAATCTTCTCCGGCGACTACAAAAAAGGGTTGGAAGTTATTAATAGGTCTATCGAACTAGATCCCTTTTTCTTGGAGGCTTACTCACTAGCTGGGTATTGTTATGATGAATTAGGTGAGACTAATCATTGTATTGAGAACTATAAAAAAGCGTGGAAGCTAGATAAAACCAAAATTGATAGTGCATATGAGTATGGTTATGCTTTATCGGAATTAGAGCGTTATGAAGAGTGTTTGATGCTGTTAGAGAATATCGAAATAAATCCCTCCCAATTAGAAGTATCTAGCTTGCGTAATATTATTACACTGCATGCAGAGGCAGCACTTAATTGTCAGGGAGTAAATGACGCAGTGCAAATTCTAATGAGTGGGTTAAATATCTTGCCCGAAGATAGTGAAATTAAAAAAAATTTAAAAATTTTGAGAAGTATGAAGGTGAATGTTAATGCTTAATTTTTTTGTTTTAATTAAAAAAAATCGCAGTGCTCGTCACTTTTTTGTTTTTGTGACATTGTTTTTTTCTGGTATGTGGTGTTCGAAAACAATTCATCCATTGTGGTTTGAATATAATCACTCTTTGGATTATTTCGGTTTTTCTTATACTGCAATGGCAATAGCAGGAAGTTTATCCTTTTTAACGGGAATGATTGTTGATAAATTTGGTACGGCGTGGACATTAAGAATAGGTACATTACTTTATTCAATAGCTTTATTATTGCGTGTTTTCGCTGATTCTTTTTCTTTATCTATTGTGTCAGGTATTGTAGGGGGATTAGGAGCATCGACTGTACTAGTTTCTTTACGTCCTTGGATAATTTCTTGGAGTTCAGAAAAAGAGCGTCCTGTCGCTCTATCCATAAATCAAACCAGTAACAATTTAGGGACATCTATAGGAGTAATTATTGCTGGTTTTGGTATTTCAGCATTAGGGAATCTAAAAACTGGGTATCCCATTTTTCTAATAGTTTCTTCAGTATTAGTTTTGCTTAGTGTCTTATTTGTACCGAAAATCAAAGGAACAAATACTTCTAAATCTAAAGATGATACAGAGAAAAAAATCAAATACAGAGACCTACTTAAAGAAAAGAAACTACTTTCAGTTGGAGTAATAATATTTGGGGTTCTATCTGGACTAGTTGTGAGTATGTTAAATCCGTATTTGCCCTTAATTTTGAAAGATTTAGGGTTACCATTACATTTAATTTCAATATTAATGACGATATTAACAATTCTTCGTATTGTAGTTAATCCTTTCATAGGTAGCAAAGTTAACAATAAGAATAAAATTGTCTATTTTGCATTGTCAGAAATTTGTATTGCTATTTGTCTCTTACTCTTGTTAATACCGTTTTCTCCTTATTTGGTAATGCTTATCGTAATTATAAGGTCTATTTTGATTTCGATATCAGTATTGTCTGAAGAACTGATGCAGATATCTATGTTTTCAGCCAAATTAGTAGGAATATTTTTTGGTTTAGCTCAGACAGCCTTCTTTGTAGGAGATGCATTAGGGGGAACAATAGCTGGCTGGATATACAACAACGCTGGTACAAATATTGTAATTGTTGTTACTGCTTCGCTCACAGTATTAAACAGTTGTTTTTATCCGATATTTTACAAGTTAATAAATAAGAATAAAGTTAGAGAAATTGATGAGGTAAATACTAATGCAGTCTCTTTATAACCAAATATTTTTTGAAGAAAATTTACATTTTGTAGGTCTTAATAAAGAAAAACATTTTGTATACATTCAATCTGAAGAAAATAATCTCTCTTTAATTAGTATGCATGAAGATGACTTAATAACTTTATTTGAATTTGGAGAGTTAGATGGTGCCATCCACTATCTTTTTAACTCTAATCTCATCGCATATATTTACATTTATATGAACGAACTAATCATGCAAACAATCACTTTAGAGGGAGAAGCCACAAAATTTCTGAAGGTTCCTCTAACTAAATTTCAAGAACCAATCTTGGCGAATGTGGTAGAGGACAAGAGTAGAAATAGTATATTTCTATTAATTGAAGATTTACAGGAGAAGTATTGGTTTGAAGTTGACTTATCTAGAAAATTTTGTTTAAAGAGTTCACTAGAATTTCAGGAGATGGAAGTTCTAAATAGTGAACAACAAGCCTTAATTTATCGAGTGAGCCAATTCCCTGAAAATGATTTATTCTTTTGGTACTCTATAGCACACAAAAAAAAGGTGGAAATTGAAGGGAACTATATATGTTCCAATGCTCTATTTATTTGTACGGTTGTTGAAGCAGAGGAAGGGGCAATTGTCAACATTTATAGATGGGACTCTTTACAGTTATTCAAAACATTTCCTTTTTCAGATTATATTTTAGATGCAAGATTCTTAAGCTCAAGTCATCTAGCTCTAATTCAAAATTGTAATGGCATACAAAAACTACTCCTATTAAATTTAAATAATAATTTAATCAATAGTGTACCTAATATTAAAGGGAGATTAGATATTTCTAATATTCAGAAAAGTAATATTTGTCTACACAAATGTTCTATATTAGAGGGCTCAGAGTGGATTGTTTGTAATTTAGAAGGTATTATAGCTAGAAAACAAGGTATTGAACGTTTCATCTTTATGAACGAAAGTTATACGCATGGTAATTTTCTAGTGCATCGTCCTAAAGGTTTACCTAAGAGAGCATTTATTTCTTTACATGGCGGGCCTGAATCTTGCGAATATGATGAATTAAGATACTGGGGACTATACCGTGAGTTGTTGAGGGATGACGTTTTAGTATTGGTTTTAAATTACCAAGGCTCTGCAAATTTTGGATTTAAATACCGCAGCTCTCCATGGAATAATTGGTTGGATACGTTCTCAAAAGAACTAGAACATGCTTTGGAATATCTGAAAATTACTTATGGATTGTGTGAGAACTTAATCTCCATATTTGGAGTTAGTTTTGGAGGAGCACTTGCTCTTGCCTCTCCAGTAATTAATTCTAAAATTAATTCTGTAATAGCTGTTGCACCTTTAGTTAGTTTAGAAAAGCACGTGGCCAAATTAGAGTCCTCTTATCCTGAAATGGTTAGTTGGTTTAAGGCCAGGTTCTATAATAAAGAAAATCGCTATTTCTTTTCAGAAAAGTTTCATCTTAAAAATAAAACGGTTCCGGTTACTATAATACAAGGTGATCATGACGAAATATTAAGTTTTCAAAATACTACTTTATTGGTAAATGAAGCAAGGGAATTAGGAATGAATTGGTCACTAGTCATAGAAAAAGGAGTACTGCACTATCCAGTAGAAGTTGAGCAGTGTCGAACTAGACTACAGAATATTAAAGAAGCTTTTCTCGCTTACTTGGATACATCTGTAAATTAGACTAGTGAAGCAATCCTCTCCACGTGGGACAGTTACATTTGAGAGCAGAATAGAGCGATTTAACATGGGGCCGCAACTACCTATAAAATCGCTCTCTATTTTCCTCACCAAAGTAAAGGGATATAGCCAAAAAGTTATTTAATAACTTCTGAGTATTTGATAGTATATTAATATATATGAATCGGAAGTGAATCTATTGGATGAGTTTATTCAAAGAGCTATTGGAGCAGAAGGACATCTTTCCAAGCTAGTAAACGGATACTCTCCTCGTGCTCCTCAAATTATGATTTCTACTAAGGTGGATACGCCTTAGAAAAAGGGGAGCATTTGATCTGTGAGGCCGGCACTGGAACCGGTAAATCATTAGGTTATTTAACTCCAGCAGCACGATGGGCTGCTCAAAATAAAAACCGTTATAGTTTGTACTCACACGATCCCCTTAATGACACAAATCATGCAACTTGAGTTACCACGTGTTGCTCAAATTTTGGAGAGGGAGGGCCTTCAGTTAAATTTTGAACTGGTAAAAGGGAAAGAACATTACGTATGCAAGTTGCGTCTAGAGAAGCTTTGGCAAGAGTCCATTTCGGAAATGACCGAAGAATCCAGAACCCTTCATCATACTTACCGGAAATTTAGCAAAGAAAACGCCATTGATCGAAACAGTTTTGGTTTAGATATTCCAGATGATTTGTGGAAAACATTGAATGATCCTTTGAACTGTACCCCTTGTCAAGGACACTTATAAAAAAAAGGACTTGTGGTTTTTAAGCGGCGGAGAAAAGATGATTCCTGTACTGTACAGGAGTCATCTTTTTACGTCCCCATTGATATCTGTAGTTGTTGTAATAACGTATGTATCGATTGATTTCCTGCTTGAGAGTCTCGAAGTTAGTAAAGCTAAAGTGGTCAACATGGTCTTTGAGATGGCCAAAGAAGGACTCCTGCGGGAGCGTAATTCGTCCGAGAGATGATGAGCCAGGACTTCGCCTGTGGAAGCATCCAGTAAGGTGGACAAATAGGCCATTTTGGAAGATCCATAGGGCAGATAGGTGATGTCCGTGAGCAGGGCGAGACCGGGGGTTTCTTTTCGAAAATCTCTTTGCAAAAGATTGGGCACGGTCCGTGCTCCTGAGTGGCTTTGGCCATTCGTTTGTAGGGGTTGGTTTCCGGTGAGGACAGACGATATTGAATTTCTTCATCAGTCTGCGAATCCGTTTAAGGTTATACACGATGCCAAACTCATTCTCTAAGGTCATCTTGATGGAGCGAGCTCCCTTCTTGAAACCTCGGCGATCAAAGGCTTTCTTCACCCACTTGACGCTTTCCTCATCTTTTTAAGCTCGTTTGATGCGTACATCCGCGGTTTGCAGGTAATGATAGTAGCCAATGAGAGATACGTCAAATCCAGCCGTTTCAAAGATTTCTCTAGGTGTTTTCCCTGACAGATACTGATCGATGAAAAGGCGTTTAAATTCATCTGTGTACGCTAACGATTTTTCGCTAACCCTAGAAATATATGGATTTTCAGATAAAGTCTCGCGCTCTGCTTGGTTAAAATGTTTCTTGCTCATGTCATCCCCTCCATTGCCTCTTCCAGTATACAAAAAGTACCCATAGCCCAGACACCTTTTTTTCAAAGTGTCCAATCTATGGGTACCAGTTTACTCGGGCGCCTGCCTCTTTCATTTCAAATCGACCTCGATTGCTTCCGTTAAGTTGAAAAAGAAAAGTGCCCGTTGAAAGGATGATCTCGATGGCTGAATGTACGGAGGATGCTGCGTATGCTGCATTTACCAAAATCATTAAGAAAATTGAACATCAAGCGAAACTGCTTCGGATTTGGAATCTGCAAGGCGGTGTTTCAGCCCAAACCACTGCAGTTGAGTTCGAGGCAGGAGGGCATTGTAAAAGGGCAGTTGTGCGCCAGTATGGAGAGGCTAACCTTAGAAGCAATTCTCATATTGCCAGGAGTGAATGGAAACTTCTGAACCTGCTGCATGCCGCGGGGATTCCTGTCCCCAAGCCGTACTTTGCTGATGAATCCGCTAATCTTCTTCCGGCGCCGTATATCGTCATTGAGTTCATTGAAGGACAAACACGGACTGAGCCAGCGGATGTGCATCCTTTAGTTCGAAAGATGGGTGACGTTCTTGCAAAAATACACAGCCATAAGTTTTCGGAACACGACTTGTCTTTCTTACCCGCTCAAGAGCACGCAGCAGCCAGCTTGATCGCAGCAAGACCTGCCAAACTGGACGACTCGCTCAGCGAAGGCCGCATCAGAGATACATTAGAACAGGTGTGGCCGCCGCCTCAAAAGAACAAATCCGCCCTGCTGCACGGCGATTTCTGGCCGGGCAATCTCTTGTGGAAGGTAGATCAAATCGCTGCAGTTATTGATTGGGAGGATGCAGGCTGCGGGGATCCGCTTTCTGATTTTGCAAATGCCAGACTTGAAATCCTGATGTTTTTCGGAATTGAATCCATGAATGAGTTTACCCGGCACTATCGCTCCTTAATGGCTTCTCTTGAATACACAAACTTGCCCTATTGGGACCTAATCGCGGCATTACGGCCAGCGGGCCGGATGTCAGGCTTTGGACTCGATAGAGAGACTCTACTGAAATTCAGAGAACGTCATAAACGATTCGTGAACCAAGCCCTGGACCGGCTAAATCTATAGCGGACGATTCGTCAGCGAATTATTGCGCTCGTTATCTGACCGTCCCTTCCATGTCTTTCTCTCGTTCAAATATATGTAAAAAGAGATTATACAAAAATTATACAAAACTGTTAGGCGCACCTCCGAAATAGGGGGCATTTGTAAGCGGAAAATGAAGGAATAATGTAGAATTTTCAATTCCTTTAAATAGTGATTGTTCAATTTGTATAATGTTCGTATAATCTAACCAGCAGTTCATCCTATTTGCAGAGGAAGGAAGACATGATTTCTTTCAATAGAATATTTTCCAGCACGCAGGTGCTTGATCAGACAGCTGTGCTCGGCGCCATGGAGCATTCACTGGCGATGATCGAGCTGGATCCGGAAGGGAATGTATTGTGGTCAACAACCTGTTTGCCCAGTCCATGGGTTATCAGCCTGCAGAAATGATCGGAATGAAACACAGGCAGTTTTGTACGCCTGAATTTGTACATAGCCCGGAATACGGGCAGTTCTGGGAGAAGCTGAGAAGCGGAGTTCCGGTTCAGGAGAAGATTCAGCGGGTGTCCAAGCAGGGAGAGCTGCTTTGGTTTGAAGCGACCTATACGCCGGTTCTGAATGAAGAAGGGAACGTGCAGGGGGTCATCAAGATCGCCACAGACATTACCCAGCGGGAAAATGATGCTTCCCGGCTTGCCGGCCAGCTTCAGCAGATGGCAGACCGCCTTCTGGATCAGGCGGAAGCGGGGAGCGCCCGCAGTGCGGAAATTGCCGAGACAATCCTGCATGTTGCCCATGATTCCGAAGTCAGCATGCGGGCACTGAAGCAGCTGGAGCTGGAGGCGGAGTCGGTGAAGGGAATCGTGAAGACGATCCGCGAGATCGCTTCCCAGACCAGCCTGCTTGCGCTGAATGCGGCGATTGAAGCCGCCCATGCCGGTGATTCCGGCCGCGGGTTCAGCATTGTGGCTCAGGAGGTCCGCAAGCTTGCTGCGCAGGCAGAGGAAGCCACGCACAGCATCAGCGGCCGCCTGCAGGGAATTGCCGTCCAGGCAGCCGATGCGGTCCAGGCCACGGAGAGCTCGCAGGGCCTGATTTCAGAGAGCCGCAGGAAGATGGAGCTTGCAGTGGAGACCTTCTCGGGGATTAATGGGGCGGCCAGGGAACTGGATCAGCGGTCCCGGGCGCTGAAGGAATTATTCTAATGACGCTAAGCAGCGTTAAGAAGCGCTAAGCAGCGCTAGACAGCGTACGCTCAGCCTATGCTAATCAGCGGTTTTACGCTAGCCAGCCGTTGCTCTCTGCAATTTTGATCGCTTCGATCCGGTTCTTGGCCTCCAGCTTCTGGATAACCTCCGACATATAATTGCGGACCGTGCCGCGGGAGAGAAACAGCCGTTTGGCGATTTCCTGGACCGGCAGCCCCTCGGCTACCAGTTTGAGAACGGCCTGCTCGCGTTCGGTTAAGGGATTCGGGTTATCCCAGAGGCTGAGCGACAGCTCCATGCTGATTACCCGCTCTCCGCGGTGAATCCGCCGCAGCGCAGCGCTGAGCTCGTCTACAGGTGAGTCCTTGAGCATGTACCCCCTGACACCGGCCTTCATGGCCCGCTGGAAATAGCCGGCCCGGGAGAAGGTAGTAAGTATGGCCGCCTTGCAGGGGTGGCCTTCTTCTTTTAGCTGCTCTGCAACTTCGAGGCCGGTCAGCTTGGGCATTTCAATGTCCAGCAGACACACATCCGGATTCAGCGACCGGATCAGCTGCAGCGCCTCTTCCCCGTTCTCGGCCTGAGCCGCTACCTCAATATCCTCTTCCATATCGAGCAGAAGCTTCAGAGCCCCCCGCAGCATTCCTTGGTCTTCGGCAATGATGATCTTCACTGTGCATTCACCCCGGCAGATAAATTTCGTATGACTCTTGGAACCGTCAGGCAGACACTGACTCCTCCGCCCGGCGGCGAAGACATGTCCAGCTGTCCATTGATTAACCCGAGCCGTTCCTTCATGCCCCTTAGCCCGCTGCCCTGCGACCAGACGCCGCTCTCCCCGAGTCCGGTTCCGTCATCGCTGATGATCAGCTTGAACTGGTGGGCTTCCGGCTGCAGTGTAATGGTGCACAAGGAGGCCTGGCTGTGTTTGACCACATTCGTCACGGACTCCCTTAGGCACATGCCCAGCACATTTTCCGCAAAAGGCTCCAGCTCTGCAGGCTCCTCCGGCTGCCGGACCGTCAGCTCAATCCCTGCGGCGGCCAGAATCCGCTTGGCATTCCCCAGCTCCTCCTGCACGGTAACCGACGCCATATCGGAGACCAGCTCCCTCACCTGCTTCAAGGCGGCGCGCGCCGTCATTTGAATATCTTTCGCCTCCTGCGCGGCCTGCTCGGGCCGTTTGAGGGCCAGCTTCTCTACGAGCTCGCTCTTCAGGGCAATCAGCGACAGCGTATGCCCGAGCGTGTCATGAAGGTTGCGCGAGATCCGCTGCCGTTCCTCCATTTTGCTGAGACGGGCTATTTCCTCGTTCGCCTGCACCAGCTGTCCCTTCAATTCACGGGAGCGGATGCTGACCCGGATCGCCAGGGGCGCAATGATGCCGACGATCATCGCCGGCACCAGATTCAGCAGCTCGCCCGGGGACATGGAGGAGGCTCTAAAGAAGATATACAGGCCGGTGAGGCCCGCGAGCAGCACGGAAAAGGTCCGGAACAGCCAGCGGATGGGAATCAGAGCCGCGCCAGGCGTGACGAAGAAGATCATGTACAAATACTCCGGCGCCCAATAAAGCGTGAAGTACGCCGTAATGACGGTCTCGGCCGCAAGATAATAGATCAGGCGCTTCCGCCCCGGGCCGAGGTCCCACCAGCTCAGCAGATAGGCTGCAACAAACACCGCTATTAATGCCAAGCCGAGGACCCGCTCATTTAGAGGCCTGCCCCAGATATCCGTAACGGGAAAAGCGAGGTACACCAGCCACAGAACCGGGAAGAGATAAATCGCCTTCTTTGGAAAAAACGTCACGTCAGATCGCTTCCTGTCTTTTGTTCAGATAGGAAGATAATACCATAAAGACAACCGCGTATCCGCATAAAATCAGGAGACTTTGCAGGGAAACCGCATGACCCGCCGCAAGGCTCCAGGCGCCGCTGCCGAACCGGTAGGAAGGCAGGGCCTCCATAATCCGCTGCAGGGTGGAGTTCATGGCCTGCTTCGGGAACCACAGTCCCCCCAGCACGGAGATGCCCATATAAACCAGCTGGGCGATGACCTGGACGAGATCGGTATTCTTAATCAGGCCGATCAGCGTGCCCAGAGCCATGAACGGCAGACTGCCCGCCCAGATCCACAATCCGCAGGCCAGCCAGCTCTCCCAGCCCATCGAAACGCCCTTAACCAGACCGCCGAGCAGGAACATAAAGACGATAATTCCCGCGTTCACCATCAAGGTCGAGACCAGTTTGGACAGCACATAAACAGTGGACGGCAGCGGAGAAACCCGGAGCAGGCGGATGTAGCCGGAGGCTCTCTCTGCCGCAAGCCGGCTGCTCAGCGAGGTGATGCTGGAGCCCAGCACGCCGTAAACCGTCATGGACATCAGATAATAGGACTTCCAATCCGTGCCCCCAATCTGCATGGAGTCTCCTACGACTCCGGTGAAGATGAAATAGAACAGGGCAGGCATCATCAGGGAAAAGATAAAGAACCGGCGGTTCCGCAGCGTCCGTTTGATTTCAGCCCGGCATTGGGCAAGCAGCGCAGTTGTATACATCGATTATCGAGCTCCTTCCGTTTGAACAAGTGTTTGAAAAGCCTCTTCCAATCCGCCTCCGGTTATCTCGATGTCCCTGACATCCAGATTCATCCGGGCAATGGCGAAGATCAGGGTATCCGTATCGGGGCTGGTCAGCTTCACTCTCCGGCCGTTCCACACCGCCTCGGCGGTGCCGGGAAGCTGCTCCAGATCCCCGGGCGTCAGTCCCGGGCCGGCAGTGAAGATAACCGATTTGTGCCGGGTTGTCGCTTTAATTTCGGCGGGCGTCCCGTCAGCGATCAGCCGTCCGTTGTTGATCACGATAATCCGGTCGGCCAGCTGGTCGGCTTCCTCCAGATAGTGAGTGGTCAGGATAATCGTCTTGCCGAGGCGGGCCAGAGCGCGCACCGATTCCCAGAAGACCTGCCGGGACATCACATCCATCCCGACGGTCGGCTCATCCAGAAACAGCACCTCGGGATCGCCGGCCAGGGCCATCGCAAAGGCCAGTCTCCGCTTCTGCCCGCCGGACAGCGAGCTGGCCATTTTGTGCCGCTCCTGCTCCAGCCCTGCCATTTGGAGCAGGAGCTCCAGCGGCATCGGGCGGCTGTAGAAGTTCCGGAAGAGGTCGATGGCTTCCTCCACCTTCAGGCCGTGCACGGTTTCAGTATCCTGCAGCATAGCGCCGATCCGGCTCCGGACCGCGAGGTCCTGGGGACTGCCGCCGAGCAGCTTCACTTCGCCCTTCGTCGGCTGCTGGAGGCCGAGGATCATGGAGATCGTGGTGGACTTGCCGGCTCCGTTCGGGCCGAGCAGCGCGGTGATGGTTCCGGCCTCGACGGTGAAGGAGAGGTGATCGACGGCTCTTTTGCCGCCTGCAAACTCTTTCGTCAGCTCTTTCAAAGCAATAACCGGTTCCTTGCGGGACATTATATTAGGGGACATCTGCATCACTCCGTTAGTCAAAGTTTATAGTTATAAACTACCGGAATTTGACTGGCGCACACAGAAGGAAATGTCATCAAACGGACATGACATTTGTCATGTTGGGCTGGGGAGAGGCAGGATGCAGGCATTCGGCGAATTCAGTTGTGAGGGCGGAATTAGGGGAATAAATCTTCAGCAAAAATAAAGCCGGTCAGGAGGCGTCTCCCGGCCGGCTCTGCATTTTTCTCTCCGTATTACTGCCGGCCGCTCAGCTTCTCCTGCGCCTGACGGATCATTTCGCGGACCATGGATCCGCCGATGGCGCCGCCGATTTTGCCGGCCTGCTCGGCGGTCAAATCGCCGTTGTCCCCATGCTTCAGCGGGACGCCAAGCGACTCGGCCACCTCGTATTTCACATTGTCCGGATGGGCCGGATCGACCTTGTAGCCTTCCTGGCGCATGGCCTCCGCCTTAAAATGCTGGAGTGCATGCTCCGTGCCGGGTGCTCTGCCGGATTTTCTTCTTGCCATGCTGCATCAGCCTCCTTGACAGTAGGGATACAAGGGTAGCATGCCCGGATAGCCTAAACCCTATGCCAGAGGCGAGAAAGCGCATTGAAGCACTGCCCGACATCTGCCATAATTAAGGACAACTATTCGGGTTCCGCGCAGAATAAAGGATGAATGCAGAGGAGGATTTGTAATTATGAAAGGGATTATTACCGTACTCGGCAAGGACAGAGTCGGCATTATTGCCAAGGTCTGCACCTATCTTGCCAGCCAGAACGTCAACATTCTGGATATTTCCCAGACGATTATCCAGGGGTATTTCAATATGATGATGATCGTGGATATTTCTTCTCCGGCCAAGAGCTTCGAGGCGCTGGTAGAGGATCTCCAAGGGATCGGAGCGGAGCTGGGCGTGGAGATCAAGCTGCAGCACGAGGATATTTTTAATACCATGCACCGGATTTAAGGACAAACAGGCAGCAGGCAGTGGAAGCAGGCAGTGGAAGCACGCAGTGGAGCGGGCAGCAGCCCGCGGGCCTGCTCGATTATGCAGCTTAGGAGGGTAACCATGATAACAATTGGAGAAGTACAAGAAACGAACAAAATGATCCGGGAGATGAATCTGGATGTCCGCACCATTACGATGGGCATCAGCCTGATGGACTGCGCGCATTCGGATCTGGCGGTCTTTAACCGGAATATCTACGATAAAATTACAAGGCTGGCCGAGAAGCTGGTCAAGACTGGAGAAGATCTGGAGCGCCAGTTCGGCATTCCGATCATCAACAAACGGGTCTCGGTCACGCCGATCTCCATTGCCGCAGGCGGGCTCAGAACCGATTCTTATGTCCCGGTTGCCGAAACGCTGGAGAAAGCCGCGAGAGAAATCGGCGTCAACTTTATCGGCGGGTTCTCGGCGCTCGTGCATAAAGGCTTTACGGAGGGCGACCGCAGGCTGATCGACAGCATTCCGGAAGCGCTGGCCGTGACGGAGCGCATCTGCGCATCCGTAAATATCGGCTCCTCGCGCAGCGGCATCAACATGGATGCGGTGAAGCTGATGGGCGGCATCGTGAAGAAGACGGCGGAGCTTACGGCGGACCGCGATTCGGCGGGCTGCTCCAAGCTCGTCATCTTCTGCAACGCTGTGGAGGACAACCCTTTTATGGCAGGGGCGTTCCACGGGGTCGGCGAGCCGGAGTGCGTCATTAACGTCGGCGTCAGCGGCCCCGGCGTTGTGAAGCGTGCTTTGGAGGACGCCAAGGACAAAGATTTTGAAACGCTCTGCGAAACGATTAAACGCACCGCGTTCAAGGTGACCCGCGTCGGCCAGCTGGTGGCGCAGGAGACCTCCAAGCGGCTCGGCGTGCCGTTTGGCATTGTGGACCTGTCGCTTGCGCCGACGCCTGAGATCGGCGACTCGATTGCAGAGATTTTTCAGGTGATGGGCCTGGAAGAGGCGGGAGCACCGGGCACGACGGCAGCACTTGCCATCCTGAACGACAACGTGAAGAAAGGCGGCGTCATGGCGTCTTCCTACGTCGGCGGACTCAGCGGCGCGTTTATTCCAGTCAGCGAAGACCACGGCATGATTGAGGCGGTGCAGAAAGGCGCGCTGACCCTTGAAAAGCTTGAGGCCATGACCTGCGTCTGCTCGGTCGGCCTCGACATGATCGCCATTCCCGGCGACACCAGCGCCGCCACGATTTCGGGCATTATTGCCGACGAAGCCGCCATCGGCATGGTGAACAATAAGACCACCGCTGTCCGCATCATTCCGGTCGTCGGCAAAGGGGTCGGCGAGATCGCCGAATTCGGCGGACTGCTGGGCTACGCGCCGGTTATGCCGGTGAGCGGCTTCAGCTGTGCCGGCTTTATCGACCGCGGCGGCCGCATTCCGGCGCCGATCCACAGCTTCAAGAACTGAAGCTGGCGCCATGATATGAGCAAGAGCCGCTTTCGTTGCGATTAACGGATGCGGCTCTTCGGCTTTTTTTTAGAAAAAACTCCCTACAGCATCGAATTAAAATAGGAAATTCAAAATTTTCGTCGAATTATTGATATAGTTATCGTTTTTTTTCGGTAGTGAACTAAAGTGAATCAAACCAACAATTATCCGTCTAACCGGTTATATGTCATTTAAGCTCACCATGGCTATCGCACAACAGACAAGGAGAGGAAGTGTATTGTGAAGGATCAGACCAGATATTCTCGACTTGCAGATATAACCAAACGGATTAACACCAGGCTGGAGCTGCGGGAGATGCTGCAGTATGTCACGGCTGCAATCTCTGAAGAGATTGTGCAGTGCGATTCGGTTGGGATCTATCTGCCGCAGGAGGATGGTGTATTCAGGGGCTACGTAGGTAAACCGGAACTGATCAATGGAATGACGCTGGACATGCATGTAGTAGACACCCAGTATGACCTGCTCGCCAAGGAGGTTATTGAGACCCAGAAGGCGATTTATATCCCGGATACGTCCAAGGATAACCGGCCTGACCCGAGGGCCGTGCAAGGCTTTCAGATCAAGTCGCTGCTAGGTTTGCCCATTTCCTATGAGCAAGAGCTGTACGGTCTTGTATTCCTCTTTGATTACGGCAATCCGATGAACCTGACGGAAGAGGAGATTCAAACGGTTGAAGCTTACGTCAATATGGCAGCGGTTGCGATCCGCAATGCCAAGAATCTGACGCACAAAGAGAACCTGATCGCCGAGAAGCAGATGCTTCTGGACTTGACCCGGGATCTGTCCTTGTCCTCCAATTTGCAGGAGGTATTGGACAACTGCTTCACTTACGTGGGCAAAGTGCTGAAGAATGTCAATCCGGCCGTGCATCTTGTCGATCCGCTTGCCGAGCGCAGCATCCGTCCGGTCAGACTGAGCAAGGACAGCAACTGGTCGCAGGAAGAATGGATGGAGACGCACCAGGCGGTTAAATTCGACATGAGAAACGACGCGCTGTTTCAGGAGGTTATGAGAACCAAGAAATCCCTGCTCGTATACGATGTCTGGGAAGATGAGCGGCCTAACCATGAGATGTGCAGAAGTTTCGGCATCCAGGCGATGTTCATGTTCCCGCTGATTTCGATGGGGGAAGTGCTTGGCGTCATCGCGGTTGTGGACTTTGAGAAGAGAGACAAGCGCTACTCGGATGCGGACATTCAGCTGACCCAGTCAATTGTGGACGTTACGGCCTCCACGATCTCCAACCTGCTCTACCGGGAGAAGCAGGAGATCATCATCGAGGACCGCACACTGGAAGTGCGGGAGAAGAACAAGGAGCTGGAGCGGGTGATCGCGGAGCTGCAGCAGATCAGCCGCGAGCGGGAGCTGATTCTGAACTCGGCAGGCGAAGGGATCTTCGGTCTGGATCTGGGGGGCAGAATCTCATTCTGCAACCCGGCTGCCGAGAATATGCTCGGGTTCGGGAAGGGCGAGCTGATCGGGCAATGCTATCACTTGATTTTTGGAGATAAGAACCTCGATCTGCTCAAATTCTCAGCCTCCGCTAACCGCGGATGGAACAATTTCCATCTGGAAGAATCCTTTTACCGCAAGGATGGAACCGAGCTTCCAGTTGAATACGTCATTTCCTCCATTCAGGAGGGCGACCGGATTGTGGGGGATGTGGTCACTTTCAAGGATATCACCCAACGACGGCAGATGGAGGAGGAGATCCGCTACCATGCTTACTTTGACAGCATTACGGATCTGCCTAACCGGGTGCTGCTGAAGGACCGGCTGAGCCAGGGGATCACTTATGCGCAGATGGACGGCAACAAGCTCGCGCTCCTGTACCTGGACCTTGACCGCTTCAAGCTTATCAATGATACGCTGGGCCACAGCTACGGCGATCTGCTGCTGAAGGAGGTCGCGCACCGGCTCAGCTCCTGTGTGCCGAAGAATGCAACGGTGTCCCGGCAGGGCGGGGACGAGTTTACGATTTTTCTCCCCGACATTACGGGCAAGAGAGAAGTGCTTCGCATCGTCAATCAGGTCATCAGCGGCTTCTCCAAACCCTTTTACCTCGGTGAAAGTGAGAACTTCATCAATGCAAGCATCGGGATCAGCATGTATCCGGAGAACGGGGAGACCAGCGAAGAGCTGATCAAGAATGCCGATACGGCGATGTACAAATCGAAGGAAATTTCGGGCAGCAGCTACCATTTCTTCAGCAGCGGCATGGATACACGGTCCCTGGAGAGCGTCAAAATTGAAAATGCCCTCTACAAGGCGCTGGATAACGGCGAAATCGAAATCTATTACCAGCCGCAGATCGACTATCGGAGCCGGTCTCTCGTAGGAGTGGAGGCTCTGGTAAGGTGGAATCATCCGACCGAGGGTTTGATCGGGCCAAACGAGTTCATCCCAATTGCCGAGGAGACGGGGCTTATCATTCCGATAGGCGAATATGTGCTGAAGACGGCCTGCAGGCAGCTGAAGCAGTGGCATAACATGGGGGCGCCGAAGATCAGCGTGTCGGTCAACCTCTCGGTCCGCCAGCTGGAGCAGAATAACTTGTTCTCCACGGTGAAGAACATTCTGAGGAAGGTTGATTTGTGCCCGTATTATCTGCACCTTGAGCTTACAGAGAACCAGATCATCAAGAATACCGAAATCACATTGAAGACGATGGAGCAGCTGCTGGGCCTGGGCGTTCAGATTGCGATCGATGATTTTGGAACCGGCTACTCGTCGCTCGGTTATCTGAAGAACTTCCCGATCAGTACGCTTAAGATTGATAAGTCCTTTGTTCAGGATCTGGGAAAAAGCGATACGACAGCGATTACGAATACGATTATCACCCTGGCGCAGAATTTGAAGCTGAACGTCATAGCCGAAGGGGTGGAAACCCTGGAGCAGGCGGAGTTCCTGTCCACCAGGGCCTGCTATCTGATGCAGGGCTATTATTTCGGCCGTCCGATGACGGCTGATGGGATTGCTGGCGAGTTTTTGTCCATTCCCCAGCTTGAGCAGGGGATCCAATAAATTCTTGAAAGTGGAGGCTGGAGTCAGATGAAAGCAGCGCGTTATGTATTGGAGTATTTGAAGAACAACGGGGTTGAATATATTTTTGG
Source organism: Paenibacillus pinistramenti (assembly GCF_005869875.1). Lineage (GTDB taxonomy): Bacteria > Bacillota > Bacilli > Paenibacillales > Paenibacillaceae > Fontibacillus > Fontibacillus pinistramenti. Next base: position 242,566 of record NZ_VAWG01000004.1, read on the forward strand.
AATTCCGGCGGGTTCCGTGAATGTCATCTTCGATGAGCTTTATGAGATGCCGGAAATTACACCGGTTGTCACCAAGCATGAAGGAGCGGCTTCTTACATGGCGGCTGCTTATGCCAAATATGCGAACAGACTCAGCGTATGTATCGGCTGCAGCGGGCCGGGCGGCACGAACCTGGTGACCGGCGCAGCCAATGCGATGCGGGAGCATCTGCCGGTGCTGTTTATTACCGGCGCGGTGCCGATAAATACCGTAGGGCTTAACGCTTCGCAGGAGCTGGATGCAGCACCGATCTTCGCTCCGGTTACCAAATACAGCGTGCGCGTCAGTGAGTCCAAAGATGTGCTGGCCGAGGTAGCCAAAGCGGTTCAAATCGCGGTGTCCGGCGTACCGGGCCCGGTTCACGTCGCGCTGCCCATTGACGTTCAGGCCGGACAAGTCGAGCATAAGGAGCTTCCAGCTCCTGCGGTCAGAAAACCGGTGGTGCCCGATGCCGGAACGATCAGACGGGTTGCGGAAGAGCTGGCTAAACGGGAGAACGGCATCATCATGGCCGGCCAAGGGGTCAGAGGCTCCGTAGCTGAATTGATTGAGCTGGCGGAGATGCTGAACTGGCCAATCGTTACGACGCCGGTAGCGAAAGGTTACCTGACAGAGGATCATCCGCTGAATGCGGGCGTGTTTGGCTTCGCCGGCCATGAATCAGCTTCGAATCTGATCAACACAGAGGTGCCGAATCAGGCCCTGCTGGTGATCGGCTCCAGCCTTGGAGAGACAGCAACGAACAACTACAACGGCAATTTGAACAAAGGCCGGTTTACGATTCAGATGGATTTTGACCCGACTGTATTTAACCGCAAATATCCGGTGGACATACCGGTGCTTGGCGATATTAGCCTCAGCCTGATGTTCCTGATCGACGAGCTGCGTGCGATGGGGCTTTCGAGGAAGGAAGAGGGCGAGCTGCGGAAGGTGGACAAGCCGGAGCCGCATATCCTGACGGACGAATACAACACGAAAAATGTCTTCACCGCGCTGCAAAACAGCCTGCCGGCCAACACCCGCTACACGGTGGATATCGGTGAATTTATGTCTTACGTCATTCATTACATGCATGTCGTGGACAGCCACAGCTTTGACATCAACGTCCACTTCGGCGCGATGGGCAGCGGCATCAGCTCGGCGATCGGCGCGAAGCTTGCTGATCCGGAGCGCCCTGTAGTGAGCCTTACCGGTGACGGCTGCTTCTTCATGCACGGCATGGAGATTCTGACGGCCAAAGAGTACAATCTGCCGATTCTGTTCGTCGTGATGAACAACGCCCGCCTTGGCATGGTGTATCACGGCCATAACCTGCAGTACAAGCGGACCCATGCTTCGTTTGACCAGCAGGAGACTAACATTGCGGCCATGGCAGCGGCGATGGGCCTGCCGTCCTTCCGCGTAAGCAGCCTGGAGGATCTGAATGATGACTTCCTCAAAGGCTTTGCGGAGCTGAGCGGCCCGGCCGTTCTGGAGGTTGCCCTTAAGGACAACAGCATCCCGCCGATGGGCGACCGGGTGAAATTCCTTTCTTCTTTTGGAAAATAATAAAGAGCTCTTCCTTTCAAACTAGCAATTCTGCATTTTCGCATGTAAAAATAACAGCAGCTGCGGACAGAAATTAAGTCCCTCAGCTGCTGTTATTTTTATTGCCTTTTTGCTGCGCTGTCCGCAGGCTTGGCGCTGCTGTCCTGTCCTTTTCTATAGAACCAGATATAAAATTGGCGGGAAAGGAAGAAGGTAATGAGCAGCGAGATCCAGGTCCAATACCAGGTCCAATGAACATAGTGAACCAAACGGGTATGCTTCTCCAGCATAGATTCAATGAACGACATCCAGCTGGGAAAGAACAGGTACCACAGAAGCCTGCGTGTAAAGCTGCGGCCAACCGGGAATCTCAGATTAAACACTACACATACCGCCGGGAAGATGAAATATTCAAAGGAAAAGCTGCTGCGGGACGCATAGGCGAATTCCCTGACCGGATATTCGAGTAATCCCAGCTCAACGACGATAAAGCCCAAGAGCCAGGTTAACACCTGCTTGAACATAAAGATTAACATGGCTTCCCGGATTTGATGCCTGGGGATTGCTAGAATCAGCATCACGATGGTGAGCGCCCATATGAGTGCCAGTACGAAAAAATTTAGATTAATATTTATCAGCATCGATCACCATCACCCGAAGGCTCCTTCTGTATAGGAATAAATGCAGTATTCCCTGAATACAGCGGCATAATTCTTGAGCCTGCCCAAGCTTTCGGTTTGTACGGCTAGCGGAAAATTATAAATTCATAAAATTATAAGTCCATATACCCCACACGCAGCGTCTGGATAATGGCGCCCATCGTCTGGCCCTTGAAGGCATCCGGAACCGGCTGGCCGTCCGGCTGCGCATAATAGAAGCTTTCAGCACCAGCTCCGTCCGCTGTTTCGGAGGTGTAGCCCAGTCCGGCCAGCTTGCTGCGGAGCTCGTGTGGCAGGCTGTTTAAGCCCGTATGCTCTGTAAAATAACGCGTAGGCGATACCCGGACATCCACATCGCCTGCCCCTGTCCATACCAGCACGAGGTCGCGGTCATTCCGGACGATCCACTGGCCTTTGGAATGCAGGGAAATGCGGCACTGCCCCAGGCCGGCAATCGCGTCCAGGTTCACGCCGAACACGGCATTTATGGCTTGTCGAAGCTCAGCCCCGCTTGTCCACGCTTCTGCGGACATTACCGCCAGCTGCTTGTCCATTGCGGCTCCGGGGTCAATCAGAGAGAGTGCGGGTGCAGCCGTATTCTCTGCTGCTGCAGCCAGCTCCGGTTCAGCGGCCAGTACTGGAACCTGCTGCAGACTGATGCCGAAGACCGCCTCAACGATCTGAAATAAGACGGCGCTGCTGATCGTCCCTTCCCAGTTCAGCAGGAATTTGTCCATGACTTCCGTTTTGTCCATCACTTCCGCTATGTTCATAACTTCCGTTTTGCTCGGGCGGCTGCCTAAATCGGCTAACATATCTGCGATCATATTTTTGATTGCAGCTCTGTCTTTATCGTTGATTGTACCGCTGACTGCATTGTTAATTGTAACCTTCTCCGTCACTTCTTCATCTCCTCATACTCACTCTTCAGAATCCCCCATCCCATCTAGGGGAATATCCCAATTTGGATTTATCATAACGGGATCACGGCAAAAAAGCCACCCGGAGGGCGGCTGGTTCATCATTTATTGCGCACAGCCAAGTCAGCTCAGCTTCATCCGGCTGCTTCCCCAATCGTATCCGCTTCTGAGGATTCCCTTCAGGCTCGGCCTGCGGATGAAATAGTAAGGGACAAGCTCGGCTCCCCAGGGCGCTTTGGATTTGGCGACCGCCGGAATATTGGCTCCGGCAAAGTCGAAGCTGGTGCAGCCAAGGCGGGACAGATCCTCAAAGACGAAGCTTTGAGAGAACTGGACAACCCCGCTGGAGAGGTGCGCGCTTTTGCTGCCGGCAACCCACCCCAGGGTCATGCCGTTATCCAGCGCGAGAACAACGCTTGCGCTTGCCGGCTCTCCGTCCGGGGCGTAGCAGACATAGCAGCGGAGGGCCTTGTCGCCCAGCAGTTCTCTGGCCAGCTCCAGATCCTCCTTCGTCAGCTGGTGGCTGAAGCCCTTCCGGCTTTCCGTTTCGTCCAGACAGGCGGCGACATCGGCCATCCGGGCCGTCAGTTCCGTCCGGTAGCCCATGCCGGCGGCTTTTCGGATTTTTCCGCGGATCTCCGAGCTTGCATCTCCCAGGACAAAGGGCAGCTTCAGCTGGTACGTGTACTTGATGCCGACCTGAAAGCCGGCCCACAGGAATGGGCGCATATCCGTAATGTCCGGGGGAAACACTATGCCTGCCGTACCCATGTTGGCTTTGAAGTCCCCGATCATCAGCTCTGCGGTCTCATGCCAGCGGCTGCTCTGTTTGTGGGCTTTGGAGGCAGCCCCGCTGCAGAAAGATATGAAGTGGTAGGCGTTGAGCGGCGGCAGATACCACTTTCCTCTTTTTCCCTCGAAAAATATAGCCTCACCGTAATAATCCGAATCCCCGCTCTGGAACCTGCGGATGACATACGGGCAGCCCCACTTCAGCCGGTTAAACTCAGCCCAGTTCAGCAGATCTGATGTTTTGTCCGAGGCCGCGGCATAGTTTGTCCAAAACTCCTGTGCCGTCATTTTTATTGATTAGCTCCTTGTCGTGAAATTTTATTCTCTCTCGGGCCAGTGTCATGCTTGTCTGCCTAAAAGATATTCGCCGTGCCAAATATTTATTCCATTACATAGATTGGCAGGAAGATTTAATAGTTTGGCTGACAGGCTGCAGCAAGTCTATCAGGCGACAAGGGAGTGTGGCGAAAATGGCTGTACGATCTTCTTTGTATCGAGCATCCGCCGTCATCATTTTGATTCTTCTGATGCTGCTCAAGTCTTCAGGTCTTCTGGAAGATTCGGAGCTTATGGCGAAGGTCAGCTCTGCTAACGTGTCTCTTAATGTGAAGAGCTTTGGAGCGAAAGGCGACGGCAGGACGAATGATACAGCAGCCCTGCAGAAGGCGTTTGGGCAGGCGGCGGGGGGCGGCCGGACGGTATATTTTCCAAAAGGGACTTATCTGGTGGACAGCACCCGGGATCTCATCATTCCTTCCGGCACGACGGTTACAGGGGACGGCGCAGGCTCGGTTATCAAGGCAGGCACCGGCTCGTTCGGCTGGGAGCTGCTCCGCGCTGCAGGCTCGGATATTACGGTCACCCGTTTGACGCTGGACGGCAATAACCAGGTGAACCGGGTGCTGGTGGTGGCAGGGGGCAGCCAGAGGGTCACCCTGTCCGGACTGACGGTGGCTAATGCCTCACAGAGCCTGATTCCGGGCAGTGAGGGCTATGGCGAGGTCGTATGCGGCATCGTCATTTACGGGAACACGAAGCAGATTACGGTCAGCGGCGTTGAGGTGAAAAATATTACAGCGATCAACTCCCGCACCGGCGATCCGATCGCCCGCGGCATCTATATCACTGCAACCTGGGGCTCTAAAGAGACGGTGGCCCGGCAGGTCAGCATTCAGGGCTCTTATATCCATCACGTCGGCCCGGCGGATGACGGGGACGGCATTTATTTTGAAGATCCGGGCATGGACAGCGGCAGCGGGCAGCTCTCGGACAGCGTCATAAGCGGCAATACCTTTGACCATGTGGCCAAACGGGGAATCAAGATCTATGCGGAAGGGATTGTGGTCAAAGGGAACCATATCACGAACTCTTATTTGAACAACAACCGGTATCAGGCGGGGGCGGATAAAGGGCAGCTGGCGCCGGACATGTATGCCGCAATCAGCTTGTATGGCAGCCATCTCTCTGCAGAGAATAATATCATTGATGGGGTCGGAAGCTATTATGCGGCCATCGAAGTCGCGGCGGGCACACAGGTCGAGGATATTGCGATTACGGGCAACCGGATTACGATGGGAGCGGGCAGCCGCGTTCAGGGGACAACAAGCATCCGGTTAGGCAGCCTGTCCGATTTTAACATCAGCGGCAATACGATCAGCGGCGGGGAACGGGGCATATGGACCTGGCAGAACGCGTCTGACGGCACAATTAGCAGCAATATCATCACCGTCAAGCAGGGCGGCGGCATTGATCTCTCGACTTACCTGCAGGGCTATGTCCAGCAGAATATTACGGTCGAGAACAATAAAATCATGGCGGGCACGTTCACCATCCGGCAGGGAGCGGGGAACAAGAATATTGTGATCCGATAAAAATAATAAAAAACCGCAGCCTGGTTATCGATCTGGTGTAGATCGAGCGGGCTGCGGTTGTTTTTATGTCAGGCCGGCACCTCTTAGGTCTTTTGACCTAGAATAGGAGCCGGTTTTTTTTAATAGAATCTGAGGAATACAGCTTTTGGACTCGCTGCCGGGGATGAAGAAGCAAAGGAATGAGCTAAGCCCATGAATGGATGGATGACATGCGGGTAAACCAGGGGGTATTTGTCGTTTCGATCGACTTTGAGCTCTATTGGGGATTGAGAGATGTCATGACAGCCGGCAGATACAGGCGGGAGCTGCTGCCAGAAAGGGAGCTGATTCCCAGCGTGCTTAATCTCTTCCGGGAACAGGGGATTCACGCCACCTGGGCCACGGTCGGACTGCTGTTTCTCCGGGAAAAAAGGGAGCTCTGGCGCTGCCTTCCGCCGCGCCTGCCCGGTTACAGGAACTCCAGGCTGTCTCCTTATCCGGCCCTGTTCGGAGAGGCAGTGGGTCAGAACGAAGAGCAGGACCCTTTGCATTACGCTCCCTCTTTAATCCGCCTGATCCGGGAGACGCCTTACCAGCGGATCGGCACGCACACGTTCTCTCATTACTACTGCAGGGAACAGGGCCAGACGGCGGCCGAGTTCGCGGCCGACCTTGAAGCCGCTGTACGGGCGGCGGAGCGGGAGGGGATTTCGCTGGAAAGCATCGTTTTTCCGCGGAACCAGCTCAGGGACGACTATCTGCAGGAGCTGCCAAGGCTCGGCATCCGCTCTTACAGGGGAAATCCGGAGCATCCTTTGTACCGGGGCGGCTACAGCAAGAACGACCCTTTTCTAAAGCGGCTGCTCCGCCTGCTGGATGCCTATATAAACTTGACAGGCTGTCATACTTACCCGGCCCCGGCTTCCGTTACGGACGGGAACGAGAGCGGGAGCGGGGCTCCGGTTCCGGTGAACCTGCCGGCCAGCCATTTTCTCCGCTCCTATGTCAAACCGCTGGGCTGCCTGGAGCCGCTCCGCCTGCGGAGAATTACAAGCGCCATGACGCGCGCGGCCAAACGGGGAGAGGTCTACCATTTATGGTGGCATCCCTACAATCTGGCAGACCGGGAAGGCCGGAGCTTCAGGCTGCTGGAGCGGATCGTCGCCCACTTTAAAGAGCTGGAAGAGCAGTACGGGATGAGGAGCGCCGGTATGGAGGAGCTGTACGAATGGATTACGAAGCGAGAGGGGGAGAGCGGTTGAACGGTATTTTTCTGGGAAAAGCCTTGAGAAAACACTATATAGCCTTTGTCCTTACACTCCTGGTCTGCATCGGCTCCGCCGTTCTGGTCAATCAGCTGGTTGAGCCGGCCTACCAGGCTGAAGCAAGCTTGGTAGCCAATATCGGGCCTACGGCGAACTCGGGCACCTATAACGAATTTCTGGCCAGCCAGATGCTGACCAAAACCTACGAGAAAGCGATTCAGAGCCGGTACATTGCCGATGAAGTTGTCCGCAAGCTGAATCTGGAGCAGTCCGCTTATGAACTGCTGAAGACCATTAATGTCCGGACCGACCCGGGTACGCTGGTCATTATGCTGTATGCCAAATCGGATGATCCGAAGCGGGCGGTGGAGGTGGCCAATGCGTTTGCGGATTCTTTTATCACCAATTCGAAAAAGATCGTCCAGAACGCCAATGTGACGCTGCTGGACAGGGCGAGCCTTCAGCAGGCCTCGATTCCGGTCAGTCCGAAGAAGACGTTTAATCTCGCCCTGTCTGTCTTGATCGGCCTGTTTGCCGGATTAAGCATGGCGGTGGCGCTCGAGAAGCGCGAGCAGTCGCGCAGGAAAGCAAGGCTTCATAATATCGGGGTTGAGCTGTCAGGGATGTCTGCCTGAGCGGACAGCAGCCTCCGGGGAGGAAGGGAATTACCGATGATTCATTATGGCATTGCCGGCTGCGGCCATATTGCGGACAAACATATTGAAGCCATCCGGAATACGGATTGTGCGGTGCTGACTGCCGTCTGCGACACGCATCCGGACCGGCTGAAGGCAGCCGCCGAAAGGACGGGGGCTGCTCCGTATCCCAGCCTGGCCGACATGCTGGCAGATGAGCCGAAACTTGACGCTGTCTGCATCTGCACGCCGAGCGGGCTTCATGCGGAGCTGGCGGTCATGGCGGCCCGCAGCGGCAAACACCTCGTCATCGAGAAGCCGCTGGCCCTGACGGCGCGGGATGGGGAGTGGATCTCGGAGGCGGTCCGGGCAAGCGGTGTGAAGGCGGCCGTTGTCCATCCGAACCGGTACCGCCCGGCAGTCCGGGAGCTGAAAGCAGCGCTGGACCGGGGGCTGTTCGGGAAGCTCGGCCATGTCAGCGCCGCAGTCAGGTGGAACCGGAGCCAGGCCTACTATGACCAGGCCGGCTGGCGGGGCACGAAGGCGCTGGACGGCGGCGTGCTGATGAACCAGGCGATTCACAGCCTGGACCTGCTGCTCTGGCTGTTCGGGAGCGTCCGGCAAGTCAGCGCCATGGCCGACACCCGCATCCGCCGCATGGAAGCGGAGGACACAGCCGCAGCGCTGCTGCGGTTCGAGAGCGGCGTAATCGGGACGGTCGAGGCCGCCACAACGGTGTACGGCGGCAATCTGGAGGAGACGATCAGCGTCTTCGGCGAGGACGGCTGCGCCGTGCTGGGCGGGAAGACCGCCAGCTGGATCCGCCACTGGCACTGCAGCTCCATGAGCCGCGAGGAATCGGCGGCGCTGGTGCGGTTCATCGAAGCCGATCCTTACGGCGTACCCGGCCATGAGCAGATCATCCGCGACATGACCGCAGCGATTCTGGAGGACCGGGAACCGGCGGTGACGGTGGAGGACGGGCTGCGGTCCGTCCGGTTAATTGAGGAGCTGCTGGCATCGGCGGATGCTTTGGCGGCGGAAGCGGGATCTAAACCGAAATCAAGTTCAGATGTTCAAAATGGGGGATAGCGATGCTGCGGGAATCAGCAGAAACGGTGAAGCCGGTCAAGCAGGACCGGCATAAGGAAGAGCTGCTGGCGAAATTAAGGGACAAGACGGCAGTAATCGGCGTGATCGGGCTCGGTTATGTCGGCCTGCCGCTGGCGGTGGAGAAGGCAAAGGCGGGCTACCGGGTCATCGGCTTCGACGTGCAGGCTTCCAAGATTGAGATGGTGAACCAGGGGCTCAACTATATCGGCGATATTGTGGATGCGGATTTAAGAGAGATGGTGAACTCGGGCCAGCTCCGGGCGACGGCGGATTATGCGTTTATTGCCGAGGTGGACGCGGTCGCGATCTGTGTGCCGACGCCGCTCGATGTCTACCAGCAGCCGGATACGAGCTACGTGGAGAACTCCGCTGCCGAGGTGGCGCGCTTCCTGCATCCCGGCATGCTCGTCGTGCTGGAGAGCACCACGTATCCCGGCACGACAGAGGAGCTGGTGAAGCCGGCTCTGGAGCGTTCCGGCCTGGTGTGCGGCGAGGACTTCTTCCTCGCGTATTCGCCGGAGCGGGTCGACCCCGGCAACCGGACGTTCAGCACGAAGAATACGCCGAAGGTGGTCGGCGGCGTTACCCCGGCCTGCTCGGAGGCCGCCGCAGCGATGTACCGCGCGGTGCTGGAGGGCAGCGTGCATGTCGTCTCCAGCCCGGCGGTCGCCGAGATGGAGAAAATTTATGAAAATACGTTCCGCCACATCAACATTGCCCTTGCCAACGAGATGGCGCTGCTCTGCAGCCGGATGGGCATTAACATCTGGGAGGTTGTGGATGCGGCGAAGACCAAGCCGTACGGGTTTATGGCTTTTTACCCCGGTCCCGGCCTCGGCGGCCACTGCATCCCGATTGACCCGTTCTACCTGACCTGGAAAGCGCGCAAATACAACTACCATACCCGGCTGATCGAGCTGGCCGGCGAGATCAATCAGGCGATGCCGGAATTCGTCGTTCAGCGGATTGCCGGAATTCTGAACGAGCGCGGCAAGCCGGTGCACGGCTCGGTCGTCCATCTGCTCGGCGCGGCCTACAAGAAGGACATCGACGATTACCGCGAATCCCCGGTGCTGCACATTATCGGCCTGCTGGAGGAGAAGGGGGCCCGCGTGAGGATCAGCGATACGCATATTCCGAGCTTCAAGAGGGACGGCAGATTTTATGACTGCGTGTCTGTGAATGAGGAGCTGCTCGGCGAAGCCGACATCGTGGTCATCACCACCGACCATTCGGGGTTCGATTATGACATGATCGCAGACAGCACGGCCCCGGTGTTTGATACCCGCAACGCCATGCGGGACAGGCGGAAGCCCGCAAGCTATTACCTGTTATAGATATCTAGGAAAAGGAGAGGGAGAACGATGGCCTATTATGTTCACCCCACAGCTGTGGTCGATACAGGAGCGGAAATCGGACAAAGCACAAAAATATGGCATTACAGCCACATCTCCTCCCGCTCGGTCATCGGCGATTCGTGCAGCCTCGGCCAGAACGTGTACGTGGCAGACCGGGTCCGGATCGGCAGCGGCGTCAAAATCCAGAATAATGTCTCCATTTATGAAGGCGTGGTGCTGGAGGACTTTGTGTTCTGCGGGCCCAGCATGGTGTTCACCAATGTCCGGACGCCCCGGGCGGCCTTTCCCCGGAGCTCCAGTGAAGATTATCTGCAGACCGTTGTCAAAAAGGGAGCCTCCATCGGCGCCAACGCCACCGTAGTGTGCGGCGTAACGATCGGGGAGTGGGCGTTTATCGCTGCAGGCGCTGTTGTGACCCGGGATGTCCCGGCCTATGCGATGTGCGCCGGCGTTCCCGCCGTGCAGACCGGCTGGGCGTGCGAATGCGGGAGCCGGCTTATTTTTGCAGAGAGACAGGCGGTTTGTCCGGATTGCGGAAGGCGGTACCGGCTGGGAGACGGCCGCGTTGTCAAAATAAAGGAGGAATAAGGCATGGGCAGTCACCGTTTGAGCCGGGAAGCCATCCCTGTCCTGGATCTGAACCGGGAAATCCGGGAGCTGAAGCCGCAGATTTTGCAGGCGGTTGAGGAGGTTCTGGATACGGGCGTTTTTATTATGGGAGAGCAGGTAAGGCAGCTGGAGCGCGAGATTGCGGACGAGCTGGGCGCGGGTTATGCGGTTGCGCTCAACTCGGGTACGGACGCCCTGATGATCGCCCTGCTGGCGGCCGGAATTGGAGCAGGGGATGAGGTCATTACGACCCCGTTTACCTTCTTCGCTACTGCGGAAGCGATCAGCCGGGTGCAGGCCGTGCCGGTGTTTGTGGATGTAGACCCGGACACTTTCAATCTGGATGTAAGACAGCTGGAGCAGGCGGTTACGGCGCGGACCAAGGCGGTGATTCCGGTGCATCTGTTCGGCCTGCCTGCGGATATGAGCGGAGTGATGGAAGCCGCCGAGGCGCACGGGCTGCTAGTCATTGAGGATGCAGCGCAGGCGTTTGGCGCGGAGTATCAGGGCAGAAAGGCAGGCACGATCGGCCATATTGGCTGCTTCTCCTTCTTCCCGTCGAAAAATCTCGGCGCCTACGGCGACGGAGGCATGCTGGTGACCAGCGATGCCGGACTGGCCGGGAAGGCCCGGATGCTGCGGGCTCACGGCTCCATTAAGAAATACTACAACGAGCTGATCGGCCTGAATTCCCGCCTGGACGAAATCCAGGCCGCCATCCTGCGGGTGAAGCTTCCCTATGCTGCTGAGTGGAATGAGCGCCGCCGCCGCGCGGCAGCTTTGTACGGCAAGCTGCTGGGGGAAATCCCCGGCCTGGTCTGCCCGGTGGAGAGCGCAGGCGCGAAGCATGTGTACCATCAGTACACGATCCGCGTGATGGACGGCAGGAGAGACGGCCTCCAGGCGGCGCTGGAGGAGACGGGCATCGGCACTGCTGTGTATTATCCGGTTCCCGTGCACCGTCTGCCGGTCTATGCGGACATGGGCGTGCAGCTGCCTGCCGCCGAACAGCTGTCCCGTGAGGTGCTGTCCCTGCCGATCGGGCCTTATCTGGATGCGGAGACGCAGCTGTTCATTGCGGGCAAAATAGCGGAATACCTCCGTTAACGCCTTATGCTGGGGACCCTGAAACGGCTTCTGAGCGGCAGCTTTATCCGCAATGTCGCTGTCCTGGCCGGAGGTACGCTGCTCAGCCAGATCCTCATCCTCGCTACGCTGCCCCTGCTCACCAGGCTGTACACGCCTGCGGAATACGGCACCTACTCCATGTATGTATCGCTGATCGGCATGCTGCTGATGCTCGTGTCCTGCGCTTACGAATTTGCTATTACCCTGCCTGAGGACGACCGCAGCGCATCGGATCTTGTCCGGCTGAGCCTGCTGATCTGCACCGGGATGAGTCTGCTGGTGCTGGCGGTCATGGCGCTTCTGCAGCACCAGCTGGCCGAGTGGCTGAAGGAGCCCGGCCTGCCGGACTATTACGTCCTCTTTGCCGTCAGCATGCTCGGAGCGGGCTTCTATCAAATTCTGAGCACCTGGTCGGTCCGCAAAAAGCATTTCCGCCTCCTCTCCCGCACCAAATACACCCAAAGCGCCGGCCAGGTTGGAGGCCAGCTCGCCTTCAGCCTGACTACGCTTGGCCCGGTCGGCCTGATTGCCGGCGATATAATCGGCCGCTATGGCGGACTGATTCCGTTGTGGCGCCAGTGGCGGGCTGATCTGGCGCAGGGAAAAGAGGCGGGGGCGGAGCGATTGGATGGGGTCTCGCAGGAGACGAGGCTGGTGGAGGCGGAAGGAACTGCACAGGTTGTGAGGAGGCCGGAGGCGAGAGGAGCCGCGCAGGTGATAAGGCTGCTGGAGGCCAAAGGGGCTGCGCAGGTGGCAGGACTGCCGGAATCGGAAGGAGCTGCGCTCTCCTGCGGACTTGAGGCGAAGCCTTTGGGGCGGGTTTCTCTGGACGGCGGTCCCCGGAACGATTTTGCGGAGAGCTCCAGCTTCCTCCCCCGTTCCAGCTCACGGCGGCGCACGCACAGCCGGCGGAGCTGGAGGGGGAGGGCTGGACGGAGAGGATGGCGGGCCCGTCTCAGAGCCGGGGTGAAGGAGAGGATCAGCCGCTTGAGGGCCGGCCATTTGAGCGGGCTCAAGGAGGTGGCCTGGCGGTACCGCCGTTTTCCCCAGCTTTCGCTGGCGTCAAACGTGCTGAACAGCATCGGCGTGTATCTGCCGACGGTGCTGCTTGCTTCTTTCTATGGCGCAGAAGCCGCCGGGCTGTTTGCGCTGGGGCAGCGGATTCTCGGCTCGCCGATGACGCTGCTGGTCAGCGCTGTGCGCAGCGTCTACCTGGCGGAATCGTCGGAATATTTGCAGAAGTCCCCTGACCGGCTCGTTCCCCTGTTCCGGCGGACGGTGCTGCATGTGCTGGCTGCCGGGCTGGCCATTATCATCCTGTTCGTAGGAATCGCGCCGCTTGTGTTCGGGCCCATGTTCGGGGAACAGTGGGCAGCGTCAGCCGATTTCATCCGGCTGATGTCTGTCATGTATCTGGGGCAGTTTGTCGCGAATGCCGTAGGCACCACGATCGACATCATGGAGCGGCAGGATCTTCACCTGCTCCGCGAAGTGATCCGCACGTCCCTAATCCTTGGCGCCATTCTGGGAGCTTATTACACAGGCCAGGGCGCAGACACCGCCGTGCTGATGTTCAGCGCCGCTTCGACCGCCGGATATGTGCTGCATCTCGGGCTGTCCTGGTTCTCCGTCCGCAAATATGCGGCGGGGGCGGAGGGGCGGGAGGGTTTGGAATACAACCGGGAAGCCGAACGAGGAGAGGGGTGGGAGGCTGAGAGGGAAGCCGAACGAGGAATCAAACCGGCAGCCGGGCCCCAGACCGGGCCCGTGATCGAGCCAGAAGCTGAATCTGAAGCCGGAACGGAGCCGGAGGCGGCTTCCGCATTAGCATTAAAGGAAAGGTAGCTGAGCCTAAACAAAAGGAGGGTCCCCGCTTGCTGATTGTGCGTTCTCCCCGGCAGCGCATGCCGGAAAGGGCTTATATCTATGAAGTGCTGCTGGGCGAGTTCCTCGGCCTCCCTTACCGGGTGGAGTATGAAGAACGCATCGGCATCGAAATTACCATTGCGGAGGAAGCGGCGGCCAGGTACGGCGGCCGCGGCCAGGCAGCGGGCGGCGGCTGGGCCCCCGGCGGTGAAGCCGTGCTGGAGCTGGCGGACGTGCTGCTCCGGACGCCGGAGCGGGACTGGCTGAAGTCGAGGTCGCTGCCGAGACTGCCGCTGGACCGCTGGGACCCGCGCACGGCGCCGCCGGGGATCTTCCTTCCCGCAGGAATGGGCAATTCCGGAGGGCTCCCGGTCCTGTACGGGCTTCCGTACAGGGATGCGGACACCGGCGGCAGCTATGCCGGTCATGACTTCGCCGGCCACTATACGGCCGGGGACGGCTTGGAAGGCCGCCGCCGCAGCGGAAGTGCCTATCTGGAGCGCACGCCGCACGGCCTGTGGTGCGGGATTGATCTGTTCGGCAGCAGCTTCTTTATGCTGACCCGCTACGAGGAAGCGGCGGAAGTCTCCATACGCGACCGCCATGACCGCTTTCCGGCTTCGGGCTCGGCTGCTGCCCGGGACGGCTTCCTGCACCGGCCGGTCGTAAATGAATACGCCGAGCTGCTGTGGGCGGCGCTTCAGCAGCTGTGGCCCGGCCTTGCTCGGAAGCGGCGCCGGTTCCGGCTGCAGGTCAGCCATGACGTCGATGTCCCCTTTCTGGCTATGGGGCGCAGCCGCCCAAGCCTGCTGAAGGAAGCGCTGGCCGAGCTTCTGTTCAGGCGGAGCCTGGAATCCGCCTGGCGCAAGGCGCGGGTGGCCTGGCCCCGCCGGGACCGGTATGCGGCAGACCCGTTTAACCGGTTTGACTGGCTGATGTCACTCAGTGAAGCGGCGGGAGTGCAGAGTTCTTTTTACTTTATAACGGAGGATACGGCTCCCGGGCTGGACGGCAGCTACACGATGGATGACCCGGCAATCCGCGCCCTGCTGCGGGAAATTCATCTGCGCGGCCACCGGATCGGCCTGCATCCCGGCTATCAGACCTACCTCCATCCGGAGCGGATCTTCCGGCAGTTTGCCCTGCTCCGCCGGGCGGCCGATGCTGCCGGTATCCGGCAGGACGTTTGGGGAGGCCGCCAGCATTACCTCCGCTGGAGAGCGCCGGATACGTGGCAGCACTGGGAGGACGCGGGGCTGGACTATGACAGCACGCTGAGCTTTGCCGACCAGGCAGGCTTCCGCTGCGGAGTCTGCTGCGAGTACCCGGTGTTTAACCTGCGGACCCGCAGGCAGCTTCATCTGCGCGAGCGTCCCCTTGTCGTGATGGACCAGTCCATCATCCACCCGGACTACATGGCGCTGAAGGGGGACGCCGCCTTCGGTGCAATCCGCCATTATTACGATCAGTGTGCGGCTTACGGCGGGGATTTTACACTGCTTTGGCATAACAGCCAGCTGGTCAGGCGGTCCGACCGGAAGCTGTACCGGGATTCCCTGGACAGATACAAGAAGGACCGGGAGCACCGCCAAGGCGGGCCGGTTGATGCCAGAGAGCCGGGGCCGCATGAAACGGGCAGCTCCATGATTCATGAACGTCGCGAAGACGGAGATCCGGGCGGGGCAGTCCTTCCGGCGGCTCTTCCGATCGGGCTTGCCGGCAGAAGAAAGGGGAGGTGAGGAGACCCGTGAAAATCGCTTACTTGATTCACTGGAATGAAGGCGCCGAAAGCGGCGTGCTGAAAAAGGTCATGCACCAGCTGGCCGAATGGCAGCGGCAGGGGCATCAGCCGGCTTTGTTTTTGTTCACCTGCAAGCCGGATGGCGACTGGCGCGCCCTGTGCGCGGAGCGGGACATTCCGCTCACCGTCCAGGCCTACAAAGGAACCCCGGGCCGTATGGCCGATTTCGGCCTGCTGGCCAAACAGGTCCGCAGATGGCGGCCGGATGTGCTGTACCACCGCTTTGACCTGTATTACCTCTCCCTTCCCGCTCTGCTCCGGGCGTTCCCTTCCGTGCTCGAAATCAACACGAACGATATGGCGGAGCTGCGCATGGAGCAGGGCTTCCGCTACTATTACCACTCGATTACCCGCGGGAAGGTGCTGGCCGCGGCCGCCGGCCATGTCTATGTCAGCCGGGAGCTCGCGGAGAGCGGCCATTTCCGCTCCTTTGCGAAGCCGTCGGTCGTCATCGGCAACGGCATCCGGCTGGAGGAGTATCCGCTGGGGGCCGCGCTGCCAGCCGGCTCCGGAGCCGCTCCTGCCGGGCAGGAGGAGGCCGGGCAGCCGGGCGCTGCTCCGCCCGGCCCGGTCAAGAGCCAGAGCCGCCCTCCGCGCCTCGTCTTTATCGGCTCGGCGGGCCAGCCCTGGCACGGGCTTGACCATATCGCCGAGCTGGCGGTGCTGAAGCCGGACTGGCGGTTTGACCTGATCGGCGTGGAAGCCGCCGAGCTGGCCGCCCTGCTTGCCCGCGCAGGCCGCCCTGACGCAGCGGGCGCCGTTACTGCGGCAGGAAACGCAGCCGCCGCAGGCCGCACCGCAGCTGCAGGCCCTGCCTCGACCGCGGCGCCTGCGGCCGGGGCCGCAGCTCCAGCCGGCCCAGCGGCAAAAGGCCGCCAAGCCGCGGTATCCGCTGCCCGCGCGCGGGCAGCAGGCCATCCGGCGCAGGGCGGGGAGCTGCCGCCGAACCTCTTTTTCCACGGGAAGCTGACACGAAGCGGCTATCAAACCCTGCTCGATCAGGCAGATGCCGCCATCGGCACGCTGGCCTTGTACCGCAAGGACATGAAGGAGGCCTCCCCGCTGAAGGTGAGGGAATACCTGGCGAACGGGCTGCCGGTGATCATCGGCTACGAGGAGACCGATTTTCCGGAGGAGGTGCCCTTTCTGCTCCGGCTGCCGGCCGAACGAAATAATATCTGCCCTCATTTGCAGGAGATTACCCGGTTTGTGGAAGCCTGGCAGGGCCGGCGCATCGCCGCCGGTGAGGCGGCCCGGCTTGATACCGGACGCAAGGAAGCGGAGCGGCTCCGGTTCATGGCGGAAATTGCCGCCCGGAAGATTAGGGAGCGGGGATGAGCACGGAGGTTATTTTTATCGGGGCGCTGCTGCTCAGCATGCTGGTGTTTCTCGCCCAAAGCGTGCTGCACCTCGGGCTGAAGCTGGACCCTGCGCTGCTGTTTGGCTTGTGTCTGTATTTTGATATGGTGGGATTTTTCTATAAGAAGGTAATGCCCGGCAATGCGCTCGTGATCCTGGTCGGCCTGCCGCTGATTCTGGTGCTGATTATCGTGCTGCAGAGGCCGCTGCGGCCGCTCGGGATGCTGGACAATGAAGGGCTGTGGCTCTGGGCGGCGTTCTTCGGCTACTGCATCCTGTCCTTCTCCTGGTCGCCGCAGCAGTCCGGCGGGCTGTCCAAGCTGCTGCTGCTGTTTGCGCACGGCGTAGTTCCGGGGCTGTACACCTACATTTTCTACAAAAAATACAAAACCTTCTCCTGGTCCTTTGCCGCGCTGTTCGGGCTGGCGTATGCGGTGGTCCATTTGACGTTCGGGGTTTATTCCGCCGAATATCCGGGCCGGCTGACGCTGCCGGGGGATAATCCGATTTTTAATGCGAGAATTTCCCTGATGACGGTAACGGTTTGCTTGTGGGGCAGAGGAATTCCCCTGTGGCTGAGGCTTGCGGCCGGAGGGACGGCCATCGTTTCGGCGATTCAGACGCAGTCGCGCGGTCCGCTCGCCTTCTTCCTTCTGGCGAACCTGCTGATTGCGGGGTGGATCGTTTACCGGGAGCTTCGGACGAAGGGCGGCAGATCCCGGCAGCTGTCAAAGTGGCTTAAGGTGCTGGCTGCGGCGGGGATAATTGCGGGGGCGTTTGGCTTTGTGATGAAGGACACCCTTCTGGAGGCCGTGGAAAGCAGCAGGTTCAGCGTGCTGATCGACACCAATCAGCTGCAGGGCGATGACAACTACCTCGGACGGGTGGGGCTGCAGCTTGACGCGCTTCAGACCTTCACGGAGCATCCCTTCTTCGGCGTCGGGCTTGGCGGGCATACCCCGCCGGTGACGGATGAATTCCCGCATAATGTGCTGCTGGAAATGGCGGGCGAGCTGGGGATTGCGGGGCTTTTTCTCTGGCTGGCCGCCTTTCTCTACACGGTTTACGCGGCAAGAGAGCACCCGGTGCTCCTTGTGCTGCTGCTCCAATCCCTGGGCAGTGCCCTGGTGAGCGGAGACTTCGGCTACAACTTTGAATACGTGTTTATCGCCATGGTCGTTTTGGCTTTCAAGCCGAAGCGGGAATATGAAGGAGCTGCCATTTATGAAGAAAGTCCTCTTTCTTATCACAGGTCTCGATTACGCCGGAGCTGAAGCGCAGGTGGTCCAGCTCAGCCGGGTGCTCCGCAGTGCAGGCTGGATTGTGCAGCTGGTCAGCATGATTGAGCCTGCGGCTTATCTGGAGGAGCTGGCGGCCATGGGGGTTGTGGTCATGACGCTTGGCATGCGCAAAGGCGTTCCCGATCCGCGCGCAGTCTTCCGGCTCCGGCGGCTGGTGCGCTCCTTCAGGCCGGACGTGGTGCACAGCCATATGGTGCACGCCAATCTGCTGGCCCGGGCTGCGCGGCTGTTCGTAAGGATGCCGGTGCTGGCCTGTACGGCGCACAGCATTCATGAGGGCGGGCGGCTGCGGAGCTGGCTCTACCGGCTGACCGACCGGTTATGCGACATCATGACCAATGTCAGCCAGGAAGCGGTGAACCGCTACATTGCCATCAAGGCCTCCCCGGCGGGAAAAATCCTCCTCATGCCTAACGGCATCGACACAGAACGCTTCAGCCTGCCGGAGGGCAGCCGGCACCGGATTCGTCATGAGCTTGGAATCAAAGAGCAGTTTGTGTGGCTGGCAGTAGGAAGACTGGCCCCGGAAAAAGATTACCCTACCATGCTCAAAGCCTTCGCCATGCTTCAGCCGGCTTTCCCGGCAGCGGTGCTGCTGATCGCCGGCACCGGCCCGGAGGCGCCGGAATTGAAGCGGCTGTGCGGCGAGCTGGGGGTCGCCGGCCAGGTCCGGTTTCTGGGCCTCCGCACCGATATTCCGGAGCTGATGGCCGGGGCCGATGCCTACCTGATGTCCTCCAAATGGGAGGGGCTGCCGATGGTGCTGCTGGAGGCCGCGGCAAGCGGGCTGCCGATCGTGGCAACCGACGCCGGCGGCAACCGGGAGATCGTCGGGCATGGCGTGAACGGTTATTTGTCCGCCCCCTCCGATCATTTGCTGCTGTCCGGGGAAATGCAGAGGCTGATGGAGCGCACGCCGCAGCAGCGGGAATCCATGGGAGCCTGCGGCAGGGAAAAGGTCAGGCAGAGCTATGACATTAAGGCGATTGCCCGCAGATGGGAGGTGCTTTATGAGCAGGCCGGCAGGCGAAGACATGATTCAAGGAACGGGCATCATCAGGAGCGGGACAGCAGCCAAGGGCAGCGGGACGGTGTCCGGCAGCTCCCCTAGCGGTCCGGCGGGAGCGGCGTTGCCGCTGCCGTTGCCGCTGCCGTTGCCGTCACTATTGCAGCCGCCGTCCCCATTACCGCTGCCGCCGGCGTCCTCAGCGATCTCCTCCGGCTCTGCCTTCAAACCCCGCAAAGCCGCTTACGCTGCCACCGTCTATTCCCATCTTGCGGCCTTTCATCTGCCCTTTATGGAGGATCTCCGCGCGGCCGGTTATGAGGTGCATGCTTACGCCTGCCCGGACGCTCTGCGTGAAGAGGTGGAGCGTGCCGGCTTTGAATGCCGGGACGTTCCGTTCAGCCGAAATCCGCTGTCGCCGGGCAATGTCAAAGCGCTGGCCGGCATGTATAGACACTTCAAGTTGGAACAATATGACCTCGTCCATGTCCACACTCCCAATGCCGGCTGGATTACCCGGCTGGCGGCCTTTGCCGCCGGTGCGCGGAATATTTTCTATACAGCGCATGGGTTTCACTTCTATAAAGGGGCGCCGCTGCTGAACTGGCTGCTCTATTATCCGCTGGAGTGGCTGGCCGCGCGGTTTACGGATGTACTGATTACGATTAACGGCGAGGATTACGGACGGGCAGGCCGGTTTCGCCTGCGCGGTGCAGCCGCTCTGCTCCCGGGGGTCGGCGTGGAGGAGAATTACGGCCGTTCCCATACGGAAGGGGAACTGGCGGATCTCAGGCAGGAGCTGCTTATTCCGGACGGAGCGTTTGTCCTGCTCTGCATGGCCGAGTTAAACGGCAATAAGAATCAAGGCCAGCTGCTTCGCGCCGTCCATGACCTGATAAACGCCGGCATCCCGGTCTGCTGCCTGTTAGCCGGAGAGGGAAGCCATGAGCAGCGGTACAGAGCGCTGGCCGGCAGGCTCGGCATCCGGGAGAACGTGCAGTTTCTCGGTTACCGCCGGGACGGCTCCCGGCTGATGGCGGCCGCGGACGTCGTCGTGCTGCTGTCGCAGCGGGAAGGCCTGCCGAAGGTGCTGCTGGAGTCGCTTAGCGCGGGGAAGCCGGTTGTGGCCTCCGACGTGCGGGGCTGCCGCGATCTGGTTGCTCACGGAACCAACGGCTTTCGCGTGGCGGTTGGTGACACGCGGGGAACGGCGCAGGCGCTCAGCACCCTGTACCGGGATGCGGAGCTGCGGAAGCGGATGGGGCAGGCGGGCCGGAGCCGGTTTGCCGGATACCGGCTTGATGCGGTGAGGCAGCAGCTGGCGGAGCTGTACCGGGAGCATGTGAAAGACCGGGAAGGAGAGGAAATGGCATGAAGCTGTTTCGGATGGGCTGGCTGAAGCTGGCGGTGCTGCTGCTGGATACAGGAGGCATGTTCGTCAGTTATCTGCTGGCTTATGAACTGAAATTCTCCGGGCAGATCCCGGAAGAGGAGTGGGCTTCGTTCCTGCAGTATGTGCCGTGGCTGGGTCTGCTGACAGCAGTGATTTATTACTTCTTTAATCTGTATGATTTTGCGGGAAGGCGGAAGCCGGCGGTGCTCCTGTACAATCTGGTGCTGGCCCATCTCGTCTTTATGGCCGCCTTGATTGTCGTCAACTATTGGCTGAAGTCGTTCAGCCTGCCGCGTTCGGTTGTGATTACGGCTTTTATGGCTCAAGTCACGTTCACCTTCGGCCTTCGTCTCCTTCTGTTCGGCATCCAGGCCAAAGGCAGCGGCCGCAGAAAAACCCTCGTCATCGTGAGCGGCAGGCCTGCGGATCTGCTGATGCTGGAGAAGCTGAAGCAGAAGGGGGCGCCGTGGCTGGAAATTACGCAGGTGCTGACGGCTGCGGAGCAGGCCGGGGACAGCGGCGGGCCCCTTCCCGGGCGCGGGGCTGATCACCTTCACTGGGGAGAAGCGGAGGTGCTGATGCTCGGGCAGGGCGTGCCGGCTGATGTCCGCAGCGAATGGATCCGGGAGGCCGGGGAGCGCGGCGTCGAGGTGCTGCTGATTCCGGACTTCTATGAGCTGTACCTGGCCAAAGCTGAAGCCCAGCAAATCGACGATCTGCTGGTCTACTCCATTATGCCGCCGCAGCTGACTCTGCCGGAGCGCTTCCTCAAGAGGGCGCTCGACCTTGTCTGCTCGGCCCTGCTGCTGCTTCTGGCCTGCCCGCTCCTGCTCGCGGCCTTCCTGCTCGTTCCGGCCACTTCAAGAGGCCGGGCGTTATACGTGCAGGAGCGGCTCGGCCGGCTCGGCAGACCGTTCAGGCTGCTGAAATTCCGCAGCATGATTGACAACGCCGAGCAGGCGACCGGGCCGGTGCTGGCCGGGGACGGCGACAGCCGGATCACCGCGGTCGGAAGGTTCATGCGCTCGACCCGCATCGACGAGCTGCCGCAGCTGTTCAACGTGCTGGCCGGGCAGATGAGCCTGGTGGGGCCGCGGCCGGAGCGGGCTTTTTTTATCGACCAGTTCAAGAAGGAGCTGCCCTATTACACGTACCGCCTGATGGTGAAGCCGGGATTGACCGGGCTGGCGCAGGTGATGGCGGGTTACACGACCTCGGCTGCGGATAAGCTGAGATATGACCTGATGTACATCAAGAATTATTCCCTGCTTCTCGACCTGAAGCTGCTCTTCCAGACCCTTCTGGTTGTGCTCAGCCGGGAGCAGGCAAGAGGCGTAAGAAGCGGGGCCGGGAAAGAGGCTGCCGGACTGCCCGGGGCGGGAGTCCGGCCTGCAGAGGACCCGGCATCCGGCGCGAAGGGCCTGCTGCACAGGGTCTCCGGCAGCGAGCCGGCGCCTTCCCTTGTCCAGCAGGGAGGCCTGCCGGTAAACGCGCCGGAAGCGGTGGCCGGGCGGAAATAGCCGGAAGCCCAGCCTAAAGCGGGGCGGCAGCGGGCCGAAAGCCTGGCTCGAAGCCGCCCGTTCGCTGCGCGTTGTCCGCAATTTCACGGAGGTGACAGCCTGATGAAGAACCGCACAAGCCGGCCGAAATCGAGAGCCGCACTAAAGCGGACACTGCTCATCCTGGGAGGTGTGCTGCTGCTGACAGCCGGGGCAGCTGCTGTTATGCTGCTGCGGCTGTCTCCGGAGCGTCACTTCCGGCAGGCGGACATTCCGGTGGCAGCCGCGCCGGAGGCGAATGCCGGCGGTGCAGCCGGAGCCGCTGCCGGAGGCCTAGCCGGAAGCACAGCAGGAACTGCCGCCGGGGTCGCCGGAACCGGTGCTGGCGCAGGCGCCCCCGCCGGCAATTCAGCCGGGGACAGCTCTGCCTCCGGAGCCGCGCAGGCGGGGGACGGGTCGTCTTTTACCGCTCAGGACGGGGCTTTAGAAGGTTCCGGCGCCTCGGCAGAGCAGGGGCAGTCCGAAACCCGCTTTAACCTGCTGCTGCTCGGCATTGATGCCCGCGAATCGGAGGATTCACGGACGGATGTGATGATGCTGGCGCATGTCAATCTGAGCCGGAACGAGGTCAATCTGGTGTCCATTCCGCGGGATACAAGGGTTTATATCAAGGGAACCGGCTATACCAAGATCAACCATGCCCATCTGTTAGGCGAGCTTGAAGGGGGCGGCCATGCGGGAACGATGGCTTCGCTTCAGGCGGTCAGCAATCTGTGCGGGTGCTCGATCAACTATTATATGAAGACTAACTTTGAGGGGTTTGTTCATTTTATTGATTCCATCGGCGGGCTGGACGTCAAACTGGACGATCCGGTCAAGCTGACCTACGCGCATGTGACGATTCCGGCGGGCAGCCAGCATCTGAGCGGCGATCTGACGCTGAAGCTGGTGCAGGAGCGGCATTCCCTGGCATCCGGGGACATCAACCGGCAGCAGAACCAGGCTCTGGTGCTCCGGGCGCTGATCCGTACAATGCTTGAGCCGGACAATCTGGTCCGTATCCCCGCGCTCCTCGCCAAGGTCAAAAAGGATGTCCTGGACACCAACCTGAGCGACAGCGATTTGATCAGCCTGTCCCTGCTGGCAAAGGATCTGAAGAGCGAGGATATTCATTACGTCCAGATTCCGGGCAGCAGCGGCCGGGCCAAGGACCCGCTGGTCGGGAAGGAGCTTTATTACTGGATTCCGGATCAGAAGGCGTGGAGCGAGCTTGCGAAAAAGGTCTTGACGGACTAGTCTGCCAGCCCCCCCGTCTTCATATATTTGGAAGGACAAGAAGATGAATTGTGAGGAATGGGAGAGTCCGATCGTTATGAAGATTATTGTTACCGGAGGCGCAGGCTTCATAGGCCTGCATACGGTGGAGCTGCTGCTGGAGCAGCGGCATGAGGTTGTGATCGTGGATAACCTCGGGGAGGGAACCCGCACCTTCCCGGGGGCGAAGGCTGCTCTTTACCCGATCGACATTGGCTCGGAGCATTTGGCCGACATCTTTGCTGCCGAAAGGCCGGATGCGGTCATTCACCTTGCGGCGCAGGTCAGCGTGCAGCGTTCACTTGAGAATCCGTCTGCGGACGCGCGGCATAACATCGTGGGTACGGTCAACCTGCTGAAGCAGTGCGCCGATTACGGCGTATCCAAGCTCGTGTTTGCCTCCTCGGCAGCGGTGTACGGCAATGCCGCCATGCTCCCGATTCATGAGGGGGAGGGCGCGGAGCCGCTGTCTTTTTACGGAGCCTCGAAAAAGATGGCCGAGCACTACATCCGCTTATTCTCCGAGCGGTACGGTCTGAACTACACGATTCTGCGCTACGCGAACGTATACGGAATGCGCCAGAATACGAGAGGGGAGAGCGGCGCTGCCGCCTCCTTCGTGAAGCAGCTGCTGGAGGGCGGAAGGCCGCATATTAACGGGAGCGGCGAGCAGACCCGGGATTTCATCTATGTAAAAGATGTGGCTGCCGCCAACGCCGCCGCGCTTGCGCACGGAGACTGCGAGACGCTCAACATCGGCAGCGGCCGGAGGACCTCCGTGAACGAGCTGTTCCGGCTGGTAAGCCGGATCTGCGGCAGGGAGGAGCTGACGCCGGAATACCGCCCCGCGCTGCCGGGAGATATTCAGGACAGCCTGCTCGACAACCGGAGAGCGCTGCGGACGCTGCCGTGGGAACCGGCCTATTCCCTGCTGGACGGATTAACCGAGACCATCCGTTATGAGCAGGAGCTCCGGGGAGAACGCCGGGAGGAGCGCCGGGAGGAGCGGCTGAGTGAAGCGGCACGGGCGGGGTTGTATTTTTGAGGTTGCTGATTCCTGGTTGCTGATTCCTGGTTCCTGATTTGTGAAATAAAAGCTGAAGAGCCGTCCCGGGAGGGGCGGCTTTTGGCATGATTTTACCCGGTGATGATGCTGGATTGCGCTGTACTGGATTGTACTGTACTGGATTGTACTGTACCGCACTGCACTGCGCCGCCTTGCATGAGCCGGGCTCCGCTCGAACCCATGCCCGCCTGCCTGCATACATATAACCACCGGACCTGTCAGGTACCGGTTCAGGCGGAAGGAAAGGGTGTGGCGGCAGTGGGTATTCATTTAACAGCCATTCACTGGGTGTATCTGGCTTTTATTATTTTGATCATGGCATTTCTCATCCGGCGGCGCGATACAACGATGATCTGTATTACCGGGATCTTGGCGCTTGGCCTCCTGGCCACCGAGACCCTGAGCGGCTCGGTCTCCGGAATCTTCAATTCCTTTATCTATGCGACCAAGGAACTGCTCGGGACGATCATGATCATCTCCATTATTGTCGCAATGAGCCGGGTGCTGATTGTGACCGGCATCAATGAAACGATGGTCGCGCCCCTGACGCGGTTTCTCCGCACGCCGGCGCTTGCTTACTGGGGCATCGGCATCATTATGATGGTGACCTCCCTGTTCTTCTGGCCGTCCCCGGCGGTCGCGCTGATCGGGGCGGTGCTGCTGCCGGCGGCGACGCGGGTCGGCCTGCCGGCGCTGGGCGCAGCGATGGCGATGAACTTGTTCGGCCACGGCATCGCTCTATCCGGCGACTACATTATCCAGGGGGCGCCGAAGCTGACCGCAGACGCGGCCGGGCTGCCGGTGTCCAGCGTGATGGAGGCAAGCGTGCCGCTTGTCGCGGTGATGGGGCTTGTGACGACGGTCTCCGCGTATTGGTTCATGCGGCGGGATTTGAAGCGGGGCACCTTTAAGGACGGACTGGTCTCGGGAAAAAGCGGTCCCGGCGCTCTAACTTCCAGCGGGCTGGAGGACTTCGCGCCTTCGGTCATTTCCCCGGCCGCCAGAAAATGGCTTGCCGTCATCATCCCGATTCTCTTTGTCATCGACGTGGCGGGAATGTTTGCCCTCCATCTTCAGGGAGGCGACGCTACCGCGCTAGTCGGCGGCACCGCCGTTCTGATTCTCCTGGCGGTCACTTTGCTGGCGCACCGGAATAAAGGCCTGGAGAAAATGACCTCCTACCTGATCGACGGCTTTGTATTCGGCTTTAAGGTGTTTGGCCCGGTAATTCCGATTGCGGCGTTCTTCTACCTCGGCGACTCGGCCTTCACGGAGCTGTTCGGCAAGGTGCTGCCGGACAGCTCGCAGGGCATCGTCAACGACCTTGGCGTGGCGCTGGCCCATGAGGTGCCGCTGAACGGCGCGGTCGGCGCGGTTACGCTTGCGGTCGCCGGCGCGATTACCGGCCTCGACGGCTCCGGCTTCTCCGGCATCTCCCTCGCGGGCTCCATCGCCCAGCTGTTCGCGGCGGCGATCGGCTCCGGTGCGGCCACGCTGACCGCCCTCGGCCAAGTGGCCGCGATCTGGGTCGGCGGCGGCACGCTGATCCCGTGGGCGCTGATTCCGGCGGCCGCCATCTGCGGCGTCAGCCCGTTTGAGCTGGCCCGGCGCAATCTGAAGCCGGTGCTGATCGGCCTTGCCGCCACAACGGTGCTGGCGATGTTTCTGGTTTAGCGGATTTAAAGGAGCCTCCTTCAGGGATGGGGCCAAATTTCATCTTTTTGTCAATTAAGGGGCGGGCATTTTTTCCTTTCTTCTTCAAAAAGGTTTATAATGATTATATCGCGCACCAAGAATTGGCGGATGATTGAAATGAGGACCACAATCCCGAAGGAGGCATTCTACCATGTCCATCTACGATATCGAAGTAGAGACGATTCAAGGGAAGCTCGGCAACCTTTCCCCTTATAAGGGCCAGGTTATGCTGATCGTCAACACGGCGACCAAATGCGGCTTTGCGCCGCAGTTCAAGGGTCTGCAGAAGCTTTATGACGCCTACAAGGATCAAGGTTTTGTCGTACTGGGCTTCCCGTGCGGGCAGTTTGCGGGCCAGGAGCTGGAGAGCAATGAAGAGGTGGCGGAGGCCTGTGAGATCAATTTTGGCGTTAATTTTCCGCTGTTCGCCAAGATCGACGTGAACGGCAGCAGCGCGCATCCGCTGTTCCGCCTGCTGACGAATGAAGCCCGGGGCGTATTCGGCTCCAAAGCCATCAAATGGAACTTCACCAAGTTCCTCGTAGACCGGGACGGACGTGTGCTCAAACGGTTTGGCCCGAAAGATACGCCGGAGAGCATTGAGAAAGAGATCCGCAGCGTTTTGGAGAACAGCCCGGTGCAAGCCTGATCGACGCAGAAACCGGCAGTGCGCTGCCCGAAAAATGACTCAGACAGATCCGGACTTAATCTACTCTTCCTGAATTGAACCGCCTTGAATCGAAGCGGATCGAACCGTATTAAATCGAATCGAATCGAAGCGGATCGAACCGCATTAAATTGAACCGCACTGTACCGAATCCCCGCACCTTTCCGCCGGAAGGGTCTGCCGGGGATTTTATTTTTGATGTGGAAATTTTATTTTTGATGTGGAAATTTTATTTTTAATGCGGAATTTATTCGGAAAGCTGGAACGCCCGCCAAGGATTCCCCTTGTGCTGGACTGCAAAATTTGGGACAATGATAGGGTTATACGCAGATTAAGTCCTTTTGGGCGTGTTGAATTGATATAGATTGGAAAGAGGAAAGAGGAACATAAATGAACAAACCATCCATTTACGGATTTACGCTGGAGCAGCTGTCGGTTTGGCTGGAGGAGCACGGGCAGAAGCGGTCGCGCGCGATTCCGGTCTGGGAGGCCCTGTACCGCGAGCGGGTCACGTCTTTTGACCAGATGACCGGTTCGAACGCGGCGGCGGTTGAGCTGCTGAAGGAGCATTTTGTGCTGGAGACGATGGAGGAGCATACCCGCCAGGAATCGGTTGACGGCACCATCAAATTTCTGTTCAAGCTGCAGGACGGCAACCTGATTGAAACGGTGCTGATGCGGCAGAAATACGGCCTTTCCGTCTGCGTCACCACGCAGGTTGGCTGCAACATCGGCTGCAGCTTCTGCGCCAGCGGCCTGCTTGCGAAGAGCCGGGACCTGACCTCCGCAGAGATCACGGAGCAGATCATGAAGGTGCAGCTGCACCTCGACCGGACCGGCCGGAAGGAGCGGGTCAGCCACGTTGTGGTCATGGGCATAGGCGAGCCGTTTGATAATTTTGAGCATATGAGCAATTTTATCCGGACTATCAAGGACGCGAAGGGTCTGGCCATCGGGCCGAGAAGCATCACTGTCTCCACAAGCGGTCTGGCCGGCAAAATCAAGGAATTCGCCGATTCCGACCTCCAGGTCAACCTGGCGATTTCGCTGCATGCGCCGAACAATGAGCTGCGGACCCGCATCATGAAGATCAACAAAGCGATCCCGATTGAGAAAGTGCTTGAAGCGATGGACTACTACTGCGAGCGGAGCAGCCGGAAGGTGACGCTCGAGTACATTCTGCTGCAGGGTGTGAACGACCAGCGCGAGCATGCGGCCGAGCTGGCGGAGCTGATCAAGGACCGCAGACAGCAGGTGACGGTGAACCTCATCCCGTACAACCCGGTCGATGAGCACAGCCAGTACCAGCGCAGCGAGCGGGAGACCATCCTGGCCTTCTACGACGAGTTGAAGAAAAATAACGTCAACGTCAGCGTCCGCCTTGAGCACGGCACCGACATCGACGCCGCCTGCGGCCAGCTGCGCAGCAAGCAGATCAAGGGCGCGTAAGGCCGAGGCCAAGGCAGGCTGAGGCCAGAGCGGCGCGATTTTACCAACATAAAGAAGCCTTTTCCTGATTAGAATGGAAGTGTCGAGCATCCATTAAGGGGGGGGCTTCTTTTTTACATTTTTGACGCTTTTTTACAGTGCCTTTACTACTGCTGATTCACTTGTTGGATGTCACAGCTTCACCAAAGACTCTGATTCTTACCTTCCTCAATGTGTTCACCCAGTCCTTACTCCTCTCAACCAATTTCCAGGGTTGTCTATTAAAGTATTAAGTTGTGTGAAGATCCGATGGACTAATATAACTTCGGTGAACTCCTTCATTCTTCACTATGTGACTAAGAACGACCCCAAAGTACATTTTACACCCACTGTTTTATTCTATTACCAAATAATATACTAAAAACATAAATATGGTAGTTGCCTTGCTTTAATTCTGATGGATAAAGGAGTTGGGATGATTGGTTAATAGGAAGACTTTATGTACGATTCCCTGGGCCGGGTCATTTTGGAAACCAATCCGGACGGAAGCCAGACGCAGGTAACCTATGAGGATGCGAATAACCGAGTAACCGCTACCTTGCCAAACGGCAGTCAGGTCACTTACCAATACGATCCCTTAGGCAATTTAGTTCAGCAGACCGATGCCTTGGGCAGCACGATACAAACCTATGATGAGTTTGGACGAATGATCAGCCAAACCGATGCTGAGGGAAACGTTAGTACCTATACCTATGATGCTTATGGCCGGGTTTTAACTGAAAATGACGGCACAAGCACGACTGCCTACGCTTATGATGATGTGGCTCGAACTCAAACAACGAAAGATGGCGAAGGTAACCAAATCCGGGAAACCTATGACATCCTGGGCCGATTGATTAAAACTGAGGAACTAAAAAGCACCGGAAACACTACACTGTCCTCCAGCACCTATGATAACTATGGCCATCTGTTGTCCACTATTGATGCCAACAATAATAAAACCAGCTACGGCTATGATGCTGCAGGCAACTTGACTTCTGTTACGGACGCTGAAGGCAAAACGACAAGTTATAAATACGATCTGCTCGGCAATATGATTCAGCAAACCTATGCGGATGGGCAATTCTTGGCAAATACCTACGACGAAATTGGCCGGCTTTTGAAGACTACCGATCCGCTTAAACAATCGGAGACGTACACGTATGACGCTAACAGCAATCTGGTGACCTATGTTGACCGGAAAGGCCAAACGCATGCATACCAGTACAATAACCGAAACTTCCTGACTCAGGATTCAGCACCGGGAGAAAATATCACCTATACGTATGATGCGATGGGCAACCGAAAGACAATGAAGGACAGCACAGGGACGACGAGTTACGGGTTCAGCCCGACCGGACAGCTCACCAGCCTCACCTATCCGGACCAAGCTAAGCTGACTTTTGACTATGACAAGCGCGGGATACGCAAAAGTCAGACCTTCACCTCGGGCAGCTACAAGTTATCCTTGGAAACGACTTATCAAGGAGCCTCGGCCCTGCCTGGCGGCTTAAACGTAAAGAACACCGCAAGTACATCCATTGCGAGTCTGACTTATAAATATTTAAAGAATAACAGCTTGCAGCAAACGGCAACGGGAACGGGGCTGACGCATACGCTGACCTATACGGGGCTAAACGTCACGGGCCTGACTGTGGCAAGCAAAGATACGACGCTGCAGACCTATACGTATGGTTATGATAACAACCGGAATATCACCTCGCAAAAGGATAACGGAACAAGTTACACGTATACGTACGATGTGTTGAACCGGATCAAAGCCTCCAGCCAGTTTAACGAGACGTATGGATACGACCAGCGGGACAACCGGAGCAGCTTGACGAGTGACCGAACCCCTACGATCCCGAGTACAACGACATATCAATATGACAGCCGGAACCGTCTAACAAAGGCAACGGTCAATGGAATCAGCCTAGCGTATACCTATAACGGGGATGGCCTGATGGTAGGCCGGATCAAAGGCAGCCAAACCACTCGCTATTACTATGATGATCGGGGGCTGCTGGTGGCAGAAGGTAACGTCAGCGGAAGTACGGTTACGATTGCGTACGGCTACGTATACGACGCGACGGGCCAGTTAGTGGGCCGCCAGTCAGGGACGGAATCCAAGCTGCAGTATTATGTGACGAACTTGCATGGCGATGTAGTAGAGCTGCGAGATGCGAGTGGCAAACTGCTGAACAGCTACAGCTACGATATTTGGGGCAACCCGGTGATTGTACAGGAAACGGTGCCGAATGCGCTGCGTTATGCGGGAGAGTATTGGGATGCCGATACCGGACTCCAGTACCTGAGAGCGCGTTGGTATGATCCTTCCACGGCAAGGTTTATTGGTGAGGATACGTATGAAGGGCAGATTGATAATCCGCTTAGTTTGAATCTTTATACTTATGTGGAGAATAATCCACTTGGTTATGTTGATCCAACTGGTCATTCACCAAGCTACTTCGACGACGATGAAGCTGCATTTCGTACTACAAACGGTTTTAAACGCTCAGCAGCCCGTACATTTATTGATGAAGAATACGCCCCCACCCAATTGGGAGTCAAAATCTATGGAATGGCTCCTGAAGATTTCAATAGACTACCTCCATCTGTGCAAGCAAATGTTCGAGCATCGTTTGAATATAAAGTGACTCAGTTGAAGAAAGAAGGCATAATTCCTAATATCGGTACTCTAACAGGGTCGTTAAACGGACTGAAGAGTTATGAGAAAACGGTTATTGATGATTTACTCAATCAAGGGAAGAATGTCGAGGTACTCCAAACATCAAATCAGCAAGGTGTAAAAACTCCTGATTTAAAGGTGAACGGGGTATTAACCGAGTTGAAGACTCTAACAGGGACAAGTCTAAATACTGGGGTGACAAGAATACAAGAAGCCTTTAAACAAGGTGCAGCACAGGTAATTATTGATGCAAGATCAACGAATCTTTCACTTTCAGATGCCCAAAGTATATTGTCTCGGGCGGCAGGAACATATGCTAATAAAGTCTTGCCTGGAAGCGTTGAAATTTGGATAAATGGTAGCATTGTTACTCAATAAGGAGTGGGAAAATGGCTCGATTTACATGTAAGTGCGGGGAAATCCTTTCAAATACGTTAGTGCCAAACAATGTACAATTACGAGTATATTCAGATGAAGAATGGGATAATATTATTCAAACAGAGTCAATCGATCCATTGTCGCTTCCTTTTCCAAAGAATGATATTTGGCGTTGCTACAAATGCGAACGAATTTATGTGTTTGATTGGGAAAGTGGTGCAGTAATAAAAACTTATGTGTTAGATGAACAATGACTTAGAAGTATGGCCACATGCGAGTGTAACAACTCCATGTGGTTTCTTTTTCGACTAACATCAAGAATCCTCGATCTTCTAAGAGAATCAACGATCTGACAAATCAACAGTAAGAGGTAAAATGATACCGGACTCCGTTACAAAATGTCGCAGAGGCAACGCTCGAATGTCGCAGCGGCATATGCGGACAGCAGGAGAGGAAAAAAACTGACAAGCAAAAAAACAGGCCGGGGAAACTGGCCTGTTTTCATTGGCGGGGAAATGTCTTGAATATTTCTACGAGCAACTTCTTCGTCATCTGAATATATTGCACGTCTTTTGCTTTCAGAATCGCGAGCACTTCTTGAATTGCCGCATCCTTCTTGTCCGATACAGGTTGTTGAAACGGCACATCAAATTCAAAGAATACTTTCGGTTCCAGTTCCAACGCGGCAGCGATCTTGGCTAAGTTCTCCAGAGAAATATTTCGCTCTCCCCGCTCGACACCGCCAATATAGGAATAATGGAAGCCGCAAAGCTCGGCGAGCTGGTCTTGGGAAAGCCCCTTCGCTTTCCGGCAATCGCGGATTTTAGAGCCTACCAAACTACGAATATCTGCCACAGGCAACACCTCTATTTGAGTGTAGACAATGGCAGATCAAGGGGTAATGAATAGAAAGGTATTAGATTGTATAATACTAAAAAGTATCATTTTCCTGTATACTTTTGTCTATCATACTTTGGCGAAGAGGTGCAGAAGATGCAGGAAAAGCGTAATATTCAGACGAAAATTAGCGTGAATGCCAAGAACGACGCCAATGCGGCACAGCAACAGCCAGTAAACAAGGGGGACGCGTCAAACAACAACGCAGCTTCCAGTGGCAAGAAAACAAAAAATACTTTTCTACAGGGCTGTCTTGGTTGTTTTGGCGTTCTCGTCCTGATCGGAATTGTAGCCGTTGTCGCAGTTGCTATGTTTGGTGACAAAAACACTTCCGACGGGTTAGACCCTGCGTTGAACTGCGATGATCGGAACAGATGAAACAAGTGTCGAATCGCAAGTCAGATCGCGTATTACGAAAGCTGTCGGCGCGGAAACCAATATGGGCGAACCGAAAATCATTGATCTGCAAGTGAACGACCATGCCGGAACGCTGAAGGACGGCGACAAAATCGTCATCGCTACTTTGCATGGCAACGACAACTTGAGCAATAAGATGATGAAAGGCGGTATGCAACTGGAATCGATCAAAGTGTTCAAAGCGTTGTTTGTAATGCCGGATGTAGAAGAAGTCGCGCTCCTCTGGCAGTTCCCGACTACGGATAGCGGGGGCAATTCATCGCTCAATACGGTACTGAAAATAACGATAACAAAAACAACTGCCAATAAGATCAACTGGAGCGAGTTTGATAAAGACAATTTTGTCAAACTGGCCGACAGCTACTGGGAGCTTCCTTCTTTGCGTGAATAACGGTCATCACCCATTCAAATTGAAATCAATACCATTCTACCGCTTGCCGAAATTGTGCAGGCGGTATTTTTCATCCTCGAACCCTATGCAGGTTAATGAACGGAGGTTTTCAGCATGATGAGAGGACAGACCGTCATCTGCGGAGCAAAGACGAGAAAAGGTACCTATTGCATAAATATCCCGATGAAAAACGGTCGCTGCCGAATGCACGGCGGCAAAAGCACCGGGCCAAAACAGCCGGATAAATTGAAGGGAAATCAGAATGCTATTGGCAATAAAAGCAAACTGTCGACCGGGGAATACGAGACGATTACTTGGGGACGACTTGAGGACTGGGAACGGGAATCTATTCGCCAGTATTATGGAATGAAGCCCGATGAACGGGTAACAGAACCTCTTGAAATAGAATTTGTTCGTCGGGCCAGAATGATGCAACGTATGAATGAATGGGACAAGGACGTAGATAACAATTTCGATCGCCTACTTCAACTGGAAGATGCGATGACCCGAGTTTCAGGCAGAGTTCTGAAAATGATCGTACAAGAAGTGGTGTAGCGGTTTCAATTTTGTTATTGACCACAGGCGGAAGTCTATGCAATAATGAGTACGCATCAGCGGAGTTCCCGAGTTCCGCTGTAAGCAACTTCTCAACTTACAAACCTAACCTTATCAATCTTAGGACACTTGATTCTCACCGTTTCAGCGGTGGCATTGAGTGTCCTTTTTGCATTTGTATGCGAAAAGGACGAAACGACGGTCGACAGTCGGCAAGAAGCAAAAAAATGATGGGAGATGAAGCAATGAGAAAGTCAGTCAAAAAGATGGGAACGGAAGCATTGTGCTGGGAGGTTGTTCAGACCGAGTTGAACTTGCAAGCGTGCCAGTCATTCGGAGCGGCCATTCTGTGTTCGATTCAGCAAATGCCGTATGAATGTCGGGAAGTTAGCAATTCGATCATG
This sequence comes from Paenibacillus pinistramenti, assembly GCF_005869875.1. GTDB lineage: Bacteria > Bacillota > Bacilli > Paenibacillales > Paenibacillaceae > Fontibacillus > Fontibacillus pinistramenti. Next base: position 276,627 of record NZ_VAWG01000004.1, read on the forward strand.
TCCTCCATTTTGAAGCTGGAAGCAAGCCAACGCGAAAAGATGGTGCGATTGGAACTGGAGCAAGCTCGTCGGCGACACGATTGTACACCTCCGGATTGTCATTATCTTGGTGCTGCTCCCGTTTCCACCATAGATCGGTACGATGAAACCGAGCATAGGTTTGAGCCGGCACAGCACCGGAATATGAACGTTAAACACGGCTTAACAAGGCTCGTCTGGCTCTAACACGATCAGTTCCTCGACGGAAATGTTCAGAGTTGTGCAAAGTGCGGCGATGGTGCTTAGATAAATTCGGCTGGCAGTCGGCTTGCACAGGTCGCTGACCGTAGACGGACGAAGTCCAGTCAAATGTGCAAGTTCCTGTCGAGTCATCCGGCGCTCATGCAAAATTTCGTTTAACCGGATTCGGACATGATGTGACATAGCTTTTCCCTCCCCTCCACAGTTGAATGGTTGCGAACAGTTTACGATCTTTTCTGGAGCGAAAACGAGCATAAACTTACGGGTTGTGCAGATTTTGGAAAAGGTCGTATACTACGCATCAACGTTTAACCGTTGACAGATGCCAGTTATCCGCAGAAAACGACGGGAGCGTTAAAGGGACTTTAGTCCGTGTAACAGGAGGGGATTTTCTTGAGGGAGAAAGTCGTCGGCTACGTCCGGGTGTCCACGTATGGGCAGGCGAAGGAAGGCTACAGCTTGACCTATCAGGTGGAAGAAATCGAGCGGTATTGTCAGCAGAACGGTCTGGATTTGCTGCACATCTACGAGGACAAAGGCATCAGCGGTGCGGCTGTCGATGAGGAAGGGCTGACCGTCGAGCGAGAAGGATTGCAAGAAATGCTAGCCGATCTGAAAGGCTGGAACGTATCCGCTGTTGTGGTGCTGAACACGTCGCGGCTATGGCGTTCTGACATGGCGAAGGTTCTCATTCAGCGGGAGCTGAAACGCCATAACGTCGATGTAACCGCCATCGAACAGCCAAACTACAGCATTTATGCCCATGACCCGAACGATTTCCTCGTCAATGGCATGCTGGAATTGTTAGACCAATATCAGCGGCTCGAAATTGCCTTGAAGCTAAGCCGCGGCCGAAAGAAGAAAGCACAGCAAGGCGGTTACGCGGGCGGCGGCGTTCCATTTGGTTATCGGGCAATCAAGGGGCAGAAGGCGTTTCAGGTCGACTGGGAGTGTGCCATTATTGTCCATCGGCTGTTTGAATTGAAAGAATTGTTCCCGCATTGGCCGTTGTCAGAATTCGCCAAGCAACTGAATTACGACGGATACAAGACGGCGCAAGGAAAACCCTTTACGAAGGTGCAGATCAAACGGATTTTCGACCGGGAGGACTTTTACAAAGGCATCTACAGTTACGGCGGAGTCATAGCTCCGGGTCGCTATACGGCGATTATTTAGGAGGCGATGAAGTGGAAGACTTGAACGTCCGATACAACCGCCTTGTCGAAAAGGAAGACCAGTTGATAGCGGAAATTGAAACGATTGAAGCCTATTTGGATGGGATGCTCGGCTATACGCATAAACATGGTGACCGTTTCCAGATGACGATGATCGAGGACATGCTGAACGCTATATATGCGGTAGAAAACGACCGCCGCCAGCATTTGTTGAACATCCGATTTGAGAAGGCATTATTGTCATGTAGGTTGCAAAAGCAGGTTTGAAAGATTGAGGGGTCAGGCGGCGAGCGTGCAGGCATTTGCTTACGTATCTTTGCGGCGATCACGTCCGCTCGAACTGAGGATGCAAGCCTTCACGCTAGCCGCCTGACCCGATAGGGGAAGGAAGTGTTGCACGTTGACAACGAAACCGACGAAGCATGTGTATGTCGGCGTCGATCTTCATAAGCGGCAGCATGTCGCGGTTATCATCGATTGCTGGAATCGCAAGCTGGGCGAAGTCGCGGTCGAGAACCGGCCCTCGGCATTTCCGGAATTGGTCAAGGTGGTCAAACGGCATACCAAACGCGGACAAACACCGATCTACGGGCTGGAGGATGTCGGCGGGTTCGGGCGGTCACTGGCGGTTTTTCTGCGGGAGGATGGTTATACCGTCAAGGAGGTCAATCCGACGCTTAGCAGCGACAAGCGGAAAACACGGACGACGGTCGAGAAGCACGATAGCTGGGACGCCGAATGCGTGGCACGGGTTGTCCGCGATGAGTGGGACAGCCTGCCGGACGCGAATCCGTTAGACCACTACTGGGCTATCGGTCAGATCGTCAAAGTGAGGGCGGGAGAAGCGGCTCATTATTCCGGAAACGTCAGGAGACTCTTCATCAGCAACTGAGCTACCATTACCCGAGCTACAAGCAATTTTTCTCGGAGGTGGACGGCAAGACGGCACTGGCATTCTGGGCAAAGTACCCGTCTCCGCGTTGTTTGGAGGAAGTAACCGAGTCGGAACTGGCAGACTTTCTGAAACAAGAGAGCAACCATTATCTGTCGCTGGCGAAGGCGAGACAGATTCTCCAGCTCGTTGCCGAAGACGGCTGTACGAAGCGCGAACACCAGGATCAACGAGACATGCTTGTTCAATCCCTCGTTAGAAGCCTGCGTGCCAGCGCCGATGAAATGACAAAGTTGGAAGCCGAATTAGGGGTTCTGCTCGGTATTGTAGGTTGTACACTCGACAGCCTGCCGGGCATTGATCGGGTGACAGCAGCTTGTTTCTTGGCGGAGATCGGAGACGTGGAGCGGTTCGCAAGTGCTGAGAAGCTGGCTCGATTTGCGGGAATTGCTCCAGTCATGTACGGTACGGGAGGAAAGACGAAGAACTACAAGAGCAAGCAGGGAAACCGGGTTCTGCATGATTTGTTCAAGCAACTGGCAGTACGTCAATTGGTCGTAGCGAAGAATACGAAACAACCTCGCAACGCCTACCTACTGCATTACTATGAACAGAAAATCGCCGAAGGAAAGTCCAAGCGACAAGCGATTGTATGTCTTATGCGCAAGCTGGTCAACGTTGTCTATCATCTTTTGAAGCATAAGACCGTCTATCAGATGCCAGCTATACCGGAAAAACAAGCAGGATGATATACTAATTTTTAACAGGAAGAGGTGTGTGGTTTATAAACTAGGATACGTATGAGGGGCAGATTGATAATCCGCTTAGCTTGAATCTTTATACGTATGTGGAGAATAATCCGTTAACGCAGTGGGATCCGACGGGGAATGTTCCTGTGAACCGCACAATGTCTGAAAGTATGGGCCCAGTTGGTGGTTTTTCTAGTTCTGCTGGTTCCTATAGAATACCGTACACTTATGAAGAAATAATGGAGAATATACCGAAGCGTTCGGCTAAATCCATTTCGAGAAGTGTTAGCCCCGGCCTTAATTTGACTCGAACCCAAATTCAGGCGTCAGAGAGAGAAATAGTTGGTAAGGGTGCGGGAAATGGTGCTGCTAAACTAACTGGTAGAGATATCACGTTTAGCGATAAATTCAGTAAACCTGCATATAAAAATCAAGTGGCTGATCGTGGGTGGACGAATGATTCTATTGCTGATGCGAGAAACAACCCAGTAAAAATAGGAACATCGAAGAATCCATACACAGGAAATGATGTTACACTATACTATGTTGATGATGTTCATTATGTAGCAGTTGATAATGGGACAGGCAAAGTAATACAAGTGGCGGATTTAAACAAAGCTGATTGGAAAATGGATCTAACAAAGTAGAGGTGATCATATGGAGAAGAAAGAAGGAATCATAAACGGAATTATCTATGATAACACTGCTTACCCTAACGGGAAATATAGGCACTATCCAACAATTACAAATTTGAAAAAATTGATTCGTGAAATAATAGAGTCAAATTCTACAACCAACTATATTAGATTTACTCCTTTTTACGTGAACGAACGGATAGATCGCCAAATTGAATTTGATGACTACATGTTTTATATGGAATGTAGAGATCAGTTTGATGATAACGATTTAAAAGAGCATATTGGGGCATGCGTTGGTAAAGAATACACAGACATGAGTAGTGAGGAATTTACGTATGGTCATGTTTTATATCCATTGTGCAAACATGAGGATGCATCTACTTTCAAAAAGGCACTAGAAGCATATTTGGAATTTATAGACGTGTTAATTCCGAAACTAATGGAGATATCTAGGTCAAAAATGACATTGGTGGAGGACGACTTAGCCTTTGGGTACTTTTGCTTTGAGGTTCATTCGGGGTAGTATACGATTAAACCTTGATTGGCTGTCGCCTCTCAAGGTTTCTTTTTTAGGAGGGGGCTACCCAGTGACGAATGAACCCATCATTCAACCAATAACACATTTAACCCATGTAATACCCGTATAAAGATTTCTTTTTTATTTCAATCGCCTTAATGTTGAATTGATAAAATATATACCAATTAAATTAGGGAGGTTCCCGATAAATAACCCGCAAGAGCTGCCTCTGCCGGGGCGTGGACTTGTCACTATTGGTGCGGCTCTTCTAATGCCGATTTATATCGCCCTAATTAACGTTCTTTCTGCACTCAAGATTAGAGAGCTATAAAGAGAGCATTATAAAGATAAAGGAATGGCACTACAAGGATAATCACATTTTTAAAAAAATAACGGCTGTGCCCGGGGAACCTCCAAGCACAGCCGCTTTCTTTGTGAACAGCCCGCCTTCCCTACATCGCCTTGCCTTTGCGGAAGAACATCATCAGGCATCCGGCAATGACCAGCACGGCAGCAATAACCGGCTGGCTGCCCGCCAGGCTGCTGATCAGGGAGCCGATGGAGAAGACGGCGAAGAAGAGCAGGGACAGCACGGTCAGAATGTTAATCGGGATCAGCAGCCATTTGTTGCGGTTGCCGAACCAGTACAGCTCGAACAAACCGGCGGCAGGGGCCAGTAGGAAGCCTGGCCACATAACGTCCCAGCTGTCGAACAGCATGGAGATCTGGCAGACGATGGCCACGGTCAGCAGCACACCGCCAGGCACGAGGACGCCGACTCCGCGGCGCTGCAGAATAGAGAAATACAGCCAGTGGAAAAATACCGCTACAGGAAGGACGAACAGGGTCGGCCAGAAATAAGCGAAGGTCGAACCGGTTGTCCAGTGAATTTCTCCCTTCACGAGCATGAAGATGCCCAGGAGCACCAGAATCGGCCCGAGAAAGGCGCTGCGGTCAAGTTTCAAAAGGACTCACTCCTTCAACGTGTTCTAAGTGCTCTCAGCATAACACGGCCCTAGGGGATTGTCTTCCTTCCCCAGGGTGTATAACGTATCGGTCTGAGGACCGAGTATGGTAAAATAATCAGGAATCAGAAGTCACTTGATGAATCTATCAATCAGAAAAGAGGATGCATGCATATATGCTGAATATAGCGGACTACAGCGCTGAATATGTCAAAGATCCGTTTGGCATTTTATCCGGGAGAAGATATGAGTTCAGAATCAATCTGGACATTCCGGAGGACGACGATTTATACACGGTGAACGGGGTTTATGCCCGGGTCATTGTGAAGGAGGAACAGGGTACAGTAAGCATGGTTACCTATGATCTTCTGGAACGGGGCACCGATAAAATTCTCGAGTTTGATCTGGAGGAGGAAGAGGAGGCAGAGCTTGAGGCCTTCTGCAAGGAGCATCTGCCGGAAGAGGAATAACGGGTTAAAGAAGACGGTTAAAGAAAAATACGGTTGAAGAAGACTCCGCCCGCTGCCCGGTGCGGAGTCTTCTTGCGACCCTGCTCATTTGCAGCATTATTCATGCTGGAACGCCTTATCTCCAGGGCGTCTGCGGCCCCTTCGGAACTGCCAGCCGGCCGAAATCATCGGCCAGCCGCTGCAGCCCTTCCTGCAGCTCCCGCCCGGACACGGGCACTCCGTGCCCGGTAACGGCCGTGTCCGGCTTCAGGGCCGCAAGCTTCCGCACGGATTCCCCGGCGGCCTCCCAGTCGAACGTAAAATAGGCCGGCGGGCCGTGGATTTCCTTCTCCTGGGTTAAGACGGCGAAGGCTGATTCCTGCTTGACCGTAATGAAGGCGTCTCCCGCAACCAGCAGGCGGTCCGCCGGCCATCAGTCCGCCGCCGTCCTCCGCGCTGCCCTCCGGATTGGCGATCATCACCACATTGGCGATAAGCGTCCGCAGATAACTGACATCATCGGGCAGAACGCTATTTTCCGTATTCTTGTCCATGCCCATCCCCATTCCTCCAATTCTTATGCCGTTAGAATGGGAAGCGCCGGCCGGAATTATTCTCAGCCCTGAGCCGCCGCGGCAGCAAACAGCACCCAGCCGGCCAGCATCAGCAGGCCGCCGAACGGCGTTACAGCGCCCAGCCTGCGGATTCCGCTGAGACTGAGCACATACAGGCTGCCGGAGAACAGCACGATTCCGCCGAGCATCAGCCAGCCTGCCCACTCGACCAGCGAGGCATGTCCGAGCTGCTTCCCGGCCGTTCCGAGCAGGATAAGGCCCAGGCCGTGGGCGATTTGGTATTGGACGCCGGTCTGGTAATTTTTAGACTGATTCTCTGACAATTTGGCTTTCAGCGCATGAGCTCCAAATGCGCCCAGAACGACCGCCAGAAACATGACGGCCGCGCCTGCAGTCAATAGTTGATTCATGTAAGCCACCTCCTATCCCTCATACTAAGGCTGGCGGGAGAGGAACGTCAAATGACGGCAGAACCCGGCTCTGTAAGCCCGATTTATCCGGAATCCGGTGAAAAATCGAATAAAACGACTATAACCTGTCCTAGAATGGTATAATATGCATATCTTTTAATTAGAGCTGCAAGAATGGCCAAAAAACTCTTAAGCTAGGAGAACGTTACCATGCCGAATGAAGACGAAATCATTTTAACCCCTGAGGGTGTAGCCAAGTTGGAGCAGGAGCTCGAAGAGCTGAAGACAGCCGGCCGCAGAGAGCTCGCGGAACGGATCAAGGTGGCGCTGAGCTACGGGGATTTGAAGGAGAACAGTGAATACCACTCGGCCAAAGACGACCAGGCTTTTATGGAGACCCGGATTTTGACCATTACAAACATTCTCCGCAAGGCAAAAGTGGTGGAGAAGCAGGGGACCGATGTCGTCGCGATTGGCTCCATCGCCGTGCTGAACGACCTTGAATTCGACGAGCGGATTGAATATCAGATTGTCGGCCCTGCCGAAGCGGACGTAGCGAACAATAAAATCTCTTACGAAAGCCCTCTGGGCAAGACGCTGATCGGACACAAGATCGGCGACACCGTTGAAGTGGAAGCCCCGATCGGCATTATCAAATACGAGTTGCTGGATATCAAGCAGGGCTTATAGACCATAAGAGCAAGGCTGGCGGGCTGACCGCCGCCTTGTTTTTGTTTGCTGCATCAAAATGAAACGGCGGGGCAGTCTATTCAGTATTCCGCAATAAGGAGGAGCAGATAGATGCCGAACGAACGCAGAGCGCTCGAAATCGAAACGGACGGAGACCCCAAGACGATTTATGAGGATTTAAACGTGCACGAGCATCCGATCCTGCCGGCCCCGACCCAATCTACCACCAAACCGGACGAGCTGACGGAAGGCCCGGACCGGGTCAAACGGACGTAGCGGTTAGAGTGTGACAACCGAATCGAATCACCGCAGGTGCAGCGGCGCGGCCAGCTTGGTTTATCCAGGCTGGTTTTTTTTGCGTGTATAAAAATAGTGCCCTTCCCCATGAGGATGACCGGTACATTTTCGGGCTGGGCGAATACAATGCTTTCAAAAGGGAGGAGGGAGACGGTGCAGATCCGGATTTTGCAGGGCAGCTCGAGAAGGACGGGGCATTCGGATATTAACATCATCGTTGACGTCATCAGGGCTTTTACGGTGGCTCATTACGCCTTGTTGAAGGGGGCGAAGGGCATCGGGCTGGTGGGCAGCAAGGAGGAGGCCTTCCGCTGGAAAGGCACGGACGAAAGGTTCCTTCTGGCTGGAGAAGAACAGGGCCTGGCGATTGAGGGCTTTGATCTGGATAATTCTCCGGCAAGGCTCATGTCATTTGACCTTAGCGGACGATTTTTACTGCAGAAGACAACGAACGGCGTAAGAGCGGCATTAAATGCGCTGGATGCGGACCATATCTTTGTTACGGGATTTGCCAATGCCCGAACGACTGCGGAATATATTTGCAGGCAGTATCTTCATCACGATCCGAACCTGAACATTCAGATCATTGCCTCCCATCCAACCGGAGATGACGATTTGGCCTGCGCCGAATACATCCGCTCCCTGCTGGAGGGCACACAGGAGATTACGCCGGCTCAAGCCGCAGCACGGATAATGGGGTCTCAAGCGGCCGAAAAATTCAGGGATCCGGACAATCCGGATTTTCTATTGGAGGATTTAACGTTCTGCACGAAGGAGCTGTCCTCCGGTTTTGTCATGAAGATCAGCGGCAAGGATACGATTATTCCATGGATTGAAAGGGTGCAGGTAAATTGAATCTGGAATTAGCCCTCCCGAGACGGACGTGCAAGCCTAGGCACAGCGGTCTGACCGTATTAATCGACAACGGCGTGCCTTACCGGCTGTTTATGGACACGATTGAAAGCGCGTCCGGCTATATCGACTTCGTCAAATTCGGCTGGGGAACATCGGTTGTGACGCCAACTCTGAGGCAGAAGATTGCCTGCCTGTTTGAGCATAATGTGGATTATTTCTTCGGCGGAACCTTGTTTGAGAAATGCCTGGCCCAGAACAAGCTGGACGATTACATCAAATTTTGCAAGCAGTATAAAGCCTCCTACGTCGAGATTTCAAACGGGACGCTTCCCATCTCCAACAAGGAGAAGGCAGGCTATATCCGGGAGTTCTCCAAGCATTTTTACGTGTTCAGCGAGGTGGGCCACAAGGACCCCGAACGGGCGGGGGGCCAAAGCTCTGCAGATTGGGTAGATGCGATCTGTGAGGATATGGAGGCCGGTGCTTATAAAGTCATTACGGAAGCCAGGGAAAGCGGAACAAGCGGAATTTGCAGCAAAACGGGCGAGCTGCGGATGGATGTGGTGGAAGAAATTTTGCAGGCAGGCATTCATCTGGACGCCATGATCTTTGAAGCTCCGAACAAAAATCTCCAAACCAGCTTTATCAAAATAGCTGGCCCCAACGTGAATCTCGCCAATATTCCGTTCTCCGACCCGATCCCGCTGGAGACGCTGCGGCTGGGGCTCCGCTCGGATACCTTCTTTGCGTTTCAGGCCGAGGAAGCGGCAGCAGCCAAAGAGACGGAAGGGGCCGGAGAAGCAGCAGAGGCCGGAGAGGTATTAGAAGCAGAAGAGGTCCGGGAAGCCGAAGAGGCCGGAGAACTGCTGGATGCTGATGCTCAGCTGGCGAGAGTAAGCGGCATGCCGGACGCTGGCTCTCAGGACAACTAACTGCGGGCGGCCTGGCTGCCTGCCGGTTAGTTAAGCCAGCTACGGCATGACCGGCTTGCTGAATTCGCCAGCGTAGTTGGTGTCCATAATTTCAGCCACCTCGGCGGGGTCTGTCGTCTGACCGAGCGCCCACATCATTTTGGTAACGAGCGCTTCGGTGGTCATATCATAGCCGGGGATAACCCCTTTCTCCAGCACTCGCTGACCCACTTCGTAAATCGTTAAATCCCCGCCCTCGTAAGGGCACTGCGTCGTCACGACGATGGTCATGCCGCTGCGCATCAGCTCTTCGATTTTGCTGATCAGACTGCGTTCCTTAAACGGAACACCGCCCAGGCCGAAGCCTTCAATGACAATTCCTTTGTAGCCTAAGGACCGGATCGCGTCAAAGATGCTCGGATTGGTGCCGGGAATCAGCCGCAGCAGGAACACCTCGGAGCAGTAGGTGACGTTGTAAGGGAACTTCTGCTGCTGCTCTGCCGGCGCTGGCAGATTCGGGTTATAGACCAGCTGGCCGTTCTCGACCGTGCCGATATAGGGATAATTGATGCTCTCAAAAGCATTGTAGCTGCGCGTTCTGACCTTGGAGGCTCTTGTGCCGTTGATGACCTTGCCGTTGAAGACGACGAACACGCCGGGACGTTCGCCGCAGGCGGTAAGGAAGGAGTCGATCACATTTTTCTTGGAGTCGGTATGTTCGGCCATAATGGACACCTGCGAGCCGGTCAGGACGACGGGCTTCTCTACCGTTCCCAGCATAAAGCTCAGAGCAGAAGAGGTATAAGCCATGGTATCCGTGCCGTGGGCGATGACAATTCCGTCGTAGAGATCAAGCGACTGGTGCACAAGTCTGGCAATAGCGGCCCAGTCCTCGGGCTGGGTGTTGGTGCTGTCCATACTCATCAGGTCAATCGCGTCTATGCGGCACATCTGCCGGAGCTCCGGAATCTGCTCCAGAATATGCTCTGCGCTTTGGGTTGGAGTGAGGCCGTTCTCCTGCAGCGACGATGAGATGGTGCCTCCTGTATTAATAAATAAAATAGTTTTCATTTCCATTGTTCTCCCTGCATGGACAAAATAAGACGCCCCTAACGCTTAAGGGCGTCTGTATTCTTGTATTTTACTATGAAAAACCCGGCGAATAAATGGCCTCTTGCCTGGCAGGATTGCCGGGTCCTTCCGTTTCTGCAGGAAAAATCAGCCTACGAATTGGCGGAAGACAGATGTGGACGGAAGGAGGACATCACCACGTCAAACAGCTGCGAAACCTGGTCATCCGTCGCCTGGCTGCTGTCAAACCGGGCCCGCTGAAGCGCTGAAGCCTCAGCCGAATCGGTGCTCGAGGTATCATCTGTGCTGCCGTCCGCGGAGCTGTCTGTGCTGTCAGCTGATGTATTGCTCAGCTGTCCAAACAGGGCGAAGGCGTTCTGAAGCTGGGACAGCGCTTCTCTCTTCTGCTCTGAAGTTACGGATGAAGAAGAGGATGCAGATGAAGCAGAGCTGTCATCCGAACTGGAATCGCTGCTGTCGCTGTCGTCACTGGAAGCATCCGTCTGGTTCAATCCCCACATGAACGGAGGAGGGACGCTGCCCATCATCTGAAGCTCTTTCGGTATGCCGCTCAGGGATGTGGAGGAGCTGTCATCTTCATCTTCATCCGAATCGGAATCCGTGCTGCTGCTCTCTTCCGGCGGCGGCGGAGGTTTAGGAAGCGCGTTCTGCAGCTCTGTCATAACCTGATCAAATACGCTGGAAATGTCGTCATCGCTGGCTGAAGACAGATCTACACCGCTCAGGTCAGATGTAATGGAGGACAAGAGGCTGCTGGTGCTGGAGGAAGTGTCCGTGCTTGTACTCGTAGTGGAATCGTCCGAATCGCTGCTGTCGTCATCGTCCTCATCGTCCGAGCTGTCCAGGCTTTCAAGCAGGTCCTGAATTTCGGACAGCAGGTCCTTCTTCTCATCCACCGACAGGCTGTCTGAAGAATCATCATCGCTGGAATCCTGGCCGTCCGCTGGCGGCGGAGGAGGCGGCATGCGGCGGCCGACGCCGTTCTGCTGATAAGGGTTGGACGAGCGGCTTGCGTCCAGCTTCTCCGTGACTTGGCTGAACAGATCATCAACCTCGTCGTCTGTTGCAGTGGAAGCATCAAATTCGTCCAATACGGCCGAAATGGAGGAGTACAGGCTGGAAGTGCTGCTGGAGCTGCTTGTGCTGCTCGTGCTGCTGGTGTCGGAGGAATCGGTTTGATCGCTCACCTTGTTCTGAATGTTAACGAGGAACTGCTTCTTCTGCTCGGACGTTAAAGAATCGCTGTTAGAACCGGATTCTGAACCCGTGTCCGTGCTTGTGGACGTACTTCCGGTTGATAGGCCGGATTGGGCAGCACTGGCCATGATGTCCATGAGCTGCTGGCTGAACTCGACCGAGTCGCCGGAGGACGACTTGGATTTGGAACTGGCTTCCGTTTCTTTCCCGGTGCTGCTGGTTTGTGCGTAACCATAGGTCCACGCGGAGGTGCCATAAGATTGAATGGAAAATGACATCGAAAAACCCCTTTCTGTCTGGTGAATTTTGGGACTGTTAAGCCCTTAATATTCATCGGCCGCCAACATGAAAATGGGCTGAAAGCAAGCTGAACGCTGACTGAGCAGTTGCTGAAAGAAATAAGGAAATTTATGGGTCTATTAATACGGGCTTATTTAATAGAATCCTTTTATACCTAACTCTAGTAAAAATGGAAATAATCTAGGAATCCAGCTACAATGGAGGAGGAAGTATTTTACAAAGCAAAGGGAAGGAAGGGAACTTATTGAAGCAGATCCAGAGGGGAATCAGCAGCGCAGCTAAATTCATGTTGATCGGAGCAGCATCCATTTCCTTACTTGTTCCCGGCGGAACTGCCGGAGCGGCAGGGGCAGCAGGAATTACAGGAGCAGCAGGGATCACAGGCGCATCATTAGCAGCAACCGCAGCAACCGCAGCAACCACAGAAACAGCAGCCGAAACGGCCAGTTCCACCGCTGAGGCGGACCCTTCCAAGGTGAAATTTACGAAGGATCAGGCGGTGGCCAAGCTGAAGGAGCTCTTTCCAATACTGAACAAGGCGGCGGTAACCAGCTATGAGCTCGGCGTTACGAATGAATATCCGCCCCCCGAGAATCAGATGGTATGGAATCTTCAGTGGAGCTATAACCAGAACAGCTCGTATTTCGGGTTCAGCGCCCGGGTGGACGCTGTTAGCGGCAACCTGATCAATGCCTTCATCTCCGCCTCCGGCTGGAACAATGAGGTCTACTACCCGCCAAAGGTAACGGAGGAGGAGGCGTTTGAATTAGCCAAAGCGTTTCTGGATAAGGCCATAACGCTCCCTGACGGCGTTGAGATGGTCGCAGAGGAGAGCAGTCTCAGCAATCCGGCCAGCCAGCTCCTGTTTGGGCCTGTCGAGTATTCCTTCGGCTTCAAACAGAAGAGAAACGGAATTGAGTCCGAGTATACCGATACGTATGTCATCGTGGACGGCAGCGGTACCGTGACCCAGTTTACGAGATCTGCCGATCCCGCTGAATTACCGGATCTTAAGCCTGCTGTGACACAGGCGGAGGCGGACAGCCGTTTTGCAGAGCAGCTGGACATGGAGCTGGCTTACGTTCCTTTGTATGACGAGGAGGGGCTGGACCGCCTTGTACTGGCCTGGCGCCCGACTGAAGCTTCGGTGAACAGCATTGACGCCGTTTCGGGCAAGCGGATTAATGGAATGGGAGAGGAAACGGACGGCACTCCGCCGGTGCTGGAGGATGTTCCTTTGGGCAGGAAGATTTTTCAGGCAAGATCCGTTCAAACCGATCTGACAGCGGATGAAGCGCAGAAGCTGGTTGAACAATATATCGGAATTCCCGCAGGGCGGATATTATCCTATTCCTATTTGGACGACAGCTACTGGAACCCCGAGCATCCGGTATGGCGGCTGACGTGGGGCAGCGGCCCGAATGCGCCGGTTACGGCCTTCCCTTCACAGTCCAGTGCAGAAGTGGATAGCAGCACGGGTCAGATTTATTCTTATACGAAAGAGGATTTTATGCCTTATGGGGAAAAGGGTTCCGCCGCCGCGGCAGCCGGGCAGCCTGTGTCCTATACGGCGGCCAAACAGAAGGCCATGTACTGGGTGAATCTGCTGTATGCGGATGCCAGCCGGCAGCTGAAACTTGCCGGAGAAGGAGAGCAGGGGCCGGACAACGGGTATACGTTCAGCTTCCAGCGCTACTACCAGGGCATTAAAGTGTTAAGTGACACGGTGACGGTCCGTCTGAACAGCGCCGGAGGGCTGGAGTCCTATTTCTCGAATCCGAACAGGCTTGTTGAGCAATCAGGGCTTGCGTCCAAGCCGGCAGTCAGCAAAGAAACGGCAGAGGCGGCCTATCTGAAGGAGTTCCAGACCGGGCTCCATTTCAGCCGGTATGGCGGCTACTATACCAATAATGTCTATGCAGAGCCGTTCACAAGGCTGGTTTATGGAGTTGTGCCTAAAGATAAGAAGCATGAATATGATGTGCTCGATGCTGCGACCGGAGAATGGGTGTCCACTTATGAGAGCGCCGAGGCACCGGAGGCGGAACCGGCCGACATTAAAGGGCATCCTCAGGAGCAGGAGCTTCAGACCTTGATCCGCTATCACATCCTGATGCCGGATGAAGCCGGCCTGATTCACCCGGATGCGGCCATTACGGCCGGGGACTGGATTCAGATGATGACGAGGGCATCTTCCTATATCTCCTCCGGGGATTACGGGCTGAACACGGACGGAAGCCAGCCGGCAGATGCAGCAGGGGTGCCTGCGGATGACGAATATTTTGCTTATATCCGGCAGGCGGTTCAGCTGGGCTGGATCAATGAAGATACGAAGCTTGCGGTTCATGACAAGCTGACGCGCGAGCAGATGGCCGTTCTGCTGGCCGGAATTCTGAAATACAGCAAATTAACCGCCTTCCTTGAGAAAAATGGCGAAGCAGACGCGTTCTCAGACGCTTCCTCTATCAGCAATAAAGGGGCCGTCACGCTTGTTGTCAAGCTTGGCTTGATGGAGGGAAGAAGCGGCCGCTTTGAACCCGGAGCTTACGTAACCAAAGCTGAAGCGGCTGAAATTATGATGCGGCTGGCAGGGCTGCAGGGCCGCACGGATCAGCGAATCGGGATGAACTACTAAGTAACGGACAAAGCCGCCTGTACCATGGAGTGAATTCCACGGTGCAGGCGGCTTTGTCCGCTGCCGGGTTTATTTGCCGGCAGCCTGAGTTATAGAAGAGGCTTGGCTTTGGCGGCTTTGCTGCGCCCGGCTTGCGAGCTGCCACATGATGATGGCGAGCCACAGCACGAGCACGACATTCACCAGCGATATCAACTGCATCGAATAGGTATAGCTCGGAGTGCCGGTGCGTCCCGTTGCGCCGTACAGCACGGAGAAGATGTTGGCGAAGACGGTAAAGCTGAGCCCTGCCGCCAGCCACAGCAGCCGTTTGTCCTTAAAGAACACGTAAGCGCAGAAGGCGAGCGCAACCGCCGGGAACAGATAGCGCTCGTGCATGCTCGACGAGAAGGTGAACACCCCGGCGATCTGGAACAGGGCGGCAAGGAAAGCCGCTTCCCGGGTGCGCATTTTTGAGTAGATCAGCCAGGAGAAGGCCGTAGTCAGCACAATAAAAATGAAGCCCCACGTATGATAGCTGAACAGAATAAAGGCGGCAGAGCTGTCTACATGGTTCGCGCCGACCAGGCTGAAGAAATTATCCGCGTTCAGCGAGGCGTAAGGATATTCGCCGATCGTGCTCTGGAACAGCTTTACAATCCACAGCGGCTCCTGGCCCGAAGAGAAGGGCAGAATCAGCAGGATGGCGGTAACCGCCGCGGCGGCTATGCCGGTCAGGGAATGCTTCACGCTTCTCAGCCTTACCCACTCAAAGAACAGGACCGGGGTAAAAATAATCCCCTGCGGCTTCATCATCACCGCGGCCGCAAATACTGCCGCCGCCCAGGCCAGGCGGCCCTCCGTCATCAGCAGCACGGCGAGCACGATCAGCAGGGTGAAGAAGGAATCCACCTGCCCCCAGAACAGCGAATCTACGAGGACCGCCGGATTGCAGATATAGAGCACCGCGAGAATTACGCTGAATCTGAAGGATACATATTTAGAAGCCAGGCGATAAATCAGATAACCTGTCAGCACATCGGCGACGAGAGACGGCAGCTTGATCATCGTATTCAAAAAGATGTCCATGCCCGGCAGCGTGGCCGCCTTGCCGATCAGGTACAGGAAATAAATCAGGAACGGCGGATAATCGGCCGAGCCGTTCACATAGAAGCCCGTAAAGTCAAGCGCTGCCGAGGCCGCCCACTTCCGGAAGTAATTCGTGTCGCCCACATGCCCCAGGGTCCAGGGCGCTATCGCAATGCGGAGCAGCAGGGCGCTGCCGAGGATCAGCCAGAGAATGCTTCGCCTTGACCGGCGGTTGTCCGTTAGGCTGTGTTGAGCAAGGCTGCCTTCGGCCTCTCTGCCTCTGCCGGCCTGCGTCCGCGCCGCCCGTCTGCGGGTATAAACACGATAGCCGAACCCGGCGGCTGCGGCAAACAGCACGGTGTAGACGGCCAGCGAGACCGGCTCCGCCAAAGGCGCGGCGGACTCTTGGCCCATGCCGCTGCCGTTCATCCGGCCGCCGCCGAAGCCCGCGCCGCCAAAGCTCCCGGCGCCCGCGCCGCCTGCGCCCGGCTGGAAGGCCCCGCCGGCCTGGCCGTCTGTGCCGCCGCCCGCGCCGCCGCGGTTCCAGCCGCCCGCCGAG
>NZ_VAWG01000040.1 GCF_005869875.1 Paenibacillus pinistramenti
GGGAGCCAGCCGCCGAAGGTGGGGTAGACGATTGGGGTGAAGTCGTAACAAGGTAGCCGTATCGGAAGGTGCGGCTGGATCACCTCCTTTCTATGGAGTACCTCGCTTCCGTAGCGAAGCGGTACAATAAACAACGTAAATTCATTTGTTCAGTTTTGATGGAATTTGTATGGGGCCATAGCTCAGCTGGGAGAGCGCCTGCCTTGCAAGCAGGAGGTCAGGAGTTCGATCCTCCTTGGCTCCACCATATACCATCAAATTAAATCATCTGCATGAATTTCATCAACCCGAAGGGATTGCCCGAAATTCACACAGGTTGCTGTTTCGATGAAACAGCATTGATCCTTGAAAACTGGATAACGAAACAACAATTGCGAATTAGAACATTCTTTTAGCTGAAACTTGTGATCATAGAGAACAAGTTTAGTACTAGCTGATTAAGTGAGTGTTTTTGAGATGATGGATCCTTTGCGAATTTGTTTCTACCTTTGAACATTTCAATCGAAGAAACAAATGAGGAACAGAGCCGTCAGCCAAAAACAGGAGCCTTTTGGTTAAGCTACTAAGAGCACACGGAGGATGCCTAGGCGCTAGGAGCCGAAGAAGGACGTGGCGAACAACGATAAGGCCTCGGGGAGC
>NZ_VAWG01000041.1 GCF_005869875.1 Paenibacillus pinistramenti
CCGGTACGGGGACAGTGTCAGGCGGGCAGTTTGACTGGGGCGGTCGCCTCCTAAAGAGTAACGGAGGCGCCCCAAGGTTCCCTCAGAATGGTTGGAAATCATTCGAAGAGTGCAAAGGCAAAAGGGAGCTTGACTGCGAGACTGACAAGTCGAGCAGGGACGAAAGTCGGGCTTAGTGATCCGGTGGTACCGCATGGAAGGGCCATCGCTCAACGGATAAAAGCTACCCTGGGGATAACAGGCTTATCTCCCCCAAGAGTCCACATCGACGGGGAGGTTTGGCACCTCGATGTCGGCTCATCGCATCCTGGGGCTGAAGTAGGTCCCAAGGGTTGGGCTGTTCGCCCATTAAAGCGGTACGCGAGCTGGGTTCAGAACGTCGTGAGACAGTTCGGTCCCTATCTGTCGTGGGCGTAGGAAATTTGAGAGGAGCTGTCCTTAGTACGAGAGGACCGGGATGGACGCACCGCTGGTGCACCAGTTGTTCCGCCAGGAGCACAGCTGGGTAGCTAAGTGCGGAAGGGATAAGCGCTGAAAGCATCTAAGCGTGAAGCCCCCCTCAAGATGAGATTTCCCAATTAGTAAGACCCCTTGAAGACGACGAGGTAGATAGGCTGG
>NZ_VAWG01000042.1 GCF_005869875.1 Paenibacillus pinistramenti
CAGCCACCATTTAAAGAGTGCGTAATAGCTCACTGGTCGAGTGACTCTGCGCCGAAAATGTAACGGGGCTAAACACACCACCGAAGCTATGGCTTGATGCTTTGCATCAGGGGTAGGGGAGCGTTGTGTATGCGTTGAAGGTGTACCGTAAGGAGCGCTGGAGAGTACACAAGTGAGAATGCCGGTATGAGTAACGAAAAGATCAGTGAGAATCTGATCCGCCGAAAGCCTAAGGGTTCCTGAGGAAGGCTCGTCCGCTCAGGGTAAGTCGGGACCTAAGGCGAGGCCGAAAGGCGTAGTCGAAGGACAACAGGTGGAAATTCCTGTACCACCGTAAACCGTTACGAGCGATGGGGTGACGCAGCAGGGTAGTGACGCGGACTGATGGATGTCCGTCTAAGCAGTGAGGCTGATGTGTAGGCAAATCCGCACATCGTAAGGCTGGGCTGTGATGGGGAGCGAAATTTATAGTAGCGAAGGTCATGATCTCACACTGCCAAGAAAAGCCTCTAGCCAGGTGAAGGTGCCCGTACCGCAAACCGACACAGGTAGGCGAGAAGAGAATTCTAAGGCGCGCGGAAGAACTCTCGTTAAGG
>NZ_VAWG01000043.1 GCF_005869875.1 Paenibacillus pinistramenti
CGAGGCCTTATCGTTGTTCGCCACGTCCTTCTTCGGCTCCTAGCGCCTAGGCATCCTCCGTGTGCTCTTAGTAGCTTAACCAAATCGCTCGGATTTTGGGCCGATACGCTCTGTTCCTCATCCCTTTCCTGATTAGATAAAACCTAATAAGGAAGAAAGGGATTCGCAAAGGATCGATCGTCTCCAAAATGCCTCGCTCTGCAGCTAGTACTAAACTTGTTCTCTACGATCACAAGTTTCAGCTAAAAGAATGTTCTAATTCGCAATTGTTGTTTCGTTATCCAGTTTTCAAGGATCAATGCTGTTTCATTGAAACAGCAGCCTGTATGAATTTCGGTCAATCCCATTGGGTTGATGAAATTCATGCAGATGATTTTGAGAGCTTGAACTCTCAAAACTGACCAACGAGTGAGAAGGTCCCTTTGCTTTCGCAAAGGCAATCCGGCGACTTGCGTCGACCGTGTATTTGAATGTCTTCATCGCAGAAGACGATTCTCCATAGAAAGGAGGTGATCCAGCCGCACCTTCCGATACGGCTACCTTGTTACGACTTCACCCCAATCGTCTACCCCACCTTCGGCGGCTGGC
>NZ_VAWG01000044.1 GCF_005869875.1 Paenibacillus pinistramenti
TGGGTTCGGGCCTCCAGTGCGTGTTACCGCACCTTCACCCTGGACAGGGGTAGATCACACGGTTTCGGGTCTACGCCCACGTACTTAGTCGCCCTATTCAGACTCGCTTTCGCTGCGGCTGCGGCTTTTCACCTTAACCTTGCACGGGAACGTAACTCGCCGGTTCATTCTACAAAAGGCACGCCATCACCCATAGATCGGGCTCTGACTTCTTGTAAGCACACGGTTTCAGGTTCTGTTTCACTCCCCTTCCGGGGTGCTTTTCACCTTTCCCTCACGGTACTGCTTCGCTATCGGTCACTAGGGAGTATTTAGCCTTACCAGATGGTCCTGGCAGATTCATACGGGATTTCACGTGCCCCGCACTACTCGGGATCCGTCTCGGAGGGAATTCAATTTCGGCTACAGGGCTTTTACCTCTTCTAGCGGGCCTTTCCAGACCTCTTCGCCTACCAAATTCCTTTGTAACTCCATGTGAGACGTCCCACAACCCCAAGAGGCAAGCCTCTTGGTTTAGGCTCTTCCGCGTTCGCTCGCCGCTACTGACGGAATCACTACTTGTTTTCTCTTCCTCAGGGTACT
>NZ_VAWG01000046.1 GCF_005869875.1 Paenibacillus pinistramenti
TCTTAGTAGCTTAACCAAAAGGCTCCTGTTTTTGGCTGACGGCTCTGTTCCTCATTGGTTTCTTCGATTGAAATCTTCAAAGGTAGAAACAAATTCGCAAAGGATCCATCATCTCAAAAACACTCGCATATTCAGCTAGTACTAAACTTGTTCTCTACGATCACAAGTTTCAGCTAAAAGAATGTTTCTAATTCGCAATTGTTGTTTCGTTATCCAGTTTTCAAGGATCAATCGATGAATGATTTAAACAATCACAGAATGTGAGATTAAAGTATTCAGCGTAAGCAGTTTCGAAGAAACTGCGACCTGTATGCATTTCGGTCAATCCCATTGGGTTGATGAAATTCATGCAGATGATTTTGAGAGCTTGAACTCTCAAAACTGACCAACGAGTGAGAAGGTCCCCTTGCTTTCGCAAAGGCAATCCGGCGACTTGCGTCGACCGTGTATTTGTACCGCTTCGCTACGGAAGCGAGGTACTCCATAGAAAGGAGGTGATCCAGCCGCACCTTCCGATACGGCTACCTTGTTACGACTTCACCCCAATCGT
>NZ_VAWG01000047.1 GCF_005869875.1 Paenibacillus pinistramenti
TTTCGGGTCTACGCCCACGTACTTAGTCGCCCTATTCAGACTCGCTTTCGCTGCGGCTGCGGCTTTTCACCTTAACCTTGCACGGGAACGTAACTCGCCGGTTCATTCTACAAAAGGCACGCCATCATCCATATAGAGGACTCTGACTTCTTGTAAGCACACGGTTTCAGGTTCTGTTTCACTCCCCTTCCGGGGTGCTTTTCACCTTTCCCTCACGGTACTGCTTCGCTATCGGTCACTAGGGAGTATTTAGCCTTACCAGATGGTCCTGGCAGATTCATACGGGATTTCACGTGCCCCGCACTACTCGGGATCCGTCTCGGAGGGATTGAACTTTCGGTTACAGGGCTTTTACCTCTTCTAGCGGGCCTTTCCAGACCTCTTCGCCTACCCCAATCCTTTGTAACTCCATGTGAGACGTCCCACAACCCCAAGAGGCAAGCCTCTTGGTTTAGGCTCTTCCGCGTTCGCTCGCCGCTACTGACGGAATCACTACTTGTTTTCTCTTCCTCAGGGTACTTAG
>NZ_VAWG01000048.1 GCF_005869875.1 Paenibacillus pinistramenti
GTCTACGCCCACGTACTTAGTCGCCCTATTCAGACTCGCTTTCGCTGCGGCTGCGGCTTCTCACCTTAACCTTGCACGGGAACGTAACTCGCCGGTTCATTCTACAAAAGGCACGCCATCACCCATAGATCGGGCTCTGACTTCTTGTAAGCACACGGTTTCAGGTTCTGTTTCACTCCCCTTCCGGGGTGCTTTTCACCTTTCCCTCACGGTACTGCTTCGCTATCGGTCACTAGGGAGTATTTAGCCTTACCAGATGGTCCTGGCAGATTCATACGGGATTTCACGTGCCCCGCACTACTCGGGATCCGTCTCGGAGGGAATTCAATTTCGGCTACAGGGCTTTTACCTCTTCTAGCGGGCCTTTCCAGACCTCTTCGCCTACCCAATTCCTTTGTAACTCCATGTGAGACGTCCCACAACCCCAAGAGGCAAGCCTCTTGGTTTAGGCTCTTCCGCGTTCGCTCGCCGCTACTGACGGAATCACTACTTGTTTTCTCTTCCTCAGGGTACTTAG
>NZ_VAWG01000005.1 GCF_005869875.1 Paenibacillus pinistramenti
CCATTGCTCCAACAGAGTCTGCTTACCTATGGAATGATCTCCTTCAAGATGTGAAAGCACGCGGCACCGAAGAGGTTTTGCTCTTTATCTCCGATGGTTTAAAGGGCATTGTGTCTGCCATTGAGCAAGTTTATCCTAAAGCGAAATACCAGTCTTGCTGTGTCCATGTATCACGCAGCATCGCCCACAAAGTACGTGTAACGGACCGGCTTGAGATCTGCCATGATTTTAAAGCCGTATACCGTGCGGAGAGTGAAGAACAAGGAAAGGCCGCTCTAGAAGAGTTCTGTACCAAGTGGAAATCCAGCTATCCCAAGGTTGTAAAATCTCTGCAGGAAAACCCCTATATCTTCACATTCTACCGCTTTCCAAAGTCCATATGGAGAAGCATTTACTCTACGAATCTCATCGAGTCGTTTAATAAGCAGATTAAGAAGTACACCAAGCGCAAAGAGCAATTTCCACACGAAGAATCACTGGAGAAGTTCTTAGTTGCTCAGTTTGAAGATTACAACCAGCAATTTGCAACTCGTTGCCATACCGGCTTTGACCAGGCACGCGCTGAACTTCTAGCAATGTTCACAACCACCGACTAAACAACGGCATCTACAAGAAATGGTTTTTCTATTTACACAAATTTCTTGACGCTACCCCAGCTCGTATGGAGATTTAAGTTTTTTCTTATAAATAGAATGGTTAAATTTACCCATAAGAAGAGGTATACTAGTCTAAGGAGATGATTAATTTGAGTTAATATATTTTAAGAAGAAAAAAAACGAGGTGGAATTGAAAGGGTGGTATTCGTTGTCAGAAGCAATAGATTTTTATGTTAGCCTCTTGGATGATAAAAGTGCAGATGAAATTCTTCAGAAATTCAAGGAAACAGTTCCGGGGTTTTCAAAGCAACCTCCATTAAAATTGAAAAAGAATCACATTATTCAAATATTTAAACGTCAAACACTTAAATCAAAAAGACGAAAAGTCGATCCATTTTTACAACACTTTTATAATGGACAAGATCTTAATGATTTATCAGAAGCTACTTCAAATGAAGACTTTTTAGCAAGATTATCTTGTAAGAATATACCTGATCATTTGAAAGTAGCTTTGATTATTAAATATGATATCAAGCTCGCTGAAGAGATATTACCGGAGTTACAAAGGAAATTAGAAAACAATGAAAAACTCTTCGATTATACTTTAGAGATTCAGACAGATGAGGAGGCGCTTAGGTTATTAAACCAAAATCTTTATCTTTATGCTCACCAAAAAGAGTCTCTTTTTAAATCAGCATTATTATTACTATCTAATGAACAAATTAAACAATTCAAGATAGAACATAATAAAGTGAAAACATTATCACCCAAGGAATTCTACGTTTACTATCAGAGTGCTCTGGAGTATGGTTTATCCTCACTTGCTTATGCAATTCAACGTGACAATTTAGACTACACTACAAGGTACGGGTTAGTATTAAATTTCCTATATGATTTAGCTAGAAAAGGAAAAGCAGCAGTAGATGAATTAGAGAAATCACAAATTCATAAAGTTAAACTTCAGGAGGTAGAAGGTTCATTAAAGGAACTTAAATTAAAACTTAAATCAGCGGAAGAAAGTAGCAAAGAATTGGCTGCCGCACAAAGATCAGTTAACAACCTTCAAAAAGAGATTAGGGATATAAAAGTTACGCTTACAAATAAAGAACTGGAAAATCGGAAGTTAGGTGAAATAAATACGTCAAAAATTGAGGAACAAAAGACTTTATATCAGACCATAATCCGAGAAAAAGATCAAGAAATTCTTAATCTTCGTCATCAATTAGAGAGCTGGAAGGTCGATATAACAGAAAAAATTAATAGCTTTTGCGTGCTATATGAGTCCTCTGACGTATCACTCGCCCAATATCTATTTCCAGAAGTAATATTTGTTACCTTTAAGGATTGGGAAAAACAAAAAGATTCTCTTATTAAGAACGGACTCACCAGAATATATATTCAGCAAAATGGCATATCTTCGAAAAAATTATTTGCATTACAAAAGTCGCTAAATGGAATTCAGTATTCAACTTTTGTAATGCATGATCATAAATCTTTAATTGAACTTTTATCTATTTGGAAGCGGGGAGAATAATCGAATGTTTAGACTAGATCCAGAAGAGAAAAAAATATATGCGAATATATCACAATGCTTAATGCTGGGTACATTGACAAGTAAAGATAACTTGAATGGTTCAATAGACGAACCAGTCGTGCCAAGAGGACAATCTAACAATCCGCAATTTTTTATTAAACCAGTATCTCCAGAACCTGTCCCTTTACTAGAATTAAATGTAATGTTACTAGAACGTAACATAAATCCTTTATATATCGGGTTGACTGATAATAACCTCAGGTTTCCACGTAATTTTTATCCAGCAGGATATACCTATACTTATGATTTAGATAAACGCATTGAGGCTTTAAGAAATCGATTAGAAAACAAATTAATTGTATTCCGGCCCCAGGTTAATTACATGATGGCTGCGGATGGGTACTCCGAGAAAATATTCAAGAATCTAGAGATAAAAAATATAGATGATGGATATAAAGAAGGTTCCGAGTATATATCCGTTCCTAAGTTAACAATGGGCGTAAGCTCTTGGGAATCGTCTCTTCAGTCAGGCAAGGCCCTTCGCTTTCAGGATTATTACTATCATGCAGAAGGACCAAAGTATGTTATTTGTGGAGAGTATCTATATAAGCTAAATGGTTCTTGGAAAGATTCAGTGGATCAAGGATGGGCTTACGAATCTTCACTAGAAACCGTAGAAAGAGTTAAAATTGATCCTGATGCAATTTCTGAGTATCAGATTTACGGTAGTGATTATTTAGTTTTCCTTGATAAGCAGTATTTACATGAAGCAAACTTTAGTTTCACTCAAGTTGGAAACTCAGATAAGGAACGCCTAGAAGTAAAACAAGACATCATAATTAGCACTTCCCCTCAACAAAATAATGAGGATGAGGTTGATCAAGATGAAATTAACTATGATGACTTAGAAAGTCAGTTTCTAGAGCACTTAAAAACATTAGGAGAGTCAAAGGGACTATTCTATCAAATGAATGACCTTGTTAATTTCCATGTAAGTGTGAAAACTAACCCTATAACCGTTCTTGCCGGCATGTCAGGGACAGGGAAATCTCAATTAGCTTTACTTTATGCAGAAGCCATGGGACTTAAACAAGAGAAGAATACCCTTCTGGTCTTACCTATTAGTCCGAGTTATACAGAACCCAGTGATTTACTAGGATACCTTAACTCTTCTACAGGTCTTTATGTTCCTTCAGACACAGGTTTTGTAGAATTTTTGAAACATGCTAAAGATTATCCTGAACAAATGCACATGATTGCTTTTGACGAAATGAATTTGAGTCAAGTAGAATACTGGTTTGCCCCATTTATTAGTATTTTGGAATTGCCAGAAAACCAAGAACGAAAGTTGAGATTGTATAATAAAGAAACAGCTACCTGTCACAATCGCTCATATTATCCTGATTCAATTGAAATAGGGGATAACATTGTATTTATCGGTACTGCTAATATAGATGAAACAACGAAAAACTTTTCAGATAGATTTCTAGATCGAGCTAATGTAGTAACACTGCAAAAACTATCCTTTAGTTCTTTATTGGCAAGAGAACTTGTCGAACCTACTAAACCTCTTATTTCATTTGGTTCAAAAGATGTTTTTACTAAATGGAGTAGTAAAGATCCAGCGATAAGTGCGTTTAGTTTGGAAGAGCTAAAATTTTTCGACGAGCTTCACGAAACAATACAACAGTATGATTATCAAAAAGGAGTTTCTCACCGTGTTATTCGAAAAATGGGGGAATATTTAAACTCTATTCCACTAAATCAACTAGGTAAACCATACCTTGACCGTAAAATAGTAATTGATCTTCAAGTTAAACAACGTATTCTTACTAAGATCCGGGGTTCTTCCGAACAATTTCAAGAATTAGTCGGAATTGCGAGTGACAACCAAGAGGATGTAAAACAAAGTAAGCTATTTGATCTATTTACTAGCAATAGGGCAAGGGAAATTAGTGACTTCGAATTTACTCTATTGGAAATACATCGTAAAGCTCGGGAGATGGCAATCCATGATTATGCATCCTAAAGTATTCATTGGTAGACGATTTAATCATGAAAATTGGATAGATGCTGAACTTACACTGGTAAAGTATGATTCCCAGAAGTTATTTCCTTCGGTGGAAGTTAGTGAATATCAAGCAATTCGAATTAGCTTCGACTCTTATAGTAGTTCTGACCGATTGTATGTTGATCAATTTGATAGCGATGATATATTAGTTCTTGAACCAGGGAGTGTAAAAGAGCTTGTTCAAATTCGGGATATTGATCATATGCCCGCCCCTGGACATTACATGGTTCGCCTTGAAACACAGCAAGGAATTTATCAAGGTATGTATACAATTAAAGGCAGTAACTTCGACGAAGACCGTTTGTTTTATCTCAGAAGTTATTTAGAACAAAAGGTTTCTGGGCTGTCTTATGATCTTGTAACAAGGCGATTTGGTGCATACATAGACGATGGTCAATCTTCTGTTCATGTACTGAATGTGTACAGGCATATACAAGCGAATTATTCGAAATTAAAGCATGCCCTTGAATCAATAATTGAGACCCCCTCTGAACATATAATGCAGCAGTATAATATACGGTCAGTGTCTAAAAAGCCAGATATAAAAAGTCAACGTTGGCTTGCTATGAAGGGTGGAAGGAATAACACAAACCTAGACCGTCCAGAACATTATTATGAAAGACATGCAGTATTAACAACCAATGTTGTTGAAAATCAGTGGATTAAATGGTTCCTTGTTTTCCTAAAACGCAACCTAAAGGGCTTAGAAAATGGATTTAGAAATCGACTTGAAGGGCAACTGAATAAAGTCAATTACTCGAAAAGTCGCCTTTCCCAAGTAGATGACAGTTTATTTCGGTACGATCAAGCTTTTATAAAATATGGGAATGAGAAAGTGGTGAAACAACTTAGGATTGAACGGGATGGAATTACAAGAACTTTACAACAACAGGAAGATGAAGCTGTAAAAATCCAGAATGAGTTTCATAAAATACTGAAAATGATCGGTATGTTTTCAAGGTATCTAGAAGAAACCTGGTTAAAAGATATAAAGTATAAGCCAGTTTTTAAAAGACCACCGACCTTCGTACTCCGAGATCAACGTTATTCAGTTTTGTATCGTTTATACAAAGAAATCAATCTTCAGATGAAGCGAAACTCCTCAAATAAGCACAGCACATATCCCTACAATCGCTCTTCTAAATTGATGGAAGTTTATTCGACTTGCTTAATAATTGATGTGTTGACTGATTTAGGGTTTAGTTGGGATACCGGATGGCTTGCTGACCATTCACAAGAGAGATTTATTGGTGAATTGTTAACGGGAGAGAAGATGAGCTTTATACAAGATGGTTACAGATTGGATCTAACATATGACCAAGAGTTACCAAGACGTTTGAATGAAGATGAGTATGGTTTTATCGCGAATATCCATAATAGACCTGACATTCGATTGGATATATATGATACTACAGGCAAGCTAGTTCAGGCTTTAGTTGTCGAAGTTAAATATCGTAAGTATAGGTATTTATGGAATACTCAGTTCAACAGGGAGACAGATGATTTTATTCAAATAAGCGATTATAACCGCATTCTGTATCGTTGCCCAATTGATATGAATCGTACGAGTAAAATAAATAAGGTTATTGCGCTATATCCCAGACAATCAAATAGTGTTGCTTTTGAACATAAGCATGATGGAAGTGTAACTTTTATTCAAATTGAACCGGTTGACCCTACTACAAAAGAAGTACCTTTTGGATATGAACATCTAAAGAATGAGATTAGTCAATTTATTAATCAAAATATTTCTTTGCACAAAAATGAAGAGGCGGAAAGGGTTCTATAGTAGTTTTTACTTCAAATTGCAGGGGAAATTAATGGTTTAATATTTGTTTAATGAATTAGATATAAAATAAAGCACATATATAAGAAGTTCCTTAGAGGAATAATGAAAGAACTATTATTGTATATAATTGTTTTGGCGCTAATGAGCTCGTTTATCAGATTATTGCAACACCTCCACTCCAGTGAAGTACCATCAATAATCGTTAGAAGAAGAACTGGAGTTGTCAAATAAAGAGCAGTTTGAAAACACACTCATCCAGAAATCTCATTACTAAGCTGCTTGTGACAGCATTTTCTCACGATAAATAGCTGGCGGCCAGCCACCTGGATTAGAGGTGTAGATCCGCCGCCTGTTGTAGTAGACCATGATGTATCTGAAAATGACCGATTTTACATAGGCCATTGGATAGTGCTCTGTGTGGATCTTGTACAGCTTTTCTTTCTTTAGCGTAGCAAAAAAACTTTCCATTCTTGCGTTATCATAGCAACGGCCTGTGCCACTCATGCTCTGGCAGTCAGGGTAGTCAGGGTAGCAGCGCGGGGCTGAATCCATTGGGATTCAAGCCCTCTTTTTATATTCAAACGAGATGGGCATGGGTAGGGCAGAAGGATATCGAGCAGGTGGTCTGCAATTCGGAGAAACAGCGGTTTGAAATTAAAGGTGATCATATAAGCGCAAGATACGGCCACAGCCATGATAAAGTACAGTATCCGGCAGGCGAACCTCCGGCTGTTTTATATCACGGTACGAATAACAAGGCCCTGGCGGCAATCCTGAAGGAAGGCTTGAAGCCGATGGGCCGGCAGTACGTGCATTTGTCGGAAGGCACTCATTTTGCATCGTTTGCGGGAAGCCGCAGAGGAGAGCTGGTTCTGCTGAGGATCGACACCTCTATAGAGCTGAGCTCAAAGTTCGTGCAGATTTCTTGATCAGCCTTAAAAATTTGCTTCATATTGCATTTCATATTGCGCTTCATATTTCTTGCATGTTCCCTCAAACGGGTCGTTTGGGGGATTTTTTTATTCCTGACTTTAAAAATTTCTCCACCATCCATTCTTTAAGTTTGATTTAAGCTCCAGCCCTCATGATGTAACTATCAGGAAGACATCATGCTAACCATTCAACAATAAATACCAATCATTTAAGGAGTGTTCATATGAAATCCAAAAAACTTATCAACGTAAGCGCCATTATGATGGCCTTATTACTCAGCGTATCTGCTGTGGGGTGCTCTAGTTCACAGGACAGCAGCGGGGCTGCAGCGACTCAAACTTCAAGTACAGCAGTGACATCAAGCGCTGCAGCAGCTTCAACAGACACAGCGGCTTCAAGCACTGCAACGGATTCAACTACTGCTGCAGCGGGTTCCACAAACGGAACTTCAACTGAAACTGCTGCTCTGGACACCACAGACATGTTCAGTGACCGGGATTTGGAGCAGACGGCGGACCTGACAGCGGCCACACAAGTTACATTGGAGAGCAATAAGGATGTGACGCTGAGCAAGGAAGGTGTCTATGTTTTGAGCGGTGATGTAACCAACACAACCGTTGTGGTCGATGCTCCTGAGGATGCTAAAGTTCAAATCGTCCTGGACGGCGCCAGCATTACGAATGAGGATTCGCCGGCCATTTATGTGAAGGCTGCGGATAAAGTGTTTGTGACCTCTACGGACAGTGAGAACCATATGGAAGTTACCGGAAGCTACGTTGCGGATGGGGATACCAATCTGGATGCGGTTATTTATTCCAAAGCGGATCTGACTCTGAACGGAAAAGGAACCTTGGAGATTGTATCTAAAGCAGGGAACGGGATCTCTTCCAAGGATGATCTAAAAATCACTGGAGGCGTCTATACGATCAACTCTTCTTCAGATGCTATTGAAGCAAATGACGCCATTCTGATCAATGAGGGGACGGTTACCATAGATTCGGGTAAAGACGCCCTGCAAAGCGAGAACGATGAAGATTCCTCTCTGGGATACATCTACATTAAAGGCGGCACCTTAAATATCTCTGCTGCAGATGATGCGATCCGGGCGAACAGCACTGTGCAGATCGATGGCGGCACGATTAACATCAAGACCTGTGAAGAGGGCATCGAGGCAACGAATATCAAGATCAATGACGGCAAGATTACGATGTATGCGAACAATGACGGCATCAACGCCGCACCAAAAGTCAATTCGACGGTGGCTATTGAAGTGAACGGCGGTACGATTGATGTAAGCATGGCCAGCGGCGATACGGACGCCTTCGACTCGGACGGCGATCTGTATGTCAACGGCGGCACGATTAACGTAGAAGCTTCCTCTTCCTTTGATGCTGACGGTACGGCGCAGCTGAATGGCGGCGACGTCACGGTCAACGGGGAGAAAATCACCGAAATTACCCAGTCACGCGGCGGCGGTGGCGGCGGAGGCCGGGGCAAGCGCGGATAAGGAAGGATAGGAGTTAACGTGAATTAAGGAGTGCAAGTGTGGAAAAAGGAGTTTAATTGTGGAAAAGTATCCCTCAAACGAGTTTGTTTGGGGGATTTTTTTTGTGAGGGCGGAGCGAGGGCTGTCTGGGTATGGCCCCACTAACGGTCCAGAATTGACGCGGGAACGCGGAGTTAAACGAGCGGGAGAAGCTGCCGATAAAGAAGGTAGAGTTAAAATTATCCAAAAGGGAACGGAGAATCTCTATGCTGAGCAAACTATTTTCCTTATTTAACAAGCCCAAACCTGGCAGCCCGCCGCAGAACATGAATACAGCCTTCCCGCAGCCCCGCAACCAAACTGCACCCGCCTCTCAGCACACGCAGCCCCGCAAAAAAATCGAAGCCTCACGCATTGGCGAACTGGGCGAGTATAAGATCAATATCCAGCTCGATCAGCTGCCGAAGGAATGCAGGTCCTTGAGCGATCTGATGCTGAGAAACCCGAAGTCCCGCACCGGCTATTCCCAGATTGACCATTTGGTGATCACGCCTTATGCCCTCTTTGTGATTGAAACGAAGAACTACAACGGCGAAATCAAAGGCGGGCGGTCTGACAAGCAGTGGTCGGTCAGCAGCCGGTTTAAGATGTACAATCCTTTGATGCAGAATTACGGGCATATCAAAGCTGTTGAAGGTGTACTTGCGGATGGGCCGAATGGACCGGACGCGTTGCAAGTGCCGCAATTGCAGCAGGTGCCGCAATTGCAGCAGGTGCCGAAGCTGCGGTTTGTGTCGATGGTTTCTTTTACGATGAGATGCCGGTTCAGCATTGACCCCGAGCTCCGCAAAATCCATTCGGACGAGCTGGTCGTCTACGATACCGAGCTTTCCGAGTTTATTAGCAGGAAGCTGGTCCGGCTGAAGACGGAGCACCCGGAACCGCTGTTCTCTCAAGAAGCGATGCAGCGCATTTATGATAAGCTGAGCCAG
Organism: Paenibacillus pinistramenti; assembly: GCF_005869875.1. GTDB lineage: Bacteria > Bacillota > Bacilli > Paenibacillales > Paenibacillaceae > Fontibacillus > Fontibacillus pinistramenti. The sequence goes on from NZ_VAWG01000005.1 coordinate 9,402, forward strand.
GCGAATATTACCGATCCGGCTCTGCGGGCCGAGCATATTGATGGAATTAAGACGGCTCAGAAGCCTTCCGGACATGGTCAGAAAAATATCAAATAGGCGTCTCAAAATAGAGCCTTATTAAAGAACACAAGAAGACCGCTCCCTCCCGGGGCGGTCTCCTGATTTTTCCGGCGTTATACCGGGCAGCGCCTTGCCTATCATCTATCATCTATCATCTTTCATCTATCATCTATCATCTATCATCACGCCCGCCCAGCCCTCAAGCCTTAAAATGAACCGCCGCGCTGTACTGCAGCTGGTTGCGGACCGGATCAAAGACGGCCTGATGCTGAACGGAATGCACTTTGAGCAGTAGCGCTTTGTTGATCTCGATCCGCTCCTCGATGGTTCTCTCCAGAGTCTTGAGATCATAAGCCTGGAAGAACTCTACTTTATCCTGAATCGTATCCAGTGTAATGCCCACACGATCACCTCCTGCACGAAATTATTTAAAAAAAAATTCCCCAGCCGGATTGGCCGGGCCGGGGAAGCAAAGCTCATTGTACAATTACTGCGCGTAATCGCCTGTATAGTTGAGCAGCGAAACGTCCATGACGCCTTCGATGGCCGAAAGGTCATGGAGAAAGGCCGTGTTGTCGTCCCGCAGGCGGAGTTCGACGGTCATTTCCACGTAATCCTTGCGCACAGTCTTGGACTTCAAATTGAACTTCAGGTGCTGCAGCTGGCTGCGCACGGCAGAAGTAGCGCTCTCCGCGTGGCGGATGATGAGCAGAAACGGCTGCTCGCGCATTTTGCGGCGGGCGAGCAGGACCAGCACAGCGCCGATCACCAGCGAACCGAGGACAGCCATCGGATACAGCTTGGCTCCGGCAGCGATGCCGGCGGCGATGGACCAGAACATGTACACAATGTCCAGCGGGTCTTTGACCGCAGTCCGGAATCGCACGATGCTGAGCGCGCCGACCATGCCGAGCGACAGCACGATGTTGGAGCTGATCGTCATAATGATCATACTGGTAATCATGCACATGAGGACGAAAGCGGCATTGTAATTGTAGCTGTAGACGACCCCGCGGAACGTCTTACGGTAGATGTAGAAGATAAACAGGCCGATGCCGAGCGACACGGCCAGGCCGATCAGCACATCGACATACGACACGCTTCCAAAGATGTCCAGGCGGGTGACGCTGTTTTTAAATAAGTCCTGAAAATTAAGATTTTCGTTCATGTCTCGGTGAATCCCCTTATCGTTTGAAATGAAGCATGGCTGCTTCTCGGCAAATTACGTATTTCGAAATGGTCGAACGGTTGCTGGCAGCCGGGGTGGCCGCAAGGCGGATGTCCTCGGCGAGGAATTCGTTGTACTTGATTTCAAGGATGGTCAGAGCCGGGTCCAGCATTTCCGTCAGGATGAGCCCGGGCGCGAACAGGTCTACGCCGTTCACTCCGGCGGCCAGCCGCTTATCAAAGGTGATGCGCACATCGCCGCGGTCGTACACATAAGCTTCACGCAGGTAATCGACAATCGTCACCGGGCGGAAGCCCTTATGGACAAGCGCCAGATAAAAATCCCTCACTAACGGATAGCTGGAGCCGTCAACGGCCGTATATTCCCCGTGGAGCACGGCGTCGTACTGCTCTCTGGTCAGAGGGGCGCTTTCTTTGCTGACGTAATTGCCGTACTTGCTCTTGCGTTCCAGCTTGATCGTTTGGTCCCCGCCGTTATAGATGCGGATCCGGAACTTGTCCCGGGCGAATACGCCGTTGACCTTATCGTACAGCGCATGGTCGGCAGGACTGTCAAAATAAAGGCTGCGGATGCCGTAGCCGTCCGGGCCCGTTGAATTCGGGTCCAGCGGCAGCAGGGACGACACGCGCTGGCGGATCGATAAATAGTCGAAAGCGTGCAGGTAATATTTGTGCTCATGCCGGAGAGGGCGGCCCATAAATTCCATATTAGTTCACCTTAACCTCTCTAACCCCGTAGTAAGGCGTGTTCTCCGAATCGTAGTAAATATCAAACGCGATTTGGGAGTGCCCGTTACCGTCGCTGGCGGTCACCTTCCAGTAATAAGTCCCGGAAGCCAGGCCGGCCACCGTGAGGCTTGTATTTGCCGTGCTGGTCTGCTTGACGATTTTGGTAAAGAGCGGATCTTTAGCAAGGGTGAAGGTGTAGGTCAAATCGTCACCCTGCAGGTCAAACGAAGCATCCCAGCTGAATACCGCGCCTGCGGCTTCCTGCTGAAGATCATTCAGGAAGAACGGCTTCGGCTTCTGCAGGTCTTCCTTGAAACGCTGGATGGAGCGCTCAGGCACCTCGCTGATGGCTTTCATATCCTCCGGAATATCGCCTACAAGCGCCGGGAAGAAATCCCGGTCCGGGCTTTGCGCAGCGTATTTTTCCGTGATTGGACTGTACTTGGCAATGAGGTCCGACACGGTCTTGCTGTTGATATACTTCTTGTAAATTTCGTCGATTTTATTCTCAAGCAGCTGTACATTCTCCTGGCTGCGGAAGAAGCGGTTATGCAGCTTCACGCTCCAGTAGTTGCTGATGCCGCTGTTGTACGGGCCGATACTGTTGATGCTGCGCTGCAGCTCCCAGGCTCCGTCGTAGTCCCAAGGGAGGAAGTACCATTTGTCGGAGTTCAGCGGAGAATACAGCAGGAAATTCTGCGCGTCCGTATCCATATTGTCCATCAGAATGTTGCAGGCGAGCCAGGTCAAGTAATTGTCGAGGTCAAAATGCTTCTCGATCACTTCATTGATCGGAATAGACATATTGTTCACATCGGCCAGCATGTCCAGAAGCTTGGTATGATCCTCGCGTCCCCGGATCTCCAGATGGGTTTCGAACATGGCTTTATCATACTGCGGATCGTCCTGGGATTTCAGGTCATCCGGATATTCCAGGAATTCGAACATGGTCGCTTTGTACAGCTCGCCGTACGGGTCCAGCCAGTGATTTTTAAGGAAAGTCTTGTTCGGCTGCTCGATTTGGGTGTACAGCCCGTAATCCTCATATTTTACACTTGCGGGAGTGCCGCCGTCGCTGAGGTCCTTCACATACAAATGAACAAAACGGGTCCGCAGGCTCGTCATGCCCGGAATGGTCTCGAACAGGTCAAAGCTCAGCTTGTTGCGCAGGCGGGAAGGGTCATAGGAGTGCTTGTTCAGATTGATGGTGCTCTGATCGTTCCACAGTCCGGCCTGGTCGCTTAAATTAATCTTGTAGGAACGCTGGGAAGCGTAACGTGCTGTGTTCCCGCGCAGGGAAATGGTGCCGTTGGAGCCGTTGGCCGAATAGCCGAAGGAGCCCTTCGTTGGTCCACTCCCGTCAGCAGCGCCTTCCTGAAAAATAATCTTGAGGCTGCCTTCATCCATTCGGCTTGTAATCCGGTTAAGCTGGTACCAGTCCAGGTCTGCTTGATCTCCGGATTGTTCCTGCGGCAGCACTGTCATATACAGCGTATCCACCTCGGAATCGTTGTCCCGTTCATAGATCCGCTTGTCTTCGGTCAAAGTGCTGGCGGACGTGCCGGAAGAAGAAGCTGCTGCTGTCTGGCCGGAGCCTGAGGAGCCTGACGTACCGGACGCGCCAGCCGAGTTAGTAGAACCGGACGAACTGCTGGAGCAGGCCGAGAGCAGCACCACCGCCGCGATCAGGCCTGCTGAGAGAGAGGCAGATTTGGCCAGCATTTTGCGGGAACGCTTCGGGGCCGGAGGCGTGAGCGGCTGGGCACAGAACGTATGGTAATCAATATTGCGCACGTACCGCACCATCCGTGTCAGAGCGAGCACCAGAACGGCGAATGAAGCAATAAGCATGCCGTAGCCGTGGTAGTCCATCCGCATGCTTAAAGCCGAGAATGCAAGGTTAAGCAGTACAAAAATTCCGCTGATCATAATAACACCTTTCCGGTCATCGTAGTAGAGCAGGAGAAGCAGGATCACAAACGTAATGATGAACATGTAGTAGCCCAGCAGCAGTACGATGTAGACATCGAGCTGCTCCATGCTGAAGCCGATTAAGGGCAGCAGCTTGATGCCCAGTGCCAGCGCGAGGATGGTGAACATCAGCTGGATTTCCATCAGGAAGGTCAGCTCTTTGACGAGGGAACGCTGCATTTCGCTCCGCGCTGCCGAAATTTCCTCCCAGGTGCCGCGCTGCCGGATCAGATCGTAATAGCTGCGGAATTTATCGTAAAAGTTCGTTTCCACGGCCACCGTAAATACAATAAGCGACGGTATGACGCTGATGTATGCGTAGAAGACCGGAGTATCGTAGAACGGCGACACGAGATAACGGCCGGCAATCAGGTTATGGTAAGGGCCAAACCAGTACACAAAGCTGTGAATGTACACCCCTGCGTACAGAAACGTCCCGATTCCCATCAGGGAAGGATACTTCCGGAAATAGGAGATGAAGCTGAAATACAGCTTGGAATCCCGCACCGGGAACACCTCTTCAAAGTGCCGGTTGGTCATGAGCAGCACGGTTAAGAAACCGGCATCAACAGCAGCCAGCATCCACGCCGCTGAAGGAGAATCTATAAAGGCACTGACCGCCCAGGAGCCGCCGACCGCGATCAGGCCGCTGACCAGAAAGCTGCGGAAGATGCGCTTGTAATCCTTCAGAGCCGAAAGGTGAACGGATTGAATCCACAGGAGGATCAGCTCCATAAACAGCAGAAAGGCCGCTGCTTTGTAAGCAAAGCTTGCCTCTACGCCCTCCAGGAACAGCAGCGCCGCTCCTGCCCCGACAGGCAGGCAGATTGCTGCAGCGCCGTAATAGGAGGACAGGGCGTGCTCGTATTTTTTCTGAAACAGCATGTCCGCCAGGAACCGGGTCAGCACCATGGAGACGCCGCCGGTGATGAGTACGGAGAAGATAAAGGCATAGACAATCGTGGACAAGAACAATTCGCGCTCCAGATAAGCCGCATCCGAGATGCTCATCAAGTACTGGATGCCGGCCACCATGCCTATGCACAGCGCCATCGGGCCGACGGTCGACATTGAGGAGTAGGCGTATGCCCGCAGATGACGAAGGAGCCCGTGCTCACGGTATAACTTTCTTAATTCAAAGCCGATGCCGGCCATGCTCCAGCCTCCTTGTAGTGATCGTATAGTTCGCGGTAGCTTCGGATAAATGCGGAATGGGTATAGAGCGCTTCAGCCCGCGCCAGTCCGCTGGCCCCCATCTGCTCCCGCAGCTCCCGGCTGTGTCCAAGCTTCACGACCGCTCCCGCCATGCGGTCATAGTGCATGACAGGGACGGTGAAGCCGGCAGGGCCGAAGGGATCGCCCCGGCCATCCAGCAGCTCGCGGCAGCTTCCGACATCGGTCGTTACACAGGGCTTGCCGGCAGCCATCGCTTCAAGGATGGCCAGCGGCATGCCTTCGCTGATGCTGGACAGGACGATAATATCCAGCTTGCCAAGGTATTCCCGGATATTAACCTGACCTGTAAAGGTGATATCCGATATCCCCAGCGTGTCTGCCAATTCAACGCACTCGCGGAAGTAATCTTTGTCTTCGTCGGTCGGTCCCATGATGTGAAGCTCTGCCTCAGGCAGCTCTCTCTTCACAAGAGCAAAGCTTTGGATCATGGTCTTGATATCCTTGATCGGCACAAGCCGGACAATCGCGCCGATCCGCAGCGGCCCGCCTTCGGGAGGAGGACCGGCGACACTTGCATAATCGGCAACGTTTACCCCGTTCGGGATAATCTTGATTTTGCGTTCGTCGCAGCCGATTTCCATTTCAATCTCTTTGTTGCGGCCAAACAGCGTGATAACTTCATCGCTCATCGTGTAAGCCGCTTCTGACAGGCGGTAGAAATAGCGGATCCAGAGGTCCTTAAAATAACCCTGCACCCAGTCGGCCTTGATGATTTCTTCCTCGCGCTCGCGGGAATAGATACCGTGCTCCGTCAGAAGAAACGGCTTGCCGTACAGATGCTTGCCGAGAGCGCCCAGCACGCCGGCGTAACCGGTCGAGACGCTGTGATACAGATCGGCCTCCGGAATGTCGCCGCGGATCGTCAGCAGCAGCGGCAGCATCATCGAACGGACGGTCCAGTACATCTCGGTGAATGGAATATGCGCATAATCCTCGCGGCAACGCTCTGTAAGGACTTGGAAAAACTCCCGGCTCATCAGCAGATGACCGGCGGTGGCGACCCGGTCCGAGCGGATCAGGTCGAACAGGCAAGCCCAGTTCAAGGCCTTGCCGCCGCCGAGAAGGGCGCTGAGCGCTTCCCGTTCTTCTGCGCTCAGACGAAGGCGGTCCCTTGCAGGCGGAGCATCTTTCATAAAGCTGTTCAGAAAAACTTCCTTCACCTCCACGATATTGGGAGGAAGAGTGTAACGGAATTGGCCCCGCTGCTTCTCATCTGCCCCGATAGCCAAAATAACAAATTCATGCTTCGGCATATGGGTGGCGAGTGAGTGAATCCAGCTGGAGACCCCGCCGGTGATATAGGGATAAGACCCCTCTGCAATCATGCATATTCTCATAGGATCATGCCTCGCTAAGGTGGATAGTGAATTCCGATTTCGTCACGGTGACGAGCAGGATGCCGTCTCCGATCTTCTTCACGGTGCAGCCGGACAAGTTGGCGGCCGTTTTGCGGGTACGCAGGATAAAGGACGCTTCGCCTTGAAGCGGAGTCACTTTGCCCTTGATCACGTCACCGCTCTGGCTGAGCTCGATATCGCTGGACAGCAGATTTTTCATATCGATTGCAGCCTCTGTGGCCGTCTTGGCCTGCAGCCATGGATAATTCTTCTGCAGGCGGGACATTACCGTGCTGTAATTCTTATAGAGCTCCTCCCAGGTCATTCCCATGCTCCGCTCACTGTCAAGTACGTCGTCCGGATGGACGAAATGAGAGAAGAAGCCGTAGGAGGTCAGCACGCTTGCCGCGGTCCACCGTTCAAATGCTTCATCATCATATCCCGAGGTCACCCGGGGCATTTCCAGAATGCCGTCCTTGGCCTGCTCAAACTCTTGTACATAAGAGATACCCGCAGCGTCCTCTGCAAAGACGGAGGAGATGACGGCCAGGTTATTCCAGCTCTGCTTAAGGGCTTCGCGGCCGCCCGGATCGAGTACATTGGAAGGCGGCACATACGTAAACAAGGAATAATTCGGGAAGCTGCGCTTGAAATAGCTCAGCGCTTCCTGCACCGAGAGGGCCATATCGCTGGTGCTGTTCCAGGTCTCGTAATCATAATAGCTGCTCTTGTCCGGATCGGTCGTGAGCGACTGGTGATTATAGCCGTGCAGTCCGATTTCGCCGCCGCTCTTGATAATTTCCCGTCCGTAGCTGATCAGGCTTTCAGGATCGGCATCCGATGGGGAGGCGAAAGGAGGCACCACCTGATTGTGATACGATTCAATCAAAACGGCCGTGAATTTCAGACCATAACGTTTGGCGGCCTTCAGCATATCCGGCCACCAGATTTGTTTAAAGAACTCCTGGCGGTTCAGCTGGTAAATCTTGTAGATGTCCGGATCAATCGAGCTGCCGTACGGCGCCGGCCAGTCATCAATATACATCAGCTTGGAGTTATAGATCGGATAGATGAAATCCGGCATCATCATCGAGACGGCTCCTGTAATAATTCCGCGGTTAATCTTCTCCTGGAGCATCGTGCCGTTGAAGACCATGACGGAGCCTTTGCCGGTATCATAGCTCCACAAGAGCGGCATGCCCGACGTGGCTGTGGCATGAACCTGTGCAGACGGATCCAGTTCCACCTGCATGACGGTATTCGTCATAAACTCATCATCGATTTCAAGACCTTTTTCGCCGAGCAGGACCTCGTCCTTCAGATGAATTCCCTGCTCGTCGGAATAGTCGCCCGCGTCAATAATACCGAATTTGCGATACAGTCTAAGAAAGGCGTCGCTCTGCTCCGGCATCGTAGCCAGGAACAGGTGACCGCCCTGGTCCAGATAGCCGGCGAGCGTGTCCGGGTCCTTCACGAGCGTGAGGTCGGTCAAGGCAGATATAACGGCTCCGCAGCCGGACAGATTGAGCGTCTCCTTGCGAAGATCCACTGAGACCGCCGCTTTGCGCATATCGGTCAGCACCCGCTGGGCCTGCTCCTGAATGCGGACATTATAGTCGTCTTCGCCGTCATAAATCACGCAGAATTTGGCGCCGGTTACGTTCGGAGCAGCGGGCGGTTCGTTCTTCCATTCTGCAATCTTCGTCTGCAGATTGCGGTTATGGCTGAACTGCTGAAAATAGCGGGTATGCGTCAGAATCAAAACTGCGCCGATCAGGACGATACCGGCCAGAATAATGTAGATGCGGGGATTGAGTTTCATGGGCTGTTCGTTCATAAATGGGTTGTCATGCTCCTTCCGACCAGAACCTTACAGATTTGAGTCCTTCGCTGGACAAGCGCGCGCCCGACTGCTTCAGCCGAAGCAGCGCATTCCGGAACAGTTCCGGGGAGCGGGACGTATAGTATAAATTCATGAGCAGCAAATAAGGCTCTTCCCGGTCTGGAAAACGATCCGCATACTGCAGGGCCGCATGCTCTGCGGCGGCGAAATTGCCAAGCTCCAGCTCGATATCCGCTTTCTCTTCATAAACGGTGAAGGCAACCGGATCGGCGTCAATCCGGCTCTGGAGCACTTCAGCCAGCGTATATTTCAGCCTCTGCAGCGTGCCGGCATCCAGAAAGCCGCTGCGGATATAATTGCGCAGGACCTCGGAGTAGCCCTCGAGGAATTCGGCGTCACTTCGCGACGTTTCATACCGGACGGACAGCTCCTGCAGGGAGCGGTTCAGCTTTCGCTTCAGCTCAACCAGGGCACTGACGGCATAATGGGACGTTTCGGTATCCTCGTTGGCGACAGCCAGCCGCAGCACCTCCAGATAATCGGTGGCGTCCTGGTTCAGCAGGTCAATCATCGTCCGCCTGCGGGTGCCGAGATCTCCGACCAGCAGCGCTTCCTCAAGGGGAACGACGTTGAGCTCCTTCTCGGTGTCCCGGATACGCAGAACCCGATAGGGGTCGTCCTGGGCATCATGACGAAGATACGACTCCAGCTTCTCCGCCCGGTCAGACCGGAAGGAGGATGTTTTGCGCCAAAACAGCGGAAACAGCAATCCGAGCACCGGAAAGGCGGCGGCAAATACAAATTTGACCACAGCTTCCCTTGGCGAACGGCGGTGCAGAATTCCGAACAGGACGGCACAGAGCGCCGCGTAGAGCAGATAAACCGCTTCAAGCATAATGCTCCGTCCCTTCCGGCGGCATGAAGGCGAATTGTTCTCTCAGGCGCCGCGAGATGCGTTCCGCATCTGCCTGACTGGAATTGCTCAGCAGGATCAGAAGCTCTCCGTCCGTCCCCATCCCGAGATAATCCGTTTCCCTGAGCGAAGTATGGATGCGCTCAATCTCATCGCCCGATGCATTGCGCAGCCCGGTGTGCAGCACTGCGAAGTCCGTGCCGATCTGTTCGCTGGCGGCCTGCTTGCTCGCCAGAATCTCCATGAACGCTTCTGTGCGTAGCACGCGCCGTTCATCGGCATCCACATACCGCTGGGCTGCGGAGGCGTCGATGTAGGCGTGAGCGCGGGACAAAGAGGAGGAGATCAGCTCCACTGCGGTCTTGAATAAATTCTGGTAGTACAGAGTAAAGCGGCGGAATTCGACAGAATGAAGGGAAACAACGGCCACGACCTCTCCCCGGCTGACAACCGGAGCAGAGAGCAGAGGGGCCTCCGGATTCAGCTGTTTGTTGACGTACACCTGCTGGTCTTGGAGCACCTGGATCAAATATTCGTAGTCGTCCACCTTTAAAGAGCGCGGAACCACAAACAGCTCATTGGATGAACGGCCTGCAAGCCGCAGATAGTTCCGGTTCTTGTTCACCGTATAAATCGTTACTTCATGGGTCTTCATAATATTCTCCAGCACGCCGATGGCTGCCAGGAAGATCCGTTCGGGCTCAAGGCTGTCCAGCTCCCGGGTGACGGCGTGCATTTTGCCGAAGCTGTCTTCGGTATTTAGAATCTGCTGCTGAAGCTCGTCCTTGACCGAGCGCGTTTCTTCATAGACTTCATATAGAAAAGCGTACTTCTCCTCCGACTGCTTGAGTTCCGCCTCGGCCTGCCCCAGGCGGGTAATCCGCCGTTCGACACTGTATCCGACAATGAGGCCGACCAGCAGGTAAAGAGCCAGCTGGAAGAACAGGGTCGAGTCGTACAGCAGCGAGACCGCGTCCCGTCCGCTTTCCGTCTGTTCCTGGACGAAGAAGGCGATTGACAGCAGGGCGGCCAGCATGGATTGGCGGCTTCCGTAGAACAAACCCATGAAAATGATATACACAAGCTTAAAATCAATCCCCGCGTAGGCGGTCCGCTCCAGCAGTTCGCTCAGCGCATATACGGCTGCAAAGGCAGCCAGGTTCTCGGCATAAGGAAGGAGCGTCTTAAACCGGCTTCGAAACGGCGAAGGCTTGTCTTTAACCGGCTTCGGCGAAGGGGAGCCTGCCATCTCTTTAACTGTCCGCTCATACATCCGCTGCAGCCCGGTTTTCAGATTATATTTGGGAGCCCAGTCCAGGTCCTTCATAATCCGGCGGTTATTGAGCGTCGAACGGTAGATATCGCCTTCACGCGGCGGACCGTAGGTTACGGCCGTTTCGCCATACAGCTGCTGGAGCTCCTGGATAAGGTCGTTAACGGAAGCCTCCGCTGCTGTCGACAAATTGTATACCCCGGTCAGCGAGGAGTAGGAGGCCCGGTAGATCGCATCGGCCACATCCTCTACGTAAATGAAATCGCGCGTCTGGCCGCCGTCGCCGTTGACGGTAATCCCTTGGTTCTTCTTCATCTGATTAATGAAGATCGAGATCACGCCGCCTTCGCCGCTGCTGCCCTGCCGGGGGCCATATACATTGGAGAAGCGGAAGCACAGCGTATTGAGGCCGTACATTTCGGACCATTTGGCGCAGTAGGTTTCGCCGATCATTTTATTGATGCCGTATGGTGAGATAGGGGCAAGCGGAGTAGTCTCGGGAATCGGAACTTCTTCGGTCGCTCCGTAGACGGCTGCAGAGGAGGCAAAGAGAAATTTGCGGACCCCATAGCGGCTTGCCAGCGTCAGGATATTTGTCAGGCCAAGCACGTTGGACTGCGCATCCTGAACAGGATTTTTCATCGAAGTGGATACATTGACTTGGGCAGCGAGATGCACTACGGCATCGAAACGGTTGCTCCGGAATACTTCCTCGCATGCAGGGTCTTCGACGGACAGCAGATAGCTTTTGTGCTTAAAATCGATATTTTTCTTGTTTCCTGAGGTCAAATTGTCGATAATATAAACGTCGTAGCCCTCTTTGTAAAATCTTTCGGCCACAAAAGAGCCAATAAAACCATAACCGCCCGTAACAAGCACTTTCATTCCGTTTCCCCGTCCTATTTGTTTATTAATGACCTAAATGTTTAGTTAAGTAATTCATATTTAAGGGCTTTTGGACTAGATAATCAATGTATATTTTTCCATTTATTAAAATTGAAAGGTAGATTTAGATGAACAAGAAGCCCCAAATATTGGCTGCCAAGCTGCTAAAAATAAGCCTCCTTCTGCTGCTGTGCGCGAGCGCTGTCAGTGCAGCATCACCGCAGCCTGCCCTGTCGGTCAATTTTCCTGTCGAAACCGGCGACGTTCTTTATAATCCGTATATCGGATTTGCAGCGGATGCTCGTGAGCCTGAAGAGGTAAAACAAAAAGTAACGCTTGTCCACGCCAATTTGACATGGAAGGATCTGGAGCCTGAAGAAGGGGTTTATGATTTTTCGGCGATTGAGGAGAATTTCAACTTCGAGTATTGGAAGAGTTACGGGGCCCGGATCATTCTGAGGGTCGTGCTGGACTACCCGGGGGAAGAGAGCCATATGGATATCCCGGACTGGCTCTACGAGAAAATCGGGGAGAAGGGCACCTGGTATGACAATGATTACGGAAAAGGCTTCAGCCCGGACTACACGAGTACAACCTTGATTGCCGAGCACAAGAAGCTGATAGCCGCTTTGGCTGACCGGTATAACAACGACCCGTTCGTGGCCTTCATCCAGCTCGGAAGCGTCGGGCACTGGGGGGAGTGGCATACGATGGACAGCGAGCCTGGATACATTCCATTTCCCAAACGCCAGGTGACCGACCAGTATGTCGCGCCTTATGTGCAGTACTTTACGAATAAGCAGCTGCTGATGCGCCGGCCGATGCAGGCTGCCGCGAAATATGGCATGGGGCTGTTTAACGATGCTTTCGGCAAGCACGATTCCACGATCGACGGCTTCCTGAACTGGTATACAAACGGGTATACATCCTGGCTGACGCAGGAGCAGGAGCCTGCAATGCCGGACTTCTGGAAGACGGCGCCGAGCGGAGGCGAATTCTCCGGGTGGGAGCAGTTTATGCAAAATTCTGCACTGACCGAGACTCTGGCGCAGGCCAAGTCGACGCATGTATCGTGGCTGGGTCCGGATGCTCCGTGGAACGCGGAGCAGGGGGGAGCACTCCAGGCGAACATTGACAAATTTTTGAAGACCATCGGCTACCGGTTCGTCATCCAGAAGGCCGTGTACGAGAAGGAACGGAAGCCGGGCGAGACGCTGCATGTTCGGATGATTACGGTCAACCGGGGCGTCGCGCCGTTCTATTTCAAGTGGCCGCTGGAGCTGTCGCTGGCTGATGCGCAGGGGAACGTGAAAGCATCCGTCCGCAGCTCCACGGACATCCGCAAATGGCTGCCGGGCAGCAGCACCACTACGGTGTATTTGACAGTGCCGAAGGGGCTGCCGGCTGGCACCTACACGGTGCAGGCCGCTATTCTTGATCCGGATACCGGCCAGCCCGGCGTCAACCTCGCCATTCAGGGGCGCGGGGAGGACGGGCGCTATAAGCTGGGGAGCTTGGTGGTTCGCTAGTTAAGGGGTTAATTAGTGGTTCGTTAACCTAATCAGCAGATCCTTATTTGCAATCTTCATAGCTAACAAGGCCGGCGGAACTTCCGCCGGCCTTTCTCATAACCTCTGTAATTTCAACCTCCTGCTATTCAGCCTCCTGCTATTCATCCTACATCTAATCCTGCACCTATTCCTTTCCCTTACTCCTTCACCGACCCCAGCGTAATCCCGTGAATGAAGAACCGCTGAATGAATGGATAGATGAGCAGGATTGGAATCATGGAGATGATGATTTTTGCCGCGTTAAAGGTGCGGTTGGAGACCGCCATCGCCTGGGCGAGCTGCTCCGGGGACATGGAGGTCATGGCCTGCGCGCTGAGCTGGGCGACCAGTGTCTGGATGTACGTCTGCAGCGGGTAATGCTCCTGCTTGTTCATCAGCACCAGGCCGTCGAAGAAGGAATTCCAGTGGAACACGATGCTGAACAGCGTCACGGTGGCGATGGCCGGCAGGGACAGCGGAACGAACAGCCGGGTCATGATGTACCACGGGCCGGCGCCGTCGATTTCGGCGGCTTCGCTGAGCTCTTTGGGCAGGTTGCGGAAGAAGTTCATGAGCAGAATGACGTTAAACACCTGCACGGCGTGCGGCAGCACCAGCGCCCAGATGGAATCGAGCATGCCGTAGGATTTGATGGTCATAAACCAAGGCACAATGCCGCCGTTGAACAGCATGGTGAAGACCAGGAACCACATATATACATTGCGCATCCGGAACTGCCTGGAATCCTTCGACAGCCCGTACGCCATCATAATCGTCAGCACAAAATTAAGCAGACCTCCAAGCAGTACCCGCTCCACGGAAATGAGAAACGCGCCGAAAAATTTGCTGTCCTCCAGCACCTTCTCATAGCTCGCCGTGGTCGGCTTGATCGGCGTGAGCAGCACCTGGCCGGCGTCCGCCGCCGTCTTGTCGCTGAACGAGACAGCTACGGTATGAAGGAGCGGGATCAGGCAGGCGAGGGTAACGAGGATCAGCAGCGTGAGAATGGTACGGTCAATGATCCGGTTCTGAAGACTATCTCTTCCCACCATAGGGGTTCACCTCATTCGTCAGAAGATGCGGTAATTGGCAAAACGGCTCGCCATCACGTAAGAGACAACGACCAGGATGAAGCTGACAACTGACTTCAGCAGGCCTACTGCGGTAGCAAGGCTGTACTGGAGATCGTTCAGGCCCACCCGGTACACATAAGTGTCGATAATGTCGGAGGACTGGTAGACGAGCGGATTATACATGTTAAAAATCTGGTCAAAGTTCGCGTTCATCACATTGCCCAGGGCCAGCGTCGCCAGCAGCACGATCGTTGTCCGGACGCCGGGCAGCGTGACATGCCACAGCTGGCGGAACCGGCTGGCCCCGTCGATGCTCGCTGCTTCGTACAAGACCGGATTAATGCCGGTCAAGGCGGCGAGATAGACGATGGCGTTGAAGCCGAATTCCTTCCAGACATCCGTTGCGACGATAATGGCGGGGAACCACTTGTTGCTCGCATAGAACAGTACGGGATCAATGCCGAACAGGCCGATAAATTTGTTTGCGATGCCGTCGAGCGAGAACAGGTCGAAGAAGATGGTCGCCAGCAGCACCCAGGACAGAAAGTGCGGCAGGTATACGATCGTCTGGATGGTCCGGCGCATAAACCGCTGACGGAGTTCGTTAAGCAGCAGGGCAAAGACAAGCGGTACGATGAGGTTGGCGATGATTTTTAGAACGGCCAGGAAAATGGTGTTAAAGAAGATTTGCCGGCTGTCAGGCAGCTGGAACATGTAGGTGAAATTTTCGAGCCCGATCCACTCCGAGCCGGCCACGCCGCGGGCGGGCTTAAAATTTTCAAAGGCCATGGCGGCGTAGTAGATCGGGACGATGCTGAACAGGATGAGAATGAGGATGCCGGGCAGCACCATCAGGTTATAATGAAGCTCATTTTTCCGGGAGCGCATCGGCTTTCACCGCTTTTCATAGTATTTTGAGCAGAAGGGCCCCCGGCGGTTCAGGCAGGGAGCCCCGCTTACACTGCGCGTACTCGTAAAGGATGTTTCGGGTTTACTTGTCGTTTACGGCATCCGTCACTTCCTTCGTAATCTGGTCCCCGCCGAGCTGCTTCCATTGGGCGACAAAGTCGTCAAACGCATCAAGAGGCAGGTCACCAACGATGATCTTCAGGAATGTTTCGTTCTCAAGCTTCTCCAAAGTGGTCCACTTGGTTTCCATGGTGCGGGTCATGCCGTAGAAGACGCTGTACACTTTCTCCATGTCCGTCTCCGCCAGAACTTTGCCGCCGTAAGCATAGGCAGTGGCCGGCTTCCAGGCGTCCATGTTTTTCTTCGGATTTTCTTTATCCAGCACGGTAAAATCATAGACCAGCTTCGTATCCGGATCGAAGGTATTAGGATCAATTTTGCCTTCCAGCGCCTGCTGCACATCGTTGTAGCGCTTCACGACAGCATCGGCGTAGTCGAGCAGCAGGTCGAACGGATAGAAGTTGCGGATGTGAACGCCGGTTTCGGCGGCGTAATCATCAAGCTTTTTCGCGTCGGCACTGTTGTCCTGTCTGCGTTCGTAGCGGGTGAACACGTTCAGCATCTTGACGGCCGCCTCCGGATGCTCATAGCCCTTGCGGACAACAATGTAGCGGTCGGTGACCGGCGCCATATGGGTGACAAATTTGCCGGAGGCGTCGGCAGGAGCAGCGTAAGCGCGCCATTCAGCTTTTGTGTCATTCGTAACGGAATCGGCAAGCGGCCAGTAAGGCATCCACCACGGACCGAAAAAGATGCCCGTCTTGTTCGCCACAATCGGCTCCTGCGTCTCCTTGTAGAGCGCGAACTGCTTGTCGATCAGTCCGCGTTTATACCAGTCGGCCAGCTTCGCAAGCGCCTCTTTGTTCTCCGGCGTAATGGAGCCGTAGACGATATTGCCGTCCGCATCCTTGATCCAGTTCTTAGGGAAGGCGTGGAACGCACTGAAGATCGAGTCAAAGCCGTTCGGATTCGGCTTCTGGCCGTAGACGACCTGCTTGTCGCCCGTGATGCCGACGGTGTCGTTCTTCCCGTTGCCGTCAGGGTCCTGCTGGACGAATGCCTGCGCGATCTTCTCGACGTCATCCATCGTCTGCGGAGCGGGCAGCTTCAGCTTGTCGAGCCAGTCCTGGCGCACCCAGAGAAGCGAAGGCGCGTCCGCGTCAATCGCGACGTTCGGCAGGCCGTACACTTTTCCGTCAAACGTGGCGTCTGCCAGCGCTCTGCCTTCCGTCGATGCGTAGATGTCTTTAACGAGCTTGGAGCCGTACTTGTCTAGGGAATCGGTGAGGTCCTCGAGCATATCGTTGTCGATCAGCTTGCGGAGCTGGTTGCGGTCGACGACAACGGCATCCGGCAGATCATCACTGGCGATGGCGAGGTTGACCTTCTGTTTGAAGGCGTCGTCGCCTTTGGCTTCCCAGGCGTGGACGACTTTGATGTTCGTAAGGCTTTCGAAATAACGGGAGACGATATTGTTGTCGTTGGTGTCGCCGTCCTTGAGCTTGTCGTCAGGAATTTTGAACCCGATATTGAGGGTGACCGGGTCATTGTACTTCTCGTAGGCGAGATTGTCGCCCGAAAGCTGAGGGGCGGTGCTGCTGCCATCATCTCCGGCCGCGTTTGAGCCGGTATTGGAGCTGGCAGTATTGCTGCCGCCGTTTGCGCTGCTGCTGTTGCCGCCTCCGCCGTTGCCGTTGCTTCCGTTGCCGCACGCACCGAGCACCAAGGCGAGAGCCAGTGAAGCTGTGAGCAGTTTCATTTTCTTCATAACGTTCCCCCGTTTCAATGAATGGCAATTTCAAATGGAATGGTAATCTCAAATGGAATGGCAATTTCAAATGTGTTAACCTGCCGCATTTGGTTACGCTTTCATTTTATGACGGGAAGGGATTCCGCAGGGAGGGAAATCCGGTCTTTCCTGCGGAGGGACTGTCGGCGGTTAGCGAACGAAAATCACCCTGCGCCGGATCAATTTCTACCCCTTGCCCGGTACTCGCTCGGCAGAAGCCCGACGCGTTCGCGGAAGATGCGGCTGAAATATTTTTCGTCTTCAAAGCCGGCTGAGGCAGCCACTTCGTAGACGGGGGCGTCCGAGTTAAGCAGCAGCGATTTCGCCAGCTCGATACGAAGCCCGCGCAGCGCCTCTCCAAAGGGCTGGCCGGCAAATTTGGCGAAGCACTGGCTGAAATAGCTCCGGCTCATGCTGATCACGGCGGCGACATCCGCCTGGTTGATCTTCTCGCCGGCATGGGCGCGCATGTAGAGGAGGGCGCGGATCAGGCTGTACATGACCTCTTTGGAAAAAGACAGTTCGAGCATGCGCCGCTGGACCAGGTCGGCAAAACGGCGGAACCATACCCTCCAATCGCTCCATAGGAGCATATGCTGGGCTTCCGCGGCCAGCAGCGCCGTATCCTGCGGACTCCCGATGAGCGTCCTGCCCCAGTCGCGGAGCAGGGCTGCGGCAAAGCCGCGGATATGCTGGCCGTCCGGACGGAGCATGGCAATCCGCCGCACGAAGTCGTGCCAGTCGGCATCATACAAAGCCCACTTCAGCCCGCTCCACTCGCGGAAGGCCTCGCCCGTCAGCTGCTCTGCTCCCGGCTCTGCGGGCCTTTGCGCCGCCTGGGCCGATTGCAGCTCTGCCGCGGTAACCGCGGCAATCTCATTGGCGCGCTGCAGGCCGTAGAACAGCTGCTTCGGCAGCTGCCTCGCGAGCAGCGCCTTCATCTCGCCGGCCGGCCTGCCGGCGAGCCCCGTTACCAGCGCGGCCAGCCAGCGGCCTCCAGCCGCGCCGCCAAGCCCGGACTGCGCCTCGTCCGGGGTGAGCGGGCGGGGCAGCGGGACCATCCACGCCCCGGCTTCCAGCTCAATCAGCGGATGGCGCTGGAGCAGGGGCAGGCGGAGCAGCTCCGCGTCCAGCTGCGGAGCATCCGGCTTCGGGCCGCCCGGCGGGGGGCTGCTCAGCGGGCTGCCGCTTTGCGAGCAGCCGGCCGTCCCCGCCTTTGGGCCGCCCAGCGGGCTGCCGTCCTGCGGGATGCCGTTTAGCAGACGGCAGTCCGTCCCGGCCTTCGCCCCGCCAGCCGGGACCAGCGCCAGCACGCAGTCCGGCAGCGACTCCCGGCTGCCCGTGCCCGGCATAGCATCCGGGCGCGGACGGCTGCCTTCCTCGAACCGGATGCGTTCCACAATCCGGTTCATGACCTCGTCGATGGTCTCCATCTCCAGCAGCGTCTTCACAATATAATCAATCGCGCCAAGCCGCAGCGCCTCCTGTACAAAATCAAATTCATGATGGCAGGTCAGAATTACGGAATGGATGCCGGGATACCGGAACCGGACCTGCCTGATCAGGTCGAAGCCGGAGAGCCCGGGCATGGTAATATCGGTAAACATCAGCTCTGTCTCCTGATGCTCAAGCAGCTCCAGGGCCGCCCTGCCGTCGGCGGCTTCCCCGACGATCGAGATGCCGTAGGAGGCCCAGTCAATCAGCGAAATAAACCCTTTGCGCACCAGCTTCTCATCCTCAACAACAATCGCCCTGATCATTCTTCCAGCTCCTCCTTCATCTTGGATGGGAATTGAATCGTAACCGCCGTACCGCTGCCGGGCCGGCTCTGGATGTCAAGCAGCGCGGCATCGCCGTAGAAGCGGTGCAGCAGGCGGTTCACATACGAAAGCCCGATGCCAAGGCCGCGGCGTTTCGAAGGCTCCTCCTCCTGAAGCAGCGACATGGCCTCCCGTTCAGCAAGGCCCGGGCCGTTGTCTTTTACCTGCATGAGGATCATGTCCGATTCAGCTCCGGCGGAGCGGATCGTAACCTCAATCCGTCCATTGGCTTCGCTTGCGCCGTGATAGATGGCGTTCTCAACAAGCGGCTGCAGCAGGAAGCGGGGGATTGCGGCATTCAGAACGCCGTCTTCGGCCTTAACATCAAACTCAAATTCATAATCATAGCGGATGCGCTGAAGCTCCATATAGTTCTGCAGCGCTTCGATTTCTTCGCGCATGGTCACGATAATGCTCTGCTTGCCAAGGTTGTAATGCAGCACCTTGACGAGCAGCGTCACTAGCCGGTCGATTTCCTTCTGGCCGTTCATGCGGGCCAGCCACTGCACGGTATTCAGCGTATTGTGCAGAAAATGCGGGTTAATCTGGCTGAGCAGCTTCTCGACCTCCAGCTGGCTTTTCTGCTTCTCGTTGTGCTCTACGGCCGCAAACAGCTCGCTGATCCGGTCCTTCATGTCCTGGAAGTTGCCAAGCAGAAAATCAAACTCCTGGACGTTTGTATAAGAGACCGGGGCTTCAAGATTTTCAGCCATCCGGACAATCTGCCGGTTGACCTTGCGCAGAGGTCCGTAGACTTTTTTCCAGATAGATAAGGCAATCAGGAGGGCAAACAGCAGCGTGGCAACCGCCAGGACGCCGATCCGCAGGAACCAGACCCGGATTTCGCTGTTAAAGCTGGATTTCTTGACCGCGGCAATCAGCTGCCAGCCCTGCACGCTCTCGTAGCGGAACATCAAATAGTTCCTGTAGTCGGCAGAAACCTGTGACGCATCGTTCCATTTTACTTCAGCCAGGCTGGCCGGGGCAGGGGTATCCGGGTTCTCGACATAAGTCACTTGGCCGGCTTCATTAACGAGCAGATGGGACAGCTTGATGCCGTAGGACTGCTGGTTCAGGATTTTTCGAAAGAGATTGTAGTTGGATTCGAGGTATACATAGACCTTCTGCTGTCCGGTGGTTTGAACCGCGCGAAGGGAGGAGAACACGATGTTCTCGCTCTGCCGGTATTTCGTCCGGTGCGGCCCGAAGTAGGTGGCGCCGTTGTAGCGCATGAAGGCGGGAAGGCCGTCAACGGTGAACTCGCTGCCAATGTTAAAGTTCGTGAACAGCACGGGGTCCGGCTCTTCCGGCATGACATAGGCCGTGATTCCGAGGTAAGGGTTCGTGAAATTAACAAGCGTAATCTTATCGTTAATATCCGACATGATGCTCATTTTTCGGTAGACCTGGCCCTCCTGGAGAAAAGCTGACACCTCGCCCACGATCTGCCCGTCGAGCGCAAACTGTTTGGAGGCGAAGTCCAGGTTGTTGATCATATTTTCCAGTGCTGCAGCTTCCTGCTTGAGACTGGCGTTAATGCCGATTTGAATTTTGTTCTGGAGAATGGAGTAGATGGTGAAATAGGTGATGATGCAGATCAGGACCAAGGGCAGAAGGCATGCGGTTACGAGATAGAGGACCAGGGAGCGTCTGAGAGATCTGGCGGCAGGCGGGCGCCCCAGAGGAATGCGGTTCAGGCCGGGCATGTCATCTCTCCCTCACTATTAGGATGGCACTCAAAATGATAGCGTTTTCAAATGGGCTGATTTTGGATGTATTATAGCACAGCGTATGCGGATTCAGGGGAATTATCGCTTCGAAAAATAACTTCTGCAGGCCGTACCTGCGCGCCGGCACTGCCTGCAGACTGAGGGCCTGAATTCTCCGCAGAATTCAGACCCTGTCAGGCCATTCATTATTGTATCTTTGCAGCAGACACTGCTTCATGCTGAGAAGACGGGATGTCCTCTTCGCGCGCACTGGCCCCGTAACGCTCCAATGCCTTCGCCGACGACTCCAGCATCCGCCTCTTTAAGTAATCGCCTTCGGTTACACGAACCCGCTTCCCCAGAAAACGGAGCTTGGAGAGCAGATACTCCATCTCATCTCCGTTTAACGTCACCCTAACCCGGTAGGTATCGTTCTCCGCGTCGTATTCAACCTGTTTCTCGAAGCTGGAGAAGCTGTACAGGATCCGGGACAGCTCTTCATTATAGGAGCGGACAATTTCAATGCAGACCTCACGTTTGCGTGCTTCAAGCGATGTGCCGAGCCTGCTGAGCATGCGGTCCGCGGCTGCCGGATCGAGAGCCTCCGGGGCGGCGGCGTGGATATTTTTCAGCCGGGTGCTCATTAAGGCGCGGTGCCGGGTGTGATACCAGAGCAGATACCATTCCTGTTTGACCATCGAGTATTCAAGTCGGAAAGGGAGACCCGATTGCTCTTCATATACACGGCCGTTCTTCACCTCATAAGTAATGCGGATGCCCGCTTTATCCATGATATACCGGCGCAGAGGCCGGAGAAGCGGATGGTAGACCTGCGGCTGCCGGCTGCGGGCTCTTTCCAGCAAGTGAAGGGAAGTATCCATCCTCTGATCCTGCCCAAGTGCCGCATGCAGCTTCGCCAGAGTGTCTGCCGTGAAGGCGTCTGCCGCGGCGGGATGCTCCAGCATGGTCTTCAGCCACGTCCGCTCATGCGAGGTGACCATGAAAGCGCCGGAATCCTCCAGGCGGGAAAGAATCTGATAATTAAAAATCTTCTCAAACAGATTCATAATAAGCGTGAATCTCCTTCCATTCGGCAATCATCTCCCGGCGCAGCTTAAGCGGCTCCAGAACTTCGCAGCTGGAACCGAAGCTTCGCAGCCAGGGTTTAATTTCTGTAGTTCCGTTTACGGTAATTTCGTAGATAAAGGAATGCTCCTCCTCCGCAGTAATCTGTCCCCACTGTCCCTGCAGCAGCACCCGATCCCTGACGAAGTTGGGCTCCTGGCCCTCCGGATTGTAGAACCTGGCCCGGACCGTTACCGGCCGCCCGGTGTCGACCAGCCAGCTGTATTTTATTTTCTCCGCAAGCTCGCTTTGCTTCTCCTCATACCAGGCCTCATCTACGGATTCGTCCTCTTCGATCTGCGTAATCCCTTCCATACGGTATTTCCGGATTCCCTCCCGGCCGTGGGACAGCAGATACCATCTGCCATATTGATGATCGTAGACCACCTTGAGGGGCAGCGTCCTGTGAACCTTGCCCTCGGTTTCCCGTTCAAACAGGGGGTTGGTGTTTCTGGAGGCGTAACTCTTCTCCGTCTTTGGAGAGAAATACAGAAAATGGACCCTGCGGCGGCAGCGGATGGCCTGAAGCAGCGTGAAGAGATGCGCTTCATCCAGAATTCTCGAATGATAGTGATATTTATATAAAAAGGGTTCCACGGCAGTCGGCTCAGCCTCTTTCCGGAGCAGCCGTTTCTTGAGCCCGTCCCGGAGCAGGTAGCCCTGCACGGAAGGAACCTGCGTATTCGCCATCACATCCACAAAGTCATACAGGTCGATAAGCTCGTCATCTGTTAAGCTGCTCACGAGGTCGTCCTGTATGCGGTAGCGGTAAGGGCGGGGACCGGGCTCCCTGATAATCACCCCCACCTCCTCCAGGTATTTGAGGTCCGAGCGGATGGTCTTCTCATCAGGCAGCGGCAGTCCGGAGGACAGGCTGCTGCAGCAAAGCTCCAGAAGCTCCCTTGCGGTCAAGGCCTGCTCATTCATCGCGGCAAGCAGCAGCGATATTCGCTGGCTTTCGGA
The DNA here is from genome assembly GCF_005869875.1 of Paenibacillus pinistramenti. Classification (GTDB taxonomy): domain Bacteria; phylum Bacillota; class Bacilli; order Paenibacillales; family Paenibacillaceae; genus Fontibacillus; species Fontibacillus pinistramenti. The sequence continues at coordinate 31,835 of NZ_VAWG01000005.1, forward strand.
TTCCTTAACGGATTTGGCGCGGAACAGAAATAACAGCAGCGGGTCGGCGGAGTCGTAGGAGCTGAAGCGCAGCGTTTCGGTTAATTCCCTGTCCTGCTCCTGCGGCAGCTGCGGGTGCAGAGCTTTGGCGACCTCCTTAAGCCGCCGGATTGTTTTATCAAAGGTATGAACGGAAATGCCAAGCCGCTTCGCGAACTGCTGGCGGTTAAAGGCTCCGCGGGTCAGAACCAGCATCCTTAAGAATTGGATTTCTTTATCAAAGCTTTCTTTAGCCAAGGTGAATCCCCCGTTCCCATCAGACATCTTCTTCCATTGTAACAGGGCGGGGCGTTTTGGGGATATTGGAAAACTTTATGCCGTGTCGTAATACTTTCACCATGTTCATCCAGAAGCAAGTAAGCGATGATTAAACCTGTAAGACCTGCTTTCTTGTCCGGCGGCCGTAACGAGGCCGGGATATTGGATTGTCCCGCAGTGCCGCGCCTTCTAGGCTGCGGTATCCTGTGCGGCCGGATTAGAGGAAGCTTGATTGAATGGAGGAAGCTCATTTGGGGTTCGATTCCCCATCGCCTGCGAAGCGATTCTGGTGAAGCCTCGACTTAAAATCGAGCCAATATTAACAACTGTCTAAGACCAACGGATAGAATCCCCGGCGGCTGGTTCAGCGCACTGCAGGAAGGCTATGCAATCCGCGGATACCGGCAGGCGTAATTCCGGGAGGCTTCCAAGGAGAAAGGGCGGTAAGGGCAGCTGATGTCAGGCTGCTCTGTCGTCTCAATGATCCCCGGGGACAAATCCCGGCAGACCGCCTGCCTGAAGCGGGATTCCGCCGCACCTGCAGGGGGATTCTTGATCCATGGTCAAACAAGGAAGGGAGCTGGATTTAGATGTTTAACAAAGTCATTATTCAAGCTGACGAGCGCGGCTTATTGTTTCATAAAGGAAGTTATGTGAAGAAGCTGATGCCGGGGACTTACCGCTTGTTTCCGGGATTTTCTTACAAGGTTGAGGTGCTGAATATCGCCAAGCCGTTCCATTTGGAAGGCAGAGATCTAAAGCTTTTTCTTCACGATGAAGATCTTGTGCGGGAGCTGGAAATTGTGCAGGTTCAGGACCACGAGTACGTGCTGCACTATGAGGACGGTCAATTTGTGCATCTGATGAAGCCTGGAGTCTACGCCTTTTGGAACATACTGAAGAAGCACACCTTCTTACATGCAGACATCCGGGAGCCGGAGCTGCCCGGCGGGCTGGACCGTTCGATTCTGCCGAAGATTGCCGTTTATGTGCAGTCCATTGAAGTTGCGAGCCACGAAGCCGGATTTTTGTTCTATGACCAGGTGCTGCAGCGGGAGCTTCCTCCCGGGAAATACTATTTCTGGAGAGGCCCGGTTTCAGCAATGGTCAAAACCATTGACTTGAGGCAGCAGCAAATGGATCTGATCGGCCAGGAAATGATGACAGAAGACAAAGTGACGCTGCGGCTGAACTTTGTTTGCCAATACAGGATTCTGACACCGTCGCGGGTGCTCGAGATGAAAGGGTTTGACGAGCAGATTCATATCCAGCTTCAGCTTCTGCTCCGGGAATACGTCGGAACACTTAAGCTTGACGATCTGCTGAAACGGAAAGAGGATGCCGCGTCGTTCATCCTGGCCCGTTTGCAGGAGAAGGAGAACGGGTTCGGCGTACAGTTCCTGAGCGCAGGGATTAAGGATGTCATTTTGCCGGGAGATATGAAGGAGATCCTGAGTACCGTCCTGCTGGCAGAGAAGAGGGCACAGGCCAATCTGATCACCCGCCGGGAAGAAACGGCCTCGACCCGCAGCCTGCTGAATACGGCCAAGTTGATGGACGAGAATCAAACCTTGTACCGGCTGAAGGAGCTGGAATTTCTCGAGAAAATATGCGAAAAGATCGGCTCCATCTCTTTGACGGGCGGCGGCGATCTGCTTGAGCGGCTTGGGGCTTTGCTTGGTGACAAGAGAGCGGCAGGCCAGTGAGGCAAGGGGGGAAGGTCAGGCAGCAGAGTTCAAATGATAACGAATCTAAAGAGGAGGGAGATCTATGAGCAGCTATCATGAGAAAATTTTGTTTGAGCTTGAGCGGATAGAACAGGAAGAGGAGGTGCAGATCCTGTTTGCCTGCGAGTCGGGCAGCCGCGCCTGGGGATTCCCTTCCAAGGACAGCGACTACGACGTGAGGTTCCTTTACGTAAGGCCTGTCGAGTGGTATTTGTCCCTGTATGACAAGCGGGATGTCATCGAGCGGCCGATTAACGATCTGCTGGACATCAACGGCTGGGATCTGCGCAAAGCCTTGAACTTGTTCCGGAAGTCGAACCCGCCGCTGCTTGAATGGCTTCAATCCCCGATCATTTACCGGGAGAATCATGCCATCGCCGAAGAGATCCGCCGGCTGTCTCCATTTACTTTCTCTCCAAAGTCGTGCATGTATCATTATCTTCACATGGCCAAGGGGAACTACCGGGATTATCTACAGGGCGAGCAGGTGAAGATTAAGAAATATTTCTACGTTCTCCGACCGATTCTGGCCTGCGCATGGATTGAGAGCCATAACACCATGCCGCCGATTGAATTCGGGCACCTGGTCGAGGCGGCAGCGCCAAGCGGGCTTAAGCCGGTGATCGGTGATCTGCTTGTCCGCAAGAAGGCAGGCGACGAAATGGATTATGAGCCGAGAATTCAGCCGATTAACGATTACCTGGAGGACCGGATCGAATATTATGAGCGGCTGGCACCGGGCATTAAATCGTCAGGCGAATTGTCCGGCGGGGGCCAGGAGCAGCAGCTGGATGAATTGTTCCGCACCGTGCTGAAAGAGGTATGGAAGGACAGGTAACCTGCGAGCGGCATCTGCGTATGCCCCCAGGAGCTGCTCTTGAAAGTCATTCAAGGCATTCAAGGCATTCGAGGCCGGAATGATCAGCGAAAAACAGAGACCCGCAAGAAGAGGCCTGCCAGCCGTTCTTCTTACGGGTCTTTGTGCTCTTGCTCCGTCATCTGGCTTTTGTCTGTTCGCCGCCATCCTACAGAAGGCCGTTCACAAACCCTTTGTAAGCCGATGATGCCGGAATAGCGGAGGCGATCCGGATAAGCGCCTCCCGGACCTCGAGGAGGAAGCTCTTGCCGAGCCAGCCGGACGGCAGCAGTTCGTCGGGCAGCATGGGATCAAGGAGGCCCAGCTCCGAGTTCACATCCCCCAGCTCCAGGAACGCCGCGAACAGGGGGAGGCCGTCCTCCGGGTCTGCCTGAAGGAGCTTCGCCGCTTTAGGCTGGAATTCAGCGCGAAACCATTCCACTCTCTCCCCATAAGTCTGGTGAAGGTGATCCAGCCGCCACAGCTGAACGGCCTGCTCCGGTGTAATTTCATTGTGCAGAATGGAGCCTTCGGTGATCGTCACATAAGACTGCACCTGCGCAGCGGCCGCCAGCTCAAGCGCTTCCCGGGCGTGGTCCCAAGGCGACAGGTAGACGCTCTTGTACAGCGAGGCGTAGCCCAGCTCCAGCAGGCTGCTCCGGAAGACATCACGCCTGCTCCGCTCCGATTCGGGAATCTCGAACAGGACCCAATGCCATTTCCGATCCCAGGGCTGCCCGTATAGGAGGGGCTTCCGGTTGATGGTGCCCAGAAAGGTACGGCCCTGTCCTGTTATGGCATAGCTGGACCTTGCAGGCGACTCGATGTAACCGTCCTTCTTCAATCTAGTCAAGGCATTCCGGATCAGCTGATGGGAGATGCCTCTGGCTTCATATATAGCGACAAGCTGCTTCACGTCAACGCTCTCCCGGCTGGAGAGCAGAAAGAGCAGCTGTTTCTCGACGGATAACATGGATAAACAGAAGACTCCCTTCGGATGATGGAAAGTATTGTTGACAAAAGAACGCTCAAAATATAATGTATACTCCAACGAACGTAAATAAAAATATTATAAATTGGAGGGCGAGGAGATCATGCGCATTCAATATCACGGACATTCCTGCATTCAGGTGACAGAAGGACAGCACTCCTTGATCATCGATCCGTTTCTGACCGGCAATCCGCTTGCCGTTACGGATGTCTCCGGCATCCGGGTGCAGTATGTGCTCGCCACGCACGGTCATTTTGATCATATCACCGATGCGGCTGCCCTGGCAAAGCAGAACGGCGCGGCGGTAATCGCCGTGGAAGAGCTGGCTTCCTATCTGACCGAGGACGGAATACGGACGGAGCCTATGCATGTGGGGCGCTTTGCCATTGACGTGGCGTTCCTGCCGATTGGGGGTCGGTTTACGATGGGGCCTGAAGATGCTCTGACTGCAGCCGTATGGACGAAAGCCCGCTGTGTCGTTCCGATCCACTATAATACCTTCCCGCCCATCCGGCAGGATGCGGCTGCTTTTGTAAGCAGGCTGCAGGGAAGAGGCATCCAGGGCCGCGTGCTTGAGCCCGGAGAAATCCTGACCGTTTCGGCGGCTGATTAGCGGCTGATTAATAGAGAGGAGGCGGGTTCCATGAACATGATCCAAACCTTTTACCATATCATTGTACCTATCCTTATTCCGATCGCCATCGGTGCGCTGCTTCACCGGAAGTTTCGCTTTGACCTGGGCGGCTTCTCCAAAATGATCCTCTACTATTATGTGCCCGCCCTGGCCTTCGTCAAAATTTATGAAGCCCGGCTTCCGTTCAGGGTGCTGCTCTCCGTGTTCGGCTTCCTGATCCTTCAGCTGGTGGTTATGATCTTCATCGGCTTTCTCATCAGCCGCATCATGAGATATTCGCCCGGGATGTCGGCCAGCTTCGCCAACAGCGTGACCTTGACCAATAACGGCAATGTAGGGATTCCGGTCAATAGCATGGCCTTCCATCAGAATCCGGCTGCCATGTCCATTCAAGTCATTGTAGTGGTGTTTGAACTGTTCGTTACCTTTACTTACGGGGTGCTGAATGCTGGCAAAGCGCGGGCGGGCTTGAAGAAATCTCTGGCTGACTTTGCGAGGATGCCGGTCCTTTATGCGATCCTGGCGGGAACGCTCTTCCATACCTTCAATATGACCCTGCCGGAGCCGCTGCTAAGTCCACTGGAGGGCATTGCGGATGGGATGCTGCCGTTTGCGCTGGCAACGATCGGCGCCCAGATTGTCTCCTCGAAATGGCACCGGGATACCGCCCGGGCGGTGCTGCTCAGCAGCTTCACCAGGCTGATTCTCGCCCCTTTATGCGCGTATGTCATCATCCAGCTGCTTGATCTGCACGGCCTTACGGCACAGGCATTATTTATCGCGAGCGCCATTCCGACGTCACGCAACAGCGCAGCACTGGCACTGGAATACGACAACGAGCCCGGGTTCGCTGCCCAGGCGGTGCTGGTCTCTACGCTGCTCAGCAGCCTGACGCTGACCGTGGTCATTGATCTGGCCGGTGTCTGGTTCGCATAGCTTTTCAGGCACAAGCGGCCCATTTAAAAAGAGGAGCCCTTTCCTCCAGGGAAAGACAGCTCCTCTTCATTAATTTACGGTCTTTCTTCTTTAATTTCTCTGCGGAAGCCTCTGAGGCTCATCTTGCGGTTCTCGTTCTTCTCCTCAATCGCATGCTTGTCGGCAGCGGTAATTTCGTCCGCGTGCTCGTCAAGATACTCCTCAGCCTCGTGCAGGTTGGCCAGCGTATGGTTGATGTGCTGCTGCAGATGAACGGCGTTGTCATTACGGTTATCCGGTTTAGCCACTTTAATCCCTCCTCTTGGATGACAGAATCAACATTAGAATGCTTGCCGGAAGGCAAAGCTATTCACGAAAGGGCTGCCAAATTCATCAAGCATTGAATCCCGCCCGCCGTTACGGTAAAATTGCACTATCTGTTCTTAGGAAAAGGGGATTGTTTCGTTGAATAAGGAAGAATTGTTAAGTGAACTGCCTGAGAATTACAACGATCTGAAGAAGGAAGCGGGCCGGTCGTCGAATTGGAGAGCGCGTCTTGAAGCGGTAGAAGGGCTTGGAGAAATCCACCATCCGCAGGTTGTGAATATTTTGTCCCGTATGATGGAGAATGACCCGGTTTACACTGTCCAGCATGCTGCTTATGAGAAGCTTAAAGCTTTCGGATACGACGTCAAGGCACCAACGCCAAACAAGCCGGAACCGGTAAAAGGGTTGTCCAAGCTGCTGCTGCGCATTAAGAAGAGCCTTCCGCGCGATCACTCTTATGAGGATTTCAAGGAGAAATTCAAGAAAATGCGCGTTGACGTTTATGACACCTATGAAGGCGAGAAAGGCGAAGGCTTCGACCAGTGGCTGATGAAGCAGTGGGAAGCAGCCGGACAGCGGCCTGAACGATAATCCTATTTGCGAAAAAGAATAAGCCTCCCTGGCGGCGCATCCCCCGGCGGTTAGACTCCCTAACCGTCTGAAGGGTGAAGCTTGAGCCCGGGAGGTTTTTTTATCGCCTGTTCTCCTGGAGGTTAAATCTTTATCTTATCTTTATCTTAAATGTAGTTCCCCCTGCACGTCCTGTTTGTTATGATCATATTTAAACAGTAATCTAGGAGAGCCTTAATGACAACGAACAACAAGACTTTAGCACCAGACGGGGAACAGCGGCCGGATTCTGTGTTTGGAACAGCTGCTGGAGCAGCATTAATGGACAGTCAGGGAATCCTGATCAAGATTAATCCTGCGCTGTGCCGATTTCTCGGGTATGAGGAGCATGAGCTTCTGGGAGAACCTGCGTATCAGTTTATTCATCCTGAAGATGTGCTTGCCGTACAGAAGGATTTCCGCAGCTGGGCTGCAGAAGATTCAGATCCGATGCAGATAGAAAGCCGATACTTACATAAACAGGGACATATTATACGGGGCCTGGCCCGCCTGTCAAAAATGCCGGTAATGGACCCGTTTCTGGTCGTAATTCACCTTACCAACATGACAATTGAGGGTCCGGACGAGAGGGACAAGACCGGATGGGAGTTCAGAAACGCGCTGTACCATCTGAATTCGGACGCCGCTGCCGTCTTCAGCCTGGAAGGGCGGGTGCTCAAGCTTAATGCGGCATTTGAGAAGATGTTTGGTTATCAGGAATCCGAGGTAATCGGCGATTTCCTCCCGGCATTTCCACTGCCGAAGCTTCAGGAGATTTTAAGCAGCTTTAACGAGCAGGGGGAGAAGATCTCCTCCGGGCAGAAGCTCGAATACGAAACGATCCAGCGGACCAAAGACGGGAAGCTGATTTCGGTCTTTATCAAGCATTTTCCGATATGCGGCGATTCCGGCCGGATGGAGGCGCTGGGCGCAATCCTTAAGGACATAACGGAAAAAGGCGCGCTGACCAGCCAGTTTCATGATCTGTTCGCTTTTAACCTTGATCCGATCCTGATCTTTGACCGGGGCGGATACGTTATTCAGGCGAACCGGTCCTTCACCGATCTGCTCGGCTGGCCGCTCTTGCAGGTGCTTGACTGCCACTGGAGCCGGCTGCCCTGCATAAGAGCGGACCAGGAAGCCGATTTGAGGCAGCTGGCCGATAAGGTCATCCGGGAGCATACCGTTACCGGGTTTGAGACCATTTTTATGAAAGAGGATGGAACACCGGTCCATATTTCGCTAACCAGCTTCCCGCTGAAATACGGGCGGAACGAAACGGGAGGAATGGCGCTGTTCTTCAGGGACATCACGCCGATCAGGAAAGCGGAGCAGCTCATGATGGAGTCAGAGAAGCTGTCCCTGACCGGCCAGCTGGCGGCCGCCGTCGCGCATGAAATCCGGAACCCGATCACTTCGATCAAGGGCTTCCTGAAGCTGCTGCAGAATTCGGAGCGCAAGCAGCAATATTTCGAAATCGTCAATACGGAGATCGACAGGATTGAGCTGATTCTGAATGAAATGCTGGCACTCGCCAAGCCTCAATTATCGAAATTTGAATCTAAAAATATCCGGCTCCTCCTCGATCAAGTGGTATCTCTGCTTGGCGGCGAAGCCAATATGAACAGCATCGAAATCTGCCTGCAGGACTTTACGGTTACGGAATCGCCTGAGGTGCTCTGTGATGAGAACCAGATCAAGCAGGTGTTTATCAATTTTATTAAAAATGCTATTGAAGCCATGCCTGACGGCGGGACGCTGACGATCAGCCTGCATCCTCCCGATTCCGTCCATTCCCGTGGCTTGCGGATTTTATTCACAGACACCGGGACCGGAATTCCGCCGGAGCTGCTGGAGAAGATCGGCGAACCCTTTTTCACCACCAAAGACAGCGGTACAGGCCTCGGGTTTATGACCAGCAGAAATATTATCGAGCAGCACAAAGGGAAGCTGGGCATCACAAGCAGGGTCGACGAAGGAACAACCATTGAAATTGAGCTTCCGGCAGGCAGCGCCTTGGAGCGCTATTAACTTCTTGCTGCGGCTGCCATGGCCGGAACATTCTGAAGCGCATCTCTTAAAGCGGATATTGGCCTGAGTACGGGCGCGGACTTTAGGAGGTGTTTTTTTTTCTGCTCTCCATTGACATTAAATAGAGAACTGCCTAACATTAAGGTAATTTAAGCCAGTCAGTCTTATCTTAAATCCGACTATTTTTATTGATTATTAGGGAATAGGGAGGGTTAGAATGAACATAGACCATATCGAGGCCTTTATCTATATCCATCACTACGGCAGCTTTAACAAGGCGGCAGACATTCTGTTTATTTCTCAGCCAACGGTAACGGCAAGGATTCAGTCGCTGGAGCGCGAGCTGGACTGCAGGCTGTTTGACCGGCTGGGCAAGCAGATTCAATTAACAGAGGAGGGGAGGCAGTTTCTTCCCTACGCCCAGCAGATTCTTCAGACTTATCAGAAGGGCAAGCATCATCTCCGCTCCGACAAGTCGCTTCCGGGCGAGCTGCGGATTGGCAGCACCGCTTCCGTGTCCAATTATTTAATGCCTGCCCTGCTCAGCGGCCTGCACCGCAAATTTCCCGAGACCAAATTCAAGCTTGTCACGGCCCCGACCGACGTGCTTGCCGCCAAGCTTGCTGCCAGGGAGCTCGATCTCGCCTTCGTGCGCAAAATCGTGAATCCTAGCTTCCAATCCTATTCCTTCCTGAAAGATCCCATCCGATTGTATGTATATAAAAATCATCCCTTAGCCTCGGCCAAATCGGCCTCCATTCAGGACATCAGCCAGGAGAAGCTGATCTTCTTTGAATGCGGCTCCCTCGACTGGATGAGCATTCAGCGTGCGTTTGAAAGCTTGAAGCAGCCGCCGGACATTTTGTACCAGGTGGATAACTCCGAGACGGCCAAGAAGCTGGTCCTCAGCGAGGCCGGCATCGCCTTTCTGCCCGGGGTAAGCGTCAGGCAGGAGGTGGAGAGCGGCGAGCTGATTCCTGTAGATATTGCGGAAACGGCCGGCATCGCGCTGCAGACCAGCCTGATCTCCCTGAACGGCGAGCATCTGCCGGTCATTCAAACCCTGCTGGAATTAGGGGAGGAGCTGAACCTGGCTCCGATTTGATTTTTGCATAGTTAAATAGAAAAACTCTATTAGACGCCTGACTGAAATCAAGGTAAAGTTAGTATCAACTTAATTCTTACTAATCAGATGGGTTTTATGGAGTAAAGAATCATTTTCGATTAAACAATAATTTGATTCAGAGGGGGATTCAAATGATGAGAAGAACGAGCGCTGCCTTATTCGGAATTTTGTTGACGGCCGGGGTGATCGCCGGGTGCGGGAATGACAAGAACAGTGCTGCAGGCAGCGTCAAAGCCGCCGCGGCAAACGATAACCAGACCGTGACCAAAATTATCGTCGGCACAGGAACCGGGTTCCCGCAGGTGTGCTTCCTTGACGAGAACGGCAAATTGACCGGCTTTGATGTGGAGCTGGTGAAGGAAATCGACAACCGCCTTCCCCAATACGAATTTGAGTTCCAGACCCAGGAATTCTCCAACCTGCTGCTGAGCCTGGAGACGAAGAAGATTGATTTTGTCGCTCATGAGATGGAGAAGAATCCGGAGCGGGAGGAGAAATACTTGTTTAACAAAGAGCCTTACGCCCACTGGAGAAACAAAATTATTGTGGCGAAGGACAACAACAGCATCCAGTCGCTGGATGACCTGCAGGGCAAGAAGGTGCTGACCAGCGCGACCAGCGCGGAAGCGCAGATTCTGGAGAATTACAACAAGACGCATAATAATGCGATCAATATCGTGTACCAGAGCGGGGCGGCCAATGATACGGTGAGCCAGATTACGAGCGGCCGGGTTGAGGCTACGCTGGGGGCTGATTTTACCCGCTCTCTGATTGATCCGCAGAACAAGCTCAAGACGACCGGAGATGATCTGTCCGAAGCCGACATCCTGTTTGTGTTCCGCAAGGACGATCCGGCTGAACAGAAGCTGGCCGATGACATCGACGGGGCGATTAAGGAACTGAAGGCCGACGGAACGCTGGGCAAGCTGAGCAAGGAATGGCTGGGCGAAGATTTTACCTCGGATTCCGCTTCAGGCAAGTAAGCTGCCGGATCTTCAGATTCTAAACCGAGTCCACTCCAAGACCGCACCAAGACCACACCGGCCCGCGCCGGGCCCAATCCATTAATCGTTATTCTGCAGAAACGGAGGGAACCTCTATGGGAGCGCCGTTTGACCTTTCCTTTATCTTCCGCTTCTTCCCCAAGCTGCTTGATACGCTTGGCCTTACGCTGCTGATTGTCGCCGGTTCGCTGGCCGCGGGGATCTTCGCCGGTTTCCTTGTTGCGCTTCCACGTATGTACAACGTACCCGTCTTAAAAAGATTCTCCCAGGTTTACGTTTCTTTCTTCCGGGGCACCCCGATTCTGATTCAGCTGTTCCTGTTCTATTACGGCTTGCCGGAGATTCTGAAGCTTGCCGGCATTGATATTTCCAAAGCGCCGGTGCTGTTCTTCGTTATCATCACCTACGGGCTTAACACCGGAGCCTTTCTGTCCGAGACGATCCGGGCCTCGGTAACGGCCGTTAACCGCGGGCAGATCGAAGCCGCTTACGCGGTAGGCATGACAGGTTATCAGGCATTCTCGCGCATCGTCTGGCCGCAGGCGCTGGCGGTAGCTGTGCCGGTCTTCTCGAATGTCGTGCTGGCCCTGCTCAAGGATACCTCGCTCGCGTTCACGCTGGGCGTCATGGAGCTTACGGGCAAGGCGCAGACGCTCGGCGCGCTGACCCAGCATTTTGTGGAAGCTTATATCTCGCTGGCTTTGATCTACCTGGTCATCAGTCTGGTGCTCGAACGTCTGCTGAAGCTGGCGGAACGCAGGCTGCTCCGACACGAACAGCCGGTGAGCACAGGCGGCGGGCGGTTCCGGCTTTGGTTCAGGCTTCCGAGAGCCCGCTCTTACCGTCAGCTGATTGCAGATGCTAATGCAGGCAAAGGAGGCGCTGAGCTGTGAAAATCGACCTTACTTTTATCTGGACGGCGTTCCTGCAGATCCTGCCGGCGATCCCGACGACCCTCGTTATTACACTGGTTTCCGTTTTGGCCGGATTCGTCATCGGACTGCTGGCGGCTCTGGCCCGGATCTACAAGGTGCCTGTTCTGGGGCAGGCGGCTTCCGCTTACGTTACCTTTATCCGCGGCACCCCGATGCTGACGCATCTGCTGCTGATTTATTTCGGGCTGCCGGTTCTGCTGGATGCTTTATCGGCCCAATTTGGCTGGGGCTTCAAATCGGCTTCCATTCCGATGATCGGGTTTGCCTTTATTTCATTCTCTATTACCGCCGGAGCGTACATGTCGGAAGTGATCCGCTCGGGACTGCTCGCCGTTGACCGCGGACAGCTGGAGGCGGCTTATTCCGTCGGCATGACCACGCCGCAGGCGCTGCGCCGGATTATTTTTCCACAGGCTTTGTCGGTCAGCATTCCCAACCTGTCCAACTCGGTGATCGGGATGCTGCACGGCTCCACGCTGGCCTTCACGGTTTCGGTGGTCGACATCAATGCGAAGGCGCAGATCGTTGCTTCGACCAACTGGAAATTTTTCGAGGCCTATATCGCTGCTGCCCTGATCTTCTGGGGGCTTACGCTCCTTATCGAGCGGCTGACCGCCGTTATTGAGAAACGCATGAATCTGTACAACCGGGGTGGTATCGTATGATCAAGCTGAAGAACATTCACAAATCCTTCGGCAGGCAGCAGGTGCTGAAGGGGATTGATCTGACCGTGCAAAAAGGGGAGGTTGTCGTCATTCTGGGCCCGAGCGGCTCCGGCAAAACGACGCTGCTGCGCTGCGTGAATTACCTGGAGAAGCCGGGCGACGGCGAAATCCTGATCGGGGATTATCATTTGAACTGCAGGCATGCCGGCAAAAAAGAGATCCACGCGCTGCGCCAGAAATCGGCCATGGTGTTCCAGCAGTATAATCTGTTCCGCCACAAAACGGCGGTGGAGAACGTTATGGAAGGGCTGCTTGTCGTCAAGAAGCTGTCCAAAGAAGAGGCTTACCGGCGCAGCGCGGAGCTGCTGGAGAAGGTGGGCCTCGGCTCCAGGCTGGACGCGTACCCGAGCCAGCTGTCCGGCGGGCAGCAGCAGCGTGTCGGCATAGCCCGTGCACTGGCCTTGGAGCCGGAAGTCATCCTCTTTGATGAGCCGACCTCGGCCCTGGACCCCGAGCTGGTGGGCGAGGTGCTGGAGGTGATCCGCAGGATTGCGGCAGAAGGCATCACCATGATTGTCGTTACGCATGAGATCGGCTTTGCCAGGGATGTGGCGAATCATATTGTTTTTATGGACGGCGGGGTCATAGTCGAGGAAGGCAGCCCGGCCGAGGTGCTGAGCCGTCCGAAGGAAGAGCGGACCCGGCAGTTCCTGAAGCGGATTACGCCTGAGCCGAACTACAGCATTTAAATGATCTTAACTTTAGCCTGAACAGGGGGAATGTATATGGCAATCAAGATCAGCGTACTGGATCAAAGTCCGGTCTATCCCGGTGAAACCTGCGAGGCAGCTTTGGCTCACACGGTTGAGCTGGCGCAGAAAGCGGAAGAGCTGGGGTTCGGGCGCTTCTGGGTCTCCGAGCATCACGACTCCAGCCAGGTAGCCGGCTCATCGCCGGAGGTGCTGATTTCGCATCTGCTGGCCAAGACCAGCACGATCCGGATCGGCTCGGGAGGAGTCATGCTTCAGCATTACAGCCCGTACAAGGTCGCGGAAAATTTCAACGTGCTGGCCACCCTCGCACCGGGGCGCGTAGATCTCGGCATCGGCCGGGCGCCCGGCGGCCTTCCGCGCAGCACGCAGGCGCTGCAAAGAGGCGGCGGGGATAACGAGACCCTTACGGAGAAGATCGCCGAGGTCGCCCAGCATCTTGGCGGCGGGCTGGCCGAAGATCATCCGCTTGCCGGTCTGCGGGCGACACCGCTGCCGCTCACCGCGCCGCAGCTGTATGTTCTCGGCGCAAGCACCGGCAGCGCCGCTATCGCCGCCGAGCTCGGACTGCCATATGTGTTCTCCCTGTTCATCAACGGGGATGAAGCCCAGGCGGCCGAAGCGGTTCAGGCTTACCGGGATGCTTTTGCCAGGTATGCCAGGGAGAAAGCTCAGCCCGGCCTGAAGCCCGAAATCATTGTGGCCCTTTCGGTTGTCGTCGCGGACACGGAGGAGGAAGCGGCGGAGCTGGCCGGCAGCTACAAGCTGGTCAAAATTCATTTGTCCAGCGGGAAGACGCTGACCGTCGGCACGATCGAGCAGGCGGAGGAATTTGCCCGGCAGTCCGGCGAGCCATATACGATTGAGGAGCTGGAGCCTTCCGTGGTGAAGGGCACCAAAGAGACGGTGCGGCGGAAGCTGCTTGAGCTGCAGGAAGCTTGCGGCGTAGAGGAATTTGTCTTCACGACCAACATCCAGCCGTTCGCCAAACGGCTCCGGTCCTTTGAACTGCTGAACGAGGCATTGGCCGGGGTGCCGGCCGAGGCTTGAAGCTGGAGCGAAGAGGATAGTACAGATAGACAGAACAGCTGCTGATCCGTACAAGGAGGTGGATGATTATGGCTGACCAGCCTTTACATACCGAAACCGCCGCTGAGCCCGGCTTCGGGCAGTGGGTGAAGATCCGCAGGCATCTGCACCAGTACCCGGAGCTGTCCGGCGAAGAGGTGGAGACGACCGCTTATATCCGGGCGCGGCTGGAGGAGCTGGGCATCCGGATCGCGGATGCCTTCAAGCTCCGCACCGGGCTCGTTGCGGAGGTGGGCGGACTGCGGCCCGGTCCGGTCATTGCGATCCGGGCCGACATTGACGCCCTCCCCGTTACGGAGGACACGGGATTGCCCTATGCTTCCGCGATCCCGGGCAGCATGCACGCCTGCGGACATGATTTTCACACTGCGGCGCTGATCGGGACCGCGCACGCCCTGAAGCTGCGCGAGCAGGAGCTTTCGGGCACGGTCCGGCTGATCTTCCAGCCGGCCGAGGAGAAAGCGAAAGGTGCGCAGCAGGTGGTCGGCAGCGGAGCGCTGGAGGGAGTAGCGGCCATCTTCGGGATGCACAACAAGCCCGATCTGCCGGTCGGCACGATCGGGATCAAGGAGGGCCCGCTGATGGCGGCCGCCGACGGCTTTGTGGTGCAGGTGCGCGGCAAGGGCACGCACGCCGCCGTACCCGAAGCGGGCCTCGACCCGATCGTGGCCGCTTCGCATATCGTGACGGCGCTGCAGTCCATCGTGAGCCGGAATGTCGGCTCGCTGCAGAGTGCAGTGGTCAGCGTCACGAAGTTCAACAGCGGAACGATCTGGAATGTCGTTCCGGAGCTTGCGGTGCTGGAGGGCACTATCCGCACCTTTGAGGAAGGCGTCCGCCGGCGCGTGCTGGACCGCTTCCGCCAGGTGGTGGAAGGCACGGCGGCCAGCTTCGGCACGGAGGCGGAGCTCCGCTTCATCGAGGGGCCGCCGCCGGTGCACAATGACGCCGCGCTTGCGGCGCTCGGCACACAGGCCGCCCGGGAAGCGGGTTACACGGCCATCGTGCCGGTGCCTTCGCCGGCAGGCGAGGATTTTGCCGTCTACCAGCGGCATGTGCCGGGCTTGTTCGTGTTTATGGGCACAAACGGAACCGAGGAATGGCATCATCCCGGCTTCAATCTGGACGAAGCGGCGCTGCCTGTGAGCATTGCCTTCTTCTCGCGGCTTGCGGAGCTTGCTCTTGAGCAGCTTGCGAAAGGCGGAGAAGGGCTGTGACTCCGGAGCGGGCAGGCAGTCCTCCTGTGAACTCAGTCCTTCTATGATCTCAGTCCTTCTGTGATCTCATCCTTACTTTAATCTCAGCCCTTTTGCGTTATCCCGCTTTCACCGCTCTGCGGTCAAAGCTTTATTTTTATAACCGGGAGGAATTGCAATGAGCGAAGCTCGGATTCAGGCTTTATCAGAGGCTTATAACCAGCTGAAGGAAGCGGTGGAAGGCTTAAGCCCGCAGCAGCTGGCGTGGAAGCAGTCGCCGGAGGTTTGGAGCGTCAAGGAAGTGCTGACTCACTTGGCCGACCACCTCATCGTCGTATCGTTCCGCATCCGCGACATTCTGGCAGGCACCGGCAAGACGCTGCCGGTCTTCAGCCAGGACAGCTGGATTACCGGCCAGCATGCCAATGAGGGCGAAACGGAGGACGTGTTCGAGGCATATGGCGCCCTGCTTCGGTATAACGCCCGTCTGCTGCAGCGTTTAACGCCGCAGGACTGGGAGAAGAAGGGCATCAACGCCAAAGGCGAGGAAGTGAGCATAACGGAGATTGTGCGGCTCTTTGCCGCGCATGTCCAGAATCACCTGGGCCAGATCGGTCGTATGAAGCAGGCTTTGGCCGCGGCTGCCGTATAGGCGGGGGGTGCGAACCGGCGCTATTTGCAGAGTCTTTTCCGCAGAGCATTCTGCCCCAATCAATTAAAGGAGGATTATAATCATGGCCAAACCAAAACAATTAAAGCTGGGAGCACTGCTGCACGGAGTAGGGGGAGGTACGTCGATGTGGCGCCACCCGGACGCGAAGCCGGACGCAAGCGTGAATTTTGAATTGTATAAGCAGTGGGTGCAGAAGGCGGAAGCCGGGAAGCTGGATTTGATCTTTATTGCAGACGGTTTGTATATCACGGACAAATCCATCCCGCACTTCCTGAACCGGTTTGAGCCGATTACAATCCTCAGTGCGCTTGCAGCGGTTAGCAGTCATATCGGTCTTGTCGGCACGCTGTCGACGTCCTACAGCGAGCCGTTTACCGCAGCCCGCCAGTTTGCTTCCATTGATAGGATCAGCGGAGGGCGCGCAGGCTGGAACGTGGTGACTTCTCCGCTGGAGGGCTCTGCGCTCAACTATGGAAAGAGAGAGCATCCTGACCACGACAAGCGGTACCGGATTGCCACGGAATATCTGCAGGTCACCCGCGGATTGTGGGATTCCTGGGAGGATGACGCGTTTGTGCGGAACAAGGAAACCGGGCAGTTCTTCGATCCGTCAAAGCTGCACACGCTGAACCACGAAGGCGAGTTCTTCTCGGTCAAGGGACCGCTGAACATCGCCCGTTCCAAGCAGGGGCAGCCGGTGATTTTTCAGGCAGGGGCATCCGAGGTCGGCAAAAGTTATGCGGCCAAAGAGGCGGACGCCGTCTTTACCGGCCACGAGACGCTGGCGGATGCGGCGGCTTTCTACAGCGACGTGAAGCAGCGGGCAGCGGCAGCCGGACGCAATCCGGATGAGGTGCTGATCTTCCCGGGCATTGCGCCGATTATCGGCGCCACCCCGGAAGAGGCGGAACGCAAATACCAGGAGGTCGCGTCGCTTGTCACCATCGAGAATGCCCTCGATTATTTGGGCCGCTTCTTCGAGCACCATGACTTCTCGCAGTATCCGCTTGACGAACCGTTCCCTGAACTGGGCGATCTGGGCCGGAACAGCTTCCAAAGCGGCACGGATAAGATTAAACAAGACGCCAAAGAGCGCGGCTTGACGCTCCGTCAGGCAGCCCTGCAGTCGGCGACGCCGCGCAGCAGCTTCATCGGTACGCCGGAGCAGGTGGCGGACCGCATTCAGGAATGGTTCGAGAACGGCGCCGCGGACGGATTTATGATCGCTTCCGCGGTTCCAACCGGGCTTGAGGATTTCGTAGACCAGGTGGTGCCGATTCTGCAGGAGCGCGGGCTGTTCCGCACGGAATATGAAAGCGATACGCTGCGCGGCAATCTGGGGCTGCCGGTGCCGGAGAACCGCTACACGGCGGAGCGCAGAGCGGCAGCAGCCGCCAGCGGAACAGCCGCAGGCGTTTAAGCGGCTGATGGCGCTGGAAGAGGTGCGATGGCGATGGCTTACCCCGGAGGCCGCAACCGCCGAACGGCCAGCATGCGCCGGAATGGCCGAACGCCCGCCTCTCATCCCAGGCGCATAACGAAAATAGTAATCCCCGAGTGAAGCGCGAGCTTCGCCGGGGATTTTTTGGCATGCCGGAAATTTTTCAACGGGACAACTTCAATACCGGAATTTTCAACCAACAGGCATACCGTATCATTTTGGACGTAAAAATAGGCTGAATAGGCGGTTGATTCTCAGGCTGGAAAAATAGGAATCGGGGAGAGGGGAGCGCCATGAGGTTTCGAAATAAGATTGGAGTGATTGTGGACAGCTTCGGCTTGGGGCTGCAGGAGGGGCTGCTCAAAGCCAAGGAGGCCGGTGCTGACGGCGTGCAGATCTGGGCAACGCAGGGCGAGATGGACCCGGCCCGTATGACGGCGCAGAAGCGGGCGGAGCTCAGCCGCAGCCTGCGGGGGCTGGGACTGGAAATTTCGGCGTTGTGCGCGGATTTCGGCGGCAACGGGTTCAAGGATCCGGACCAGAACGGCTGGAGAATTGAAAAATCGAAGCGGGCGCTTGACCTCGCGCTCGATTTGGGCTGCCGGGTTGTCACTACGCATATCGGCATCGTGCCCGAGGATGAGAGTGACCCGGATTACAAGGTCATGCAGGAGGCCTGCAGCGAGCTTGCGGTCTATGCGCATTTGCTTGGCGGCTATTTTGCGATAGAGACCGGGCCGGAGACAGCGGTAAGGCTGAAAGCTTTTCTGGATTCGCTGGGCACCAAAGGGATTGCGGTTAATTTTGATCCGGCCAATATGGTGATGGTGACCGGGGATGATCCGGTGCAGGGGGTTCGTACGCTGAAGGATTACATTGTGCACACTCATGTGAAGGACGGCGTGCGCCTGCGCGAGGTTAACCCTTACGATGTGTACGGGGCGCTTGACCATGAAGCTCTGGGAATGGAGCCCGGCTTTAAGGAGGTTCCGCTCGGCGAGGGGAGCGTTGATTTTGACGCCTATTTCGGTGCGCTGCAGGAGATCGGGTACACCGGCTATCTGACCGTCGAGCGGGAAGCCGGCGAGCAGCCGGAGGCGGATATCCGGAAGGCTGTGGAGTTTATCAAACGGTACCGGGGTTATTAGGGAGCGAAGGGCAGCGGTGTAAAAAAGTATGGCAGAACAGGCAAAGGCGGCTCCGATACCAGAGGCCGCCTATGTTCGTTTCCTGCTTTAATTCTCTATCAAATCTCTACTAAAATTCTGCTAGCCTTTGCTAAGCCTCTGTTACACTTCCTCCAGCAACCGCCGGAGATTCTGCAGGCCGATCCGGGCTCCATCCCGGCAGGGCTCCATCCCTTCGAATTCAAGGGAGATATACCCGTCATAGCCGGACTGCTTGATCAGCCGCAGCGCTTCGCGGCTGTTTAAATCTCCCTGGCCGAAGATCGAGCCGCGCAGGTATTTGCCGGCTGTGGATCTGAACCAGCCTTCGCCGGGATCTTCAGCCGCCGGGCGGATATAGAAGTCCTTGGCGTGAACGATGGAGGCATAAGGCAGATTGTTCCGCACTGCGGCAAGCGGGTCTTCATCCGCACAGACGAAGTTGCCCATATCCAGCGTGGTCCGGAAATTGGGCTCGTTCACGGCCTGAACGAGCGTCTGCACGCGGTCGCTCTGCTGAATGAAATAGCGGTGATTTTCCACGCTCGTTGTAATGCCGTACTGCGCCGCATACCGGGCGATTTCCCGGCAGGCGTCCGCCAGCCGGCTGACCACGGCGTTAAAGTGGCCGATGGAGACGTCCGGGGAGGAGGCGACGTCGTGGCGCATCAATTTGACGCCCAGTCCAGCGGCGATGTCGACCTGCCGTTTGACCCGCTCAATCTCGCTGTGCAGGGCTTCTTCATCCTCCAGCAGAAAGTCAGCATCAATCGCATAGTTGGATAGCTCGAGCCCGTTCTGCTCCGCGCGGCTGCGGATGGATGCAATCAGCTCGGGGTTATCCGTCAGGTCATAACCCAGCGGTACAATTTCAACATGCTCGCCCCCGATTTCGGCGATATAATCAATCACGTCCAGGACGGTCATTTCGCCCGCTTCCAGGGCGCCAAATAAACTATAAGTGCTTATTCCAAGCTTCATAAATAAATCTCCTTTCCCGCTGCGGCGGACTCATATACGGCGTTTAAAATTTTCATGATCTCGACCCCGTCTTCAACCGGGCTGAGCGGCTGCTTGTTCTGCTGCACGCATTCAATAAAGTGGGCGATTTCATTGGCAAAAGCCTGTTCAAACTGGAACCCGGAGTCGTCGGTCTGTGGCTGGATGTTCAGGATGGTATCGTGCTTCTCCGTGACGATGCACACCTCGGGATCGACCTCGAAGCCGCCTTTGTCGCCGTACAGCTTGATGATCCCTTCATCCCCTTTGGCATGCAGCGTGAAGCTGACATCGACCATCAGCGAGGCGCCGTTCTCAAAGCGGATCAGGGCGTTGGCCATATCCTCCACATCGTTATACCGGGCGTCGTAATCGGCCGCCTTGTAGCTGGAGAGATTTTGGATATGGGCCCGGTTGCCGAGCCTGCTGTAGGTGTTGCCGCTGACGGATACAGCCTTTGGCCTTCCCATCAGATACCAGCACAAATCAATGACGTGGACGCCGATGTCGATCAGCGGCCCTCCACCGGAGCGGCTTTTGTCGCTGAACCAGCCGCCGGGGTTGCCGAGCCGCCGTATGTAGGAGGCTTTGGCGTAGTAAATGTCGCCGAATTCGCCCTGATCGGCGAAGCTGCGCAGCAGCTGGGCGTTGGAGTCATAGCGGCGGACGAAGCCGACCTGCAGCAGCCTGCCGGAAGCCTTAACCGCTTCCTGAATCTGCAGCGCTTCCTGGACAGTCCGGCAGAGCGGCTTCTCAATCAGCACATGCTTGCCTGCCTGGAGCGCAGCGATGCAGATCTCGGCATGCGTGTTGTTCCAGGTGCAGATGCTGACGGCATCAATTTCCGGATCAGCGAGCAGGTCCCGGTAATCGGTATACGCCTTGGCTGCGCCATGAGCGCCGGCAGCAGCCTGCGCCCGGGCTTCATTCAGGTCGGATACGGCGTAAACCTCGGCCTCGGGGTGAGCGGCATAGGCTTTGAGATGGAAGTCCGATATCGAGCCGGTGCCGATGACGCCGATTTTAACGATAGACATCTTGAACTGCTCCCTTCAATTTGAGAAGATTTACCTGTATTGTGAAGCATGAAGCGGCTTAAAGCCATGCAGAGGCTTGCTGATTGTTTGAACAAATGTGCGGTCCGGGAAGGAGAAATTCGACATGAACAAGCCGATATCGCTGCGTGAACCGATGGATATGCCGGACCCTTATTTTCAGGTGAAGCTGCATACCTGTCATCACAGCGGAGCTGGAGGGGAGATGTTCCCGCCGCATTGGCATGAACATCTGGAGGTGCTTTATTTTACAAAGGGAGAGGCGGTTATCGAATGCAATTCGGTTCCTGTCCAGGTGCGTCCGGGAGATGTCCTGATGCTCAACAGCAACGATCTGCACCAGGGAAGAGCACTTTCGGAGCGGGTGGAGTATTATGCGCTGATTGCCGATCTGTCGCTGCTGAAGAGCCCGTCGCCTGATGCGCTGGAGATCAAGTTTATCGCTCCCGTCGCGCAGAACCGCCTGCTGTTCAGCCATCTGATCCGTGAAGACGGGGCAGTGAGGGCCGTACTAGAGGACATTGTTCAGGAATTTGCAGAGATGAAGCTCGGCTACGAACTGTCGGTCAAGGCGGCGATCTTTAAGCTGCTGGCCCTGCTGGTGCGGAATTATGCGGTGGCAGCGCCGAAGACCAGCTCCGGCGAGAATACCCGGAGGCGGAATCTGGAGCGCTTTGATCCGATTTTTGCCTATATTGAAGCCAACTACTTGGGAGAGATCAGCGCCGCAGAGCTGGCCAGGCTGGCGGGACTCAGCCGGTTTCACTTCAGCAGGCTGTTCAGCGAGCTGACCGGACGGACCGTCACCGAATACGTCAACCAGCTGCGGATCTTCAAGTCGGAGGAGCTGCTCCGGAGTACCGGAATGACGGTTTCGGAAATCGCTCTGGCAACCGGGTATCAGGACTTGTCTTATTTCAGCCGTACCTTTAAGCGTTATAAAAATGTTTCCCCGTCCGAGTTCAGAACCTCGGCTCCGGCCGCAGAAGAGAACGGGCATTTCTATAAGCTTTTTGATCCAAAGGTCAACTAAACCGCCTTTCCGTCCGATAACAAGGACATAGGGAAGGAGGTGCGGGATGGATATTGCAGCAGTGTCCATGTCTTTGAGCCAGAGCCGGCTGTCCCAGGCTGTCAGTGTTCAGGTGCTGTCTTTGGCGAAAGGCCAGGCGGAGGCCCAGGGCCAGGATTTGGTGAAAATGATGGAGAAGAGCGCGGACCCGAATTTGGGAAAAAGCCTCGACATCTCCATTTAAGAGCGGCTGTTACAGGACAAAATGCTTAAGAGACAGGCATGCCTTTGGGCATGTCTGTTTGTTTTCCGGCGGTCCGGCGGCCTGCGGAAGGAAATCCCGCGCTTAATATGATAAAATGATTAGGTTGTTAGAGATTTAGCCGCGAACAAGCCTGATGTGCACGAATGGCTGGACATAGATGGCTATAGATGGAGGGATATCCTATGCTGCCGATTGATCTGGAATACATTCAGCAGAGAATCGATCAGATGAAAGACCAAGACTTATATATACATCTTGAATTGACCAACGGGGCTTATGCCGCACACAACGATGCGTCCCGTCATCCTGCCGCGAATTTTATTAAAAATGCGGTCATCCGCTATGCCCATGGCGGCATTTCCGGTGTCAGCCCTTATTACCGGGTCGGGCTCAAGATGGAGCACGGCTGGATTTATTCCGAGGGCTTGACCCATTACGAGGAGACAGAGAATGACCGGCTGATTATGGCGGGACATGACAAGGACGGCAAGCTGGTGGTTGCGCTGCAGCTCAGCCCGTACCCTTTTGAATGATGCAGAAATACGAGATGTAGAAATGCGATAGGAATGGAGATGGGGAGATGATCACGGATATGGAACGTTTTGATAATCAGCGTGTGCTGGTCGTACTGCCTCACCCGGACGATGAGAGCTTCAGTGTATCCGGAAGTTTGGCTAAATATTTGAAAAATGGCTCCCAGGTGACCTACGCCTGCCTGACGCTGGGTCAAATGGCCCGCAACATGGGCAGCCCGCTGTTTGCAAACCGCATCACGCTGCCGGAGATCCGCAAGGAAGAGCTGGCGCAGTCCTGCCGGGCCATCGGGATTCAAGATCTGCGGATGCTCGGCTTCCACGATAAGACGATTGAATTTGAAGATCGGGAGCTGCTGGACGGCGCAATTTCTGCCTTGATCGAAGAGCTGAACCCCACTGTCATATATACGTTCTACCCGGGTTATGCGGTTCACCCTGATCATGATGCGACAGGCGCTGCTGTTGTCCGCTGTGTGGAGAACCTGCCGGCGGAGCGGAGACCGGTGGTCCGTGCGATGGCCTTCTCCAGAGGCTGTGAAGAGATCCTGGGACCGCCTGACGTCCGCGTGGATGTCAAAGATTTTGTGAAGCAGAAGGCGGCGTCCATTCAGTCTCACAAATCGCAGTTCTGGGTGCCGGAGCTGAAGAAAGCCAGCCAGAAGGATCTGGAAAGCCGCTTCGGCACGGAACGCTTCTGGACGATCAAGTTTGATTAAGCGTAGAATAAACAGGATTGGCTATGGAAAATCCATGCAAAAACCCGGGACAGCGGCGCAGCGCCGTACCCGGGCTTTTTTTTCGTGAATCGTGCTTATGAATCGGACTTATTTCGAAATATCCAGAAATCCCTCGCCAAACACGTCGCGTACTTCATGGATGGTAACAAACGCTGACGGGTCGACGTTTTTTACAATCTTCTTGAGAGGGGATACCTCCTGTTTGCTGATGACAATATACAGGACTTCCTTCGGATTCTTGGTGTAGTAACCATGGCCGGACAGCACCGTAACGCCGCGGTCCATTTGGGTGATCACCCTTTCGGCGATGTCGTCCTGCTTCTCGGAAACAATCGTCACGGCTTTCTTCGGATTCAGTCCCTCGATAATGAAGTCCATGACCTTTGTGCCGACGTACAAAATCACGATGGTCAGCATCAGCTTCTCCGCGCCGATAATGAAGTAGGAGGAGAAAGCTACGATCAGATCAAAGAACAACAGCGCGTAGCTGATATTCCAGTCCAGATACTTGTTGGCAATGCGGGCCAGAATGACGGTTCCCGCCGTGGTGCCGCCGACCCGGACGATCAGGCCGATGCCCAGCCCCACAAGCAATCCGGCGAAGATCGCATTAATGGTCGGTTCATCGGAATGGATGCGCCAATCGGCCGTCAAATGCAGAAACAGGGAATTGAAAGCAACGGCTATGACCGTGTACAGCGTCGTTTGGCGGTCCAGAAATTTGTAGCCGACAATCAGCAGGAAGCCGTTAATGACGATGTTGACGATCGAAGGCGACCACTGGAACACATAGTACAAAATAATAGTGACCCCTGTTACACCGCCCTCGCCAAACTCGTTTGGGATGACGAACAGATTAACGGCAAGCGCGAACAGGAAGGCCCCTGCAAGGATGAATGCGATATCTGCAGCTCTCTTTTTCATAATCCGCTCTAGTCCTCTCAGCAGCATGTCTCAACTTTACAACCAGATCATCGTATCCACTTCCCTCTATAATGTCAATATGACTTTAACACATTACCTAGCTGTCTAATTCACTCGAGAAAGGGCTGAAAGGGCGTATAAAGGAAGCACAAAAAAGGCAGTCCAAGACATTATATGTCCAGGCTGCCGTTTTATTTTTATCCAGCAAACTATTCGGTTCTGGATTCAGGTCCATTTCCGCAAGAATGTCATTGACATGAGATCTGCCAAGAGCTCCAATTATCGAAGTTTCAGTTTATCCGATTGTTCAAGGCGCATACCGGGATTTCGCCCTACCCATACTTTCTGAATGCCAAAATCTTACGGGCGAAGCGTTTGATTGTGCAGAGCAAAGATATTTATTCAGCAATCGCGGCCTGCGGATTTGTTGATCTGACCCACTTAAATAAACATTTTATAAGTGTCTACGGTACGACGGCATTTGATTATATAGCACACCTTTAGTGTGTGTTGGGAATGAAATCAGGCTGTTTCATCTCCCCCGTTAGAGGTTAATAATGAACAAGTGGGAAGTGGTCAACATCAATTAACACGTAGGAAAGGCATGTTAACCGTGTATTCCGAAAGGTAGTTGATTATCCATGAACACCCGTATAAGAAAAAATAACCGAAGGCTTCGGAGGTTATTTTTAGGCAAAGGGCCCTAGCGGCTGGAACGCAAGGGATTCTGGTAAGTGGAAAATAGCATAACGGTAATCGTTCTTTCATAACGCTTCCCACTCTAAAAGACTCTGCGGCAGATGCCGCAGGGTCTTTCCATGTTTTTTGGGGAAAATAGGCAGAAGGGGAATGCGGGCAGAATTGTGGAATCTCCCTTCATTAAGAGTAAAATATGAATAGACGAGAATTGGAGGGGCTGTTATGACTGTAGGATCCGAGAACGACATCCAGAGTCTTAAGAAGATTGGCAAAATCGTGGCCATGACGATAAATGAAATGAAACGCCAAACACGCGCCGGGATGACCACACAGGAGCTTGATGAGATCGGCGGCAGATTGTTGACCAGGCATGGTGCTGTATCGGCGCCTAAAGCGGTTTACAATTTTCCCGGCAGCACATGTATCAGCGTTAACCATGAAGCAGCCCATGGAATACCGGGAGACCGAATCCTCCAGCCTGGTGATTTAATAAATATCGATGTTTCGGCAGAACTCGAGGGTTACTATGCGGATGCAGGGCATTCTTTTCTGATCCCGCCCTATCATCCCGCCTTGCTGCGCCTTTGTGAGCATACGCACCAGACGATGATGAAGGTTATCTCCTCCCTTAAGCATGGGGTCAAATTGAACGAAATCGGCAGAATCATCGAATCGGAAGCTGCCAAAGGCGGCTATAGTGTAATTAAAAATTTGTGCAGCCACGGCATCGGCAAATCCCTGCATGAAGCTCCGTCAGAGATTCTTCCTTTCTACAACAAGCACGATAAACGTACGTTGAAAGCGGGTCAGGTCATTACGATCGAGCCATTCTTGTCCACAGGCGCCGATTATGCCGCCCAGCAGCCGGACGGATGGACGTTATGTCTGCCGGGAGGCGGCTTTGCCGCCCAGTACGAGCACACGATCATTATTACAAATGATCGGCCGATTATTTTGACGTTGGCGTAAGGGTAATTGAAAGATAGCAGGCAGATAAAACAGCGTCGGTCCCGGGACTATTACGGTTCAGGGCTGGCGCTGTTTTCATTATTGAGGCAAATCAGATTTCGTCAGGCTGAAAGTCATAATGGTACACTGCAAAATTCTGCAGCGCCGGACACCAGCGCGACTGCTCGATCACGAGGCGGAGGTGCCGGGCGGTGATGGCAGGGAAACGGCAGATATGCTTGTGGCCGATTACGGTGCCCTCGTAAATGGTCTTCCAATGGGCTGCGGCATCCTCCGGCAATTCGCCTTCCGGCAAGTTGTCCTCCAGCACCTCAATCCGGAAGGCCTCAATCCGCTGCCCCTGCGCGATGGGCTCCTGGAGCACGATGCGGTTGAAGGTCTGCGCGCTGCCGAGGTCAACTTCGAGCTCGGCCTGCTCGGTACCTTCGGGCGCAGACCAGCCGCCGCCGTCCGCGCCCGAACCGTCTGCCGCGAGCCCGCTTACCGCAAGCTGCGGGCCATGCTCCGCATCCAGGCTGGCGGACGCTTTGGCGGCCGCGCCTGCCGCCAGGTTGCGGCTGTACAGCGCGCGGATGCGGGCGCCGAGCCCGGCCAGGCTGCGGACATCCTGCTCGTGAATCCGCCCCCGGCGGTCCGGCGGCAGGTTGAGCAGGAGGGCGGAGTTGCCGCCGACCGTGCGCTCGTACAGCTCCATCAGCTCCTCCGCCGATTTCACCTGATTGTCCTCCGACGCATGGTAGAACCAGCCGGGCCGGATGGAGGTATTCACCTCAGCCGGATACCAGACGAGCACTTCCGCCTGTTCGATGATGCTGCGGCTGCCGAGATCGTCTTCGTCAGAGTTGATGCGGCCAGCGAAGCTCCCGTCGTCTTCAGTCTGTGACTTTGCCTGGATCTTCTCGTTGTCCTGCAGGCTGGTCGGCACAACGCTCCATTCCGAAGCGCGAGTATGTCCGGTCTCGTTGCCGCACCAGCGCACGTCCGGCCCGCAGACCGATATGACGGCGCCGGGCTGCAGCTCCCGGATGACCGCGTAGTAGCGGTCCCAGTCGTACACCTGCCGTTTGCCGTTCGGGCCTTCGCCGCAGGCCCCGTCAAACCAGACGCTGAACAGCTCGCCGTAGCCGGTCAGCAGCTCGGTCAGCTGATGGACGAAGTATTCGTTGTACGCATCCGAATCTCCGTAGCTCGGCTCATGCCGGTCCCAGGGGGAGAGGTAGATGCCGAACTTCAGCCCGGCCTCCCGGCAGGCGTCCGACACCTCACGGACGAGGTCGCCTTGGCCGCCGCGCCACGGGCTGTTTTTGACAGAATGCTCCGTCACGCTGCTGGGCCACAGGCAAAAGCCGTCATGATGCTTGCAGGTCAGGATCAAGCCTTTCATGCCGGCAGCTTTGCAGGCCTCCGCCCACTGGCGGGCATCCAGATCGGAGGGATTGAAGAGGGAGGGAGACTCGTCGCCGAGTCCCCATTCCCGGTCCGTGAAGGTGTTCACCGTAAAATGAATAAACGCATAGAACTCCAGCGACTGCCAGGCCAGCTGGCGCGGAGACGGCTTGATCCGGGCTGCTGCCCGAATAGATAAAGGCATATCCGAAACCTCCTATTATTTTCGAAAAAAAGTAGAGATCAATCAGCCCAAATCCGGCTGGTCCGTCAGCGACACCTCAGGCCGTTCACAGCCGTGTAGCTCAAAGATCACAAGCTCATTGCGGCCCTGCTTCAGCAGCGGGGCGGGAATATAAAGGGTGCGCTGCGGGCCGGCGTTCCAGTACCGCCCGAGATTGAACCCGTTAATATAAGCGACGCCTTTGGTCCAGCCGTCCAGCCGCAGGAAGGTATCGGCCTTCTGCTGAACCTCGAAGGTTCCCCGGTAGAAGGCCGGCTGCTGATCCCGGCTGCCAGCCGGATTACTGCTCGAAGAGGAAGCAGCTCCCTCCTGCGGGGCCGCTGTCCCTTCCTCCTTCTCATTTTCCAATCGGGCGTATTTCAACTGGCTCAAAGACGCGGAATCAAGCGGCAGCGGATGGATCGTCCAGCCGTGCAGAAACTGGTTGCCGTGACGAACCCCTTCGGTAATGCCTTTGGGATCGCGCAGCAGCGGCCCGTAGTTGATGCGGCCCATATTTTCGACTAAAATATCGAGCTTAATGCCCTCAGGCGGAACAGCTAACGGCAGGGAAGAAGGGGCCCAGCGCTCAACGGTGCCCAGGTACCGGCCGTCCGCATACACGAGCGCGCGGTCACTGACCTGCTGCAGCACCAGGTCCATCTCCGAACGCGGCCCTGCTATTGTAGTGGAGTAGAGGATGAAGCCGTAGTTCTGGCCGAGCTTCTCCATCGGCTCCGGCGAAGCGCAGGACACAGGCACAGACAGCCCCTGCAGCGAGCCGAAGAGCGAAGCGGTCTCTGTCAGAGCCACCGTTCCGTAGTCGGCCGCAGGAATCGGTTCCGGGAGCAAAAGAGGCGGCAGCTCCTCGAACTGCGCAATCACTTCCCGCACCGCAAAATATTTGTCCGTCGGCACCCCGCTTTCACTGAGCAGGGCGTTATAATCGTAGCTCCCGACGGTCGGCTCGTAGGCCTTCACATGATTGGCTCCATTATAGAAGCCGAAATGGGTGCCGCCATGAAACATATACAAATTGAACGAAGCGCCGCTCTCCAAAATATCCTTGATCGTCTGCGCCGTATCGTCGGCAGTCCGGACGTGGTGCTCCTCCATCCAGTGGTCGAACCAGCCGTTCCAGAACTCCATGACCATCAGCGGGCCTTCCGGCTGATACTTCCGCAGCTTGGCGAACGCTTCCTTCGGATGGGAGCCGAAGTTCACCGTGGCGAGCACGCCGGGCAGGGTCCCGCCCTGCAGCATGAAATCCTCCGGCCCGTCGGAGGTGAACAGCAGTACGTCAATCCCCCGCGTCTCCATTGCCCGCTTCACGGCCTGCAAATACGCCTGGTCATTGCCGTAGCTGCCGTATTCATTTTCGATCTGCATGGCAATAATAGGGCCGCCATTCGTGCATTGAAGCGGACGCAGCAGCGGGAGCAGGACATCGAAATAGGCTTCTATTTTACTGAGATAAACCGGATCGCTGGTGCGCAGCCTCATATTGGAATCAGCCAGCAGCCAGGCAGGCAGCCCTCCGAATTCCCACTCGGCGCAGATATAGGGGCTTGGCCTGACGATGGCATGAAGACCGATCTCCCCGGCTAAGGTCAGGAAAGAAACAACGTCAGCCATGCCTTCAAAAATAAACCGCCCTTCCTCCGGCTCGTGCAGGTTCCATGGAATATACGTCTCAACCGTATTCAGGCCGCAGGCCTTCAGCTTGAGCAGGCGGTCCCGCCAGTATTCCGGCACAACCCGGAAATAATGAAGCGCCCCGGACCTAATCCGGACAGGTTCTCCGTTCCAAACAAAATCATTGTCCTTTATGCCAAAAGAAGCCACTGTTTTGCCCTCCCGGTGTGTTGGTTTGTACCCATCATAGCAGAGTTGAATATTCTGGCAACACGGATAAAGTCCGGTTTTTGGCTCCATATGCAGCGGATTATTCGGAGAGATCAGCCGAGCCGTGTTTTGCATACCTGCCATAGTTAACAGAAAAGTTGACAGAAAAATCTAATAATGCTATATAAGAAAAAGGATTAGCACTCTTCCTTAAAGAGTGCTAACGACGACCTTGAACCATTACTTTCACCCATTACCTTAACAAGCTTGAAAGGAGAACCACTCATGGCAAAAATGCAGTTCAAAGCCGAGTCCAAGCGGCTGCTGGACATGATGATTCACTCCATTTACACCCAGAAGGAAATCTTTCTCCGCGAACTGATCTCCAACAGCAGCGACGCGATCGACAAAATCTACTATAAGGCGCTGACGGATGAGAACCTGACCTTCAACAAAGAGGATTATTATATTAGGATCTCCGCCGATAAAGACAGCAGAACGCTCAAGCTGTCCGATACCGGCATCGGCATGACCCGCGAGGAGCTGGAGAACAACCTGGGCGTTATCGCCAAAAGCGGCTCCCTGGCGTTCAAGAACGAGAACGAAGCCAAGGACGGCTTCAACATCATCGGCCAGTTCGGGGTCGGCTTCTACTCCGCATTTATGGTAGCCGATAACGTAACCGTCATCTCCAGAGCGCTCGGCAGAGACGAAGCGTTCAAGTGGGAATCCGAAGGCGCGGACGGCTATACGATTGAAACGGCCTCCAAGGAAACCGTCGGCACGGACATCATCCTCAAGATCAAGGAGAATACGGAAGACGAGCAGTACGACGAATTTTTGGAAGAATACCGCTTGAGAGCGATCATCAAGAAATACTCCGATTTCATCCGCTACCCGATCAAGATGGACGTCACCCGGTCAAGAGCGGTGGAAGGTAAAGAGAACGAATATGAGGATTACACCGAAGAGCAGACGGTCAACAGCATGGTGCCGATCTGGCGCCGCAACAAGAATGAGCTGACCGACGAGGATTATCAGAATTTCTATTTTGAAAAAAGATACGGCTTCGACAAGCCCTTGAAGCACGTTCACATCAGTGCGGACGGCGCGGTCGTGTACAACGCGATCCTGTTCATTCCGGAGAATACGCCGTTTGACTACTATACGAAAGAATATGAAAAAGGCCTTGAGCTCTATTCGAACGGCGTGCTTATTATGGAAAAATGCGGCGACCTGCTGCCGGATTACTTCAGCTTTGTCAAAGGGATGGTCGACTCCGAGGACTTGTCGCTCAACATCTCCCGCGAGCTGCTGCAGCATGACCGCCAGCTGAAGCTGATTGCAAAGAATATCAAGAACAAGATCAAGAGCACCCTGCTCAGCCTGCAGAAGGACGAGCGCGACAATTACGAGAAGTTCTACAAATCGTTCGGCCGGCAGCTCAAGTTCGGCGCTTACAGCGACTTTGGCGCGAACAAGGAGGACCTGCAGGATCTGCTGATGTTCTACTCCTCCAAGGAGAAGAAGCTCGTTTCGCTCGCAGAATACGTCTCCCGCATGCCGGAGGATCAGAAATATATCTACTACGCAACCGGAGATTCGGTTGAGCGTATTGAGAAGCTGCCGCAAACCGAGCTGGTCGCCGATAAAGGCTACGAAATGCTCTACTTCACCGACGACATCGACGAGTTTGCCATCAAGACGATCGCTAAATACAAAGACAAGGAATTTAAAAATGTCTCCAGCGGCGATCTCGGCATCGAGTCCGATGAAGCGGCGAAAGTCGCTGAAGCGGAAGAGAACGAAAATAAAGACTTGTTCGAAGCCATGGCCGGCATCCTTGGCGACAAGGTGAAAGCTGTTAAAGCTTCCAAACGCCTGAAGAGCCATCCGGTCTGCCTGTCCTCCGAAGGCGAGCTGACGATCGAGATGGAGAAGGTGCTCCGGTCCATGCCGAACGGCGAAGACGTCAAAGCGGAGAAGGTGCTTGAAATTAACGTGAACCACCCGGTATTCAGCTCCCTGAAGGCTTCACTTGGCAGCGACAAGGAGAAGCTGGGCCTGTACACGAACCTGCTGTACAACCAGGCGCTGCTGATCGAGGGCCTGCCGATCCAGGATCCGGTGGAATTCACCAACGATATCTGCAAAGTGATGGTGTAATCAGGCACCGCGAAAGCGAAATAACTATATCAATTCGCAAGAACGCAGCTTCGCAAGACCGCAGCCGGATTGGCCAAGGCGTATGCCCGGGCCGGTCCGGCTGTCTTTTTTTCTCAAATAATAAGGAGTGCAAATCTGCCGCAGGATGTACTATAGTGGAAGGAACGGGCGGCGGCGCAGGGGCGCAGGCCGCGAGCCGCGGAATTTTTACAGCAAAGAAGGGGTATACATTGAGTTTATGGGTAAGGGAGAAGCCGTTTTACCGGATGTTCTTCTCCTTGACGCTGATTATCGGGCTGCAGAATCTGATCACCTTTGGCGTGAACCTGTCCGATAATTTGATGGTCGGCGGGTACAGCGAAGCTTCGCTGTCCGGAGTTGCACTGGCGAATCAGATCCAGTTTCTGCTGCAGATGCTTGTGATGGGCGTTTGTGAAGGCGTTGTCATTCTATCGGCCCGGGCTTGGGGGGCTAAAAATATCGGGACCGTCAAGCAGGCTGCCGCAATCGGGCTGTGGATTTCGGTGCTGCTGAGCGCGGTGCTGCTGGGTGCTGTGTTCTTCTTCCCGCACGCCTCTTTGGCCATATTCACGGGCGATCAGGCGGTTATTGCCGAAGGGGAGCGCTATTTGCGCATCATTTGCTTCTCGTATTTATTCTTTGCGGTCACCAATATCCTGCTTGCAGCACTGCGGAGCGTGGAGACGGTTAAGGTCGGGTTTATCGTCTCCCTGTCTACGCTGATGATTAACGTATGCCTGAACTATATCCTTATTTATGGAAAATTCGGGTTCCCCGAGCTGGGCATCCGCGGATCGGCCATCGCAACCCTGGCCGCCCGCATCATTGAGACGGTTATCGTCGTGCTCTATCTGAAGCGGTTTGATCTCAAAATCAGCCTGCGCTTTCGGGAGCTGCTGACCATTAACGGGCAGCTGTTCAAGCAGTACTTATCCATAGGCTCCCCGGTGCTCATGTCCAACACGCTCTGGGGTGTGGCGATGGCGGCGCAGACGGTCATTCTGGGTCATATGGGCGCTGAGGCGATTGCGGCGAACAGCATAGCGACCACGATTTTTCAAATTGTAACGGTTATTACTTATGCCTCGGCGAGCGCCACGGCGGTTCTGATCGGCAAGACGATCGGGCAGGGCCGGATAGAGCGGGTGAAGCCCTATGCGAAGACCCTCCAGCTGCTTTATCTTGGTATCGGAATCTGCACGGCGCTGGTCTTGTACGCAGGCAAAGGCTATCTTCTCCAGTTCTACAGCATTTCAGAAGGAAGCCGGGAGCTGGCGCTGCATTTCATGACCGTCTTGTCCGTAACGGTAATCGGCACGGCCTACCAGATGCCTGCATTAACCGGAATTGTGAGAAGCGGCGGGGACACCCGGTTTGTGTTATATAATGATACCTTTTTCATGTGGCTGATTGTTCTGCCGTCGGCGGCGTTATCGGCTTTTGTCTGGAACCTGTCGCCTTATGTCGTATTTATTTGTTTGAAGTCAGATCAGATTTTGAAAAGTTTTGTCGCTTTGGTCAAGGTGAACCGGTTCAGGTGGATACGAAGCTTCGACACTCCGGTTTCGGCACAATCAGCGGACGGAGCGTAATTCGACAGGCTTCTGCCTGTCCCGCGCAAGGCGGGAAAAATGGCGAAAAATGGTGCAGCGGTGCGCTTCTGCCGGATCGGGCGGCACCTGAGCAGCGTGGTTGAACAAACGTGGTTGAACAAATTGGATAAATAAGGTATAACAAAAAAGCCGTCCAGAAATGGTATTATCCCCTTTAAGTAGACACTCAAAAAAACCTTCATGTTATCATGGAGGTTCGAGTGCCACTTGGAGGGGATATTTTTTATGGCTAAAAAAGGTCAAACATTTCAGGCGTATACAGAGGAATTCAAATTAAAGGCGGTCAGAGCGTATGTAGAGGGTTCTTCAAGCTACAAGGTGGTAGCTGAACGAGAAGGGATTCGGAACTGTTCTCAACTGAAGGTGTGGGTGAAGAAATGGCAAAACGGAGAGTCGTTCGATGAGCGTAAAAGTGAGCCAAATCCACTGAAAGGACGTCCACGCACGTCCTTCCATAGCGTCGAGGAAGAACGAGATTATCTGAAAGCGCAGGTGGATTACTTAAAAAAGCGGTATCCAAATCTAGTAAAGGAGAAGCGCCTACCCAACGAATGAATTATGAAATCATGGAGGAGTTACGCCTCCTGCACAGCATTACAGACCTGTTAGCTATTGCGAGGATACCACGGGCCAGCTATTACAAATGGCGAGCCACACAGCCTCAGCGAGCTGCAAGGCAAGAGAAGGATCATGAGATCAAGGAACACATGATGGCCATTCATTTTGCGCACCCCTACTTCGGCTATCCGCGTATGACGACCGCCTTATGGGAGGCAGGCTACAATGTGAATCACAAGAAAGTATGGCGGATCATGAAAGAATTATCGATCCAATCGGTCATACGGAGGAAACGAAAACAGTCCAATTACACACCTTCTGTTGTGTATCCAAATCGCTTAAAACGACAATTCCATGCTACGGCACCGCAGCAAAAAATGGTCACTGATATTACTTATATTTCCGACGGAACGAATTTCCATTACTTGTCCGTTATTCAAGATCTATTCAACAACGAGATTGTCGCTTGGAAGTTGTCTGAACGTAACGATGTCCAACTGGTGCTGGATACGATTACGCAGTGGACAAGAAAAAGAGACGTTTCTGAGGCCGTGCTCCACTCGGACCAGGGCTTCCAATATACGTCTCAGGCGTACAACACACGATTAGAGGCATTCGGCGTTAAAGGCAGCCACTCTCGCAAAGCTACCTGCCTTGATAACGCATGTATCGAATCCTTCTTTTCGCATCTCAAGACAGAGAAGTTGTACCTCAACCAGTTTAATTCAGGGGCGGAAATTCAGCAAGCCGTAGAAGAATATATTTACGAGTACAACTACCACCGCTTTCAAACCAAATTAAAACAACGCGCACCGATTGAGTATCGGTGCGCGTTAGCAGCTTAGCTTTTTTCATCTGTCTACTTGACAGGGGTATGACCAGTATGACCAAAATGGAGCGGCTTTTTTAATAATATGCTGGTTATAGAATGAATGAAGTGGGTAAAGATTACTAGATTGGAGTATGTCATCCTTCGCGCAGCGGTTCTAGGACAAAGGATTTAGAAGTAGGCCTGACTAATGAAAAAAGAATAGGAATTTTGATTCTAAATATCGAATGAAAGCGGTTTCTGAAAACAATCGGGGTTGTTATCGAATTCCTTTTTAGGTATCATGCAAAATAAACCTGATGATCTTCATAAGCCGAACTCCGGTTTCTGAATCAAAAGAATAGGGTGGTGGGATGAAAACCAAATCTGCTTTTGAATCAAAGACATGGAGATTTACGCGCTACGGTTCTTTGTGTCTCATCTCGTTAGTATATTTACTTCATCCGTCAGATGTTCCGTTATGGATCAGGTTAGGGCTGCCTGCGGCGCTCCTGTTAACCGTTCCGGTTGTCGTAATTATGTACCGTCATTATTCCAGCAATCCGGTCGCCCTTCAGCTTGCCGTTATCTGTGAGATGGCGGTTATTGTGTCTCTGCTGTTTCCGACAGGGGGGATGGACAGCCCGTTCAAGTGGTATGCGCTGAATCCCCTGATGGTGGCGTCCGAGCTGCTCAGTGCCTGGTTCGCCTGGAGCCTTCTTGTGAGTTATATCGGCATCATCGGCGCGTTATTTTATATCTTTTTTGATTTAGAGCCTAAAAATTTCCCCTCCTTTGCGTTTAACAACTCCGGATTGCTTGCTGCGCTGGTTGTTGTAGTCGTAGCCATGCAAATGATCGGCCGCCTGCTGCGGGAGCTTGACCGCGCCAACGAGCGGACGAATGAGACACTGGACCATATCAAGTCGATTTATCATATTGTCGAAACCGCCAGCCACCACGAAATTATGAATATTGGGCAGATTATTGCGGATTGCGTCGTCAAGCTGACCAAACTTCCCAGAGCTTTCTTCTGGTTTGCGCCCAGGACCGGTGAAACGGCTCCTGCCAGCCGCCAGACCGGCTGGACCGCAGACGAAGAAACGATGCTGTTCGAGCATATGGAGAGCCACCTCGAGGAATGGAGGAAGAAGGACGAACCGTTCTACCAGGGGATTGAGCCCTTCGGCGATTTTCTGCTGATGCCGGTACGCATGAATACCCGTTTTGTAGGCGTGATTGGCGTAAGGCTTGAATCGTCAGAGAAGACGGAAGTCAACCGCTGGCTTGCGCAGCAGCTGATTTTGCTCCAGGAGCTCAGTTCCATCATCCTGGAACGACATGAGCTGGCCGTTACGGAGAACCGGCTGATGATCATCAACGAACAGAACCGCATTGCCGACGAGATGCATGACAGTGTTTCGCAAAGTCTCTTCGGCATTGTCTATGCCGCCCATTCGCTCAAGCAAACCTGGCGCCAGCTGCCGGAAGAGCAGCTGGAAGAGCAAATCGACCTCATCAAGGACAGCGCCACCATGGTCGCTAAAGAACTCCGCAAAACCATCCATAGTTTGAGCTCCAAGAAAAGCGGGGGTCAGAATTGGCTGGGCACCGTCCGCTCCCATCTCAACACGATCTCCAGACTGAATGACGTAGAAATTGATCTGCGGGTCAGCGGCGACGATTACGGTCTGCCGTATCACTACCAGAAGGCCTTATTCCGCATCATTTCGGAGGCAACGGGCAATGGGATCCGGCACGGCAAAGCCAAGCTGGTCCGTACGGAGCTGTCGCTGCGCCCGGAGCTGATCAAGCTGTCCATAACCGACAACGGCTGCGGCTTTGACACGGAGTGTGAAGCTGCGAAGGATTCCGAAGGGGGCCTGGGCATGCAGAATATGCAGTATTTAACAAAGTCGCTTGGCGGAAATATCAATATTTCCAGCTCTCCTGGTTCGGGTACCCAAGTTGAAGTTACTATCCCTGTCGGCGTTCTTGAATACCAATAAAGTTACCGCTTAGGAGGCTGCTTAACGATGAAAATCGTCATTGTAGATGACCATCCGCTTGTAAGGAAGGGCCTGGCTGCCGTTATATCCATGCAGCCGGATGTTCAGTTCGCAGGCGAAGCGACAAACAAGCGTGAAGCTTTAAGCGTTATTGAGAATACACGCCCGGATCTGGTGCTGCTTGATTTGAAGCTGGCGGAAGAATCCGGTTTAGATGTGGTGGTCGCGGCCCGGGGAATGGGCCTGCGCAGCAAATTTGTCCTGCTGACCTCCTCGGCCAGCCGGGAGGACTTCAAGCGGGCGGAGGAAATTCAGGTAGACGGCTATGTCATGAAAGAGGCGCTGCCTGAGGAGCTGCTCTACGCCATTCATCTGGTTCATAAAGGCCGGAAATATTATGACCCCGGTCTGGTGACCAGCAGGCTGCAGGATAATGAGTTAAGTCCGGCAGACGAGCTGACACCCAAGGAGAAAGAGGTGCTGATCTCGCTCGGTCATGGCTGCAGCAACCGCGAGATTGCCCAGAAGCTGTTCATCAGCGAATATACGGTCAAGAAACACGTCAGTCAGATTTTGGCGAAGCTGCAGGTGGCGGATCGGACTCAGGCGGCCCTGTATGCCAATTCCATCGGATTATGTAAGTACGAAGCGACAAATATATGACAAATCGGGAAACAGTTTTCTGACAAAAAATAGTAGATTCAGACTTGTCTCCCGAGGGGGACAAATGCGGCGCGGATGCTCTTCATCCGCGCCGTTTTTATTTCGGGACGAAGGGCCCGGATATGGGTCTCAAAACAGCTCAAACCCGCGCCGCTCTAAGGGAGCGCTTACATTTACCCCTGTGTTTGGACCCCTGATTTCCATACCACAAAAGTATACTTTTTCCATGTTCACAAGTAGCATTTTCCTTTCTACGAAAGTTAACCCCAAAGTAATCCAAGGAGTCATGTAATTTCACATGCAATTGCTAGAATTAGATACATCAATAACAGGTGGTAAGGAAGAGCAGCTGCAAGGATCCGTTTCGGGCAGACTGATTCGGCAAGAATGAGCGGCTGACAACAGTAAGGGGGATACCGATGGAAAAAACGATTTTGGATTATGTCCAGTTAATCCAAAAAAGGCTGTGGATAATCTTTGTGTTCGTCTTGATCTCCTGTGCAACGACCTATTACGTAAGCCGGACGTTTGTAACCCCGGTTTACACCGCTTCAGGACAGTTGATCGTCAACTACATCCATCCCGCCCAGGGCAATAATCTGAACGATGTCAATACGAGCTTGAATCTGGTCCAAAGCTACAAGGAAATCATTGAATCCCAGAAAATTATGGGCGATGTTGCGGCGAACTATCCTCAGCTGGGAATTACCGAGGACGAGCTGGCGAAGGAGCTGGAAGTGAAGGTTTCGGAGAAGAGCCAGGTCATCAACCTGAAGGTGACTGACGAGAGTTATACGAGAGCTGCGGGAATTGTGAACGCAGTGTCGGCCACTTTCATGAACTCTGTTCCGTCGCTGATGAATCTGGATAACGTCAAGCTGCTGACCGCAGCGGACACCGAGCATAAGCCCGGTCCTTCCAACGGCGGAGTCATGATGAATCTGCTGATCAGCTTCTTTGTTTCTTTAATGGCAGCCATCGGCGTCATCCTGTTCCTCGAGAGCATCAACAGCACGGTGCGTACGGAGAAGGAAGCCGAAGAGTGGTTTGGCGTTCCGGTCATTGCAAGCGTGCCGATGATCACGAGAAAGCAGGCCGCCAAGCCTTCTGCGGCAATCACCGGAAGAGTGGAGGAACCGTCCTATGCTGCGATTAAATGACAGCCTCATTTTGGAACGCAACCCGGCTTCTACAGCCGCTGAATCGGTCAGGGCACTTCGGGTCTTTATCCGCCAGCATTTACGGAGCAGCGGTGAAGGAACGGTGATCATGCTGACCTCGGCGAACGAAGGGGAAGGCAAGACACTGCTTGCGGCCAATCTGGCCGTCTCCTTTGCCCAGGAAGGCAAACGGGTCTGCATCATTGATGCAAATTTAAGAAAGCCGGCGCTTCACAAAGCGTACGGATTGAAGAACGGCAACGGCCTTGCCGATTACCTGATGGGATCGGTTGAAGCGGAAGCGGTCATTCGCCCCGGCTCCACGCCAGGATTGTCGATCATTACAGGCGGTGCGGAGCCGCTGAACCCTTCAGAGCTGCTCAGCAATGAACGGATGGGCCAGCTGCTGTCGAAGCTGAAGCAGCAGTTTGACATCGTGCTGCTGGACTCGGCGGGTGTGCTCAGCTATACCGATGCCCGTGTGCTCGCTTCCTTGACCGACGGGGCCGTGCTGGTCGTCCGCTACGGACGCACCAAGCGCGAAGCTGTCCGCAAGGCGAAACAATATATGGATCAGGCCGGCGTAAATGTACTCGGAATCGCGATGAATCAGGTCAAATAATTGAACCATTTGGGAGGTATACGATGAAAAAGGTTAAGAAGGCAATCATCCCGGCAGCTGGTCTTGGCACCCGTTTTCTTCCGGCAACCAAAGCGATGCCGAAAGAGATGCTCCCGATCATTAACAAGCCGACCATTCAGTACATTGTGGAAGAAGCGATTGAATCCGGAATTGAAGACATTATTATCGTAACGGGCAAAGGGAAGCGCGCCATCGAAGACCATTTCGATAACGCGTTTGAACTGGAATCCCGGCTGCTTGAGGACGGCAAGCTTGAGCTTCTGAAGGAGGTTCAGCGCTCGGCGAAAGTGGATATTCACTATATCCGCCAGAAAGAGCCGAAGGGACTGGGTCATGCTGTATGGTGCGCCCGCCGCTTTATCGGGGATGAGCCGTTTGGCGTGCTGCTCGGAGACGATATCGTTACCGGCCAGAAGCCCTGCCTGCGCCAGCTCATCGAACAGTATGAGGAAACGCAGAATTCGGTGATCGGCGTACAGACTGTGCCGGATGAATTGACGCACCGCTACGGGATCATTGAGCCTGACTTCCAGCAGGATCGTCTGTACCGCGTAAGCAATTTCGTGGAGAAGCCGGCTCCGGGAACGGCGCCTTCCAACCTGGCTATTATGGGCCGTTACGTATTTACACCAAAGATCTTCAAGTATCTTGACCTCCAGGAAAAAGGCGTTGGCGGCGAGATCCAGCTGACCGACGCGATTCAGAAGCTGAACCAGAGCGAACGCGTTTATGCTTATGATTTTGAGGGCACCCGGTTTGATGTCGGCGAACGGCTTGGCTATATTCTGACGACGCTGGAATTTGCGATGCAGAGCGAAGATTTGCGTTACCCGGTACTTGATGCAATGGCGGAATGGATGGAGCGGATGGAACAACGAACAACCATCATCGGTTGAGAGGAGATGCGATAAATGAGCATGCCTAAGCCAAACCTTCCTGAAGAGATGGATTATGCCATGCCTGCGCAGAACGTTTTTTACAAAAGGTACGAAGACGCGGCGGCGGGGCCAAGCCCGGTATATCTGTTTCTCAAAAGGGTTTTGGATATTCTGCTTGCCTGCATCGGTCTGGTGCTGACGGCCCCGGTGTTTCTGATCGCGGCTATCTGCATCAAGGTAGAAGACCCGAAGGGCAGCGTGTTCTTCAAGCAGACGCGGGTTGGCAAAGACGAACGTCCCTTTGAAATGTATAAATTCCGCTCCATGGTATCCAACGCCGAGGAGCTGAAGAAAGATCTGCTGAAGTACAACGAGGTCAGCGGAGCGATGTTTAAAATGAAGAACGACCCCCGCATTACGCGCACCGGAAGATTTCTCCGCAAGACCAGTATTGATGAACTGCCCCAGCTCTGGAATGTTCTGACCGGCAGCATGAGTCTCGTAGGACCACGGCCGCCGCTGCCTGATGAAGTCGCTCAGTATACAGACTACCAGAAGCAGCGCCTTACAGTGACACCGGGCTGCACGGGCTTCTGGCAGGTCAGCGCACGGAACAGCGTAGGCTTTGAAGAGATGGTGCAGATGGATCTGGCTTACATCCGTAAGCGCAGTCTGCTGCTGGATATCAAGATTATTTTTCTGACGGCTTACAGAATGATTCTTTCCAAAGATGCGTATTAAACGTTTTGATCTATGAATGCAGTTTTATGAAAATAACGGAAAATTTTATGAAGGTAGGGTGGATTTCATGCCTCACGG
The DNA here is from genome assembly GCF_005869875.1 of Paenibacillus pinistramenti. Lineage (GTDB taxonomy): Bacteria > Bacillota > Bacilli > Paenibacillales > Paenibacillaceae > Fontibacillus > Fontibacillus pinistramenti. Next base: position 72,275 of record NZ_VAWG01000005.1, read on the forward strand.
CAACGTGCCTTCGCTGTCGATTGTCATATGCACCTACAACCGGGCTGTGCTGCTCCGCAAAACCTTGGAGTCGCTTAAGCAGCTAAGCGGTCTGGAGCACGCGGAAGTGATCGTCGTGGATAACCGGTCAACGGACAACACGGCTGAGATGGTAGAGGAATTCATCAGCCAAGGCGGGCTGCAGGCGCCCTGCCGCTATGTGTTTGAGCAGACGCAGGGACTCTCGGCCGCGCGGAATGCCGGAATAGCAGCCTCCAAGGGCGAGATCGTCGCGTTCCTGGATGATGATGCTATACCGGCGCCGGACTGGATCGAGGTTATAGGGTCCACATTCTCCAGCAGGCCGGAGGCGGCGGCGATGGGCGGCAAAATCCATCCCCTGTTCGAAAGTGAACGCCCCGGCTGGCTGTCCGGGCCTTTCGAGCTTCCGTACACCATCGTGGATTTAGGGGATTCCATCAAGGAGTACCCGCCGTCCCTGCATCCGTACGGAGCGAATATGGCCATGCGCAAGAGCGTATTTGACCAGGCGATGTTCCCCCTTGAGCTGGGCCGCAGGGGCCAGCTGCTGCTGTCCGGGGAGGAAACCTGGGTCTTTGACCAGATCCGCCGGTCCGGCGGCAAAATTATTTATCATCCCCGTATGGAGGTCGAGCATTTCGTGCCCTCCAGCCGGCTGAATAAAGAATGGATTATGAAGCGGTATTATTTTCAGGGCATCTCAAACGGAATGAAGCGGGAAGGGCTGTGGCCGACCTTTCTTCTGCTGGGCAAGACGGCCGCCAAGGTACTGTATGTCTCGGTCAGCAGGCTGACAGCCAGAGACGAAACGGGAAGACTGCTCAATGAATGCAGAATGGAGAGCATCCGCGGAACCCTGCATACCGTGCTTGGACGCGGACGGGAACCGGGCACAGAGTGAAGGTGGGAAGAGGCAATGATCAACGAATGGTGGACCGGAAGGCGGAATTTATATCTGGTCGGGGCGGGGCTGATGATCCTGCTGTCTGCGCTGCTGCTGGGCGGTGCAGTGATCTATCAGCCGGGGTTATGCGCGATATGCGCACTTCTGGTTCTCCTGCTGGCTTTTACCATCCGGCATCCGCACCGGATCAGTTATATCGTTCTGCTGTCGACGGCGGTGTCCGTCGATTATCTTTACAGCGGCTCGGTATTCGGAATTGAAATCTTATCCCTGTATAAGCTGGGGATTCTGGCGCTGCTGGCACCGTGCATCCTCATCTACGGCATTTCGACGAAATTTGTGTATCCGGTCCTGGCACTGATCGGTCTGCTGGTCATTACCTTCTTCTTCTCGACCTGGCTGCCGCCGCTGACCACTTCGATTGCCGTGAAGTCATTTATCGGACTTTCGCTGCCGTTCTTCTTCCTTCTGATCAAATGGAAAAAGGAAGTAGCCGAGCGGCAGATGAAGATTATCTGCCTGCTGCCGGCCGTAAGCGTTGCTGTCGGCGCCGTACTGCAGGTGCTCCATATGCACAGCCTGCTGGACGTCGAGTTTACCGGCGCTGTCAGACTGCAGGGGGCCAATATTCCGCCGCATCTGGCAATGCTCGCCTTCCTGGGGACAGCGATTCCTTTTGTAGAGCTGAAGCGGAGCGGGGCGAACCCGAAGTTTTTCTATACGGTGATGGTCATTAATTTCGCCATTCTGATCGGGACGGGAACCCGGGGACCGATCCTGGCCATGGTATTTCTGGCTCTTTACTATTTCTACGACCTGGCACGCGAATATTTGAAAGGCAAAGCCCACCTCATCCTTCCGCTGGGCGGGGCAGTGCTGGTCATCGGCGCGGCAGTGCTGCTGCAGTGGAACAACATGAAGAAACGCTCATTTGAGCGGTCGACGGACGATGCGATAGATTTGTCGGGGCGTTCAGAGGCCTGGACCTATTTCCTGAACACGGTGGATGGACATTCACTGGCGGGCAGGGGGCTTGGAGCGGTAACGGTAGCGAATGACGGCAGCCTGTTTGCCGGATTTGTCGTTCCGCATAACGAGTACATCCGGTTCTATGTGGATACCGGGTTTGTCGGCGCCAGCCTGCTGTTCCTGTCGCTGCTGATCGTGTTCTACAAGATCTTCAAGGCGCTGCCGGCCCCTATGAAGCCTTACTACTTCGGGCTGATTCTGGCGTTCCTGATCTATTCTTTCTCTGACAATACCTTGTCGACTGTACAGTCTGTCATCCCGTTCTGCTGGTATTTAAACGGTTTGTACCGGTATACCAGACCTGGGTCAAACGATTCCTCTTAAAGAGAAGTGATACGATGAGCCAAGTAAATTTGTTCGATGTCAATTTCAATAATTATGATTTCTCCGATCTGCTGGAGTATATCGACTATTCCATCCAGAACCGGAAGCATTCCTATATTCTGACCTGCAATGTGGATCACCTCATCAAGCTGCGCAAGGATTCGGAGTTCCGGCATGTTTATTCGAAGGCAGGAGCCATCGTTGCAGACGGCATGCCGATTATCTGGGCTTCCCGGCTGCTCGGCAGCCCGCTGAAGCAGAAGGTGTCGGGCTCGGATCTCTTTCACCGGCTCGGCAGCGACTTCGAGAAACGGAAGTACCGGCTGTTCTTCCTCGGATCGGCCAGCGGGGTGCCGGAGCTGGCAACCCAAAATCTGAAGCAGCAGTATCCTGGCATTAATGTGGTCGGCTGCTATTCACCTTCTTACGGCTTTGAGAAGAACGCCGAGGAGAATGAATACATTGTCCGCATGCTGATTGAAGCCCAGCCGGACATTGTGTTTGTCGGAGTCGGGGCTCCCAAGCAGGAGAAATGGATCTACCGCAATTATTTGGAATACCGGGCTCCGGTCTCCATCGGTGTGGGCGCGACCTTCGACTTTCTGTCGGGCTCGGTCAAGCGCGCTCCTGACTTTATGCAGAAGGCAGGCTTCGAATGGTTCTGGAGGCTGGCCCAGGAGCCGCGCAGGCTTTGGAAGAGGTATCTCATTGACGATTCCCAGTTTGCCGGCATGCTGATGAAGGAGTATTTCAAACACGGGAGACGAAGAAGGGAGGCGGCGGAGATGACGTCCGCGGACGATCATGAATAAACCGGCCCGTATGCTCTGGCTTCCCGCAGCGGTGATGCTGCTGATCTTCATCTTCTCCTCCCAGTCCTACGAGCAGCAGTCCATCAAGCGGCCCTTGACGGAATGGCTCGGGGACGGAAGGATCAGCCGCCGCCTGTCCCAAATGACGATTCATTACGGTTCTTTGACCGTGAACGGGAAGACGGACGGCTCGGCAGCGATCGCGGAATTTCTGCTCCGCAAATGCGCTCATCTGCTGGAGTACAGCATCCTTGGCTTCTGCCTGATCTGGGCGGTTCAGTCTTTCCTGCATGCCGGATTTATGATGGCAGTCCTTGCCACTCTGCTGACAGCAGCAGGCTATGCGTCGATGGATGAGTTCCACCAGATCTTTGTCAAAGACCGGGGACCTCATCCGGAGGATATTTTACTGGATACGGGAGGGGCACTCATCGGTATTTGTCTATATGCCGGCTGGCGGAAGCTGCGGGTTATAAGGCAAAGCCGCCCTGACTCCGGGAAAGGGAGGCCGTAATGAGATCATTTGGACCATTTACCCAATTGTTCCGGGGCAGCGCAGGCTCCCCTTGGATTTCAGCGGCAACTGCATCTGCCTGTGTTCTTCTGGCATTTATCATCGGCTCAGCAAGCGCCAAGCTCAGCCCTTCCATGAGCGAGCAGGGAGCGCTGCTCCTGCTGCTTGTGTTTCCGGCCTTTATGCTCGGGCTTGCCGGTTCCAGACATCTGGTGACCTACAGTTTGTTCGTCTGGGCAATCGGTCCTGAGGTCAGAAGGGTGACCGACTGGATGGGCGGAGAGTATACTTCCGTGTCCGTATTGAGCTTGGCACCGCTCCTGGCCAGTGCGATGACGATCATTCCGGTGCTGCGGGGCATTCACCTGATGGAGAAACCCGGCAGAAGGGTGCTGCTGTATTTCGGGGCAGCGCTTCTGTACGGAAGTGTAATCGGGCTTGCGAGGAACGGAACAAGCTTTGTGTACGATCTGGCCAACTATGCGGTTCCGCTGCTTCTGATTCCGTTCTTTTCAATCAAACGGTTCCGCGCTGAGGATACGGATAAAATATTGTCCGGTTACGCCAATATAGCCGTGTTCGTCGCCATTTACGGGATTGTGCAGTACCTCGTTGTTCCGCCTTGGGACGCCTTCTGGATGACCCATGTAGAGATGAACTCGATCGGTACGCCTGAGCCGCTGGAGGTCAGAGTATTCTCGACGCTGAATTCCCCGGGGCCGGCAGCCGGATTTCTGGCCTGCGCCCTGGTGCCGATGGTGCTGGAGAAACGCTGGAGAGGCAGCTTCAGCTGGATCGGCGTCCTGCTGGTCGCCTTCTGCCTGATGACCACGCTTGTCCGGTCTTCCTGGCTGATGATTATGGTCATGCTTCTGGTCTATATCGCGACATCCCCCTCCAAGCGCAAGTGGAGAACGCTGCTGCAGCTGGCCGTCATCGCGCTGGTCGTGACCTGGGCGCTGCCCAAGGTGCCTGGAGCGGAGGGCTTGACGGCCCGGATGCAGACGCTGGGTTCGATTGAAGAGGATCATTCCTATAATGAACGGCTGGATCTGCTGAATACGATGCTTCCGATGGTGGTACATAACCCGGCGGGGCAGGGGCTGGGCAGCGTCGGAACCGGAACAAAGCTCGGCAATGACGGCGAGCTTGGGGAATACGGGATTATGGACAACGGCTTCCTGGCCCTGCTGCTGACCTTCGGGGCTGCCGGCGGATTGTGCTTCTTCGGAGCCCTTGTATTTTTACTGAAAAATATCATTTCCGCGGTATTGCAGAAAGGCCCGGAACAGCTGTATGCAAGGTTGTCCCTCGCCGTATGGGCGGGGGCGGCAGCGAGCCTGTTCTCGGATAACGGCTTCCCGGGCATGCGCGGCTACCTGATCTGGATGCTGATCGGCATCGGACTGGGAGCCGGAACTGCCGTGCGGCAGCGAAAGGAGGTGAACGGCTTTGGAGCAGTCCAACGTGAAGTCGTTCCCCGGTAGAAGCGTGTTCAGCACGTTCGGCCGGTTTGCGAGAAGCAAAGCCCACAGCTCGGCGGCGCTCAAGACAATGTTCTTCAGCATCTTCATTCTGGTCATCAACATGCTGACCGGAGTGCTGACCGCACGGTTTCTGGGGCCGACCGGACGGGGCGAGCAGACCGCTATGGTCAACTGGTCGCAGTTTCTGGCCTTCTGCATGACCTTCGGTATTCCTTCGGCATTGGTTTATAACGCCAAGAAGAAGGAGGAGCAGGAAGGCGGGCTTTATGCCACAGCTTTGGTCATGGGTATCGGATTCGGGCTGGCGGCTACGGCAATTGGCGTGATCGTGCTCCCTTTCTGGCTGAAGTCGTTCAATCATGACGTCATTTTGTTCGCGCAGTGGTCGATGATTTTATGTCCCATTGTCGTCATCTCGCAGATCAACAACGCAATCCTTCAGGTAAGGGATGACTATAAGCGGTACAACAGGCTCCGTTATATTGTGCCGCTGACCACCATGCTGATCCTGGCTGCGCTCATCCTGACAGGCACCATGAATGCCCATACGTCGGCGGCCGCCTATCTGCTGCCGGCCGTGCCGTTCTACATTGCGATGACGGTGCGCATGCTCCGCATTTACGGCAAACAGCTCAAGGTAAGCCTGGATAACTTCAAGCGGCTGTTCACTTACGGGCTGGGCTCTTACGGCAATGATCTGATGGGCCAGGTGTCGTACTACATTGACCAGATTCTCATCGCGGGGCTGTTGAGTCCGGCGGATCTCGGCCTGTACGCAGTGGCGGTCAGCCTGGCGAAGATGGTCAATGTGTTCTCGAACTCCATCATCGTCGTGCTGTTCCCCAAAGCCAGCGGCCTGGACAAACAGGAAGCGGTCAACATTACGTTCCGCGCCTTCCGGATCAGTACAGCCGTGACGCTTCTGGCGTCGCTGGTCCTGATGCTGATTGCACCTTATGTGCTGACCCTGCTGTACGGGCCTGAATTCAAGGAGGCGCTCACCGTCTTCCGCCTGCTGCTTCTGCAGATCGCGATTGGCGGGGGCACGATGGTTCTGGCGCAGGCCTTTATGGCGCTCGGCAAACCGAAAGTCGTAACGCTGCTGCAGGGTCTCGGGCTGGTACTTGTTGTACCGATGCTGTTCCTGCTGGTTCCCCGTTATGGTCTGGTTGGCGCGGGATATGCGATGCTTGCTTCCGTGCTGATCCGGTTCATATTTATCCTGCTGAATTTCAAGTACTCGCTAAAAATGAAAATTCCGCCGCTGTGGGTGACCCGGGAGGACATCAAGTGGCTGCGGAGCACCATGAATTCCACACTGCGCAAAAAATCAGTGAACGTGTAGAAAGGAGAGAGAACAAGCCATGCATCCTGTGACCGAAGGATCGAAAGACAACCGTATTTCAGTCGTCATCATCGCCCAGAATGACGAGCAGCGAATTCCTGATGCCATAGCTTCATGCCGCGCCTTTGCGGACGAAATCGTGGTTGTTGACGGAGGGAGCACAGACGGCACTATTGCCACCGCAGAAGCGCTTGGGTGCAGGGTTTATGAGAACGCCTGGCCCGGTTATGCCAAACAACGGCAGTTTGGAGAGCATCAGGCCTCTTATGACTGGATCTTTGTCATTGATACGGATGAGGTGGTCGATCCGAAGCTGGCTGCCTCACTGCTTACACTGAAACCCGGGCTGTCTGATCCTTCAGCCGCTTATTCGGTCTACCGGATCGGCGATTTTCTGGGACGCTGGCTTGACAGGGGAGAATATCTGGTCCGGCTCTACAACAGACGCGCCTACAAAATTACGGATTCTCTCGTTCACGAAATGCCCGATGTCAAGGAAGACAAAATCGCGAAGCTGAGCGGTGTGCTGTGGCATTACGGCTTTCGCAGCATTAACGATCATGTGAACCGCTTTAATAAATATACGGATCTGGAGGCCCAGACCGCTTTGAACAAACGCAAGCCGTTCCGGATCTTCAATCTGCTGGTCCGCCCTCCGGCGCGGTTTGTGCAGAAATATTTTGTGCATGGGCTGTACCGCAAAGGGGTTGCCGGTTTTGCAGTCGCCATCTTCTGGATGTTCTATGAATTTCTGTCCTGCTTCAAGCACTATGAACTGACTTCAGCCCGCAAGCGCCTTGATCAGCACCAGCCTGTCAGGGCCGAAGCAGAGGCTGAGAAGAAAGGGGAGACGGGTTATGCCGTACAATAACGACCTGAACGTCATGACAACGGGAATGAGCTGGCCATCGGTTCAGCCCGGCGGTCTGAATACCTACTTCAAATCGGTGTGTGAGCAGCTTGCCCAGCGGAACCGGCTCCAGGCGCTGATCTGCAGCGCAGAGAAGCCAAATGCCCCGGAAGGCATGGATATTCATTTGGCCGCGAACCCCGGAATGACGATCTGGAAGCGGAAGGATGCCTTTCAGAAGCTGGCAGCGGAGAAGATGAACCAGGAGAAGGTGGATGTGCTTTATTCCCACTTTGCTCCTTACGGCGTAGGGCCGGCCATTGAAGCGAAGAAACGGGGCATCCCGGTTGTCATGACCTTTCACGGCCCATGGAATGAAGAAATGAAGATCGAAGGCCGGGGGCTGCAGCACCGGGTCAAGACGACGATCGCCAAAGCGATTGAACGCAAGGCCTATCGTCTGGCCGATCAATTTATCGTCCTCAGCGAAACGTTCCGTGATATTCTGCATGCCCAATACGGCGTGCCGCTGCATAAAATTTCGATCATACCCGGAGCGGCGGACATCAGCCGCTTTACCCCAGCTCCAAACCGGCTGTCCGTCCGCAGACAGCTGAACCTGCCGGAAGGCGCTACAACAGTGCTTACCGTGCGGCGTCTGGTTAACCGGATGGGGCTGCTGCAGCTGCTGGACGCGTGGAAAAAGGTTTCGGCCCAGTTCCCGAACGCGATCCTCCTGATCGGAGGCCGGGGTCCGCTCCGGGCCGAGCTGGAGAGCCGGATCGCCGACTACGGGCTGTCGAATAAAGTCCGCCTGCTCGGCTACGTTCCCGACGAGCAGCTGCCGCTTTATTACCAGGCAGCCGACCTGTTCGTCGTTCCGACCCAGGCGCTGGAGGGCTTCGGCCTCATTACGGTCGAAGCGATGGCAGCAGGGCTGCCGGTGATGGCGACTCCGGTCGGCGGCAACCGCGAAATTCTGAGCGCCTTCCGTCCGGAGCTTCTGTTCAAGAGCACGGACAGCGCAGACATCGCGGACGGCCTGATCCGGATGCTGGATAACCGCCGTCTGCTGCCGGACCGCGAGGCGTGCCGCAGTCATGTGCTGGAGAAATACACCTGGGAGCGCGTTGCTGATCAGGTGCAGGAACTGTTTCTTGAAACGCTGGAGAAGGAGGCGGTGTCCGGATGATCAAAGTCGCTTATATCGACCATACCGCCAAATGGAGCGGCGGCGAAGTTGCCTTGTTCAATCTGTTAACCAATGTTGGAAAAGAGGTTCAGCCCCTTGTCATCCTCGCAGAGGAAGGGGCGCTTGCAGACAAACTGCGGGAGCGCGGCATCGACGTCCGCGTTGTGCCGCTGGATGAACGCGTCAGAACAAGGGGACGGAATGCCTTAAGTCCCGGAATAGCAGGCGCGGCGCTCAAGCTGCTCCGTTATGGAAGGCAGCTTGCACCGCTGCTCAAGGAGGAGAAGGTGGCCTGCGTGCACACCAATTCGCTCAAATCCGCCCTGTACGGCGCGGTAGCCGCCAAAAGCGCGGGCGTGCCGCTCATCTGGCATATCAGAGACCACATCGGCGCGCCTTATCTGAAGCCGGTTGTCGCGAAGGCCATCCGGCTCATGTCTAGGAGCCTGCCAAACGGCGTTATCGCCAACTCGAATTCCACTTTAAACGCCTTGGAGCTGCCAAAGTCCAAGAAGACGCTGGTCGTCTATTCGGCATTCGCCAAAGCGATCAGCGACTGCCCTCCTGCAAGACCTGACGATCAAACCTTTAACGTGCTGCTGGTCGGAAGGCTGGCTCACTGGAAAGGCCAGCATGTGCTGCTGGAAGCCGCCAAGTCGTTCAAGGACGACCCGCGGGTGAAGTTCTGGCTCGCCGGGGATGCGCTGTTTGGAGAAGAAGCCTATAAGGACCAGCTGCTGGACTACATGCAGTTCAACCGGCTGAACAATGTATTTATGCTGGGCCATGTGGAGGACGTTCAGTCGCTGATGGCTTCGGCCGATCTGCTGGTGCATACCTCCATCACCCCGGAGCCTTTCGGGCAGGTCATCGTTGAGGGGATGGCGGCAGGCCTGCCGGTCATCGCATCCAACGAAGGCGGACCTGTAGAAATCGTCGTTCCCGGTCAAACCGGGCTGCTCATTGAGCCGGGCAAACCGGAGGTCCTTGCTGATGCGGTCCGCTGGATGCTTGACCATCCGGAAGAGCGCGAGCTTATGGGCCAGAAGGGCATTCAGCGCGTGAAGGAACGTTTTGTCATCGAGAACACGGTAAAAGACATCGTTGAATATTACCAAGGTCTGCTTTCAACAGTTTAACCGACCTTCGGGCTAAAGGAATGATTGGGATGAAAATCGCTATTGCGCACGATTATCTGATACAGATGGGCGGGGCCGAACGGGTAGTGGAGGTGCTCCACGATATGTACCCCGATGCTCCGATCTTCACAACCGTCTCTCATGGAAACCGGCTGCCGGAATCCTTGAAGAATGCCGACATCCGGACCACCTGGCTGCAGAATTTCCCTGGCGTGAAGACGAATTTTAAGAAGATGCTGCCGCTCTACCCGCTGGCGATCCGGGATTTCGACTTCCGGGGTTATGACATCGTCCTCAGCTCCAGCAGCGCTTTTGTTAAGAGCATCGAGGTTCCCAAAAACACGTTCCATCTCTGCTACTGTCATACTCCGATGCGGTTTGCCTGGGATTATGACACTTATATGGAACGCGAAAGCCAGCCTAGCATGCTGAAGAAGCTGCTCAAGGTTTATATCCGGCAGCTGAAATCATGGGATCAGCGGACCTCTTCCAATGTCAACCAGTTTGTGGCGAATTCCTCGGTCGTGCAGCGGAGAATCCAGAACTATTATCAGCGTGATGCCGAAGTGATTTTTCCGCCGATTAATACTTCCAGGTTCCGCAGCTCGTCCGAGGTCGAAGACTATTACCTTATCGTCTCCCGGCTGGTGTCCTACAAGCGGATTGATCTGGCAGTCGAAGCCTTCAATCAAAGCGGGCTGCCGCTGTACATCGTAGGCGACGGGCCGGACCGCAAACGGCTGGCGGAGATGGCGAAGCCGAACGTCAAGTTTCTTGGCAGGCTGGAGGACGGCCAGGTCAATGAGCTGATGTCGAAGTGCCGGGCGTTTATTTTTCCGGGGGAAGAGGATTTCGGCATTACACCGCTTGAGGCGAATGCGGCCGGACGTCCGGTCATTGCTTATCAGGCTGGCGGAGCTTTGGACACCATCGTTCCTTATGTGAACGGGGTATTCTTCCGGAACCAGAAGGTCGACGATCTGCTGGCCGCGGTAGGAGAGGTGGAGCGGCACGCCTGGAATGTGAGCCAGATTATGGGCCATGCGAAGAAATTCGATGAGGACACGTTCAAACAGCAGTTCAAGCAGTATGTGGAGCAGGCATATGTTAACTTTTTAAAGGGAGGAAGCGGATCATGAAGTTGGCAGTCATTGGAACCGGGTATGTAGGGCTTGTTTCGGGAGTTTGTTTTGCTTCGAAAGGGAACGAGGTCATTTGTGTGGACCAGGATCAGAGCAAAATTGAGAAGCTCAGCCGTTTGCAGTCCCCCATTTACGAGCCGGGCATTGAACAGCTGATGGAACAGAACGTCCGCGAAGGACGCCTCTCCTTCACCTCCGATATCCAGGATGCGGTGCGCCGCTCCGATCTGATTATTCTGGCTGTGGGCACTCCATCGCTGCCGAACGGCGAAGCGAATCTGCAGTATATTGAACAGGCTGCTGCCGATATCGGAATGGCTATGGACGGATACAAAATTATTATGACCAAGAGCACCGTGCCGGTCGGCACCAACGAAAAAATCTTCAAAGTCATCGCTTCCCGCACCCCGTATGCCTTTGACATCGCCTCCGTTCCTGAATTCCTGCGCGAAGGCACGGCGATTCAGGATACGCTGAACCCGGACCGGGTCGTGATCGGGCTCGACAACCGGGAGCTGGAGGAGACGCTGACTGCGCTGCACAAGCCTTTTACCGATCAAATCTTTGTCACCGACATCCGCAGCGCGGAAATGATCAAGTACGCTTCCAACGCGTTTCTGGCGACCAAAATTTCGTTTATCAATGAAATTGCCAATATTTGCGAGAAGGTCGGCGCGGATGTGACGGAAGTAGCCAAGGGGATGGGAAGCGATCAGCGCATCGGTTCCTCGTTTCTGCGGGCCGGCATCGGGTACGGCGGGTCCTGCTTCCCGAAAGACACCAAGGCGCTTATCCAGATCGCGGGAAATGTCGATTATGAGTTCAAGCTGCTCAAATCTGTCGTTGAAGTCAATACGGGCCAGCGATACAATGTGATAGCGAAGCTGAAGGAGTCGCTTGAAACGCTCAAGGGAGCCCAGATCGGGATCTGGGGCTTGTCGTTCAAGCCGGATACAGACGATATCCGGGACGCTCCTGCGCTTGAAATTGTTGAAACGCTCATCCGCGAGGGAGCGCATGTGAAGCTGTATGATCCGATTGCAATGGACAATTTCAGACAGCAGTTTGACCATCCGGGCCTGCACTGGTGCAGCTCGGCGGAAGAGGCGGCAGGAGGCTGCGACGCTGTATGCCTGCTCACGGACTGGAATGAATTCAAGACAATGAACCTCCATAAACTGGCCGGCCTCATGAGGCAGCCGGTACTGATCGACGGCCGGAACGTCTACGGCCGGGAGCAGATTGAAGATACAGGGATTGAATATATATCTGTCGGCAGACCGCAAATGGGCGCTTATTCGGAATATCCCCGCAAAATTGCGGAGGTTCTGTAAAGGGGTGGGAGCAATGAAATTGGTACTTCTCTCGGGAGGTTCAGGCAAAAGATTATGGCCGCTTTCGAATGACTCGCGTTCCAAACAGTTTCTGAAGGTGCTTCAGGATCCTGAAGGACAGCCGGAATCGATGGTACAAAGAGTATGGCGGCAGCTGGGCCAGGCGGAGCTGGAAGATTCAGCTTATCTGGCAACCGGCCGCGCACAGGTGGAAATGATTCAAAGCCAGCTCGGCCAGGAAGTGCCGATCATTGTGGAGCCGGAGCGGCGCGATACCTTCCCGGCAATCGCTTTGACTGCGGCCTATCTCTACTCGGTAGAGGGCGTCTCACCGGACACGGCTGTGGCCATACTGCCGGTGGATCCTTACGTAGAGGATGCTTTCTTCGAAACGGTGGCCGGGCTTGAAGAGACGCTGGAGCGGAGCGGGGCGAATCTGGCGCTGATCGGCGTTGTGCCGAACCATGCTTCCGAGAAATACGGATACATTATTCCGGCAGCCTCAGAGGCGGGGCATGATCAAGGCTTTATGCCGGTCGGACGCTTCCAGGAGAAGCCGTCCGAAGAAGCGGCGGCGGCGCTCATTCAGGAAGGCGCGCTCTGGAACTGCGGGGTATTCGCCTTCCGGCTTGGCTATCTGCTGAATATTTTGCTGGATAAAGGGCTGCCCGTCCAATATGAAGAGCTGCAGAGACAATACAAGCTGATGGCCAAAATCAGCTTTGACTACGAAGTGGTCGAGAAGGAGCAGCAGATTGTCGTCGTTCCTTATGACGGCTACTGGAAAGACCTCGGCACCTGGAACACGCTGACGGAGGAAATGGCGAATCCGCAGCTTGGCAAGGGAATTGTGACTACCGATTCGGAGAGCACCTGCCTTATCAATGAGCTGGATATCCCGGTAGCGGTGGTAGGCGCCCCGGATTTGATCGTCGCGGCCAGCCCGGACGGCATTCTGGTAACCCGGAAGGAATCCTGCGCGCGTGTCAAGGAAGTGCTGAAGTCTTTCGAGCAGCGCCCGATGTACGAGGAGCGGCGCTGGGGGCATTACCGCGTGGTCGATTATATCCAGTACGATGACGGCAGCAAGGTGCTGACCAAACGGATCTTTATCCATTCCGGGCGGAATATCAGCTATCAGCTGCACAACAAACGCTGTGAGGTCTGGACGATCGTCTGCGGTCAGGGAAAGGTCATTCTGAACGAGAAAATGCATGACGTGCGGGCTGGCGATGTTGTACGGATTCCGGAAGGAACGAAGCACAGCATTCTCGCGGTCACGGATATGGAATTTATCGAGGTACAGACGGGAAGCGAGCTGGTGGAGGAAGACAACGTGCGGATTTGCCTGGACTGGGATGATATCGTGCTGCATCAATTTATTTCCTGATCCAGGGTGAATGACTAGCAGAACAGCAGCTTGCAGCCATCCGCTCGTAATTGTCAACAAAAGTTCATTGAAGCCATTTTGGGCGATGTTTTTACTCAAAAATAGACAAATCTATCTAATACAATCCAAAAAAATTGTCGATACATACGGTATTCAGGTTCGAAAGGGGAAACCGCCATCATGAATTACCGTATGTTTCGTATCGTCCGACGTGTGTTAAGCATCGTCTTGCCTCTTTGTTTCGTCCTGGCCTCCGGTTCAGCCGCTCCGGCTTCCGCCGTGTCAGCCGCAAATCCGATTGACCCCGGGGCTACAGCGGAAGCCAAGCAGCTGCTGAATACGTTGTATACAGTCACCGGCAAGAATATCATTTCAGGACAGCATGATTATTTGGAAAGTCCTGATGAAATTAACAATAAGCTTAACCGGATCAGCACCCAATATGCGGCCCTCCACGGTTATGAGCTGGGGCCGATTATGGGGCAGACGGCCGCCCAGATTGCCGAGCAGCGCAAGAATGTCGTGAACAGCGCCATCAACTGGTACCGGGCCGGCGGCATCGTCACCATGACCTTCCACGAGGCGCTGCCCGGAACGGCTCCGGTCTGGAGCAACGTCCAGAAGTCCGTCTCGCAGGCGGATTTTGACAAATATGTAACGCCTGGCACCCCGCAGTATAACAGCCTCATTGCGGATCTGGACAGCGTTGCGGCTTCTCTAGAAACGCTCCGCGACGCCGGCGTGCCGGTCCTTTGGAGACCTTACCATGAAATGAACGGAGACTGGTTCTGGTGGGGGAAGAAGAGCAACTTCTCCGCGCTCTGGAACCTGATGTACGACAGATTCGTCAATGTGCACCACCTGGATAATCTGATCTGGGTATGGTGTCCGAATGCGCCGACGAGCAGCAATTATACGTACGGCGACTATTTTCCAGGACTCTCCAAAGTCGATGTGCTGGCGCTCGATATCTATAATAACGATTTCAGACAATCTTATTATGACAACCTGCTGAAGCTTGCCCAGGGCAAACCGATTGCAATCGGGGAGAACGGGGAGATGCCGAGTCCTTCACTCCTGTCCGCCTCACAGCAGAACTGGGCCTACTTCATGACCTGGGGAAGCATGCTGACGCAGAACAACTCGAATGATACCATTTACTCTTATATGAACAGCAGCTATTACCTGACAAGAGCCGAGTTCTCCCTGATCAGCAAAATCGCTGGCAGTCCGGTCACGGCGCCGCTCGTTAACGGCTTGTATGGGGAGTACTTCCCGAATTTGAATCTTTCCGGCGTACCGCTGACCCGAACTGACGCCAAGCTTGACTTTAACTGGCGCAGCGGTTCGCCGGGTATGTCTGTACCAAACGATAATTTTTCCGTCCGATGGACAGGACAAATCCAGCCGCGTTACAGCGAAACTTATACCTTTAGTACACTGTCCGACGACGGAATACGCGTTTGGGTTAACGGCACCCTCATTATTGACAGCTGGATCAAACAGAGCTGGACAGAACGCCGCGGAAGCATTGCGCTTACGGCCGGCCAGCTCTATGACATCAAGATTGAATATTATGAGGGTCAGGGCGACAGCATGGTCAAATTAATGTGGCAGAGCGCAAGCCAGACCAAAGAAACGGTTCCGGCTGAAGTCTTGTTCCAGCCGGGCGCGCTGCAAAATTAATTGCCTGAAGATGAGTCACTGCTTCGCTGTCGTCCTACATCATCATGCCGGGACCGGTTCAATATCGTCCGGCTGGCACAGCGGGGTGAAAGCAGATGGGACTAAGACGTATCGAGGCAATCAAATACTTGCTGTTTGTCGTTGAAATTATCGGAATCTTCGTCTTGTTGTCTCATGCGGGCCGAACCGGCGGTTCGGAATTAGCCGCGGCAAGCGCTCAGAGCAGCAATCAGACGATCTGGAAGCTTGGAACCGAGGACGGAAAGTCCTCGGAGTTCGTTCCGGCTGCGGTCTCCAAGGCCTCCGCCTCAATTGAAGCAGCGGCAGGGAGCAGTACGGCCATAGCCGCAGCCAAAGTTCCCCAGGGCCTGAACGGGGAGAGCAATCCTGAATTCACATTAAATTACAATCTGAAGCAGATCCCGGAGAACGGGGTCTTGTTTCGGATAAAGGTGCTGGATGCCTACAAATCGGTTCCTCAGATGGCGGTCTTCTCCAATCATCAGCTGTCCGGAATCATTCAGGTTGCAGGCTCCTCCGGCACGGACAGCGAGTATTCCTACAATAAATCCTATGAGGTGTATATCCCGAAGGAGCAGCTTCAAACCGGCAGCAATCAGCTGAAGCTGCAGCTTGTCCGCTGTCTGTACTGCTCAGCCGCAGAGGATCCGTATCTGTGGCTCAAGTGGGATGATCTCAGCCTTGAAGCGCTGGCCGCGCCGGCTGCCGAGCCGATAAACGGCCGGTATGTGCTTACGGGAACCAATGTGAACAACTATGAATTTTACTACGACGAAGGGGCCGTCCGGCATCTTCCTTACGTGCTCAAATGGCTGGGGCTTGCTTACAGCGGCAACGTAATGAGGGTAACTTGCGCGAGCAACGTCGGGGATGCCTGCTCCAATGTGCAGGATTATTACCAGGTGCTCAAAGATTACAATACGCAGGCCTCGGCCCTGTATTTGTATACGGGCGACATCAAGCTGAAGGCAGACGGTTCACTGCCGGATGAAGCAAAGCAGAAGCTTGCAGATTATTTCAACCGCTACGGAGGCTACTTCCAATATTATGAGGTCGATAACGAGCCCGGATTGTTTAACCGTTCCAAAGCGGTGGATCTGGCTGTAGCGGACTGGCTGAACAAGGAAGGGAAAAAGATTTCGCCCGGGCTGAAGACCGTCGCTCCAGGCTGGGCTTACTGGCCGGCCTATTCGGTGAAGTCCTGCCAGAACCAGACGGGAGACAGCCGGACCTGCGGCACCCCGGACGGCTGGGAGCGCGATCCGCAGCAGCGCCTGGAGCTGGAGCGCGTGACGGACTTGACCAACGGCCACGCTTATGGCAGTTCCTACGCCGATCCGGAAGGCGGAAGCCTGGCCGAGAATCTGCAGACTTTTAAAGGCGCCTCGGATTCTTTCAGCAAACCGATGCTGGTTACGGAATTCGGCACCTCGGACAGTCATACCGATTCGC
The DNA here is from genome assembly GCF_005869875.1 of Paenibacillus pinistramenti. Classification (GTDB taxonomy): domain Bacteria; phylum Bacillota; class Bacilli; order Paenibacillales; family Paenibacillaceae; genus Fontibacillus; species Fontibacillus pinistramenti. Next base: position 88,917 of record NZ_VAWG01000005.1, read on the forward strand.
CGGCATACGGGGCTTCGGACCCGCAGTCTGCCGCATTCGACCGGATTATGCGGGCTCACATCGGCTTTGCCGATATGTTTATCCAGCATGCGGCCTTCTTCAAGGATTTCTCGCTGTTCGAGAACGGATTTGATCTGACCCGGCACAACCCGGCGGAGACCAAGCAATCCGAGTTCAAGACTGGCGGAGACTCCCGGGTTGACATCATGCGCCGGCTTACGCTTGCTTACGCCACGCACGGCAAACCGCTTTCTTATGAAGTGGTGAACAAAGAGGAGACGGCGGATAAGCTGGTATATGTAAGGGCCGTTGATACTTCGGCGCTGGACCCGCTTCCCGTCTCGGGAGCGACCTCCAGCAAGCTGCTGATCAACTTTGTCAACTTCGAGAACACCACGCAGACGATTCAGGTGAAAGTTACAATGCCGGAGAATACCGTATACGAAGGAGAGCGTTTTGGTGCAGGGGAAACCTATCAGCAGGCGCGGACCTATATAACGGGATTGAAGGCGGCTCCTGAACTGACATTTACTGAAACGCTGGGTCCGGGGGAGGCTGTGCAGTATATTCTGCAGCCTTCCTCTTCCATAAAGGCGGAACCGCCTGCTTGGGTGAACGCTGCTGAAGACCAGGAGAACGGGATCCGGGTGGATTGGCTGGAGTCGGAGGGCGCAGCCTCTTATGAGGTGCTCCGTGCTGAGGGAACGGCCGGGACATGGACCGTGATCGCAAGTCAGCTTAAAGAGACGGAATACATGGATCTTAAGGTTGTAAAGGGAAAAACCTACCGTTACGCCGTTCGCGTAACCGGGTCCACCGCCCAGTCTGCCGAGGTGAAAGCGGTTTATACCGGAACAGCCGAGCTGGACCGGTCAACCTTTAAGGTCAGCTCTAATATCGATCCGGCCAAAACCAATCCGGGAGCGGCTCTGGACGGCAATCCCCGCACAAGATGGGATACGGCCGCCAACCAGACCCCGGGCTCCTATTATCAGATTGAGCTGGAGCAGGTTCAACTGGTGGGGAGAATTTTGCTGGATTATACCCGTTCGCCGTACGATTATCCGCGGAACTATAAGGTGGAGGTCTCAACGGACGGGCGGCAGTGGCATCAGGTAGCAGAAGGACAGGGGAAGATGGAGAGGACGGAGATTGCCTTTACTCCGTCTGAAGCGAAGCTGATCCGGATTACGCAGACCGGCAAAGGGGGGAACTACTGGTCCATCCATGAGCTGCATGTGTATTCCGGATAGCGGCTGCAGGCTGAACAGGTCCACATGGAAAAAAATCGAGCGGGAAGGGCGATGAGGCCCATTCCCGCTTCTTTTTTTTGACCAAAAATTAAAGGACGTAATGAATGAATGCCCAGATCAGCAGCACCCAGATTGGTATGGAAATGATGAGGCTCCAGAAAAACCCTTTCGAGAAAGACGAATTGTTGTTCTCTTCCATCTCTTACGCTCCAATACTCAAGATTGTTATCCAATATTTACCTGTAAATCTGTATGTATAGCTTGCCATAGATATAACTTACCATAGAGATAGGCTTTTTTGCCATTCCAAATCCGCGAGGCTTGACAAGTTAGACGGCGCGATATAAATTGAGGGTCATATATGATATATTTGAAGATAGTACATCCGGCCAGGGGTACTTTCTGCGATATGGGGAAATTTGAGAAAATGAGGTTTTTTCAATGTTAACTGACATCCAATCTCTTTCTGAACAACTTACCAAAGAGTACGTGATCAAAGGGACAGTCGTAACCGGTCTGACCGGCCTGTTATCCATACTGAATAAAACCCGGCTTTCGGCTTTGGCATCCGCATATGAAGTGGCAGGCCGTTCCAAAATGAAGAAGGAGCAGCTGGTGGAGGCCCTTGCCGCACAGATGACCGATCCTGCTTACGTCCGTTCCGTCCTGCTGCTGGCAGAAGAGCCGGAGTGGAAGCTGTTTGAGCGTCTGCTGAAGAAGCCGGTTCTGGAGGACAAGGGGGTTGGCTTTGGAGAATGCGGTTTTCTGCTTGAGTTTGGCCTTGTATTTGCGATTCAAGAAGATCAGAAGCCGTTCCTGATTCTGCCGGATGAAGTGAAGGCTGCTTATGGAAAATTAAACAAAGCAGATTTCCGCAAGCAGCAGGCCCGGCTGTGGCTGATTCATGACTATGCGGCAGCTTTATCCAACCTTTACGGCGCATATAAAGCGGATACACTAATCAAGGTGTTTAATGCCCAGAATGAAGAAGCCCCGCTTACTGAAGAAGAGCTGTCCACGGCGCTTGATCATCTTCTGCTGCGGGAGCAGATGTTTACCGTACATGGCGAATACATCGTCAATCTGGCGCTCGAGCCGGAGGAGTCGGAAGAGGATCTGAACGGACTGCTGGAGCTTCGGGGCAGCAAGCCTTTTTATGTGCCGGAGCGGTCAGAGCTGTTAAAATATAAAGATGACCTTTATTTCGAAATGACGCCTGAGCTTGTTAAGCTCCGGGATCATGTAATGAAGGAATACCAGCTGGAGAAGGCTGCGGCCGATGCGTTTGTTGATGACGTGCAGCTGGACTGCGCGGTCGAATCGTCATTTGGTGAAATCCTCGAAGGATTGGAGAAATTCGGCATTCAGCCCGGCAGCAAGGAACAGCTTGCGGAATTGACCGGGTTGGTTCAAGACGTCTACAACCATACGAGAATGTGGTCGAACGGCGGCCATACACCGGCCGAGCTCAGCAGACGCCAGAAGCCTGGCGTGATCAAGGCGGCTCATACGACCCACTATTTTCCAAAGAAGAAGCAGCAGGTCACCGTCACGAAGGTCGGACGGAACGACCCATGCCCTTGCGGCAGCGGGCAGAAGTACAAGAAATGCTGCGGTAAATAAGATACAGAGAAATAAGCTACAGAGAAAAAGATTCAGCGAAATAAGATCCAGCGAAAGAACGGCTCCCTGTGCTGCAGCGGGGCCTTTTTTTGCGTCCGGATTCTCAGCAATCTAGTAGTTTGTATCCGCTTTCCTGAGGGGTATATAATAGACGGGGTAAGGAAAAAAAGCTCTGAGGAGGCTGGAGAAACATGCATTACAGAACGCTTGGCAGAACGGGACTGAGTATATCGGAAATCGGCTATGGAGCCTGGGGCATCGGCAAGTCAGGCTGGCTGGGCGCGGAGGATCAGGAATCTCTGAAAGCTCTTCACCGCTCCATTGATCTGGGATTAAACTTTATTGATACCGCGCTTGGGTACGGTGACGGTCATAGTGAACGTCTGGTTGGACAAGTCGTCCGCGAACGTTCGGAGACAATCTATGTGGCTTCCAAAATTCCGCCTAGCAACGGCCAGTGGCCGGCCCGCGCAGGCGTGCCTTCCTCTGAAGCCTTTACGGCGGAGCATGTAATCTCCTGCACGGAGCGGAGCCTGCGCAATCTCGGTCTGGATACGCTGGATGTTCAGCAGTTTCACGTCTGGTCCGACGAGTGGGTCGGGCAGGGAGACTGGCTGGAGGGTGTCCAGAAGCTGAAGGAGCAGGGGAAGATCCGCTATTTCGGCGTGTCCATTAACGACCATCAACCCTCGAACGCCATCAAATTGATTGAGTCGGGTGTCGTGGATACGGTACAGGTCATTTACAATATCTTTGATCAAAGTCCGGAGGATGAGCTTCTGCCGGCGTGCGAGAAGCATAACATCGGCGTCATTGTCCGCGTTGCGCTGGATGAAGGCGGGCTGACAGGGACCTTTACGCCGGAGACAACCTTCCCGGAGGGAGACTTCCGCGGCCGGTATTTTAACGGAGAACGGAAGCAGGAGGTCGTCAGCCGGGTGAAGCAGATTACGGAAGATCTGAACATTACAAACGCTGAAATGGCGGAAACGGCGCTCCGGTATGTGCTCAGCCATCCGGCGGTTTCCACGGTCATTCCGGGGATGCGGTCCGTCCGGAACGTGGAGCGGAATATGGCGGTGGGCGACGGCAAAGGGCTGCCGGAGGAGCAGGTGTCGAAGCTGAAGAAACACCGCTGGGTGCGTAATTTTTACTTGTCATAATGGATTGGAGCGGGCGGGGCGGGGATGCGACATCCTGCTCCGCTTTTTTTTTCTTAGCTACAGGGTCAAACGGTGTTCCCGGCAGGGCTAATACACACCAAATCAGCTCCCCTCACGTACAATAACCTATCTTTTACTGAAGGGGAGGCCCCATATGATTGTACTTCTCTCGGGCAGCGCCAATACGGATCTGACGGGTTTATCGCCTTGGGAACAAAACGTGCTGAATATGAAGCAGGGCAGCGCGGTCACCTACACCTACAGCACACCGGAGGCTTTACGATTTGAACTGCATGCAAGAACGGCTATTGTCGAGGCGGCCAAGGGCTTGTACCGGAGCGGTGCTTCGTTTGCCGAATTTAAGAACAGCAGATGCAGCCCGCTCTACTGGTCAAGAACACGTCTTGGCGGGTTCCAATTGCAGCCCGGCGTGCTGCCGTCGGATGCGGTTGAGGATATTTTCCGGAATGGACGGCTCTATGCCTTTGAATGCGCCGCTGCCATTGTTCTGGTTATGTATAAAGCCATATTAGATGTTGTAGGCAGGCCGGTGTTTAATACGTACTTTCAGGATTTGGTTCTCTTTACCTGGTATCTGGATAACGATCTGAGGTTTAAGAGGGTGCAGCTGCCGGATGTGTATCCCGGGGACTCGCTTTATTTTAACAATCCTGACTTTGTTCCGTTCAGACCGGGCTGGCGCGGGGAAAATACCATTCTGCTGGAGCCTGACCTGTTCTTTGCGCATGGACCGGGCATCCTGTCATCCGGGGCGATTCTGGCTCTGCTAAACTCCAAACGGATCCCGGGGAGCACGACGCCGGCTCATATTTTGAATGATGCGCTCTGCCTTGACTTCGAGCATATCCGCCGGCTCAAAGAAGGAACGGCCCGGATCGGCCGCAGAAAATTTATTTCCGGCTGAAGGTTTTGTCAGGGCTGAAAGCTTGGTTTTTGTCTGAAAGCTATATTTCCGGCCGAAAGCTGTAAAGTTGACAGCCCATACCGCTCATGTTAAATTCATTCCAGAAATAGGCGGAAAATGCGGCAATACCGCATCTTATTAGGACGAAATCAGACAACTTTATATCTATAGCAGAGAGAAGGAAATACAGCGATGCGATTTAGTTATATCAGTCACCTGCACTGCCCGAAATGCGGTGAGGAATACCCGGCGGACCGGATTCAGCAGCTGTGCGGCTGCGGTTCTCCCCTGCTGGTCGATTATGATCTGAAAGAGCTGAAGAAGCAGTGGATGCCGGCCGATCTGGCTGGCCGCTCCAATGATCTATGGAGATATCACGAGCTGCTGCCTGTAACGGATGAGGGGAATGTTGTGACTCTTGGTGAAGGCATGACTCCGCTGCTGAAGCTCGAGCAGGCAGGCAGGGATATGGACATTCCGAATCTGCTGATGAAGGACGAAGGCGTTATTCCTACCGGAAGCTTTAAAGCCCGGGGAGCGGCTGTCGGGGTGTCCAAGGCCAAAGAGCTGGGCGTGAAGGAGCTGGCCATGCCGACGAACGGGAACGCAGGTGCAGCTTGGTCGCTTTATGCGGCCAGAGCAGGCATCAAAGCGTCCATCGTCATGCCGGTGGAAGCGCCGCTGATTACCCGGGGCGAGGTTGCCGTATCGGGGGCGAACCTGAATCTGGTTAACGGTCTGATCAGCGACGCCGGCCAAATCGTCGGACAAGCGGTGAAGGAGCACGGGCTGTACGATGCGTCCACGCTTAAGGAGCCTTACCGCATTGAAGGCAAGAAGACAATGGGAATTGAAATCGCCGAGCAGATGCACTGGAAGGTGCCGGATGTGATCCTGTATCCGGCAGGCGGCGGTGTAGGCCTGATCGGGATTCATAAGGCGCTGAAGGAGCTCGCCGAGCTGGGCTGGATCAAGAACAAACTCCCGCGCCTCGTGGCTGTACAGGCAGCCGGCTGCGCACCGATCGTGAAAGCCTGGGAAGAAGGCAAAGCCGAATCCGAATTCTGGGAGAACTCGGAGACCGCGGCCTTCGGCATCAATGTGCCTAAGGCGTTAGGCGACTTCCTGGTGCTGTCTGCGATTGCCGAGACAAACGGCTGCGCGGTGGCAGTCAGCGACAGCGAGCTGCTGGAGGAGCAGGCGCGGGTTGCCCGCCTGGAAGGGGCGTTTGTCTGCCCGGAAGGCGCAGCGGCCTTTGCAGCTGCACGCAAGCTCAGACAAACCGGCTGGATCAAGGACGGGGAGGCCGTGCTGGTTCTGAATACCGGCAGCGGCATCAAATATCCGGAGACGGTCCAGACGGCGGCTCCTGTGCTGGAGCCGGGAGATTCCCTGCTTCGTCCATAAAGGCAGCGGACAAGCTTTCTTTTATCCATGCCGGATTGACGAAACAGGGAGGCGGACAGAATGAACATGGTGACAGAACCGGAGAATATCCGGCTGGAGGTCATAGCCTGGGGCTCCGCTGATTATGAGGAGGCCGTCAGGCTCCGTGACCGGGTGCTCAGACAGCCGCTGGGCATGAGCATCTATAACGATGACCTGCAGGCTGAGCGGCAGGACATCCATCTGCTGGCCAGAGCCGGAGGCCGCGCGGCCGGCGTGCTGCTGCTGCGCAGAATCGGCAGAGATACGCTGCAGATGAAGCAGGTGGCTGTTGACGAGGCCATGCAGGGCCGGGGCATCGGCAGGAGGCTGGTCGGATTCGCCGAGCAGACTGCCCTGAAAGAGAGTGCGCGGAAGCTGATGCTTCATGCGCGGATGACGGCGGTACCCTTTTACGAGAAGCTGGGCTATGTCAAGACGGGCGAGCCTTACACGGAGGTCGGCATTCCGCACTGGACGATGTTTAAGGAGCTTCCGGGGGAAGCAAATGAACATTAGATAAACGAACGGATAAACGAATATCGGCGTTGAGGAGCTGCTGCCGGCAGCTTCTTTTTTTCTGTCTGATAATTCTTGAGAGATACAGCTCGATACAGCGCGCAAAAAAATTGCGTGACCGCGCAAACTTTTTGCGGATACAGGACCGTCAAACCCCTTTAAGATAGAGATAGAAATCCTAAACGGGTCAGGAAAGGTGAAAGTTATGCAGGCCGACATAAACGAGCAGTATGTGGAATTCGGGGTGGATGACGAGCAGTACGCTATCCGCATTCAGGAGATCCACGAAATTATCAAGATGCAGGAAATTACCCAGCTTCCGAATGTGAAGGCTTATGTGAAGGGCGTAATCAATTTGCGGGGAAAAATCATCCCGGTGCTCAGCCTGCGCAGCTTCTTCGGGCTGGAGGATCAGCCGCATACGAAGTCAAGCCGCATTATCGTTGTTCACCACACCGAGGATACGGTAGGCATAATGGTGGACCGGGTCAGCAAGGTAACTACTTTCTCGGATATTCAGCCCCCTCCGGAACGGGTAGGCGGGGTTGAGGGGAATTTTTTTGTAGGCATTGGGATTTCGCAGGGAGGACTCGTCGGCATTCTTAAATTGGATGAAGTTCTTCTGCGCGAGGAGTGACAACGCATGCTGACAGAATATAAGGACGTCTTTCTGGAGGAGCTGGAGGAGCAGCTTCAGGTGATGGACGATTGCATCCTGGAGCTTGAACGTGAAGGAGGACGGGCGGAAATTGTGCAGAACCTCTTCCGGGCGGCACATACGCTCAAAGGTTCTTCAGCGGCCATGGGCTTCGAAGAAATGAAACGGCTTACTCACCAGATGGAGCATCTGCTGGACCAGGTGAGAAGCGGCGCCAAAGAGGTCACAACGGCCATGGCGGATCTGCTCTTCAAAGCGCTGGACACGCTCAAGCTGATGAAGAGCGATATCGAACAGCAGGACCATTGCACGGTCAGCATCGGAGTCATTTTGCAGGAGCTTGAAGCTTTTGCCGTGGAGAAGCCTGAATTAGAACCTTCCCTGCAAAAGAAGGCCGAAGACGCCCTTGACCAGGGACTATCGGTATACTGGCTCAGCATCAGCCTTGCTCCGGACTGTGTTATTCAAGGGGCTCGTGCCTATGTAATCCGCACGTTCCTGGAGGAATGGGGAGAGGTGATGGAGATGTCTCCGGACCCGGACGAGCTCGGCGATGAGCTTGTGAAGGATCTGCGGCTGTCCATTCTATATGCAGGCAGTCAGGAACAGCAGGAGCTGCAGGCGGCTCTGGAGGGACTGGTCGATGTTGCGGCCGCAGCTGTCAAGCCGTATCAGCCGGAGGAATCCGGGAAGAACCGGGCCAGGGAGGACCTGCCGGAAGAGCCGCACAGCCAGCTGCTGGAGCCCGCGGGGACTGCGGAAGAGCTGAAGCGCGAAGAACCGCCCTCAGCGGACAAAGCCAAGACGGCGACAGTCCGCGTCAGCGTGGAACGGCTGGATCATCTGATGAATCTGGTAGGTGAGCTGGTCATTGACCAGACAAGGATTCACCAGATTGAACGCAGGCAAAGAGCCCTCCTCCGGGATGAATCGGTTGGCGATCTGGGCCATGTGTCCGATCATCTTACCCGGATTATCAGCGAGCTGCAGGACAGCGTCATGAAGGCGAGAATGCTGCCGATCGAGCAGCTGTTCAACCGCTTCCCCCGGATGATCCGCGATTTGTCGAGGCACCTGGGCAAGGAAGTGGACCTGGTCATGGAAGGGAAGGATACGGAGCTTGACCGGACGCTCATTGAGGAGATCGCCGATCCGCTGATTCATCTGCTCCGGAACGCGGTCGATCACGGGCTGGAGGAGCCGGAGCGCAGAGCCCGGGCGGGGAAGCCGGAGCAGGGAACACTGACGATCCGGGCGGCCCATGAGGATAACCAGGTGGTCATCTGCGTAGAAGACGATGGAGCCGGGATCGATCCGGAACAGGTCAAAGCTTCAGCACTGCGGAAAGGCATCATCCAGCCCGAAGAGGCTGCAGCGATGACCGACAAGGAGGCAGTTGAGCTGATCTTCCGGCCGGGCTTCAGCACGGCGCAGGCGGTGAGCGACATCTCCGGGCGCGGAGTCGGAATGGACATTGTCCGCAGCCATATTGAGAAGCTGAACGGGCTTATTGATATCCGGACCCGGCTCGGGGAAGGGACTATTTTTAAGATCAGACTGCCCCTGACACTTGCTATCATAACCGGGCTTATGGTCAAGACCTCCGGACAGACGCTGATTGTTCCCATGAGCAATATCGTCGAGATTGTAAGGGTCACTGGCAAGGATGTAGAGAATGTAAGGGGCCGGCCGGTGCTGGTATTCCGGGAACAGGTGCTGCCGGTTGTAGGGATTACGAATCTTTCGGTCCAGACCCTCCAGCAATCGGGCCGGCCTGTTCCGGTCCTTATAGTCGGCTATGCTGAGAAGCGCTTGGCACTAGCCGTAGATGAGCTGATCGGCAATCAGGAAATTGTGGTGAAATCTCTCGGCTCATACGTAGGCAAGGTAGAGGGAATTGCGGGAGCTACCATTTTGGGAGACGGCAGGGTGGCGCTGATTCTTGAGATTGCGGCCCTGTTTAACCAGGCGGGCGGCTTCCGGTATTAACGCTTTCGGGGAATGTCAGAGCAGGATTACAACAAGGAAAGCAGGAGTGAGTGAACATGAAATGGTTCTTGAATTTGAAAACATCGGTGAAGCTGATAACCGCCTTTGTGTGCATGGCGATGATTTCAACCGCAATTGGATTAATAGGGCTTAACAATCTGCGGACCATGAACACTAATATGAGCAATCTGTACGACAACAACCTGATGCCGATCGCCCAGCTCTCCGCGGCGCAGTCCATCTATCAGGAGATCCAGGTGAACGTCCGGGATATGAGCATCATCGCTTCGACCATGCAGGAGAATTCCGACTATGAAAATAGAATCAAGGAGCTGGAAACGCAGCTGCTTGATAATGTGAACAGCTATGAGCAGACCCAATTAACGCCGCCTGAAGTCGAGCTGCTGAAAGGCTTCCAGCCGGCATGGGACACGTATAACGAGTCCTTGGGCAAAGCGCTGCAATTAAATAAAGCCAACAATATTGACGATTTTATTGTTCTCCTGAAAGGGGAATTGAAGGGCCGCGGGGATGCTTTGAACAAAGTGCTTGATGATCTGGTGACCCTGAATACCGATATCGCGCAGAAGACGATTGAACAAGGGGATCAGGCTTATGCTTCATCAAGAAACCTCACCATCGGCATCGTGACAGGGGCCTTCCTGATCAGCATCCTGTTTGGTTACATGATCGCCCAGGTCATTGCCCGGCCGCTGAACCGTACAGTCCGCCTTGTCGGCCAAGTGGCGGAAGGGGATTTGCGAGAAACGCTTGATATTGAAACGAAGGATGAAATCGGTAAGCTGGCCGGTTCCATTAACCATATGATTCAGCGGCTCGGCGGAACGGTCACAAGCATTCAAGGCTCGGCCGAAAGCGTGGCAGCCGCATCGCAGCAAATTTCGGCGAGCACGGAGGAAATCGCCAGCGGAAGCACCAGCCAGGCCGAATCGGCCCAAACGATGGCCGAGCTGTTCCGGGAGCTGACCGACGCGATCAACTCGGTAGCGATCAGTGCCGAACAGGCAGCCGAATTATCCTCGAGCACGATGAACATCGCCCAGGAAGGCGGGAAGGTTGTGCAGACCTCGATCAACAGCATGCAGCTGGTCAGCGATCAAATGTCGCGCCTTGAGAATGACTCCAATCAGATCGGAGAAATTATCGAGGTAATTGACGATATTGCCGAGCAGACCAACCTTCTTGCCCTGAATGCAGCAATCGAGGCGGCACGCGCCGGTGATCAGGGCAGAGGCTTTGCCGTAGTTGCTGATGAAGTCCGCAAGCTGGCCGAGCGGAGCGGCGAGGCCACCAAGCAGATTACGTCGATTATCAAAGGCATGCAGGAAAATACGAGACACAGCGTCAAAGCCGTAGCGGAAGGGGTCTCCTTCTCGCAGAAGACCGGGGAAGCCTTCGGCAGCATTCTTCAGATGGTGGATCAGACAGCCAGCAAGGTGACTGAAATCGCCGCAGCCAGCGAAGAGCAGGCGGCACAATCGTCCGAAGTGCTTTCGTCGATCGAAGTGATCTCCTCAACGACCGAGGAGGCCGCCGCAAGCAGCGAAGAAACCGCGGCAACAGCGCAGTCCCTGGCCAAGCTGGCGGTTGAGCTGAAGCAGGCGGTGTCTATTTTTCAAACCCGGTAGCTTTCAAACCCGATAGCAGCGGCGGCAGGCCCAGGCAGCGCATTCGGCTGTCAACACCGTTTAATTCTATGGTAGGATGGAAGTCATAGGATAAAAGGGGGCTTCTCAGAATGAAGATTGAGATTTGGTCGGATTATATGTGTCCGTTCTGTTATATCGGCAAACGCAGGCTTGAAGCGGCGATTCAGCGCTTTGGACATGCGGGGCAGATTGAGCTTCAGTTCCGCAGCTTTGAATTAAATCCGCAGGCGGCGCTAAACAGCGGGAAGACGATCGCGGAGGAACTAGCGGCGAAATTCGGCGTCAGCGTCCAGCAGGCAAAGGGCATGAATGACCAGATGACCGCTAACGCACGTACCGCAGGTTTGGAATACAAGATGGATACGATGGTGCCGACGAACTCCTTCGACGCGCTGCGTCTGACGCATTGGGCTGCTTCCAAGGGGAAAATGCTTGAGATGAGCGAGCGCCTCTTCCGCGCCGTGTTCTCCGAATCGGGACATATCGGCGACCGCACGGTGCTGGCGGGTCTTGCTGCCGAGATCGGTCTGCCGCGTGAAGAAGCAGCGGCTGTGCTCGAAAGCAGCGCATATGGCGCTGAGGTCCGGGCGGATGAGGAAGAGGCCGGCCGATTGGGCATTACGGGCGTGCCGTTCTTCGTCTTTGACCGCAAATTCGCGGTGTCCGGCGCGCAGCCTGAAGAAGTGTTTATCCAGGCACTGCAGAAGGCCTGGGAGGAGAGCCAGCCGTTCACGGTGCTGGGCGGCAGCTCCGGCGGCGCGTGCACGGACGACGGGTGCAGCCTTTAACAGCCTGTAACAAGATTTGAAAAAGCTTAACCGAAAGGCCGGTTCCGGGCAGTTGTCCGAAACCGGCCTTTTCTCTTTTTCCCGCAGGAGGACCTGTGTGCCGGGTGTCCTAAGGAGCGCCGCCGGTCTAAATCCGGCCTTCTCGGCTCAGGAACTCCTGAAACAGGAACGCGAGCTTCAGCTTCAGCAAATGCTCGTAATTGCGCAGATCCATCTGCAGCAGCTCGCTGATCTTGTCGAGGCGGTAAGCGACGGTGTTGCGGTGGACAAACAGGTCCTTAGCCGCTTCGGCCGTCTGCCCGTTATGCTGGAGATAGAGGCGGAGCGTGCTCAGCATTTCACCTGCGGTGTCCGGCGGCTTCTCCAGAATGGGCGCAAGCAGGCGGGTGCAGAACTGAGTCATTTTGGCGGAGGAGACGCTGCTGAACAAATCGGCGAATTCGAGCGTCCGGTAATCGACCACGAGCTGGTTTATGTCCAGGCTGCGGGCGGTTTCTGCAGCGCTCAGGCATTCCTCATAGGCTTCGGCCAGCTGATCGGGCGTTTGTTTCAGGCTGCTGACGAAGAAGCGGAGAGGCCTGCCTGCGCCGGGTTCCTGGTCACTGCCGGCAAATAACTGGTAAAGCAGCTTCACCAGGCGCTCCTCATCGGCTGCTGAGCCGCACGAAATAATGGAGAGCAGGGCCGGCCCCATCTCGATATGCAGGAGAGCCATCTGCTTCAGCTGCGGGTGGTACAGGAACTCCTGGCGCACCGCCCGGAGCGCGAGCGGATCTCCCGCCGGCCTCTGCTCCGTCCCGGAGGCTGTAGTCCACAGGCAGCGGAAAGGCTTCTGGATAAACGGATTCTCCAGCGTACAGGCACATTCCAGAACCGCGTCAATCGAAATGGTCCGGTTCAGATAAGACTGCACCACCAGCGGCAATTCGCTCTGCTCCCGCTCCTGCCGGTGCTGCTCCAGCTCCTCCAGATGGCAGGCAATCATCTCTGCAGCCTGGACATAGAGCCCCTCCTCTTCCTTAAGGGGATGAAGCTCCGGCGACTTAGGCTGGATCACGGCGAAGCCGCCCTGGGCCAGGGACTGGCTCTGCTGCCGGACGGGCAGCGGATAATAAGACAGCATGCTTTCCCTGCGGCGTTTGTTAGAGGAAGAAGAGCTCCAGGGCCCTGCTTCCAGCAGCTGCTCGTCACTTATGGACAGGCTGGAGAACAGCACACGTTTGCCAGTCAGTACGACGGCCATGGAGCAGTTCAGAATGGAGGCCAGCTCCCCGAAAAAATCCTCCCGTCTCCTGCCAAGGGCAAAGCGGATCAACGCCTGCTGCTTCTCCATCACTTGCTTGAGCCGCAGGGTCGTTCTGGACATTTCCGCGCGGAACAAGCCGTTCATTTGGTCGGAGAAGGTGAAGGGATAGGGAAGCTCTATAATGGGAAAACCGATCCGGTCGGCCTCTTTGAGGATCGAGGGAGGGACCTCTGTCCAAAATCTGCCGAGCTTGATGCCGAGGGCGGCGGCGCCTTTGCGGGCTAATTTTCCAATCAGCATCTCCGCTTCCCCAGGGTTGTCTTTCAGCAGATAGGCGGTGGTAAACAGCACCTCCCCTTCGTGCACCCAATCGGCGATATCGGGGGCGTCCATGACATTAACGGATTTTACGATTCGCCGGAGGCCGGCTTTGCCTGCGATTAACGTTCCCTCCGACAGCGGGTATACGGAGAGTGCATCTTCAACGGTCATGTACATGGGGAGTCCACCTTTCCATCAAGAAGGTCAACGAGCGTGGTAAATTAATTGTTTATTATACCGCTGCAGAGGGGTAACGGCCAGCCCAATGGCAGGTATTCTCACATAAAGTTCCGAAATATTTCGAAAACCGTTGTGGATTCATCTTCCCCGTGTTATTTTATTTAGCAAAAAATTGGATGAAGCACCTTTCAGCCGGCTGTTTCAGCCCGTCCAATTAGCGAGGGAGTGAGGGATTTGCTGCAATCTGCTTCAGGCAGCGAAGTGATGGTGGTCAGTCCGCATGCGCTTGCCACATCGGCCGGAGCCCGGATTCTGGCCAGGGGCGGGAATGCGTATGATGCGGCTGTAGCCATCAGCGCCTGCCTGGCTGTCGTGTATCCGCATATGACCGGAATCGGGGGCGATTCCTTCTGGCTGCTGTACAACCGGTCCGAGCAGTCGCTCCGCGGCTACAATGGAAGCGGCCGTTCGGGCTGCGGCGCGAGCAGGGAGCGGTTCGCCGCCATGGGAATGACCGCAGTTCCAACCCGCGGCCCGCTAAGTGCCGTAACCGTTCCGGGCATGGTGGACAGCTGGGCCGAAATTCTCGGCACCTACGGGACAATGGCGCTGCCGGAGGTGCTGGAGCCGGCGATCGGCTATGCGGTAAGCGGCTTTCCGCTGTCCCGGGACCAGCAGCTGCAGACCGCCGCGAGGCTGGAGCTGCTGCGCAGCATGCCGGGAACAGTCGGCATTTATGCGCCCGGCGGGCTGAAGGCTCCCGCGGCCGGCAGCCGGTTTGTGCAGCGCGAGCTGGGGCGGAGCCTGCAGAAGCTGGCGGCCGGCGGGCGCGATGCTTTTTATAAGGGGGAAATAGGCGCAGCCATTGTCCAAGCGCTGGCAGCGGAAGGCGGCATCCTGACGGCTGACGACTTCGCCGATCATCACGGCGACTGGGTCTTGCCGGTCACCGGCTCCTACCGGGGCACGAAGCTTGCCCAGATGCCGCCGAACTCGCAGGGCTTTGCCGGGATTATGGCTGCGCATATCGTGGAGAATTTCGACCTGGAGCGCATTGGCCACGGCACTTACGAATATTACCACCTGCTGGTTGAGGCGCTGAAGCTGTCCTTCCGCGACCGGAACCGGGTTCTGACCGATCCGGCTTTCTCGCCTGTTGATGTTGGGACTCTGACGGATAAAGCCTACTGCGCGAAGCTGGCCGGGGAGATTGACATGAGCCGGGCAGCCGGAATGGACAGCGCGCCGCTCGGGAGCGACACGGCATACGCGGCAGTTACCGACGGCGAAGGCAATGCGGTATCGTTCATTCAGAGCCTGTATTTTGAATTTGGATCAGGGTTTACGGCTGGGGATACAGGGATTCTGCTGCAGAACCGGGGCTCGTTCTTCTCGCTGGACCCTGCCCATGTGAACCGGCTTGAGCCGCGCAAGCGGACCTTCCATACGCTGATGCCTGCGATGGCGCTGCGCGAGGACCGGCCGTTTCTGCTGTACGGCACGCAGGGCGGCGAAGGTCAGCCCCAGACACAGACCGCGCTGCTGACGCGGATCATGGATTTCGGAATGGACCCGCAGGAGGCCATCAGCGCGCCGCGCTGGCTGTGGGGCAGAACCTGGGGCGAAGAGACCCGGGAGCTGAAGCTGGAGAGCCGGATTCCGGCCGGGGTAGCGGATCAGCTTGCCGCCGCAGGACATGTCGTGAAGCGTGTGAGTGCTTACGACGGCGCAGCCGGCCATGCCGGAGCCATCCTGATCCGTGAAGACGGCACACGCTTCGGCGGGAGCGACCCGCGCAGCGACGGTGCGGCGATCGGCTGGTAAAAAAGGGTTTCCCCAAAAGGGTACGGACCAGGCTTCACAGCTGCCCGTCCCTTTTGGGGATTTTTTTGATTCCATCATGTTAAGTTGATTCACATTCGCTTCAGGTGGATTTGTTAAAAATACAAATTTTAGTTGCTGTTTTGTACATAAAACCAAAAAGTTCTCGATATATTGTTGTGATTCCCTTGAATATGTTATAAAAAGTCACACATAATTTTGTTTTTCCGCTTCAGTTAGGGGGAACTCAAATGAAGGAAGACCGCTGGAACGCATATATAAACGAAGAGGCAGGCCTGGAGCCTGTAAGGCCGGGGATGCTGGACGGACTCACGTTTGCGGTCAAGGATGTGTTCGCCCTGAAAGGCCGCCGCAGCGCAGCAGGCAATCCTGACTGGCTGAGAACGCATGAGCCCGCCCAGTCTACGGCCCCTGTGATTCATTCGCTGCTATCCGCAGGCGCAAGGATGAAAGGAATCACCCATACGGATGAACTGATGTACAGCCTCAGCGGGGAAAATCATCACTACGGCACTCCTGTCAATCCGAAGGCGCCGGGCCGCATTCCGGGCGGCTCCTCGAGCGGCTCGGCAGCGGCAGTCGCTGCGGGGCTGAACGATTTTGCCGTTGGAACCGACACGGGCGGCTCCGTGCGGGTGCCTTCCTCCTACTGCGGCATCTACGGCTTCCGGCCCACGCACGGAACCCTATCCGCTGAAGGAGTGATTCCGCTCGCTGCCAGCTTTGATACGGCGGGCTGGATGGCCCGGGAGCCCGGAGTGCTGCGTCAAGTCGGCTCAGCGATCGGGGCGCCGCAGGATAATTTGGAGCAGCCATTCCGCCGGCTGCTTCTCGCCTCGGACGCCTGGGAGCTGCTTGACGACCCGGACCGGGAAGCCCTGCTCGGCTTAATCCCGGCGGTTGAGCAGTCAGCGGGCGCCGGCAGTTGGATTCGGCTGGCCGGTGGGGGCGGCGGTTTCGCCAGAGAGGGCAGCGGGTTAGCCGATGGCGTCGGCGGACTGGCCGGGTGGGCGCAGATATTCCGCACGGTGCAGGGCTTTGAAATCTGGGAGGAGCATGGGGCATGGATCACCGCACATAAGCCGGCTTTTGGACCGGGGATTGCGGAGCGTTTTGCCTGGACAGCAACTCTCAGCGCAGGGCAGGCCAAGGAGGCACGGGAAGCAAGAGAATGGATAAAAGCCGGGGTGGAGCAGCTTCTCGGAAGGGACGGAATATTGCTCATTCCGACGGTGCCGGGCGGAGCACCGCTCAAGGGCAGCACCGGTGCAGAGGCGGAGGCGGTACGCGCAAAGGTGATGCAGCTGTCCTGCATTGCCGGGCTGGCCGGATGTCCGCAGGTGACGATTCCGGCGGCTGCCGGACCACAGGGACTCCCGCTGGGATTATCGGTCATCGCAGGCCCGCATCAGGACGGCCGGCTGCTGAAATGGCTGGAGAAGCAGCTGGCGCCGCTGCTGCCCCTGCCGGATGAGGACACACAAACGGGCAAGGGGTGAGGATGATGAGAATGGCTTCTATTATGCACAGGGGAGCGGAAGAGGCTGCGATTATTGAAGGCAGCCGGATTGTGCCGGTGTCCGTCATCAATGAAGCCGAAGGAACCGCCTGGCCGGCCGATCTGTCCGGCATTATAACAGGCGGGCACCTTGAGGCAATTCGCAGCTGGTATGAGGCGAAGCGGGGCAGCGGGTCCGCTTCCTCCCTCTGGATGGGGCCGGCCTCGCCGCTCCGCTTTGCTCCGCCCTACCGCCAGCCGCGCAAAATTTGGGGCGTCGGAGCCAACTATGCGGAGAAGGCGGATGAGATGGCTCTTGCTGCCAATGAAGAGCCGGTCTGCTTCATGAAGCCCGATACGAGCCTGATCGGACCGGGCGAGCCGATTGTGCTTCCGCGGGGCGCCGGCCGGGTCACGGCAGAAGCGGAGCTCGCAATCATCATCGGTGCAGCGTGCAAAAATGTCGAACCCGCTGACGCGATGTCTTACGTAGGGGCATTCACCGGCAGCCTGGATATGACGGCGAAAGACATTCATGCCAGAAATCCGCGTTATCTGAGCCGGGCGAAGAGCTTCGATACCTTTTTCAGCTTTGGCCCTGAGCTGGTTACTCCGGATGAAATCGACTGCCTGCAGGAGCTGACGGTGGAGACGGTGCTGAACGGGCGTACCGTTTATGGCAGCCATGTCGCCAACATGATTTTTTCACCGGCTTATATTGTCTCTTTCTTCTCCAGGATCATGACCCTGCTGCCCGGCGACATTCTGATGACAGGGACTCCGGGATCGGTGGAGATCACCGGGGGGGACAGGGTCGAATGCCGGATCTGCGGCTTTGCGCCGCTTAGCAACCCGGTCCGGAGCGAATGATGGAACCGGGGGAAAATAATTTGGCCATCCGGCCAGGCAGGGGAGGGAGGACATCCTTTGACGCATGCTGAGACCATTTCGCTGAAGGAGTTGAACGGGCTGAGCCGGTCAGCGTTTGTGAGCGTACTTGGGGGGATTTTTGAACATTCGCCCTGGGTGGCTGAAGCCGTCTTCGAGCAGGGCCCTTTCCGTTCGGTTCAGGAGCTGCATGGAAAAATGCTTGCCATCGTGGAGCAGTCCGGCGGGGAGCGGATTCTGGAGCTGATCCGGGCTCATCCCGACCTGGCGGGCCGGATGAAGGTGGAAGGCTACAGCGCCAAGGAGCAGCAGGGCGCAGGGCTGGATGCGCTGACGGCAGAGGAATATGAACGCTTCACGCAGCTGAATGAAAGCTACAAGCGCAAGTTCGGTTTTCCGTTTATTTTGGCCGTCACAGGCAAAACGAAGGACGACATCGCCGCCGCCATGAAGGAGCGGGTGCAGCATGAGCCGGAAGCGGAACGCCAAACCGCTCTGCGGGAGATCGGCCGGATTGCCGAAATCCGGTTAAACCAATTCATTGCCGGATCAGCCGGTGCACCGGAAAGGATGGATGAATCATGCTGAAGCATTCCAGCGGACGTACGTTTTATTACGGAAAAGGGGACGTGCTCGTGTACCGGACTTATGCCGCACCGCTGGAGGTGGCAGCCGTGCCGGAATCGCCTTTTACGGGGAACAGCAACGTTATTTTCGCCCATAATCTCAAATTTGCGGTCAGCGGGGATGCGCTGCTCTCTTCTTTTACTGAAGGAGATAACACGCTGGTGGTCGCCACAGACTCCATGAAAAATTTCCTGCTTCGCAACGCCGCCGAGTTTGAGGGAAGCACAACGGAGGGCCTGCTGTTCTTTCTCGCCAGCCGCTTCATGGAGCGCTATCCGCATATCACGGGAATCGAAATCAGCGGTGACCGGCTGCCGTTTCAGTCGCTGGATGTTCCGGGGCCGGACGGGTTCGTCCCAAGCGGGCTTGTCTTCCGCCATTCGCATAATGACCACGCGGGCGCGGGGCTGGAGCTTGTCCGCAGCAGCAGCGGCGGAGCCGGGCTGGTGTCCGGCTGGTCCGGGCTGACGGATCTTCAGCTGATCAAGGTCAGCGGCAGCTCCTTTTTCGGATTTGTGCGCGACGAATATACGACCCTGCCGGACAGCTATGACCGCCCGCTGTTTATTTATCTTAATATTTTCTGGAAATACGCAAATCCCGACCACGCCATGGACGCTTCGCTGGGGGCTTATGTGGCGGCTGAGCAGGTGAGCGATATTGCGCATACGGTGTTTTACGAGGAAAAATCCCCGTCCATCCAGTACCTGATCTGGCTGATCGGACGGCGGCTTCTGACCCGGTTCCCGCAGCTTGCCGAAGTCAGCTTCGAGTCCAACAACCGGACGTGGGAGACGATCGTAGATCCGGCGGACAGCGGTTCGCCCGGCGTATTTACAGAGCCCCGCCCGCCGTACGGCTTTCAGGGCTTTACGGTTACGAGAGAGGACCTGGAGACCGAAGCGCCGGCGGCCGGAGGGGAATAGCTGTGGCAGGGACAGGAGCAGGGGCAGGGGCAGGGGCAGGGGCAGGCAGATTGACGACCCATGTGCTGGATCTGGCGCGCGGCGGACCGGCGGCAGGCGTTGAGGTGAAGCTGTACAGCCTTTCGGGAGCAGAGCGGATGCTGCTGCGTGAAGCAGTCACCAGCGCGGACGGCCGGACGGGCGGGCCGCTGCTGGAAGGGACAGACATGAAGCCGGGGCTTTATGAGCTGGAGTTTGATGTCGGCGCTTATTTCAGGCAGGCGGATGAGGCTGAGGATGAGGCTGCAGATGAGACTGAGGCAGATGGTCAGGCAGGCTTTTTCGGGCTTGTGCCGATCCGGTTTCGGATTGTCCGCGCAGAGGAGCATTACCATGTGCCGCTGCTTGCAGCGCCGGGCGGGTACAGCACTTACCGGGGGAGCTGACGGCTGCACATAGAGAGCACATACTGGCTGAACATGGCAGAGGAGGCCGGAGCATGAGCGAACATTTCGAACATTTTGATTGGATCCTCGCAGGAGGAGAGGTTGTACTGCCTGGTGAAACCCGGCGGCTCGACATCGGCATCCGCAGCGGATTAATAGCGGCATTAGGCGAGAACCTGAACGCTGCCGAGGCAAGGGAAGTGAAGGATGCATCCGGCATGCTGGTGCTGCCGGGGGTGATTGACACCCACGTCCATTTTAACGAGCCGAATATGGGACACTGGGAAGGCTTTGAAACCGGCTCGGCTGCGCTCGCCGCCGGCGGCTGCACGCTTTATGCGGATATGCCGCTGAACGGCAATCCGCCGACCGTCACGCTGGAGGCGCTCGAGATGAAGCGGCGGCTGGCCGCCGGAAGCTCGGCAGTCGATTACAGCTTCTGGGGCGGGCTGATGCCCGGATTCCTCGGCCATATCGAGGAGCTTGCCGAAGCCGGGGTCATCGGCTTTAAAGCGTTTATGTCGAATCCGGGCGGAGAAGGCGAGGGCCGCTTCCGGGAGGCGGACCGGGAGACGCTGCGGGAGGGCATGCGCAGAATTGCGGCCGCCGGCGGCATTCTGGCGCTCCATGCCGAAAGTGACGCCTTGACCTCCAGACTGGCTGAGGAAGCCTTGGCGGCCGGGCGGACAGACGCCCGG
This sequence comes from Paenibacillus pinistramenti, assembly GCF_005869875.1. Classification (GTDB taxonomy): domain Bacteria; phylum Bacillota; class Bacilli; order Paenibacillales; family Paenibacillaceae; genus Fontibacillus; species Fontibacillus pinistramenti. Next base: position 109,581 of record NZ_VAWG01000005.1, read on the forward strand.
GCTTTTGCCGCCTCCCGGCCTGTGGAAGCGGAAACGGCTGCGGTGACCGAAGCGCTGGAGCTTGCGGAGCAAACGGGCTGCCGGCTGCATTTTGTGCATATCAGCTCGCCTGAAGCAGTGGACATCATTGATGCGGCCAAACGGCGGGGCGCAGATGTCACGCTGGAGACCTGTCCGCATTATTTGGTGCTGACGGCTTCCGATATGGAGCGGCTGGGACCTGTGGCGAAATGCGCGCCTCCGCTGCGGGATGCAGCACGGCTTGAGGAGCTCTGGAAGCGGGTGGCCGAGGGCAAGATCGACTTTATCGCTTCCGATCACTCTCCGTGCCCGGAGGTCATGAAGCAGCCGGTCAGCGGCAGCTTCTTTGAAGCCTGGGGCGGCATCGCCGGCGCGCAGAGCACCCTGGAGCTGATGTATCACGAAGGCTGCGTCAAGCGGGGCCTGCCGCTGCATCAGCTGGCCGCTCTTTTGTCCTCCCATCCGGCTGAACGCTACGGTTACTCCAGCAAGGGCAGAATTGCACCGGGCTATGACGCCGACCTGGTTCTGCTGGACCCGGGGCGGAGCTATACACTGACGCCGGGTGACCTTTGGCACCGCCACAAGCACAGCCCTTATGTGGGGCGGACTTTTTCAGGCAGAGTCACTGCGGTTTATTGCCGGGGAAATGTTGTATACAGCGAGGCGGAACGCAGCGTGAGGCCGGGAGGCGGCACGTTCGTCACGCCGGGGAAGGCAGGTGCCCGGGGATGAACGGACAGGCGGGGAATGAGCAGGCGGTGAACGGCCAGGCGATGAACGGCCAGTCAGAGAACCACCGGTCAATGAAGGTTCGGACGGAGAACAACCAGCCGGTGAACGATCGATTGGTGAACGCCCAGTTGGTGAATGATCAGCCGCTGAACGGTCAGGAAGGAAGTGATTGGCGATCTTCTGAGCACGCGGAGCTTGTTAACGCTCAGACATCTGCGGGAGCTGTTGATTATGAAGCAGCCCCTAATCCTTTTGCAAATAAGCTTACCTGTAAAATGTTCGAGCTGCTGGAGGCCTTGTCCCGCTTTGGCGGCGGCCCGCCCGGCGGGGGAATCACCCGGCTGCTGTACACGCCGGCCTGGCTGGAGGCCCAGCTGTTTTTGGCGGAGCAGATGAATCTTGCGGGGCTGGAGGTGCGCTTCGACAGGGTCGGCAATCTTTACGGCAGGCTGGAGGGGACGGAACCCGGACGGGCGGTTATTTTGACCGGATCGCATATCGATACAGTGAGGCATGGCGGAAAATATGACGGTGCGCTGGGCGTTGCGGCTTCGCTTGCGGCTGTTGTCTCGCTGAAGGAGCGGTACGGCGTGCCGAAGCAAACGCTCGAGGTGGTTTCTTTTTGTGAAGAGGAAGGGAGCCGGTTTCCATTCGCTTACTGGGGCTCGGGCAGCGTCACCGGGGAACTGGTGCTTGAGCGCTGCGGCCTCATCCGGGACGGGGATGGAGTAACGCTTCAGGAGGCGATGCTGGCGGCCGGATTTGGCCGGCCGGAGCAGGCGGAGCCGCGCCGGAGTGATCTCGGCGCCTATGTAGAGGTTCACATCGAACAGGGCATTGTACTGGAGCGGACGGGCACCGAAATAGGGATTGTGGAGACGATTGCCGGCCAGCGCCGGTATACGGTGGACATCCACGGTGAAGCCAATCATGCGGGGACAACTCCCATGGGGATGCGCCGTGACGCGCTTGCGGGTGCAGCGGAGATGATGGTCCTGCTGGAGAAAATGGCTCTTGCGGAAGGTCCGCCCCTTGTCGCCACAGTGGGCAGGCTGGACTTGAGCCCGAATACCTCCAATGTTATTCCGGGCGGGGCAAGCTTCACTTTAGATATCCGGCACGAGTCTGCCGATGCGCTGGAGGCATTCTGCGGCCGGGTAAGCGAGGCCTTTGCCGGTATCGCGGCCGCAAGAGGGCTGAAGCTTGCGCAGCAGCTTCAGCTTGAGGCTCCGCCGGCGCCGATGGACGCCGGACTTGGCGGCAGGCTCGAGCGGCTGTGCAGCAGCCGCGGCCTGTCCTGCCGCCGGATGGTCAGCGGCGCGGGTCACGACGCGCAGCTGCTCGCCGCCGTCTGCCCGGCGGCGATGCTGTTTGTGCCGAGCCGCGGCGGCATCAGCCACGCGCCGGAGGAGTACACCGCGCCGGAGCAGCTGGCGCGGGGGACGGAGCTGCTGGCGGCACTGCTGCACCAGCTGGCCTACGAAGAGGAAGCCGCACAGGAGGGGGAAGAAAAATGACACCAGACCCAGCACAGAGGGCAGACTCGGAATTGAACTTAAAATCGCAGCCGGAAGAGCAATCGGGAGAGCAATCGGCAGCGCCATCGGGAGAGCAGTCGGGAGAGGAATCCGGATCGAAATCCGGATCGAAATCTGGATCGAAATCTGGATCGATATCTGGAGCGAAACCGGGAGCAGACTCAGGAGCAGACTCAGGAGCAGGCTCAGCTGGGGATTCAGAATTCGGATCAGGAACGCAGCCAGGGGAGACAGCATGGACGATGAGTTCAGGCACGCAGCCCGTACAATCCGCAGCGGAATCCGCGCAACCCGCAGCGCAGTCCGGAGCGGATTCAAGAGCGGATTCAAGAGCGGATTCAAGTACGGGCTTTGACCCGGCCCTTACGCCGCCGGTGCCGGATCGCCAGCCTTATCCGGACTTTGCTCCTTCGCCCCGCATCATCATGACGCCGGGTCCCGTCGAGGTCGATCCCCGGGTGCTCCGCGCCCTGTCCGCCCCGATTCTCGGTCAGTTCGACCCTGAATTTACAGGGCTTATGAACCGGGTGATGGTCATGCTGCGCGAGCTGTTTCAGACCCGGAACCAGTGGGCTTATCCGGTGGACGGCACCTCGCGCTCCGGGATCGAAGCGGTGCTGGCCAGCCTAATCGAGCCGGGCGACAAGGTGCTGATCCCGATTTACGGACGGTTCGGCTATCTGCTGTATGAGATAGCCGAGCGCTGCGGTGCGGAGATCATCGTGATGGAGCGCGAATGGGGCTCGGTATTCGAGCCGGATGAGATCATTGCCGCCATCCGGCAGCACCGCCCGGCCGTGGTCGCAATGGTCCACGGCGAAACCTCCACCGGCCGCATGCAGCCGGTGGAAGGCATCGGCGCAGCCTGCCGCGAGGCGGGCGCGCTGCTGGTGATGGACGCCGTCGCCACGATAGGCGGCGTCCCGGTGCGGACCGATGACTGGCAGGTCGATGCCGTCATCGGGGGCACGCAGAAATGCCTGTCCGTACCGTCAGGCATGGCGCCCGTCACGTACAGCGGCCGTGCCGAGCGGAAGCTGCAGGCGCGCAAGAGCGTCGAGCGCGGCCTTTGGGCGGAGCCGAGGAAGCGGGACGCTGCACTGTCCGGACTATCCGGACTGTCAGACCCGGCGGAGCTGCTTGACCCGTCCGGTATTCAGAGCGCGGACACCGGCATTCATAGCATTCATTCAGCGGGCTCAGTCCGGGAATCCGTCCAAAGCTTAGTGCAACAATTTTCCCAAGTTTCATTTCAAGGTTCAATCCAAGGTTCATCATCCCAAGCTCCATCATTCCAAGCTCCATCCAAAAGCTCATCCCAAGGTCCTTCCTCCAAATACCGGCCGTTCCGCATTCAAAGCAACTATCTGGACCTCAGCCAGCTGCAGGATTACTGGAGTCCGGCCAGGCTGAACCACCATACGGAAATGACGTCCATGCTCTACGGACTTTACGAGGGACTCCGGCTCGTCCTGAACGAAGGGCTGGAGAACCGTTTTGCCAGGCACCGGCTGCATGAAGCAGCCCTGATAGCCGGACTTCAAGGCATGGGGCTCAGCCTGTACGGGGACCCTGGCTGCAAGCTTCCCGTCGTGACCTGCGTCACCATTCCGGAGGGAGTGGACGGGGAGCAGGTCAGAGCCCGGCTGCTGGCCGACTTCGGCATCGAAATCGCCAGCTCTTTTGGCCCGCTGAAGGGAAAAATATGGCGCATTGGAACGATGGGCTACAGCTGCCGCAAGACCAATGTGCTGCATCTGCTTGGCGCACTTGAAGCCGTCCTGCTGCGCAGCGGCTGCAAGCTTCCGGCCGGGGCAGCCGTGCAGGCGGCTTTGGAGGTGTATGAGGCCCGGGAGAGCTAGGGCCAGCCTCTTACTTCTACTTGATGGCAACTGCGGCGGCCGCGACGCGGATCCGGCATGTATCGGCCATCCACTGGCCGTCCCGGTACAGCCGCGGCTTCACTTTTTCTTCAATAGCCGTATACATGGCAAGCCGGAGATCTTCAGGAACGTCTGGGAAAAAATAACCGGAGAAGCTGTCCAGCCATTTCCGCACTCCGGCTTTAAGCGGCGCCAGCTGGCTGAAATGCTGTGCCGAGATCACCCGGAAGCTTCTGCGCTCCAGCAGCGCCGCATATTCCTCTGCTGTGGGCAAATACCACGGATTCCGGCCTTCCCACGCATACCCTTCACTCTCCAGCGTTTCTTTAATAGCGTCTGTCAGTGTCGAGACATTCCCGCTGCCTGCGAACTCGGCCACAAACCGGCCGCCCTCCCGAAGAGCAGACCTGATCGAGCTGACTACGCCGGGCGCATCCGGAATCCAGTGCAGGACTGCATGGGAGAACACAGCGTCAAAAGGGGTTTCGGTTCGGTAGCAGCGGATGTCTGCCGCCTGAAAGTTCAGCTCCGGATAGGCGCTGGCGGCACGCTTTACCGCTTCCGCGGACAGGTCAATACCTGTCGGAATTGCGCCAGCGGCGGCGATTTGGGCCGTTAAATCCCCATTTCCGCAGCCAATGTCGAGGATATGCTCCCCCGGTGCAGGCTGCAGCAGGGAGAGAACTCCGCTCCCAAGCTGGCCTTTCATCTCTTTAATGCAGCTGCGGGTTGCCGCAGCGCTGGTGCTTTTGTCCATTTTGCTGTCCTCCTTCACAATAATTCCTCCTCTATTCTCAGATTATGGAGTTTGTTTATCCATAATTGATGCGCTGAAAGCGGACGTATCACATCTTGTGCACTCCGCAGGCTGGGGGGGCGGCGTCCAATACCGACTGGATCGTATGCTCCTCCAGGTATTGAAACAGCTGCCGTTCGGCCCCGTCCATGATCTGTTTGACCAGGCATTCGCTTGCGCCGGGCTTTATTTCAGGCTCCGCCTGCCTATCCTTTTGCTGCATTTCCTTTTGCTGCATTTCCTTCTGCTGCCTATCCCTTTGTTTCTTATCCTCTTGTTGTTTATCTGTATGATCAGCCGGCTCCTCAGCCAGCAGCCGGTGCTGCTGCGAATTTACGTTCGAACATTCAAAGAGATGCTGTCTGCCCTCAATCACCTGAATGACCTTCAGGAAGGTAATCTGACCGGCCGGATGTGCAAGCTCATAGCCGCCCTTCACGCCGGGCACTGCGCGGACGATGCCATCCTGCCTGAGTTTAGACATGATCTTGGATAAATAACTTTCGGATACGCCAAGCGAAGCGGATAACTCCTTAATCCCGGTGCTGCGGTTATGTTCGGAGCGTGCGAGGTACACCAGGGCATGCAGCGCATAATCGGTGCTTTTTGAGAATTGAATGGCGCTCTCCTCCTTGAAATCAAATGATCTGAAATTGTGGACATCTGTTATCCGTGATAGTACTAATCGGGTAAAAAGGCAACGTCAAACGAGAAAGCCCCGCATTCCGTTTCCCCAGTGCCCATCCTCAGTTCCATCCCCAGTTCCGTCTCTATTTCCATCTTCACTTTCCATCTTCAGTTTCTATCTCCGCATTCCATCTCCAGACCAGCCGCCCCTCCGACCAAAGTCGGGGACAATGAACCGGCGCAGGTCTGTTCCGCCTATCCAGCTTCTTCCATTAGACTAAGTGAGCAAACCACTCACAGACACAGAGACATGACAAAGAAGCTGAACAAAGGGAAGGGGATTTGAGGGACAATGGAGAGGTTAACCAAATGGGCATTCAGGAACAAAGCGGCGGTCGGACTGCTGATCGCAATGGCTTTGGTCATCGGGATGTTCAGCTACACATCGCTGCCGATGGAATTAATGCCGGAGGCGGACAACCCGCAGGTTACTGTAACGGCGCTTGGACAGGGGCAAAATGCCCACACCATGGAAACCCAGGTCACAAAGCCGCTTGAACAGGCGGTGGCCGCGGTCAAAGGCAAGACGGAAATGTTCTCCACCTCGGGAGACGGATATGCGCAGGTGGAATTGTATTTTGACTCCAAGACGGATATGAAGCAGGCCGCGCAGGATGTGCAGAAAGCCGTGGACAGCGTGCAGCTGCCGGAAGGGGTTATGAAGCCGTTTGTTGTGCAGCTCAATACCTCGATGATCCCGGTGTCGGAGCTGACCCTTTCCTTTAAAGACGGTTTAACGGAGGCAAACGTCAAGAAAGCCGAGGAGACGATCCTTCCGGAGCTGCAAAAGCTGGACGGCGTTGCCAGCGTAACGCTGGGAGGCAAGCCGGAGCCCGTGGTGAGCGTCAAGGCGGATGCGGCAAAAATGGCTGAGAAACACGTCACCTACCCCCAACTGGTGACTGTTCTGCAGGGCCGCAATCTTTCGGTCTCTCTCGGTGAGCAGACCATTGACGGGCAGGCCGGCAATCTTAGCGTGACCTCCACAGTAGACAGTCTGGATACCCTGAGCAAGCTGCCGGTCATACCGGGCGTCAAGCTGGAGGATGTGGCGTCAGTCCAGTTCAAGCAGGAGCAGGAAAGCGTCAGCCGCTCTAACGGCAAAGATGTCCTGTTTGCCATTGTAACGAAGGAAGCGAACGCCAATGCGGTGGCGGTCAGCAAGGAGGTGCAGAAGGAGGCGGAGAAGCTCAGCGATTCTGCCGGCGCCCAAGTTGAGGTAATCTTCAGCACGGCGGATATGGTCGTCGATTCCGTTAACAGTATGATGCGTGAAGTGCTGATGGGCGCTCTGTTCGCGACGATTGTCATTCTGCTGTTCCTGCGCAATCTGCGGGCTACGCTGGTTACGGCCATTTCGATTCCGCTGTCGCTGGCCGTTACGCTGTATCTGCTTAAAGCTTCGGGCATCACGCTGAATATTATTACACTTGGCGCAGTGGCGGTAGCCGTCGGCCGGCTGGTGGACGACAGCATCGTTGTCATCGAAAATATTTACAGAAGAATGCAGAAGGAAGCTTTTTCACGGGAAATGATCTTCAGTGCCGTCAAAGAAGTGGCGGGCGCAATTACATCATCGACGATTGCCACCGTGGCGGTCTTTCTGCCGATGGGGCTGCTGCGCGGCTCGCTGCAGGACTTCCTGCTGCCGTTTGCGCTGACCGTTACGTATTCGCTGCTCACCAGTCTGGTGGTGGCGCTGACGGTTGTGCCGCTGCTGAGCTCCTGGATGCTGAAGAACGCCCGTTTGAGAGAGCCGGAGCCGTCCCGCCGCTTTGCTTCTTTCCTGCGCTGGAACCTCCGTTATAAATGGGTGACGCTGTCTCTGACGGTTCTCGTCTTTGCCGGCTCCATTGCCGCTTACGCGATGATGCCGAAGGCTGCGCTTGATTCCTCGGACGCAAGCTATGTTGCAGTCGGGCTCAGCTACCCGAGCCATACACCGGTGGAGGATGCGCTTGCCAAAGGCAGACAGCTGGAGCAGGATTTAATGGCCCAGGATGAGGTCAAGACGGTCATTCTCCAGTCCGGCAACAGCTCGGACAGCGCCCAGTTTGGCGATGTCAGCTCTTTGACAGAGGTCACCTACACGATTGCCCTTAAAGAGAAGGCGGACGCCCAGCAGCTGATCGACCATGTGAACGGATTGAAAAAGGATTACGAAGGCGCGGTGCTCACCGCCGCTGCAACGGGACTGTTTAGCGGGGGAAGCTCCGCTGTGGAAAATATCGATGTCATTGGCGACAATTTCGCCGACATCAGCAAGGTTGCCGAAGAAGTGCAGGCTTCTATTAAAGACATTGACGGCGTCAGCAAAGTCAGCAGCAATATGAAGGATACGAAGCCGGTGTACAGCTTTGAAGTGAACCCTGCTTTGGCTGACGGGCAGGACATTGCCCAGCAGCTTGGCGCCATGCTCCGCCCGGTTCCGCTCGGAACCATCGACTGGAAGGAGAACCAGGTGAATGTGCTCCTGGAGCCTATGCTGAAGCCTGAAACCGCGCAGGATCTGCAGGCTGTAACCGTTGAAACGGCAAATGGTCCTGTGGCGATTACCAAGCTGGCTAAGCTTGAGGTCCAAAATCTTCCTTCTATGGTTTATCACAAGGATGGCAAGACCTATCTGCGCATCAGCGCCGAAATGGATCCGGAGAAGGTTTCGGTTGTTGGCGGCAAAATTAAGGAAGCAGCGGATAAGATCAAGCTGCCGGACGGCGTTGCCTTGGCGGTTGGCGGAGCTTCTGCCGATCAGGCCGGAGACTTTAAGGATTTAGGCATGACGGCTTTGATCTCCATCGGTTTGGTGTACCTGATCATGGTTCTGACCTTCAAGACCTTGAGAGCGCCGCTGGCGATTATGTTCTCTGTACCGCTGGCCGCGATCGGCGCTGTTGCAGCGCTGATGATATCCGGTGTGTCGCCTGACTTCACGGCGATGTTCGGCGCCCTTATGCTGATAGGTATTGTGGTGACCAACGCGATCGTGCTGATTGACCGGATCAAGCATAATGAACAGCACATGAGCATCCGCGAATCCATTATCGAGGCCGCAGGCGTGCGCATGCGCCCGATTCTCATGACGGCGATTGCAACCATCTGCGCCATGCTGCCGCTGTTGTTCCGTCCGGCCGAGCAGGGCAGCATCGTCTCGCAGAGCCTGGCCATTGTAGTCGTAGGCGGCCTCGCTGCCGCAACGCTGCTTACGCTGTTTGTGGTGCCGGCGATGTATGAGCTGCTGCATTTCCGGAAATCGGCCCGTCAGCGGAGGGCTGCCGAGCACGCGGTTAAACCTGCAGCTGAGCATGTTGAATCTGCCCCGGTCGCGGAGGCTTGAATAGTGTTTTTAAACTTTTAACTACCTGGCTTGACCGCCAAAGGCGCAGTATGGCTGCGTTTTTGGCGGTTTTTTTCTGCCTGGGTCAAAATTTTGGCGGGAATCAATCGTCATAAAGCAGTGACACAGCGATGAATATGAACTATAATTGCTGAGGATTATAAACTATAACAGCTAATGAATATTAGTAATACAATAAATATCACACCCTGTGGGGAAAGTGGGGGAGAACATGATCTCACTGAAGCAGGTGGGAAAAAGTTACGGCGCCCCGGGCAAGCCGGCCTTTTCAGCGGTTGATGATGTCACGCTGGACATCCGTCCGGGCACGATTCACGGCATTATCGGCCAAAGCGGCGCCGGAAAGTCCACGCTGCTGCGCATGATGAATATGCTGGAGCGGCCGGATACCGGTCAGGTGTGGTTCGATGGCCGGGATTTAACGGACATGCCGGAGCACGAGCTTCGCGAAATCCGCCGCCAGTCCGGCATGATCTTTCAGCAGTTCCATCTGCTGCATAACCGGACGGCTGCGCGCAATGTGGAGATGCCGCTGGAGCTGGCCGGCGTGCCGAAGAAGCAGCGGAAGCAGAGGGCGCAGGAATGCCTGGCGATCACGGGCCTTCTTGACAAGGCCGGCCAGTACCCTGCCGCGCTGAGCGGCGGGCAGAAGCAGCGGGTGGCCATCGCCCGGGCGCTTGCCCATCATCCGAAGGTGCTGCTGTGCGACGAGCCGACTTCGGCTCTTGATCCGAAGACGACCGCCGAGATTCTGAGCGTCCTTTGGACGATCAACCGCAGACTGGGCGTAACAATTGTGATCGTTACTCATGAAATGGAGGTTGTCCGCAGAATCTGTGACGAGGTTTCGGTCATGGAGGACGGACGTCTCACTGATCAATTCCGGATGCCGCAGCGCAGAGCCGCCGGAAGCGGGAGTACGGACGGCGAATATGCGGGGGAAACTACGGCTGAAGAGCTCCTCTTTCCGCCTCCGGCCAGCTACCGGGAGCAGCTGCTCGGCAAGAAGGAGGGGAGTGAAGGATGATAGAAGCGGCAATTCCGGCATTACCGGCTATATCGGCTATATCGGCAATACCTGATATGATTGCTTATTCGAAGCAGCCGGGCTTCCTTCTTTCGAACGCACAGGCCCTGCTTCATTCCATGTCCGCTTTACTTCCTGTGCCGTTTGGTTCAGGCCTGGCTTCAGCGGACTTGTCGCTGTACGACAAGCTCGTCCAGTACCAGTCTGAAATCTGGAAGTCCATCGGCCAGACCTTCCTGATGGTCGGGATCTCGCTGGCTGCCGCCATCGTTCTCGGACTTCCGGCGGGCACGCTGCTGTATCTGTCCCGGAGAGGGCAGATGTACGAGAACCGCACGGTTTCGATGGTGCTTAACACTCTGGTCAACATTATCCGCTCGTTCCCGTTTCTGCTGCTGGTCGTGTTCCTCATTCCGTTTACCCGGTTTCTGGTCGGCACCTCCATCGGGACGATTGCGGCTTCCGTACCGCTCGCCATTGTCGCCATTGCGCATTATGCGCGGCTGGCTGAGCAGTCCCTGCTTGAAATACCGCGCGGGGTCATTGAAGCGGCCCGGTCGATGGGCTCCTCCAGGCTGCAGATTATCCTGAAGTTTCTTTATCCGGAAGCCCGCTCGGGTCTGGTGCTCGGCCTGACGTCTTCTGCGATCAGCTTTATCTCCTATTCCACTGTCGTAGGGATTGTGGGCGGCGGCGGGGTCGGCGATTTTGCGATCCGCTACGGCTACCAGCGCTTTGAAATGGACATTACTGGTTTTATCATCGTCTTGATGATCGTGCTCGTGCAGGCCGTCCAGTTTGCGGGCAGCCGCCTGGCCGCCTGGCTGGATAAACGCTGAGCAGGCGCTGGGCAGGGCCGAGGGAACGGCCGGTTTCAGCTGCAGCCCGCAGGTTAAGCTGCGGTTCATATAAATGCCGGGATATCCGGCAGCATTATTTGGGTAATCTTTTTACTTAATAATAGAGAAAATGGGGGTTTATCTATCATGTTTAAAAAGCTTAGCTTACTTTCGCTCACGCTTGCGCTCGCAATTACTGCGGCAGGCTGCGGGAAGAACGACAATAATGCTGGTAACGCAGCAGCATCCGCTTCCGCATCTGCAGATTCCGGCAAGGAAGTGACGCTGAAGGTCGCAACGCTTATTCCGCCGATGACGGACATTCTGGATATCGTGACTCCGATTCTGAAGGAGGAAGGCATTAACCTCGAGAAGGTGGTGCTCTCCGACAATGTTCAGCCGAACGATGCGCTGGCCAACAAAGAAGTCGATGCGAACTTCTTCCAGCACGTTCCTTACATGGAACAGTACAATGAGAGCAAGAATACCAATCTGGTCGCTGTACAGCCGGTTTACAACGCGATTTACGGCGCTTATTCCAAACGCTACAAGAACATTGAGGACCTTCCGGACGGCGCAACGATCGTCATTGCGAATGACCCGTCCAATATCGGCCGGTCCCTGAACATGCTGGATCAAGCCGGTCTGATCACCTTAAAAGAGGGTACCGGCATTCAATCCACGCAGGCTGATATTGTGGAGAACCCGCATAAATTCAAGTTTCAGGAAGTGGATCTGCTCATGCTGGCCCGCATGCTCGATGACGCAGACCTCGTTCTCATGACGCCGGCCTATGCCAAACCGGTAGGATTGACGCCGACCAAAGACGCGCTGATTAAAGAAGGGAAAGACGATTCGGACTTTGCCATTACGCTGGTTGCCCGTGAGGATAACAAGGACTCGGATGCCATTCAGAAGCTGGCGAAGGCCATCTCCGGCCCTGAAGTCAAGAAATTCCTGGAAGAGAACTACGCGGACATTGCAGTTCCGGCATTTTGAAAAATAAGCTGCCAAACCAGCCCCGGTTCGGCTCCTAGCGGAGCAGCCGGGGCTGATTTTTTGCAGTAATCCTTTTTTCTGGAAGTGAAGTGATTTATAAGCAGTAAATTTTCAGATGGTTTTCAGCTTGTACTCATACCTGTTTCAGCTAACTCGCTTATTCTGTATACAACAACAAAGAGAGCATCGAAGTTCTGGAGGGGGCGGCATGAAGATGAAGGAAATTAAGTGGTTTAGGAATATGAAGATTGGGACCAAGATTGGTCTGCTGCTGGTCTGGTTTTTAGTCAGCTTGATTGTTATTGGAGCAGTTGCGCTAAACCGGGTTTCGGACGTAAACGCTAAAGTAGTAGAGCTTAATGATACTAGACTGGTACCTATAGTAAGCCTTGAAGAAATCAAATCAGATATTGAATACATACGCTCGGAAGCCAACTCCCTGATGAGTGCAGGGAACGACGATTCAACCAAACAGCCGATTCAGGATGAGCTTGAGGAATATGTAGCAGCAACGACGAAGAAAGTAGATGCACTGCGGAATAACACGGAGTATACAGAAGCTGTTGCTGCTTATGATGCTTACATTACAGAAGAAGAAACCTTTGTCAAAGATCATGGTGTAGGAACCACTTCAACAATGGGGCCTGAGGCAGGGACAGAAGCGGCGGCAGCCGGCGATTCTGCATCCGGGGAAGCGGAAGCACCGGCCGTAGGCGGGCCGGAGGATATGGATGCTTTCGATACAGCGAGAACAACGGTTATTAATGCCTTCGAGCAGCTTGTCGAACAGCAGGTAGCAAATGCCAAAGCAACTTATGACAATAGTAAAGTTGTTTACAACGATACCATTACGTTCATTATTATTTCCATCTTGGTCAGCGCGCTGATCGTGGCAGCTTTCGGTTTCTTCATTACCCGCTCCATCACCGTTCCGGTCAAGAAGGTGACGTCCAAGCTGAAGGAAATTGCCAGCAGCGGCGGCGATCTGACCCAGCGGATTGACTACAGCAGCAAGGATGAAATCGGAGAGCTGAGCACCAGCTTTAACGAGTTTGCGGACAAGCTGCAGTTGATTATCAAAGAGGTGTCCGAAGTAGCCGAGAAAGTGGCCGTATCCAGCGAGCAGCTGAATGTGCAGGCAGGGGCAACTTCGCAGTCCCTCAATGCGGTATCCGGCATGATTGGGGAAGTAGCGGCCAGCTCCTCAGACGGTGCGGCAATTGCGGAGGAGACAACGGCCAGCCTGACGGAAGCGGCAGCTTTCTCGGAATCCACCTCCCAGGCAAGCAGCGGAACAACGGCAAGCAGCCGCAAGGCCAGAGCGGCTGCCGAGGATGGCGCAGAGCGCATTGCTGAGGTCGTAGCTTCGATTACGGATATTGCGGAATCCTCCAAACATGTATCCGGGGTGATGATCGAGCTGGATCAGTCCTCGAAGCGCATCGGCGAAATGCTCAAGGTGATCAGCGATATTTCGGAGCAGACAAACCTGCTCGCGCTGAATGCGGCAATTGAGGCAGCCCGGGCGGGCGAAGCCGGCCGCGGATTCAGCGTGGTGGCAGAGCAGATCCGTAAGCTGGCGGACGAAAGCTCGGCTGCAGCCAAGCAGATTGGCGGTCTCGTTAAAGAGAATGCCTTGAAATCGAGCTCTGCTGTTCATTCCGTTAAGAGCGTTGAGAATAAAGTATCGCTTGGTGTTGAGAAAGCGGATCAGGTCAGCGGCAACATCGAAGAGATTCTGTCCAGCATCACCAATATCGTAGAGCAGATTGAGGCAATTGAAGACGCCAACGTCAAGCAGGCTCACAGCGCTGCCGAGATGACCCGGGCGATGGATCAGCTGTCCACCGCTTCCTCGGAGATCGCCGAAGGCACGGACGGCATGAAATTTGAAATTGAGCAGCAGCTGCATTTGATGGGCAAGGTTGAGCAGACGACAACCGAATTAACCGTAACAGCGAAGCAGCTCCGCACCTTAACCTCCGGCTTTACGGTTTAAGGCTTCCGGTTTAACGCTTCTGGTTCAAGGCTTCCGGTTTAATGCTTCCCGGGGATGTACTATAATGGAGAAATTCAATCCCTGAGAACGAAAATACCGTACGGAGGCACGAAGCAAACATGCATAAACGAACACGAACAATACCGGATGCGGAGAAGACAGGCTTCAGAGAGCCTGCTCCTGCTGGCCGGACGGGTGCAGAAGGATGAAAAATCTGCTCGTTACCGGCTACCGCGCGCATGAGCTGAATATTTTTAACCAGAAGCATGAAGGCATTGCCTACATCAAACAGGCGGTCACGAACAAGCTGATTCCGCTGATTGAAGAAGGGCTGGAGTGGGTCATTACGCCCGGGCAGTACGGGGTGGATCTCTGGGCCTGCGAAGCCGCCATTGACCTGCGCAGACGGTATCCGCAGCTGAAATGCTCCATTCTCGCCGCCTATGCCAATCCGGAGGAGAACTGGAAGGAAGATAAGCAGGACTACTTCCGGCAGATGACGGAGCAGGTCGATTACTACGGAGCGGTAAGCAAGCAGCCTTACAGCGGCGTTTGGCAGCTGACTGCCCGGGATGACATGCTGCTGCGCAAGAGCGACGGACTGCTGCTCGTATATGATGAGGATGCGGGGGAAGCCAGCCCGAAATTCATCAAGCAGAAAGCATTGAAGAAGCAGGAGAAGGAAGATTATCCGGTCCTCATCATCACTGCCGAAGACATTGAGAGTCTGGTGAATGAGAGACAGGCGGAGGGCTTTGAAGCCGGCGCTCCGGCAGACGATCCGTATGAGTGGTGATGACTGGCCGTGACCGGTCCTGGCCGGACATTGCCAGAGAACAAGAAAGAACTAAAACATTCAGCGCTGCTGGTGTTTTAGTTCTTTCTTCTTTGTCTATCGTCCTAATAAAAAGACTGGCGGAACTCAAGACGGCTGGGCCTGTTTTCCGCCGAGCAGCAGGTACTCGTAGTGGTTCTTCAGAAACTCCAGCACCTTGTCGCAGATGATCCGGTGACCGTCCTTGTTGGGGTGGATGCCGTCCACACAAAGGTACTGGGTGAAATCGGGATGGGCGAGGAAGGCGCTGCGCACGTCGATCATCTTGGTCTTGGTCAGCTCGGCGACCTTCATAATGGTGGAGTTGTACCGTTCCTGCCACCAGTAGATTTTGGTCACGCTGCCCAGCCACTTCAGAACGTTGCTCTCCGCGTCCGGATTGCTGCCGGTCACCCATTTGAAGTAATTATCCGCATTGAGCGGAGGAAGATTCATGAGAATCGGGGTGATCTGCTGGCTGCGCAGGTATTCGATCGTTTCGGTCAGCATCTTCTCAAACAGGTTAAAATCCGTCTTCGGGCTGTGCTCGGCATCCGGATTCTCGGCAATGGCCTGCCAGTTGAAGTCGCAGTCGTTGCCCCCGTACTCAATCAGCACAATGCTTGGTTTATCCTTTAAAATATCCTTCTTGAGGCTGGTGATGCCTTTCATCAGCGTATTGCCGAATCTGGCCGTATTCCGGACAGCCCCCCTTAATTTTTCCTGCAGCAGTGAGACATAATTCTCCTCAAGCACCACGTATTTGCTCCGGTCTTCATCGTAAACGACCCCTCTGGAAATGGAATCGCCGCTGATGATGTATTTTGGATCCTCCTGCATCGCTTTCACCCCTTTACTTTCGAATAATGATGTTATAATTCCGAAAAATGCCTTTGCCCTTATTGTAATCCTTGCGCAATTCCAAGAGCAAGCAGACGAAGCCGGGCGGAAGGGCTGAAAAGGATTTCATTTTGCAAATTTAAAACGGCCTCATAAAATGATAGAATAGTAGCGGTTACATGAAATCGATTTAGCGGAAGGCCTAATCCTATAATCAGGAGGTATTCGGATGGAACAAAGAAAGGTGAGATGGGGCATCCTCAGCACAGGCTGGATTGCCGAGCAGTTTGTTAAGGATTTGGCGCATGTTTCAAACGGTGAATGTGTGGCGGTCGGCTCCCGTACGAAGGAGAGCGCATCAGCATTCGCTCAGAAGCACGGCATCCCGCGCGCCTACGGCAGCTATGAGGAGCTGGCGCAGGACCCTGATGTGGACGTCATTTACATAGGTACACCGCATCCTTATCATAAGGAAAATACGTTAACCTGCCTGCGTGCAGGCAAAGCGGTGCTGTGCGAGAAGCCGTTTACGATCAACAGCGGCGAGCTGCAGGAAATGGCCGATCTGGCCAGGGAGAAGGGCCTGTTCCTGATGGAGGCCATGTGGACACGCTTCCTGCCGCCGATCCGGAAGGTCAGAGAATGGATTGCTGAAGGGCGGATCGGCGACGTCAAGCTCGTCCGGGCCGAGTTCGGCTTCAAGACCGACTGGAATCCGCAGCACCGTCTGCTCGATCTGAAGCTTGGCGGCGGGGCGCTGCTGGATGCGGGCATCTATCCGGTGTCTTTTGCCTCGATGGTGCTGGGGCCTTCGCCTGAACAGGTGCACAGCACCGCCCATATCGGCGAAACCGGAGTGGATGAGCACTTCTCGATCCTGCTTGATTACGGCGGCGGCAAGTCCGCGCTGCTCAGTGGCGCTGTTCGTGTCGATATGCCGAATGAAGCCATCATTTACGGGTCGGAAGGGTATATCCGCATTCCTTCTTTCCTGAACAGCAAAGAGGCGGTCCTCTACGTGAACGGTGAAGAAGCGGAGAAGTTTGAGGATAACCGCGAAAGCCTGGGCTACAATTTCGAGGCCGAGGCGGTCGGCGAATATTTGCTGGCAGGCAAGCAGGACAGCAGCGTTATTTCCCTGGATGAGTCGCTGAAGCTGATGCAGCTGCTGGACCAGATCCGCGGCCAGTGGGGCATTAAATACCCTGGGGAATCATTTTTGACCAGTTAGGACAGGAGGAAGGCTAATGAATGAGCTTCAGCTGGATTTTAACAAAACGGCGCTCGTGGTCATTGACCTGCAGAAGGGCATTATCCGGATGGCCGACGGGCAGGAGGCTGTCAATAATGCGGAGAAGCTGGTGAAGCTGTTCCGTAATAATAACGGCTTTATCGCATTCGTCCACGTGGCCTTTCACGACGGCAAAGACATGCTCCAGCCTTTAACGGATCAGCCTCCGGCACCCGCAGGCGAAATCCCGGCAGACTGGGCTGAATTCGCCGATGAGCTTGAGGTTGGAGCCGGCGATTATGTGGCAACCAAGCGCCAGTGGGGCGCATTCTACGGAACGGACCTGGACATTCAGCTCCGCCGCCGCGGAATTGACACGATCGTGCTGTGCGGCCTCGTTACCAACATTGGCGTAGAGGGCACGGCAAGGGAAGCTTTCCAGCACGGCTACAACCAGATCTTTGTGACCGATGCCATGAAGACTTACAGCCAGGAGCAGCACGATGCCTCTGTCAAATACATTTTCCCGCGCATCGGAAAAGTCAGAACGACTGCGGAATTTCTGGCACAGGTGCAGAAGTAAGGAGCGGCTGCATGAGCTGGAGCTAGAGCCAGCTCCGCAGCCTTCAGAAAACAAAGAGGCCGGTCCATCCGCCATGACGGCGAGCTGGAGCTCCGGCCTCTTTACTATGGGCAGTACGATCATCCTCTGTGCACTGTGCTCTGTGGTCTGTGGTCTGTGGTCTGTACTGTGTGCTGTGTGCTGTGTGCTGTTTGCTGTAAGCTCAGCCCGCGCTAAGCTCTGCGGGGAGCAAACCCTTCCTCTGCCAGGTACTCCCCGGCTTCTTCGCGGGTTTCAAAGGCCATGTCCAGATTGTCCCCGGAATAGACATACCAGAGGTCGTCTTCGTATTTCAGCGTGAGGGTCTGCCCCTCGGCATTGGTCCAAACCCCGCCTGAGGTCTGAGGGCTGGCGGCCTTGGATACCTGCGCGGGCGCTTCACTGGATAAAGCGGCTTCCCCGGTGCTCAGGTCTCCGTTGCCGGACAGGGAACGGATGGACCGCTCCACCAGATCACGAAGAGCTTCCGCAGAGTAGTCGCGGATATTGACGAAGCCCTTCTCATCGGTTTCACAGCCCTCCAGCAGCCCGGCGTACACAAAGGCGTTGCCGTTCGGATGCAGGTGATAGACGACCGTCTTCTTGTCGTAAATGCTTTGCTCGTAGTGAAAGTTAACCCGCTTGAGAGAGACGTCCCGGCGCTCCAGCTGCGGGAAGGATTCCAGAATTTCAAGCTTCTGTTCAAATGTTAGCATGGTATAGTCCAGCCTTTCAGGGTCTAAACGGATTTATTTGTGATTATAACACAGCTGTCCCTTTCCCGGAGAATTCAGCAGGAGGAGCGGTGATCATCCTGCTCACCAGTCTGCCTACCAGCTGCGGCAGGAAGAAGTTCAGGATCAGCACGATGACGAAGGCTACCCTCCAGGCTCCGACCCAGTGGCTGGCGAAATCCGGAATGAATCCGCGGGTATTGAACAGAGTCAGCGAGAAAGAAAGGACCAGCGTCATGACCAGCGCCATCAGGACAGCCTGGGCATACAGCTGGAATTTGCCGAATTTTTGAGCGACCCCCCGCACTCTCGCCGGCAGAAAGAAGTTGAGGACAAACGCAATAAGAAACGCGATCCCCCAGTCCTTCATCCAGGCCGCCATAAAGGCAGGAATAAACCCGCCTGCAAGCACATACGTCATAATGCCGGACATCATAAAGGTCATAATCACCGACATGACGAACACAAAGGCCAGCTGCCTGTATTTAGGCTGAATTTTCATTGTTGTACAGCACTCCTATCCACTTTTATTTCTATTTTTAAATACTTTATGCAAAGAGTATACGGGGATTCCCTATTAAAACCAAGCCGCATTCGGATTTGACACCCGATCAAATTAAAGTTATTCTTAGTTTCGGAGATAATAGGCTATGCTAGTATTTTGAGGAGGGGCGTTATGCCGCTTGATCAGGAGAACGGTGCAATCGGATACCTGCTGTCCAGAACTTACTTTGTCCATAAGAAGAGAACCACCGATATGCTGAGCGAATACGGGATTACGCCGGAGCAGTTCGGGATTCTGGATCAGCTGTACAAACATGAAGGAATTACCCAGAAGACGCTGGCCGAGCTGCACGGCAAGGATCAGACGAGTGTTGGCAAAACGCTTGAACGGCTGGAGAACAAGAATCTTGTCCACCGCAAGACCGACCCGGCCGACCGCCGAGCGATCCTGCTGACTCTTTCCGAGGAGGGAAGAGAGCTCTACAAGCAGGTGCTTCCCCTCATGGACGATCTTCATCAATATTTAAGCCGTTTGATTACGCCGGAGGGAGTGAATGAGCTCGCCAGGCTGCTGAATATCATTTATAAGGATCTATCCAGCTGAGGCATCAGCTGCCTTTTTTTGCTCGAATACCTGCATAGCCGATTATCTGCCAGCCAATTATCTTCTAGGCAATTATTAAATTTAGAGAGATTTCAGGGGAGAGAGGAAGAAAGAAATGAATGTTTTTACTGTTGTAAAAGATTTTTTCAAGATTATGCAGACCAAGATTGGCCTGGTATTCGCTTTTATTGTTCCATTGTTGTTCACGATTATCTGGATGACAGGGTATGACGGCGCTACAGGCCGCCTGGATCAGCTGCGCATCGGGATCGTAAATGCGGACGGCAGCCAGGGCCAGGCTATTGCGGAGGGTATCGGACAGTCCGTGCCTTACAAGAGTGTGAACTATGCCTCGCTGGAGGAAGCCCGCCAGGAAATGAACGACGGCCAGGTGTCGATGGTCATTTCCATTCCGGAGAATTTTACGGCAGATGCGAAGAGCGGAGAAGGGAAGCTGACGTATTACATCAACCAGGCGGCTTCGGAAATCGCGACCTCCATTATGGAGAAGTCGGCGGAGCAGATCTCGGCTAGTGTGGGCACAAACGTGTTCAAGGACGTTCACCAGGACGCGGTAACTGCCGACGTGGTCAAGACCAACGGAATCTCCAACTTTGCGGTCAGCATGCTGCCGATGATCTTAGGATTTATCACCTACATCGGTGTCATGACGATGAATATTCAGCTGAATCTGGTCTCCATGATGCTGAAGCGCAAATACGGCAAATGGCAGATCTTCTGGGCAAGACAGGTTATCCTGCTGGGCGTAGCCCTTGCTGCACCTCTGGTGGTGACTGGCGTAGCGATGCTCTTTGCTGATCCTGCGTCCTCCTTCTGGGCGATGTGGGGCTACCATATCCTGGTGTACCTGGCCTGCATCTGCCTGACCCAGATGACCTTTGCTTTGTTCGGGGGACTCGGTGCGCTGGTCAATGTCGCGCTGATTCCATTCCAGCTCATGACGGCCGGCAACATTCTGCCAGCAGCGATGCTGACGCCGTTCTACCGGCATATCGGCGATTTCCTGCCAGCCTCAAACGGGGTGAGAGGTTATCTCCGCCTGATCTACAGCGGTGCTGACGTATCAGTCTATGTTCTGCATCTGCTCCTGATCGCCGTGGTAACCTGGGGAATCACCTTCCTGCGGACAGCGCTGGATAAGCAGCAGGCACAGCCTGTCGCTTCACAGGGCAAACCGGCATCCGCCCACTAAGCCCATCCACTAAGCGAATCAGAATCCGGTTATAGCAAAAATAAAACCAGCCCTCCGCATGCGCGGGGGGCTGGTTCAATTTTTACTGACTTCATAATTTACGCCGGGCTTATATTCCGCCTTAGTTCTCAGAACATGCTCATAAAGCCGCCGAACAAGGCGCGGACAGCGCTGAGCAGCGTCGAATAAAGCGTCGTGTAAATGAGATAGAACGTGACGGCGTTTACGACGAACAGGCTGTACAGGCCATCCAGTCTGCCGATGGACAGTCTGGATAACGGATGGGCAAGCAGCACGACATTAACGGCCAGAATGATGAAGAGGATAGCAAGCAGCAGCAGGATATAGGACAATCCGAACAGCGTGAGCAGCACGCTTAAATCGGCCAGCAGCAGGGCGGCTGCAGCAGGCGCCAGAAGCGCTCCAAACTGCGAGACGGACAGCCTCCAGCTGCTCTGCACCCGGGTCAGCTTCAGCAGACCGGCGGTAAGAAAGCCGGCGGCTGCCAGGGTGAGCGCCATCAGGAACAGCGGCTTGATAAATAACGTGCCAAAAGAAATATGCAGCGGGGCCAGCCGGATAACAAAGAACAATGCCGATAAGACCGCGATGGCGATCATGTTGATTACCCCGTGCAGCAGGTGGGCTTCGCTGACATTCAAAGCGTTCTGATGCGGTTTGGCCAGAATACCCAGGAAGTCATTCAGATATTGTCTGCTTGCGTCTGCAGCCTGCTGCACGCGCTCATTGCCTGCCCGGCTGCTGCCGGTTCCGGCCGGCAGACCGTCATGCGAATAACCCGCGGGCTGGATATAGCCTGCCGGCTCTGCAGGTGGACTTAAGTGCGGCCCGGGCTGCTGTCCGGATACGCTTGGAAAAACATAATGATCCCGGTTCTGCATGGACCGGACCGGTTCGGAAGGAATCAGCTCAGCATGGATGGGCTCCGAAGGAGCCTGCTCCGGTCGGCTTAAATCCGAACGGCTTTGCTCCGAACGGGCCTGCCCCGTATGGAACTCTTCCGTATGGAACTCCTCCGTATGGAACTCCTCCGTATGGAACTCTTCCGTATGGAACTCCTCTGTATGGAACTCCTCAGATGGAGTCAGCTCCCCGGCAGCCGGGTTCTCTCTTAACTGCTTATGTATGTTTTGCAGAGGATGAAACTCCTGGGCAGCGGAATCTGCCGGACTGCTGTGACCGTCTGAACGGCTTGGCTCCCTAAGTTCGGCTGGACTGCTCTGCCCGGCAGGACTGCCGCTGCTGATACTGGTGTTGGTGCTGGTGTTGTTATCTTGAAGTCTGTCTGCTGCTGGTGCTTTACGTGTGTCTTCCTTCCACTCTTGCTCATTACCGCCGCTTGCGGTGCCTGGCCTAAAACGCTCGTCTGAATTTTCCAATTCATCTCCTCCTAATTAGTCTGCAATAATACTGCGTCTATCCTACATACTAAAGAGTTTGGCTCTTTTTGTACACCGGCAGGGTGAAAATTATACGGAAAACCAGCTGGAAATTCCGCTGCACTATAACCCGTGTTATACTTGGGTTTAATGGATTTCGGTTAGATAGACACAGCAAAATAATCAGAAAGGACAGACCATTTCAATGACCCAAGAACACAAATTGGCGGCTTCGTCCGGCCAGCAGGCGGAGCAGGAACGCCCGAAAGAGCTTCCGGAAGAGCTTCTGGAGAAACGCCCGGCCAGAGCGGTTTTTCTGGATCTCGACGATACCTTATATGATCATTTGACGCCCTTGCGTGATGCTTTAAGGGAGGTGCTGAGCCTGCCGTCTGATTTTCCGTATGACCGGGCTTATGCTTTATTCCGGTATTACAGCGACCTGATCTCGGAGCAGGAGAATCTTTCCGCGGTTCCGGATAAGGAGAAGGTGGCCTGGATGCAGAAGCAGCGCTTCATACGCATGCTGGCGGACTTTGGAATTAACGTGAGTGAAGAGCGGGCCGGGCAGCTGCAGGACGCATACCTGGGCAGGCAGTTTGCGATTCAGCCTTTTCAGGGTGCGGTGGAGCTGATTGCAGAATTGAACCGGCAGGGGGATCTCGTCGGACTGATTACAAATGGAGCCGGGCCGCACCAAATAGCCAAAATTGATGCCCTGAAGATCAAGACGGCTATTCCGGCCGGGCGGATCTTTGTATCCGGCGTCGTCGGCATCGCCAAACCGGATCCGGGGCTGTTCGGTCATGTGAACCGGATGACAGGCACACGGCCGGAAGAGAGCATTTATATCGGCGATTCCTGGCGGAATGATGTCGCGGGCAGCCTCGCTGCAGGCTGGACCTGCATCTGGTTCAACCACCGCGGCGCGGAGCCGGAATCGGAGCTGCAGCCGCACCATGTGGCAGCGGACTACGACGAGATTAGAAGGATTTTACTAGGATCATAGGGAACGGGGGTGCCCGGGTGGCGTTTATTTTGTCTTTCCTTAACAAATACCGGACCGCGGCCGTTTCCGCGCTTGTCATTATGCTGTTTGAACTTACGGCCGAGCTGATTCAGCCTTATCTGATCTCCAAAATTATTGATGAAGGCATTCGTCCGCAGCAGCTGTCCGTAGTCTGGCTGTGGGGCGGCGTGCTGGCGGCCAGCGCCCTGCTGTCTTTTATCGCAGGCGTTCTAAGCTCCTTCTTCGCTTCGCATGCCAGCCAGGGATTTGCTTATGATCTGCGCGACCGGATGTACAGCAAAGTGCAGTCTTTCTCTTATTCGGTGTTTGACCGGTTCGCGGAATCCACACTCATTACCCGGTTGACCGGCGATATTACGGTGCTGCAGGACATGGTCTTCATGAGTCTGCGCTTTGCAACGCGCGTGCCGCTGGTTGTAACCGGAAGCGTCATTATGGCGCTGGTTGTCAATGTGAAGCTGGGCTTGTTTCTGGTAGTGACGGTGCCTCTGGTGCTGGTGTTCGCGTTCTTTATGATTAGGGCGACGACAAGGCAGTTCCGCAGGGCGCAGCGGAGACTGGATGAAGTAAACGGCGTCATTCAGGAAAATCTGACTGGAATCCGGCTGATCCGCGTATTCGTGCGGATGGGACACGAGGTGGAGCGTTTCGCCAAAGTGGCCTCGCGGCTGATGGCTGATACGGTGGCGGCGCTGCGGCTGACGGAGACGACAACGCCGTTCATTCTGCTGACGATCAACGCGGCGGTTCTCGCTGTGCTGTGGTATGGACGGCTTGACATTTCCAGCGGTGCCGCCACGGTCGGGGAGACGGTGGCTGTCATCAACTATTCGCTGCGGGTCACCGGCGCTTTATCGGCCTTATCTTCCATAATGGCCGCCTACTCCAGATCCAGCGCATCCGCCCAGCGGGTCGGTGAGGTATTGGATACGGCAAGCGATGAGCTTGTATCCGGAGCGGAAGAGGCTTTAGGGAAAAGGGCTCCCGCAGGTCCTTCGGCCATTCAGGGGAGGCTCGAGTTCCGCGATGTCAGCTTCCGCTATGCCGGAAGTGAAGTTAAGGTGCTTGAACATATTTCGTTTACAGCCGAGCCCGGCCAGACGATTGCTATTCTGGGGGCGACAGGCTCCGGCAAATCTTCGCTGGTCCAGCTGATTCCGGGTCTGCATAGGCCTTCGGAGGGCAGCGTTCTTGTAGACGGGCAGGAGGTGTCCAGCCTGGATCCCTCTTCTCTGCGCCGAGCCATCGGCTACGTCCCGCAGGAGGTGATCCTGTTCAGCGGTTCGATCCGCGGGAATATCGCCTGGGGCCGTGAGGATGCTTCTCTGGAGCAGATCCGTCAAGCGGCCGCGCGGGCGCAGATCCATGAGACGATCGAGAAGCTTCCGCAGGGCTATGATACGCTGCTCGGCCAGAGGGGCATCAACCTGTCCGGCGGGCAGAAGCAGCGTTTGTCGATCGCCAGGGCGCTCGTCCGGGAGCCGGCGATTCTGATTCTCGACGACAGCACCAGCGCGCTCGATATGCGGACGGAGGCGGCGCTTCTCAAGGCGCTCGAGGAGATCGCATGCACGACTCTTCTTATCACACAGAAGATCAGCTCCACCCGCAGCGCGGACCGGATTCTGCTGCTGGATGAAGGACGGCTGATTGCCAGCGGCAGCCATGAGGAGCTGCTCGCGTCTTCTCCGCTGTACCGGCGGATCTGCGAATCCCAGAATCAATTGGCTTCAGATATGCCGGCATCATCATCCGCTGACGGGGAGGAGGCTTCACATGTTCAGAACCTTTATTGAGCCGTTCAGGCATCCTTATCCCAAGTTTGACCAGACCGTTCAGGCCGGAGGGACAGAGGGCGCAGGAGCTGCCGGCACAGGACGCAGACGGAAGGCCAAGCCGAAGAACTGGTCCGCTGCGCTCGGACGGATCTGGCTGTATTTGGCCAAACGCAGGCTCAAGCTGATGCTGGTGCTGCTGATGGTTGTATTCAGCTCTGCACTTTCCCTGCTGGGACCCTATCTGATCGGGAGAGCCATTGACCGCTATCTTGAAGGCGGAAACGATGGCCAGTGGGTTCAATTTCTGCTCGGCCTCGGCCTCGTCTACCTGCTGTATTCGCTGACCTCCTGGCTGCAAAATATCTGGATGATCGAGATCGCCCAAGAGACCGTGTTCCGGATGCGCTATGACCTGTTCTCGCATCTGCACCGTCTGCCGATTCCGTTCTTCGGCAAAAGGCAGCAGGGGGAGATTATGAGCCGCCTGACGAACGATGTGGATAATGTCAGCTCCACGCTCAACAGCTCGGCGATTCAGCTGTTCTCCAGCGTGCTGATCCTGGCCGGCACCTTGTCCGTGATGCTGTTTCTCAGCCCGCTGCTTACGCTGCTCACGTTTATCGTCGTGCCGCTGATGCTGCTCGGCATGCGCTGGATTACGCGGCGGACAGGGCCGTTGTACAAGGAGCGGCAGCGCAACCTGGGCGAGCTGAACGGTTATATTGAAGAAACGCTGTCCGGACAGCGGATCGTGAAGGCTTTTTCCCAGGAGGAGAAGGTGATCCGGGGATTCCGGGAACGAAATGAAGCAATCCGCGATTCGGGCTTCTGGGCGCAGACGATTTCCGGCTTTATTCCAAAGCTGATGAACGGGCTGAACAACCTGAGCTTCGCTATAGTGGCCGGTATAGGCGGGATTTTGGCCATTCGGGGGTCTATAACGGTAGGGGTCATTATTGTGTTTGTTGAGTATGCCCGCCAGTTTACCCGGCCGCTGAACGACCTGGCGAACCAGTGGAACACGCTGCTGTCAGCCATCGCAGGCGCAGAGCGCGTATTTGAAGTCATTGACGAGGAAGCCGAATCAAAGGACGAATCGGCTGCCCAGCCGGTGGCGGAAGTGAAAGGCGCTGTTTCTTTTGCCAATGTCGATTTCGCTTACGAGGAAGACGGGGATACGCTGTCCGATATTACGTTTGACGTCAAACCGGGTGAAATGATTGCGCTTGTTGGCCCGACAGGCGCGGGGAAAACAACGCTGATCCAGCTCCTCTCCCGTTTCTATGACCCAACCTCCGGTGTGATAACCCTGGACGGGCGGGACATCCGGTCAATTAAACGCGAAAGCCTGCGTTCCCATATGGCATTTGTGCTGCAGGACTCTTTCCTGTTCCAGGGCACCATCCGGGAAAATATCCGGTTCGGCCGGCTGGACGCCACCGATGAGGAAGTGGAGGAGGCGGCCAGGCTCGCCAATGCCCATGGCTTCATCACCCGCCTTCCGGGAGGCTACGATAAAATGCTGGACGTAGGGGGCGGCGGCATCAGCCAGGGACAGAAGCAGCTGCTCGCTATTGCCCGGGCAATTTTGTCGAATCCGGCGCTGCTTGTCCTGGATGAAGCAACCAGCAGCATAGATACGGTGACGGAGCTTAAAATCCAGGAGGGACTGCAGCGCCTGATGCAGGGCCGGACCAGCTTTGTCATCGCCCACCGGCTGAACACGATCCGGCAGGCCGACAGCATTCTGGTGCTGAAGGAAGGGCGGCTCATTGAGCAGGGTTCCCACGAGGTGCTGCTCGCCAAAGGCGGCTTCTACAGCAGCTTGTATTATGGCCGCACAGATGCTGAGGAGCAGGACCAGCAGTAGAGGTCAAAGTGCTGTCCTGGTAATAAACCATTTAGGTTGTTTGCTCGTTTGTGGCGGCTGGAGTTTTGTGGTAAGGTAGAAGCAATTCTAAGGATCGGAGGGTTTGCGGAGCGATGTGGAACTTTTACCGTTTGCGTAATGACGCTTTGTGCATCTAATTGAATAGGGCTCAAGGTTCCTGCTGCTTGTTACGGCGGGACGAACGGGATTGGTCTGCATATGTACGTAAACCTGATAAATTGCGCCGCCGGGCAGCAGCATGAATGATAGCTGCCGTGCGCTGCTTTTCGAGAAGGGGGCGGACAACAGCGCCCTCTTTTTTTTGTGCGCGCTTATAGCTGTATCCGGCGCCGCGCGGTGTCTGTGATTCGGACATACACTTCAGCGGCCGACAGGCAGCAGCGGCACGGGATCAGCAGTACAGGATCAGCGGTATCAAGGTCTGCAGACCGGGTACAATAAAATTGGCTTATTCCGTTCGTTTCCATGACAGGCAAGGGCTGAAATGGAGCAGGGGGAACTCTGCCGACAAACGAAACGAATTTATGCAGCGGAAGCTGCCTGAGCCGGCAGCCCGCATCCGGCAGCCTGTCCGGATGCGGCGGCCTGGTTTGGATAAACGGAGGTAGATTTTTGTATGATGGACATTCAGGAGCAAAGAGCAATTCTGGTCGGCGTCAATTTGAATAACCAGCCGGACTTTGAATATTCCATGGAAGAATTGGCGAATCTCGCGGCAGCCTGTGACGTGGAAGTGGCCGCCCAGCTGACGCAGAACATGGAGAAGATCAATAAATCGCACTACATCGGCACCGGCAAGGTGGAAGAGGTGCGCGAGCTGTACAACAAGCTTGAAGCCAATCTGGTCATCTTCAACGATGAGCTGTCCCCGTCGCAGATCCGGAATCTGGAGACCGACCTGGACTGCAAGGTGATCGACCGGACGATTCTGATTCTGGATATTTTCGAGCAGCGGGCCAAAACCCGTGAAGCTCAGCTTCAGGTGGAAGTGGCACAGCTGCAGTACATGCTGCCGCGTCTGATCGGTCTGCGCGAATCGCTGGGCCGCCAAAGCGGCGGCGTCGGTACGAAGAACAAAGGCGCAGGGGAGACCCGGCTGGAGCTGGACCGCCGCCGGATCGAGGAGAAGATCAGCGCGCTCTCCAAGGAGCTTGAAATGGTAGTCGCCCAGCGGCAGATTCAGCGCAAGCAGCGGAAGAAGAATGAAATTCCGGTTGTGGCGCTGGTCGGCTACACCAATGCGGGCAAATCAACGGTAATGAATGCGCTGCTGGAGGTTTTTGGCGGGGGAGAAGGCAAGCAGGTATTTGAGAAAAATATGCTGTTCGCCACGCTCGAAACCTCCGTCCGCAGCATCGAGCTGCCGGACAACAAGTCGTTTCTGCTCACGGATACGGTCGGCTTTGTCAGCAAGCTGCCGCACCATCTGATCAAGGCATTCCGCTCCACGCTGGAGGAGGTGGCGGAGGCCGACCTGCTCGTTCACGTCGTGGACTACGCGAATCCGAAATACGAGCAGCTCATTCAAATTACGGAGCATACGCTTAAAGAGATCGGCGTCAAGGACATTCCGACGATTATGGCTTACAACAAAGGCGACTTAGCAGGAGCCGAAATTCCGAGAGTGGAAGGCACCTCCATTTATATGGCGGCCAAACCGAGAACCGGTGTTCCGGAGCTGGTTGACCTAATCAAGAAACAAGTTTTCAAGGACTATGTAACCTGCGAGATGCTGATCCCTTACGACCAGGGAGCTGTCGTTTCCTATTTCAATGAACACGCAAATGTGCTGGGAACGGAATATGAGAATGAGGGAACCCGGCTGAAGCTGGAGTGCAAAACGAAGGATTTGGAGAAATACCGTCAGTTCGTGCTGTAAGTTAGGATATATGGAAAACCATAAAAACACGGCCTCATAAAAGGGCCGTGTTTTTGATTACGATTTATGATGAAGAGGCGAGGAGATCTCCAGCTATCTTTACAAGATCCGCTTTAGTAAGCGGGCTGCCTGAGTTGTCATAGATCTCGTAGAATAAATGTTTGTTGTCGTCCTTCCAGCCCAGCCAGTTGTGGCGGGAATTTGCCTCTGAATCTGAAGAACTGCCGCCATCTGATTCAGTTTGAATGAAGAAGGCTTAGGTTCCCTGTATGGACAGTTGTTCAGCGGAAACCGTTGCCCTCGGATACAAGCAGGCTTGTCCGCTCCGCTTGCCCGAATTTTCGCCATTGTTTATAGTAGAAGGAAGTTTAGCAAATAGAACAGGAGAGAGACAGACATGAGTGAAAAAGCGTTATCCCCGCTTGTCAAAGCCTTTGATATGGAGCAGCACGTCGAAGGCGGCTGGTTCAAGGAGCTGTGGAAATCTTCGTTTGAAATTCCGCACGAAATTCTGAAGCCGAAATACTCCGGCGCCCGCGCGGCGGCGAGCTCGATCTATTTCCTGCTGCACCCCGGCGAAACCTCGGCCTGGCATGTCGTGCTGTCGGACGAGCTGTGGCTGTATCATTCCGGCGGCCCGCTGGAGCTGACGCTTGGCGGCAGCGGCGATAAACCGGAGGAAGGCGAGAAGATTATTCTGGGCATGGATATTGAAAATGGGCAGACGCCTCAAGCGCTGGTGCCAGCCGGTGTCTGGCAGTCGGCCAGACCAATCGGCGACGAGCCTGTATTTGTCACCTGCGTGGTTGCGCCGGCTTTTCATTACGATGATTTTAGCTTGGAGAAGAAGTAAGTCCAAGAAGAGGTTCATAACTTATAACTTATTTGGGAGGGAAGCATCATGTTTGAACATGTTGTTTTGATAAAAGTGAAAGAGGAATTTACGCCGGACAGACAGGAGGAAGCTGTGAAGAAGTCTTTGGCGTTCAAAGAGCAGATTCCGGGGATTGTCAGTCTAAGCGCCGGTATCAACGTATTGAAGGGAACCGAGCATGGACAAGGCTTTGCGCTGGCCATCCGTGTTACCTTTGAAGACGAGCAGGCTTGCCGGGACTACAACGTGCATCCGGCTCATCTGTCCTTCTTGCAGGAATTGAAACCTTTTATAGAAGATATCCTCGTTGCGGACTACCCGTTTTAACCCCTGATTTATTCCTATGGAAAAATAAAGACCTGGCACATTTCGTGCCAGGTCTTTATTTTACTGGGCTGCTCTTCTCTGTTCCGTTCTGTTCCGTTCTGCGCTGCTCTTCTCCAGTCCTAGGCCTCAAACTTCAGCAGGCCCAGATCAAACTCCGGAATCAAGCCTTCCGCGCCGGCGCGGCCGAGCAGGGAGGAGATGGCTTTGTAGCCGTCTGGACCCAGGTCGCGGGTAAATTCGTTCACATACAATTGAATATGCTGCCGGGCCACGTCTGGGTCCATCTCCTGCGCGTGCGCAAGGATGTAGTCCCGGGAGGCCTCCGGGTGCGCCCAGCCGTAATCAATGGACGCGCGGATCCAGCCGGGCAGCGGTGCAAGATCAAGTGAGCGGCGCGCGATAATCGCGCCGAGCGGGATCGGCGTGCCGGTGTCTTCCTCCCACCAGCTGCCGAGGTCCTGCAGCAGGGCCAGCCCGTAAGACGGGTAAGTGAACCGGGCCTCGTGGATGACCAGGCCTGCATCGATTTTGCCGTCGCGGACGGCCGGCATGATCTCGTCAAACGGCATCACGACGATCTCGCCGACACCGCCGGGCACCTTCTGAGCCGCCCAGAGGCGGAAGAGGAGGTAGGCGGTTGAGCGGTCGCTCGGCACAGCCACCCGTTTGCCGGACAGCAGCGCCGGATCGGCTTCGGCAGACAGGCCGGCGCGGGTCAGCACCAGCGGCCCGCAGCCGCGGCCGAGCGCGCCGCCGCAGGGCAGCAGCGCATAGTCTTTCAGCACCCACGGCAGGGCGGCGTAGGAGATTTTCAGCACCTCAGGGCCTTCGCCCCGGGCTGCAAGATGGTTCGTGATGTCAATATCGGCATACGTCACGTTCAGCTTGGGAGCACCCGGCACGAGGCCGTGCGCCCAGGCGTGAAACACAAACGTGTCGTTCGGACACGGTGAGTAAGCGATATTCAGGCTATTATTTGAGCCGTTATTCAAGCTGTTCAGATCCTTCATGCGTTTATTCCCTCCATGATTCCACAATCGCCGCAAATGCGGCTTCCAAAGCCTTCAGAGCGTCCCCAATCCGCCATAAGGACTTGTCGCGCGGGCCGACGACATTCGAAATGGCCCGCAGCTCCAGGGCAGGCAGCCCGAACTCTGCGGCTGCCGCGGCTGCGCCGAAGCCCTCCATGCCTTCGGAGGCCGCGCCGGGGAACCGCGCGGCGAGCATGGAGGCAGTGGCGGCCGTACCGGTGACGGTCGCCAGGGTCAGCGCCGGTCCCAGCGTGACCGGCAGGCCGGCCGCGGTCAGCGCCGCAGCCGTGCGCTCGGCCAGGGCGCGGCCTACCGGCACGGCCGCGGTGCCGAAGCCGAGCTCGGCAAGGCCGCTGAAGCCAGCCGGCGTCTCGGCGCCGAGGTCGGCCGCGATAATCTCGCTGGACACGACCAGCGAGCCGATCTCCGCCCGGCCGGGATAACCGCCGCCGATGCCCGCGCTCACGACAAGGCTGTAGCGGCCGCTGCCAGCGGCCAGCAGCTTTGTCGTGCTGACCGCGGCCTGCACCGGCCCGACGCCGGCCAGCGCGGCCTCAAAGCGCCCGTCTCCGCCCAAGCCGCGAAGCACCGCTTCGCGCTCCGCCTCGACGGCGGTCATGACGAGAATTTTTCGGCCTGCCTGCTGCAGATTATGCGAATTTCCTTCCATTTGTCAGATGCCCCTATTCTTATTCCGGATTCAGACTCATAGACTCTATTATAGTCCCCGCGATTCGGTGCGAACAAGTGCCGAGCAGGGCTGCCAGGTTCTGCAAATGCCCCGTTTCATGGAGAAAAGCCCTTCAAATCCGGCAAATTTATTTGCCAGATTTTTGTGAAGCCGGTGCCATTTTGAGATACAATTTTGATAGAACAGAAGTTTGATAGACCAGAAGAATCAATACTAGATTAGGAGGACTTGCATCTATGAGAATGACAGCCAGGAGAATGACAGCCAGGAGAATGACAACCAGAAGAATGACAGCCGGGCTTGGAAAACGTTCAATCGGGTGGATGCTGGTCTCCTGCCTGCTGCTTGCGTCATTCCCGCTGCTTGGGGAATTGCCTGTATCCGCCGCTGCATCCGCCGCTGCATCCGCCGCAGCCGGTACAGCAGGCGCAGCAGGCACGGCGGCAGCGGCCTCACCCGCTTCAGCTGCCGGAGCTGCTTCAACCGGTTCAGCCGCATCATCTACTGCTTCATCCACTGCCTCATCCACTGCCTCATCTACTGCTTCATCTGCTGCAACCGCTTCAGCTGCAACCGCTTCAGCTGCAACCGTCGCTGCATCCGCCCTGCTGGGCCTTAACGACGAGTTGACAGAGCTTCTTCCCGTTCTTCATCAGGGAGTTTATGATGTGCCGGTACGCCGGATGGCGGAGCTGCTGGGACTCACTCTCTCGGGTACTGCGAAGGAAATTGTGCTGTCTTCCGGGACAGGTGCTTCCTTGTATCTTTATTCTGCCGAAGGCATTGCCGTTCAGCCGGACGGCTCCAAGGTGAAGACTGATATGTATGCGGCGGACGGTTCGCTGATGGTTCCTGTCGGCGTTATCGCACGTTCCTTCGGTTACTCCATCACCTATCAGGCTGAGGACAAGCTGCTTCGGATTGTGACGGTTCAGGGAACAATGGATATGAAGGCTTTTGCCGCCAAGTACCAGTCGCAGATCGAAGCCCATCTGAAAGCCGTCAAGGAAGCGGAGCAGCAGGCTGCCTCTTCAGCATCTCCAGCCCGCAGCAGCAATTCCGCCAAGACGATCTATTTGACTTTTGACGATGGCCCGAGCGCCCATACCGGGAAGCTGCTGGACATTCTGGACCAATATGACGTGAAAGCCACCTTTTTTATGCTGGGCAATCATATTACTTCCTATTCG
Source organism: Paenibacillus pinistramenti (assembly GCF_005869875.1). Lineage (GTDB taxonomy): Bacteria > Bacillota > Bacilli > Paenibacillales > Paenibacillaceae > Fontibacillus > Fontibacillus pinistramenti. Next base: position 142,092 of record NZ_VAWG01000005.1, read on the forward strand.
GATTCGGTGAAACGGATGATTAAAGAAGGGGACGCCGTGGGACTGCATGGGATGACGCATCAGAAAGAACAGTTTTATAAAGACCCTGCAGCCTCCCTGCAGGAAATGAATGACGATAACGCAAGGCTGGATAAAGCCGCCGGTGTCAGAACGACGCTGATCCGCACCCCGTACGGAAGCAAGCCGTATTTTACACAGGCCTACCGGGACAAGGTGCTTGCCGCCGGCTATCATTTGTGGGACTGGAATGTGGATTCGCAGGACTGGAAGTTTAAAGAGGACACGGCTTCTACCTACACGAATGTCATGAAGCAGGTCAAGCAGGTTTCCGCCAAAGGCACCTCACCGGTTGTCCTGATGCACGATCTTCCTACAACCATTGAAATTCTGCCAAAAATTCTGGCCTCTCTGCAGAAGCAGGGCTATACGTTCGAAGTCATCACTCCGGACATGAAGCCGGTCAATTTCTGGCACGACGAACGCTGATCGTTTCGCAGTCATCAGAAAGAAGCAAACTGCTGTGCATGCAAGCCGGTTCCCGCGGAGCGCTCTGCGGGGGCCTGTTTTTTTGCTGTGCTGATTGATGACATAAATTTCCGGGTCTTTGCGTACAAGCGAAAAATTGATAAAGTCTTGGTATACCCCGAACAGGGGAAAAAGCTTCAAGAAAACTTTAGGCTTGAAAGCAGGTGGACCGGTTGTCGAGAATGGATGAGCAAGGCCGCGTAATGCTTGACGAAATTGACCGCAGAATCATTAAGGCGCTCAATATGAACGGGCGGATCTCCTATACGGACTTAGGCAAGGAGATTGGCTTGTCGCGTGTCGCCGTACAGACCCGTATCAATGCTTTAATGGATGAAGGCGTCATAGAACGCTTTACAGCTGTCATAAATCCTGAGAAAATAGGGATTTCAGTATCGGCTTTCTTTAACGTGGAGGTCGAGCCCAAATATTTGCAGCAGGTGGCTGAGGTCTTGTCGGACGAGCCTGTCGTGACCAGTCTTTATCATATGACCGGACCTTCCAAGCTTCATATGCACGCTTTGTTTACGGACAATAAGGAGATGGAAGCGTTCATGAAGGAGAAGCTTTACGTGCTTCCCGGAATTACGAGCGTCGATTCGCAGGTGCTGATCACCCGCTACAAGAGCCGGATGGGCATGAGGCTGTAAGCGATAAGCTGCAAACGGTACGCTGACTATCCATACTTCAACTGGAGGAAGAACCATGAACCAGAATGCAGAGGGGCACGAAGGAGCCGGCGGAGTGCCGGACCATCTGGACACCGGCCTGCAGATTGTGTTTGTCGGCTTTAACCCGAGCCTGAGGTCAGGCGAAACCGGACATCACTATGCCAACCCGCGCAACAACTTCTGGCGGATTCTGCATCAGTCGGGACTGACCCCGCGTTTGTATGACCCGTCAGAGGACGGGGAGCTGCTGAAGCTGGGCTACGGGTTTACCAATATTGTAGCGAGACCGACCAAAGGCATTGACGAGTTGACCAGGGAGGATTACCGCTTGGGCCGGGAAGAGCTGATCGCCAAGCTGCTCCATTACAGGCCTAGAATCGTCTGCTTTGTGGGCAAAGGAGTCTACACGGAGTACAGCCGGCGTTCCAAGGCGAATTGGGGCTTTCAGCCTGAGCCGTTCCTTGACGGGCTGCACGAGTTTGCAGCGCCTTCCTCCAGCGGACTGGTCCGGATGCCGATGCAGGAAATTGTGGGCATTTACGCAAGACTGGCAGATGCGATTTCGGAAAAAAATCAAATCTGATTTTCATATAAAATCGGGAAACGTTTCCGGACTGAGCCGGGACGCTTTCTCTATTTTTTTTTCGTGCTCGAAAAATGGCCGGAAACCTAGCAAAGTAGCGGATTTCGGCCGGGCAACCCCTCCCAAACGGGCTTTTGCAAGGATTGACATCACTATATCTAGAGGTTAAATTTAAATACATCATCAAGATATTGGGTTTTAAACCTCGGGATTACGTTTAATGACACAACAAGACAAATCTTGCAAATGAGCGGCCAGCTAGGGTGAAAGGATGAGTAAAAGTGCTTATCGCCTATGATTCAAAGACGGGCAACGTTAAGAGATTTATTAATAAACTGAAGATGCAGGCGGTACAAATTGATGCAGCCATGACCATTGAGGAGCCCTTTGTACTGATTACATATACGACCGGCTTCGGACAGGTACCGGAGAAGGTTGCTTCGTTTCTGCAGCGCAACCATGACCAGATGGTCGGGGTGGCGGCAAGCGGCAACCGCAACTGGGGGGCAAGGTTCGCACTGAGCGCGGACATTATTTCGGAACGGTACGACGTTCCCATTATCAGTAAATTTGAGTTGTCCGGAACCTTTGGTGATGCAGAGCGATTTAAACAGGAGGTGAGCCGAATTGCGGCATATTGAGCTGAATAACATGTTGATGAAGACGGGCGAGGACGGATTTTTCCAATTGGAGATGGACCGCGAGGCGGTTCGTGAATTCCTGGCGGATGTCGAGTCGAAGAGCCTGAAGTTTGAGAGCACGGCGGCCAAGGTCGCTTACATGATCCAGAATGATTATTACGAAGATTTCTATCAGAAATATACGCCCAATGAAGTGGAAAAGGTTTACGAAATTACGCACAGCTATAACTTCGAATTCCAGTCTTACATGGCAGCTTCAAAATTTTATACCGACTATGCCGTCAAGACGAATGACCGTTCCCAATACTTAGAACATTATCCGGACCGGGTGGCAGCTGTAGCGCTGCATCTGGGCCGCGGAAACGCCGAAACAGCCTGCACGCTTGCGCATTCCATGATGGAGCAGCGCCTGCAGCCTGCAACGCCGACGTTCCTGAACGCGGGCAAGAGCCGCCGGGGCGAGCTCGTCTCCTGCTTCCTGCTGGAGATGGACGACTCCCTGAACTCGATCAACTATGTGCTGAACACCTGCATGCAGCTGTCCAAAATCGGCGGCGGCGTTGCGGTGAACCTGTCCAAGCTGCGCGGACGCGGCGAAGCGATCAAAGGGGTGGAAGGCGCGGCCAAAGGCATCATGCCGGTGCTGAAGCTGATGGAGGACGCGTTCTCCTACGCGGACCAAATGGGACAGCGCAAGGGTTCGGGCGCGGGTTATTACAATATTTTTGGCTGGGATGTAATTGAGTTCCTGGACAGCAAGAAGATCAACGCGGACGAAAGAACCCGCCTCAAGACGCTGTCGATCGGCCTGATTGTGCCAAACCGTTTCTATGAGCTTGCAAGGGACAACCAGCCGCTGCACGTCTTCGGACCTTACAGTGTGTTTAAAGCTTACGGCGTTCATCTCGACGATATGGATATGGACGAAATGTACGACAAGCTGCTGGCGGACGGCCGGGTGAAGAAGAAAGCGGTTATGAACGCGCGCGACATGCTGACCAAAATCGCTATGGTGCAGCTGGAATCCGGCTATCCATACATCATGAACAAAACCAATGCCAACAAGGACCACGCTTTGAAGGGCATCGGCCAGATCAAAATGTCCAACCTGTGCACCGAGATCTTCCAATTGCAGGAGACCTCCGAGATTAACGACTACGGCATGGAGGACCACATTCGCCGCGATATCAGCTGCAACCTGGCTTCCCTGAACATTGTGAACGTGATGGAATCGAAGAAGATCCGCGAATCCGTTCATGAAGGCATGACCGCCCTGACTTCCGTCAGCGACATGACGAACGTAGCGAATGCGCCGGGCGTAGCGAAGGCGAACCGCGAGATGCATTCCGTCGGGCTTGGCGTGATGAACCTGCACGGCTATTTTGCGAAGAACAAAATTGCTTATGAAAGCGAAGAGGCGAAGGAATTCGCCCGTGCGTTCTTTATGGCGATGAACTACTACTCCATCGAGAAGAGTATGCTGATCGCTGGGGAGACCGGACAAACCTTCGCCGATTTTGACAAATCTGAATATGCAAACGGCAAATACTTTGACCGCTACCTGGAGACGGACTACCGTCCATCCAGCGACCGTGTGAAGGCTTTGTTTGAAGGATTGGAACTGCCATCTCCGCAGGACTGGGCCGGGCTGAAAGCAGCCGTTATGAAAAATGGCCTGTACCACGCCTACCGGATGGCGATTGCACCGACAGCCAGCATTTCCTACATCCAGAACTCCACTTCCAGCGTTATGCCGATCGTGGAGCAGATCGAAACACGGACCTATGCGAACTCAACGACTTATTATCCAATGCCTTATCTGCAGCGCGATAATATCTTTTTCTATAAATCTTCTTACAACATGGATCAGTTCAAGGTGCTCGATCTTATTGCCGAGATTCAGCCGCACGTGGACCAGGGCATTTCGACGATTCTGCACGTCAACAGCAACGTAACGACCCGCCAATTGGCCCGTTATTACCTGTATGCGGCTCACAAAGGATTGAAATCCCTGTATTACACGCGGACCAAGAAGCTGTCCGTTGAAGAATGTCTGACCTGCTCTGTCTAATTGCACAGAGAGCTGATAGAGGTTAAGAGTGAATGAAGACGCAAGAACCGGCGCAGCCCCAGGCTGCGCCTTTCATGAGGAAGGGGAACGAGGGAATGAACGCAATCAAAGCGGTGAACTGGAACCGGCCGGATGATGATTTTACGCTGATGTTCTGGAACCAGAATATTATGCAGTTCTGGACGGATGATGAAATTCCGCTCTCTGACGATAAAATGTCCTGGCTGACGCTGAACGACGACCAGAAGGACACCTATATGAAGGTGCTCGGCGGTCTGACGCTGCTCGATACGATCCAGGGCGGCGTCGGCATGCCGCAGATCATGGAGCATGTGGACGGCCTGCAGCGCAAAGCGGTGCTCGGCTTTATGGGCATGATGGAGCAGATTCACGCAAAATCATACAGCAGCATTTTTACGACGCTGGCTTCTACTGAGGAGATCGACTCCGTCTTCCGCTGGGTGGAGCAGAATACGTATCTGCAGACGAAAGCGGAAACGATCCGTCAATATTACACGAATATCAACACGCCGAAAGAGCTGTTCCTGGCCATGGCGGCTTCCGTGCTGCTGGAAAGCTATCTGTTCTACAGCGGCTTCTTCTATCCGCTTTATCTGGCGGGGCAGGGCAAAATGACCTGCAGCGGCGAGATTATCGACCTGATTCTGCGCGATGAGAGCATTCACGGCGTGTATGTCGGCGTTCTGGCGCAGGAGATTTTTGCCGAGCTGGAGGAAGAAGAGCAGCACGATGCCCACGAAACGCTGGTAGGCCTGCTGCGCTATCTGCATACGAATGAAGAGCGTTATACCGAGCAGATCTACTCGCCGATCGGGCTGGTTGAGGATGTGAAGGTGTTCCTCCGCTACAACGCCAATAAAGCGATGATGAACCTCGGGTTTGATCCGCTGTTTGAGGAAGAGGAAGTGAATCCGATCGTCTTTAACGGGATCAGCACGCATACGAAGCAGCACGATTTCTTCTCCAAAAAAGGCAACGGTTATGTGAAGGCGCTGAATGTCGAGCCTTTGACCGATGAGGATTTTCAATTTTAAGAGTTACCTATTCATTTTTCTATAGCCATTTTTCTATAGCAAACGTCTTTGTTTCGAATACAGAAACAAAGACGTTTTTTTGTTTTGAGTTTTTTGGATTCTTTAAATCAATTATGTCGGCAGAGTTAGGGGGATTTGTTATAGGAAAAAAGGGGGGGACGGATTGTTAATTTTAGTACTAGACAGCAATGCAGCGGCATGTCATAATTAGCCAGTCAAAAGTCGACTTAGAGCGACAAATTGCGACATTATTCAGTCATCAGGGAGGGTATTTATGAGTAAGGAAAAGTCGAGTCGAATTAGGTTTGTTACTCGCACCGGTATGGCAGCAATATTAGGCGTGTATATGGTGATGTCGCCATTGCAGGCAGTATTCGCCGACCCGGGTGTGGCGGTAGAGAACCTCTTCATCGACGAGCCGGAAGGCGTTTATACATTTGAAAGTGCTTCTGCTGCACCCCATCAGATGTATGCGGAGGTAGTGCCGGACAATGCGGAGAACACAGTGGTTCATTGGACTACCAGTGATCCTTACATTGTAACGGTAGATGAGAATGGGCTGGTTACCCCGCACCATGCCGGTTCAACATGGATTTATGCTTATTCGGATGAAGACAGCCAATACGGGGCTTGGGAGCAAGTCGACGTGAGCGGGATCGGACTGCCGGATCATCTGGTTGTCGGCTTGGATCAAACCGATAAAAAGGTAGAGCCGGAGTATATCAACTACATCGAGAGTGAACCGGAGTATAGCATTGCAGATGAGAGCATTGCTGCTGTCGCAGCTGACGGTACGCTGGAGCCCAAGGAGCTTGGCCATACAACGGTAACGGTGACAGATGGAGAAGACAGCGTAACGACGGATCTGTATGTCGTAGACCGCCTGGGCGATACGCAGAGCCCGGCAGAAGGCTCTTTGCTTATTTATCCGGATCCAAGTGGGCGGATGTCCATTGACCGTTATGACGGCGAGGGCTGGGTGATGCAGGTATATAACACTGCTGGCGAGGATGCGATCTATGATGACGATAACTCATATTTCGGTACATCTCTTCGTTATGAGGCAAGTGACAAAGGCTCCCTGCTGAAAGTCGGGGATACGTATTATTCGCTCGGTTATTTTGACGGTCCTTTCGACGAAGAGTCATGGGGTCTTCAAAGCTTGTATGAGAAAGCGGTCCTGGAGTCCTACACAAAGGATGCGGAAGCGAACACCATGACGCTGGTGTGGAATTGCGGCGACCAGGTGGAAGTGACACAAACCATCAGCTACGAGCAGGGCAAGCAATATTATGACAGCTCCTGGACCTTCCACAATCTTAACGATTACGATCTGTCTGACGTCAAGTTCTTCCACGGCAATGACACGTACCTGGCCGGCGGAGACGAAGGCGAAGGATTCTGGGACGAGGACAATCAGGCGGTAGGTGTGAAGAAGACACTGGACGACGGCGGGATGCAGGTAATGACCTTGACCAGCACGGGCCAGGCTCCTGCAGCCTACGCCAGCGGTGACTATCAGGAGGATGTCTTTAATCCAATCGTGAATGACGGCGCTTTGACGGATGCTGTTAACCCGGATCCGGAAACGGACAACGGTTATGCATTGGAGTGGGATACCGCTTCACTCTTGTATGATGAAGATTGGACTTTATCTGCACGTGAGAGCTTCGTTATTGATACTGAGTCGGATTCAGGTGAGGTTTCGAATCCAGAGGAGAACTCGAATTCGTATATCATCATGACTCCGGAGGATCTGGACAATATGCGTCTGCATCCGGATGCAGACTTCAAGCTCGGAGCAGATATTGATATGGACAGCTACCTGGCGGAGACCGAGTCTGGCTGGGAGCCGGTTGGTTCCTATGATGCGTCCAACGGCGATTTGAGCAATGCCTTCACCGGTACGCTGGATGGCAACGGCCATACCATCAGCGGATTATGGACGTCCGATTATTTTGGGAATAACATCGGCCTGTTCGGTGCAACCAAAGGTGCGACGATCAAGAATTTGAACCTGAGCAATGTTTATATGGAAGGCAGCAAGAATGTGGGTTCCCTGGTCGGTTTGGCCGTAGGAACGACAGTAGATCATGTAACGGCCGCAGGCACTGTGTATGGTAATGGAGGCTTCGATGATAACAGCGACTACGTGACGACGAACAATGTGGGCGGCCTGATCGGCTATGCAAAAACGATGGATGCACAGCCTCCGGTTCAAACGGTTATTACGAACAGCGGCTCCTCCGTTGATGTGCAGACGAACGCCCAGTCGCATGATGCGAGTGATGATTTGACTCAATATCTGGAATACCAAGGCAATCATGCAACAGGCGGTTTGATCGGCTACGCAGATAACGTTGTAGTAGCAAAGAGCTATGCCAAGGGCAGTGTTACCTCCAATATGGGCATTGAGACTGGCGGATTTATCGGCTATGCGAAGGATGTCGACGTCAGCGAGTCTTATTCCAGCGGCCCTGTCGTGGGTATCATCGCAACTGGCGGTTTCTTTGGAAGTTTGGATATCAGCATGCCGCATCAGATTGTCAATAACTATTCGATCAGCGATGTACAGGGCTACACGCACTATGCGGATGATCTGGGCGGCCTTGTAGGCTTTATTACAGGTAATGTGCCATCCGAAGCAGGTGCGCCGGAAGTCATCTCTCATAATCATTTCGGCGGCAAGCTGATCTATAATGACTACTACGCCAGCACTTCTATCCATATGGGTTTGGCATATGGAGATGCAAATCTCTATAGCGACTACGAAGGAGCCTTTGAGTTCGACCATAACTATGTGAATTCTGAGAATGTAGAGGTTATTGATGGCATCACCTTGTCTCCTACGGAAGGCTTTGCTTACGAGAAGACCACAGATGAGATGAGACAGCAGTCTACCTTCGACTCGGGCAGCGAACTGCCGAGCGACTGGGATTTTGCAACGATTTGGGAAATGAGCACAGGCGACAACTATAATCAGGGCTTCCCGGTCTTCCAGTGGCAGAATCCTGCACTTGTGTCGGGCATTACGACTTCGGCCGGGGAACTGGATTTTGACGCCAGCAACTTGTCTTATACTCTGAATGTAGACAACAGCGTCAGCAATGCAACCTTTACAATCAATACAGCACAGAGCGGCGGAGCGATGACCATCAATGACCAGGAATTCGCGGCCGGCGAACCGTCTTCGGCATTCGATCTCCAAGAGGGCGATAATGTCTTCACGATCTATGTGCAGCAGGATGGCCGCAATGTAACCTATACCGTTACAATTCACCGCGGGGCGGCGTCTTCATCTTCGGACAATAACTCGTCTGACGATGATGAGACGGACGTACCGTCAAGTTCCTCTTCAGGCAGCAGCAGCTCGTCTAGCGGAGGTACGGTCGCCACACCGACAGATTCGACTGAGAAGATCGAAGTATCTGTGGATATGGGCAACGGGCAGTCCGAAGTATCCAAAGCCGTCATCGAGCGTACAACTGATGCGAACGGTGTGAAGAAGGATAAGGTAACCCTCACCCAAGATCAGGCGAAGGAAGCAGTAACAAAGGCGAAGGATGCGAACCAGCCGGTGGTGCGGATCGTCATTCCGGATGCCAATGATGAAGTCAGTGAGACACAAGTCAATGTACCGAAGGCAGCACTCAGCGAAGTGCAGGCAGCTGGCAAGGATCTGGAGATCTACACAGAGAACGGCAGTGTCATTGTGCCAAGCAGCTCCATGGCTGACTTTAACGATGATCTGTACTTCCGGCTTGTTCCAGTGAAGGCTCAGACAGAACAAGACAAGATCCTGAACCGTGCGGTGAAGGAAGACGTAGTTACAACTATTTCGAAGGACCTGGCTCCGTACGTGGTTTCCCGTCCAATGACGATCGAAACCAACATGGAGAGCCGTCCGGTTACCCTGGTACTGCCGCTGCGTGACGTAACGATGCCGACGAATGCGCAGGAGAAACAGACATTCCTGAACTCGCTGGCTATCTATATCGAACACGAGGATGGCACCAAGGAAGTTAAACGCGGCACGGTTGTTGAGTATGGCAACGGGCAGCTTGGCCTGCAGTTTGACACCGACAAGTTTAGTACGTTCACCATCTTGAGCTGGGACGGTCAGGACTTGACAGCTCACCATGCTTACATCAAGGGTTACACCGACGGTACGTTCAAGCCTGAGAAGGCTACTACACGTGCGGAAATGGCCATGATGCTGGCGCGCAACCTGGGATATACGCAGGAAGCGAACTCGAGCAAGGTTTATCCGGACGTTGCAGCGACTCATTGGGCGAACGGAGCCATTGCTTTCGTGAAAGAGAAAGGACTTATGGTCGGCGACGACAATGGCAACTTCCGTCCTGAAGCGGCCGTTACCCGCGCCGAGATGGCTGTCATTGCGGCCAATTACAAGCAGATGGATCCGCTCGCCGGAGATGCTTCGAAAGGTGCTTTCAGTGATACCGATGGACACTGGGCAGCAGGCTACATTGCTGCAATTAAGAATGCCGGAATCGTGAATGGCTATGAGAATGGCACCTATGCGCCAAACAAACAGCTGACACGCGCCGAAACGGTTACCGTTCTGAACAAATTGTTTGAGCGCGGACCATTGTACGGCGTACAGGCTGGCTTCTGGAGCGACGTAGCAGACAGCAATTGGGCGTATGCAAACATTATGGAAGCTTCCTTCAGCCACGACTTTGATGTGCGTGCAGAAGGCGGCGAGCAAGTTAAGTAAGAGAACTTGCTGCTCAGTTTGATTGTGAAAGACAGCCCTTGGGTCTATGGACTCAGGGGCTGTTTTTTTTTACTGGCAGACTGCTTGACACAAAGAAAAAAAGAAGAAACGGATTCCCGGCTGGGAAAGCTCCGTTTCTTAAAAGGGAGATAAGGTCTACAAAGATTACATACCCGCCTGCACAGCGATTAATCATTCAGGCCTAATCTTTGCTGAGCAGACGGCGGCTTAAGGCTTATTTTTCGAAAAAAGAAGCTCAGATAATACCCCGGTTGTGATAAACTGGAAGCATCTTTATTAAATTCATATGCATGGGAGCCTGCGGAAGCAAGCTGAGAGTACGACTGATCCGTCGTAGACCGTTCGAACCTGTTGGGTAATGCCAGCGTAGGGAGTTAGTGATCCGGGAATTGGGGCACTCTGCTTAGGCAGAGTGTCTTTTCTTATGCCAGGGAGAGGCCGCTTAGGACTTCATTGGGCTCTTGTCTGCCGGCGCGGAAGGACGGTTTGAGGGCGGATGCAGGAGGTTCAGGCGCCTTCCGGGCTCCCCGAAAGGTTGGGATCTCATGTCAGCAAGCGTAATAACGGATGAATTTCTGATGAAGGCGGCAGCGCTCACCAAGCGTGTCCGTCAGGTTAACCCGCTGATTCACAATATGACGAACGAGGTCGTCACCAATTTTACGGCGAACGGCCTGCTTGCGCTCGGCGCTTCACCTGTTATGGCAGCAGCCGTGGAGGAAGCTGCGGAAATGGCCGGCAAGTCCGGCGCCCTGGTGCTGAATATGGGCACATTGACGGGGAGTACGGCAGAGGCTATGCTGCTGGCCGCCAAGGAAGCCAATAAAGCGGGCGTACCCGTGCTGTTTGACCCGGTTGCGGCGGGAGCAACAAGGTTTCGGAGTGAAATAGCGCAGCGAATATTAAGCTCGGTAAAAATCGGCCTGATCCGCGGCAATGCCGCTGAAATCGCGAATGTGGCCGGGGAGGACTGGGCGATCAAAGGGGTGGATGCCGGCGAGACTCCGGAAGGCGGAGAACCAGCCGAGCTGGCAAGGCGGGCAGCGGCGCGCTGGCAGACGGTCGCAGTCGTTACCGGTGCTAAAGACTACATATCGGACGGGCAGACCGTCATCGAAATAGAAAGCGGGCACCCGATTCTGACGAAGGTTACGGGAACAGGCTGCCTGCTGACCTCAATTATCGGGGCTTATTGCGCGGTAGAGGATGATTATCTGCTCGCCGGCACAGCTGCGCTTGCCGGATACGGCGCTGCGGCAGCCCGGGCGGCCCGGCGGACGGCGGAGACCGGGCCGGGAGCTTTCCAAATGGAGCTGCTGAACGAGCTGTACCAGTTATCTCCGGAGGCCGTACTGGAAGAGGCGGTTATCCGCGTGCAGGGAGGGACTGCCGATGAACCGCGTGCATAAAGCGTTAACGGTTGCGGGATCGGACAGCGGCGGCGGAGCCGGAATTCAGGCCGACCTCAAAACCTTTCAGGAGCTCGGTGTGTATGGAATGTCGGCGGTTACGGCGGTAACTGTCCAGAACACCCTTGGGGTTCAGGGCGTGCATCCGGTCCCGCCGGAGACGGTGGCCGCACAGATTGCTTCTGTCGGTGAAGATCTGCAGCCCGACGCGCTGAAGACCGGGATGCTGTTCAGTGCGGCCATTATCGAGGCGGTGGCGGGACAGATCAGCCGCTTTGGGTGGACGAAGCTGGTCGTTGACCCCGTCATGATCGCCAAAGGCGGGGCCGAGCTGCTGCTGGAGGAGGCCGTTCACGCGCTCCGCACCCGGCTGCTGCCGCTGGCGCTGGTCGTTACGCCGAACCTGCCGGAGGCGGAGAAGCTGACCGGCATGACCATTGCCGGCAGCGCGGACAAGCGCGAGGCGGCCAAGAGGCTGCACGCTATGGGGACCGCCTATGTGGTCATTAAAGGCGGTCATGAAGCGGCTGATCCAGGCCGGTCGGTGGACCTGCTGTACGACGGCAGCGGGTTTACGGAATTTGCCGGCCCCCGGGTGCAGACACGGCATACGCACGGCACGGGCTGCACTTTCTCCGCGGCGGTAACAGCGGGGCTTGCGGCCGGGCTGGAGGCCGCCGAAGCCGTCAGCTGGGCACGGGCTTTTATCCAGGCAGCCCTGGAGGACGGCTTAGGGCTTGGGAACGGGCACGGGCCCACCAATCATTGGGCCTATGGAAGAAGACAGGAGCAGGCAGCGCGGACATGAAGGCAGGTCGGCAAGCTGACAGCTAGGCGCACGGTTTTGCACATGAGAGGACAGTGAACGTGTACGGAACTGGAAATGAACAGGCCTGGCCGGCTGGTTTAGGCTCTATGCGCTTAGGGCCTGTTTAAGGATGCACCCCGGCAGGGTTATATACCTTAAGATCTAGACTTAAGAAGCTGAGGGCGTAGCAGGCCCCAGGCTGACTGACACCATTGCGGGGAGGCTGATTCTGATGATTATGATTCAAGCGCATATGTATGTTCATCCGTCCGAACGCGAGGATTTTCTGGAGCAGATCGGCATTCTGCAGCGTAAGACGCGTGAAGAAGCCGGCAATCTCTGCTGCCTTCTGTACGAAGCGGTTGAAGAGAAGAACACTTTTGTCAGCATTGAAAAATGGAGGAACCAGGCTGCCCTGAACCGGCATAACAATACAGATCACTTTGTCGGCTTCTTCCAAATCGCCGACGGGTATTGGGTGAAGCCGTTCAAGGCAGAAGTGCATGAAGTGCCTGATGCGTATGAGGAAGCCGGAACGGCTGATAAAGCGGAAGCGGAGACAGAAATGGAAGCGGAAGCGGAAGAGGGAGCAGAGGCAGGCGAAGAAGCTGCTGCCGAAGCGGAGCCGCGTCAAGAAGCCCATCAGAGCAGCTCGGCTGATGCGGTTTGAGAAGGGAGCCCGGCCGGTTCTGGCCGGGAACAAGAGAAGGCAGACAACGCCATCCGAACGGCGCATCCTTTGTTAGACTTGTCTAACAATTGGAGAGGCCGCTCAGTCAGGCTTGTCTGCCTTTGTTTATTGGCCGCCAGCCGCCTCAGCCGCAGGGCGGCTGGCGGCCGTTTCTCCGAGCAGCGCAAGAAACTGCTGCTCGGAGATCAGGCGGACCGGCAGGCCTGCGCCGGCCAGCCGGTCCGCCTTCTGGATCTTGCTGCTGCGGGCTCCGCCGCTCTGCAGCTTGATAAAATCGTTCTGACCCACGACCAGGTAGTGGGTCTGCAGCTCCACGGTCTCTCCGCAGCGGCCGCCGCATTCGGCGGCCCGCTGCATCGCTTCCTTCCGCGTCAGAGAGCCGAGCCTGCCGGTGAAGACGATATTTTTCCCATATAAGGCATGGTTAATATCGGCGTCAGCGGCAGGGGCAGGCGTCAGGGCCTGGCGGCCCCTCGTGCCCCCGGAATTGCCTCCAAAGTCGGCTCCGGAATTGCCTCCGGAATTGCCTGCGGAATTGCCCCCGGAATTGACTCCGGCTGCTCCAGCCGCGGCGCCAGCCTTCGCTGCTCCCCCGGCTGCTCCTTTCCGCTTGCTTCCTTTGGAAGCCGCTTTGGCGGAGGTGAAGGTCGCATACGTCCCGCCGGGGAACAATGCGCCGAGCCGGTACCCGCAGGCCTCAGCCAAGCCGGGACAATCTGCCGCTCCGGCAGACTGTTCAAAGCATTTCAGCAGCAGCTGTGCAGCGATCCGGGCATCTTCCAGGGCATCATGGTGCCGGAAGCCGGACAGCCCGTGATAAGCCGCCATCTGGTTCAGCTTGTAGCCGGGCAGGCCGGGCCAGATTTTTCGGGACAGCAAATAAGAGCAGACGTAGGTGCAGTCCGGATAGTCAAAGCCAAAGGCGTCCATGCAGCCGCGGAGCACGCTCATATCAAACGAAGCGTTGTGGGCGACAAGCGTCCGGCCCTCAATCAGACTGCGAATGTCCTCCCACACCTCGGGAAACGACGGAGCATCCTCCACCATCCCGGGTGTAATGCCGTGAACGGCAACACAGAAGGGATCAAAGCGGTCATGGGGATTGACAAGCGTATATTTTTCCTGAACAATGACGCCGTCCTTCACCTCGACCAGACCGACCGAGCAGACGCTGGCGCGGCTGCGCATATTGGCAACCTCAAAGTCGATTGCTGTATAGTTCAAACCGAATCACCCCGGAATCTATTAGTCTATTAATCTGTATAGTTTACTATAGTTCTTTCCGGGCAGCATACAAGCAAACAGATTTATTACAATCAATCTTAATAAAAGTAAGTAACAACCATTTGTATAGCCGGGTGAGTTCTGTTACAATGCGGATACAGACTATTTTGAATTAAAGATTATTAAATTCATAGGAATAAGAATGAAGGAGGCAGGAAGGCATGATTACTCTTTATCCCGCTTCCGGGCGGAACGAGGCAGATCTGGACTGGCTGCAGACCGGCAGAAGCTTTTCTTTTGGCGATTATCAGGACGAGAACAATATGGGCTTTGGCGTTCTGCGTGTCTTTAACGACGACTTTATCGCTCCGGGCCGCGGCTTTGGCGCCCATCCCCACAGCGACATGGAGATCGTCTCAATCGTGCTGTCGGGCCGGCTGCGTCATGAAGACAGCCTCGGCAACGAAGCGGTTACGACGTTCGGCGGTGTGCAGCGGATGTCGGCAGGCTCCGGGGTAATTCATACCGAGCATAACCCCTTGAAGGAGGAGACGGTTAATCTGCTGCAAATCTGGTTTATGCCCGAGCAGCGGGGCAAGAATCCGTCTTATACGACAAGCCAGTTTGATCCGGAGCAGCTGAACGGCCGGCTCTTGCCCGTGGTCGCACGTGAAGGCGGCGAGGCAGTCGCAGACATCGGCCAGGACCTGACGATCTATATGAGCAGGCTGCAGGCCGGAGAGCAGCTGTCCTTCCGCCAGGCGGCGGGGGCCGTATTTTTCTGTTTGTAATGGAAGGGAATATGGCGGTTCAGCAGGAGCATGAGCTCGGCAAACGCGATTCGGCCCGGATTGAAGGTCATACGGAGCTGGAACTGACAGCCAGGGACGATGTGTTCTTTATGCTGATTGATTTGCCGTAAATCCACATACAGCGGAATACTAAACGACAGGCGGGGAGGGCTAAATAATGGCTGAACGTGTACTGGTCAAACACGCGGTTGCCGGGCGTCTGCTGCTGGATACCTCAAAGATGGAAGGCGTCCAGTATGAAATCGGCAATGACGGCGACAGAATCGTCTTCGAACTCCGGGGCGTGCCGGCCGAAACCGGCAGAGACGTGGTGCGGCTGAAGGAGGAGCTGAATGTGTTCCGGTTTGAGGAACCCGAGCAGGGGGACACCATCAAACACTGGTACTATGTAAATTCAGGCGATAGCACGCAGTACGACGAAGTGAGCGGTGTGCTCCGCATCTCGGCAGCAGGAGAGATCGTTTACCGGCCCAAGGATTACTGGGAATGAGCCGGAACGAGTAAGGGTGAGCGGGAACGAACGGGAACGGGCAGCAGCCTATCTTATTTGAAAAATAAACACAAAAAAAGCCGGACGCTTCAATTTGAAACGAGGTCCGGCTTTTTGCCGTGTCAATCGCTGCCGCCCGTCAGCCGCGGAGCAGCGACTCCGCACCGTCTACATAAATTTCCGTCCCGGTTACATGGGAGGACTCGCCGGAGGCAAGGAACAGCACAACCTGGGCAACCTGCTCAGGGGAGCCCGGACCGTTCTCCAGCGGCTGGCTTCCTTCCGGATACTCCACCGGAATGACGATTTCCTTGAGGTCATCGGACGGGTATGTCCGCTCGTTGATATGGGTCTTGATTGCGCCCGGACAGATGGCATTGACGCGGATCTTATATTGGGCCAGCTCTAGCGCAGCCATTTTCATAAAAGCAACCTGACCCGCCTTGGAAGAGGAATAAGCGGAGAAGCCGAAGCCGGAAAATACCCGGTTGCCGTTAATGGAGCTCGTAATAATGATGCTGCCGCCCTGCTTTTTCATATGCGGAATCGCATATTTGACCGTGGCAAACGTCCCCCGGAGATCCGTGTTAATGGTCCGGTCCCATTCGTCAATTTCCATCGTCTCAATCGGTGCCATTGTCCCGTTAATGCCTGCATTGGCAAAGACGACGTCCACCCGGTCTTCCTGCTCAGCAATCTGGCGGAAGGCCTGCTCAAGCGTTTCGGGCTTGGAAATGTCGCTTTCGATGACGGCAGCGGTGCCGCCCTTTTGCTCGATTTGGTTCTTCGTTTCATTGGCATGCTCCGCGGAGAAGTCGAGCAGATAAACCTTGGCCCCATGCTCGGCAAAAGCCAGCGCGGATGCCTTGCCGATTCCTGAACCTCCGCCTGTAACCACTGCAATTTGCCCCTCAAGTCTTTGTTCCGGCATGTGCAAACAGCCTCCTTGATTTGTTATTGGAATAATGGGCAGGATGCCTTCCCCTTACATTAACCCCCCGGTTCAGCGATGGAATCAACAGAGCCTGAAAAGTGCTTGAAATGTGCTTGAAATGCGCTGAAAGCGGCTAAGCAACAATTTGTTCAAATTTCGGCAAAAGTATGTATGACGCGGTCTATTTTTCAAGTTCAGGAGAAGGTTTGCTTCAAAATAAAATCATTGCCCGTGGAATCGATTTCATCTACAATAGGCTTGTATATTAAAGGAGGGAGACAGGTTCATGACCAGCTTTAAATTTCCTGAAGACTTTATCTTTGGTTCAGCTACTTCTTCGTACCAAATTGAAGGCGCATACAATGAGGGCGGCCGCGGCATGTCCATCTGGGACACTTTTGCACGCACGCCTGGCAAGGTAGAGAACGGCGACACGGGTGACCTGGCCTGCGACAGCTACCACCTCTATAAGGAAGATGTTCAGCTTTTGAAAAATATGGGGGCCAAAGCTTACCGCTTCTCTGTAGCCTGGCCGCGCATTATTCCGGACGGCGACGGGGCGGTTAACCAGGAAGGCCTGGACTACTACCACCGTCTGGTTGACGAGCTGCTGGCAAACGGCATTGAGCCGATGTGCACGCTGTATCACTGGGATCTGCCGCAGGCGCTGCAGGACAAGGGCGGCTGGGAATCCCGCGAGACAATTGCGGCATTTGTCCGCTATGCGGAGACCATGTTCAAATCTTTTGAAGGCAAAATCAAGAACTGGCTCACCTTCAACGAGCCTTGGTGCGTTTCTTTCCTGTCCAACGAACTGGGCGCGCATGCGCCGGGCAAGACCGATTTCCAGGCCGCACTTGACGTAGCTCACCACCTGCTGGTTGCACACGGCGAAACCGTTAAACGGTTCCGGGAGCTTGGCACAGAAGGCTCGATCGGCATCGCGCCGAACACGGAATGGTTTGAGCCGTTCACGAACAGTCAGGAGGATATCGACGCCTGCGCGCGCCGCAACGCTTATTTTAACGGCTGGTTCTTCGATCCTGTGTTTAAAGGACAATACCCGCAGCTCGCTCTGGACTGGTACAAATCCAAAGGCTATGAGCCTCCGGTTCAGCCTGGCGATATGGAGACCATCTGCCAGCCGATCGACTTCCTGGGCATCAACTACTACACAGGCGGGATCGGCCGGAACAATCCGGACGAAGGCATCCTGGAGTTTGAAGTGGTGGATGCAGCGTTTGATAAGACCGATTTTGACTGGAACATCTATCCGCAGGGCTTCTACTCCGTTCTGACCTGGGTAAAAGCCAATTACGGCGATATTCCAATCTATATCACAGAGAACGGTGCTTATTATGAGTCCGAAGAGGACAATGGCCAGTACCGCGATCCGAAGCGGATCGAATATCTGCGCAAGCACCTGATTCAGCTGAACCGCGCGATTGCCTCCGGCGTGAATGTCAAAGGCTACTTCCTATGGTCTTTGATGGACAACTTTGAGTGGGCATTCGGCTACAGCAAGCCGTTTGGCCTGGTGCATGTCGATTTCAAAACGTTCAAACGCACGCCTAAAGACAGCTACTACTGGTACAAACAGGTTATTGCGAACAGCGCGCTTGAATCCTAAACCGGGTGAATCGCATTAATAATAGAAAGACCTCCTGCAGGCTGCGGGAGGTCTTTCGCAATTTTTCGCATATTCTTTCACATAATCTTTCACATGCTCATGACTCAGCTGCCGCTTGTGAACCGCTCCATGGCGACATTCAGGCGCTGAAGGGCTTCATCGACGATGCTGCGCGGACAGGCCAGATTCATCCGCATAAAGCCTTCGCCTTCCCGGCCAAAGGAGGCGCCGCTGTTGAGTCCAAGGCGTGCCTCCTTGATCATGAAGGCGCTCAGCTCATCGGCAGTCAGGCCGAGTGGGCGGAAGTCGAGCCAGAGCAGGTAGGTCGCTTCCGGCAGGTGAGCCGTGACGAGCGGGCTGCCGTCCTTATTTTTGTAACGGGTGATATGCTGCAGTACCCCTTCCATATTAGAACGGATATAGTCCAGGCATTCGTCCAGCCACTCATCCCCGTGGGTATAAGCCGCTTCGGCTGCAGTCAGTCCAAAAATTCCCGCCTGGCCCGCTTCATATGTGCTGAGCTGGTCTTTGAATTTGCTGCGCAGTTCCGGATTGTGAATGATGATATTGGACGTGTTCAGCGCGGCCAAATTAAAGGTTTTGCTTGGGGCCGTACAGATGATGGAGTGCTCCTTCGCCTGTTCGGACAACGCTGCGAAAGGCACATGGACATTCGGACTGAAGGTCAGGTCAGCGTGAATTTCATCCGACACGACCAGCACGTTATAGCGTTCGGCCAGCTCGTGCAGAGCCGACAGCTCATCACGCGTCCAGACGCGGCCGACCGGATTGTGCGGACTGCACAGAATCAGCATTTTGGCCCTGCCGGCTTCGCCGTTCATCAGGCTTTCCAGCTGTTTGAAATCCATCTCGTACCGGCCTTCCTGATTCCGCAGGAGCGGGTTCAGGAGCAGCTTCCTGCCGAGGTTGTTCACGACTCTTGCAAAGGGAGGGTACACCGGAGGCTGAATGATGACTTCCTCTCCGGGTGAAGTGAAGGCGCCGACAAGATGAAACAGGGCGGGAACCACCCCGGGTGCATGCACGACAGCCTCGGGATCGACCTGCCATTGATGTCTTCTTAGCATCCATCCCGCAACCGCTTCTCTGTAGCTGTCGCCCAGAAAGCTGTATCCAAATACGCCATGCTCCGCCCTCTCATGAAGGGCCTTGATGACGGCTTCAGGAGCTCTGAAATCCATATCGGCCACCCACATCGGCAGCACATCCCCGCTTCCAAAAATATGGTCCAAATCATCCCATTTCTCTGCAGAAGTGTTTCTACGGTTGACCGGTGTATCGAACATTGACATGAAGCATGTCCTCCTTTGTGATTTGAACCAGATGATAAGTTCAGTCTAAGCGAATTGTTTATTTTTATCAAAAAGAGAGGCGGTCCGCTGGCTCTGCTAAACTACCATTATTTACTCCATGCCGCTCTGGAAGACATTTGGTAACATAGACTTATCCCGGTAGAGCTGCAGGTCGGTAGATTTACCGATTGGCAGATCATTGCCGGCAGACTTACCGATAAAGAAGAGCGAGGGATCTATCATCTATGAATCGTTGGCTGAAAGCCGCTGCTGCTTTATGTCTGGGGGCAGGGATCTGCTCCGTAACTCTATCTATTCAAGCTCCGGCTGTCAGCTGGGCGGCGACTGCTGCGTCATCCTTTCAGGATATTGACGGCAGTTTCGCGAAATCGGCTATTTTAGACTTATATCAGCGTAAAATTATAGAAGGAACGGCCGCAGGCACCTTTTCCCCGAAAAAGGTCATGACCCGGGCTGAAGGAACCAAGGCGATGATGGAGCTGCTGAAGCTGGAGCCTGCGGACGGCGGCATACCGGCCTTTCAGGACGTTTCACGCAGTGCCTGGTATTATGGATACGTGCAGGCGGGCGTATATTTAGGATTGGCGCAGGGTAAAGGCAGTGGAAAATATATGCCGGACGCCGGGGTTACCCGCCAGGAGCTGGCGGTCTGGCTGATCCGTTTCTTGAAGGAAACGGCTTCTTCCGGGAGTCTTTCTGCCCTTTATTCCGATGCGGATGAAGTGGCGGACTGGGCCGCGGCATCGGTTTATACCGTTCAGAAGCTGGGGCTGATGGAGGGGGCGGACGGCCGCTTCCGCCCGAATGATGCTGTCACGCGGGAGGAAATGGCGGCGGTGATGGACCGCATTATTACCGATGAAACCTACGGGAGCCAGATTTCGGCTGAGGTGTCTGAACCGATTCAGCTGGGCTGGCAGTTCGGGCAGACGGATGAGGAGTTTAAGGCAAGCATTTCCGCATCCAGTATAAATGTGATTGTGCCAAGATGGTATTTTCTGAACAGTGACGGCACTTTGGAGAATGGAACGAAGACGGCGCTGGCCAGCTGGGCCAAATCGACCGGACGGAAGGTCTGGCCGCTTGTAGGGAACCGCTCCGATGCGGAGTCGACCCATGCCATGCTCGCAAGCTCTGCGAAAGCGGAGCAGACAGCGGCGGCGCTCGCGGGTTACGCGGCAGCCTATAAGCTGGACGGGCTGAACCTTGACTTTGAGAACGTGCTGCCTGCCGACCGCAGTGCGCTGACTTCCTTTGTCGCCAATCTGGCAGGGAAGCTTCATCAAGCCGGCAAAACCTTGTCCGTATGCGTATCGCCCGATTTGGCGTCGGACTGGACCGCAGCCTTTGATTATGCGGCTCTGGCCAAAAGTGCGGATTATATGGTGCTGATGGGCTATGATGAGCACTGGAGCAGTGATCCGGAGCCCGGCTCTGTCGCTTCGTTCGGCTGGGTGCAGTCCGGACTGGACAAGCTCATTAAACAGGCTGGAGCCGCAAAGGTCATCTTCGGGATGCCGCTCTATACCCGGGACTGGTCCCTGAAGTGGAACGGAAGCGCCAGCGCCTCGGAAGATCTGACATTAAACGAGCAGAATGCGAGAATGACGCGCTATGGCATTTCCTGGTCCTGGAAGGCGGATATCGGACAGTATACTGCTTCCTATCAGACTAATGGTGTTCAGCATAAGATCTGGCTGGAAGACAGCCGCTCCCTGACGCTGAAATACCGGATGGGCAGCAGCAGAAAGATTGCCGGCTTCGCTTACTGGGCGATCGGCGGCGAACAGCCCGGCTTATGGCAGGCTCTGGACAATGCAGAGCGGTTTGACGGCTATACGTTCTAGGCAAATTCCCGGATAAATGAACAAAGGGCATCCAGACAGCAGACCCGGCAGGGTCGCGTTGCGTTGGATGCCCTTGCTTTTTTGGGGGCTGCGGATTATTTATTTCGGCAAGGTTGCCATCATCGGATAAAATTCCGTTGTCATCACTCCAGCGATAACAGCAGGGTCCTCAGCGATGAGCTGCGGAACTTGGTCTGCGTTTTCAACTTGACCAGAGCAATGCCCTGATTCTGCTTCTCCGTCCAATACGAAATGTGCTGAAGCATAATCTTCCGTTCTTCTTCGGTCAAATTCTGAGGGAAATTTGTTTTGAGCGGCGTGGACCATAACATGAAGTGCAATTTTGCAATTTTTCTGGATTGCTGTTTGGCTGGTTATCAGACACGATGAAAAATCTCCATTAACCCAAATTTGGATGTCTTGGTCATGATAAAGAGCGGACGATACTAGGAAGTCTGGTTCCGCCGCATAATCCGAGGCTCCCTCTCTGTATCAAGTTTCATATAAAATTTGGCCTGTCAGCGACAAGTCATAGCCGGAAATGGAGCGCAGCTCGTTCTGAAAGGCTTCAGACCGTATAATGCGCACTACCGCATCCGTCCATTCCTGCGTTTCTTTCTTCTTCAGCAGGACGAGATCATAACGCTCCAGAGTCAGCGGGACAAAGTCGACAGTCCCTACAGTCATGGCCGCTTTCTCAATTCCGACGCCGACATCGGCTTCGCCGGAAGCCACTTTCCCCGCAACGCCAAGGTGATTGGATTCCTCAGAGTCATACCCTTCAATTTGGCTGGCAGGAATGCCGTGAAGGCGGAGCTGCTCGTCCAGCAGCACACGGGCGCCTGAGCCTTTTTCCCTGTTGACCAGCCGGAGACCGGGCCGCTTCAAATCCTTCCACCCGCTGAGCCCGTCCGGATTTCCCTTGGGAACATAGAAGCCGGCCTTGCGGCCCAGCAGGTTGATCACCATGCAGGAGAAGCCGCCGAGAAGCTTGCGGATATAGGGGAGATTATATTCACCGGTATCTCCGTCAAAGAGATGCGTGCTGACAATGTCCGCTTCCCCGCGGTACATCGAAATAAGACTGTCCAGACTCCCTGCGAAAGAGCGGAGCGGCCTGATGCCGGGGATGCCTTTTTCCATATGCTTGGCTAAAATATCAAGGCTGACATCCTGGCCGGTGATCACCAGGGAACGGGGACCGCTTTGGCGGGGCGGGGACACCGGTGAAGCAGGGAAGTCGCGCTCCGCCAGGGGCGGGGAATCGATCCGGGCTGCGGCTTTCGAACGATTCTTGTAAGCTTCCAGATCCGCCGCGTCCACACGCATTTGCTTGCCGACCCGGTAAGCGGGGAGGTCGCCTTTTTTAATCAGATCATAGACGGTCAATTTGGATATTTTGAGAAGCTTGGCAATTTCTTCAGTGGTGTAGGATATATCGCTGGACATGGCGGGGCCTCCTTTGTTAGTGCTGGCTCAAGCGTTAAGCCTTATCCGTTGTTCTTGTTAAGCCGTATCCGTTCTGGCATGTTCATTTATTTTACCATAACCCTGGAATAAATCCGTGAAAAGGATTTACAAGCTTCATTTCATGCAGGTATAATCATGTCAATTATAACTGTTTATAACTAAATATAACTACATAGGAGGCGCTATGCTTAAGATTAATAAGTTTAGCATGGGTTTGTTGGCTGTGTTTCTGTCCGTGGGTATTCTATCAGGCTGCGGTACCAGCAAGGAGGAGACCAGCAATGCTTCACCAGGAGCCAGCAATGCAGTCTCGGCAGCGCCAAGTTCAGACAGCGGGAGCCCTTCAGCTGAAGCGGCGGCATCTAATGAGCCGAAGGAGACGGTTGAGTTAACGGTTTCGGCGGCGGCCAGCCTTACCGATGCTTTGAAGGATATTGAAGCGGATTTTGAGCAGCAGAACCCAAACATTAAGCTGAGCTTTAACTTTGGCGGATCAGGTACGCTGCAGCAGCAGATCGAGCAGGGGGCGCCGGCGGATTTGTTCCTGTCTGCCTCCGCTAAGAATATGCAGGCCCTGGTCGACAAAGGGCTTGTTGATACCACGCATGAAGTGAATCTGCTGAATAACACCCTCGTGGTGGTCACTCCGCCGGAGCAGGCAGCTGTCCAGACGCTGGATGATCTGGCCAAGGCGGAGGTCAAGACGGTTGGCATCGGCATTCCGGAAAGTGTCCCGGCCGGAAATTATGCCAAAGAAGCTCTTACTTCCGCCAAGCTTTGGGACAGCCTGCAGTCCAAAACTGTTCAGGGCAAGGACGTCAAACAAGTGCTGCAGTACGTAGAAACCGGTAATGCCGATGCCGGCTTTGTGTATCAAACCGATGCGCTGACCACGGATAAAGTGAAGGTGGCTTTTACAGTGGATTCCTCGCTGTATTCTCCGATTCAATATCCGATCGGGGTGGTCAAAGCGACCAAGCACAGCAGTGAAGCAGAAGCGTTCTACAGCTATCTGCAGTCCGAGGCTGCGCTGAATGTTTTCAAGACCTACGGATTTACTATTCCCGGGAAATAACGCGCAATGGCTATAAACTGGCAAGAGTACTGGCCGCCGGTGCGGCTGTCGCTGCAGGTGGCGCTGCTGTCCAGCGTCGCCTCGCTGCTGCTTGGGGTTCTGGCTGCGCGCTGGATGACCCAGGCGAAATTCAGGGGAAAGGTTCTGCTTGAAACGTTATTTATGCTCCCGCTAGTCCTGCCGCCGACGGTTGTCGGCTTTCTGCTCCTGATGCTGCTGGGCCGCAGGAGCATGGTCGGACGGTTCGTGGAATGGCTGTTTGCTTCCCCGATTATTTTCACCTGGTGGGCCGCGGTTGTGGCTGCTGTGGTGGTGGCTTTCCCGCTGATCTACCAGACGATGAAGACCGGCTTCTCCTCGATTGACCGCAGCCTGGAGGACGCCGCCAGATCGAACGGGGCCGGAGAATGGCAGGTCTTCCGGTATGTTTCGCTGCCGCTTGCCCTGCAGTCGCTTCTCAGCGCCTTTATTCTCGGCTTTGCCCGGGCATTGGGCGAGTTTGGGGCAACGCTTATGATTGCCGGCAACATTCCGGGCAGGACCCAGACGGTTCCAACGGCCATTTATGTCGCGGTCGACTCCGGCAATATGGAGATGGCCTGGATCTGGACAGGGTCGATCCTGGTCATTTCCTTTCTGATGCTGCTCTTTACAGGGCGGAGAAGAGTCCGGGAGAGTATGGGAATGAACTGAAATCTATCGTGCTGGACTGAACGGAATGAATTGAACTGAATCGAACTGGATTGAATGAAACTGGATTGCATGAAACTGGACTGAATGAAATCGAACGGAAAAATCCCCTGCCGCAGCGTATCGTACCTATTGCGGCAGGGGATTTTATATTTTTACACGCTGTAAAAATGCAGCAAACTTACCTGTCAGCGGCCGTCAGCCGTATTCAGCGGCTTGAGCAGCGCTTCGATTTGAGTGCGTTTCGGCTCGAGGAAGGGAGGCAGGGCCAGTGACTCGCCCAAATGCGCGAAATCCTCATCCGTATCAAAGCCCGGGCCATCGGTTGCAAGCTCGAACAGAATTCCGTTAGGTTCCCGGAAGTACAGCGAGTGGAAATAAAACCGGTCAACGTACCCGGAATTCGGGAAGCGGGCGCTGTGAATGGCTTCAATCCAGCGTTTTAGCTCTTCATCATTGTCAACCCGGAAAGCGACGTGATGAACACCGCCGCGGCCAAGCCTTTCAGGCGGCAGATCATGGCGCTCCTCCAGATGAATTTCCGATCCGCTGCCGCCTTCCCCGGTTTCAAATACAACGACGTCCGGCTGATCCGGAGCGTCTGGATTCGGGAAGCTGCCGGTGCGCCGGAAATTCAGCAATTCGGTCAGCACGGCCGAGGTCGGGCCGCTGCTCTGCACCGTCAGCTTGACGGGGCCAAGTCCGGTGATGCCGTACTCGGCAGGCACAGGGCTGTGTTCCCACGGCATGCCGGCGGCCGTTCCTTTGTTGTGCTCATCCGAAACCAGGATAAGCCGCTGGCCTTCAAAGTCGCGGAACGCCAGCGACAGCCGGCCTGCCCGCGGAATGATAGCCTCATGCTCAATCTGGGACTGATCCAGCCGGTCAGCCCAGTAGGTAAGGGCAGCATCGCTTGGAACCCGAAGGGACAAAGCGGAGATGCTGTCATTGCCGTCCCGGTTGCGTCCGGCCATCGGCATTTCGAAGAATGTCAGCTCCGTTCCGGGATTGCCCCGCTCATCTCCATAAAATAAATGGTACATGCTCACATCGTCCTGATTGACGGTCTTCTTGATCAGCCGAAGCCCCAGCACTTTTGTATAGAAATCATAGTTGGCCGGCGCTTTGGCGGTCAGGGCCGAAACGTGGTGTATGCCTTTTAATTCCATTCCTAATCCCTCCGATTCTTCCGATGCTGCGAAGTGTACACAACCCCCCGGGTCTGCGTGCACGGCTAAGTCTTCGGTGTCTATAACCAGCGTATATGATCTACTATAAAAAATCAAGTAACTTAACTTATGACACCTTATTGGCCTATGTTAACCTGTCCGCTGCACTGCTCGCCGCAATAGCTCTTTTGCCGCAATAGCTCCTATTACTATTACAAGGAACTCATTTGCTGCGGGAGCTGCGTCCCATCAGAAGCAGCTGGTTCAGCACCTCGGATACGACCAGCCCGATGGCGATGGAGCCGGAGATCAGGAAGGCCTGCGCAGCCAGCTGTATTGCGGGGTTATAGTCATTTTCCACAAACCTGCGCATTGCATCATAGGCCAGGCCGCCGGGTACGAGCGGAATGATACCGGCCACGCTGAAGATGATGACAGGCATCCGGTAGATCCGCGCCGAGACCTGGCTGACCACCCCGACGATAAAGGTGGCGGCAACCGTCGAGATCACAGTTCCGTAATGCGGGTCAAGCACAAGGTAAATAATCCAGCCCATCATACCGCCCAGGCCGCATTGAAATAGAGTCCGCTTAGGAGCATTAAAGATAATGCCGAAGCCGGCAGACGCGATAAAGCTGGTAATTAACTGCGTAATGTAGTACATAAAATCCCTCATTAATTATAAAAATGTAAACACTGCTGCGACCCCCGCACCGATTGCAAAAGCGGTCAGCATCGCCTCTGCGCCCCGTGACAGGCCTGAAACCAGATGTCCCGCCATCAAATCCCGGACGGCATTCGTGATCAGCAGCCCCGGCACCAGAGGCATCACAGAGCCGATAATAATCTTGTCGAGCTCAAGACCGATGTGGAGGTAGATAAATAGATAGGAGACAAGGCCGATAAGCAGGGAAGTCGTAAATTCCGCGAAGAATTTTACCTTGATCAGCCGGTGGAAAAAGAGGACCGCGGTGTAGCCAAGCCCCCCGCTGACCAGAGCCGGGATGAAATCCCGGGCCTGTCCGCCGAACATAATGGCGAAGCAGCCGCTGGCGATCGAAGCGGCCGCAATCTGCAGGCCGACCGGGTAAGCGTGGGAAGAGCTGTCGATCTGCCGGAGCAGATCGGACGCTTCTTCCGCCCCGATCTCCCCGGAGACCAGCTTCCGTGAAATGCTGTTCACCGATGCGACCTTCTCCAGGTCTGTCGTCCGCTCGGCAATCCGGATCAGCTTGGCCGCTTCCGGACCGCCCGCCTGGAAGATAATGCCCGTAGGCGTCACATAGCTGTGCGAGCTGGACAGACCCACCGCCTGGGCGATCCGAATCATTGTATCCTCAACCCGGTAAGTTTCGGCACCGCTCTGGAGCATAATTTTTCCAGCCAGCATGCAGATATCTATCGGACTTAAAGGAGGAAGAGTCTCCTTCGATAACATGTGTCAAACACTCCTTATTTCGAAACCGGATTAAATACGGAAGTATTATATCACGCGGATCCGGTGGTTAATAAGCGCTGCAGAGCCGGTAAACGGCTTGGCGGCGGCATTTTTTTTAAGCTGAAATCCGGGTTATAAAGTATAGTTTGTTACAGTTAAAGCAAGAATATAAGATGAGATGACGCAAAAACATTGAGAAATAAATCACAAAAACGAAATAAAATATCGACAATTTTGTTAAAAAAGCAGTGCAAATGACTGTTTTCTGCTATCTTATTAGGGTAAGGTAATGGATGATGCATTGTGTATCTTGATAGATCCACAATATCCGGCGTTACAAAGTTACTAAGGCATAATTAAGGAGAGAGGAAAAGATGGATAAAAAACCAAGATCGCTTCGAACGCTGATCACAGTGGTTGTTACCCTGGTCACCTTGGGAGTGCTGATCTGGGGAATGTTCTTCACAGCGGACTACCTTGTCCTCAACCCTAAGGGTCCTGTGGGTCAATCGGAGAAGGAACTGATTATTATCACGACGCTGCTCTGCTGTGTTGTCATCGTTCCTGTTCTGATCCTGACTGCGGTCATCGTTTGGCGCTACCGCGACAAACCGAACCGCAAGGCGGCTTATTCCCCAAACTGGCATGACAGTAAAGTGCTGGAGACCGTATGGTGGGGCGTTCCGATTATCATCATCATCGCTTTGGCGGTGGTAACGGCACGCTATACGTACGCGCTTGAGCCGTCGAAGCCTATTGATGCTGAGCAGAAGCCGGTGACGGTTCAGGTTGTTTCCCTTGACTGGAAATGGCTGTTCCTTTATCCGGATGAGAACATTGCTACGGTCAATACACTGACGATTCCTGAAGGAGTACCGGTCCGCTTTGAAATTACGGCTGACGCTCCGATGAACTCGTTCTGGATTCCGCAGCTCGGCGGACAGATCTACGCGATGTCCGGCATGTCAATGACGCTTTATTTGAAGGCGGATGAAGTCGGTACTTACTTTGGCACCGGAGCGAACTTCTCCGGCGAACATTTTGCCCAGATGCGATTTGACGTCAACGCTGTATCGCAGGCTGATTATGACAGCTGGGTGCAGAAGGTCAAAGGCAATACCGGCAGCACGATTACCGAAGCAAGCTATGCGGATCTGGCCAAGCCTGGCGTAATGGGTGAAACGGAATATTCTTCGTTCCCTGAAGGCTTGTACAGCAAGATTGCCTACAAATACGTAGTAGACGGAGAGAACGCAGACTCCGAGGATTCTACGGACGGCACGAAACAAGAAGGAATGGGTTCAAGCCTGCCGGGATTCAGCTCCGGACAGGTTACAAGCGGGTTGAGTGCATCTCAACCGGTACAATGAATGAAAGGGAAGGAGACCCTACATGCTAGATTCGATTAAAGACTTCGCATCGTGGTTCTTCGTTACAGGGGATCCGCTCATCTATGGCGCGGACGTATCCATCGTACTTGCGACGATCGCGATTTTTGCAGTGCTGACCTACTTCAAGAAGTGGGGTTGGCTGTGGAGAAACTGGCTGACTACGGTTGACCACAAAAAAATCGGCATCATGTACATTCTTGCCGCCCTGCTGATGCTGTTCCGCGGCGGTGTGGACGCGATCATGATGCGGACGCAAATTGCGCTCCCGGGCATTAAGTTCCTGGAGCCTGAACATTACAACCAGGTATTTACAACTCACGGCACGATCATGATCCTCTTTATGGCGATGCCGCTTATGTTCGGTTTGTTTAATATCATTATCCCGCTTCAGATCGGAGCGCGCGACGTTGCGTATCCGTTCCTGAACTCGGTCAGCTTCTGGCTGTTCTTCGTCGGAGCGATGCTGTTTAACTTGTCCTTCGTTATCGGCGGTTCGCCGGACGCAGGCTGGACCAGCTATCCGCCGCTGTCAGAGCTTATGCATAATCCAGGCGTAGGCGAGAACTTCTATATCTGGGGTATCCAGATTTCAGGTATCGGCTCCCTGGCAACAGGTATCAACTTTATTGTTACATTGATTAAAATGCGTGCACCAGGCATGACTCTGATGAAGATGCCTATGTTCTCCTGGTCCGTATTTGCAACTTGTATCATCATTATTCTGGCGTTCCCGATTCTGACTGTAACGCTGGCGCTGCTGTTCCTCGACCGTTTTGCGGGAGGCCATTTCTTCACGCTGGACATGGGCGGCAACCCGATGATGTATATCAACTTGTTCTGGATGTGGGGTCACCCTGAAGTATATATCGTTGTGCTTCCGGCCTTCGGGATCTACTCCGAAGTCGTGGCGACCTTCTCACGCAAGTCCATTTTCGGTTACAAATCCATGGTATTCGCCATGCTCGTCATCAGTATTGTATCCTTCTTCACTTGGCTGCATCACTTCTTCACGATGGGCTCCGGCGCAGATATCAATGCGTTCTTTGCAATAACCACGATGATAATCGCGATCCCTACCGGGGTTAAGATCTTTAACTGGCTGTTCACGATGTACCGCGGCCGAATCCGGTTTGAGCTGCCGATGATGTGGACCATTGCCTTTATTCCATGTTTTGTGGTCGGGGGCATGACAGGGGTTATGCTCGCAGTTGCGCCTGCTGACTTCCAGTTCCACAACAGTTACTTCCTGATCGCGCACTTCCACCAGGTTCTCATCGGCGGCGTAGTGTTCGGTTATTTCGCAGGCCTATACTACTGGTGGCCAAAAATGTTCGGCTTCAAGCTGAATCACAAACTGGGCGTCTGGGCGTTCTGGTTCTGGAACATCGGCTTCTACGTATGCTTTATGCCTCAGTACTCGCTCGGTTTGATGGGTATGACCCGCCGGATCAGCGAATACACCTGGGATACCGGCTGGGCACCGCTCAACTTTATCTCTACAATCGGCGCCCTCATGATGGGTATCGGTTTCTTGTTCCAAGTAGCCCAAATCCTGTACAGCACATTCAAGCACAAGAAAGTCGGCAACGATCCTTGGGATGGCCGTACGCTTGAGTGGACTACAGCTTCTCCGGCTCCGGAGTACAACTTTGCGATTACTCCGCACGTTCATGCGGTTGATGACTGGTGGGCAACGAAAGAACGCCGCGCCAAAGGAATCGCGGATGATCCGCTTCCACCGATTGAACCGATTCATATGCCTAAGAACTCTATCATCCCGCCTATCATGGGATTGGCTTGGTTCGTAGCTGGCTTCGGCTTTGTATTCGACTGGTGGTGGTTCTACATCCCAGGCATGCTCGGTGTAGCGATCTGTATGATTGCACGTTCCTTCTCCTACGACACGGATTACTATATCCCTGTTGATGAGGTTAAACGCACCGAAGAGGCAATAAGGGGGTCTGTATAATGGCACAAACTGTGGCACACAAAGGAAATCATGCTGCAGACCATGACCACGGTCATCACGATCCCAACGACCTTAAAGTAGTTGGCTTCTGGTTCTTCCTGATTTCCGACGTCATCCTGTTCTCTGTATTGTTCTCGACGTTTATCGTACTGCGCAACAATACGGCGGGCGGACCTGACGGCAAAGAATTGTTTGAACTGCCGGGAGTCATTTGGGAAACCTTTATCCTCCTGACAAGCAGCTTTACAAGCGGTCTGGCGACTCTCGCCATGAACCGCGGCAAGAAGAGTCAATTAATCGGATGGCTGGTCGTTACAGCCATCCTGGGTGCAGCGTTTGTTGGCCTTGAGGTCAACGAGTTTGTCAAAATGGTAAATGAAGGCGCCGGCTTCTCCAGAAGTGCATTCTTATCCTCCTTCTTTACCCTGGTCGGCACGCACGGACTCCACGTTTCTGTTGGTCTATGCTGGATGATCGGTCTTATGATTCAGCTGGGCAGACGCGGAATTACGGAAACGACAAAAGGTAAAGTCACACTGATCAGCTTGTACTGGCACTTTTTGGACGTTATCTGGATCTTCCTGCTCACGATCGTTTATTTGATGGGGGTGATGTAAGTGGCGCAGCCTAATACACATGGTCACGAAAGTCACGAATCACACGGTTCGGTAAAATCGTATGTTATCGGTTTTGTACTATCCATCGTGCTTACCATCATTCCTCTGGTCATCGTAATGAACGATCTGATGGCCAGAACGGCGACGTTCGTTGTCATTATGATTGCTGCAGTCCTTCAGCTTCTGGTTCAGCTCTTCTTCTTCATGCACTTGCGTGAAACCGAGAAGCCGCGCTGGAACGTTATGGGGCTTGTCCTTGGCATTATCATTCTGGTTACGGTTGTCGGCGGTTCGATCTGGATCATGGAAGTCAACAAAATCGGATACTAAGTTTGGTGAAGGCCCGCATGATTTCATGCGGGTCTTTTGTTTGGAAGAAAGCTGTTCCGGCAGGGCTTTTTGCATTTAGTACCATGTTTAATTTCTTCAGGAAACGGTTAGTATACAGTAACAAAGGCACTGCGAAGAAATCAGCAGACAACTTGTATAACTAGACCGGGAGTGATTAGAAATGGCCGCTAGAATATATCCTTTCAAGAGCAGAAAAGAAATGCGGGAAAACGGACATTATTTTGCTTTGGCATTAAGTACAATCGCTTGGATCATTTTAGCTGTAGGCATCGTACTCGTTCTTGTCCGCCTGTCTGATTTCAATGACCGTAATATGTACCTGATGAGCGGTATAGGGTGTATAGTGGGCAGTATCTTCATCTACAGCATCGGCGGGTTCCTGCATGCCGCGCAGACTAAGAAATTCCGCCAGGCTCATGATGATGTTGCAGCCAAGCGAAAATCATAACGACTAAAAAAGCCTCCCTGTGATAAGGAGGCTTTTGGTCTGCTTCTATCCGATTCCGTTTCCATTACCGATTCCAATACTGATTCCGTTTCTTGCCGCAGTTCATTCTGTGTATTCATTATGTGTACTACTGATGAAGCTTATGCCAATAATGCCGCTTAGGATAGGATTGTTTAATCGTTCTCTTGAGTTCGTGCAGCTGGACATCTTCGTTATCGTAATTCCCTGTAATGCATCCGGAACAATATTGATGGCTGTTCATCAGCATCGTTTTGTAACTGTTGTTGGATAAGGTATGTAGGGCTCTTTGAGCCGCTTCTGGAAAGCTGATCGGGCATCTCTTGAACAAAGCGTATGCCATATAAATTTCACTGTTGAATGTAGTTGAGTGCAGTCTGCAGAATTGCTCCATGTCCATTAATTGAGGTGTGTGGCCGTTAACTAAAGTAATGATTCCTTGTTCTCCTGCATAGACTCCTGAATATTCTCCTAACCCCCCATATAAAGCAGCAATGATAATAGAGCCTGGATTTGGACTCTGTTTTTTTAAAAAATCAGCAAACATGTTTTTCCCTTCTCTATAAGTAAAATAATTCCAGTTCATAAAGGCATTATAAAACGCCTCATTGAGAGAAATCAACAAGGACTGCGTACAAATATGCGGCAGCAAAATAAAAAGAGCGTATCTGGAACTCCGAACGGAGCAGGGGATACGCTCTTATTCGCTTATTTCGAGCCGTATTTTTCAGGTTCCGGATACGTTTTGCCTTTGGTATCAACCGTCACTTTGCTCATGACATCAAGATCGTTGGCATCCGGCATATCGTTGCTGTCCCGCGGAAGATTGACGATCGCATCTACAGCAGCCATTCCTTTGATGACTTTGCCGAAGGCGGCGTACTGCCCGTCCAGATAATCGGCATCAGCTACCATAATAAAGAACTGCGAACCGGCAGAATTCACATCCTGCGCACGAGCCATGGAAATGACGCCCCGGGTATGCTTCAGTGTATTCTGTACACCGTTGGAAGTGAATTCGCCGGCGATTGAATAGCCAGGACCGCCTGTCCCGTTGCCCTGCGGATCGCCGCCCTGAATCATAAAGCCTGGAATGACGCGGTGAAATTTGGTGCCGTCGTAGAATCCTTTGTTAATCAGGGAAATAAAGTTGTTAACGGTATTTGGAGCCGCCTTGGGATAAAGCTCAATTTCAATGGTGTCTCCGCTCTTCATTTGAATGGTAACGACCGGATTGTCTGAAGAAGTGAAGGCCGGGTCCGGCTCAACCTCGGTTGAGGCGCTGCTGGAAGGGGCTGCCGAAGCTGCGGCTTCCGACGAAGCGCTGCTGTTATCGCTGCTGTTACTGCTGTCAGTCGACGGAGCAGAACTTGTTGTGCTCCCCGAATTGGCTGCATTCCCGGAATTTGTATTATTACCGCAGGCGGTAATAGCGAGTGTAAGGACCAGCATCAAAGCAAGCATGGCTGGCCAAACAAGGGTACGGCGTTTCATGTGAAAAAGATCCTCCTTAGCATCAGCTGAAATTTGTCGATATTACTATCATAACCGACATTGCTTGCAGAATAAACCGGAATAACTGCTGAGAGCGCTTTAAAGAAAAATCAAAGTTCAGAAGGAATTTTGACGCTGCCTGTCGAAAATCAATCAAGCGAGCAAGGCGGCCTGCCGCCAAGTATTTTTACAGATAAAAGGGGGACGACATGAATACATTCACGCGGAAATTTTGGAGCTCTTCAATTAAGAAGAAAATGATCTTATCGTATTTGGCTGTTCTGCTTCTCCCGAGTTTGTATATCGGCTACAGCACCTACCGTTCGGCAGGGAGTGAGATGAAGAGCCAACTTGTTGACAGCGCCACTGAAAGCGTTAACACCGTCAATGACATTGTAACGGGAAGCTTGACAGCAAAGTTCAGCGATCTTGCTTATTATGCGAATTCCACCAGCGGGACGGATGCGGCTCAGGGGATGATGGACGGCGGCAAGAATCTGCAGGAAAGCTTATCGCAATACGTCAAAACCCATTATGATGTTCTGGATGTTTATACCGTAAGTGATGATGGGGTCAGCCGGCACGGAGCCGAGAATGCGAAATCGGACACGGATGAACGAAAGAAGCAGGGATACATAGACGCGCTTAAGAACCCGGGCAAGACGATTGTCTCTACGGTTTTCCAGACGCCTGAAGGCCAGTCCTCCGTCTCCATCACCAGAGGCTTGTCCGACGGCAAAGGGATTATCGGCATCGATCTGAACCTGGATTCCCTGGCAGCGCTGGCAGATTTGAAGGTTGGCAAAGAGGGATATGTGATTATGCTCGACAGCGGGCATCATTATATTGTCCATCCGGGTTACGATGATATCGGGCAGGAGGAGAAGGGCGATTTCATTAACAGCATGTATGCCGGCGAGAGCGGCGAATTCTCCTACACCTATAACAATCAAAGCAAGAAGATGATATTTGCAACGAACAGCCTTACGGGATGGAAAATAGGAGGAACGATTTTTAATAAAGAAATAAACGGAGCCAGCCGGCAGATCGGACTGACGACCCTGTGGGTCATCCTATCGGCAGTAGTGCTGGGCGGTCTGCTCATTGTTTGGGTTATTCGTTCCATCTTGAAGCCTATTATCAAGCTGAAGCAGTCTACGTACCGGATTGGACAAGGGTACTTGAATGAGCAGCTGAAGATCGATTCCAGGGATGAAGTCGGGGAGCTTGCGGACAACTTCCAGCGGATGGTTGATAATCTCAGGGACACGATTGTAATGGTGCGCAATACGTCCGAAGGCCTGTCGCTGTCGGCTGAACAGCTGGCCATGGGCGCAGAACAGTCCAAAACCTCGATTACTCAGGTTACCGAGGCTATTCAGGAGGTTGCATCCGGCGGTGAGAAGCAGGTTGAGAGCATGGAAGCAGGGGCGCAGAATGTGCGCAATCTGACAGAAGAGGTAACGCAGATCGCGAATGAAATCGGCGAGGTTCATATGATGATGAACGTGACCTCCCAGCTTGCCCAAGAAGGTAATGAAGCCATAGCGACTACTACGAACAAAATGGGTTCCATACATGTTCATGTCGATGATTTAGGCCAGGTCATTACCGGGCTGAGCGAACGCACAGAAGAAATAGGCAGCATCGTAAGTGTGATGGCCGGAATTGCCCAGCAGACGAACCTGCTCGCGCTGAACGCCTCCATTGAAGCCGCGAGAGCGGGTGAACAGGGCCGGGGCTTTGCGGTTGTTGCTGCAGAAGTTCGGAAGCTCGCGGAGAATTCGGCAGAATTTGCGGATCAGATCCGGTCCCTGATTACACGGGTTACGGAGGAAATGACAGGTGCACGCTCTTCAATGGCGTATGTGTCGACTTCCGTTACAGATGGAATTAAGGCAGCGCAAACCTCAGAGACGGCCTTTAACCATATACTGGTTACGGTTCAGGGATTGGCGCAGAGCATTCAGTCTTCCTCGGACAAGCTGCAGCGAATGAAAGAGGAAGCAGGCAGTGTAGACGAAGCAATCAGCCTTGTTCAGCTGCTCTCCAGAGACAATGCCAGAAATACCGAAACGATCTCCGCTTCTGCAGAGGAACAGCTTGCCCTGGCGCAGGAAGTCGCTTCTTCAACTGAGGAGCTGAAGAACAAAGCGGACGAGTTGAATAATCTGATCAGCCGTTTTACTATAGAATAGGAGAACAGGCGGAAGGATTGCAGGGGAACAATAGCAAACAAGCACCGCGGCTAAGCCGGCGGTGCTTGTTTTGTCAGGAACGTTCGTCATGCCCTGGCCCGCCTAGGGCAGGGGCATCGTCTTCATCGGCGCCAGCGCCGTTAATGAGGTCAGTGCCGTGCACAAGGTCAACGGGCTGGGCGGCCGCATCCACCGGGCTGTCCGGCTGAATGTCATCCGCATCCGGAATATCCGGGAGCGTGCCCTGCTCCAGCAGCTCGGTATTTTGATCAGTCTTGTCATCCGAGCTTAAGCTTTGGGTGATCCGTGAATCGTGAGGCAGCAGATCATCACCTGGAATATCATTTTCTTCATTATAATCAGCCAGGAGCTCATACTGCTCAAACATTCGGTCGCCATAGGTTTTATTGAGCGGGTCCTCAATATTGCTGCGCGATGATTCGCCTTGTCCTTTAAATTCAATCATTTCATCAAACTTGTCATCATAATGGCCCATAGGATAAACCTCCCAGTTCTAAATAACGGATTATTTCCTGGTTGGAGTTTGCCCATTTTTTACTGGGATCAACCGCATTTTACAACCTAGAACTTTGGAAACACATATCTGACCAGAAAATACAGAAAGCCAAAAAATAGAACAATATAAGCCGCATACTTGATAAAGGTAGAAGCAACCTTACTGGAATCCGAGTGTTTATGAATTTCTCTTCTTTCCACGTCCACGTCGCTTGTTTCACGTTGGTCGCGAGTTTCAATCATTGCGTTCTCCTCCTTTAGCGGCCTGCTTCTGCAGACCTATCCTTGATTCTTAAATAAACAGCCTTTGGTTTAATGAACCAGCAGGTAGGGTCTATTTACCCTGCTGGAAAAATTTGAAAATGTTAAATTGTGTTTTCATAGCTATAGGAAAGCTCAGGGGTGGCGAATGAAGTATTTTTTAAAGAGTTTCATTATATTGTTAGTTATCGTAATCATGGGAGCCGTCATTCTGCCTGCCTTGGATTTAACCGCTCACAAGCAAGCTGCGCAAATTAATTCCTGGAAGGTATGGAAGGTGAACTCGCTCAAACCGGATATCACGGAACAGGAGCTGGAGAATTCGGGAGAGTGGATACAGGCTGACGCCCTGAATCCGTATCCGCCGGGCAGTACGGACCCGAATAAGACGAACTCCCTTTGGATCAGGCTGTCCCTTCCGGCTGACCCCAGCAATACAGCGGTCATACTCAGGCAGCTGTATGGAGAAAGGGTTAAAATTATTTATGATAACAAGGTGCTCTACAGCGGGAATCATTTGAGCGGCCGGGATACCAATAATTTGCTGCTTCCCGTCAAGCCGGAGGATGGCGCCGGGCTGCAGACCTTGTATATCGGCGTCGCTTCAAACGGCGATAGGCTTGGTTTAAATGAAAACGTGCTGATCGGCGGATTCGACTCCCTGCTTGTCATCTTTGTCAAGAAGGATTTATCGGACTTTATCTTAGGCAGCTCATTTGTATTCATAGCCGTGATCATGCTGCTGTGCGCCTTATTTTTGACAGAAGGGAATTTCAAGAGCTGGCTCTCGCTGGCCATTGTCATTCTGTGCATCGGGGTTATTATCATTACGTATTCACCGTTTCTGTATAACTTCTACAGCCGGTATGAAGCCTTCTATTATAATCTGTTCGACGCTGCGCTGTTTATCTTTGTGCCTGTGTTTATCTTTTATGTGGAGCAGATTTTTGATAAAGAAAAATACGTCATCCTCATCCGGGTCTGCCGGATCTTCCAGACGATATTTTCCGTCATTTGTTTCGGCCTTCTCCTGCTTGATCATCTTACGGCTTCTTCGATAGGAGATCTTTATGATCAGGTTACGGGAACATTATTAGGTTACGTCATGATCGCCCAGCTGCTGATCCTGGTGATTTACGCTGTTATCAATGCGCTGAAAGGCAACCGCGAAGGTCTTATCTTTACAATCGGATTTGCCATTTTTGCCGTGACAGGCATTACAGAGCTGATCCTCTATTATGCAAGCGGGGAAGACTACCGTCTGGTGCTGTGGAAATGGGGCACGCTTTGCTTTGTCATTTCGCTTATCATTATTCTGGGGCGGCGGTTTGCCCGAAACCACGAGCAGGTTGTGGAGTATTCCCGGAAGCTGGAGATGTTCAATAATGAGCTGCAGCGCTCCGAGAAAATGGAGATCATCAGCGTGCTGGCCGCCTCGGTGGCCCATGAGGTCCGAAATCCGCTTCAGGTGACCCGGGGATTCATTCAGCTTCTATTAGAGAAGGAGCAGCAGACCCAGGAGCGGGTCTATCTGGATCTGGCTCTGGAGGAGCTGGACCGCGCGTCGGGAATCATCACGGACTTTCTGACCTTTGCCAAGCCTGAAGGAAGTAAAATCAAGAAGCTGAACGTCAGTGAAGAATTCCGGCATATCGAAGGAATCTTAAAGCCGATGGTTCATCTGGTGGGCGGCAAAATAGAGGTATCCATACCCGAATCAATCCATGTTATGGGAAGCTCGTCCAAGTTTAAGCAGGCCTGTGTCAACATGATCAAGAACAGCATTGAGTCGTTCAGGTCAGTGGAGGGCGAAATCAAGGTCTGGGCTTATGAACTGCAGGACCAGGTATTCATTCATATTAGAGATAATGGAGAAGGAATGACGGAGGAAGAGCTCGGGCGTCTGGGGGAGCCGTATTTCTCGAATAAGACCAAAGGGACAGGCTTAGGTTTGATGGTGACGTTCCGGATTATCGAGGCGATGCAGGGGAGTATTCATTTTACTAGTGAAAAAGGAAAAGGCACCGAAGCCGTGCTCCGGTTTCCGTCAGGCAAGAACTGAGGGCGGAAACCAACCGGGGCAGCTGCGGTGCCTTATGCTTTCAGGACTTATTTAACAGAATCAGAATTCCACATCGCTTGAGGCTGAACTTCATCCTGTACGATTGAAGAAGGGCTCGGAGGCAGCACCAGGTAAAATTCATCCGGATGCTCTTCGACGGTTCTCACTGAAATATGATCAGGGAGAGAGAAGCCCAGAAACTCCTGAATGGCTCCTTTGGGGTCGGACAGCAGTTTGTTTTTGAAAGTGGGATCCTGCCAGGCCTTCTGAATAAGCTGGGATTGAAGAAGAACACCTGTTGACATCTTACATCATCCTTTCAAAATTGGGTATAATTTCCTTTTTAGTTTAGCATTAATAGAGTTAGTTTGCTAGATTTAATTTGAATATATAACCAATTTTTACAATTGTTTTGTCAGCCAGTACTGCAGCCCGCCGCCGAGCAGCAGCAGCTGCTCTCTCTCAATCTGGGCCGCTCCGGCCTGTAAATTGTCCAGCAGAAATTGGTAGAACTCGTAAAGCTCAGGAACCAAAGCCGCCGACTTAGCAACTGCATCGTGGCCTTCCGCCGCTTTATCGGCATAACGGGACAGGACGCCGCGCGTGTACAGGGCTTCTCTCATTTCTATGTAAGTGATCTTGTGTTCAGCCGGGAGCGCTAACTCCTTATGGGCCATAGCAGCCAGGCTGTTATAGCTCAGCTCCTCTATGTCCAGGTTCCAATCCTCCCAGTCATCCAGCATTTGCAGCAGCATCAGCGTATGGTCCAGAGCCAGCCCTGCTGCCGTAATTTCGTCTGCAAGACCGCCCAGAAGCAGCATTCCAGCTGCGGCAAGCTTGACTAAAGAGGCTTTGTGGCCCATTTTCAAGGGGTCCTCATGAAGCCAGTCCCGGTCTAATTCTCCGGTTACAGCGGCTGCCCATTCCGACTGATAGGTTCTAAAATAGCCCCAGAATGGGGATGCTGCCGGAAAAATGCGGCTGTAAATCTGTGTAAACTCCGTATGCAGCATGGCGGCAAGAGCCAGCGTGTGATGAAGCTTTGCCTGATTAGATTGTACTTCATTAATCGGTGTCCCGGGCTTGTCCATCGCTTCATCCAGCAGGTGGTAGGACATCATCCCGAACAGGTTGGCAGTAGAGAGCTGCCTGCTGAGACACCGGCTCTGGCCGGATGCTTCCTCCATCCAGAAAGGCAGGAGAAAAGAGATATAGTTGGTTGGAACTTCTCTCCTCGTAATATCAAAGCCCTCCAAATAATGAAGGGCCTGCCTCCGGAAAGGCTCCTCCCAGCCTAGTATTTGATCCTTTGCCTGATCGAAAGCCCATCTTACATCTTCTTTGTACCGGATATACCATTCCATAATCACACCTCCAGGATTGATCCTCCTGCAACCTCTGGCTGTCACCTCTATTATAGTAGAAGAATTCCAGTATTTGGGATGTGAATGGGAAAAATTCTTCATTCAGCTGCTCACCCAGCAGAATGGAATGCGGCCGTCCGCAAGCCCGTTATTGGAAGCGGGCGGCCTGTACGTAACTTTTATCATTCCGCGCTCGTGGAAGGGGCGGCTACCATACTTGTGCAAGCCCGATCAGAATAAGCAGTATGCCGGATATGACCGTTGCCCGGCTGCCGAGCTTTTCGGCGGCGTACTTCTTGCCAAACCAGAAGCTGAGCGCAAACAGCAGGTAGCTGAAGATGCCGACCGAAAGCGAAGTCAGCCAGATGTTCAGCTGCGTTACGCCCGCGTTAAAGCCACCGGCCAGCGCGTTCATAGCCAGTGCAATTCCCAGTACAGTCGCTTCACTGAGGCTGATGGTGTTCGACAGATCCTTATCCGCTTCCTCCGGGTTGCGGAGCAGCCGGGCAAAATTTCCTGCACCTTCCGGCAAGGGGGCTTTACTCTTTTGTTCTATAGAAGATTGGAGCAGGACCCAGATTCCGACGAGAATGATAACCGCAGAGCCGGCAATCTTGCTGATCCAGGGATGCACCCAGGAGGAGAGCAGGCTGCCGAACATTCCGGACAGCAGCGTTCCGAGAAAGGAAATCAGGGCGACGGCGAGGTTTGAATACCAGGGGATGCGGATTTTTCGGACGCCGTAAGCAATTCCGACACCTGCGTTGTCAAGATTGGAGGCCAGGCCGATGGCGAGAATAGCCAGCAAATGGTAAGACATGTTGTTCGCTCCTTTGCTTAACTTTCAACACAGCATATGCCCTGAGCCCAGATTGTGTTTCTGACAGAAAGGTGTCGAACAGACAAATGTTATCTTTTCGGAGCGTTAAAGTGTATAATCAGAATCAGATTATGTGAGGAGGGATACCTACCCGTGCTGGAAAATCTGCTTCGGCCTTCCCATCTGCTGCTGCTCGCGATAGCGGCATTACTGCTGTTTGGCCCCAGCAAGCTGCCCGAACTTGGACGCAGCTTCGGTACGATGCTGCGGGAATTTAAACGGAGCGTCCGCGGGGATTCGGCTGGCGACAAGCAGCCTGAAACAGGCCCGCTTATTGAGGAGACGGCTCAAGAGAAGAAATGATACAATCCCATTGTTAGTCTGGCGCGCTCTAAAGCGCCTGCTGCGCATTGTTTTCCTGCTGGTGGCCGGGGCAGGATTGGCAGTGCGTTTTTTGCTATGCTGCGGGAATATGATACATTGTTATAAGACATTACATTGCTATTAGACATTGATCGATGGAGGGACAAACATGCAGGATAATTACAACCGCAAACTGGAGGATCAGCAGAGCTTATTCAAGCAGCTGGGCATCAAGCTGGATGCGCTCACCATACATGAGAAAGATTTTGATGCCAAAATGCGCGGCTATGACAAGGAAGAGGTAGACAGCTTCCTGGACGATATCATTGTAGATTATGAACGTTTCTATGACATCATTACCGATCTGCTGGACAAATACAAAGAAATGCAGCGCCGGCAGTCCAACTGGGAGGAAGAACGGCGGTTGCTTAACGTTCAGCGCGCGAAGGCCGACAACACAAACGCAGTAGACCGCACCATCGTGGAGAACGGAATCCGCAGCCTGGAGCGTGCCCTCGAGCAGCTAAAGCTGAACATCAAGGAATTCTAAGCATAAAACCCGCGTGCCTCTGCACACAATAAAAGGGAGCTTGCAGAAAGTGGAATTCTCATATTGCTATTTCAGATAAAGAGTGTTATGATTGAAACAGGATTTAGAATAAGTCTAAATTTAAAATAATCACTAAGTATTACTAAAGAACAGAAAGAAATTACTAAAGAACAGACTGTCCTGTGACAGCCGTTTCCCTATCTAATGAAATCCAAATGGAGGTCGAAGACAAATGAGTACCGTAACAACAAACCAAGCCGTTGAACAGCAATTAAACCTGCAGGTAGCAAACTGGACTTTACTGTATACAAAGCTGCATAATTTCCACTGGAATGTGAAGGGCAATCACTTCTTTACGCTCCATGCCAAATTTGAAGAGCTCTATGATACGGCTGCCGGTTATTTGGACGACATCGCTGAACGTCTGCTGGCAATTGGCGGCAAGCCGGTTGCTACGCTGAAGGAAGTGCTGGAAGCAGCAAGCGTTAAGGAAGCGGCAGGCACCGAAAGTGCGGATCAAATGGTGGCTGCTGTAATTAGCGACTTTCAGTCTGTAGCCGGGGAACTGGAGAAAGGCATGAAGGCCGCTGAAGAGGCTGGTGACCAGGCGACTTCCGATTTGCTGCTCGGCATTAAGAAGGATCTGGACAAACAAGTCTGGATGCTGAATGCTTACCTGGGCAAATAATAAACCGTTAGGAACAATAATAATTAGATGTGAAAAATAAGCAAGCTCCCCCGCCTGATCAAGGCTGGGGAGCTTTTTTGCATACACCGGCCTGTTTCGATTATTGCTGGCTGGGTAATTTAATCTCAAGCCCGACCGCTGATAAACTGCGAAGCTGCAGACGAATATATACGGTGCTCCCTGGAGCCCGGAAGGAGAGTATACAGAATGAACAAACCTAATTTTGGCTTTACAAAAATAACCGTAACGGTTAACGGCAAACCCGTTGGCAGCGAATTTCTGATCGATAAAGAAACCTATGTGCCGGTAGCGCGTGAATATGTCCGTATCCATGACACTGCTATTTTTGAAAGCAGAAAGACGCCTGCTGTATAAGCAGCACCCGATGAGCCCGGAAGCCATTCCGGGCTTTTATTTTTGGAAATAACGTTTCACCCCCGGCGGGAAGTTTAATATTATACCGTACCGCTAGTACAACAAACCTTGATAAGGAGTGATTCTAAATGGCACAAAGAAATAATCGACCAATGAGCCGTGAAGAAGCAGGCCGAATGGGTGGAGAAGCTACGGCAAAAAGCCATGATAAAGAGTTTTATCAGGAGATCGGCCGCAAGGGCGGCGAAGCGACTTCTGAATCACATGGCAGAGATTTTTATCAGGAAATCGGCCGCAAAGGCGGCGAAGCGACTTCCGACTCGCATGACAAGGAATTTTACCAGGAAATCGGCTCCAAAGGCGGAAGCGCTCCGCATGACGGTGACGACGGTAAAATGAGCAGGGAAGAGGCGGGCCGCAAGGGCGGCGAAGCCAGAGCAAGGCAGAGGAATGACGACTAAGCTTGTGCGGATTGACGGAGAGTTAAGATAAATATGAGTTAAGCTAAAATAGATTTAAGTAAAATTAGATTTAAGTAAAATTAGATTTAAGTAAAATAAGAT
The DNA here is from genome assembly GCF_005869875.1 of Paenibacillus pinistramenti. Taxonomy (GTDB): domain Bacteria; phylum Bacillota; class Bacilli; order Paenibacillales; family Paenibacillaceae; genus Fontibacillus; species Fontibacillus pinistramenti. Next base: position 185,469 of record NZ_VAWG01000005.1, read on the forward strand.
TTAAGCTAAATAAGCTTTGAAAAAGCAGCGGAAAAAGCTGATGGCCCCTGACAGGGTCATCAGCTTTTTTCTTGTTCATACCCCCTCAGGAATAGGGATATTTTTGTCGATTCTTCGGAGAAATTATTCAAACCTGCCAGTTTGGGTTACATAGAGAGAGTGGTTAATAGAAGAGAAAGCATTCCGGCTCCCGCCAAACGGGAGGTTTCGGCCGGAAAGCCAAAAGTAGAGATGCCGAAGCAGGGAGGATAAGATGGAACTATTGAAACATCATAAATTTGTAATTATATTAATCAGCACCCTTTTTATTTGCATGGGGATATTTTGTTTGCTGTGGAACGTCCAGCAGCCAAGGAACAAGGCTGAAGCGGCGGCTGTTCCCGGTATAGAGAGACTGTCCGTTAACGCGAGCACTGCTGCTGCCGGTTCCGCCGGAAGTCTGAACGCCCGGTCCGGGCTGCTGTCGAATTTGCCTGTCCAGTCTTTTGCGGCGAAGAGCAGGGGAATTGTGCTGCCCCAAAATACATACGGCGAAAATGATCCCGGCAAACCTGCAGATGCTGCTGCAGATGCCGGCAAGGCCGCAGCCGCAGCAGCGGCAGCTGCCAAAGCAAAGCGGCAGGCTGCAGTGAAGACTGCAGCTGCAACACCTGAAGCATCTGCGGCACCCGCAGCAGATCTCAACCCCCCAATCACTCTTTTCTTTACACGGACATCGCTTCTTTCCAAGGAAGACAAGGACAAAGCGGTCAAAACCTACACCGTGACGAAAGAGGATCTGCTTCTCCTTGAGAAAATTGTCATGGCAGAAGCGGAAGGCGAACCGTACGAGGGCAAAGTGGCAGTCGCCAATGTTGTCCTAAACCGGCTGCGGTCAGCCAATTATCCCGATACCATTCATGATGTCGTTTATGAAAAACACCAGTTCAGCCCGGTGGCAAACGGGCGTCTTAACCGTGTCCAGCCGAATGAGGATACCCGCAAGGCGGTAGCCGATGCTTTGAGCGGGCGAAAGGAAGTCAGCGACGATACGTACTATTTCCTTTCCTTGAAGCTGGCTACGGATCTCAGCGTGCATAATCACAAGAAAATAACGAAGACAATCGGCAATCATACCTTCTATAAATAATATTTGTATAAATTCCGGCTGGCCGTCTTGATCCTTCGCTTAAGAAGTGGTAAAGTGATGTTTGTCGGTTGACCGACTGACCGAATTTGAAATTTGGTCAGTTTATCGGAAATCAGGTCACTAGGTATCAGTTGACCGGAAGTTGATTTAGGAATTGATTTAGGAATTGATTTAGGAATACGTAAGGAAAGGAGGAAAGCGATGCCTGCCATAGACCGAAGGAAGCAGGTGCTGGAGGCGGCCGCCAAATCTTTTTCCCTGTTCGGATATAAGGCGACTACCATGGATCAGGTGGCGAAGATCGCCAATGTCGGGAAAGGAACTATCTATACCTTTTTCACGAATAAGGAAGAATTGTTTGACGAGATCCTTCGTTCTGTTCTTGCTGAAATGAAGAATGTGGTGCTGAAAGAAATTCAGCAGGATCAGACGTTCTTTGACAAGCTGTATAAAGGGCTCGACGCCCTGCTCGATTTCCGCAGTGAGCACGGACTGCTCGTCAAGATGGCTCAGGAAGTAAGAGACTTTGGTACGGTTCAGGCCCAGGAAGCGATGCAGCGGGTGGAGAATCTCATCCTTGAGTATATCGAGCGGCAGGTGATGCAGGCGATTCAGCAGGGAGAAATGATCGCTGCCGATCCGAAGATTGTCTCTTTTATTATGATGAAGCTGTACATTGCCTTAAGTCTGGATTGGAACAAACAGCACGATGCTTTGGATAAAGAGGAAATTAAACATTACTTCCGCATGATATTGGGCGAAGGCTTTGCGCCCAGGCCCTGATAAGCCGGAGCAAGCACGATAAAGAGAGAAAAATGATTTTGGAGCAAAGGAGAGGAGCCTCTCATGAAGGCGATATCTGTCTTTTTTAAAGACATGAAATTCGGGGCGAAGAAGCCGCTGAATATCATTTCGTTTATTGCCGTTATCTTCGTTCCTATTCTGTACAGCGGCATGCTGATTGCAGCCTTCTGGGATCCTTACGGCCATCTTGATAATCTGCCGGTCGCAGTAGTCAACATGGACAAAGGAGCCGATTATGAAGGAGAGTCTTTGCACATCGGCAGTGATTTGGTCGACGAGCTGAAGAAGAATAAGGAATTTGACTGGCAGTTTGTCAGTGAACAAGAAGCCGACAAAGGCATTACCGATAATGAGTACTATATGAAGATAACGATTCCGGAAAACTTCTCGGCACAGGCAACAACGCTGATGGAGGACGATCCTCAGCCTGCAGAGCTGATCTATGAGCCCAATGGGGATTACAACTTTATCGCGGGCCAGATCGGCAACAGTGCGGTTAAGGATATCAAATCCCAGGTTTCCGCGAAAGTAACGGAGGCTTATACGGAGAGCCTGCTGGGCAAAGTAGAGGATCTTTCCAGCGGTCTTGCACAGGCGGGAGACGGCGCTGGAGATCTGCAGGAAGGAGCCAGCAAGCTGGAGGACGGTACAGCCAAGCTCAAGGAGAACCTGAACAAGCTTGTTGCGGGTACAACAGAGCTGAGCGACGGGGTTAGCCCGCTGATAAGCGGGGTTTCGGAGCTGAACAGCGGTGCGAAGGACCTGAAGAGCGGAACGTCAAGCCTGGCCAGCGGTCTGGATCAGCTGAGCTCGGCCCACAAGCAGCTGGAAAGCGGAACAGCTCAGGCTGTGCAGGGGGTCACTCAAATTGCGGATGGCTTACAGCAAACCCAGACAGCGGATACCCAGCTGAATCAAGGTATTCACTCCTCGCTGGAAGGCAGCCAGCAGCTGCAGCAGGGGCTGCAGAGCACGGTCAGCAGCACGGATCAGCTGGTGCAGGGAGCTGAAAGTGTAGCCCAGGGGCTGGAGCAGGCGATGCAAGCCAACCCGGCGTTAGCCCAGGATGCTTCCATGCAGAAGCTTCTCGCGGCAAGCCAGGTGGTTGCCCAAGGAACCCAGCAGCTGCAGGACGGCCAGAAGCAGCTGCTTGAAGGCAGCAGCCAGCTGGTAGCAGGGAATGAGAAGCTGGCCGCTGGCAGCGACCAGGTGGTGAGCGGGGAAGAGCAGCTGGTTCAGGGCGCTGACAAGCTGAAAGCAGCGGGTCCGCAGCTCACCCAGGGGATGAGCGAATTCGGCACTAAGCTGTCGGAAGCCGCAGCTGGCAGCCAAAAGGTTGCAGCCGGGGCAAGCCAGCTGGCTGCCGGTACGGCTGCTCTCCAGAGCGGTGTGGATAAGCTGGACAGCGGAGTCAGCGAGCTGGCTGACGGCTCTAAACAGCTGGATGAAGGAGCGGGCACGCTGAACAGCGGCATGCAGGACCTGGTCAGCGGTTCAGGCGAGCTCGCCAGCAAGCTGAATGATGCGGCGGATCAAACGGCCCAGGTCAAGAGCGGCGACGACGTGGTGACTATGTATGCGCAGCCGGTTGATGTCAATGAGAACGACAGCCGCAAAATCACCCAATACGGTACAGGAATTGCGCCTTATTTCCTGTCTCTCGGATTGTTTGTGGGCGCGCTGCTTTCTACAATAATTCTCTCCATGAGAGGCACTTCCGTAGAAGAGGCTTCGGGCTGGCAGCGTTTCGTCAGCCGGTTCCTGACCTTCGGAGCCATGAGCTTGTTCCAGTCGCTGGTGGCGGCGTTCATCGTCCACAGCATTGTAGGTCTGGAAGTAGCCAGCGTGCCGCGGTTTTATCTCTTTACGTTTATAACGAGCTTCGCCTTTATGATGGTGATCCAGGCGATCGTAACCTGGCTGGATCAGCCGGGCCGCTTCGTGGTGGTGCTGCTGATGATCTTCCAATTGACAACAAGCGGAGGAACCTTCCCGGTAGAACTGCTTCCGGACTGGATGCAGCCGATCCATCCTTGGCTCCCGATGAGCCATTCGGTAGCGGGATTCAAGGCCGTAATCGCCAGCGGGGATTTCAGCCTGATGTGGCATCAGCTTGAGCTGCTGCTCGTTTATGCCGTTATTTTTACAGCATTAACTTTGCTTTATTTCCTTTCCCATACGCGGAAAGAATCCGCTGCAGCACCGAAGGAGCAGGCAGCAGCCTTGTAAATCTCCTCAAGAGGAGCAGATTTGGAATCGTCATAAACCGAACCGTCATAAATCCGGCAACGGGTTTATGGCGGTTTTTTAATGAAGAAGCAAGAAGGCGGTCTGCATGGATTTGAGCTGTATTTCGGCCGGGCTGCTTCCTTGCAGGGGGATACCATTTGGTAAATAGCTGAATATAATAAAATAATTTCTTTGGCTTCAGGATGGACAAATAATTAAAGCGCTGTCATTATGTTTTATTTATGTTAATTAACTTAACATATATTACATCAAAATTAAGGTAATTATTGTGGTAAATCGAAATAAACGGCAAATTCATGTCAGGTTATGCTCGATAGAGAAAGAGAGTTGTATAAATTGCATAAATATTCAAGCTAAATGTATAAAAAAGTCAAAACATTCAGCTATCGATGTCATTTATTTTAACGTGTGCAAGATTCGGGGGAATAACTTCCATTGCGGGTCATAAAAAAACTTTTTACCATCATAAAAAGTTTGTATTATCCTCTTAAGCTTTGCAGTGCTAAAATATTAAAACTAATAGGGATTCTTGATTGAATATTTATGCAAGTTACATTCTTGCTGGATGCCGTTAACCCTCTTTGATTCAAATAGATTTGGCTTTCTTGGATTGAAAGAAATAACGTACAGAAAGGTTGCATGAGAATGAAACATACTGACATTCCCGCTAAACAGGGTCTGTACGATCCGACATTTGAAAAAGACGCCTGCGGCATGGGGTTTGTGGCCCATATTAAGGGGCGCCCATCCCACGATATCGTCAGCAAGGCGCTGACGATGCTGATCGCCATGGAGCACCGCGGCGGTCAAGGCAGTGAGCCGAACTCCGGCGACGGAGCAGGCATTTTGCTGCAGATTCCGCACCGTTTCTTCGCTGAAGAATGCGAAGCGCTGGGCTTCCATCTTCCTGAGCCGGGACAATACGGAGCAGGGATGATTTTTCTCCCTCATGATGAAGAAGTCCGCCTGAAGCAGGAGAACCGCCTTGCCGAGATCGTGAAGGAAGAAGGTCAGGAGCTGCTCGGTTTCCGTACCGTGCCTACCCATGATGAAATGCTGGGCCAGACGGCCAAGGCTGCTAAACCGTTCGTGCGGCAGATTTTTATCAAGCGCAGTGAAGGTCTCAAGCAGGATATTGATTTTGAACGCAAGCTTTATGTCATCCGGCGCAGAGCGGAGCTGGACATCCGGTACGGAGGCGCAGAGCATGGCGACCAGTTCTACATGCCGAGCTTATCCTGCCGCAAAATCGTTTATAAAGGCATGCTGACAACGGAGCAGGTCGGCGAGTTCTACCTGGATCTTAAGGATGAGCGGCTGGAGTCGGCAATTGCGCTGGTTCACTCCCGCTTCAGCACCAACACCTTCCCGAGCTGGGAACGTGCGCATCCATACCGCTTCATGATTCATAACGGGGAGATCAATACGCTGCGCGGCAATGTGAACTGGATGCGTGCCCGCCAATCCCTGTTCCAAAGCGATGTGTTTGGCGATGACCTGGAGAAGGTGAAGCCTGTCATCAATCCGGACGGTTCTGATACCGGCATGTTTGATAACACGTTTGAGTTCCTGTACCTGTCCGGACGTCCGCTTCCGCACGTGGCAATGATGATGGTGCCTGAGCCATGGAACAATCACGAAAGCATGTCAGACGACAAGAAAGCTTTCTATGAATATCACAGCACGCTGATGGAGCCTTGGGACGGACCTGCCGCCATGGGCTTCACCGACGGGATTCAGATTGGCGCGATCCTTGACCGGAACGGTCTGCGTCCTTCCCGTTACTATGTAACGAATGATGATTTGATCGTATTATCCTCCGAAGCAGGGGTTCTTGATATCCCGCCGGAAAATGTCCGCTTGAAGGACCGTCTGCGTCCTGGACGGATGCTGCTGGTGGATACGAAGGAAGGCCGGATCATCTCCGATGAGGAAGTGAAGAGCCAGATTGCGGCGGAGCGTCCGTACCGCGAATGGCTGGATGAGCACCTCATTACGCTGGAAGAGCTTCCGGAAGCACCGGCCCTGCCGGAGCCGAATCATGATAATGTGACCCAGCAGCAGCTTGCTTTCGGCTATACGTTTGAAGAGCTGCGCAAGGTGCTGGAGCCAATGGCGCTGACGGGACAGGAAGCGATTGCTTCGATGGGATATGATGCTCCAATCGCCGTATTGTCTGACCGTCCGCAGCGGTTGTTCAACTACTTTAAGCAGATGTTCGCCCAGGTGACGAACCCGCCGATCGACGCGATCCGCGAGGAGCTGGTTACCTCTACCTGGACGACGGTTGGCCCTGAACGCAATCTGCTGAATCCGGAACCGGAAAGCTGCAGACAGATTCGTCTGGAGTCGCCGATTCTGTCCAATGAAGAGTTCGCGAAGCTTCGGCACGTCCACCGTCCTGGCTTCCGCGCCATGACCATTCCGATTTTATTCCCGGCTGCTGAAGGTGCAGAAGGGCTTCGCGAGGCCATTGCAACACTGTGCGAGGCTGCAGACCGGGTTATTGATAAAGGCCACAACGTTCTGATCCTGTCTGACAGAGGCGTAGATGCGGAGAACGCAGCGATTCCATCGCTGCTGGCCGTTTCAAGCCTGCATCACCACCTGATCAAACGGGAGACGCGTACGAAGGTTACCCTGCTGCTGGAATCCGGCGAACCGCGTGAGGTGCATCATTTTGCGCTGCTGCTCGGCTATGGCGTAAGTGCGGTCAATCCGTACCTGGCGTTTGAAACGCTCCGCGATATGATCAAGCAGGGCATGCTTACCGGCCTTTCGCTCGATAAAGCAATCAAGAATTATATTAAAGCCGCAACCAAAGGCGTTATCAAAACCTTGTCCAAGATGGGGATTTCGACGATCCAATCCTACCGCGGCGCGCAGATTTTTGAAGCGGTCGGCTTGAAGCAGGATTTCGTAGACCAATACTTCACCTGGACACCGTCGCGGATTGGCGGTATCGGGATTGAAGAAGTGGCGATGGAGAACCTGTCCATGCATTACCGCGCTTACACGGATCAAAGCGGACGCGATGAAGTGCTGGATACAGGCGGCGATTACCAATGGAGAGCTGACGGTGAAGAGCATCTCTTCACGCCGCAGACGGTACATCTTCTGCAGCAGGCGGTCCGCACGGGCGATTACCAGCTGTACAAGAAATTCGCCAAAGCGGTCGAAGGGGAGAACGAGCGTCATCTGACTCTGCGTTCCCTGCTGAAGCTGAAGCCGGTGGGTCCGAAAGTGCCGCTGGAAGAAGTAGAGTCGGCAGCCTCGATTATGAAGCGTTTCAAGACGGGAGCCATGTCGTTCGGTTCCATCAGCAAGGAAGCGCACGAGACGATTGCGATCGGCATGAACCGCATCGGCGGCAAGAGCAATACGGGTGAGGGCGGCGAGGATCCGGCGCGCTACATTCCGGACGCTAACGGCGATTCCCGCCGAAGCGCGATCAAGCAGATCGCTTCCGGCCGGTTCGGCGTAACTTCACATTACCTCGTGAACGCGGATGAAATTCAGATTAAGATGGCGCAGGGCGCGAAACCGGGTGAAGGCGGACAGCTGCCTGGCCGTAAGGTATACCCTTGGGTTGCCGAGGTGCGCGGCTCCACGCCGGGCGTGGGATTGATTTCACCGCCGCCGCATCATGACATCTATTCGATTGAGGATCTGGCCCAGCTGATCTACGATATGAAGAATGCCAATGCCAGAGCGCGTATTAACGTGAAGCTGGTATCGGAAGCCGGAGTCGGCACGATCGCGGCAGGCGTGGCCAAAGGCCGCGCAGACGTGATTCTGGTCAGCGGTTACGATGGCGGTACAGGTGCTTCTCCTCAGAGCTCCATTCGTCATGCAGGACTTCCGTGGGAGCTTGGGCTTGCCGAAACGCATCAGACGCTGATGATGAATAAGCTGCGTGACCGCGTTGTTCTGGAGACGGACGGCAAAATGCTTAACGGCCGCGATTTGGCTGTTGCTGCACTGCTTGGAGCCGAGGAATACGGCTTCTCCACTGCACCGCTGATTGCGGTAGGCTGTATTATGATGCGTGTCTGTCATTTGGATACTTGTCCGGTTGGCGTAGCGACCCAAAATCCGGAGCTGCGCAAGAACTTTACCGGCGATCCGCAGCATGTCGTCAACTTCATGACCTTTGTTGCAGAGGATTTCCGGGAATGGATGTCGGAGCTCGGATTCCGCAGCCTGAATGAAATGATCGGACGCACCGACTGCCTGGAAACCAATGAAGCGGTTGAGCATTGGAAGAAGAAAGGCGTCGACCTGTCCGGTCTGCTCCATATGCCGGAAATTCCGGCAGACGCTGCCCGCTACTGCACGCGTCAGCAGAACCACGGCATTGAAGAAACGCTGGATTACAAACAGCTGCTGAAGGCTGCCGCTCCGGCTCTGGAGCGCGGCGAAGCCGTAAGCGCCCGGTTCCCGATCACGAACGTGGACCGCGCAACCGGCACGCTGCTTGGCAGTGAAGTGACGCGCAAATACGGCGCTGCCGGCCTGCCTGAAGATACGATCAGCTTCCATTTCGAAGGATCGGCAGGACAGAGCTTCGGCGGGTTTGTACCGCGCGGTATGACCCTTTCCGTTGAAGGGGATGCCAACGACTATACGGGTAAAGGATTGTCCGGCGGCAAGCTGATCGTCAAGCCGTCTCCGAAAGCAACCTTTGCGCCGGAAGAGAATATCATCGCGGGCAACACCTCGTTCTATGGGGCAACTGGCGGTGAAGGCTACATCAACGGTATTGCCGGCGAACGTTTCGCCGTCCGGAACTCCGGTGCCAATATCGTTGTTGAAGGCGTAGGCGACCATGGCTGCGAATATATGACCGGCGGGCGGGTAGTCGTGCTGGGCGGAACCGGACGCAACTTTGCGGCGGGCATGTCCGGCGGTATCGCTTACGTATATGATCCGGAAGGCACTTTTGTCAAACGCTGCAACCTGGAAATGGTGCTGCTGGAGCGGGTTGAGGACTCTGACGAGCAGGACCAGCTGCGGAAGCTGATCAGCCGCCATGTGCTCTACACAGACAGCAAGGCCGGCCGCCGGATTCTGGATTCCTGGTCTGAATCGCTTCCGTTATTTGTCCGCGTCATTCCTAAGGATTACAAACGGATGCTTGAGCAGATCCGCAAAGTTCAGGATAACGGCCTGCAGGGTGAAGAAGCGCTTCTGGCCGCATTTGAAGCCAACATGCGTGAAATGGCGAGAGCCGGAAACTAACGATAATAAGATTGAAGCTATATCGACGATTGACGCTTATATAGGAAGGACGGTTTAAGGCAATGCTGCCTTGAGCCGTCCTTTTCTTTTTTGGAGAGAGAGGAACTGCCGGATGTGATACAATTAAGGAAATTACTGCCTGAATTTAGCGGTAATGCAGTCATTAAGAGGAGGAGCGTGCCCCATGACAAGCCAGGAGCCGGTTGTTCGGATGATTAACGTCACGAAGAAAATCGGCAGCAAAACCTTGATTGACAAGCTCAATCTGGAAATTCCGCCGGGCCGGGTATTTGGATTTCTCGGACCGAACGGTGCCGGCAAAACGACCACAATCCGCATGATGGTAGGCCTGATGTCAATCAGCGAGGGAGATATTTACATAGGCCAGTCCAGCGTCAAAACCGATTTCGAGGGCGCAATGAGACAAATTGGCGCCATTGTTGAGAACCCGGAAATGTACAAGTTTCTGACCGGCTATCAGAATCTGCTGCACTACGCCCGGATGACCCCGGGCATCACCAGAGCCCGGATTGATGAAGCCGTTGCCCGGGTAGGCTTAACCAACCGGATTCATGAGAAGGTGAAGACGTATTCCCTCGGTATGCGCCAGCGGCTTGGCGTAGCCCAGGCCATTCTTCACCGGCCGAAGCTGCTCGTGCTTGACGAGCCGACGAACGGTCTGGACCCGCAGGGCATCCGCGAGCTGCGCGATTATCTGCAGGAGCTGGCCCATCAGGAAGGGACCACCGTATTTGTCTCCAGCCACCTGCTGTCCGAGATGGAGCTGATGTGCGACACGGTTGCGGTAATCAAGCAGGGCAGGCTGGTTGACGTCAAAGACCTGCGTGGAAGCGCAGAGGCAGGCAGACGGGAAACGGCCTTTGAAGTGGATAAGCCGCTGGAAGCAGCCGCCCTTGCAGGCAGCGGCACCATTGACGGATCGAAGCTCATCGTTGCCGTAGACCGGGAGGAAACGGCCGACCTGAATGCCCGGCTTGCCGCAGGCGGAATCCGGGTGTACAGCATTACGGTGCTGACCCGTTCGCTGGAGGATCAATTCTTTGAAATGACAGGAAGAGGGGGCGGGCAAATTGGGTAATTTTCTGCTGCTTCTGCAGAACGAGAATATGAAGATTTACCGGCGTATCCGTACCTGGGTTATGCTGGGACTCATTGTGGCGATACCGGCACTGTTTGCCGTATTGGTGAAAGTTAGCGTGACAGATGACCCTGGAGCTTGGGATATGTTTTCCAATATAACAATTATCTATATGCTGGTGTCTGTATTCGCCTCTGTGATCTTCGCCGACATTGTAGCTTCCGAGTTCGGATGGGGAACCATCAAGCTTCTGCTGATCCGCCCCTGGAAGCGAAGCAAAATTCTGCTGTCCAAGCTGCTAGCAGGCATTCTGTTCTCTCTGATCTCGACGATTTTGTTCCTTGCCGTAGATTTCATCTTATCCTTTGCTTTATTCCACGGACGGTCCGTCAATGAGTATCCGGCGGATTACACGGCGTTCTCTTATGCCATGGAGCAGATGCTGTATCAGTACGTGGACCTGCTTGTCATCTGTGTCATCGCGTTTATGCTGTCCACTCTTTTCCGCAGCAGCGGCATCTCGATCGGTTTGTCGATCTTTATCCTGTTTGCGCGCAACATTTTTCAGGCCCTGCTGAATCCCGAGCTGTATCCGTGGGCGAAATACGTCCTGTTCACCAATATGGATTTAAGCCAATATATGATGGGGGGCGGTCAGGCAGGGATGACGATGGGATTCTCCATCACCATGCTGGCCGTATATGTACTGGTCTTTCTGGCCATTTCCTGGGTCGTATTTATGAAGAGAGATGTGGCGGCATAACCCTTGATTGATTCGTGGGAAAAAAAGAAAGAAACCCGCAGCCTCCTTCCGGAGGCGCGGGTTTCTGCATGTTTATCGGCACTCAAGCCGATTAGAGCCGCATATGGTCGGCATCGTGCCGCACTAGAGCTGCATTCGGGCGGCGCCCGCCGTACCTATTTCACGGTGCTTTCCTGCTGCATCCGGTATTCGGTCGGGGTCAGCCCGAATTTCTTGCGGAACACCTGGGTGAAATGCCGCATGTCCTGGTAGCCGATCTGCTCGGCGATTTCCGCCAGCCTGAAGCTGGGGTTCTGCAGAAGCTTCTTGGCATGCTCCAGTCTCAGTGAAATGACGTATTCCTTATAGCCCTGGCCGGTCTTCTGCTTAAAGAGCTGGCTGAAGTACACCGGATTCAGAAATACAACGGAGGCGACGCGCTCCAGGGAAAGGTCTTCGTTATAATGTTCATTGATGTAGTCCAAGGCGATGTCAATCGCTGTTTCGCCAGTTCCCTTGGCCGGTTCTGTCAGCTTCACCGGAGATGGCTTGCGCATGCCGCTGATCATCTGCGGAACGGACCGGATGTCATTGCTTTCGCCGGACACCCTAATTTGATAAGGAACCCGCAGATAATGGTTCATATGCTCTTTGAGCTGCTGCTGAAGCTGCTCCAGCTTGGCTGGACTGGCAGGCTTAAACAGTCCCAGCACGCTTTGCCGGTCATAGCTGACCACAAATCCGCCGCCGCAGCGGTCGATGAGTTCGGAGAGAACATTTTCCATTATAAAATGCTCCAGGTTAGCGTTTCGTTCGCCGGCATCCAGCTGGACAAGAATTAAATGAAAGCGGGGGTAATCCTCGATAAAGGGCTCGAGGCTGAGATTACCGGTGTCCAGTCCGGAGGCCAGACGCTGAAACACGCCTTCGCGAAGGTACTTGAGGTTGGACTTAAGCAGCTCTTCTTCCCGGAAGAGGGATTTCTCCTGGCGGATTTCCTCTTCAAGCTCGCCGATCAGCTCGGCTAACCGCTTCTTGCCAATCGGCTTGAGCAGATAGTCACGGGCCCCGAGCCGGACGGCTTCCTGAGCGTATGAGAACTCATTATGGGCAGAGATGACGACCCACTTTACGAAGGGGTAGCGGTGTTTGGACATCCGCATAAATTCCAGTCCGCTGATGCCCGGCATCAAAATGTCGGTCAGTACAAGGTCGAAGCGCTTGCTGCCCAGCAGCTCCGCCGCTTCTGCTGTTGTTTCGGCGACGTCGACAGCATGCTCCGGAAAGGCCTGCAGAATGGTTCGTTTAATGCCTTCCCGGATCGCACGTTCATCATCTGCAATCAGTATATTCACGAGCTAGTTCCTCCTTCTTCAGGCTGCGGCAGCCGGATGATGACCGTGGTTCCCAAGCCTGGGATGCTTTGGATGTGCAAGCCGCCGTCGGCTCCAAACATATTTTTCAGCCTGCGGTGCAGGTTAATCAGGCCAATGCCGCCTTTGGTCCCGCTCTCCGCCTCCTGCTGGCCGTTCAAGGAACGGGAGAGACGTTCAAGCGTCGATGGCTCCATGCCTTTTCCATTATCCTGGATAATAATTTCAAAGGTGCGCTCCTGCTCGCGTGTATAAACAATCAGCAGGCCGGGGCGGTCGAGCGCCTCGAGCCCGTATTTAACAGCGTTTTCAATAACGGGTTGAAGCGTCATTTTGGGCAGCCGGATCTCCAGCAGCCGTTCTTCGATCTGAACCTCCACCTGAAGCCGGCCTTCCAGGCGCATCTTGATAATATTCAGATAATGCTGGATCTGCTCCAGCTCCTCGCGCAGCGTTACTTTGGCCTCTGCTTCCCAGTGGCTGCTGTAGCGGAACATATGGGACAAAGAGAGAACGACTTCTCCCAGGTCGTCTTCTTCCTTCTCATCCAGCATCCAATAAATCATATCCAGCGTATTATATAAAAAGTGCGGGTTCACCTGGGACTGAAGGGCCTGCAGCTCGGCATTTTTCTCACTGACGGAAGAAAGCTTGACCCGTTCGATTAATTCCTCGATCCGGTGAACCATCCGGTTAAAGGAAGCCACCAGAATATTGATCTCCATATAAGAAGTGACGTTCACTTCCCCGCGGAAGTTCCCGATCTCCACCTGCTTCATTTCGCGGATCAGCCGGATGATCGGCTGGGAGATGGTCCTTGATACCATAGAGGCAATCAGGGCGGATACGATAATCAAGATTGAGATGACAATCAGCAGATAACGCTGCATCTGGACCATTTCGACATTCAAATCCCGGTTCGGGGTTACGCTGGCCACATACCATTCCGATAAGGGAAGTCTGGAGGCGACGGTCAAATTCTGCTTATCCTGCCGCACAGCGACATCCTGGGAATCGGCCAGGCCGGACAGCTTTGGTGCTGGATTACCTGACGTATCGGTTGAGAAAATAACACGGTCATCCTGGGAAATCAGGTAGACCTGACTATGCTCGCTTAATTTCAGATTGTCCAAAGCGGACAGAATTGCCTGGGGATCGGTCTCGTAAAGGACGACGCCGATCGGCTTGTGTTCATCCAGATTATAAATCTGCCTCCCGAAAGCGAAGACTGGGCGGCTCTCATTCTGGTCAATCAGGGAGTGGGGGAATACGCCGAGCAGCATAAGCCTCCCGGAGGACTGCATCAGCTGCTGGTACCAATCCTGGGACTGGTAATCCGGATCCACAATATTGAAGTAGTTGCCGTAATTATAGATGTTGCCTTTGTTGGTAAGGACATGGATGCCGATCAGATCATCACGGGAATAGAATACCGCGCCGATGATGTTGGTGATCGACCGTTCATTAATGTACTGAATTGCCGGTTCATCCGTCGTTTCACTCAGCACCCGGACCAGGTCGAAGTTGTTGCTGAGCGTCTTGGACAAGCTGTCATAGCCTTTATACAGCAGGTCGAACAGCCCGACGGTCTGGGAAACGTTCTTCGTGGATAAATCGCTGATCTTCTGATGAACCTGTGAGGTTGTCCTGTTGTAGTAGAGCAGGCTGACAATCAAGAGAAGGCCTGACATACAAAATAAAAACAGCAGAAACAACCGATGGTGTATGGAATGAATGCCTCTCCTCAAGGAATTAATCCTCCCGTCATGGTGTTCTGCTGTTCTATTATAAAGCGGATGAGTGGAAAAACAAACCACTTTGTCAATTTCGCCTAGCCTTTAACCGCACCAGCGACCATCCCTTTGGTAATGCGCTCGGACAAGATGAAATAGATGATGATAACCGGCAGTGCGCCCATAATCAGGAAGGCGCCGATATCGCCGTAATTGACTGAATATTGGCTGACGAATGAGTATACGCCAAATGGGAGTGTTTTCCATTTCTCGGAAGAAATAAAGGTGGCAGCCATAATATATTCGTTCCAGATGTTGATGAAAGTAAGGATACAGACCGTCATCATCGGCGGAGCCGAAACCGGAAGAATAATGCTGCGGAAAATCCGGTAAATGCTTGCGCCGTCCACGAAAGCGGACTCTTCAATTTCTCCCGGAATGCTTCTCATGAAGCCGGACAGAATGAAGATCGCGATCGGCAGCTGGAAGGCGATATAAGGCAGAATCAGGGAGAGCGGCGAATCCAGGACATGGAAGGAGCCGGTCTTGAGATTTTTAAAGATCAGCATCAAGGGCAGCAGTGTTGCCTGCATTGGAATCATCATGCCCATCAAGAAGACCAGCATGACCACATTGCCGTATCTCCAGCGGAAGCGGGAGACTGCGTAAGCGACCATGGAGGCCAGCAGAATCACGAAGATCATGGTCACTGCAGTCACTAATACGCTGTTGCTGAGGTACCGCACATAATGCCCGTTCTCATAGGCCTCTTTGTAGTTGGCCCACTGAAAATGCTTAGGCAGGGAGAAGAAGCTTCCGCTCAAAATTTCTTCGTTCGTCTTCAGGGAATACAGAAACAGCCACAGCAGCGGGTACAATTGGGTAATGACCGGAATCGCGAACAGAAGATACACGAGTCCTTTTTTTGCATATTTCATATCGTGTTCTCCTCTCCTTATCCTACTTTTTTCTCTACGCGGCCAAAAATAAAGTTAATGAAGAAGGTGCAGATCAGGCAAACGAGAACGAGGAAGGTTGCGATTGCACTGCCGTAACCATATTTCAGGGACAGGAAAGAGTTGTTGTACATCAGTGTCGAAATCACGTCCGTAGCATGCGCAGGCCCGCCGCCTGTGACAACCATAACCATATCGAAGGACTGAAGGGAGCCGATAAACGCAAGCACGATCGAAATTTTCAGGATAGGTACAATCAGCGGCAAAGTAATGTAACGGTCTGCTTTAAAGCCTTCTGCGCCGTCGATTCTGGCCGCCTCGTAAACTTCCTCCGGCAGGTTCTGAACGCCAGTGAACTGGATCAGAAGGTGATAACCGAAATACTGCCAGAGCGAAATGATATAGACGAAGTACATGGCGATTTTGGGTTCGGTCAGCCAGCCGTGCTGCCAGCTGTCGAGGCCGAGGGAGATGAGAATGCCGTTCAGCATGCCGCCCATCGAGGCGGGGTTATAGATCGTTTTCCAGAGCTGGCCGATGATAACGACCGACAGAATAACCGGAACGAAATAAATGGAGACGAGCGTATTGGCTCTTCTCTTGATGAAACGGTTAAGCAGGATTGCCATAAACAGACACAAAGGAATTTCCAGCATGGACGCTACCGCGTACAGCAGGGTCCGCCGAACGGACGGCCAAAATACGGGATCGTGGAAGAACATCGTTTTGAAGTTGTCAAAACCTATAAATTTAGCTGTAGTAATACCGTCCCAGTTCAGAAGGCCGGTATAGAAGGATACGAGAATAGGCACAAACACGAGGACGACGTACAGAAGCAAGCATGGAAGCACAAACACGGCAATTGTACGGGCCGGGACTTTCAATACATTCATGGTTTCTCAGCCTCCCTTTATATATTTATTGGAAAAAGCAGGATGCGAAGGAGCTTTATCGGCTTCTTCGCATCCCTTCGTAAGCCGTCTTATTTGTTGGCTTCAAATGCGGTTTGATGCTCTTTAGCAACAGTTGCAGAGTCAACTTTTTGGACAAACAGGTTTTGGATGCTGCTGAGGTGAGCCTGGGAAACGGCTGGGTTCATCGTGTTATCGAAGGACAGGTCGCCGCCTTTGATGTCGTTAAACATGGAAGCTACTTCCATTGCCAGATCGGAATAACCAGCGGATTTCAAGTCGCCGTCAACCTTTTGGCCCAAGCCTACAGCATTCTTGTATTCGAATTGTTTCTTAGGATAATTAACAGCGAAGTAGTTCAGGAAATCTTTGGTTTCTTGCAGGTGTTCACTGTTGGCGGATACGGCGAACGCGCTGCCTGGAGCCAGCATGAACTCGTTCAGATCGCCTTTGCCGTCGACCGTAGGGAAGCGGAATGCGCCGACTTGGCTGCCCACGGAGGAAGAGTCGATTGCGCCGGTCTCCCAAGTACCGATAATGAACATGGCTGCTTGACCGGTCTTGAACAGGTTGCCGCCTGCGTTGGCGTCAATGGAAGTTGCACCTTCAGGGAACGCGCCAGCCTGCACCAGATCCTGGAAGCGGTCAACAGCTTCGACGAAGGCAGGATCTTCAAACGTTCTCTTGCCGTCTACTACGTCTTTCAGGAAGCCAGGGCCGCCGTTTGTGCGGAGCAGGATGTTCATGAACAGGAAGGAGCCGGTCCAGGTATCCTTCTCACCGATCGCGATTGGCGTAATGCCTTTGGCTTTGAGCGCTTTCACGTCTGCCAGCAGCTCGTCAAACGTTGTTGGAACCTGCGAGATTCCGGCTTGCTGGAACAGATCTTTATTGTAGTAGACAACCTCGATGTTGTTGCCGTCCGGAACTGCATAGACATTGCCGTCAAAGGTATAGTTATCCAGCAATCCGGCTTGATACGTATCTTTCAGGCCGTTCTGATCGAGCATATCGTTCAGCGGAGCCAGAAGGCCGGCGTCTACGAATGGCTGCATTTGGGCGGCCGGGTTCACGATTGTAATATCAGGCACTTCTTTGGAAGCCGCTTGGGTCTTCAATTTCAGCTTCTGCTGGTCGGTATTCAGCGTATCCAGCTCGATCTTGACGTTTGGATGCTCTTTCATGTAGCTGTCTACCAGATCATGCAGGGTTTTGTAGGAAGGTGTTGTCGGATCCGGCTGAATGTTCTGGAAAGTGATGGTCACCTTCTTGTCGCTGGCTGTGCTGCTGGATCCTCCGTTTGAGGAAGCAGCTCCGGAATTGCTGTTGTTGTTAGCGTTTCCACATGCGGCCAGGCCAAGAGTCAAGGCGCCTGCCAGAACTAAAGCCAATGTTTTTAGCGGTTTGTTTCCCATTGTTCAATGCCCCCTAGATTTGTTATGTTTCTATTGTTACTTTTTGAAACGCTTCCATCAAGGCATGAATTTAAGGTTTGAGGTTTGTTTTTTTTAGATATACGGATTTGAGGGAAATTCTAACTAACAAAAAAGACCACCCGCCCAAACAAAGCGGTGATCTTCACACATCCAGCTTATTCTTATAGAGCTCTGTCTTAGCTGCAAAAGGGTCCCCGGGAGCTGTATTCATCCGGTTTCTGCTCCGGTCTGGACGGAACTCTTGCCGAAGATGCTTTTGCTGTCTGCAGCAGCCGCCGTATCCATCCGGGTTTCTCCATTTAACCGTCCGCCTTCGGAAATCACCAGGATGCGGGCGTCGATATTGCCGATAATATGGCCGTTCTCAAGCAGCGTAAGCCGTCCGTTCGTGACCACATCGCCAAACACTTTGCCTGCCACAACGATGGAGGAGCCTTTAATGTTGGAGTGGGCTTCACCGCTTGCGCCAATGATGACCTCGCCGGAGCTTTCGATCTCCCCGCGGAAGACGCCTTCGATCCGGACACCGGACTCGCTGCGCAGAATGCCTTCGATATCGCTGCCCTGGCCGATCAAGGTGTAAGTTGCTTTGCCTGATTTGGACATTTTCATTCTGATGACCTCCGTTTCTGATGATCTCCGTTATTGATCTCCGTTATTGAATATAAGGGAGCGGATTCACCGGCTCATGTCTCTTCATGACCTGAAAGTGCAGATGGGGGCCTGTGCTTCTCCCGGTATTGCCCAGCTTTCCGATGATCTGGCCTTTCAATACATTGTCCCCCTGTTTAACCACGGAGGCGCTGAGGTGCATATACCAGGTTTCCAGGCTATTGCCGTGCTGGATGACGATAAAATTCCCTCTGGAACCGTCCCGCTGGACGGAGGTGACAACTCCGGCTGCCGCCGCATAAACGGGATCGCCGGTATGTCCGCCGATATCGATTCCGGCATGGAAGGCTGATTTTCCGGTAAAAGGATCGCTGCGGTAGCCAAAGCTCGAAGTTAAGCTGCGTGAAGGAGTGGGCCATAAGGAGGGGGTGGAGGAGAGGGCTTCAAGTCTGGCTTGGGCTTTGTCCAGCTGCGCCGGTATTTGCGCTTTCATGTGGTCGATCAGCTCGTTAATCGCCTCCAGATCGTCCTGCGTTTCATCCAGCAGCGCTTCTGTTCCCTGTCCGGCTTCTAGCTGATAAGCGGCTATGAATTCCCCGCCGGCTGCGAGGCCGGGGCTCCAGCCCAAAGAGGCGGATTTGAGCGAGGCTGTGGAAGCTTCGGACTCTTCCTCGGGTGACGGCTCAGAAAGCCCTGAATCTGCTAAAAAAGATTCCAGCTGCTCCTGCAGCCCGGAGACCTCGGCAAGCCTGCCCTGAACCTGCCGTGTTTCTGCGGCGAGGCTGACCACTTGACTCCGGAGCCTCCGCAGCGCTTCGTCTTTATCGGACACAACAGCTTCCATCGCAAGCTGCTGATCGGCCAGCTCCTGCTGAAGTCCGGCAATCCGGTCAGCCGACCTTAAATGCAGGCTGATGATGAGGCTTGAAATGGACAGAACAGCGGCAAAAGGGACGTAAACCAGCACAGGCTTCGGCACATA
This sequence comes from Paenibacillus pinistramenti, assembly GCF_005869875.1. Lineage (GTDB taxonomy): Bacteria > Bacillota > Bacilli > Paenibacillales > Paenibacillaceae > Fontibacillus > Fontibacillus pinistramenti. The sequence goes on from NZ_VAWG01000005.1 coordinate 204,737, forward strand.
CAATTGCTTGACTGGCACTTTGCTCTCTCTGAGGACCAGAAGAGTCAACCCTTGCGGAATTCTTGCAGCTCTCATAATGGCTCCTTTCACTTGCGCTTGATAGAGTCAAGAATCAAAGCTTGCTTATCCATTATGTATTCCTGCAAATCTTAAAACATGCCAAGTTGTCAATTTCATATGCCGGAAGGCTGGGGCGAATAAGATTAGAGCGGGTTGGTTAATGCTGAATAGATGGAGGTGGCGCTGCTTTGGCTTTATTGATTTTGATAGCTTTTATCTTTCAACTCGCAACCATTCTGATACTGGAGTTCCGCAGCCCGCCTAAGACCGTGGCCTGGCTTTTTATCCTGTTCTGCGTTCCGTTTATCGGATTCTTCCTTTATTATTTCGTGGCCAAAGATTATCAGAACCGCAGAAGAATCCGGCTGAGCGGCTCACCGCTGTTTCGGCGTATCGAAGCCCGTTTAAGGGAGCAGGCCGAAATCATCGAGGATACCGCCGGCATGAACAATCCGGAATTTGCCGGACAGGAAAGGCTGTTTGCGCTGCTGAGCCATCTCCGGGAATGTCCGATGACAGGCTGCAACGCGACGAGGGTGCTCAAGGATGGAGAGGAGACTTTCGCCAGCATGCTGGAAGCCATGGAGCAGGCAAAGGAGCATATACATATTGAATTTTATATTTTTCGCAGCGACATGATCGGCAGCAGGTTCAAGGATCTGATGATCCGGAAGGCCCGTGAAGGGGTTAAGGTCAGAGTGCTCTGCGACGGGCTTGGAAGCCTTATGCTCAAACGCAGCTTCATCCAGGAGATCAGGGAAGCGGGGGTAGAATTTCATTATTTTCTGCCGCCTTTCATCGCTCTGCTGGACAAGCGGGTGAATTACCGGAACCACCGGAAGATCATCGTGATCGACGGCACTGTCGGCTTCATGGGCGGCTTGAATGTAGGCGATGATTACCTGGGCCTGCACAGGAAAATGGGCTATTGGCGCGATACCCACCTGAGGCTGGAAGGGGACGCGGTCTATTTTCTGCAGCATACCTTTCTTGGGGATTGGAAGCTCGCCGGCGGCGGGGAAGTCACCCCTGGAGTTTTGTTTCCGCCTCATCATTGCCGCGGGCAGGAGCGGGTGCAGATTCTGACCAGCGGGCCCGATCAGGACTGGAGAACCATACAGGAAATGTGCTTTGGGGCAGCCGCTGTGGCCAAGCGGAGAATCTGGATCACAACGCCTTATTTCATTCCGGATGCGGCTGTCTATGAAGCCTTAAAGACGGCTGCCGTAAGCGGGCTGGATGTCCGGATCATCATTCCGTATCACTCGGACAGCAGGCTGGTTCACTGGGCTTCCCTGTCCTATCTCGAGGAGCTGCTGCGGGCTGGAGTAAAGTTTTACCAGTATGCCAAGGGCTTTGTGCACGCAAAAGTAATGGTTGTGGACGGCCTCCTGGCAACCGTCGGTTCAGCGAATCTGGATATGCGCAGCTTCTACAGCAATTTTGAAATGACGGCGGTCCTCTTCGATCCTCTTGCAATAGAAGAGCTGTCCCGGCAGTTTGAAGAGGATCTGCAGGAATGCAGGCCGGTTCTGCTGCCCAGCTTCCTGCAGCGGCCGAAGCGGCAGAAGGGACTTGAATTGTTCGCCAGAATGCTGTCGCCGCTGTTATGAAGGGGCAGGCAATTGCGGCGTGAGCTGCTGGCCATGTGCTGCCATGCGGAAGGCTTTATTTCATTAAATGCTTGAGAATCAAGTCCAGCGACTGGGGCGGCACCTGTGTGAGCAGGTCGCCTGTCCGCTGCAGCCGTTCTCCGATGTTGAGCAGATGGAAGTCGGAAGGCTTTGGATTCCGCCGGACCTCCTCCCAGGTTAAGGGAGTGGAGACGCTGGCCGCCTTTCTTGCCCGCGGCGTGTAGGCTGCGGCTATGGTTTTGCCGGAGTAGTGCTGCAGATAATCGAAATAGATCCGGTCCCCCCGGTCTTTCTTGAGCCTCTCGATGGTGAACAGGCCAGGGTGCTTCTCCGTAATATAGCGGGCGACAAAATGGCCGATGGCCCGGAGCTCGTCAAAGGTAATCCCGTAGTGGATCGGCACCATAATCTGGACGCCGGTAGCGCCGGAAGTCTTGGGCACAGAGTCCAGCCCCAATGAGGACAGGCAGTCCCCCACATAGGAGGCGGCTTCCATAATGCGGGGTTCTTCCTCCACCGATGGATCGAGGTCGATAATCCATTCGCAGGGCAGCTGTTCCCCTATATAGTGCAGCGAGGGATGAAACTCGATTGAGGCCAGATTGCCAAGCCACAGCAGGGTGGGGAGGCTGTCCAGAACGACGTAGCGGATGCCTTCATGCACGGAAGTGGGCACGAAGTCCGGAAGGGGCTCGGGGGCATTTTTCTGATAGAAAAAGGTGCTGTGAATGCCTCCTGGATACCGGATCGTCGTCAGCAGCCGGTTCCGGCAGCTGCGCAGCAGATAAGGTGCAAGCTCGGCAAGCTTCTGCAGGTAGACCATTTTGGTCACGCCGGCTTCCGGCCAGAGCAGCTTGTCCGGATTGGAAATGGTAATCTCATGACCTTCAACCTGAATTGAACCTTTAACAGCGGACGGCATGCTGAAACTCTCCTCCTTCTGTAATTTCTGTAGTGAATGGCAGCGGCTGATCCGCTCCCCCGTAGAATTCCCAAGGCAAGAAGCATTTATAAGGGATGGCTGGATGGGGAATGACAGCCGCGGCGGCAGGAAATGCTGTAAATAATGCTGTAAATAATGCTGTAAATAATGCTGTAAATCTAGGCACGGAGGGAAAACAGGGGAGTGGAAGTGGAGAAAGGAACGATGCAGCCGATGGAAATGATGGAAACGATGAAACTAATGAAACCAATGAAACCAATGAAACCGGTGAACCGATGAACCAAATGAAACCGGTCGAGCCTTTTGAGCCTGTCTCAACAGTCAGCCTGCCCTCCGGCAGCCGCTGGGCAGCCCAGGTCAAATGGGATGGAGTGCGCATGCTGGCCTATATGGACGGCTCCAGCTGCAGGCTGATCAACCGCAAAGGGAATGAACGGACTGCGCAGTATCCGGATTTGGCGGACATCGGGCGGTACTGCCGCGCGCAGTCTGTCATTCTGGACGGGGAGATGATGGCGATCGAGAACAGCAGGCCCTCCTTCCATGCCATTATGAAGCGCGACAGCCTGCGAAAGGAGCAGGAAATCCGTTCTGCGGTAAACCGGATTGCAGTCAATTATATGATCTTTGACATTTTGTGCCTGGACGGGGAATGGGTGACCGGTCGGACGCTCGAGGAACGGCAGCAGCTGCTGCAGAAGGTTATCGTTCCTAATGAGCGGGTTCAGCTCTGCCAAAACTTCAACGACCCGGAGCAATTGTTTGAGGTGATGCGGCAGCAGAGCTGGGAGGGCGTGGTCTGCAAGGATCTGGACAGCACGTATGCGGTCGGCGGCAAGGATAAGCGGTGGCAGAAGAAGAAATTTGTCCGCGATTTGTATGCGGCGGTGGGCGGTGTCACGTACCGTGACGGGATTGTAAATGCCCTGCTGCTGGGGCTTTATGACGAGCTGGGCCAGTTTATTTATATTGGACACGCGGGAAGCGGAAAATTTACCGGCTCCGACTGGCGCTTCGCCACGGAGGAAGCGAAGCGGTTAAAGGTTCCCGCCCGTCCCTTTGCCAATATTCCGGCACGGGTAAAAGGGGCGGCCTGGATGCTGCCGTCCCTGACAGTGAAGGTGGAATACCTGGAATGGACAACCGGCGGGACGCTGCGCCATCCCGTGCTGCAGGGCTTTGCGGGCGCTGCTCCGGACCAGTGCACCACTGCGCAGGTTTAAACCGGTCGGCCCCCATCATTCCACCTGCCAATCCGTTGAAGGGTCAGGACAGCTTCTTGGTGCTTGCTCTGCGCTTCGGCTTCGCTGGTTTGGTCAGTGAAGCGGCTGCCGCCGCCGTGATGACGCCAGTTTCGCCGGCTGTCTGTCCGGTGCGGTCAGCAGGCTCTGCGGCCGCTGCCGCTGCCTTCGCTCCCGCTGCCTTCACTCCCGACGCCTTCGCTCCCGACGTCTTCGCCCCTGCTGCCTTCGTGCCCGCCGCTTTGGAGCGGCCCCGGCCGGCTGCAGCTGTGCTGCCGCCCGCTGCTGCGGCTGCTTTGGCACTGGCTTGGGCCGGGACAGCTTCAGCGGCTGCCGCCGTTTTGCCGGCGCGTGTTTTGCGTCCAGCTGCTGCAGAAGCCGGTGCCGGTGTGCCGGGATCGGTCACGATCGGTCTGACCGCCTCGATGCTGGCCTGCAGCGCGGCCATCAGGTCGATGACATTTGTCTCCGGTTTGGCCGGAGCGAGGGACACCTCTTCCCCTGCAACCTTGTGCTGGATCAGCTCCAGCAGGGCATTCCGGTAATCGTCCGTATATTTCTCCGGCTCAAAGGGAGTCGAGAGCTGCTCGATCAGCAGCTTCGCCATCGTCAGCTCCTTATCGCTGACCTCGACCTCTCCCGGCAGGCCCGGCACCTGGGAGATCGGCCGGATCTCATCCGGATAAAAAATCGTTTCAACAGCAAGGCAGTTGTCCAGCACGCGGATGGCTGCAAGGCTGCTCTTGGAGCGGATCGCAATTTTGGCGATGCCGATCTTACTGGTGTCCCTCATCGCCTCAAGCAGGAGCCGGTAAGCATTTGAGCCTGCCTGGTCGGGCGATAAATAATAGGTTTTTTGAAAATAAATCGGGTCAATGTCGTGCAGATCGACAAAGTCCAGTATCGTAATCGTCTTGCTGCTCTGCTCTGCAAGCTGTTCAAGCTCCTCCTTCTCAAACAGCACGTATTTTCCTTTTTCATATTCATATCCTCTCGTGATTTCATCCCAGTTCACGTCTTTCTCGCAGGCCGGGCAGCGCCGCACATAAGAGATCGGGCTTCCGCACGTTTTGTGAATGTATTTCATTGAAATATCCTTGTCTTCGGTGGCGGAGAACATTTTGACCGGGACGTGAACGAGGCCGAAGCTGATCGCGCCCTTCCAGACGGTATGCATGGGCAAATCTCTCCTTTCCGTTTGAGCTTCTGCTCCTTCTGAAGGCAGCTGAACTTTTCATTAGTATGGTTGCTGTCAGGGGGGATTATTGCAGGCAGATAACGGGCATTTTGGCTGGCTGAAGGCCGGGTGTCCTTGCGGGACCTACGCATGAAATATATAATGGGATAGAAAAATCAGGGGATTTCCTATGCCGGATTTGCCTCTGCAACTCAGGCTTCAAACTGGTGCCAGGCCTTTCCGGATAAGGAGGGGGCTGGTTCGGTGTGAACAGAAAGGCGGTAACGCTTTGAATGCAAAGAAATCCGCGCAGCTCGTCTACCGGGCGGGCAGCCTCAAGGATACGCAGCTGCTTGCAGCAAGGCTGGCAAAGCTGGCCGTACCAGGAACATTAATCGTGCTGGACGGCGATTTGGGAGCGGGGAAGACGGCTTTTTCCCAGGCGTTTGCAAAGGCTTTGGATGTGAATGACCAGGTAAACAGCCCTACATTTACAATTATTAAGGAATATGCTGGCCGGCTGCCTTTTTATCATATGGACGTTTACCGGCTGTCCCTGGATGAAGCGGACGAGCTTGGCCTGGACGAATATTTCTTCGGGGAAGGCGTTACGCTCGTGGAGTGGGGAAGCCTGATCGAAGAGCTGCTGCCGGAATCCAGGCTGCATTTATATATGGAGACTGTGAATTTGGAAGAACGGCAGATTTATATTCACGGACAGGGAGAACCGTATAAAGCCTGGACGGCGGACCTGAAGGAAAATGGGGTATAACAGATGGAACAAAGTCATAATTCAGCAGGACGCTTTCTGGTTATGGATACGTCAACGGCTATGCTGTGCACAGCCGTCATGGAAGGGGCCGCAGTGCTGGCCGAAAATAATCTGCTCGCGCAGCGGGGCCATGCCGAGCTGCTGATGCCCGCGGTGCGGGACGTGCTGCAGGCGTCGGGGACGAAGCAGCACGAGCTGAGCGGCATCATCGCCGGCGTCGGACCCGGCTCATATACGGGCATCCGCATCGCGGTTGCCGCAGGCAAAAGCCTGGCCTGGTCGCTCGGCATTCCGGTCGTCGGCATCTCCAGCCTGGAGATGCTGGGACTCGGAGCCTGGGCGCAGGGCGCAGGCCTTGCCGCCGGGGATCTCCTGGCGGCAGCGGAAGGCCGCGAAGCTGCCCCGGCCACCGGGGCGGCTTCTGCGGCGGAGTGGGTCGTGCCGCTGATGGATGCGCGGCGCGGCCAGGTCTACACGGCGCTGTTTGAAACAGCGCCGGGCATTATGCCCCGCCGGCTGGAGCCGGACGGCATCCGCCAGATGGCGGACTGGACGGCAAGCCTGGCGGCTCTTTGGTCCGCGCTTCCGCCGGAAGTGCGGCCTTCCGCGGTGACGCTGGCCGGCGACGCGGACAAGCATGCAGCGACCGCAGAACTGCTGCGGCCGCTGCTCGGTGATGCGCTGCGCATCACCGAATACGCGCCCCAGGGCGCGTGGGGCGGGCTGCTGGGCGCGGCCCGCCTGCTTCGCGGGGAGCATGGCGACCCGCATCAACTGCAGCCGAATTATACCCAACTGACTGAAGCCGAAGTCAACAAACTTCAGGGATTGTAAGGAGGGGAACTGATGGAGAGCGAGAAGAGACCGGATAACCAGATACAATCAGATAACCAGATACAATCAGATAATCAGATACAACCGGATAACGGGATCAAACCGGATGACGCGAGCAGTCCGGATCACGTGGTGCCTAAGGATGAAATTGTGTTCCGCCCGATGCTGATGGACGATATCCCCGATATTATGGTGATTGAGCATGAATCCTTCACCCTGCCATGGTCGAGCGACGCTTTCCGCAACGAGCTGACGCATAATCAGTTTGCCCGCTACCTGGTCATGGAGCGGAACGGCGCCCCAGTCGGGTATGCGGGGATGTGGACAGTCCTTGACGAAGCGCATATTACGAACATTGCGGTAAGAACGGCCCACAGGGGCCGGCGGCTTGGCGAGCTGCTGCTGCGCCAGCTGATGACCTATGCCTGGGAGCTCGGGATGATCCGGATGACCCTGGAGGTCAGAGTGTCCAACCATGTCGCACAATCGCTGTATGAGAAGCTGGGCTTCCGCGGCATCGGCATGCGCAAAGGATACTATTCGGATAACGGGGAAGATGCACTGATTATGTGGTGCGATTTATCGGACAGGATGACAGCTGAAGGCGGCAGGGAAGGAAGCGAAACCAAGTGACAGAGCCGAAATTAGATTTGACGGTATTGAATTTGAATGGAAATGAGGCAGCCGGAGCCGGGCCAGACGGTGACTGCTGCATACTGGCGGTGGAGACAAGCTGCGATGAGACCTCGGCTGCCGTCATCAAAAATGGCCGCGAAGTGCTGAGCAACGTCATCTCCAGCCAGATCGACACGCACCGGGCGTTTGGCGGCGTAGTGCCGGAGGTGGCTTCGCGCAAGCACGTCGAGGTAATCACCCTCATTATGGAGGAGGCGCTGGAGAAGGCCGGCATCGCCCCTTCTGACCTGTCGGCCATAGCGGTGACGCAGGGCCCGGGCCTGGTCGGCGCGCTGCTCGTGGGCGTAGTTGCGGCCAAAAGCATGGCTTTCGCCCTGGACAAGCCGCTGATCGCAACACATCATATTGCCGGCCACATTTATGCCAACAGACTCGTCAAGGAGCTCCAGTATCCGTGCATGGCGCTCGTTGTCTCCGGCGGACATACCGAGCTTGTCCTGATGGAGCGTGAAGGCAGCTTCAAGCTGATCGGGCGGACCCGGGACGATGCGGTTGGCGAGGCATACGACAAGGTGGCCCGTGCGATCGGGTATCCGTATCCCGGCGGTCCCTTTGTAGACAAGGCTGCATTAGAATCGCCGACAGCGGAGGAGCTGCCGCGGGTCTGGCTGGAGCCGGATTCCTACGATTTCAGCTTCAGCGGCTTGAAGTCGGCGGTGCTCAATCTGGTGAACCGCAGCAAAATGAAGGGCGAATTGCCGGATTACGGCGCCATTGCCCGCGGGTTCCAGGAATCCGTGATCGAGGTCCTGGTTGAAAAAGCCATCCGCGCCGTCCGCGCCACCTCGGCGCGGCAGCTGCTGCTTTGCGGCGGAGTCGCCGCAAACAGAGGACTCCGCGCCGCATTGACAGAGCGCTGCGAGCGCGAAGGCGTGGAGCTGATCATTCCGCCCCACGCCTACTGCACCGACAACGCCGCGATGATCGGCGCCGCGGCTTACCTCAAATGGCAATCCGGCGAGTTCGCGGATTTGTCCCTGAAAGCCGACCCCGGCCTCTCCCTGGAGGCCTGGTCGGTCAAATAATGGATTCACCCGCCGTTTTACCAGGCGGGTGTTTTTATTTTTTTCAAATTGACATAAGCCAAAGCGCGGCATCACAATAAAGATCAATAGACAGAAGGAAAAGGGGGGACGGGAGTGAAGATCGAAAAACCATTATCCCGGCTCTACACCTACGCCTGCCATGAGGATGAGCGTGAGCTGTGCAGGCTGGAGCTGCGCTCCCTGCTTGGCGCGGAGCCGGAAAGCCGGCATGTGGAGAGCGGAATCGGAATTAACCCGGACCGGAGTCCGTTTCTGCATGAAAGGCTGGACATCCTGATGGAAGGGGACAGCCTGGAAGAGATTGAAGCCCAGACAGGCGGGCTGGAGCTGGGGGATTCCACCTTCAAGCTGCGTTATCTGGATGCAGACCGCACAGAGACCTATGAAGGCAAGCGGGCGGTAGAACGCCGGATTGGCGCGGGGATCCGCGGCAAAGCGGAAATGAAGCGGCCGGACCGTCTGCTTGGCCTAGCTTATTCCCGGGGCCGCTGGGTGCTGGGCGACTGCATCACGCAAGAGTCCGTCTGGCTGAAGCACAACGAGAAGCCCCGCCAGTATTCGACTGCGCTCAGCACCCGCGTGGCCCGCGCTGCCGTCAATATCGCCATGCCGGAGCCGGAAGGCTTAAAGCTGCTCGATCCCTGCTGCGGCATCGGCACCGTGCTGATTGAGGCTTTATCCATGGGCATCAGCATTCAGGGCTTTGATATTAATCCCCTTGCGGTGCAGGGCGCGCGCGAGAATCTGCGGCATTTTGGAATGTCGGAGGAGGCTGCTGCGCTAGGAGACATGCGCCGCCTGGAAGGGCGTTACGACGCGCTGATTCTGGACCTGCCTTATAATCTCTGCTCGGTGCTGCCCCTTGAGGAATTAGACGAAATGCTCTGCAGCGCCCGGAGGCTGGCGGCTAAAGTCGTTATTTTAACGACGGAGGAGATCAGGCCTTCGCTTCAGAGGGCCGGGTATGAAATTGCCGGCTTCTGCAATATTTATAAGGGCCGGTTCAAGAGACAGCTTTTTTTATGCCGGTGAATTATATGCCGGTGAATTATATGCCGATGAACCGGCGGCCAGGGCCCCTGCTCCAGGTTTGGTGGCGGGTGCCGTATTCGATATAATTGAGTCAGGGGAAGCCCGGGAAGGAGAAGTCTCGCATGGATAGAATTGCTGTTATTTCGGATATTCACGGCAATATGCCTGCCTTGAAGGCGGTGCTGAAGGACATCGGGGACAGAGGCATTACACGGATATTTTGTCTGGGCGATCTGGTCGGCAAAGGGCCGCATCCGGATCTGGCCGTTGATTTGGTCAGGGAGAAATGCGAGATAATAGTCGCCGGCAACTGGGATGAATTCATCCGTGAGCCGAGCCAATTCGAGGCGGTGACGTGGAGCCAGGCGATTTTGGGTCCGGAGCGCATGGCTTACCTGGAATCGCTGCCCTTTTGCATCGAGTTTATGATGAGCGGGCGGCTGGTGCGGCTGTTTCACGCTTCTCCAAGAAGCCTGTACGAACGGATTTACCCTTGGGATGAAGAGGAGAAAAGGAAATCTCTGCTTGAGCCGTCAGAACACGGCATCATTCCTAAAACGGCCGACGTTGCCGGGTATGGCGACATTCATACGGCTTTCCTGCAGCATCTGGAGGGCGGGAAAACGCTTTTTAACGCGGGAAGCGTCGGCAATTCGCTGGATATGATCCAGGCTTCCTATGTCATTATGGAAGGAATTTACGGGCAAGCGGAGCCTGCTCCGTTTGGGCTTCAGTTCGTGCGGGTTCCTTATGACGTGGAACAGTCAATCCGCGAGGCGGAAGAACGGGGCATGCCTTTGATTGAGCCTTATGCGGTAGAGCTCAGAACGGGGCAGTACCGGGGCAAGAACTAATGCCTGACAATCGCCTGACAATTTAGATAGGTTAAAATTAATAGAGATGCGTATCCGGCTTTCCGGGCGCATCTCTTTTTTTCGCTTCATAAACTATAAACTCGCAGCTATAATCCGCAGCTATAATCCGCAGCTATAACTCCGCCGCAGACTGGGAGCTGCGGGACGGCGACGGCGTGGGCGAGGTTCTGCGGAACATGAAGAAATACAGCAGCGAAGCGGCGACGTACAGACAGCCGGTAATGCTGAACGTAATGGCATATCCCCAGTAGCTTCCGTGTTCGGTGACCAGCCGGGATTGGACCGGCCCCATTGTCGCCCAGCCCAGCATAAAGGCCGTCTGCGTAAGCGAATTGGCGATGCCCCGCTTGTTGTCGCCGACCCGGTCAATCATGATAGAGGACTGGATTGGATTAGCTGCATTCATCAGCGCCTGGCGGAAGAGAAAGCTTACAGCGGCAACCGCAAACCAGTGGGTATAACCGGTCAGCAGCAGAAACGGCAGGGACAGCATTTGAAAAATCACGACCGCCCGGACTTGTCCCACCTTTCGGGCCAAAGTAGGGCCGATCAGCATGGATACAATCGTCATCACCTGTCCAAGCGAGATCAGAATTCCCATCAAAGACAGCGATGCCGAGAAACGGTTCGTAAAATAAAGGTTCAGGTATGGCACCACAAGCCCTGAGCCGAACCCGATCAGCAGCTGAGCCAGCACGAACTTGCCGATCATCCGGTATTCTTCAATGGTCTGGCGCGTCTGGCCCGTCTGGGTCAGGATCAGGACGTCCTCCTGCTTAGTTGAAGCTCCTGCCGCGCTCCCTGCGGCTTTGCCTTCGCGCACAAACAGCATCGGGATAAAAGCGGCCAGCGTTGCGCCCCCGCCAATGGCGAGTACGATCTGCAGGCTGGAGAGCCGGCTGAGCCCGAAAGCCTGAAGGCCGTCTGCCAGGAAACCTCCGCCCATGCTGCCGATAACCTGGGAGGCTAATACAAGCGAGGAGAAATAACTGAACATTTTCAGGCGCTGCTTGGGAGTCACCGTCTCGGCCAGAAACGGAATGGCCAATACTTGAAAGAAGGAGGCAAACAAGCCGGTAACAACGGCAAGTCCGAGCAGACCCGTTTCGCCCGAAATAAAGGAACGGATCAGATAAGCAGCCCCGGTAAACAGGGCGCCTATGATCAAAATTTTTCTGCGGCTGGCCCGGTCACCCCAAATACCGATCGGCACAAACAGCAGCGCCGTAGCAAGGGACTGGATGCTGACGACCCGGCCGTTCATGGCATCGCCGTACCCCAGCGCCTGGATATATAAATTATAAAGGACACCAAACATGCCGGTGCCGATTTGATACAGGATATTGGCGAGGAAAAATAACTTGATGTTGCTGGGCCAGCTCTTCAGCTCCCATCTGACAGATTGGACAAAACGCATGCAGGCAAGCACCTCCGGTTGTTAACAGCTCTATTATTCTAGCATGATAAAGCCCGGGGAAGGAATGATCTGGCCTGCAAATCTATTTTGCGTGTTCAAAGTGAACGGAGATCAGCTCTTCGGAGGCCGTATCGAAACGGACATAAACGTAGACGCCAAACTCATGGCCCTTCTTTCTGAGCCACAGCTTAAACCGCTCTTCACTAACAGCAGGCGAAATGGAGTAGCGCCCCACATGGAGGTAGTCCAGGACAGAGGCTCCGTATTTGGCTTTTGCCTGCTGCACCGCTATCTGTCCCCACTTCGCATAAGAGGGATCGTCGGCATGGACGGCTGAGGAAGCCGGAAGGAAAGGGGCGAAGAAATGGATAAACAGCGCGAGAACGCTGCATCTAAACAGAATGGTGAACAGGGGCATCATAGGCATAAGATCATGTCCTTTCCCGGGAAGATTGAAATTCAGGAATAGGATGCGGTTTGGAAGGGAAAATCATACCAAATAAAAAGGCGCCCGGCCGCCAATAAGAATTGGCTTTCGAACGCCTTCCGCCATGCTATTTTCGTTCCAGCTGGTCCATGCCTGTGAAATCTTCAATGATGTTCTCCGGGCCGTCCACAACAGCTTTATCCCAGGCCAGCATACCGCCCTCGTAATTAAGAATGTTCGTGAACCCAAGCTCCTGAAAATACCGGGCGACATTCAGGCTGCGCTGTCCGCTGCGGCAAATGAACACATATTCCCGCTCTTTATCCATATCATCGGCATATTCGGCGATTTCGCCCATTGGAATTAAAGGCACTGTGGGGATATGCCCTGCAATATACTCATAAGGCTCCCGTACATCAATAACAATCGTGCCGCGCACTTTATCGTCTAAGATCTGCTGCAGTTCATCTGCATCGACATGGGGAACGCCGTAAATCATTTTGCTCATGTTTCAGCACCTCTTCATAATTGGTATGCTTTTGCCTTCTATCTTTGCCTTCTATCATTGAAGGGTAATAACTGTTTGTCAAGGTGTGGACAAAATTATCCACATTTCAGCAGGATTCTGTGTGTAAATAAAATGAAAGCATACCCAGCAAGGTTTTGTTTGAAACAGAAATTTGCCTGCGGTTATCCGCAATTTTTCTGTGAAAACTGTGGACAATGTGCATAACTTGGTGGATAAAAATGTGACATCTCCGCAAAAGGTTGATTTTAGCGGAGTTTCGGCCGCTTAATGCCAAATAATTTACATCATTAATAACTGAATTTGTGGATAAGGCTGTGAATAACGATTATGTCTAACTTTTGAAAATTTCCTGTGTTTTTATCGCCAGGCGTCAAGCTTCGGCAAGCTGCTCCCATTCGGCATAAGCATCGGCCAGATCGGCCTTATATTTGTCGATTGCTGTCTGTCTTTCCTGTACCGCCATGTAATCCTGGTACACTTCAGGCAGAGTCAGTTCGGCTTCCAAGGTGCCAATCTGCTCCTCCAGATCGGCAATCGCCGTCTCCAGCTGTTCCATTCGGCGCTGGCGGTTCCGCTCCTCGCGTTTGGCCTGCTTGTCAGCCTCGAAGGAGGCGGCTCCCGTTTTGGATTCGTTCTGCTCGGAAGAGGCAGCTTTAGCTGCTGATGCTGCTGCGTTCTTAGGTGTCTCCGATGCGGCGCGTTCTGCGGCTATTTCGGCAAGCTCCAGCTTCTTCTCGACATAGTCGTCATAATTTCCTAGGAAATGGCGGGCCCCATCGGGATGCAGCTCGATGACCCGTTCTGCCATTTTGTTGAGGAAATAACGGTCGTGAGAGATAAACAGCAGCGTGCCGTCATAATCGAGCAGGGCGGATTCCAGCACTTCCTTGCTGTACAGATCCAGATGGTTCGTCGGCTCGTCCAGAATCAGCACATTGGCTTTCTGAAGCATCAGCTTGGCGAGCGCCACCCGGGCTTTCTCCCCACCGCTCAAGCTGGAGACGCGCTTCAGCACATCCTCGCCGCTGAACAGGAAATTGCCGAGAATGGTGCGGATGCGGGCTTCCTCCACATGGGGAAAAGCGCTCCAAAGCTCCTCCAGCACGGTATTGGTTCCCGTAAGGTGGGTCTGCTCCTGATCGTAATAGCCGATCCGAACCTTGGTGCCCCAGTTCACTTTGCCTCCGGCCGGCTTCAGGTCACCGGTCAGAATTTTAAGCAGGGTAGACTTGCCGATCCCGTTCGGGCCGATTAAAGCGACGGTTTCGCCGCGCCAAAGCTCGAAGGAGACATTTTTGAAGAGCGGATGCTCCTGGTCAAAAGAGTAGGACAGCTGATCAAGCTTCAGCACCTCCTGCCCGGACGTAATCTCGGCTTCAAATGAGAAGCTTGCCCGCTTCAAATCGCCGAGGGGCTTGTCCATGACCTCCATTTTCTCAAGCATTTTGCGGCGGCTCTGCGCCCGTTTGGTGGTGGAGGCACGGACGATATTTTTCTGGATAAAATCCTCCATCCGCGCAATTTCATCCTGCTGTTTCTCGTACTGCTTCATGGCGCTTTCGTATTCGGCAGCCTTCAGTTCGGCGTAGCGGCTGTAGTTGCCGGTGTACCGCTTGGACTGGCGCCGCTCGATTTCGACGATCGCAGTCACCAGCCGGTCCAGGAAATAGCGGTCATGGGACACGACAAGCAGGGAGCCGGAATAAGCGCGCAGATAGTCCTCGAGCCAGGTCAAGGTTTCAATATCCAGATGGTTCGTTGGTTCGTCCAGCATAAGCACGTCGGGAGCCTGCAGCAGAATCCGGGCCAAGGCCAGCCGGGTCTTCTGGCCGCCGCTTAGCGTAGCAATCGGGGTATCCGGCGCAAAATCACTAAAACCCATGCCGTGCAGCACGCTGCGGATCCGGGTTTCGATCTCATAGCCGCCCAGGTCCTTGAACCGGTCGGAGTTATGGGCGTACCGCCCGAGCAGATCCTGGTAGCTCTTCTCTTCGTGATTGGCGGAAGGGTCCGCAATCTGGTGCTCCATCCGCCGCAGCTCGGCTTCCATCTCCAGGAGAGGCGCGAAGACCAGCAGCATTTCCTCCCAGATCGTCTTGTCTGAAGCAAGCCCGCTGTTCTGGGCCAGGTAGCCCAGCGTTGTTTCTTTGGCTTTAAAAATCTGCCCGCCGTCATAAGACATCTCTCCGGCGAGAATTTTGAGCAGGGTTGATTTGCCGGCACCGTTAACGCCGACCAGACCGATCCGCTCGCGTTCCTGAATTTGAAGGCTGATGCCTTCCAGAATAGGGGTCACCCCGTACAGTTTTGTAATATTCGAGGCTTGAAGCAGCATATGAACAAACATCCTCCATCTCTATAGTGACTGCCGTCAAGAAAGGCAGCGATAAGTCCGGGCATTCCTCTTCAGTTTAACCGAAACCGGCCTTAATTGCACCGGAAAGAGCGGCTTAAGCGGTTTTGGAAATGAGGATGATGGAAGTCCCGGGTCTTGTTTTCATTTTCAGGGAACAATGATAAACTATCTGTTAGAACCTTATTGCGTCTTTTTATTTGTCATTTTATTAATGGGAAGAAAATATGGCCAGCCGGAGAGGTTTTAACCGACATGAACGAGAAAGAACGGAAGCGGCTGCTCCGGCAGCAGGCTGCTGCCAGGAGAGCCTCGCTGGATGAGAATATCCGGAGAAGGCTTGCTTCAGAAGCCTGCAGGCTCGCGGAAGCCGAGGTGCTTGCGCCCCTGCGATCAAGCCGGAATGGGGAAGGGCTGACGGTCTTTACCTATCTTTCCTTCAAGGAGGAGCTGTCGACCGCAAGCCTTGTGGACTGCTGTCTGGAGCAGGGCGACAGGGTGCTTGTGCCTAGAGTTACAAATGGCGGCCGGCTGGAGCTCCATCCGTTTGAAGGCTGGGAGAAGCTGACCGGCGGTGTCTGGGGCATCCCGGAGCCGGCTGCGGACAGCCCGGTTTGGCCGGAGAGCCGCCTCGGCGAAATTGATGTCGTGATCGTTCCCGGACTGGCTTACGATATGCAGGGAGGGCGGATCGGCTATGGCGGCGGATACTACGACCGCTTTGCCGAACGCCTGAAGGAAGCAGGAGGCTGCAAAGGCCGGCCGCTGTTTGCCTCGCTTTTGTTTGAAGAGCAGCTGATGGAGCAGGTCCCTGCAGAAGCGCATGATCTTAAGCTGGATATTTTGATTACGGCAGCTCAAATCTTTTACATAAACAAGGGCAGTGGTGAGTGAAATGGAACAACACGGACACGGAATGACGCATTTTAATGAACAGGGCCGCGCCAGGATGGTTGATGTCTCCGGCAAGGAAGTCACGTTCAGGACGGCGGCGGCAGTGACTACGGTCACGATGCTTCCCTCCACGCTTGCGGCGGTCAGGCAGGGAAATATTCATAAAGGCGATGTGCTGGCCGTCGCCCAGATTGCCGGTATTCAAGGCGCGAAGCGGACCTCGGACTGGATTCCGATGTGTCATCCGCTGCCGCTGACCGGCGTGAACATCACGTTCTCCGATAACGGCCATGACCAGCTTTATATTGAAGCTTCCGTCAAAACCGAAGGCCGGACAGGCGTGGAGATGGAGGCGCTGACAGCTGTCTCGGCGGCGGCGCTGACGGTTTATGACATGTGCAAGGCGCTGCAGAAGGACATCGTCATCGGGCCTACCGAGCTGAAGTCCAAGCAGGGCGGCAAGAGCGGAGATTACAGCAGGGAATAACACAACCAAACCTAAGAGTTCCTAAATGTGGATGGAGGAGACCTTTATGATGAAGTGGAAAACGGCCATCCTCACGGCCAGTGACAAAGGCTCCCGGGGCGAACGGGAGGATACAAGCGCCCAGGTGATCCGGGAGCTGGTCGAAGAGGAATTAAACGGTGAAATTATTGAATACCGGATTGTACCGGATGAAGAAGATGAGATCATTGCGGCATTGATCGAAATGACGGATTATTTTCAGGCCAATCTCGTATTGACGACAGGCGGGACAGAGCTGGCGGTGAGGGATGTGACGCCGGAGGCGACGCGGAGAGTCATTGAACGCGAGGTTCCGGGAATGGCGGAGGCGATGCGGGCCGGGGCTATGAAGAAGAACCCTGCTGCCATGCTCTTCAGGGGTGTAGTCGGAATCCGCGGCAGAACGCTGATCGTGAATTTGCCGGGAACTCCAAAGGGAGTTCATGAGAACCTGGCCGCGATAATGGACCAGATTCCGGAGGCGCTGCTCATGGTGACCGGACAGTTCCGCCTCTAGCCAAGAGCCTGCAGCTGACGAGGAGGAGCTTATGACCGAACCTACCGAACCTTCCCAACCTGTCAGATCCCAGACGATGAGCATGACGAGTCACCTTGCGGAGCTCCGAAGACGACTGCTCGCCGTATTTCTTGTATTCGGCCTGGTCGTTGTCGGAGGTTTTTTTGCGGCTGAGCCGGTTTATCATTACTTGACGGCTGAAGGCAGCGGCGGGTCTTATGTGCAGCTGAACGCTTTTTCCTTCTGGGACGGGGTCAGCATTTATATGAAAATTGCGTTGACGCTGGCATTTGGCATTACACTGCCTTTTACCCTTTACCAGCTGTGGGCATTTGTAAAGCCGGGCCTGAAGCCGGAGGAGCGCAGAGCGACTCTGAAATACATACCGTTTGCTTTCCTCAGCTTTGCGGGCGGAACGGCCTTTGCCTATTACGTCGTGTTCCCGCTTGCGCTCCATTTTACTTCCTCTTTAAACAGAGAGCTGGGACTCGTCGAAACCTACGGGGCTGCTGACTATTTCCGCTTCCTGACCAACATCGTTGTACCTGTTTCTCTGGTGTTTGAACTGCCGCTGGTCGTTCTGTTTCTGACTCACCTCCGGCTGGTCAACCCGGTTAAGCTCCGCAAAATGCGCAAAATCGCTTATTTCGCCCTTGTGGTGGCTTCGGCAGCCATCACGCCGCCGGATTTGTTATCCGCATTTCTGGTACTCGTGCCGCTGCTCCTGCTGTACGAGCTGAGCATCCTTTTGTCCGGGCGGGTATACCGAAAGCAGAATAAGCAAGAATAGAGAAGCGTTTGATAGGTCCGTTAGCCTTTTCCGGAATATATTCTTTCTTTAGCGGATAGAATGAGTAGGGAATGTCCAGACGGCTTTTTTTACCATAAGGGATGGGCAATTTTAGGTGAAAAAGTTAGACAAAGGACTTGAAAATTTGATTCACTTTGTATATCATAAACAGTGTTGTTAGCACTAACTGATGTTGAGTGCTAACGCTGGGTTAACAAACATACTTAAACTAAAAAACTAAACATAACTTTGAAGGAGGCTATTTTTTCATGATCAGACCTTTAGGTGAACGCGTATTGGTGGAAGCTATCGAGCAAAGCGAAACAACTGCATCCGGGATCGTTCTTCCGGACACCTCCAAAGAGAAACCTCAAGAAGGCAAAATCGTTGCTGTAGGCAGCGGCACGCTGAAAGACGGCGTTCGTGTTCCTTTGGAAGTGAAAGTTGGCGACGTGGTGATCTTCTCCAAATATGCCGGCACAGAAGTGAAATACGAAGGCAAAGAATACTTGATTATGAAAGAAAGCGACATTCAAGCCATCGTTGAATAATAGACCTGCACGAGAACAGTTCGTGATCGAAAGGCAGATTTCATAGTCTGGGAACGACTAACTATAAACTAAACGATAACTTGGGAGGTTTTTTACAATGGCAAAAGACATTAAGTTCAGTGAAGACGCTCGCCGCGCAATGCTTCGTGGTGTTGACGCTTTGGCTAACGCTGTAAAAGTAACTTTGGGTCCTAAAGGACGCAACGTAGTTCTGGAAAAGAAATTCGGCAGCCCGCTCATCACGAATGACGGTGTTACCATCGCTAAAGAAATTGAGCTGGAAGACGCATTCGAGAACATGGGCGCTCAGCTCGTTAAAGAAGTAGCAACTAAGACTAACGACGTTGCCGGTGACGGTACTACAACTGCAACGGTTCTGGCTCAAGCTCTGATCCGCGAAGGTTTGAAGAACGTAACTGCAGGCGCTAGCCCAATCGGCCTTCGCAAAGGTATCGACAAAGCTGTCCGCGCTGCTGTAGAAGAGCTGCAGAAGATCTCCAAAACCATCGAAGGCAAACAATCCATCGCTCAAGTAGCTGCGATCTCCGCTGCTGACGATGAAGTTGGCCAGCTGATTGCTGAAGCGATGGAGAAAGTCGGCAAAGACGGCGTAATCACTGTAGAAGAATCCCGCGGATTTGCTACAGAACTGGAAGTTGTAGAAGGTATGCAGTTTGACCGCGGCTACATCTCTCCTTACATGATTACCGACACCGACAAAATGGAAGCTAACCTGGATAACCCTTATATCCTGATTACAGATAAAAAGATCAGCAGCACGCAGGAAATCCTGCCTTTGCTTGAGAAAATCGTTCAACAAAGCCGTCCGCTTGTGATCATCGCTGAAGATATCGAAGGCGAAGCTCAAGCGATGCTGATCGTGAACAAACTGCGCGGTACTTTCAATGCGGTAGCGGTTAAAGCTCCTGGCTTTGGCGACCGTCGTGAAGCTATGCTGCAGGACATCGCTGCTCTGACTGGCGGCCAAGTGATCACTGAGAAATTGGGTCTTGACCTGAAATCCACAACCATCGATCAATTGGGTAACGCTCGTCAAGTGATCGTAACGAAAGAGAACACTACAATCGTTGACGGCGCTGGCGACAAATCCGACATCGATGCTCGTGTGAACCAAATCCGCTCCCAACTGGAAGAAACAACTTCCGAGTTCGACAAAGAGAAACTGCAAGAGCGTCTGGCTAAACTGGCTGGCGGCGTAGCCGTTGTTAAAGTTGGCGCAGCTACTGAAACAGAATTGAAAGAGCGCAAACTGCGCATCGAAGACGCCCTGAATGCAACCCGCGCTGCGGTTGAAGAAGGTATCGTATCCGGCGGTGGTACTGCCCTCGTTAACGTATATCACGCTGTTGCAGCTGTTGAAGCAGCTGGCGACGAGAAAACAGGCGTTGAGATCGTGCTTCGCGCTCTGGAAGAGCCAATCCGCACAATTGCAGCTAACGCTGGTGAAGAAGGTTCCGTAATCGTGGACCGTCTGAAGAAAGAAAAACCAGGCATCGGATTCAACGCTGCTACCGGCGAATGGGTAAACATGATCGAAGCCGGTATCGTTGACCCTGCTAAAGTAACCCGCTCCGCACTTCAGCACGCTGCATCTGTTGCAGGCCTGTTCCTGACAACCGAAGCCGTGATCGCTGACAAGCCAGAGCCTGAAAAAGGCGGCGCTCCTGACATGGGCATGGGCGGAATGGGCGGCATGATGTAAGAAGGGCTCTAGAGCCTGTAATAGCATTATTAAAAAAGGCTCCCGAAAGGGAGCCTTTTACAATTATACTTTTCGAATAAATGGATAACCATTGACTCAGTTTTGAGAAAGTACGATTGAAGCCGGAGAAAAAGAAAAACCGTTCCGGGATTAAGAGATTATTGTTAAATAAATCGTTCTGCAGTAATTATAATCTTCTCCTTATGGGAAATTAAATCGGCTACATCATTGATAGCTATTGTGGTTTTATCTTCATCGTTAAATTGAATAGACTTATTTGAACCATTTAGATAAAGTCTGCATATCCATTTACGAATATTGTTATCTAGCAAGATATTAAAATAACTAAGATTGTCTCTATAGTTTACACGATCAGGGGAAATAATATCTTTCAATAACACTTTAATAGTAATGTACCCTTCCAGCTCATCTTGAGTTGTAATAACTTCTGGAGATTCAACTGAACTGTTTTCAACGGAAACAGCGGCCTCTTTAGAGGAAAGTTGCTCCGAATCTGTATTTGCTAGGGCTGACTTAAGTTTATCGTTTAAGGCATCATTTAAAAATTCTTTGAGTGAGCGTTTTACGATACCATTGAACTTTTCAATAACTTGCTTTGTCTTTTTTCCAGCATAAATATCAGCTAGCACAAATGAAACAAAATCATCGCTAGGACTATCCCACTGTTCTTTTAAAAATCTTTTGACTTCATTGGTATATTTTAATTCTTCAGCAGTAGTGTTGATACTAGCAACGTCAAAGATATCCTTTTTAAATTTGTTTAACTCTAGGATCTGGTGGTCTCTGATATCAAAAAGGTTAAATTCAAAAAAAGGAGTCGTGTCCATTTTGTTCTGTTCTTCAAGGTCAGTAAAAAACTTGTAATGAATACCGTTTGTAAGAATAGCAAATTTTGCTTCAGTTGTTCCAAAATATCTAAACAGTTGAGAATCGTGTTTTGTAAGTGGTTCTTGGATAGATTTAGCTTCAATTAGAATAATAGGCTTTTTATTCTGTATTATAGCATAATCAACCTTTTCTCCTTTTTTTATGCCGACATCTGCAATAAATTCTGGTAGAAATTCTTCTGGATTAAACACATCGTAGTTTAAGGCTTGAAAAAAGGGCATAATTACTGATGTCTTTGTTGCTTCTTCAGTTAAGATGCTATCTTTCATTTTTTGTACTCTTTTTGCTAATGCTCTAATTTGATCCCCGAATTCCATCTCTACATCTCCCAAAATTTCTCCATCGGCTGAAGTATTTGCTATTAGCATTATGTATCAAGTTGAGCACAAACATATGGGTAATATTTAATTTTTAATATAACTACAAGCCCTATAAGAATGATACCAAAGTCCCGGATTGATGAAAAGTAAATAATATATTAAAGCAGAAGTTAAAATTTTAAAAATAACTAGTTATTACTACTAGCTCTTTTTCTTGGTTTTACCTAACATTTAATGTCTTACTCATGTTGATATCGAATCTTATCTTAATCATTTGAGAGTAGTCTTATGTTACATTCTCTTTTTTGTTACGTTGATTCATCTCCCCATTTCTGTTTATAGTACAAGCAAAAGTGATCGAGAGAGGAGCCTTACGATGTGCGGACGTTTTACGCTCGTTGCTGACGCTGATGCAGTTGCGGATGAGTTTGGAATTGATGAAATTCAATATAACTATGATCCGCGGTATAACGTGGCGCCGGCCCAGACGATTGCAGTTGTGACGCAGCAGGACGGACAAAGGGTGCTAAGCGGCTTCAGATGGGGCCTTGTTCCGCGCTGGGCGAAGGATGTTAAGATTGGATACAAAATGATCAATGCCCGGGCAGAGACCCTGGACGAGAAGCCTTCGTACCGCGGACTGCTTGCGGGGAACCGGATTCTTATTCCGGCAGACGGCTTTTACGAATGGAAGCAGGAGGAGGATGGCAAGCAGCCTTACCGTTTTCAGCTTAGGGATAAATCTATCTACGGTTATGCCGGACTGTATGATGTCTGGAAGTCGCCGGAGGGAGAATGGATGCACAGCTGCACGATTATTACCACCCAGCCGAACGGGCTGGTCAAGCAGGTGCATGACCGGATGCCGGTCATTCTGAAACGGGAAACGGCCGAGGCCTGGCTTGATCCGGCGAACCGGGAGGTGCCAGAACTGCTGGAGCTTCTAAAGCCTTATCCGGCTGAGGAAATGCTGTCCTACCCGGTCTCCAGAGCGATTGGCAATGTGAAAAATATCGACCCTTCTTTGATCGCAGAAGTGCCTTTAAATTCGAAGTAATGCCCTAGAATTCGAAGTAATGCCCTAGAATTCAAAGTAAGAAGGGAAGCTGGCCGCAAATATTTCAGTTGGAAAATGAAGCCTGACGAATGGCGTGGGTCACGCTGGGTCAGGCTTTTTCTGTTGCTATAGCTTTCAGCTATAACCGGCTATATCTTTTAGGAGTTACACTATACCCGGAAAATTATGCTATTTTGAGCTTAATACAAACAGCGGACGACGGCAGGCCTGCAGGAACCGCTCAACCAAACTCAAAATAGAGGAGTGTTATCCGATGATTAGCGGTAACTTGGGATACCCGCGGATTGGGCAGAACCGGGAATGGAAGAAGGCAGTTGAGGCTTATTGGGCAGGCAGGCTGGAGGAGCAGGAGCTGCACAGCCAGCTGGAGGACATCCGGCTGAATAACCTGAAGCTGCAGCAGGAGCAGGGCATTGATGTGATTCCGGTGAATGATTTTACTTATTATGATCATGTGCTGGACACAGCGGTTATGTTTGGCCTGATTCCGGAACGTTTTGGATGGAGCAGCGGTGACAAAGAGGTTGATCTTGCCACTTATTATGCGGTTGCCCGCGGGAACATAACGGCAGCCGCCTCTGAAATGACGAAATGGTTTAATACCAATTATCACTATATTGTTCCGGAGCTGACGGCGGATTTGCAGCCTGTCTTGACGGTCAACCGGCCGCTTGCGGCTTACCGGGAAGCGAAAGCCAAGCTGGGCATCGAAGGCAGACCGGTGCTGGTCGGACTGTTTACGCTGCTGAAGCTGTCGAAGGGCTATGAAGCCGGGCAGTTTGCAGACTGGGTGGACCGGCTGCTCCCGCTGTATGGACAAGTGCTGGCGGAGCTGGAGCAGGAGGGCGCGGCGTGGGTGCAGATCGACGAGCCTGCCCTGACGGGGACTCTGACTCCGGAGGAGCTGGCTGAAGTGCAGCGTATTTACGGCACTCTGAGCGGGCAGCGGTCCGGACTGAACGTGATGCTGCAGACGTATTTTGAGGCGGTGGATCACTATAAAGAGATTACAGCGCTGCCGGTGCAGGGCCTCGGACTGGATTTCGTGCATGACCGGGGAGCGAATCTGCGTTCCGTGCTGGAGCAGGGCTTTCCGGCGGACAAGGTGCTCGGCGCAGGCCTCATCGACGGGCGGAATATCTGGAAGGCGGATGTAGCGGGAAAAATCAAGCTGCTTGACGCGCTCAAGCAGGCGGTTTCGCCGGACCGGCTTATCGTGCAGCCTTCCTGCAGCCTGCTGCATGTGCCGGTAACGGCAGCGCAGGAAGAGAAGCTGGAGCCGGTGCTGCGGGAAGCGCTGGCCTTCGCGAATGAGAAGCTGGCGGAGCTGGTGCTGCTGGCGAAAGCCGACCGCCTGGGCGCAGACGCGGCCGCCGCGGAGCTGGCCGCTGCGGAGCGCGCCCGCCAGGCGCTGCAGCAGTCGCCGGCGCGCAGCAGCAGCGCGGTCCGCCAGCGGGCGGCACACGCGGCCG
>NZ_VAWG01000006.1 GCF_005869875.1 Paenibacillus pinistramenti
GCCAGCGTTCGTCCTGAGCCAGGATCAAACTCTCCATAAAAGTAAAGTTTGTAGCTCATTTTGAATCTGACGAGTTGTTACTCGTTGTTTATTTCTCACTCGTTGTTCAGTTTTCAAAGATCAAACTCGCTTTTACTCTTCACCGCATCTCAGCGGCGACTTTTATAATATATCACATCGTCCAGCTTACAGTCAAGCATTTTTTTAAAAAACTTTTAAGTGCTGACTGCTTGAAGCTTGGCTGCCTTTTTTAGCGGCGAGATTTAATTTAACATATGCTTAATAACTAAGTCAACACCTAAATTGAAATGAATAGCGGCCGGCCATCATATCCAATATAAGATCCCTTGACCGGCAGCTTCTTTGATCTTTGTATTCGTTGTCTGCTTAATTACTGAACGATACACAAGCTTTCGCAGCACCATAGGCAGCTCTTCTCTTATATCCTGCAGTTCTGCCTTATGCAGCAATTCTTGAAGGCTCCAGGGTTCTTTGCGGCTGCGCAGAATGCGAAGAAGCAAAGTGCAGCTATCCGCCATTTTCGTTACAGCTGAAAATTCAAAGGCAAGCAAAGCCAATTCCAGACGCTGCTCTAATGTCTCCATACTCGAGCTCACCTCGGAGTACAGCTTATAAGAAGGCGTATTAAGAGCATGCAGCTCTTCCCAGATCTGTCCTTCAATTCTCACGCTGTTCTCCAAAAGCTCCAAACGGCCCAAATGCTGCAGTCCCATTATTATGGCTGCGTAAGCATCCAGAAAGTGACCATTTTGATTTAACGTTTTGGCTTCGGTATAAAATTTCAGGAAGCTCGCAAATTCCTTAAGCTTGCGTTTCTCCCGTACAGATTGTTCAAAATCAATAATACGTCCTCTCAATTGCTTCAGTTCCTCCCGCTTATCCCAAATAACCTCTCCTTGCAAAAAACAGCTCAACAGCTGAGCGTTATCTCCGGAAACTGCCCATCTCTCCAAATCACTGCCTGTTACGAATAACACTTGGCATTCAAATAAGCCAATTTGGATATGTTCCGGGCCGGGCTTCTTATCTAGATCTTTGCAAACAACGAGAATAAGGAAGTCAAAATCCAGCATAATTGCGTTATGGATGCCATTTGCGGTTTGGCGGCAGCCAATCGCTCCAAAGGTGTTCGGTCCTATCAGTTCATCGTTAATAAACAATGATTTCACGGTATCCTCCATCACGGTCAGGCGTCGTTACGCAAATACCCCTGCTTATAAATTTCTACAATGCATGTCAGTTTCCTGCTTCAAAATCACGAATCCATTCTCTGCTTCAAGAAATTTGGATTAAAAATAAAATCCCCCGGGAGAAACTCTCCCAGGGGTTGGAATTCTAATAATAACCGCCGAATTAACCGGTTAATCGGCGTTGACCTGCTTTAATACCGTCCAGGCATCTGCGGAAGCAAAGCTTCTGCTCCAGGAGGCAATTCCGGCCAGGTGCAGGCTTTTTACAAGTTCAACTCTCTTCAGTAATGACTCGCTGTCCTCAAGCCAGATTCTTTTTAATGCGCCGTCTTCTTCATATTGTACGTAATTTTGACCCGTATCTGAGGAGACAGCAGGCGTGAGCGAATACTGCTTAAGAATGCTTTGGGCTTTGTTCATGCTGATCGCCTTGGAGCTAACTTCAGTCACCCCATCTGTTATCGTTTCAGTCCAAACGCGGGTATACAGCGGGACGCCTAAAATCAGTTTGGACTCCGGAACGGCGTCTTCCGTCAAGATTTTGTTAACCGCATCTTCTGTCCAAGGCAGTGAAGCAACCGACCCGGAAACCGGGCTGGCGGCCCAATGCTCATCATAGGCCATGACAACCATATAATCGACTAAGCCGCTTAACGCTTTGCGGTCCAGAAACTTGGACCAGAGCTCGCTGTCCGATTTCGGGGTGACGTCCATCGATACAATCATTCCCTGCGCCCGGGCCAAGGGCCTCAGTTCTCTCATAAATTGCGTGATATTGCCGCCATCTTCTGTTTCTACATTTTCAAAGTCGATATTGATGCCGTCCAGATCTAATTTTCTGGCATAATTTAGAAGTTGATTGATAGCCCGTATGCGCGTTTCATAAGCGGCAAAAGCCTGCTTCGTCAGCTCTGCGCTGAAGCTGTTGCTGTACAGACCCCAGACCTGCTTTCCGAGGGTGTGCGCTTGTTCCACATAATCGGGGTCAGCCTTGCTCTTCACATTGCCTTTGGTATCGGCCAGCTGGAACCAGGTGGGACTGATTACGTTAACACCGGTTAAAGTCCCGATGATATCAGGATCCGCAGGAACCTCGTAGACCGCTTCCCAGGTCATATTGATCTTCTTGCTGCTCCAAGCCTCAACGGCCGGCAGAACTTTTGCTTCCGTCTTGGGAACAGCAGCTTTATCCTTGACCTCTACAAGACTCCGCTTAATGAAGCCGGTATATCCGCTGTTCGTCTGGGCATAATACCAGTCACCCGAGCTGCTCAAGATCCGCAAAGGGGTCTGAGGGGCCAAGTCGGCCAGAATTGCCGAGTGAATGGAGTCTTTTTCACGGAGAGGAGTTGTTTTGCCCTTCTTATCGGCTTCGACAGCGGCATGCTGAATGCTCTCCCCCGGCATGAACACCCGGACGGCTCCCGAAGCCTTGTCCTCTTCAATTTGAACGCCATAAATCTGCTCGATCAGCCCGGCAGGCACATAGACAACACCATTCTGTTCTATTGGGGCGCTGCTTAAGCTGAATGCCGCATTGTTGAGCGTGCCTTTACTTTGGCCTACCTGCACCCGGACAAGCTTGTCAGCAGTTGCTAATATGACAGAACCCGTACCTTCTTCATAGCGCGCACCCTGATCGAGCTTCTCTTGAATCACAGGCAAAGGAAGGCTGAGCGACGAACCGGTTTCGGCGGCAGAGTAAGCTTCTACTTTATCCTTGAAAAAGATCGGCTTGTCCATTCCCTTCCATTCAGGGTCGGTGTGCGCACCATTCGGCACGAAAATCCGGTAAACGATAAATGCGGAAAACAAAAATAAGATCAGCAGTCCCAGCTTGCGCAAAGGTCTTGCTCTTCGCCTCTTCCACTTGTTCTTACGGCTCATTCTGCAATAAATACCTCCGTTGTTGAAATAAATCTTCTAAAAAAGGAAGGACGCGAAGAACCTCCCTTAGGGAATTCTGCACGTCCGTATGATTGTTGTTCGTTCATTGTTCCGCTTAAGCCGCTCTTTACTTGGGAAAGCACTCCTGGCAGACGCCGTAAAGCTCCAAACGATGACCATATACTTTGAACCCCG
This sequence comes from Paenibacillus pinistramenti, assembly GCF_005869875.1. Classification (GTDB taxonomy): domain Bacteria; phylum Bacillota; class Bacilli; order Paenibacillales; family Paenibacillaceae; genus Fontibacillus; species Fontibacillus pinistramenti. Next base: position 3,294 of record NZ_VAWG01000006.1, read on the forward strand.
TCGCATGCTCAGCCGACTCCTCCACTTCATGCAGGGAAGGATAACTAAAATCTTTAATCTTGCCGCACTGCTGGCACACCACATGATAATGATCGGACACATCTGCGTCAAACCGGCTTGAACTGTCCCCGTACGTAAGCTCGCGAACCATATCGGCTTCTATAAAAACCTTAAGATTGTTATAAACGGTAGCTACACTCATGTTCGGGAACTTTGGTGATAGCGCACGATATATTTCGTCAGCCGTAGGATGCTCCATCGACTCCATCAAATAAGCAAGAATAGCATGACGCTGCGGCGTAATGCGGACACCGTTTGATTTTAACTGGTCTAAGGCATGCTGTACCTGTGCAGACATGATGTCCACCGCCTTCTGAAAAATTTGCATGTATTACATGTGTGATTTGTATTATTTTTATTGTACGTGTCCCCTAAAACGTTTGTCAACGCAGCACAAGGCAAAAACCGCAGCCGCCAAATGGAGTTTACTCCGGATCTGTGCGCGAATTTAGCGAGTTAATCGCCTCTTTCTGAATGAATACGTTGCTGTTGCCGTCCAGGGTCACTTTGTATTCTCCGGTTCCCCAAGTCCCCTTAATGGTCTTATCCTCGACCGGGAACGGAAGGTTGGTTTCTATCCCGCCATAACCGCTGGAAGCTTCGAGTGTATAATCTGCTTTCTCCGGCAGGGTAATATGGAGTTCGCCTACTGCGCTGTAAACGTTCCAGTCTCCCCCGATTACATTGGATTTCAGAAGAATTTGACCGTTCAGCGTTTGGGCGGACAGCTTATTTGGAGCTTCATCAATGTCCAGATTGCCATTTTTGGTGCTGATGTCGATATCTCCGCCGGTTGATTTGACAGTAATGTCCCCTACCCATGTAGAAAGCTTGAGATTTCCATAAATACTTTCGGCGGTTAAATTTCCACCTTCGCTCTCGGCCTGGACATTTCCAATAATATCTGAAACGGCCACATCACCGTTAAAGGTCTTGGCTGTCATTTCGCCGTATACGTTTCTGATTTCAACTTTGCCATTTCCGGTCTCAAGACTGGCTTTATCCGCCGCGAGATTCTTGACAAGCAGATTCCCGTTTGTGGTCGCGACCTTTAGAGTCAAGCTGCGATTATAAGGAAGGATGATATTCATGTTCACTCTGGGATGGCGGTTGCCCGAGTCACCGTAGCTCTTGTCCTTGACGGCAAGCTCCAGCGTTTGCCCTGAGGAGGCCTCAATGCCGGTCTGCTCGGCGATTTCTTGAGCTTTAACCGGATCGGCTTCATCTACATAAACCTTATACTGCACTTGAACGTCATAAACCGATTCTCTGCTGATCGTTATATTGCCATTCACGCCGTCTACGGCTAACTTGGTGGTTTCGGATGCCAGCGGAAGATCGAGAGGCATTTTGACAACTGCTGTCCCTTTCTCTTCACTGAATTCCATGCTGGCAGCCGTCAAATCCAGACTGACCTTCTTCCAAAGCTGCACGTAGTGATCCTGCTGGGTAATCGCGAATACGGAGACCGAAGCCGCAAGCGTTAAGAGCAGCCCCTTCAAATCCATCCGGATCCGCGGGCTTCCCTCTGTTCCGCCTTTATTTCTCCCGCGAAGAATATTAAAAATCGCTTCACAGCCCAGTGCCACCAGTAAAATCGGCCACCATTTCAACAATAGAAGCATGGCGTCTCTGTTTAAATACAAATCCAGTATGAGCAAAACGCCTACAGCAGCCAAAAAGATCGCCGCCGTTAACCGTCCGGTCCGCTTAAAGCGCCTCCGGCTCTCACCGGCAGTCAGCACGGCCGCAGCAGCCAGAAACAGAACTGCGACCGCATATCCGCCGTAATTCTGAATAAACAGCGTAAACCATTCCGGCTGCTGGCGAAGCAAAAATAAGAGCAGACCGCCGCCAATCATCAGCCCGCCAAGACCCAGACCGCGCCGGATGCTCTTACCGGCTGAACGGCGGCTTCCTTCTGTGTCTCTGCCCCTGCGGGCGTTCCAGTAATCCGTGGATTGCAGCACATCATAGATGCTGTAGAAGTAGATGACCGGTACGAGAAGGACAAGCAATATTAACAGCGGCACATTAATGTGCATGCGGGAAGAAGAAAAATAAACCAAAGAAGCCGCGTCGATCAGGATGAGATAAATAAGCGTAATCCCTTTGCCGAAGAGCTTCAAATAAAGGTGCCCGAGACCCGGTAACAGGGCTGCTAGCAAAACCGATACCAGCTTGAGCTTCCGCCTTCTCGGCATGAAACCCGCGCTCTTCCGGCGGGATGCTGACTCCTGGGGTTTCTGCTTCCGCTTGCTTCCATCCTTGTAAGAAAAGTAGTTAGCCATACGAATTCAACTCCTGTGTTTGGCCTTGCCTTTAGGTTATCATACCCGATTTCCGGATCGTCCGTAACCAAGTCCCCAAATCAGGCTGTTTCCGGACAGCAAAAAGACCTCTTCATCTGCCGGTTTAGTGAGAGCCGGCGAGAGAAAGAGGCCCGGAGCATGCAAGGGATATTTTTGCGTTAGATTAGAATCTGTACTATTAAAGCAGCAGACATGATCAAGCCGCACCACATGGAAGCATTCAGCGAGGCACCCATCAGCGGCAAGTATGCGGGTGAGGGGTTCTGGCTCTGCAGCCCGCGGTAAACCCGGTAAAGCGGCAGAACGGACAGAACAGCCAGCACCGCATAAAACGGCAGTGTCCCCGTAAAAATACAAATCAGCAGAAGGACATAAGCCAGCACGGTCATTACCCGGGACAGAACAAGTGCTCTGCGTTCGCCCCAAACGACAACCAGAGTGAATTTGCCAGCCTTTTGATCGGCCTGCCAGTGCAAAAAGTGATGGTTAAACAAAAGCAGCGTTGTCAGCAGCCCGACAGGCAGCGACAGCAGAACGGAACGGAGACTGAATTCCCCAGTCTGCACAAAATAAGCCCCGGTCACAGGCATGATGCCAAAAGCAAAGAGAATTGCCACTTCACTGTAGCCTTTGCCCCGGTAACCAAACCGCAGCGGAGGCGCGACGTAAAAATAGGCGATAAGCGCCCCAACAACTACAAAATACATAAGCTCCCAGCCGCTGAAAATACAGAGCAGCACGCCGCAGACCACGGCAATCAGCAGAAACAGCCAGGTCATTCCGGCAAAGGCCTTCTCCGACATAATTCCGCCTGTGAGCAGGCCGGAGTTGGTAGAAACAAGCCCTTCGGTCTCCTGCGCCGCCGTATCGGTCCCGTTGCGGTAATCCCACAAATCATTAATCATATTGGAAAAGAGATGTGCCGCTCCCGCTCCCAGAAACGCCAAAATAAATAAAACCGGATGAAACTCTTTCTCCCAAACATAAGCTGCTGCTGTCCCCAGAACGACCGGAACCAGCATAACGGGAAGTGAGTAAAACCGGGTAGCTTTAAGAAATAACTGCCATTTGCTCATCGCCACCTCAGGTGCCTCCATTCTTTTCTTAAAATTTGTTGTACGTATAACAACATGTAATTATACAACATGTCCAGCGCGATGGAACAAGGAAATGATCTTGAAGTTTAACCAGTAAATGGGATTCATGACGAAAAATCAAAGAAGCGTACCCGCCTGGCGGGACGCTTCTTTGGGAGAAATAGTGGTAAGTCATGCGCAACAGCGCTATTGAGTGCGTCATGCAGCGACAGTGCTGTTTGACTCTGGAAAATGTTTGATTAAGGCTCCGGCTGCTGATTGCTGACAGCCGCTTAAAACGCTTAAAACGCTTAAAACGGCTTAAGACTGCTTCAGCTCGTCAACCAGCAGCTTGTTCGCAAGGCCCGGATTGGCTTTGCCCTTGCTGCGCTTCATAACCTGTCCGACAAGGAAGCCGATCGCCTTGTCCTTGCCTGCCTGGTAATCCGCTACCGAAGCCGGATTGTCGGCAATGACCTCTTTAACGATGGCCAAAATAGCGCCTTCGTCGCTGATCTGCACCAGGCCCTGCTCCTCAACGATCTGCTGCGGAAGCTTGCCGCTCTGCAGCATTTCTTTGAAGACGGTTTTGGCGATTTTGGAGCTGATCGTGCCTTTCTCAATCAGACCAATCATCTCGCCCAGGCCTTGTCCCGTCAATTTGACGTCGGACAGCTCAAGGCTATTGCTGTTCAGGTAGCCAAGCAGGTCGCCCATCATCCAGTTCGACACGGCTTTGGCGTCCGAAGTGTGTTGCAGGCTGCTCTCGAACAGATCAGCCAGCTGCTTGGACGAGGTAATGACGCCTGCGTCATAATCCGGCAGGCCAAGCTCCGAGGTATACCGGGCTTTACGCGCATCCGGAAGCTCCGGAATGGAAGCGCGGATGCGCTCCTTCCACGCTGCGTCGATATGCAGCGTAACGAGATCCGGGTCGGGGAAGTAGCGGTAGTCATGCGCTTCTTCCTTGCTGCGCATGGACAGCGTCTTGCCCTGGGCTTCATCCCAGCGGCGCGTCTCCTGCACGACTTGTCCGCCTTCGTCCAGAATCTCGGCCTGGCGGAGCTGCTCGTACTCCAGGCCGCGCTGTACGCCGCGGAAGGAGTTCATATTTTTCAGCTCGGCTTTGGTGCCAAGCTCCTTCTGTCCGTGCGGGCGAAGGCTGATGTTCGCGTCGCAGCGCAGCGAGCCTTCTTCCATCTTCACATCCGAAACATCGCAGTACTGCATGATGGCACGCAGCTTCTCCAGATAAGCCCGCGCTTCCTCCGGCGAAGAGATGTCCGGCTCGGACACGATTTCGACAAGCGGCGTACCGACGCGGTTAAAGTCGACCAGGGAGGCATAACCGCCGTCCACGTGCGTCAGCTTGCCGGCGTCTTCCTCCAAATGCAGACGGGTAATGCCGATCCGCTTCGTTGTACCGTCTACTTCAATATCGATATATCCGTTCAGGCCGATCGGCTGATCAAACTGAGAAATCTGATAAGCCTTCGGCGAGTCGGGATAGAAATAGTTCTTGCGGTCGAATTTGCTGACATCGCCGATTTCGCAGTTGAGCGCCATGGCGGCTTTCATTGCATAGTCTACGGCCTGACGGTTCAGTACCGGCAGAACGCCGGGATGGCCGAGGCAGACCGGACAGGTATGGCTGTTGGGCGGCGCGCCGAATTCGGTGGAGCAGCCGCAGAAGATTTTACTCTTCGTATGCAGCTCCACGTGCACTTCCAGCCCGATGACGGTTTCATATTTGGATGTTGACATAAGAACCTCCTGCTTCACTTAAAGCGACGGGCGCCGCTTATGGTGCTCCGTATGAATTTCAAAGGCGTGCGCGGTGCGCAGCACGGTGCTTTCGTCAAAGGCTTTGCCGATGATCTGCAGGCCGACCGGAAGTCCGTCTGCAAAACCGCAAGGCACGCTGATCGCCGGCACGCCGGCAAGGCTGACCGGGATGGTCAGAATATCGTTCAGGTACATCGTCAAAGGATCGTCCACCTGGGAGCCGATCGGGAATGCCGTCGTTGGAGCCGTAGGCCCGATAATGACGTCGTATTTTTCAAAGGTCTGGTCAAAATCCTGCTTAATCAGTGTCCGGACTTTCTGTGCCTTCAAATAATAGGCGTCATAGTAGCCGGAGCTGAGCGCATACGTGCCAAGCATAATCCGGCGCTTCACTTCCGGACCGAAGCCCTGGCTTCTGGACTCATGATAAAGCTCGAGCAGATTGCTGCTGTCCGCACGCACGCCGTACCGAACGCCGTCAAACCGGGACAGGTTGGAGGAAGCTTCAGAGGAAGCCAGCAAATAGTAGGCGGCTACCGCATATTCCGTATGAGGAAGAGAAACCTCTTCCCAGACTGCGCCCAGCGATTCGAGCGTCTTCAGGGCCTCCATAACCGCGTCTTTGACCTTCGGATCTACACCCTCCAAATATTCTTTAGGCACCGCAATCCGCAGTCCTTTCACATCGCCGGTAAGCGCGCTGAGGTAGTCAGGCAGCTCTACATTAGCGGAGGTGGAATCCTTTGGATCATATCCGGAGATGGCTTGAAGGACGTAAGCGGCGTCTTCAACATTTTTCGTAACCGGGCCGATCTGGTCCAGGGATGATGCAAACGCAACGAGCCCATAGCGGGAAACCCGGCCGTATGTAGGCTTAAGCCCTACTACACCGCAGTAGGAAGCCGGCTGACGGATCGAACCGCCTGTGTCGGAGCCGAGCGTGAAATAGGCTTGTCCGGACGCAACTGCCGCTGCGGAACCGCCGCTGCTGCCGCCGGGAACCCGGGTGAGATCCCAAGGGTTTCGGGTTACCTGGAAGCTCGAGTTCTCGTTGGAGCCGCCCATCGCAAATTCATCCATGTTCAGCTTGCCGAGGGTCACGGCGTCGGCCGCTTTCAGCTTGGTAACGGCTGTCGCGTCGTAAATCGGGTCGTAATTCTTCAAAAACTGACTCGCACAGGTCGTGCGCAGACCTTCGGTCACCATGTTATCTTTGATGCCGGCAGGCAGGCCGAACAGCAGCCCCCGCGCTTCCCCGCCGGACAGCTTCGCATCAAGCTTGGCAGCCGTTTGTTTGGCTCCTTCTTCATTTAAAGCGAGATATGCCTGAATGCGCCCGTCCCGCTCTTTAATTGCGGCAAAGGCTTCGCCGACCAGATCCGTAACGGACAGCTCCTTGCTGTGGAGCCGGTCGTGAAGTTCTTGCAGCCGTAAGTCAAATAACGTCAATGCGTTTCCCTCCTAAAAAATGATTCTCTGCTATTCCAGTACCGCAGGTACTTTAAATTGCCCGTCTTCCTCTTCCGGTGCGTTGCGGAATACTTTCTCTGCCGGAAGGCTCTCCTGCACGACATCGTCACGCAGCACATTGCTCAGGTGCAGGACGTGAGTGGTCGGCTGTACATTGTCCGTATCCAGTTCGTTTAATTTCTCCGCATATTGTAAAATCGCGTTCAGCTGCTCGGTAAACATTTCCTGTTCTTCATTCGACAAATTCAGGCGGGCCAGCTTGGCTACATGCTGGACGTCTTTAGTCTGAATGGACATTCGAGGCGCCCCTTTCCTTCTCTAGGTAATAAATTCATTCTAGCAGACCTTAAGACTGTTTAAAATTATATTGCAGAAAATGATCCAATTCAATGGTGTAAAGCGAAAGAGCGTGCGCCAGCAATCTGCATATTAGATCCGCAGGAACACGGACAAAAAAAGCCGGCCAGCGGGCGTACCGCTGATCCGGCCATTCTTTTAAATCCAAGCCCGCAAATTTACCTGCTTGATAAAATCGGCTGTGGACATCGCTTCCTGTGTTGGTTCTGGTGCTTCCGGCTGCTCTGCATCGCCATTCATAATCTGAAAAAATAATTTTTCGTTATGGGTGGCTAAGGCGAAATCCAAAAGCGCTTCACGTTCGACCCGATCTACTTCCTGCTTAATCAGCTGCTCCTCGGACTCAATATCTCCCTCAGGAACAAAAAAATTCCGGCCCAATATAGGCAAACGGACCACGTAATCAAACGCGTTGTCCGGATTACGGTCATAAGCAATGATGTAGCCGTATTCCCCAACAGGAAGATTCTGCTCGAAAGCATCATCGACGATTACAATTCTCTCTCCCAAACGAAGCATCGTCTACCTCCCTGAAAATATGACTTATTTGTTTAATCCCTATCCTACTAAAAATAGTAGACCGAGGTCAAGGAACACTGCTATCACTTTTAAAGGGAGAACCATGAGAAAGCAGAATCGCCTGAATTCAGGCTATTTCCGCTGTTTAAGCGCCTGAAGCCGGGAATACCAGGGCTGGCTGATTCCCTGTCCGCTGTATTTGACATGATTCCAGACCGCGGAGCTTCCGGTATTCAGATCCGGCTTGCCGGCGGCTGGAGCGGCCGCACCGCCTGTCCTTGCACAAAATTTCTTCTCCGGCACCCGGCGCTGGCCGGTCTGCGGCTCTGTCCGGTCAAATTCGTCGAATCTCTGCATCCTCCTGAAGCTCCCCCTGTCGTCTCTATTAGAAATTTAGATAGAAATTTAGATAGAAAATTAGACAAAAAAAGAACGCAAACCGGGAGAATCTCCACAGCTTGCGTGCTTCGCAATAGTTAACATGTTCAGTTATATTAATCATCCTAGCAAATGATAATAAGACTGTCTAGCATTTTTTGCCTTTATTCGTCTTTATCCAGAAATCAGGCTCCCGGAACATACGGATTGTGACTCCGTTCGTAGCCGATTGTCGTGCGCGGACCGTGTCCGGGATAGACAACGACATCATCTTCAAAGCGGTACAGCGTGCCGCGAATGGAGTCGATCAGATCGTTCTCCCGTCCGCCCGGCAGATCCGTTCGTCCAACCCCTTGCCGGAACAGCACATCACCGGAAAATAAATGCTTCCCGCATAAGAAGCTTACGCTGCCCGGAGAGTGACCCGGTGTATGGTATACCTTGAAGGATTCGCCGAGAAACGACAGCGTCTGGCCTTGTCCAAGATCAAACTCTGCGTCGTCCGTAGCGACAGGTTCGGTCACATCCGTCCACATCAGCGAGCCGTTCAGCTTGGGCGAAGACAGCCACTGGGCTTCTATCGGGTGCACGTACACCGGGCAGTTCTTCAGCTTGCGGATTTGGTCAACTCCGCCAATATGATCAAAATGAGCATGCGTCAGCAAAATCGCCTCGATCTCCAAATGCTCGATCCGCCGGATCAGCGCAGCCGGATTCGAGCCCGGATCAATGATCACTGCCCTGCCGGCTTCGTCTCCCTGCAGCAGATAAGCGTTGGTTTGGAGCGGGCCCAAAGCAAACGAGTCTATTTTTAACATGTCTTATCTCCCCTCATATCTCCCCTCTTATACCCCCGCCAGCAGTTCACGGATTTCCGACACGACATAAGGATGCACCGCCGTACCTTCTCCGTAGGCTTCGATCATTTTGCGGCGCGTTTCGGCCATGCCTTCCTGCCATCCCGGCGCTTCCCTGTCCGGATTCGCGGTTTTAAACGCAGCCATGATCTCCTGGATATGTTTAGGACGCGGCCCCCAGAAGCCAAGCACGGAACCGCCTGTGTCCGCCACGATCACGATTGGAATCGAACGTCCGCCCAGCGTCATGTATTCATCCATCACTTCCGGGTGTTCTTCCAGAATCAATACTTCGGACGGAATCTCAGCAGCCTCGAGCAAACGGAACACGACAGGAATGTTGCGGATAACATCTCCGCACCAGTCGGCAGCTGCAATAAGGACGCGCAAATCGTCACGGAATTTCAGGCTTTCAAAGAATTCGCGGTCTTCCCCGCTTGGCCAGGCAAAGCTGTCGCAGCCCTGCAGAAATGCTTCCTTGTTCTGCGTCATTGCCTCTACAAACTGCTTATGGCTGAGGCCTTTGCCGAATTTATGGGCGACATTGCTCATCCGGCTCATGGTCATGCCCCTTTCTTCTTCTTGTTCGAAAAGATCCACTTAATCAGGAAATAGGCGATCAGCAGAGCCAGCGCAGCGAGCAGAAGCGGCATCGCATACGGCTCCGCCTTCTTATCGATGTCTTCCCAGTTCTCCCCAAGCGCCTTGCCCAAATAAATGAACAGGATGCTCCATGGAATACTGGCAAGCGTGGTCAGCAGAATAAACTTGCTGAGCTTCATTTTGGCGAGCCCCGCCGGAATCGAGATGGCCTGTCTGGCAACCGGCACAAACCGGGCAAAAAAGACCATGCCTGAGCCGTACTTCAGAAACCAGGCTTCGGAGGCGTCGATATGTTTTTTGGTCATGAAAATGTATTTGCCGTATCTGTCCAGCACCGGTCTGCCTCCGTAACGGCCAATCCAGTACAGGAAGATTTGGGCGATCAAAGCTCCTATTGTTCCAAATATAACGGCGCCAACAAAATTGATGTGTCCCTGCGAGACCAGATAACCTGCATACGCCAGCACAATTTCACTCGGGATGACTTCCACCATAAGACCAAGCATGATGCCGAAATAACCCAGCCCTTCAATCCAGTGCAGAAGATTGCTAATAATGTCCGATAGCACAGTTGGACCTCACTCTCCATAGTTATTTCTTTCTTTAAATTGATCACCTGAACTTTGATGTCAGCCGCCAATCTCCAGTCTATTCTAGCATAGGAGCGGACATGCATTCTACTTTGCTCCCCCGGTACCGCTTAAGGGGCGTCCGCATATGCTGTGGAAGCAGAAAGGAGTGATCGTTATGCCGATACAGGGGCCAAAGCCGAAGCATCAAAACGAACTGCCTAGCCCGCGAAAAATCCGCAGAGGCTGCAGCAAAGAGCTGTACCGGGCTGTGAAGCGGATGAACGTGTACATTCCGGAGGAAAAAATAGCCGAGGGCGAAGCCCTCTATTACAAAAAGGTGATCGGCAACCTGATCTGGATCGCCGAAAACCATGCAAACCGCAGGCTGCTTGCCGATTGGTGGGACGAAGCGGTCAGCGGCGAGCTAGCGGCTCTCTGGGAGGTAGACCAGGAGAAGCTGAAGCATGCGTTCCGGGCGGCTTTTTGCGGGGCTTAGGGCTGGGCGGTGAGTAAGGGCCGGGAGGCGGGATGACCGGATTCGATGGCAAGGAAATGCCAAAATAGGCGGAGCAGGATTCAGGCAGTTCTAGCGGGCCAGGCGGGATAGGAGCTGGGAGGCGGGCCTGCTCGTGAAGCGGGAGACAGATTCCGGTTCTGGCAGACTCCGGTGAAGCAAGAGATGAGCAGCGGGCCTGCTGCAAAATGCGGGGCTGCCCTTCAGCGGCTCAGGCGGGCGCTCCAGGAACGGAACGGCGTTCCTGCAAGCGGAATGCGAAAGCCGGATTCCGGCAGTTCTGGCGGGCGGGCCTCCTGTCCGAAGGCCCCAGAAGGAACAGCGGAGAGCTCCTTAATCCTTAAACCAACGGTTTAAGGCTTCCGCCTCCTCTCCGGCCTCCTGCGTCAGATAGAAGCGGCGGTCATTGCGTCCGCGTAAGGCGGACGGATCCTCTAATGCCCTGCTCAGCGCCTCGTAGCGGGCGTAGATCGAAAGCCCGGTCACGGCGGCCAGCTTCGCCTCGGCCTCTTTCCCCTGGCTGAGCTTGAGCTCGGCAAGCGCAGCCAGACTCCGAAGCGCTTCCGTCTGTTTGACCGTGTTGAAACGGTCAAGCCGCAGCGCTTCAGCCCACCATGCGGCGGCCCTAAGGTCACCGCCGGAGGCGGCGGATTCGGCCAGCCGGCTGTACAGCTCCGGGCTGCGCGGACTGAAGCGCAGCCCGGAGCGGAGCAGCAGGACCGCTTCCTGCTGCGGAAGCCTTGCGGCCAGCGCCATCCGGACGGAGGGCTGCAGCGGATTAAGCTGCAGCGCCCGGCGCAGCTCCGGCAGTGCCTGAGGCGCAGCCAAGCTGCGGCTTACGGCCTGCCGGTAAAGCTGGTCGGCCTGCAGCATCCGCAGGCTGGACAAGCCTGCCGGGAGCAGCAGGGCTGCTGCTAGGAGGTTAATCAGGGGGCGCAGGGCTGACAGACGGCGGATTTGAAGATGCTTCGGCAGCTTCAGCTTTAACCTCTCGTTGATCAGTCCCTTATTCATCAATCCCTTATTAATCAATCCCTTATTAATCAACTCGGCGGGGATCAGCCTCCTTTGGCGCAGCCTGGCAGGGATTAGCCTCCAATTGAATAGCCTCCAAAGGATTAACCTCGAAGTGGTTAGCTTTGAGGTGATCAGGCTTGCAGTGGTCAGCCTTGCAGGAAAAGAGCCGCCGGTTTGGACGGAGCTTTGCTTCCGCCCTCTTCCCTGCGCTCCTGCCCACACCAGCAGCAAACCGTACAGTCCGAATGAAGAATCGAAGTCGATGAAAGCATGGAGCACCAGAACGAGATAAGAACACAGCCAAGGGCTTCTGCCGCGAGCGAGGCGAATCCCCATAGCAGTCAGCCAGGCAAGCCAGACGGCGGTTCCGCTGAATCCCAAATTCATGAGCTGCTCCAGCAGGCTGCTGTGCATGACCGAGCCAACATAAGGGCTGCTCTGCACGCTTCGGTAGGCGTTTCTCCAAACGTCTCCGCCCTGGCCAAACCAGGGAGCTTCACGAAACAAAGACAGGCTGTCCCGGTACATCAGCAGCCGGGCGCTGGCTGTTGAAACGTTTGTCCGCAGGGCGGCCTCATGGTGGCTGCTGCCCAATGGGATAAAACCGGCGGCGGCAACCAGAATGGCTGCTAACAGCACTGCCCGGAGGGAAGCGGGAAGCGGCCGCAGCTTGTTTAGGCGGCGCAGGCTCAGCCCCAAGAGCGGGCGGGGCTTGGATGGACTGGAGGGCTCGAGGGAGTCACGGTACTCGCGGGAATGGCGGGAACTGCTGAACTCGCGGGAGTCACGGGAGTGAAAAGGCTTGGAAAAAGGACCGGGACCGCTCGAATCGAGAGCGTTCCGCGGTGCCAGCGGCCCTGCAAGCCGGGCCGCAAGTGCTTGCAGGGCCGGAGCCGAGCGTACAGCGGCTCCGGCCCTGCGCCAAAGCGGCGGTCCCAGCAGGACCGCCAAACCCGCCGCCGCGAGCTCGGCAAGCCCCTGCAGCGGCGGCGGAGCCAGTTCCGCCTGGGCAAGCCGGCGGAACAGCAGCACTGCACCGGCCATGATCCAGCCGGTGCAGGCAATCAGCCGCCCGCGCGCTGCGCCGCGGGCGGTCAGCACGGCCGCCGTCCAGGCGGCCGCCGCGGCGAGCCAGGCGCCGCGGGACTCGCTCAGCAGCAGGCACAGCCCGCAGGGCAGTGCCTGGGCTGAGCAGACAAGCCGCCAGCGCAGCGGGGCGGCTGGGGGAAGCCCGGCAAGGCGCAGCAGCTGCAGCACCAGGAAGGCGGCCATGACGGCGCCGAACGTGTTCGGGTACTGCAGCAGCCCGCCGAGCCGGGCGCCGAACGCGGCTGTGCCGCTGTCCGCAGTCCGCAGCACCGCATGCGGCAGCGGCACCAGCCCGTACACCGCCGCCAGCGCGGTGTACGCCAGCAGCGTGCCGATGAGGCTCCATCCGGCACGCAGCAGCAGGCGGCCGCCGGGCCGGGCGGCCGTCCATGCTAGAGCGGCGGCCATGACGGCCAGCCAGCCCCAGCGCAGTGCCGCTTCCGCGGTGGCCTGCATGGACAGCGGATGGTCCGCCAGCCTGAGCACATAGAGCCCGGCAAGCACAGCCGGGCCTGCTGCCAGCAGCGGAAAGCCCGGCCGGGCGGACCGGTGTCTCTCCCATCCCTTTTCCCATCCCTTTTCCCTTCCCCTTCCTCCTTTCTTACTCTCACGTTCCTCGTTATTTACTCTTAAGCCTACATCTTCTCTCCAAGCTGCTCCCCATCCTCCGCGCAAATACGCCGCCTTGACCCTCCAGCTGAAACGCCACAGCATCAGTCCTCCCGCCCCAAGCAGCCAAACAGCGGCGGGCAGATAGATAGACCCGCCGAAATACAAGCCGGTCTGCAGGCATGCCCAGATTCCGGTGGCCGTCAGCAGCAGCGCTGAAAGAAGAACTCCGGCAGCCTCTTTTACACCGATCTCCATTCCGCCCCTCATTTGACGCTTCAGGCCGCTCTTCAACCCGTACTTCAACCCGTACTTCCACCCGCTCTTCATTCTATTCTTCATCCCGCTTCCCGTCTTTCGCGCCGAAATATGCTTAATTAAAGATATGCTTAATGAAAGATATGCTTAAAGAAAGATATGCTTAAAGAAAGGCATACAAAAAAAGCCAACCTGATTAACAGTGTTGACTTCTTCATGCAGCCTCAATCCCCGCAACCAGGACAGGGTTTATATAATTCAGCTCTTTATCAATTCATTTCATCTCTTTCTCTATTAAATCCGGCTCTTTCCAGCCCCCGGCTCCGGCAGCAGATCCCGGCAGGCGTTCTCCAGATAAGGATTCGCGCTGAGGAAGCTGCGGAATGCCGTATATTCTTCCCATAACCGGTCCCGGTCGCCGGAGGAGCCTTTGACAGCGCGGATCATAATATTTTTCGGCGTGTGCTCCATATCAATAAACTCCAGCAGCTGGGTCTTGTAGCCCAGAATGTCCAGCAGCTTGGCCCGGATGGCATCCGTCGCCAGTGCAGAGAAGCGTTCCTTCAAGATGCCGTGCGACAGCAGCGGCGCAAGCTCCGGGGCATCAATCTGGCTGAACAGCTCGTGCTGGCAGCAGGGTACCGAGAGAATGACAGAGGCGCCCCAGCGGACAGCCTTTTCCAAAGCAGCATCGGTGGCCGTATCGCACGCATGGAGGGTCACAACCATATCCACCCGGCTTAATTCGTCATAGTCTGCAATGTCCCCGACAAGAAACCGCAGATTTGCATAATCGAGCTTCTTCGCCAGCGTACTGCAGTGTTCGATGACATCGGCCTTCAGATCCAATCCGACAACATTCAGCTGCATGCCGCATTCAACGGACAAATAATGATATAAAGCGAAAGTGAGGTACGATTTGCCGCAGCCAAAGTCGACTATGGTAACCGGACGCCCCTGGGGAAGGTCCCCGGCCACGTCTTCGATCATCTCCAGAAAGCGGTTGATCTGCCTGTATTTATCGTACCGCTTCGCAAACACTTTGCCTTCCGGGCTCATAATACCCAGTTCAACCAGGAAAGGAACCGGTGTCCCTTCTTCCAGCAGATAGCGCTTCTTCCGGTTGTGGCTAAGGGAAGCAGCCTGTTTGGTTGCGGGCTTTTTCAAAATCGATACCTTAAATTTCTTGCTGATCAGCACCTGATAGTCCGCTTCAGAGGTACTAAAGAGACCTTGGCGGAAAGTCGTTTCGAACAGGTCCATCAGCCGTTCCTCCAGCATTTCCGGCACAAGGTTGTCATGCGTCACTTTATTTGAATAATGGTAAGCCAGCTGATAGTGCAGCCTGCCCTTAAGCTCAACCGGCTTCAGCTGCACCTTCGTAAAGGCCTGCCCGTCCGCTTTGCTGCGGAGCTGGCTCAGTGTCGCCGAGATCAAACCGCCCTGGCCGGAGCCTGCCGCCACCATATCCTGAATGAGCTTTCGTAATGAATCCATTGAAGTACCGCTACCTTTCACATGTCAATTTACTGCTGTGTATATACTTATGAAAAAGAAACCAGGAAAGGCGCATCCAGCTTGCCTTTAAGCACTGTGACAGCCGGCCCGGCGATCTTCACCCGCCCGCCATCCATTTCCAGCTCCAGCATACCGCCCCGTGCCGAAGCCTGATAGGCTTTAAGTTTACTTTTTCCAAGTTTTGTTGACCAATACGGAGCAATGCCGCAGTGAGCCGAACCCGTAACGGGATCTTCATTCACGCCTAAGGACGGGCAGAAGAAGCGGGAGACGCAGTCAAACTCCGCATCCTTGCCTGCCGCAGTAACGCTGATGCCCCGCGTCTCAATGTCCTGCAGCGCTTTAAAATCCGGAGTCAAGCTGCGGACTAAATCCTCGGAATCCAGTTCGATCAGCATATCTTCGCCGTAACGGTACACCGCGGTCAGCTGCTCCTCCTTCAGCCCCAGTGCTTCCGCAGCCTTCAGCCTGATGACGGCGCTGGTTTCTTCCGCAGGACCGTAGGCGGGAAAATCCAGCTCGACCAGCCCGTCATTCTTGCGAGCCGTCAGGATTCCGCTAAGTGTGTGGAATCTGGCTTCCTCGCCGGCTCCAAGCCGCCCGGTCTCCCAAAGAATGTGGGCGCTGGCCAGCGTTGCATGTCCGCACAGCTTGACTTCCGCAGCAGGCGTGAACCAGCGGAGCCGGTAGCCGTCCTCGATCTTGGTCAGAAAGGCCGTTTCCGAAAGGTTCATTTCCTGGGCGATCTGCTGCATCATTCCGGCCTCCAGCGGCTGCTCGCAAATGCAGACCGCTGCAGGGTTCCCTCCGAACGGACGGGAGGTAAAAGCATCAACAATATACAATTCCATGAGTTAGGTTCCTCCTTCTGGACGGCCGCCGGCGCAGAAGCAGCCGGGCCGAACCGGTTAATTGGATTTAGGTTTATTAAGCATTATACCAACCGTTATATTAAGCGTTATCCGCTTCCTTCTCCACAAGCTCCAGCCCTTCAAGCACTTCTTCCCGCGGCAGTCCGCCGCGCTCCAGAGCTTCATCGTCCAGCTGGAGCAGCCTTCTGTAGAAGGCCGCTGCCTCCTCGCTGCCGACCTCGCCGTCCTTACGCAGACGGAACAGGCAGTCCTCCGCCTTGTCAAAGCGGCCTTCCTGTTCTTCATAGCTCAGCAGCAGCTTCTCCGTGTCTGCGGGAAGACGGTAGCCTTTTACAGCGGCCAGGGTTTCGCCTACTTCCTTATCCACTCCCCACAGCTCCTTGTCGGCTCCGTGAAAGGTGGAGTAAATGAACAAATGGAGCGCCTTCATCAGACGCTTCAGGCCTTCGTCGGTATCGTTCATTTCGAGATAAACCAAACCCTCCTCCTTCATCAGGCGCGCCATACTTTGGAGCTTGTCCGCCTCTACCTTGTCGCCAAGCCGGAACATATCAATAATGTCCTTGACGGACAATGAATTTAAGAGCTGGCTGTTCAAACGGAAGTGCCGCTTGAACAAGTCATCCAATTTCCAAAGGGCTTCCGTGTGCTTCTTCTGCTGCTTCAGCCCGAATACGGTGACAACCGCCTCGGTCATGTCCTCAATCATCCGAACCAAATAATCTCTTCTAAGCATGTACACGGCCTCCATCACTGATTCTTTCTGCATGTACAACAAATTGTAAGCCATTTGGCCGGGGTTTGCCATCCGCAAAAAGACAGGCCTGCCCACAAGCAGAACCTGTCCTGAAATTTGTATGAAGCTGATTCTGTCTATTTCTTATCATAAATGCTGCGGGAAAAATCCTCCACCACCGCCAGAAGCTGCTCAGGCGCTTCGTACATGCTCATGTGTCCGGCCCCTTTGAGGACGCATTTGGTTACATTGCTGCCATCCGCTGTAAATGTACGCTCAAGCGGCACCACCCGGTCCTTCTCGCCTGCGACAAGCAGCACGGGCAGCGGGGTTGCGGACAGCACGTCACGGCGGTCGGCCCGCTCGCGCATGGCCATTGCTGCCCCTGACGCTCCCTGAGGAGGCGTGCGGTAGCCGATTTCGCGGACTGCATTTACCGCATCTGGCATGCTCTCTACATGCTCTTCCGCAAACAGTCCCGGTACCAGACCGTCGATAAAGGTAGTAATTCCGGACTGCGCGGCCGCGGCCGCCTTCAGCCGGTTCTCCTTGGCTTCCTCGCTGTCGGCATAGGCTGTGGAATGAATAAGGCCAAAACCGTCCAGCTTGGCTGGATACTGCCGGGCAAAAGCCAAAGTGACATAACCGCCCATCGAGTGCCCGAGCAGCGTGCATGATTCAATGCCCAGTACATTCAGGAGCTCTTTAATGTCCTCCGCCATTTGTTCAATGGTGTAAGCTCCCAAAGGCGCGTCGCTGGAACCATGGCCGCGAAGATCAGGCGCCAGACAGCGGTAATGCTTGCTCAGCTCCGGAATAATCGAATCCCAGTACATCGAGCTCCCGCAGAAGCCGTGCAGCAGCACGATGACTTCCCCTTCCCCGCGGTCCTCATAAGCGATATTTATACCATTAACCAATGCTTTCTCCATGATTCCAACCTTCTTTCCTAAAAATCAAACATTTGACTATTATTAAGCCAATTGCTTGCTGTCTGAAACGCTTTCGGAATTTTTGGAATTATTTAAGTCCGAATCCCGCTGCCGCAGCTGCGGCAATTTCATCCGCCATCGTCATCACCAAGTGAAGCGAAGCGGTCTGAAGAGACTGATAAGGCTTTGGCCCTTTCCGGTTCACTACGGCTGCAATGCTGTAATCCCCGACCGGAGGAAATCTAAGCCCGACTGACTCTGCAGGCTGGAGCGGGCCATGCGCCGCCAGATAGGCCCCGACAGAAAGCTCGGAACCCAAACAGGCATCGACGGCTATGACGATCCGGTCGTCGCGAAGCTCAAGCAGCCTGGACGCAAGCGTATCTGCATCGCAGGGCTCCGGCATCGTCCCGATTACAGAGCTTATTCCATATTGCGCAAGCCTGCTTCCGGTTAAGGGGCCAAGGGCATCCCCGGCCGAACGATCTGTACCGATGCAAATAAACTGAGTGCTTTCCAGAGGGTGTCTTGCAGCGATCCCGCGGAAAAAGGATTCCAGTCCCGCCCCGTTTACCCTGGTCCTGGGGGCGGCCGCAAATCCCCGTTCCCCTGGATAACGGTTGATAGCCATGCAGTCTGCTCCTTTGTAAATGTTGCTTTATCGCTTTCATTCTTGTTGCTTCCGGTTGCTTCCGGTTGCTTCCGATTGTAACCCAAATTCAATCGGAGCACAAAAATCCGGCGCAGCACAAAAACTATTGAAAACGTGTATCCCTTCGCCCGGCATGATACAATACGAAAAGATTACCGTTCAGGGAAAGGGTGTGCCTTATGGATTTGAGTCAGAAAACGCAGGAGAACGTGGAATATATGATTGAGGCAATCAAGAGCAAGCTGAGAATGGCAACCGGCGCCGCCATGCAGGCATCGGCCTTCTCGGTGGACCGCTATGAGGATATTCAGGAAGTGTACGAGATTGTGATGAGCAAGGAGCGAATGAGCATCTCGGAAGTTGAGGCTATTGCTTCAGAGCTGGGCCAATTGCGCGGCAAAGCTTGACGGGCCTATCAAATTCACTTTGAATAATCGCAAAATAAAGCTGTCCCGGATTTGGCATGCTGCTTCTGCTCAAGGCAGGAGGCCGCCAAAACGGGACAGCTCTTTTTTTTCGCGGCCAAGAAAGC
Source organism: Paenibacillus pinistramenti (assembly GCF_005869875.1). Taxonomy (GTDB): domain Bacteria; phylum Bacillota; class Bacilli; order Paenibacillales; family Paenibacillaceae; genus Fontibacillus; species Fontibacillus pinistramenti. The sequence continues at coordinate 22,012 of NZ_VAWG01000006.1, forward strand.
AGCCATCATGGCATATCCACCACGAGCAGATCAGTCTGGCCTTCACTGGCTGTTCCGATTATCCGGATTGGAGCCGGCTCATGAATTCGGGCAGAATCCCCTTGTTTAAGCTCCAGAATCTCTTTCCCGCACTCCACCTTAAGGTTGCCAGCAGTGACAAAGATATAGGTCCGGCGGCTGCGCGCAGGGAGTTCAAGCTCCTTGTCCGTCTCTAGCTTCGAAACATACAGCGTGAGGTCCTGAGTAACCGGAAGCGAATAAGGATCTTCGCCTCTTCCTGAAACGGCCGGAAACAGCTGGTTTCGCCGCTGATCCTCCCACACCGTTATACTCTTCTGCCTAGGCTCCGCCCCTTTCCGGGCAGGCAGGAACCAGAACTGCAGGTAGCGGGTCTGCGCCTTGTCAGACGGGTTAGACTCCGAATGCGTGACTCCCGTCCCGCTCGTCAGAACATGAACGCTTCCTTCCGGCAGATCTATCGCATTTCCCAAGCTGTCCGTATAACGGAGCTTGCCTTCTATCACCATTGTAATGATCTCCAGATCGTGGTTAGGCCAGTCCTTCCCGTAATGCTGGGCCATCAGCGTATAATCGTTGTGAACCAGCATACAGCCGAAATGTTCATTCCCGGCATCTTCATATTCAGAAAAAGAGAAGCTGTATTCCCCGTGAATAGATCCCGAATGTGAGGTATGGCGTTCAGCTGCTGTTTGCTTCTTGATCATATCCAACACTCCTCCGCGATTTTCCTCAATATATATAGGAAATGGACGCTATAATTGTCTATTTAATACCCCGCCCCCCGGCCCCTTAATCAAACCAATTCAGGAAAACTTTCACTGCCGATCCGCCTGTCCCCCATTGATTCATGAACCGGCATCCCGTTTATATACGAAGTAAGCACAGCTTGAACTGATAAGGATAATAAGATAAGGAGTGATTCGATATGAATAACGCAGAAAAAGAATATCCGGCACAAAGCGGTTCAACTTTCGTGAAGGGTGCATTTGTTGGAGCCTTGGTTGGGGCGGCTGCCGCACTTCTCTTCGCTCCAAAGCCAGGCCGTGAGATGCGCAGCGATTTGGCTGACAAAATGAGCAAGGCGGCTGACAAATCCAAGGATATGTGCTCGACGGTTACCGACAAGGCGTCAACTCTTTATTCAAGCGTAAGCGAGAAAGCCGGTTCGCTGGTCAAAACCCTTGGCGACAGCGCCAGCTCCGTAATGAGCAGCGTGAAGGAAGCTTCCACCGGTGTAGCGGAAGAAGTGAAGAAAGGCGCTTCCGATGTGATGGACGCCGAAGCCGATATGGCCAAAAATGTGAAGGATAAAGCATCTGAAGGTGCTGAAGACGTTAAAGACACCTCGAAGGATGCGGCCAAGGACGTTAACAATAAAGCCCAATCTGCTGTAGCTCACTAAACAGCATACTTGACTTGATAGCCCTTTATATATGGCCAGCTGTAATTACGGCTGGCTCTTTATTTCCAGCGGGAAATAACGCACAGAGGAAAGTGAGGGAGCCTGATGGCGAAAATTTACGACACGAAAGATCACCCTTTTGAACTCAGACATGAAGTCAAACGTCTAAATACCCGGCTTGATGATATCGCGACAGCGCTGGAGAAATCCGACTTCAAAGACATCATCGAGAACTATACCAGCCCGAAGAAGCGGATCATTACCAACTTTACAGCCGGTTTATCCCGCGGGCTTGGGCTGACAGTCGGAACCGCTGTTGTTCTGGCCCTGCTCGGCTGGATGATCAGTGCTTTCGTAGATCTTCCATTAATCGGTAAATACATTGGCCAGCTTCAGGAGTATATTAACGCCTATAAGCAGCAATAGTAATTCTATCTGCAGCATTACCCCTCTAAGAAGCCTGACCACCTATAATTAAAGGAGGCGTTCCTATGCCGCACGTCAATCCGGAGAGCGAACAGCAGCAGTATGTGGAGAAACAGATCGAGGATGCACGGGAAGGCGAGTTCCCGAAGCATAAGGATTTGGAGCAAGCCCAAAACGGTTCCATGGTCAATGACATGGAGGACCTGAAGCAGCTTGGCGAAGATATGGATCAAATGAAGACGAACAGCCAGGATGAAGAACGGGGTCTGATGAATGACCCGGAGCAATAACCATGCTCCCATTCAAATAAAGCCTAAGCGGCAAGCTTAGGCTTTATAGTTGTTATAGCTGGATTTAAACGCTATAACGTTATAAATTAGAATTTTTCCGCCGAACCCTCAGCAAATCCCCTGTCCAGCCCTTCATCCACATCCACACGTAGAGGCCTCCCGTGCTTAGCAGAATAATCAGCGTAATCAGCACAAAACCGTTAGATCCGGCTTTAATCCAGGGCAGGTAATCAAAGTTCATTCCCCAAATCGCGCCAATTACGGTTGCAGGCGTAAATATGGCGGTAATAATCGTCAGTGTCTTCATAATATCGTTGCCTCTGAAGGCAGAGACGGCGTCGTCAATCATAATGAGCGTATCGATTTCTTTCTCGTAATGGTTAAACAAGGTCTCCATCCGCTCAGCCCGGTAATAGAAACGCTTAAAAGAAATGCTCTTATCCAGCTCGTCCAAATAGGCTTCGCGCGCAGCCGTTATTAACTCCAGATAGGGAATAAACAGGTTGCTCCAGTAGAGCAGCTCAAACCTGGAATCCAGGATGCGGTCCATCAGGTTCTTCTCGTTATGCTCCCTCATTACCTCCTCAACCTTGCGCAGGTTGATTTCGAATTTGTCCATCCCTTCATGAAAATAATGGAGGATGGTCCGCGCCAGCACAAACAGACCGTCGACCGGCTGCTTGCAGTCCAGGAACATATTGATCCTTTCTCTTGAATTCAGAATAAAGCGGGTTTTCTCATCCAAATTGACCGTAATCAATTCCGTCTGGCTGACGAAGAAGAGAAAATGCTCACATTCCCTCTCGGAATTGACATCGGGCTTCAACGAATAAGGCATCACGCCAAAAATAATCGGATGCTGGCCCTCCGGAAATCTGACGGACAAATAATTTGTATGCATGTCCGCAGTTCCTTTTATCCATTCCTCTGTAAGGGGAGTCTCATCGAGCAGACGCTTCAGCTCCGGAGCGTTCCAATCCTCCATCTGCAGATCCGTCCAAGTCCAGCCTGCCTGCATCCGCCAAATCCGTTCCCTGCCTAATCCCTGGTCCATTCTTATATTCTCCTATTACCAATCCGTTTTTTTTAAAAAGACACGTCATGATCTCAATCATCATGACGTGTCTTTATGTTGAGGTATGATTCCATTGTCCCATAGCGATTACAAACCGGAGTTCGACATAATTTGCTTCAGCTTCTCCGTCGCTCTCTTCTGGATCCGCGAGACGCTCATCTGCGAAACCCCCAGCTTCTGGGCAATCGCTCTCTGGGATTGTCCTTCCTGGAAGGCAAGCAGCAGCACCTTCTGCTCCTGTTCCTTAAGCTGGCTCATGGCCTGCTGAAGATCCATTCTTTTCTCGACGGCATCATAGTCATTCGCATCGTGGCTAATCAATTCACCAAGCGTAGCCGCACTCTCATCCTGAGAAAGCGGAGAGTCGAGGGACACGTAATGATAACATTCCCGCCCCGCCAGCACTTCAACCGTTTCTTCCACCGACAGCTCCAGAAATGCTGCAATTTCCTTCACATCGGGCGATCTTTCCAGCTTCACTGTAAGCTCGTCAATCGCCTGCTGGACCAATGCGCCTTTCTCTTTGATCCGGCGGGGAACCTGAATGTACCAGGACTTGTCCCGCAGGAAATTTTTCATATGTCCAATCATACTCTTCATCGCGTAAGGCTCGAACGGAATACCCATCTCAATATCATACTGCTGCAGCAGTCTGATTAGCGCCATCTGTCCTACCTGGTACAGATCTTCATATAAATCGGGACGATTGCGGGCAATTTTGCCAGCAGCCATTTTTACCATAGGCTCGTATTTCTTGATCAGCACTGTAGCAATTTCATTATCTTTGGTCTGCTGGTATTCCCATATCAATCCCGTTGACTCGTTCAAAGCGTCGGGGGGAGTCAGCTTGTCCGTCATACTCTTTCCTCGCTTCGAGTGAGTTTACGGGTCAGAACCACCTTGGTTCCTTTACCAGCTTCATTAATAACGCTGACCTCATCCATCAGTGCCTGCATCAGATAAAAACCAAGTCCCCCGATTTGCGCTTCTCCCAATTCCTTATCATGAAGAGTGGCAGCCTCGTCGCCTTTATAGGAATCAAAGCTTTCCCCGTTATCCTTCACCGTAATAACCAGCTCTTCCGGATGAATGCCAAACGTCACTTCAACCATTCCGTCTTCATGGTTATAAGCGTACAGGACAGAATTGTTGCAAGCCTCCGAAACGGCCACCTTCATGTCTTCAATATCTTCATAGGAGAAGCCCATTTTGGAGGCAATTCCATAAAGATTCAGTCTGACGATATCCACATAATCTGCAGTAGCCGGCAAATTTAACTGTACTTGTTGAACTTCTTCTTTCATCCTATCTTCGATCCTTTCCTTATTGGGAATTCTCTTGTGAGGCAAAGAACTTCGCAATCCCGGTCATATCAAACAATTTTTGAATCTGCGCCGGCACTTCACGGACATAAAACTGGGCGTTCATTCCATGTCTCACTTTAAGGATAGACAGCAGAATCCCGATTCCTGTGCTGTCAATGTATTTTAAATGTTTCAGGTTAAGGACAAGATCCTGCTCGCTGTTCTCAACCAAGGGCTCCATAATCTGGCGAAACTCGGGAGCAACGGACAAATCCAGTTCTCCCTGCAGAAATACCGTGCAAGTTCCGTTATCCATTTCGGTAGTGGCTGAAAATTTCTCGTTTTTATTTGTATTCATAGACAATCTCTCCCGATATTTGGTTTCTTTAGTTAATACCCTTCTATAACCCGCTCTGAAACAAAAATCGATTATCCATTTAGTTCCACCGGCCTCGCCTGCGGTTCGGAAGCTGCCAGGGAGCCGTGTTTGTATTTGGCCAAAATAGCTTTGACCGCACCGAGATTAACCGGCTTGCTGATATAGTCATCCATACCGGCCTCCAGGCAGCGCGCCCTGATGCCTTCCATGACATTAGCCGTCATTGCAAAAATAAACGGCGGCCTTCTCTTCCCGCTGCCGGCGCGAATCTGTCTGGTCGCTTCGAGCCCGTCCATGACAGGCATCTGCAGATCCATAAAGATATAAGAGTAATTATAGTGAGCGGCCATCTCTACGGCTTCCCGGCCGTTCTCCGAAACATCCGTCTGATAACCCAGCTTGGCGAGCAGGCCGCTCATCAGCTTCTGGTTGATCGGGTGGTCGTCGACAACCAGGACGCGCTCTTTGACAAGAACAGGCTGCTGCTTCAGCCCAACTTCATTCTCCAGCTTGTACAATTCCAGTTCATCTTCACATCTTCTGGTGACAATGCTGAAGGAGAAGGTGGCTCCCCGGTCTTCGGCAGACTCGGCGGTAATATTTCCGCCCATCATCTGCACAAGCGTCCGGCAGATCGCAAGGCCAAGCCCCGTACCGCCGTACTTGCGTGACATCGAGGAATCCAGCTGAGAGAACGGCTCGAACAGCCGCTCGCGCTTCTCCGGCGCAATCCCTATTCCCGTATCCTTGACTGTGAATTCCAGCGTAATATCTCCATTTCTCTCTTCCTTGGGCAGCACTACGACGTATATGCCGCCCTGATCGGTAAATTTCACCGCATTGGATATCAGGTTGATCAGAACCTGTCTCAGCCTTCCCCGGTCGCCATACAGCACACACGGGAGGCTGTCTTCAATGAAATAAACCAGTTCAAGCTGCTTGCGCCCGGCCTCTACCGAGAACAGGTTAAAGACCTCCTGAACCGTAGAGCGGAGCTCGAAGGGGCTTTCTTCTAACTCCATTTTACCAGATTCCATTTTAGTAAAGTCTAAAATATCATTAATGACAGAAATTAACGTATCGGCGCTGTTGCGTATAATCTCCGTGTATTCCTTCTGCTCTTCCCTTAAATCCGTCTCCATCAGCAGGTCGATCATTCCGATGACTCCATTCATGGGAGTGCGGATCTCATGACTCATCATGGCCAGGAACTCCGTCTTCGCTTTGGCGGCAATCTCAGCCGCTTCCTTCGCTTCCACCAGCTCGCGGTTGATTTGCACCAGTTCCTTTGTCTTCTGATGAAGCAGCATGGTTTGGGACTTGAGCTTCTGATTGGTTTTGAACATACTGACGAAACCGTCTATTTTGGACTTCAGGATCTGCGGGATGAACGGTTTGACCATGTAGTCGATCGCTCCGGCCGAATAACCGGCGAAGAGATGCTCCGCCTGTTTGCTGTTGGCCGATATAAAAATAATAGGAATATCCTTTGTTTTGTCTCTCGCCTTGATCAGCTTGGCCGTTTCAATACCGTCCATTCCCGGCATCTGCACATCCAGCACGATAACGGCAAACTCGTCCTTTAATAGACATCGAAGCGCCTCTTCTCCGGAGGTTGCTTTCACAAGATGATATTCTTCGCTGTCAAGTACGGCTTCCAGTGCAAGCAAATTCTCCGGATGGTCATCTACAAGCAGTATGTGAATTGGTTCTTCTACCCCCATGTGATCCTCCTAACCAAAGCCGGCACCCTCCCGCAGATTAGGCAGAAACGAATTGCCGAACATCGTCCTGCGCCATCCTTGCCGTCCTTAGAAATCATTTGATTTTGCGGTAAATCTTCTCTACCCGGTCAAGCGGTTCAAAGCAATTCGAATAGTCTGTGAAATGAATCGATTCCTTTGACCCCAGAACCAGCACGCCGAAACGGCTTAAGCTTTCATAGAACAGCTCGTGCACCCGGTTTCTAAGTGTTTCGTTAAAATAAATCATGACATTCCGGCAAAAAATGACGTTAAATTCATTAAATGACCGGTCTGTCGCCAGATTATGCTCGGCAAAAATCATATTTTTCTGAAGAAACGGATGAAACTTCACCGAGTTGTATCGGGCCGTATAGTATTCGGAGAAGGAGTGCGTGCCTCCCGCTTCGATATAATTTTTGGTATACAGCTTCATCTTCTGAATGCCGTAAATCCCTTCCTTAGCCTGCTCAAGCGACCTTGCATTCATATCCGTGGCGTAAATTCGGGCCTTGTCATACAGGCCTTCCTCATGCAGCATAATGGCCATCGAATAAACCTCTTCACCTGTAGAACAGCCTGCATGCCAAATCCGGATATACGGATAGGTCCGCAGGATCGGAATCACCTTCTCGCGGAAGGTCTTGAACAGGGAAGGGTCCCTGAACATCTCCGTTACGGGTATCGACAGGTTGTGAACCAGCCGGTCGAACGTATCCCGGTCGTGGAGGACTTTCTCCTGCAGCCCGGAAATTGTACGGAGATTCTCGCTGTGAACGGAATGCCATATTCTTCTCTTTAGAGAGGGAACCGCATAGTTCCGAAAATCATAGCCGTACAAACGGTGTACGCCCTCCAGCAGCAGCTTGATCTCTATTTCCTCGCGTTCATCCATTTCCGCTGTATCTGAGAACGCTAATTCCAAATCTTCAATGCTGGGATCTTTGGATGTCATCTTATCGTTAACCTCAATTCCCTCTTAAACTTGCCTATTCTTATCCTTAACCTGCATTAACCTGCATTAATCTTTATTAATCTTCATCCATTAACATTTATTACCCTCATTCCAGCCTTACGAATACAGCCAGACCCGCATCAAGGACAGCAATTGATCGGTTTGGATCGGTTTCTTCATGTAATCAGACGCCCCTGCTTCGATACATTTGACACGGTCTTCCTTCATCGCTTTGGCGGTCAGCGCTATAATTGGAAGCTTCTCAAACTCCTCCATGGCCCGGATCCGCCGCATCGCCTCATAGCCGTCCATTTCCGGCATCATCATGTCCATCAGAATGAGGTCGAAGTCGCGGTGCTCTTCAAGCAGTTCAATGGCTTCCCGTCCGTTCTCCGCAAAGACAACCTCCATCCGGTAGCCTTCCAGTACGCTTGAGAGCGCAAAGACGTTGCGCACATCATCGTCGACGAGCAGAATCTTCTTGCCTTCGAACAGCGTTTCCTTATTGTGCAGCTGGCGTAAAATACGGCGTTTCTCTTCCGGCAGGTTGGCTTCGACCCGGTGCAGGAACAGGGTTGTTTCATCAAGCAGCCGCTCCGGTGATTTCACGTCTTTAATGATGATGGATTCGGCATATTTGCGCAGCCGCGTCTCTTCCTGCTTGTCCAGCTCTTTACCGGTATAAATAATGATCGGCAGATCATTCAGCTCTTCATCGTCCCGGATTTGATCCAGCAGATGGAAGCCGGTCATATCTGTCAGCATCAGATCCAGCACCATGCAGTCGTAATGCTGGCTGCGCAGCTCCTCAAGCGCTTCCCTGCCGGTTGATACAGCCTTGATTACTACATCATCGTGGCCAATCAGCTCAATGATCGCCCGCCGCTGTATTTCGTCGTCCTCGACGACCAGAAGATGCTTGAGGCTCTTCTCCATATAAGTCTCGATATGAGAGAAAGCATCCTCCAGGTCTTCCCGGCTTGACGGCTTCTTGAGGAACGCAATCGCCCCCATCATGAGGCCGTGCTTGACATCGTCCGCAACCGAAATGACATGAACCGGTATGTGGCGGGTCTCCGCACTGCCCTTCAGCTCGTTCAGAATGGACCAGCCGTCCATAACCGGCAGCTGAATATCCAGAATAATCGCGTCAGGCAGATAGCTGCGGGCCATGTGCAGGCCGACATCCCCCTGCATCGCTGTTAATACTTTATAGCCATAGTTTCTGGCCATATCGACCAAGATTTTGGCAAAATGCACGTCGTCCTCGATGACCAGCAGCACCCGGTCCTTAGGGCCGATCTGCTCCCGGTCATCATCAATCGGCTGCTGCACCAGTACAGGCGGCGCCTGCTTCACGGCAGCAGGCGGAGAGCTCACTGCCAGCAGCTGGGCCGGCTCTTCGTTGGCCGCCGCAGCCTCCGCGTAGGTCTCGCTAAGCTTCGGCTTCCCGTCATCCACCGTCTTCGGCAGATACATGGTAAAGGCGCTGCCTTTGCCCACTGCCGTCTGGAGTCCGATTCCTCCGCCGAGAAGGCCTGCAAGCCCCCGGCTGATGGACAAGCCCAGGCCGGTGCCGCCATACTGCCGGCTGGTTGTACCGTCTACCTGCTGGAACGCTTCAAAGATCAGATCGGTCTTGTCCTGCGGAATTCCGATACCTGTATCTTTGACCGAAAGAGCCAGGTAGTCCGCCGATGAATCCAGATAAGCCGGAAGCTCACGCTTGTCCGCTTCAGCAATCGTGAAGCTGACTGAACCTTCATTGGTGAACTTGAATGCATTAGACAGCAGATTCCGCAAAATCTGCTTCAGCCGGTGCCCGTCCGACATTACTCGTTCCGGCAGACCCGGAGCAATATTCACCTCAAGGGCAACCTGCTTCTTCTGGGCTACAGGCCCGAAATTCTGAATGACGAATTTCTCCAGCTCCTGCAGGCTGACCAGCTCGCGGTTGATCTCCATCTTGCCGGCATCCACCTTGGACAGATCCAGGATTTCGTCGATCATCTTCAGCAGATCCGAGCCCGACATATAGATCGTCTGTGCATACTCGATCTGTTTATCGGTCAGGTTCTGATCCTTATTCTCGGAGAGCAGCTGCGACAGAATCAGCAGGCTGTTCAATGGAGTCCGCAGCTCATGCGACATATTGGCCAGGAACTCCGATTTGTACTTGCTCGCAAGAGTCAGCTGCATGGCCTGTTCTTCAAGCTGGTTCTTCGTCTTCTCAATCTCCTGGTTCTTCTCTTCGACTTCATGCACCTGTTCTTCTAGCGCACGCGTCTTGGCTACAAGCTCTGTATTAAAATGCTCCAGCTCTTCCTGCTGGCGCTGCAGCTGGTCCTCGGAGCGTCTAAGCGCACTCGCCTGCTTCTCCAGATTTTCATTGGAGCGGCGCAGTTCTTCCTGCTGGCTTTGCAGCTCTTCCGACTGCACCTGCAGCTCTTCCGTAAGCGCCTGGGACTCCCGCAGAAGCTCTTCAATGCGCAGGCGTCCGGAAATATTGTTCAGAATAATTCCCAGATTGTTCAGCAGCTCAGCCAGCAGCTGCTCTTCAAGCGACGTAAAATGATCAAGGCTGGCAATTTCCAGCACGCCCAGCAGCTCATCTTCAAATAGGACGGGATGAATCATCACGACATGCGGCTCGCTGGCCCCTGTAGCCGAACGAATGGATACATACCCCTCCGGCACCTGATTCAGCACAATCGGCTTCCGGTCAGCCGCACATTGGCCGACCAGACCCTCGCCGATCTTGAATGTCTTGCGCGGCCGGGAATCTTCATCCATGCCATAGGCGCCTGCCAGAAGCAGTTCATTGGGGTTATCCCCTTCACTGCGGATATAAAGCGCTCCGAATGTCCCGCCCAGGAGCGGTGTAAATTCACTGATAAACATCTGCGAAACCTGTTCCAGGGAATTAACGCCGTGGAAGAGGTCAGTAATCCGGGCGAGATTCGAGCTGATCCACGCCTGATCCTTCTGGGACTGGGTATACTGCCGCTCCAGTTCCTGCTTCGCATCCAAATCTTCCGCCATCTGCTGGAATACCCTGGCGACATTCCCAATTTCGTCGGTTGTCAGCACCCGCATCCGGCGAATCGCTTTGAATTTGCCTTTGCCAAAGCTGGTAATCATCATGGAGACGGTATTAAGACCTTTGGTGATACTTGGAAGCACCCATAAAATGATTCCCAAAGCCAGCAGCAGACCTGCCGTCATAACGCCCACCGACATTTGCAGCGAGCGCCGGTAAGCCTCGTTGGCATCCTTGATCTCTACATCAATCTTCGAATCCTGATAGGTCGATAACGAAATCAGATTTTGAATCAGACTGTTCTGCAAAGGGTTGCCTGCCGAATTCTTATACGCCTTGGCATTGTTGTAATCGCCCTGGTTCAGGATCGCAAACTGCTTGTCAATATAATCGGAATAGCTGTTCAAATCGTTCTCGGCCTTCTGGAGCAGCGTCTGCTCATCTGTATCCAGTGCCGTCTGTTTCAGTAAAGTGAAATACTGAATCGCATTTTTCAGGTAACGTTCGACCTCAGACTGGGACTCGCTGACCGAAATGGACGGGTCCAGAAGCAGATTGGCCATGTCCTTCGTAGTTTCATTAACCGACGTCCGTATATTGGCTGAATAACGCACCTTCAAATAACGTTCGTGATAAACCTGATCCAGTTTGTCATTCATATATTTCATTCGGTCGTAGCTGACAGAAGTAAGCGCAAGCAGAATAATCATCAGCGCGCCGAAGCCCAAGAGCAGCTTGGATCTAATTTTCATTGGCAGATTCCCCTTTCTTTAAAGATATCCAAACCAGGCATTTGTCGTCATCCCGCTCCTGCTCCAGATTGTCGTCAAAGAAGAGCCGCGAAATGTTCTCCCGGTTCATCCGGTGACTGCCTGCAAGCTGGCTGGTCAAATAGGCAAGCTGGGTATCCTGATCGCCTTCCACCGCCTCAAGCAGACCGTCCGTATACAGCACGATATGCCCCTCTCCCTTGTAAGACAAGGTCCGCGGCGTCACTTCGATTTTGTCGAACAGCCCAACCGGAGCGCAGACCGTCGTCAAATGCTCAATCGTTCCGTCTTCATGGAAAAAGAGGCCGGGCGGATGTCCCGCATTGACGTAATCGATCCGCTTGAATTTCGTATCCACCACCATATAGATCGCGGTGAAGTAATACTGCACAAGGCTCTTCTCGATATGCAGCTGGCTGAAGCGCCGGTTCAGCTCCTGAATGACTTTTTCCGGATCGACATAGGTGTTGACCGTATCTTTGAGCACAGAAGCGATGAACATGCAGAACAAGGAAGATGAAATGCCATGTCCCATCATGTCCAGCAAAATGATTCCATAACGTCCTTCGCCCAGCGGATACCAGGCATACAAGTCACCGGCCAGCTCAAAGGAAGGCTTATAAAGGGCTTCAATAGCAAAACGCTCCTCGTCCAAAGGGGCGCTCAGGACGGCATTCTGCACCAGAGCCGCCAGCTTCAGCTCCTCTTGAATCCGCTGATCTCTTTCCTTATGCCAGTCTTTCTCCTGCTTCAGCCGCAGCGCAAGCCGAATACGCGCCATCAGCTCGACCTTGTTAATCGGCTTAGTGACGTAATCAACCGCTCCGGCATCCAGCGCTTCGGCCAGCTTCTTGGAATCGCCGACAGCTGTAACCATAATGATCGGAATATCCTTTAAATGCTCATGCTCCTGAACGATCCGGCAGGCTTCAATCCCATCCATTTCCGGCATCATCATATCAAGCAGAATCAGATCAATCTGGGTGGAGGCAAACTGCTGGGCGGACGGTTCTTCGCCGACCCGGAGCTCCTGGAGCATTTCACGTGCGGAGGATACGGAAGTGATATTGCGGTAGTTCTCTTTCTTCAAGATTTCACGAATGATGATCAAGTTAGTTGGATTGTCGTCTACGATTAAGATTCTCATATACCTCTCCTTTAACCATTTGAAAGCTAGCTGTCCATCGAAGGCGATTAATCTAACTATATCATTAATGCCTGCTTATTCGTTTATTTTATACCTAACCTATCCTTTAATGTAACATTTATCAAAAGAATCCAAAACATAGATAAGGAATGGAAGCACATTACTCCCATTCCTTATCTATAATCTGAACTTGAATGACAGCCGAACAAGCTCTGATGCTGTCTGAATATGCTGTATTTTAAATTTTATCAGTCAGGATTTCTGCTTGGCAATAACCAGCACTTTCCCTAGATCCAGCTCTTTCTCATAGAAATCTGCTTCGTGATCGGTAAAGCCAAGGGAGGTTATTTTCGCCCGGAGTTCGTCGCCGCGCGAACGGAACAAATTGGCTACCGTGTCCATCATGCCTTCTTCCTTCATCCCGATTTCGGATGCGGCTGCCGTTTCGGCAATCCGGTCCGTACGGCTTTCCTCGTGGGCAAGCACAAAGATCTGATCGTCACTGTAGCCTGTCCGGCGCAGCTCCTCGACTTCCTGAACCGCCTGCACACCATTTGGAACGACTTTGGCATAAGCTTGTGTATTATTCATTGAGCTCATGATACTCATCCTCTCCTATATTATCGTTGCTTTCGTTGACAGGATCGACAGAATCATCATTAGTGACTGACCCGTCAATTATTAACCTGTTACAAAGCAATTGAAACAGGTTAATAATATTTTTTGACCATTATTTTTTTGTCCATTATTTTTTTGAGCATTATTTTTTTGACCATTACCTGTTGACCCTTGCGGTCAGGAAATGATCTCATCAAATAAATCTGCTCCGGTCCGGTTCCCATCCTGGCTGGTATAAACCTTGAGCACCTTCTCCTCACGGCTGTAAACCTCCCCGTCTTCTGCCCGGCTGGATGGATTGCCTAAGAACAAGTCCAGTCCCTTGCGGGTCAGGGGAATAAACTGTCCGTTCACATGAATTCCGCCTTGAAGCTTGTCCGCATGAACATAATAGACAGTATCGTCATACAGCCCGGCCGTAACCTCCGGATAGTGATATTCGGTATAGCCCGTAATAGAGTCGTAAGTGATTCTGACTGGTTCGCCCATAGCTGCAACAAGCTCTCGTGAGCTCCAATCCAGCGCGACTCCGTTCAAGGTTTGAAGAGAGGCAAGCCGAAGTTCCTCCGGCCTGCGGGTTTGAAGCTCCAAAGCCTGAAAAGGCTGAGTCCAGTGACCGGCTTGCTGGCTGCTTGCCGTCAGGGAAATTCCGGGTGCTGGTGCTGCAGATTCCACTGCTGTACCGGGAACTCCCGGCAAACTCGAAGACGAACTCAGCAGGGTCAGCATTAAGGTCCATAAACTCAGCATATATAATCATCCTTTCTCAGGCTTCTTAAGCACGGTACTTCTGCCACAGTCCGGCTGCAACGTCGACCCATTTCATCCAGCCTCCATGAGAGCGCTGCGGATGCGACGCAGCGTAGGCATTAATCGTCCGGTCCGATGGTGTCTGAACCGCTGCTTTAGCAGCAGATGGGGTATGCTCGGGCTGATCCGCCGATTTCTTAAAGCGTTCGATCAAGGTCGTGGACACCTGCTTAGCAGCAAGTGAGACCTCGCTCAGCACATCGCCGACATTTTTAACGGTATCCAGTACAGGATCAATCTGCTTCATTTTGTTCTGAACGTCCTCCGTAATGCCGTTTGCATGGCGGAGCACATGCTTGACTTCATATCCCAGCTCGTCAATTGTCTTCTGAACCTCCTGCAGCGTCTGCGAAGTTTTGTCGAGCGATTTCTCGGCTGCCTTTAAGGTTTTAATCAAATAGATTACAAGGCCTGTAAAAGCCACTGCAATCAGTGCCACACTGAGCTGCCAAATAAGTGACATAGCGTTTCCTCGCTTTCTGTGATGATTGAGTTAGTTCTTAGTTACCCTATCGTTTTTCGCCCGAAACAAGGCCGAGTGACAGGTAAAAACTGGTCTTTCCGCTCCTGATTCATCCCCCCGGCCTCCGGTTAATGGTGGCTACAAAGGCTCTTGGTTAACCGCCCCATCGGGACGGCGCCCGGCAGATCATCCCTTCCCCAAATGGTACCTGAACGGAAAGAATGACATGCCGGATGCCGGGTGATGCCTGGAGCTCTAACATTTACTTATGAAAGAAGGTTGGTTTTCATGTTGAAATGGGCGCTTATCTTTCTTGTAGTTGCTTTAATTGCCGGCATCTTCGGATTCTTCCATATTATTGTGGCCGCAGCTGCCGTTGTTGCCAAAGTCTTGTTCTTCCTGTTTCTTATCCTCTTCGTTATCTCGCTCTTTGTCGGACGGGGACGAAGAAGCTCTATGTAGCTAAAGCAGCCGGATCAGGACGAAGTTCAGTCTATATAACTAAAGCAGCTGCAGAAAAAGGAGGACCCGCACGGGTCCTCCTTTTTTGGTTCAACATTTCAGTTTTAGCGTTTCAGTTATAACATTTCAGTTCCAGTATTTAAGCCGAACTCAGCCATTTCAGCCATTTCAGTCCTTTCAGTCCTTTCAATTACTTCAGCAGACCGGGAAGCAGCATCCAATCAATGGAGAATCCGATCTTCATCTCGTGCTCGCCAAAGCTGATCTTCGTAATCTGTACGAGCTCAGGCAGATACTGGCCGGGGTCAATCTGAATCGTCTTGAGCTTGAATAAGGACGGGGAGAAAGCATGGTTCCGGATCTTGACCGATTGAGGCGTCATAATCAGTCTGCCGTTTTCAAAGGACAGCGCGAAGTAGGCGGTGCCTTCCCCGCGGACTGGTCCCCATTTTACAATGGCGTCAGCCGAAAGCTGGTTCCCGTTCAAATGAAAATCGGCTCCCTCGATCGTGTACGACACCCCCTCCTCAGCCGCACGCTCCGCCAGCCCCTTCTTGCACAGATTGTTGATTTCCTCTTCGCTCAGTGTCAAAGCCGTTTCCCCGGACTGGACAATACCCAGAAGCTTGCCCTCCCAGTCTATTTCTTCATAACTGAGGCTGAGCTCATGGGTTGGCCTGATATAAGAAATGAACCCAGCAACAGCAGCAGCCAGAACAACCGCGAGAAGAAGCGGAATTCCGATTATCCAGCGTTTCTTGCGCATTACAGCCTCCTTCCAGGACCGCCAATAGGAAGATTAGCTTCCTTAATTGGCATATTTTTCTCAAACTATGATTCTAGTCCTATTACCGTGGTTATTAAATAAATGCGAGCGACACAAAATTTAATTTAAATAGAGGAGGAACTTATTTATGAAAAAAATCGCGGCAATCACAGCTTCCTTTGCTTTAACTGCAGCCTTGGCATCCGCTGCTTCCGCAGCAGACAGCAGTGTTGTTACTGGTGAAGTCGTATCCACAACTACTGCAACTGGCACTACATACGAAGGATCCATGATGGAGCCTATTATTGTTCCAGAACTGATTACCGTTGCCCCGGCCCCGCTGGAGCTGACTGAAGTTACTTATTTCTACGATGTTCCTCAAGGCAAAGCATGGAGCGCTCTGGCTCCGCAAACCGTAACGCCAACCGGCAATATGGTAGGAGACTGGGTAGAAATTTACACTTGGCTCGGAAAAGCATGGGTGTATGCTCCGGGCTACATCGCTTATCCATAATATCATAGCAAAGACTGCATAGGTAGCAAGCAAGCTGGAAGACCGGACTCCCGGACTCTTCTGTACAATGAATGCCGTACACAAAAACGGATCCTCTCGCAAGAGAAGATCCGTTTTTTGTTTTATGCATGATCGCCCGCGATCACGCGGTAACAACCAGCTGTTACAATACGCTGCCTCCGAACAGGAACCGTCTCTTCCAGGATGTGGACAAAGTATCGATTCGGACGCCGCCTGAGCTGACGGAATAAGTATGCAGGATTTGGCCGTTGCCCATATAGATGGCTACGTGAGAAATCCGTGCCTGGGTCTTGTCAACGCCTGCATAGGCTGCATCCGTGGATCCCAGATAATCCATAAAGAACATCAGATCCCCCGGCTTCAGGCTGTTTATATCATAAACTGCTGTACTGTTCGCCTTTACCCAGTCTCCCTGCTGGCGAGAATCTGCCGGCAAAATGACTCCTGTCGCTTCACGGTAAGCGGTTCTCGTAAAATCTGAACAGTCAAACGTGGCGGTGGTGCTGCGGTCGGATCCGTACTGATACGGGGTTCCAAGATAGCTCCGGCCGACTTCAAAGACTTTCTGGATCAGCTGGTCACGGCTAGCCGTGCTTCCCACGCTGCTATTAGAGCTGCTGGTGCCGCCTGTGCTGCCACTGACGCTGCCGCTGCTGCTAGGAACTTGGCCCTGCACCTCTACGTACTTGGAGGATGAGCTGATATAACCGGTTTGTCCATCCGAAGTCTTGATCTTGTACCAATAGCTGTTAGGGGCTTCAAGAACCTGAACGGTCTCCCCTTTCTTCACAAGCCGGATAACGCTGCTGGACGTAGAGGGCTCGCTGCGGAGATTGACTCCTGAAACGATGAGCCCGGTTGCAGCCGAACTAGACTGGCTGCTCGTGCTTGTAACAGGCGTAACTTGTATGTAAGCAGATGAAGAACTGACATATCCCGTTACACCGGAAGAAGTCGTTACCTTGTACCAGTAACTTCCGCTTGCCGTGACATTCGTCAGTGTTTCCCCTGTCTTGAGCATGGTGATAATGCTTCCTGAAGTAGACGGCTGTGAACGTAAATTTACCCCTTTTACCACAACTCCTGTATAAACCTGGCTCTGTACCTCGGCCGCATGAATAGGCGATGCTGGCAAAGCCGGCAGGCCGGCCAATACCGCTGCTCCCAATAAAGCTGCTGCTGTCCATTTGGTGACTCTCATCTGTAGCTCCTCCTGTTGTGCTTCATATGGTTTATTTAGCTTTAAGAGACGAATAGGAAAGCTTGTATCCTTACTTTAGCTTGCCACCATTATAGACAGCCGCGCTCTTAGGAGCCTATGAGTCCAAATTAGCAATTCTTAGCACACCGGTACTTTAGAACTACTCGTTTTGCTAGTTTTTATAATCCAATAGTCACGATTATTGGCAGATTATCCAGATGAGGTTACAATTACCAAAGTTGCACTCGTGCAAGATCCGGAGCCTTTTTCTGAATATTTCACAAAAATAACACAGCCCCCTTCCCGCAAGCGGAAGCCAGCCTGTCCCGTCGGAACAATCTTTTGCAGCATCCCATTGTTCGCCGATTTAAAAACGTATAAAATAAGGACAGCCTCTGATCCAAGGAGATGAAAGACATGAGCGAAAATGAGAACAATCAGCCCAAGAAGATTGATCTGGCTGAAGCGATCCGCCAAAAGCTGGAGCAGAAGAAACAGCAGCAGGCCGGCGGCGGCAAGAATTCCTCTGCACCCGGAAATCAAGCGACAAAGACGCTGCGAAGCCAGAACAACAAAAAGCCGAACAACCAGCGCCGCCGGACAGGCGGATCATAAGAGCAGGACAAACAAAAGCAGGCCGCGAACGCGGCCTGCTTGTTTGTTTGGGATGCAGGGAGCAGGAATAGGATTCCGATTGCCCTGCGATTTATCTTTATTTCTCAATCATCTTTATTTCTCAATCATCTCAGCGGGATACAGCTCCTTGCGCAGGTTCTGGATCTCTTCGTTTTCGAGATATTCGTCATAGCTCATCACGCGGTCGATCACGCCATTCGGCGTAATTTCAATGATGCGGTTGGCGATCGTCTGCACGAACTGATGGTCATGCGACGTAAACAGAATCGTGCCGTCAAAGTCGATGAGACCGTTGTTCAGCGCCGTAATGGATTCGAGGTCCAAGTGGTTCGTAGGCTCATCGAAGATCAGGACGTTCGCGCCGTTGAGCATCATCTTCGCCAGCATACAGCGGACCTTCTCGCCCCCGGACAGCACGCTTGCTTTCTTCAGCGCTTCTTCGCCTGCGAACAACATCCGTCCAAGGAAGCCGCGCAGGAAGGTTTCGTCCTGGTCATTGGAGTATTGGCGCAGCCATTCCACAAGGTTCAAGTCCACACCGTCGAAATAAGCGGAGTTGTCTTTCGGGAAATAAGCCTGGGAAGTCGTTACGCCCCAGCTGTAAGATCCCGCGTCCGGCTCCAGCTCGCCCATGATCGTTTGGTAAAGTGTCGTTTTAGCGAACCCGTTTGGTCCAACAAACGCAATTTTGTCGCCTTTGTTAACCACAATGTTCACGTTGCTGAGCACCTGTTCGCCTTCCAGGCTTTTCGTCAGGCCTTCAACAGTGAGCAGCTGCTTGCCGGCTTCACGTTCTGCCTTAAAGTGCAGGAACGGATATTTCCGGTTGGAAGGACGGATGTCCTCAAGCGTAATCTTGTCGAGCTGCTTCTTACGGGAAGTCGCCTGCTTCGATTTCGAAGCGTTCGCGGAGAAACGTTGAATAAACGCCTGCAGCTCTTTGATCTTCTCTTCCTTCTTCTTGTTCGATTCACGGGTTAGCTTGAGTGCCAGCTGGCTGGATTCATACCAGAAGTCGTAGTTGCCGACGTACAGCTGGATTTTGCCGAAGTCGATGTCCGCGATATGCGTACAAACTTTGTTCAGGAAGTGACGGTCGTGGGATACCACGATAACAGTGCCTTCATAATCCATCAAGAAGTTCTCCAGCCAAGCGATGGATTCCATATCCAGATGGTTCGTAGGTTCGTCAAGCAGCAGGTTGTTCGGAGTACCGAACAAAGCCTGGGCAAGCAGGACGCGGACCTTCTCGTTACCGCTCAACTCACGCATTTGTTTGTCGTGAAGATCACGCGCAATACCGAGGCCGATCAGCAGGGAAGCCGCATCGGACTCCGCATTCCAGCCGTCCATTTCCGCGAATTCGCCTTCTAGTTCACCTGCACGCATGCCGTCTTCTTCGGAAAAGTCCGCTTTAGCGTACAAGGCATCCTTTTCTTTCATTACGCTGTAAAGACGGTCATGGCCCATAATAACCGTTTCAAGCACTGGAAAATCATCATATTCGTAATGGTTCTGCTTCAATACTGCCATACGTTCGCCCGGCGTCATAAACACATCGCCGCTGTTGGCTTCAATTTCGCCGGACAATATTTTCAGAAAGGTCGATTTGCCCGCACCGTTTGCGCCGATCAAACCATAGCAGTTGCCGGCTGTAAATTTTATATTCACATCTTCAAAAAGTGCCCGTTTTCCGTAGCGGAGCGTTACACCACTTGTACTTATCATGGATTCGATTACCGTCCTTTATCATTATTCACACTGCTGACTCAATATTATAGCATACCAATCGCCGCATTCGAACCCTTTTCCTAGGATTAGGAGATAAAGTTTCAGCCGGACTATAGCCGCAAAGTCTCGCCGTGAATGACGACCCGGATCTGTTCTTCCGAAAGCCCTCTCTTCAGACGGTCCTGCTCCAAGCGGTCGAGCGCTTCTCTCGCTGTATCATCCGCTAGCCGGAAAGTCCCATAATGCATCGGCACCATCATCTTCGCTTGTACATCCAGAAAGGCCTGAACGCCTTCTTCAGGTGTCGTATGCTGCGGCGTCATAAACCATTCCGGCTCGTAAGCGCCGATCGGAATGAGAGCTACATCAATGTTAAAGCGGCTGCCGATTTCTTTGAAGCCTGCAAAATAACCGCTGTCCCCCGCAAAATAAATGACCGGCGGCTGCGCAGCCTTCCGGTTTGGCCCCGGCTCCAGCACAAACCCGCCCCAATGCGAGGAGTTGGTGTCAAACGGTGTCCGCCGCGTCCAATGCTGCGAAGGGACAAAAGACAGTTCAAACCCCTTCACGGACAGTCGTTCCCACCAGCTCATTTCCCGGCAGCGCCGGAAGCCCTTCCGCTCCATCTTCCGTTTCAGCCCGGAAGGCACAATGAGCTCCGTATTCGGCCCATAAAGCCGGCGGATCGAAGAGACATGCATGTGGTCATAGTGGGAATGCGAAATCAGAATCAGGTCAACCTCCGGAACGTCCGAGATCGGCACGCCCGGCGAACCGAGGCGGCGCTGAAAGCCCATTCGGGGCGCCCAGACCGGGTCCGTTACGATATTTACACCTTCATATTGAATAAAAAAAGTGGAATGCCCGATCCACGTTAAAGTAGGCTCTGTACGGTTACTGCGCAGGAACTCCAGGTCCGGCTGCATATTCGGGATTACAAAGGAGTAGTCCTTTTTCTTGCTCCGGCGTTCTTCCCGCCATTGTCGAAACTGCTTGAGCGTCTTGTCGGTGCTCACATTATTCATGTTGCTGTACCGGTCTCTAGCCATAAAAAGGTCTCCTCCTTCGCTTAAATCATTCTTCAATTATTTTAACCAATAACAAGGCGGTTTCCAAACTGGTCCCCTTCATTTGCAGCTTCCATTCCGATGCAGCATTTCCGGCACGCTTGGGACTTCCCCCTTACTTGTTGTAAAATAAAGATGACCTAAGGAAGGAAGTGAACTCATATGAGAATTACCTTTATCGAACCGACGCCAAGCCCCAACACGATGAAGCTTCATCTGGACGAAACATTGGAGCCTGGTATCCGAAAAACATATACAGCCGGCAATGAGCGCTCCGCACCGCCTTTTATTGTAAACCTGCTTCATATTCCCGGTGTAAAAAGCGTGTTCCATACGGCTGATTTTATCGCCCTGGACCGGATCGGCAGCGCGGACTGGCAGGCCATCCTTGCCGCCGTACAGGAGCAGTTCGGCCAGAAAGGCGTAGAGTCCGCCTGGTCGCCGGAGGATCCGGAGGCGGCCGCCGGCCACTTCGGCGAAGCAGAAGTGTTCGTGCAGTTCTTCCGCGGCATTCCGATGCAGATCCGGGTTAAAGCCCGGGGCGAGGAGGAACGGATCGCCCTATCCGAGCGTTTCGTCAACGCCATAACGGAGGTTGCCAGCGCCACGCTGATCAAGGAGCGCAAGCTGACGGATTACGGCGTGCGGTACGGCGAGCTGCCGGACATCGCCCGCGAAGTGGAGCAGGAGCTGGAAGCCGCCTATCCGCCGGAGCGTCTGGCGGATATTGTGAAGCAGGCGATTGCCCACGGCCAGAAGCAGGGCGAATTCGTCGAAGAACGCCGCAGCTTCAGCCTGCAGGAGGCCAGCGAGCGGATGAGCCATGAGGACTGGCACATCCGCTATGCCGCGCTTGACGGCCTGCAGCCGGACGAAAGCGCGCTGCCGCTGCTGGCCAAAGCGCTGAAGGATCCGCAGATGCAGGTCCGGCGCCTCGCGGTTGTGTATCTCGGCGACCTGCGGACGCCGGAAGCGATGGAGCTGCTGTACCAGGCGCTCAAGGACGCCTCAGCCGCCGTGCGCAGAACCGCCGGCGACACCCTGTCCGATATTGGCGATCCCGCCGCTACCGGACCGATGATCGAGACCCTGCGCGACAAGAGCAAGCTTGTCCGCTGGCGCGCCGCCCGGTTCCTGTACGAAGTCGGAACCGACAGTGCCCGCGATGCGCTGCTTGAAGCGGCTCAGGACCCCGAGTTCGAGGTCAGCCTGCAGGCCCGCATGGCGCTCGAGCGGATTGAAGCCGGCGAGGAAGCCGCCGGCACGGTCTGGCAGCAGATGGCGAAACGGGAGCGCAGCTGATAAAAAATTAAGAAGACGTGCCGCACAGCTCAGCCGTGCGGCACGTCTTCCTTCTTTTTGGCAGACCGATTTGAAAGAATTAATTCTGCCAGGCAATGGTTACCTTCAGATCCTTCGTTCCATTCAGCGGTTCTGCATAGTACGTAATATTCTGGATGTTCAGGGTGTATAATTTCCCCAAATCTTTGACCAGCTGCGTCTCCTGGCCGGAATACCGGACCGTAGCCTCTGACTTGCCGGCCTTGATGGCCTCTTTCGCCTTGGTTATTAATCCTGCGCTGCCGGAAACACTCTGTCCTTCCTCATAGAGCGTGTAGCCCAGCTCCTGCTCCAGCGCCCTGTAAACAGCCGCATGGGCCGGATCGGATCGTTTAAGGCCGGACAGTGCCGTCCTGTAAGTTACTCCCGCCGCCGGATAGGCTTTGGTCCAGCTGTGATCCTTCTTTATCTCGGAGTCAGACAGCAAGTAATAGTCATAGCTGATGGGTGCGCCTGCCTTCTGCCCCACCGGGTCATCCCAGGTCGTATCCAGATGGTACCACCGGCCGCCAAGCGACACCAGGTTCCAGGCATGCGGCTGGCCGTTTGCCGTCCCCTCCGCAATAAGGCTCTTTATTCCGGCACCGGACAACAGCTTGTAGGCCAGCAGGGTGTACCCCTGACAAACCGCCTCACCCGTTGTCAGACCGGAATAAGCCGTATAATTCCGCAGGCTCTCGTCATATTTCAAATCCCCCACGATCCAGTCGTGGATGGCCTTTACTTTCTCATCACTTGTCATAGCCGGAGTAATGATTGTTCCCAGAATGCCCTTGACCCGCTGGTCCACATATGCCGTCTGCTCCGTCGTCTCCCTGTAGGTAAACGATACGGTGACATTCACAAGCGCGCTGCTGCCCTTCCAGGCATACTGATAGCGGTCGAGGATATACCGCATGTAAGGCGATTTGTCCAAGGCCTTCATCAGCGCAGCATCCAGCAGAGCTTCAAATTTGCTTGTATCACCCTTGTACTTAAAGTTCGCCGTATTCTTGTGGGCCGCTAATACAGCAGCCAGCTGCTGTTCAACCTGCAGCTCGGTAACAAGCGCTGTTTGTGTTTGACCCGCCGGCGAGGCGGATGTGCTGCCCACAGCTCCAGCCGGAGAGGCACCCAGGGTTAAGGAACCGATAACAGCAGCTTTCCAAATTAGGCTTCGGAGGTTCTTCATGCTCTTCTCCCCTTTTGCATCCACATCTAGTTTAACCAGCTGACGCCTTGATGCTTATCACCCAATAATGCTCGCTAAGAAACTTGCTTTCCCTTCTTGTACCGTTTCTCTCCTGATTGTAGCACAGCCTTCTGAGCACGGGAGGTTCTAGTTTTGTCGAGCCCGGCGTTTATTTTGTAAAATAAAAAAAGGCTCACCGGACAATATCCGGCAAGCCTCTCACGTACTTATTGACTGTCTTAAGCCAGCTCAGCCAAAGCCTTTTCCAGCTTCAGTTTGTTGTTGCCTAGAATCTTCTGTTCGCCGATTACCGTTACCGGCACAGCGCGCATGCCCATATCCCATACCTGCTGGGCGTATTCTTCATTCGTTTCGATGTTGCGCTCCTCGTAAGAAACTCCTTTATCAGCAAGGAAGCTCTTGACCTGCTTGCAGTTCGGGCAGTTTGTGCTTGTATAAACAATTACATTTTCCATTTCCTAAAAATCTCCCTTCAACCTGAATTAGATCTATTCTTATTTTAACCCAATACGGCCGTTTGTTCATGCTCCATCGCTTCGATAAATTTCTCGGCGTCGATTGCTGCCATGCATCCGCTGCCTGCTGCTGTGATCGCCTGGCGGTAGCGGGTATCCTGCACGTCGCCGCAGGCGAAGATGCCGGGTACGTTCGTTTCGGAGGTGCCTGCTTTAACCACGATATAACCATTCTCGTCCGTTGTGATCTGTCCGCCCAGGAATCCGGTGTTCGGATGGTGGCCGATCGCGACAAACACGCCGTTCGCTTCAATGATTTCTTCTTCGCCTGTTGCGTTGTTAAGCACTTTCAGGCCGGTTACGCCGGCTTCGTTCGTTACAACCTCAAGCGGTGTGCGGTTCAGTGCCCACTCCACTTTCTCGTTGGCGCGGACGCGGTCCTGCATGATCTTGGAGGCGCGGAGCTCGTCTCTGCGGTGAACCAGGGTCACTTTGGAGGCGAAACGGGTCAGGAAGCCAGCTTCCTCAAGCGCCGAATCGCCGCCGCCGACAACAATAATCTCTTTACCGCGGAAAAAGAATCCGTCGCACGTAGCGCAGGTGCTGACACCGCGGCCGACATTATCCTGCTCGCCCGGGATGCCGAGGTATTTCGCAGTAGCGCCTGTGGAGATGATCAAAGTCTCGGCGACCAGCTCGCCCAGTCCGTCAACCTGCAGCTTGAAAGGTCTGCTGCTGGTGTCCACGCTGTTGACCCAGCCTGTGCGGAATTCTGCGCCGAAACGCTCCGCCTGCTGGCGCATGTTGTCCATCAGATCAGGACCCATGATGCCTTCCGGAAAACCAGGGAAGTTCTCGACTTCGGTAGTCGTCGTAAGCTGTCCGCCCGGCTGAGGCCCCTCGATCACAAGCGGCTTCATGTTGGCGCGGGCCAAATAAATAGCTGCAGTAAGGCCGGCAGGGCCGGTACCGATAATAATAGATTTATACATGTTCAGTTCCCCCAATATTCTAAATTGTAATCAATCAGCTGCCATATCTTCTGTAAAATATTATCTGGCACCTTTAAATTGAAGTCAACATACCTATCGGGAGTATCCTATGAAAGTTAAATGAAGAAATCATGAAGAGTGAGAGCCGTACCGCAATAAGCGGAGTCCGTTCAAGATGACCAGAATGGTGCTTCCCTCATGTCCTACCACACCAAGCGGAAGCGGAATCCCGATACCGAAGTTGCCTGCAATCAGCAGCGTAATCACTGCCACCGCAAAAATCATATTCTGCTTCACAATACTCAGGCTTCTGCGGCTCAGCGATATGGCTCCGGCAATGCGCCCGATGTCATCGTTCATCAGAACGACATCCGCCGCATCAAGGGCGGCGCCGCTGCCTGCCCCCATCCCGATGCCGACATTGGCAGCAGCCAGAGCCGGAGCGTCATTGACGCCGTCGCCTACCATCACTACTCCGCCGTACTGCCCGCGCAGCCGCTCAATCTGCTTCGCTTTGTCCTGCGGCAGCAGGCCGCTCAGCACCACGTCGATTCCGGCTTCAGCCGCAATTGCCCTTGCTGTCGCCTCATTATCGCCGGTCAGCATCGCCGCCTTGATTCCCAGCTCATGCAGGCGGCTTACAGCCGCCTTGGCCGCCGGTCTGACTTCGTCCCGCAGCGCAAGCAGGCCTACAAGCTCCTCATTTCGAAGAATAACGGATACCGTCTTCCCTTCGGATTCGAGCTTCCGGACCGGCTCCATCCACCAGGCCTCTTCCTCTGCTTGCGGACAATGATCGATGCTCAGCTGAGCCGCACTGCCCGGCTTGCCGATTCTCCACTCCGCGCCGCCTATGATCGCCTCTACACCCCAGCCGGCGATAGATTTCATCTCCGTTATTGGCTGCAGGGCAATTCCCTGCCGGGCAGCCTCTGCCACTACCGCCTTGGCCAGCGGATGAGAGGAGCCCTGCTCGGCTGAGGCCGCCATTTGAAGAAGCCGGGCTTCTTCCTCCCCTTCTTTGGCGATCAAATCGGTCACCACCGGCTTGCCCATCGTCAGCGTGCCGGTTTTGTCGAACGCCACAACGCGCGTCTCGGCCAGATTCTGCACATGAATGCTGCCTTTGAACAGAATGCCTTTGCGGGCGCTGCTTGAAATCGCTGACAGCATGGCAGGCATAATGGATGCCACTAATGCGCACGGCGACGCGACAACCAGAAAGACCATGGCTTTATAAAAAGATAAATTCCAAGTCCATCCGAAGACGAATGGACACAAGACGATCAGCAGCAGGGTCGCCGCGACGATCGTCCGCGCATAAATCCCCTCGAATTTCTCGATAAACCGCTGGGATGCGGGCACCGCTTCCTCCGCCTGCTCGACCAGCGCAACTATTTTGGCAAATAAAGTATCTTCAGCCGGGCCGGACACTTCCACATACAGAGCGTTCTCCCCGTTCAGCGTGCCGGCATAGACTTCGTCTCCTGCCGTCTTGTCCGCCGGTATGGATTCCCCCGTGATAGCGGCCTGGTTCACCGCAGATGACCCGCTTTGGATAATGCCGTCTGCCGGGATGATTTCACCCGGACGGACAAGCACCAGGTCCCCTGCGGCAAGCTCGCTCACGGGCACGGACTCCATTCGGCCTCCGCTCACGCGGACCCCCTTCTCGGGTCTCATGGCCATCAGCGACGAGATGCTCTTGCGGCTCTGATCGCTTGCGAACGACTCCAGAGCGCCGCTCAGCGCGAAAATGAAGATCAGCATCGCCCCCTCATTCCAGTAGCCGATAGCGGCCGCTCCAACCGCAGCTGCGATCATAAGCAGATTAACGTCAAGGTCGCGCTCCTTCACCAGAGTAACAGCCGCTTCCTTCGCTTTGGTCCAGCCGCCCACACTGTAGGCCATCACATAGAGGATGAGCGACAGCCAATGCGACGACCAATGCCCGGCTGCCCAGCCTCCCAGCATGAGCAGCCCGCTGCCCGCCGCCTGAAGCATTTCCCCATGCCGGAGCATGGAGAGGAAAGGCAGCTTTCTTTTTCTGCGCGGATCCCGCCCTCCGAGCGCCTCATTCACCGTAATTGCATTCTTCTCAAGTGCCTCCACCGATCATCCGTCCCTTCTTTATTGAGAATGAGAAGCATTTTTAATCCCCTTAAAACGACACATGCTGCTCCGGGAGCCTCCCGAAGCAGCATGGTATTGAGAATGATAATCATTGTTGCATTTGTTCAAATTTGTTTACTTGCAGAAACTTTTGGCTTTATTATACGACTGCCGCCCGGCAAAGTAAATGGGCTTGATCTCACTAAAGACAAAAAACCTCCGTCCAAAGGCGGACGAAGGTTTTGAGCTCATTCTATTTTTAATAATCCGTAGTGCTCTTCAAGCCCTGAGCGATGGCTACACCGCCGCTGGTGCCAAGACGCGTAGCTCCCGCTTTAATCATGGCCAGCGCATCTTCGGCTGTTCTAACGCCGCCGGATGCTTTCACGCCGATCTCCGGACCAACGGTTTGGCGCATGAGAGCCACGTCCTCAACCGTAGCCCCGCCCTTCGAGAAGCCTGTGGAGGTCTTCACAAAATGGGCTCCTGCAGCAACAGACAAGCGGCTGGCCCGCTCGATTTCTTCTTTCGTAAGCAGACAGGTCTCGATAATGACCTTGACCAGCTTGCCGCCGGCAGCCTCAACTACACCGTGAATATCACGCTGCACGAGTTCGTCGTCTCCGTCTTTCAGCGCTCCGATGTTGATGACCATGTCGATCTCCCCTGCTCCGTCCTTCACAGCCTGAGCCGTTTCAAAGGCCTTGACTGCAGGATGGGAGGCTCCGAGCGGGAAGCCGATCACCGTACATACCTTCACGTTCGGGCTGTCCTTCAGCGCTTCTGCCGCTGCTGCTACCCAAACCGGGTTGACACATACGGAAGCAAATCCGTGCTCCGCAGCTTCAGCTGCAAGCTTCAGAATATCCTCTTTGCGGGCCTCCGGCTTAAGAAGCGTATGATCAATCATTGATGCGATAGACGAGTTGTTCATAGATAATCCTCCAATGTGGTGTTGCGCAGCCTTGGCTGCTGTCATCATCTTAGCAAAGCGTGTCCTCTTTTGCACACATAACTCCGGTCTTGGTCAGCGGCTTCTAATACAGGCTCGATATCCGCACATTAGCTGGAAGCTTATACGGATTCTCCTTGTTAATATGATCATAGAACATGATTCCGTTTAAATGATCCATCTCATGCTGCATTACGATCGCCGCAAAACCGCGGAACCGGAGCTTCAGCTCCTTCCCTTCGCGGTCCCATGCTTTGAGCTGAATCTTCTCGTAGCGGGGCACAAATCCCTGTACGGCACGGTCGACCGAGAGGCAGCCCTCACTTTCCGGCAGATAGGTCATAGACTCTGAATGGCTGATGATTTTTGGATTGAATAGGCCCAGCTCCACAGGATTCCCCGAGTCGTCCAGAAAATAAGCAGCGAACATCCGTTTATCCAGGCCAATCTGATTCGCAGACAAGCCTACGCCGGCGCGCAGCTTATACTTTCTGGCGGTTTCCTCATCCTGGCTGTTCTTCAGGAACAGCAGCATCGCGTCCATTTCAGCAAGATCTTCCGGTGCAGGCGGAATACTTACAGGCTTGGTTACAGTCCGAAGGATCGGGTCGCCCTCGCGGACGATGTCATCCATCGTTATAATAGAATCACTCGAGAATTTCATAAGTAAATTCGTCATCCACCTTTGGCATTCAATGCGGTAATTTTTAGCCTTGCCCAGGGGCTCTGCCTGGATCCGGCCAGGAGCAGAACCTGGAATTCAATTGGAACGCTTATAAATTAGCACTCTACCGCCCTTTTTGTCAAAAAATGTACAGTCTTCGCTTATAAAATTCCGCATTTTTCCGCATCCTGTGTTCTGGCGGGGAAGCTGCTTGCTTCACCGCCTAAATTATGGTATACAGAATAAACTACTGCTTTATTCGGCCAAACTTCTGCTGCCGGCTCCGCCGGGAGACTGCGGCCGTCATCCGCACTTTTTTTCTTCCCGATTGTTTAAGATGACTGCATTTGCGTGTACAAATAATCATATTCCCTTTTTTTACTGCCATGCGCTGTCATGCGCTGTGAAGGACCGTGCCAACCACCCAATGTGTAGAGAAAATATGTAGAGAAAATGAGAAGAGAAAAACAGGAGGAGCCATGAGCGAAGAAGGACATGTAAATTCACCTAAACGCGTGCCAGTCCAGCGCGACCGGTTCGCAAGACTTAAGAAGCAGAAGGAAGAGGCCATTTTGAAGTGGAAGCCGGTCAAGATTGAGCTGGCCCACCACTGGATCGATAACGAGAAGACACAAATGAGCCGCAAAATGACCCGCGGCGCCGTTCACTTTTGTAATTTCGGCGAGAATATCGGCTGTGAGCAGAACGAAGAACGCCCGGTCATTATAATTTCCAATAATACGGTTAACTCGACCTCCGGCAATGTACTTGTTGTTCCGCTGACCAAAAATCTCAAATCCAAAACCAACTTCAAAACCGGACAAGCTGTTCTGACCAAAGACGGCCTGCCAGTACCCCGGTTCCAAAGCCATTATTTCTTGTTTAAGCATAAATACGACTTTCTGGCCTTTGACTCTGCCGCCAAAACCGAAGAAACGACATCCGTCAGCAAGGTTCGTTTGAAAGAACACCTCGGCAATCTGGATGAGGAAGACATCAATCGGCTTGAAAACCGTGTCAAATGGACGTTTGGGCTTTGATATACAGCGCAAAAATGCTGTTGACAATAACCTACGAAAAGGTTACTATTATGCCAAGAAGTTTTTATGTG
This sequence comes from Paenibacillus pinistramenti, assembly GCF_005869875.1. Classification (GTDB taxonomy): domain Bacteria; phylum Bacillota; class Bacilli; order Paenibacillales; family Paenibacillaceae; genus Fontibacillus; species Fontibacillus pinistramenti. The sequence goes on from NZ_VAWG01000006.1 coordinate 51,671, forward strand.
TACATGGTCTGTGTACATCATATTCATATGTCATCCACCTAGTCGTGGATAAAATCACACGTAATACGTGTCTTGAGTCTGAAATAGGAGCCTAGTGCTCCTTTTTCCATTTCATCATCTGTTTTTTATCTGCTTCAGGCATAAAATTCCTATTTGCATATAGGATTATAATATGTCGCTCACCGGGTCGTGGGCAAAGTCACCCCGCCAACTATATGACGGGGATTATTTTTGTCCGCAGGTACCCTTGTTGATTTTCTTTACCCTATGTTGATTCTTTACCCTTCTGAAACAAAGTTAATCATCGTCTGCCCTCTTTTATTTATTCCCTTCCGCCATGGTCTTCAATCCCTTGAGAAACGCCCGCAGCGTATAATCCAGACTTTCCTTCCAGGCATACGGCAGGCCGAATCCTTCCTCTTTCGACAGCGAAACAAATCCATGCAGAATACTCCGCAGTCCGCGAACCGCATGAATAGCAGAACGGCCATAGATTCCCATCTGTTTCAATTGCTCTAGCATCAACTGAACGATCGGTTCTCCGGCGGACCGAACCTCCGGCCCGAGCGAACGCTGGGTGAGCTCATATAAGCCGGGATGCCGCTCGGCAAACGACAAATAAGCTTCTACAAGCGCTTGCAGCTTCTCGGGCTTAGAAACGCCGGATTCCAGCGCCTGCTTCATTTCGCGGTAAAGAAGATCCACCCCGTAAACCGCCAGCTTCCTGCGGAGATCCGGCAGGCCTTGAATGTGATTGTACAAGGAAGGCGGACGGATATTTAACCGTTTCGCCAGAACGGCGAGTGTGACCCCATCCGCCCCGAGGGTATCCGCAAGCTCTGCCGCTGCCTGCAGGACAAAGTTCTCATCCAGGCCGGCTCTAGGCACCGGGATTGCCCCCTTTCCCTTGCAGCTTCTGTCCGGCCTTCTCTGCGGCACGGGTCATTGCCTCCAGAGGATGATGCAGCAGACTGCCGTGACCGACGGCCAGCACCGATGGGCGGCACTCTATCAATTTGCGGGCGGACAGCAGGGCCTCTTCCGGACTCCAAGTTGCCAGGGCCGGAAAGGGAAACCAGGGCTGAAGCTGTCCGGATACCGCAATGCCTCCCCGCAGCTGAAAAGCGTCCCCGGCAATGAGGCTGCCGTTTCGCTCATCAAGAAAAGCCATCGACCCGGGCGTATGCCCCGGGCAGCTGACAGCTAGCAGAGGACCGATACGATCACCGTCCCGAAGCAGCAAATCCGGCCTGGAGGTTACTCCGGACGGCACACCTCCGCGGATCGGTGTCTGCCGTTCCTGCGGGTCCAGTGAACGGTCTCCGGCCAGAAGGCGGGAATCCCGTTCCGATATTCCGATGCTGATTCCGGGGACAGCCTCCTTAAGGCCGTCCAGCGCGCCAATATGATCATTATGCGCATGGGTAAGCAGGACGGTGCTCAGCGGTTTTCCAAACTGCTTCACGGCCTTTAATATCCCCTTCACACTAAAAGGCAAAGCAGCATCAATCAGCATCAATTCCCGTTCCAGCTCGATCAGATAGCAGTTAACCGGAAAAAGGCGCGGCATAAAGCTCAGCTGAATCAGCTCTTTGTGCTTGGTGATTTTCATTCTTCTCTCTCCCTTATCAGGATTCATTAAATTCAATATAACTAATGGCATTAGTTTTGTAAATCCCTATTCTCGGCCGAAAAAAAACCGGCAGGATCACCCTGCCGGCTTCTGGCTTACGCGCTTCTTACACGCTTGTCACTTGAACTTTTTCCAGTCCTGACTGCTGTTGTCCAGCAGATATTCAAAACTGCTCTCCAGGCGCTTCTGCTCCTGTCTGCGGGCCTCCTCCGCTTTCATCCGCTCCTGCTCCCTGCGGTTCTCTTCATCACGCTTCATTTCCGCAGCCTGCTCCTTCAATTTGTTCACTACATCCGGATTCAGCAGATCTTTAAGCGTAGCGGCCTTATTCTCTTCACGGACAGAAGCCTGCTGCTGCTGTCTGCCATTCTTTTTCGCCATGGTGAGGCACCTCCGTCAATCTTCAATTTCCAGCCCTTTCGTTTCCTTACCCAGAAACAGCACGGCTGCGGCGCCAGCCAGCACTGTTATAAAGAACATCGTAAATATGGTTCCTACAGGCACCGCCTGGTCACGCATATAGCCTACCAGCAGGGGCCCGAGTACCCCGCCGATCCGCCCGAAGGCCGTCGCCATGCCTACGCCGGTTGAGCGCAGTTTAGTCGAATACTGCTCCGGACTGTAAGCGTACATCGCCCCCCAAGCCCCCAGGTTAAAGAAGGACAAGCAGACACCGGCGGTAAGCAGCGAGGACAGCGAGGAAGCATGGCCGAACCACAAAGCGCTCAGCGCGGTCATCAGCAAATAAATCACCAATACGAACTTGCGCCCGAATTTCTCGATAAAATAAGCGGCCGTGAAATAGCCCGGCAGCTGGGCGATCGTCATGATAAGCACATATTCGAAGCTTTTTACCGTGCTGTAGCCTTTGCCGGCCATCACCGTCGGGAGCCACAGAAACATGCCGTAATACGAGAAGACAACGGTAAACCACAGGATCCACAGCATGATCGTGGAGCGGCGGGCCTGGCGCGACCATACCAGCGAGAAGCGTTCCCCGAAGGAAGGTCCCCGTTCCTGTCTGCCCTTTAGATAGCGCGGTGAATCCTCAATCGCCCGGCGCAGATATAAGCCGTAGAGCGCGGGAATAGCGCCGATGACAAACGCTGCCTGCCAGCCGTATTCAGGGATGACGAAATACGCCACAACCGCTGCGGCGATCCAGCCGACCGCCCAGAAGCTCTCGAGCAGCACCACTGCCCTCCCCCTGTCCCTGACCGGGACGGATTCCGACACCAGCGTTGAGGCTACCGGAAGCTCTCCGCCGAGACCGAACCCGACAACGAACCGCAGCAGGCACAGCACGGTGAAGCTTGCTGCAAGCGCCGACAAGCCGCTCGCGATTGAGAAGATGAGCAGGGTCCACAGCAAAACCGCCTTCCGCCCATAGCGGTCAGCCAGAATCCCCGCCAAGGCTGCCCCGAAGACCATCCCCACTGCGTTAATGCTCGTCAGAACACCGATTTGCGAGGAGGAGAGCGCCCATTTCTTCGCAAGATCCGTTACTACAAAAGACAGCAGCCCGACGTCCATCGCGTCGAACAGCCAGCTGATTCCTGCACTCAGCAGCAGCTTGCGCTGCTTGGGCTGGCGAAGCAAATCCAAACTGCTCATATGTATCCTCCATTCCGGACTGCCGTCCGAAGGGCTTGGCTTGTGAGCCTGCGGGATGCGGCCGCCGAATCTTTCGCGAACCGAATTATTCACGTTCCGATTCTTTCGCGATCCGCATCTGCAATTTTCACAAGCTTAACATTTTACTACTTATTATAGCTTTATTTCTGCTTTTTTCTATCCTTTATCGTTCGAAGTAACGTCTTCCGCCACAGCGTGCTTACTGCGCGATAACAGCCGACCGATTGCAAATACGGCCAGGAACAGCAGCATATTGCAGGCCGACCAGCGGTACATGACGGCGTAGCCGGAATGGGAAGCGACGATGCCGAGCAGCATGGAGCCGGCCGCAACGCCAAAGTCGATCGAGTTGTAGAACAGGCTGTTGACCGCCCCATGGCTGTAGGAAGGGCTTTCCCGCAGCATCCAGGCCTGGGTGGCCGGCTGAATCGCCCCGAAGCCCAGTCCGTACAGCAGCGCCGAAACGATCAACAGCGGCAGGCCGTGCACATAAGACAGCAGGAACAGGCTGGCAAATACAATGATTCCCGCAGGGACCAGCACAGCAGCAGGTCCTTTGCTGTCAAACAGTCTGCCGGATACAGGGCGGATAATCAGTACAGTTATGGCGTTAAACAAGAAGAACAAGCCGATTTGGGCAAGGTGGATTTCTTTGCCGTACAAAGCCAGAAAGCCGAGCAGGCTTCCGTAGGTCAAAGACATAAGCGTATTCAGCAGCGCGGGAAGCGCAATTTTTCTATTGATATAACGCGGCGGTTTAACATGCTTCCCAGGGCTTCCGGCATGATGCTCCTGCGTCCGGGCCGGCTGCGGGGGAACACTACGGGTCAGGAGAAGAACCGGAAGGATGAGCAGTACGGCCAGCGTTCCTGCATTGGTCAACGGTTTAAAGCCATAGCCGTCCATCACCGTCAGACCGATCATCGGGCCAAAGGACATGGCCAGACTGGTCGACAGCCCGAAATAACCGATGCCTTCCCCGAGGCGCTGCTTCGGAATAATCTGGGAGACGAGTGTCGGCATGACCGTGCTGGCCATTCCAAACCCGATCCCGAACATGACCCGAAGCGCCAGGACGGCGCCGATCGAGCCGGCGAAGCCGTATAGAAAGGTAGCTGCCGCGGCAATGATAAGTCCGGTGAATAACACGATATTCCTGTGAACCTTTCTCAGTACAGGAACGACGGCCAGCCGGGTGCAGATGGCAGACAAAGCGAACAAGCTTGTAACCATGCTGACCAGAAAATCTCCGGGATGAAATCGTTCCTTCACATAGGCGGGAAAAGGGGAAAGCAGCATCTGCAGGCTTAAGAACAGCAGCAGATAGCTGACAGTCAGTAGAATAAATGATTTGGTCCATAAGGGTTCCGCTTTCTCTATTTGTCCAGATGCTTGATTATTGATGTTCAACACTCCTATCCTGCTTAAATTCATCTTGTTTCTGTACTTTATCAGGACTGAGGTCAGGACTGAGGCCAGGACCGAGGTCAGGACCGCTGTTCCGGATCAGACGGCCCAGCAGCCCCATAAGCAGCTTGTATTCTTCATCGCTGAATCCGGCACGCGCTTCTTCCATGGCGGCCCGCTCCAAGGGTTCAATCTGCTGAACCTTGGTTCTTCCCTCCGGCGTGATGTAGACACGGACAGACCGCCGGTCCTCGGTCCCTCCTACCTTCCGGATCAGCCCTTTCTCTTCCAGGGAGGCAAGAATCCGGGTAGTCGTCGGCTTGTCTTTCTCCGCCCGCCTGCCGATCTCCCGCTGAATCATCCCGTCCTCTTCACTGATCCGGTAGAGCACCGCCCACTGCTCCGGGGTCATATTATGATCCTTCAGATGGTGCTGAAACAGCTGCGCCACCTTCCGGTAGGCTACGCCAAGCAGGAATCCCAGCGACTCATCCAGCCCGTTGTTCAACATGAAATCCCTCCAAATTAAAAGGTTGTCATAACAACTATATGACGATTCCTGTTCCTTGTCAATGTCAGAGCGGCTGGGAGCCTGCGTTATAACAGAGTATTTTTATGAGAAGTCCTCAATAAAAAGAGACGGACAACAATGTCCGCCCCGCTGCTATAAAGCTATAAAAACTGCTACAAATGAAGCTGCAAATAAAGCTACAGTTTAAAATGCTTATTGATCATATCCGAAATCGCCTGGCTCTTCAACGGCTTGCTCAGATAGTCGTCCATGCCGGCCTGAATGGCTTTGTCACGGTCATCCGGCAGAGCATTTGCGGTCACCGCAATGATCACCGGCCTCTTCTCTTTCGGATAGGTCCGGTTCAGGCTCCGGGATGCCTCCAGCCCATCCATTCCAGGCATGAGAACATCCATAAAGATCATATCATAGGCATGCTTCTTAACCGCTTCCAGCACCGCAAAGCCGTTGTCTACGACCTCTACGCTGTGCCCCTGCTTCTCGAGCATTTTCTTGATGACTTTCTGGTTAATTTCGTTATCCTCAGCAACCAGAACATGAAGCTGCCTTCTGTGAAGCGAAGCGGCGGCTTGCGCCTCGGCTGCCGCAGATTCCGGCAGGTGACTTATAACCTCATCAGCCTTGACTGTAAAGTGAAAAGTGCTGCCTCCCTCCGGCTTGCCTTCATCCAGCCAGATTTCTCCGCCCATCAGCTCAACCAGCTGCTTGCAGATGGCGAGGCCGAGGCCTGACCCCTCACTGTTTCGATTGATATAATGCTCCAGCCGGTAAAATGGCTCAAACAGATGCTCCCGCTGCTGTTCAGGGATTCCGATTCCGGTATCGCGAACCGTAAACTGAATCTTCTGCTTACTCCCGTCTCCCGGTACCCGCTTCACCGAAACGGATACCGAGCCCTGGAACGTGAACTTTACAGCGTTGCCAATCAGATTGACGAGCACCTGCTTCAGCTTGCCGACATCACCGCTTATGTAATCAGGCGCATCAGAATCCCGTTCGAAGACAATGGCGATCCCCTTCTCCCGGGTCTGGGTAGCCAGCAGCTGAATCGTCTCTTCTACGCACTCCTTTATACTGAAGCTGCTGAGAAGGAGAGGCGTTTTGCCGGATTCCAGCCTCGAGAAATCGAGAATATCGTTTATGATGCTGAGCAGCAGCTCCCCGCTCTTGCGAATCATCTGCACATATTCGATCTGGCTGTTCTCCAATCCCGGCGAATTCAACAGCAGCTCGGTCATGCCGATCACGCCGTTCATCGGGGTGCGGATTTCATGGCTCATCATGGCGAGAAACTGGCTCTTGGCTCTGTTTGTGCGCTCCGCAGCTTCTTTGGCAACAAGCAGCTTCTTCTGCTCGGAAATGTCTTTGGCGATCACATAGAGGCCGACCTGCTCCCCGTTGATGATGATCGGAGCAAAAGTAGACAGCACCTCGGTCACACTGCCGTCCCGGTGAACAATCTGTTCAATCAGATTCTCGTTCACCTGCCCTTCAAAGATCGGCGGCAGCGTATCCTCACCTATAAACTTTACGAAAGGCTGTCCAGACATCTCGGACGCTTGATAGCCGGTCATGCGCTCGGCCACTTTGTTAGCGTGAATAATATCCCCTTGAAGCGTCAGGGAGAAAACGGCGTCATAGTTGTATTTCTTCAGCGACGTATAGCGCTCAACCGTCTCCTGCAGCTCCATTTCTACCTTCTTCCGGTCCGTCACATCTTGTACCGTACCGCTGATCCGTACCGGTTCGCCGTCTGCATCCCGTGTGACCGTTGCCCGGAAGTGCAAATACTGGCGGCCGTCCGCGGTGCGGAAAATCTCATTCAATTCACCGCCATCAAGAGCCTCAGCAATGGCTTTCGTCAGAGCCTCCCGGTCCTCTGCATGAATTCCCAGCAGCAGATCATCATGAGAAAATATCTCGACCGTGCTGCCGCAGCCGAACATCCGGAATACGGAGTCAGACAAGGTTACCTTGTCCGAAATGATGTCCCATTCCCAAACGCCGATCTTAGTAATTTCCAGAGCCTGGTTCAGCATCTGATCCTTACGGTACCGCTCCGAAATATCGCGGGCAGCCGCGAGGCGCGAGCCCCCCCCCACAGGCGGTGAGATAACGCTTACGGAAATCTCCAGCGGAATCATTTCCCCCCCGCTGTTACTGACCAGGCAGGTGCAGACTCCGCCGCCTTCATTCAGCAGCTGAAGCACCCGGTCTTTATCTTCCGGGCAGAATAGATCCAGAAATCCGCTGCCGGTCATTTCTTCAGGCTTGTAGCCAAGAACTTTCGTTACAGAGGGTGAAACCGACAAACAAATTCCATCTTCGGTAAAGCAGCTCAACACGTCGGGAATATGTTCTATAACTTCAGCTGGCCATGTCGGTTTGTCCATTCCAAGTTGCAGCTCCTGTCTGAGATATATAAAAAATATCATGCGTTTAATGTCTATGCTTACATATCTATCAAACATTAACACAATAGTCAATAAAATCGGAAAAACCGCCCGGCAACGAACGGGCCTCCAGCTGTCTGGCTATGTCCAGCACAATGGGGGTTCGGTTCAAAAACCGGGCGGTCAAAACTGCTTATTATCTAAGTCATCGAAATTCGAAGAATTAAAGCGTGCCGAACGTTTCGGTCAATACCGGAACGATCTGGGATTTGCGGGAAACAACGCCTTTGAGCACAGCCTTGTTGCCTTGCAGGCTGACGTTGTAGGCTTTCTCTACTGCAGCAGCTTTGCTGCCCAGCGCGATGCCGACGGAATCGTTGTTCAGAATGTCTGTTACGACAAACAGGAACAGGTCAAGGCCTTTTTCATCAATAATTCCGTTCAAAGCGGACTCCAGCTCAGCCTGGCGGCTCAGCACGTCGTTCACGTCTACGGCATTAACCTGAGCGATCTCGACTTTGGAGCTGCCCATTTGGAATTCTTTCGCATCCAGGGATACCAGCTCGGCGATGGTCTTCTGGCTCAGGTCAGCGCCTGCCTTCAGCATGTCCAGGCCGTATTCGTCCGCATTCACGCCTGCAATTTCAGCCAGCTCGCGGGCTGCAGCCACGTCTTCTTCTGTGCAGGTAGGCGATTTGAACAGCAGGGAGTCGGAAATGATAGCGGACAGCATCAGGCCTGCAATGTTGGCAGGAATTTCAACGCCGTTCTCTTTGTAGAGCTTCTTCAAAATAGTAGCCGTACAGCCAACAGGCTCAGCGCGGTAGTACAGCGGGCCGCTGGTTTCAAAGTTGGCGATCCGGTGATGGTCGATAACCTCGATCACGCGGACTTTATCAATGTCGGAAGCGCTTTGCTGGCGCTCGTTATGGTCAACCAGAATGACTTCTTTCGCTTCTTCCGCAACGGCTTCTACCAGACGCGGAGCTTCCGCTTGGAAGCGGTCCAGCGCAAATTGAGTTTCACCGTTAACGGTGCCGAGACGGACAGCCTCCGCTTCAACACCAATCTGATTCTTCAGGTAAGCGTAAGCAATTGCCGAGCAAATTGTATCCGTATCCGGATTTTTATGACCAAAGACCAATACTTTTCCCATTTCGACTCTCCTCTTCATTCTATAATAGGCGAGACAAGTATACCCTATCTCAGGATTTCCTATCAAGATTATACCTGAAAAATCAAGTAAATTCCTATAATTTTAATAGGATTAGCAATTTACAAGATGAATCTGACGGGCTATTCTGCAGATGAAAGCCGGTCCTGCACCAGGCCGATATGGGCCAGATGGTGATTGCCGTGCCATACGTAGCTGCCTAGGCAGTAGTCTAGCCGGATTGTTTTGCCGGACTCGGGATGAAGAAAGGAACGCGCATAATCGCTGTCCTGCATCGATCGCAGCAGTAGCGCCCAGCGGCGGTGAAGCATCTCCAGCAGCGTCAGGGAAATTCCGATCTCCCCGTTCTGCACGTCGCCCAGCTCGGCCCAGCGGTCCTCATAGTAAGGCTTAATGGTGGGCGTATCCTCCGTAAGAGCCAGCTTGAAGCGGATCAGGCTGTTCATATGGCTGTCGGCCAAATGATGCACCAGCTGCCTGACGTTCCAGCCCCCTTCCCGGTAGGACAGCTCCAGCTGATCCGGCGTAAATGCCTTGACGGCATCCTTCAGCCTGCCGGGAAATGCCTCGATTTCCCTGATCCAGCGTTCCCGCTGATCCTCTGAAATGCCGCCCTCCCATTCGAATTGTCCGATCGGATACCTTGGGTCCATGCCTGACCTCTCCTTTTATAGAATATTTATCATGGTGAGCGTACCTGCTGCAGCTTCTTATGCAGTTATTATAAATAAGAAGCGCCGGGAGGGATAGAAGGTTTAGATGCCTTCAGCTCTCTTCCATCGCTTCGTTCCGCAGCACCATATGAATATGGTCCTCCCAGACGCCGTTCAGCTTCAGGTATTTAAAGGCGAGGCCTTCGTTATAAAAACCCAGCTTATGCAGGACGGACATCGAAGCCAGGTTGCGCGGCATGACGTTGGCCTCGATCCGGTGCAGCTCCAGCTTATCGAAAGCATGATCAATGACTGCCCGCAGCGCCTCCGTCATATACCCCTTGTTCCGCTCCTCCTCGTCCAGCTTGTAGCCCAGATGGCAGGACTGGAACGCGCCTCTCACAATGCTGCTCAAAGCGGCAGAGCCAATGAGCCGGCTGTTCTCCCCGCGGGTATAAATCCACATCCGGAGCATCTGGCCGTGCTCAGTCTTGAAGGCCTCCTCATCCAGCAGCCGGGCCTGCACCTCCAGCGTGTAGTAGGAAGGGTCGCGCTGAATCTCCCACGGCGCAAGAAAGCTGCGGTTTCTCTGTATATACGCCAAAACCTCCGGGGCATCCGCTGCGGTTAACGTTGTGAGCAGCAGCCGCTCCGTTTCGATCATTAATGCCATCGTTCTTCTCCCCTTTCATTTAATAATGGTGTTCCGCACCGCTGTATCTCTCAAAATAACGCTCGCGGTATCCGGGATCCGTCTCCAAATCCCCGCTGATCTCTGTGCGCTCATATTGAACGAGCTGATTGTTCTCATAAGTGCAGTGATGGTCATAAATGCGGCTGTCCCTGATCAGGGTATCCAGCGTCCGCGTGACATTCGAAGCTATGCCGACGTTGCCTGGATGCAGAATCCAGCCCAGCTGCTTCCAGTCCAGAATGCCTTCATCCGTTCGGAGAGGCGTCGCCAGCCCATTCTGTTCCGGCACCTCCGCTATGTAGGTGTACATGCCGCCGTACCCGCCTTCCCCCCTGTTCCAGGTAATCAGCCCTTTGAAGCGGAGCTCATATTCCGGAATGCCAGTCTCTTCAAAAATCTCCCGGACCATGGATTCGCGCGGCGTCTCGCCGGCCTCCAGCTTGCCTCCGATCCCATTCCAGCAGCCCATCCAGCTGGAGCGCTCGCGGTTGAGGAGGAGCACCTCGGAGCCCTTTTTCATAAAGCAGATATTATATTTGATCACTTGACATCCTCCCCTCTCCTGACATAAAAAAATAAGCCAGACGGATCCATTCCATCTGACTCATTCTTTGCGGTTTAAATGGCTCCAGATTGAGCCGGCCTTCCGGGTTCGGTATTTGTATTCAGCATAACACCGAAGCATCAGGCGGACGTAAACCGAAATCATGATCTTTGTAAAATTAGATCCATTTGAAAAATTTCTTCTCCGTCATCGTCACTTTATTCACTTTGGCCCAGTGCTCCAGATCCCTGAACGCCTCCCCGGCGTCCTCTACGAACCGGAAGGCCCAGACCGCCGGAACGATCCTGCTGCCCTTGGGCTTGATGCCAATGAGCTTGCGGGACAAGCCGTTGATCATGATCTCCTCCACCTGCAAAGCCTCCAGCGTGCGGCCGCGGGAAGAAATCGCCGTGCGGGTGATGACCAGCTCATGCGGCTTTCTTACGACCCGGATCAGCGCGACTAAAGTAAGCACGGCGCAGTAGACCAGGACAGCCAAGCCTGCATAAAGAAGCGGCTGTTCTCCCGTGATATAGGCTCTGCGCACCAGGTCTGCCACCACCACGACAGCGATGGCCATCACGACCAAGCCTTCGGTGACGGTAGCGCTTTTGACCCTGTAAGTTTCCCCTGAATTCGCCATAGCTGCTCCCCATCTGATTCGAAATATTTCACGTCTATTGCCGAATTTATCCAACCGTCTACCATTATACAATTAATCGGTACGGGATACAGCCTTCTTCCGCTTGCGGCGAGAAAATCAAGGTGACAAAAAAGCCCGCAGCTCCTGGCTGCGGGCCTCCTGAAGTCCATAGAAGCCTGCTTATACATTTTTGAAGCTTAATACAAATTCAAACTCCAGGTCCTGGCCGGCAGGAATCCGGTATTCCGGATGAACCGGCGCGCCCCAGCTGTCGTCCCCGCCTACGCCCATTTGGCGGCCGGCTATCGTGACGACCGTGTAGTGGACCGGCGGCAGCTCGTAAGCGTGGGCGGCGCTTTCCAGCTCGAAGGCCGTGTAAGGCGATACCGTCGCCTCAAACGGCGCTGCGGCCGGCGCCTGAATCTGCAGACCGCGTCCGTCTTCGTCGGTGACGCGCAGCGTTCTTACGCCCGTGCGGGCGCCCGATTCCTGCGGCGCCAGATAAGGCGATGGCAGCTCCGCAACCGGCTTCCTGAACCAGCCGAGGCGGGCTCCAAAGCTGCGGTCGCTGTAGTTCTCCTCAGGACCCAGCGCCAGCCATTCCGTCTGGCTGTAGTCCGCCTTCATCTTGAAGGACCAGGCAACGATCGGCACATCCGGCAGCCCCTCCGCGCCCTTATAGGAAGCTTTCACGCGGACGCTTCCGTCCCCATGGACGGTGTAAGCCGTAGTAAAACGAAGATCCGGGTGAATGCTGAACCCGTATTCAAATGTAACGGTTGCGCTGCTGCTGTCCGGCTGGGACACGTTCACGGACAAGCATCTGCGCGCAAGGCTGGCTGCAAACCAGGCTCCAGCGTGGTAGCCGAGCGCCGTGCCTTTGTCATTATCCGTGGTTGCTCTCCAGAACAGCGGAGCCGGCGGAATTTCGACCATTTCGCGGTCGTTGTAGCGCAGGGAGACCAGCGAGCCCGCCCCTTTGGAGAAGATGGCGGTAAACCCTTCACCCTTCACGCCGATGTTAACGTCGCCTTCGATCACTTTAACGCTGCCCGAAGCCGAAGCCGGAGCAGGCTGGGAACCCGCCGCAGCCGTTTCGCCCACGGTGAAAATATGCTGCCCGAAGCCGGTTTCAAATCCGGCCTCCGCCCACAGCTCCGCTTCCTTCAAATGCAGCGTGGCCTGGATGCAGTATTCGCCGGGTGCCAGCTGCGCAAGCTTGGCGCCCCACTCCGGCTTCACCGCGGCTTCCTGTCCCGGAAGCACATGAATATCCTGCCGGCCGGCGGCGATTTCCCGCCCGTCCTTCTGCAGGCTGAGGCGCAGCGAGTAAGCGTCTGTACTCTCGAACAGCTGCTCGTTAATGACGCGGATCTCATCCTGCTGCGGCACCAGCTTGATGTTCTGGTACAGGAACTTCACTTCCTGCATCTTAGGCGATACCGTCCGGTCTGCGAACACGATTCCGTCACCGCAGAAATTATAGTCCGTAGGACGGTCGCCGAAATCGCCGCCGTAGGCCAGGAATTCCTTGCCGTAGCGGTCTTTTTTAACCAGCGCCTGGTCAATGTAATCCCAGATGAATCCGCCCTGGTACAGCTCGTATTTCTGCTCCAGCTCGGTATACTTGTGCATCCCGCCTACCGAGTTGCCCATTGCGTGCATGTATTCGCAGCTGATGTACGGCTTGGACGGATTGCTGTTCAGGTAAGCCTCGATATCCGCCGGTTTGGCGTACATCCGGCTCTCCATATCGCTTGCTGCGTCATAATCGCGGTTATGGAACACGCCTTCATAATGCACCAGGCGGCCCGGATCCTTCGAGCGGAAATAGTTCGCCGCGTTCACGATTACTTCGCCGGCGTAGGACTCATTGCCGCACGACCAGATCAGGATGGACGGATGGTTCTTGTCCCGTTCCACCATGGAGATTGCGCGGTCCATAACGATGGCTTCCCACTCCGGCTTATTGCCCGGGATGTTCCAGGACGGCTCAACCGCGCCCAGCTTCTGCCAGGAGCCGTGGGTCTCGAGGTTCATCTCGTCAATTACGTACAGGCCGTATTCGTCACACAGCTCATACCAGAGCGTCTGATTCGGATAGTGGGAGGTGCGGACCGCGTTGATGTTGTTCTGCTTCATCGTCCGGATGTCCCAAAGCATATCCTCCTTGGTGATATTCCGGCCGCTGCGGCAGTTGAACTCATGGCGGTTCACGCCCTTGAACATAATCCGCTTTCCATTCAGCAGCATAACCTTGTTCTTCATTTCAAAGCGGCGGAAGCCGGTCTTCTGCACGATCGCCTCTACAGTCTCGCCGGCTTCATTCAGAACGGAAATGCACAGTCTGTACAGGTAAGGGCGCTCCGCGCTCCACAGCTGAACCCGGCCTGCAGACAGCTCCGCCGCCAGCTTCCCGTCTGTGAAGGCAGCGGTCTGCGACAGCACCGTTTCGCCTGCTGCGTCCTTCAGCTCCAGCCGGGCCGAAACCCCGGCCATGGACGCGGATCTGTCATTCAAAGCCAGCTCGGCCAGCAGCCTGCCTTCGGTAAACGAATCATCCAGCTCGGTCCGAACCCATAAATCCTGCACATGGATTTCGGGCACCGTGTACAGGTACACCTCACGGAAAATGCCGGAGAACCGCCAGAAATCCTGGTCCTCCAGCCAGCCGCCGGTGCTGCGCTGGAACACCTCCACCGCAAGCTTGTTGCGGCCTTCCTGCAGGTAAGGCGTCAGGTCGAATTCGGATGGCGTAAAGCTGTCCTCGCTGTAGCCGACGAAATGGCCGTTCAGCCACACATAGAAGGCGGACTCTACGCCTTGAAAAGAGATATATACCGGGCTGGAGCTGCTGCGGAAATCCGCCGGCAGCTCGAACATTTTCACATAGCTTCCTACCGTATTCTGCTCCTGCGGAATTTCCGGCGGTCTTACCGCATCCAGTCCATCCCACGGATACATCGTATTCACATACTGCGGGTGGCCGTAGCCCTGAAGCTGGATATGACCCGGAACCTGGATCTCGTTCCAGCCCTCCGTGCTGTAATCCGTTTGGTAAAAAGCTTCGGGACGTGCCGCCGCGTTGACGGCATAGTTAAACTTCCAGCCGCCGTTCAGGCTGAAGCGCATCCCCATCGGCTCTCCAGCCTCCGCCTCCTCCATAGTTCGGTAGTAGCGGTGATCGGAATGGGCGTCGACCCGGTTCACCCGGAATACGGCCGGGTCGCTGAGCCAGGCGAGCTGCGGTTGTTGTTCGGACATGGATTAACACTCCTTGTAGTCTGCTAATAGCTAAGATTAGAGTATTATTTTACGGAGCCTGTCATACCGGCCACAAAATGCTTCTGCATCAGGAAGAACACCAGCGCCGTAGGCAAAGTCGAGATTACAATAGCGGCCATGATCATGCCGTAATCCGGCGAATAGCTGGAGCCCAGGTTCGAAATCAGGAGCGGAATTGTCCGCTTCTCCGGGGACTGCAGCACGACGAGCGGCCACAGATAGTTGTTCCAGCTCGACATGAATGTGATAATCGCGCCGGCCGCGTAGGTTGTTTTCATCGTTGGCATATAGATTCGGAAGAACAAGCCGAGCTCACTCAGACCGTCGATCCGCCCGGCTTCCAGCAGCTCTTTCGGGAACATTTTCGAGCTTTGCCGGAAGAAGAAGATGAGAAAGGCGGTTGTAAACGTCGGCAGAATGACGGAGGATACCGTATCTACCCCAAAGAACGGAACGGTCTTGGAGAAGTCCGCAAACATCCGGTACAAAGGCACCATCAGGGAAGCGAACGGAATCATCATCGACAGCAGCAGAATGTTAAACACGATGTCTTTCGTCTTGCTGCGGTACACCTCAAAGCCATAGCCGGCCAGAGAGGCAATCAGCAGGGCGAGTACGGTTGTAATGACCGCAATCCGCGCCGAGTTCCAGAGCGCCTGGCCCAGATTGATCTGCTGGGTCAGGTGGTGCAGGTTCGTGATCAGCTGCGAGCCCGGCAGAAGCCGGCCGTTCGACACATCCTTCGAGAGGTTCGTCGCGCTGATCACGATCCACAGAAACGGGAATATCGAGATAATCGCGGCTGCCGTCAAGAAGGCGTACATCCAGAAGCGTTTGAATTTCGTCATTTTCGGTCACCTGCCACTTTAAACTGGATGATGGACAAGAGCACAATCAGGATCACAATGGTGTAGGACACAGTTGCCGCATAGCCGAAGTTCGGCGTGTACTTGAACGACAGGTTGTAAATGTACTGCGAAATGGACAGCGTTGCGTTGCCCGGTCCGCCCTGCGTAATGTTCATGACTTCATCAAACAGCTGCAGCGTACCGATGGTCGAAGTGATCGAAGTGAACAGGATGATCGGCTTCAGCAGCGGTATCGTAATAGATCTGAACTGTCTGAACGCCGAGGCGCCGTCGATCCGCGCAGCTTCGTAAATGGAATGGTCAATATTTTGCAGGCCGGAGAGATAGAAGATCATGTTGTAACCGGTCCAGCGCCAGGTAATGGCGATAATGATCGTAATCTTGGCCCAGAACGGATCTGTGATCCACTGAATCGGCGCTGAGATCAGGTGCAGTTTGGTCAAGGCCAGGTTCACCAGGCCGTCTGTGCCAAACATATATTTGAACACAACCGAGTAAGCAACAAGTGAAGTTACACTCGGCAGAAAGATTGCGGTACGGAAGAAGCCCTTGAACTTCAGCTTGCTGTCGTTCAGCAGAACGGAAATAAAGATCGACAGCAGGATCATGATGGGAACCTGGATGATCAGAAAGATGCACGTATTCTTGAGTGCAGTAAGAAAGACTTTATCGGTAAACAGCCGTTTGTAGTTGTCTACGCCATTGAAATGCATATTCGCCCCGGTCCCTGTCTTGAAGGACAAGATCAGCGCTTGAATCATCGGATAGAAGTAAAACGCGCAGATCATAATGACGGCGAAAATGATAAACATCCAGCCCGTCAGTCTGCTGTTTAACCGTAAGCGTGCTGCGGATTGATTCTTCATGAGGCTTAGGCTCCTTTCTCTTCCTCTTTAGAAAAGCATACCGCCCTGCTGGCAGGACGGTATGCGGGGGCAACAAGTTTTTGATCCGCGGGAGGTCCTCCCGGCGGTTACTGAAGCTGGCTTTCAGCCTGAGACTGCGCGTCTGCCAGCACTTTATCAAGATCCTGGCCGTTCAGGTAGTTCTGCATTTCAGGGACCAGAATATCTTCAATTGCGTAAGTGTTCATACCGAAGTTAACCTGCGGAATCTGCTGCGTCCATGGCGAGAAGTCTTCAACCGTCTTCTGTCCGCCGAAGTACTCGTCGGCTTGTTTATACGCTTCGCCTTCTCCGGCTGCCTTCAAGGTGCCGATGACGCCGACTTTGGTCAGCATATCCTGATACAGATTCACATCAGAGCCGAGTGTTTTGGCCAGGAATTCAGCAGCCTGCTCTTTGCCAGGAACGTTCAGCACATACCAGGAGCTGCCGCCGATATTTGTAGCGTTAACGGAGCTTGAAGTATTCTTCAGCTTAGGCATTGGCACGATTGCCCATTTGCCGGACTGGGAAGCTTCTGCCTTAACAGAAGGCGTAATCCAGTTGCCTGTAGGAACAGTAGCCACATCGCCGCTGTTAAAGCCGGCCAGGAACTGGCTCCAGTCGGAAGTAATCTTGACCGTGTTGGACTCCATCAGCGCTTTATAGGTTGTGAAAGCGTCTTTGAGCGCCGCATTGTCTTTCAAATCCGGTGTCGTACCGTCTTCTTTCGTATACCAGGAGCCGGCGGACTGGATCATCATGCGGACCAGACCAAGGTCGTTCGGATCCTGTGTAAGCATGTCATGGCCGGTTTTGGCTTTGACGTCTTTGGCGATTTCAATATATTTGTCCCAGTCGATGTTGGTCAGATCGTCTACAGTGTAGCCCGCATCCTTCAGGTAATCCGTCCGTACGTACAGACCTGCAACGCCGGAGTCGAACGGAACGCCGTACTGCTTGCCGTCAAGGCTGCTGGAGGCAATCTTGTAATCAGCGAAGTCGGAAGCCTTAATGGAATTCGACAAGTCGTAAAAAGCGTCCGGATAAGCTTTCAGGAAGCTCTGCGCCCGGTAATCCTCAATCAGGACAATGTTCGGAAGTCCGTTCGTTGTGCCTGAGTTAAGGCCTGTATTCAGTTTCTGGATAATATCGTCCTGAGCGTATTCCACAACGCTTACTTTCTGATCGGCATTGGTCTTGGCGTAAGCGTCAACCGCCAGCTTCATAGCCGCGATGTTGAAGTTCGGATCCCATGCCCAAACGGTAATTTCCTTGCTCGTTGAGCCGCTGTTCCCCCCGGAGGCCGAATTCTCGGACTTGCTGCCGCAAGCCGACAGGAGCAGGATGGAAGCGAGCAGAGCGACGAATGCTTTTTTCACGTGTAAATCCCCCTTGTCTCATTGTTGAAAGCGCTCTTTGAAAGCGTTTGCTGTTGTTCTATGGCATTATCTTAACATTGTCTAATTTTAACCCGTTAGGAATATCTCTATCCGGATTGGCGAAATTCTTAGTTGTTGTAACCGTATACATTTTAAAGTTCTGGCAATTTTTTTAGTTAATCGTAATTTCTTTAGATCGTTAAGCTTCGTCCTCCGAGCTAATCAGCCAAGGGATTCTCAGGCGCACCTTCGTTCCTTCCCCTGGTTTGCTTTCGATCGTTACGCCGTAATGCTCGCCGTACAGCAGCAGAATCCGCTCATGCACATTGCGGACGCCGATGCCGGTAAACATCTGCCGTTTGTTCGCCGGATTGGACAGTCTGCTGCCCGCCGCCTCGAGGTCCATTCCGGTCCCGTTGTCCACGACCTCACAGACGAGCGTGCCGCCCTCTCTGGCAATCATGACGTAGATATAGCCGGTGGTGCGGTCCATAAAGCCGTGGAAGAAGGAGTTCTCGATAAACGGCTGCAGGATCAACTTGGGAAGCTGGGCCTTCATGCAGTCCGGCGATACGAAATAATCGACTTGAATGCCCGGCCCGTAGCGGACCTGGTTGATAAAGACATAATGCTTCAGGTTAATGAGCTCCTGCTCGACCGTAATGGTCTCCGACACATTGCTGATTGTATTCTGCAGCAGGGAGATGAGCGCGCGGATCGTCTCCGTTGCTTTCTCCTTATTGCCGCGCTGAACGAGAATATTGACCGACGCCAGCGTATTGTACAGAAAATGCGGGTTGATCTGCCGCTGCAGCGCCGCAAGCTCCGCGTTTCGCTGCTCCCTCTGGGTCTCCACCAGCTGGCTGATGTAATCATTCAGCTCGTCAAGCATATAGTTAAAGGCCGTCCCGAGCTCTCTCGTCTCATAGCTGCCGCCAATCGTAATGTAGTTATGCAGATTCCGCTTGGTTACGCTCGACATCTGTCTGACCAGGATGCGCAGCGACCGCGTTACCCGTCTAACGATAATAAATATGACCATCAGGGACACCGTCACAATGGCAGCCCCCGTCAAAATAATCTGCTTGGCCGGGAACAGCTTCTCCAGCGCCATCTTCTTATCAATCAGGTTCACAATGTAATAATCATAAGTCTGCAAATAATCCGCCAGGACGATCTCGCTTGCCCCGCTCGTGCTCACCGTCATGTAATCGAGATTCTGCGTCCGGATGTTCTCGGCGCTTTGCAGCAGTTCTTTGGAGGTCTGGCCGATCCGCCCGGCAAGATTGCTGGACACAATCTGCCCGTTATGATTCAGAATCACCACATCGTTGCCCGTGCTCGTAAAGTTGCCGTAGAACTGCCTGAAATCCTTCTCCCGGATCATCATGAATAAAATGCCGTAAATCTCTTTGGTCGAAGGGTTCCGCAGCGCCTTGGAGGCAATGATCAGAGGCTGGTCCGAGGTTTCCTCATCCCCTTTGAAATAGTGATAGGACAGCTTCTCCGGATGCTGAATCGTCTCTTCATACAGCGTGCTGCCCTTCAGCTCTCCGGTAGTGCCTGTCCAGTAGGCGCGGTTATTGAAATAGCTCCGTCCATTCACGCCAATGATGGCGACGCCTACCTCGTTAATATCGAGACTACTCAGGATGTGCTCCATTTGATCGGTCATCCGGTAGACAGAGAAATTATTGGATAAGGAGTCCTTGTCGCCTTCGGTCAGAAAGGTTTTGACGGTCAGGCTCTGCGCAACCTCGCCCGATACCGTAACGATGTCATAGTTAAAGTCCTCAAAGCTGTTCTTGATCTGCTGAATGATCTTGGTGTTGGTAATGCTGAACGTGTTCATGAACAGCTTCTGCGAGACCTGGACCATGAGCAGCGAGGTAACCAGGGCGACCGAGATGGTGCTCACCACCATCACGACGAAGATTTTGCCAAACAGTGTCTGCGGGGAGAAGCGGCTTGTGCTTTGTTTCAGTTTCATAGTTCATGCAGTCCTTCCATTGGCTGTCTGCGGTATTGGCTTGGCGAGACGCCTTTGAGCTTGCGGAATACCTTCGTAAAATAGCTGTGATCCGAGTATCCGACCAGGCTGCTGATATCCGAGATCGACTTGTCGCCCTGTCTCAGCAGCTCGCAGGCCTTCTCGATCCGGACTTTATTCAGATATTCGCTGAACCCTTCCTTATTGTGAGTCGCAAAATAATTGGATAAATAGGATGGATTAAAGTGAAAATGCTGGGCGATCTCCGTCAGGGTAAGCGGCTCCGCATAATTGTCCTGAATATAGGCCAGAATCCGCTGGACCGCCTGGCCGCCTGCAGAGCGCATGCGCTGCTGGATGCATTCCTCGGCCTCCTCCAGAAAGGCCTCCACCAGCTGGACCGCTTCATGAATATTGACAGCCTCATGAATCCTGCGGAAATATTCATATTTCCGCTCCTCCAGCTGCCTTGCCTCATATTGAAACCGCAGCAGCGCCAGAATGATATTAAAGACACTATGGCCCATTAGCGACTTGAAATCGTACATTTCCGTATCCAGGCGGCCGGGCATGGAGGTCAAATAACGGCGCAGCCGGGTGAAAGCCGCGTGAAAATCCTGCTCGTTCAATTCATGATTGAAGGCTTCGCTGTCAAATCCGGCCTGCGGGCCGTTATGCGCCAGCTGCTGTCCCTTCTGCTGCCCCTGCTGCTGTCTTCCGCCAATAAACACCCGCTCCTCCGGCAGGAAAAAGCGCTTCTCCAGCAGGGCCGGAATTTCCTCGGCCGCTTCATGAAGCCGGTCAAGCTGGTGAAAGGCAGCGCTCAGCGCAGCTGCGGCCGGGTGCCCTTCAACTCCGCAGTCATGCGTCAGCTCCTGGAGGAGATCAGGCAGAGCTTCCAGAGAGGATTCATCCGTGTTCAGCAGCAGCCGCACCCTCCCTTCGTCCTGTCTTAAAGCACGAAAGCTGATGTTCAGGGAATAGGCTTCAGCCAGTCTCTCAAATACAGATGTCATTACAGGCTGCAGGTCTTCAGCAGCAGCTGCAGCGCTCCGCTCCGAAGGCTCGGCTGCGAGCAGCATAAACAGCGGATAAGGGAAGATGTCCCCCATAGCTCCGCGGAGCTGCTCATTCTCCAGCGGATACCCGGAGAGAAGCTTATCCAGCGCGGCTTCCAGCACGCGCTCCTTGCTGCCGGGCTTTGCGGCGCCCTGCAGCGCGGGGATGGCGGACGCTACCTTTTTCAAAATGGCCAGCAGCTCTTTCGCATCTAGCTTGGGCTTAAGAATATAATCCGACGCCCCGCTCTGGAAGGTGGAACGTACATATTCAAATTCGCTGAAGCTGCTCAGCACGATAATTTTGATGCCCGGATAGCGGGTTTGAATCCGTCTTGCGAGCTCCTCGCCGTCCATCACCGGCATGACGATATCCATCAGAATAATGTGCGGCTCCAACTGGGGAATAAGCTCGAGCGCTTCCTCCCCGTTAGAGGCTTCGCCGGCGATGGTAAAGCCCTCGCTCTCCCAGTCAAAAAGATACTTGATGCCCTGCCGTACCAGCATTTCATCATCTACAACAAGCACTTTGCAATAGGTATTCATCGTTGGCTGACCCGCCCTTTTATTATTTATAATTCTTCTTATTATATCTCTTATTTCTTGTCAATTTGCCAGACTTTCCGAACCCGGCACGCCAAGGCACCGCCCTGCCCCCTGCAGCCGGACACTTGAAATAGGCCCTGAATCCCCTCATAATGAACGATATTATGCTGACTATCAGTCTATTTGAACCGGTCCTGCCGGGCTTAAGGAGGCAGTTATGAAACTGAGAGTATCCGCCGTGCAATACCATTTGCATACTATAAATTCCTTTGCTGAATTTGCCGCCCAGGCTGAACATTATATCAAAGCCGCTGCGGAATTCGGCACCGAATTTATTCTGTTCCCCGAATTCCTGACGACCCAGCTCTTGTCCATCGGCAATGGACAGGGTGAGGCCCTCAGCATAGGTGACCTGCCCGATTTCACGGAGCCGTACCGGGAGCTGTTCAGCTCGCTGGCCGCCCGCGAGAACATGCATATCATCGCCGGAACCCATGTCATCCGCAGAAACGGCAGGCTGTATAATACGGCCCACCTGTTCTACCCGGACGGCCGCGTGGCCGAGCAGCCCAAGCTTCACATAACGCCGACCGAGGTTGACGAATGGAAGATCGCTCCGGGTGAAGGACTGGAGATTTTTGAGACGGACAAAGGCAAAATCGCGATCCTGACCTGCTATGACATTGAATTTCCGGAGATCGTCCGGCTGGCCCGTGCCAAAGGCGCTGCTGTCATCTTCAGTCCATCCTGCACGGACGACCGCCATGGTTTCTACCGCGTCCGCTATACGAGCCATGCCCGCGCGGTAGAGAACGAGGTGTATGTCGTGTCTACCGGCACGGTAGGCGCGCTGCAAACTGTTGATTTCATGCGGGCCAACTTCGGCCAGGCGGCCGTCATTACGCCGAACGATATCCCCTTCCCGCCCCGCGGCATCCTGGCCGAAGGCGAGCTCAACCAGGATATGATCATTACAGCGGATCTTGATCTCGCCCTGCTGGAGCAGGTCCGCCGGAAGGGCTCTGTCAGCACCTGGCGCGACCGCCGGACGGACCTGTATCCGGACTGGAAAGCTTAAAGGACTTGAAGCTTGTAAGGAGGCAATGGAAAGATGGCGGCTTACCGCAAAGAGTTCTACATTTACAGCCAGGACCGGCCGGTGCCTGTTGTCATTCGAAACTACCGGGAAGAGGATTTTGAAGGGATGTTCGGCATCCAGCAGGCCTGCTTCCCTCCTCCCTTCCCATCCGAGCTTTGGTGGAACCGGGAGCAGCTGATCAACCATGTGACCTTGTTTCCGGAGGGGGCGCTGTGCGTGGAGGTTAACGGCAGGCTGGCCGGTTCGATGACCGGTCTGCGGGTTGATTTTGATCCGGCGCATCCCGATCACACCTGGGCCGAAGTTACCGACGAGGGTTATATCCGCAGCCACAAGCCGGACGGAAATACGCTTTATGTGGTCGACATTTCCGTCGATCCGGCGTACCGTAAGCTCGGCCTCGGCAAATGGCTGATGTTCTCCATGTACGAGGTGGTCGTCCAGCTTGGACTGGACCGTCTGCTTGGCGGCGGGCGTATGCCGGGCTACCACACTTACGCAGACAATATGAGCGCAGAGAAGTATGTCCAGGCGGTCGTTGAAGGACGGTTAAAAGATCCTGTCCTGACCTTCCTGCTTCGCTGCGGCCGGACGCCGGTGAAGGTGGTCTCCGGGTATCTGGAGGATGAAGAGTCCAGAAATTACGGGACGCTGATGGAATGGCGGAATCCGTTTCGCAGTTCTGGCCGCTAATCGTTTTTGCAACAATAAATAAAGGAACAAGGAGCTGAAGGCCTATGGCAGCCAACATGCAGTATCACCGCATTACAAGCATTACCGATCCGCTGTTTGCGGATATGCACCGCTTGATGCAGGAGGTTTTTCCGCCTGAGGAAGTGCTGGAATTCGATCTTTGGAAGGAGCCGCTCGAAGATCCGGGCATCCGTGTGTTTGTGGCCGTATTGGACGGCAAAGTGGTCGGCACAACAGAATACCGTTATTATGAGGATTTTAACGTGGCGATGACCGACTTCACGATTATCGGGAAGCCCGGCCTCGGGATTGGGCGGTATTTGTGGAAGCAAAGACAGGAGGATCTGCACGCTCTGGCCGCCGCGAGCGGCAAGGAGCTCAGCGGCATGTTTGCTGAAATCTATGATCCGTACCGGGATCTGGAGCATGAATTCGGCGGCGTGAAGCCGATGGATCCTTTTGTGCGCCGCGAAGTGCTGTCCCATCTTGGCTACAAGCGCCTCGACTTCCCTTACGTGCATCCGTCCTGGAACAATGACGGCGAAGCGGTCAGCGGGCTCGATCTCTGCTTTATGCCTGCCGATTATGAGCAGGAAGAGCTGTCCGCGGCCCTGATCGTTCAATTCCTGGAGCGCTACTACAGCGTGCTGGATCACAAGCCGCAGCAGTGGCTCGACATGACAGCCGATTTGAAGCACAAAGAAACGGTGGCCCTGCTGCCGATCTGAGCCTGAAGGTTGTTTGTCCCCTAAAGAATTAAAGCAGTAAAAAATAAACCGATTCCGTCATGATGACCGGAACCGGTTTTATTTTTTGCCCATGGCTTGCAGCAATTATTTGTTAAGCAGTCGGTGTGAACCGCTTCTTAATTAACGCTGTTAACCAGCAATTCCTGGCCTTCGTCAGAGATCGAGTAGGTGTGGCTTCTTGCAGCTTCCTCAATCTCGCGGTAAGCCCAGTGAGTTTCATTTACATCGTCAAAGGACGGGGTGTAAGTGCCATACAGCGGACCGCGGTCAAACAATCTGTTCAGCACTTTAACGGCTTCTGCCCGGGTCAGGTAAGCATCAGGACGGAAAGAGCCGTCCCCGTATCCATCCATAATATTAAGGTCTTTAATTGCCTCAATGTCCTTAACAGCCCAGCTGTTTGCCGTATCCGTGTAGGAGGATGTGCTGCTGATGTCCGTTCCGGCAGATGCAGAAGTTACGCCCGTCTTCTTCAGCCAGCGGTTAACAATAGCGGCCATTTCCGCCCGTGTAATGCTGCTGCCCGGCCGGAATAATCCGCCATCGCCGATCATCATGCCATACTGCTGAACCTGGAGAACCTCATTATAGGCCCAATTTTGCTGCGTTACATCGGTATATCCGGCAGCTGCGGAAGTGTCGATGGAATCCAGGTTTCTGGCCAGCATTGCAGCCATTTCCGCTCTTGTAACCAGCGAATCCGGTCTGAAGGTATGGTCGGTATATCCCTTGATGTAAGCCGTATGAGGCTCACCGTCCATATAAACCATCGTAAAGGTACTGAATTTATCTACACTGATTTGAATGCCCTGGCTTCCGTCAGGGAAAGTCACGACTGTACCCTTCTTCAATTCCTTGGTGCCGTCGCTGTGCTCGATATATACGGAAATATTGTTCAGCACATGCTCGCGCTGCTCCGCATTGGCAGGCAGGTCCGCATCCCTAAGCGGCATAGTCAGGGTAACAGGACGGCTCTGCATATTGGTTTCAATCGTCATCGGTCTGCCCAGGACTTGAATGGAGGATGCAGCGTCCTGAGCAATTTCCTGAACCGTTTCATCGGCTTTCGCCCGTTCCTCGGCGCTCTTCTTGTCGGCAGCATCCTTAATCGGAATAAAATTAAAGTACAGGTCCTGATCAAACTGCTGAAGAGAGGCTTTTGGAATGCCGATCAGAGCATTCTCTGTATAAATTTCCAGATTGGCCTGCCCATCGGACAGACGGTCTACGGATAACTTAGGAACCGTCACATTGACTTGGGAGACAACATCTTCGTTGTCTGGAATGACGATTCTGGCCGTATCGAGGCCTTGGGAAAGGATTTGTGTGAGCGTCTCCTCTACTTTATCTGTTGTGAAGGTGACGTCATCCTTTTTCGTACCGTCTGCCTCTGTAGTTCTCTTCACCAAAGTCTTGGCTACCGTTGTATTCTCAGTTGCCTTAGCCGTCTGTACGTCAACGGTAATTTCCTCAACGTTTGTTTGGCTGGTTCCACTTGCAGCAGAAGAACCGCTGGTGCCGGAGGAGCCGGATGAAGAGGAAGAGCCTTGGCTGCCGGAAGAGCCGGAGGCAGCTTTACGAGTCACAACAATGGTATAGGTCTTTGCCGTACCGCCATCAGGAATGACCAGCACAGTGATTGTATTCGCGCCAACAGCCAGCGGTACAGTAACCGCTTCGCCGCTTGCGGCAGATGTGCCATTAATGGTCAATGCCGCATTGGCATCCTCGACCGTTGCGGTTACATCTACGCTGCTTACCCCATGTCCTACTTTAGCTGTATACCCAGTTGTTTCAGGCGCAAAAGACGGGGACAGCGTACCTTGGCTGAGTGCGAGGTCAACCAGATCCGCTGCACCTTGCTGCGTTTCTCCTCCACCTTGCTCGGGATCATCTCCGCCCTGCTCCGTTTCTCCTTCCCGGGTCACAATAATGGTGTAGGCCTTCCCTGGACCGCTATCAGGAATTAACTGTACAATAATTGAATTTGGACCTACGGACAGCGGCACATTAACTGCAGTTCCGCTGGTGGTAACTGTACCATCAATGCTCAGCGTGGCATTTGTACCCTCTACCGTTGCTGTCACATCTTCGCTGGTTACGTCACTTCCTACTGTCGCCGTGTAGACGGTCGTATCAGCGTCAAATGACGGGGACAGCGTGCCTTGACTCAGCGTAAGGTCTAACAGTTCTGCGATGCCCTGCTCAGGATCTCCACCGCCCTGCTGTGTATCCCCTTCCCGGGTTACAACAATCGTGTAGGTCTGCTGTTGACCGCTCTCAGGCGTAACGAGTACAGAAATGGAATTTGGACCTACGGACAGCGGAACATTAACCGCATTTCCGCTGAGTGCAGTTTCACCATTAATGGTCAACGTGGCATTCACATCCTCAACCGTTGCCGTCACATCTTCGCTGGTTACTTCATTTCCTACTGTAGCTGTATAGGTGGTCGTCTCTTCTGCAAAATTCGGCGACAGCGTACCTTCGCTGATTGTCAGATTCGACAGATTGGCATTGGTGGACAGCTGTGTCGTGTCCTTGAGTACCCAAACATTGTAACTTCTGGAGTTAACCCCGTTCTGGGCTGTGACAATAATATTGATGTAGGTCTGTTCTCCTGAATCCAAATCAACATGAAACGGAACGCCGCTTTCAACAGGCTCACCATCGATCGTTAAAGTCGCGTGACTTTCATTGGGAACAGCTGTTATATCGACGAAGGTGGCCGAACTGTCAACGTGGGTCATGTAGCCGCTGTTTTCAGGCGTATTTACAAACGCCGGATCCAGTGTATTATGGCTTACATCCAAAGCACTCAAAGATGCATCAGCCGAGAGCAGTTCCTCCCTGGTTACGATGATCTTGTAAGTCTTCTGGGTACCGTCCTGCGCCGTAACCGGAATGGTCATCGTATTCTGGCCCAAGTTTAAAGAAAAGCTGTAGCTGGCAGTCTGGAGAACCGCAGGCCAGTAGTTGATTCCAACAGATGCATAAGAGTCAGCTGTTTCCGCCGTTACGGTCACCCGGTCTGTGTAATACGGAACGGTTGCAGTGTAGTCTGTAGTAGCCGGATCGAACGCTGGCGACAATTCATAGTTAAGGCTGCTGTAATTCAAAGTCAGGCTGCTTAAATCCGCATTGGAGCTGATGTCCTGGGTCCAAAGCTGGCCTTCAAGCCCTACAGCGACAAATTTTCCATTTCCTGCCGCAATCCCTTTGAAATCCTTGTCAGCGTCTGAGTCTTCTGACTTCCATACAGCACCATCGGCTGAGCTCACGATGACTCCGCCTGCGCCGACAGCAATGTATTTCCCAGCAGCGTATGTTACGCCATATAAGCTGGTCTCACTGACAACATCGCTTGGCAGCGAACGGAGTGACCAGTCTACGCCATCATACGAAGTATAAATAGCCCCGTCCCCTACAGCCACGTATTGATAATTTCCATACGCTACCCGATTCAGCTTGGCGCCGCTCCCTATCGAAGCGTTAGACCAAGTCGTTCCATCGGTGGAGATGTATACCGCTCCACTGTCCCCGACAGCGACATATTTTCCATTTCCATAGGTTACATCATTTAATTGAACTCCGCTTATTGCCTGAGTGCTCCATAGGTAGCCGTTCTGAGAGACAGAGGTTAGTTCCCCCGCGACTCCTGATCCGACTGCGATAATCTTCGAGCCGTTTGAAGCGAGCCCCTTGATCGCTATCCCAAATGTCCCGTCCGAGATATATTTATAATCCCATTCTGATCCATCAACAGAAGTACCCATTTCGCCATATTTGCCGGCCGTAATCCACTGAGATCCTGTGTAGGTAACATCATAAAACTCACTCACGTCTACATAGTTGCTGGTCCAGTTCACACCATCCGAAGAGATTTGTATGGCGCCGTACTGGCCAACTGCCACGAATTCATTATTGCTGAACACGACATTGTACAGATCACGTATTGTGCCAGAGTTTTGCACGGTCCAGGTGTCGGCCGCTGGTTCCGGTGCTGGTCCCGCTGCTGCCTTTTCTGCTGAAAAAGGAAATGCCTGAAGCACCAGCAAGAATGCCAATAAACCTGAAAACCCTTTCTTCCAAAATTTTGAAACCAAATTACTCCCCCCGATAACTATGATGTAGATTCATGCTGCTGGCAGATAACGCAATATTAAAATTGGATAAATCGCTCAGCCCCATTTTTATCGGTATTTATTGGATGTTTTTAAAGAGGGCACACAAGAAAAATAAGGAATCTTGTCGAAATAACATCAAATATTCAAAACTAACAAAAAATGTATAGTTTTTATATGAAAAATTATACAATTTACAGGGTGTTTTTAATGGAACAGCACTCTATATAATCTTTTGTGTAAGCGTTACCAATTTTTCCAGTCGTTGCTGCCGCCTTATACCAAACTATAGGAGGATGTAAGATGAAGAAGAGATCTAAATTTGCAGCGTTTGCATTGACCCTTTTGCTCGGAATTACTTCGTCCGTTTCGATCGCTTTTGCCGCAGCCTGGTCCTCATCCGATCAATATGCCAGCTGGTCGAATGGCGGCTATACGGTCTACAACAATATTTGGGGAAGCGGAGCCGGTTACCAGTCCATTTGGGCAAATTCCTACAGCAACTGGGGAGTCTGGGCCCAGCATCCTGACACCGGCGGCATCAAATCCTATCCGAACAGCAACAAAGAAATTGGCGTCAAGCTCAGTGCTTTGAAGAGCGCCAGCAGCAGCTTTAATGTAACCGTTCCCACAAGCGGAGCCAGCTTCGAATCTGCCTACGACATCTGGGCGGGCAGCAATAATGCCTATGAAATCATGCTTTGGATGAACTATGCCGGCGGTGTAAAACCGATTTCGGATAACTGGAGCGCTGCAGGCGATCCCGTCCCGGCCTATACAAATGTCAGCGCAGGCGGCCATACCTGGAACGTCTATAAAGGCAGCAACGGCTCCAATGCCGTATATTCTTTCGTAAGAACAAGCAGCACCAGCTCCGGAACCGTCGATGTTCTTGCCATTATGAACTGGATCAAGGGCAAAGGCTGGTTCGGGGACGAAACGCTTAACCGCGTCCAGTTCGGCTTCGAAATTACCTCTTCCCCTGCCGGATTGAACTTCACAACCAACAGCTACTCCGTCAGCTACACGAAAAATTAATCAGCCCCCTGATTTCAGTCTCAGGCTGCATAAGAACACCCCTTCTATGTTGGAAGGGGTGTTTCTGCCTAACGCCGCGCGGCGAGTTCCTGCTTGCAAATAAAAGAAAAACACGCCCGGAATGTACCATTCACGGAGCGTGTTTCTTTGCCTGTTTCGTTGCGAGTTTATTGAAGTTATTACTGCAGTTTAGCTTCGCGGTTGCGCGGTGAACAGCGGCTTAATCGCGCACTCGCAGTATTTTTCGGCGATCTGCTCGGTCGTATATCCCATATCATGGAGATAAAAAACCAGCTCAGGCTTCAGCGAAGTCGCTATAAAGCTGGACGTGAAGTCCAGATCGAGCGGCCGCAGCTCCCCGCACTGCTGAGCCTCCTGGAGCAGATCGTGTACCTTCCCCCTGATAAAAATAAATGGAGGAATTTCACACAAATTCGCCGTTGCTTCTTCCAGCCTCGGGGAGTTGAGGAGCGTCTTCATGCTCTGCAGGTCCTTATCCAGATTGTTCAGCAGACGCTTCATAATCTCCGACAAACGCTCGACAATCGGGAGCTCCTTCGCTTCAAGCAGATAGGCTTCGATCTCCCCTGTCAGGCGGTTAAACTTATTCTCCATCAAAGACAGGCAGAGCTTGCTTTTGCTTGGATATCGTCTATACAGCGTCCCCTGCCCGATGCCGGTTTCCTGGGCGATCCGGTGCATGGAGACTTCCTCGACCCCGTGCTCGTCGAACAAGGTTTGGGCTGTCTCCTGAATCTTCAGGGCTAGTTCATCGAGTTCTTTACTGTTCGGCAACAGCCTTCCCTTCTTTCAACTCTGCCTCTTCTTTGGAGAACGTCCGTTTCACGAACAAGCCGATAACGAAAGCAACGACCGCCAGGTAGAAACCTGTCATAAACGAATTATGCAGGCCGGAGACCATGGCTTCGAGCGGATTCTGCGGGCCGTTCTTCTCCATATAATGCTTGGTTCCGGAAGTCATGATACTGATAAACAATGCCGTTCCGATTGCTCCCGCCACCTGCTGCAGCGTGTTCATAATCGCTGTGCCGTGCGGATAGAGACGTATTGGCAGCTGGTTCAGCGCCGTTGTCTGGGCCGGCATCATTACCATGGAGATTCCGATCATCATCAGAACGTGCACCAGAATAACGTGCAGCTTCGACCAGGAGGTATCCACCTGCGAGAACAGGAAGATCGCCGCTACTACGATGATCAGACCCGGGATAACCAATGCTCTTGGTCCAAGCTTGTCAAACAGCTTCCCGGCAATCGGCGCCATCAAGCCGTTGATAATACCGCCCGGCATCAGGACGAGGCCAGCGGCCAAGGCCGTCATGCCGAGTACATTTTGCAGGAACAGCGGCAGCATAATCATGGTGGAGAACAAGCTCATCATCATGATCAGCATCAGTACGGTTACTACGGAAAACATCGGGTATCTGAACGCTCTCAGGTCCAGCATCGGTTCCTTCGCCATAAGCTGTCTCCAGACGAACAGAGCCAGGCAGACTGCGCCGCCGGCAATCGTCCAGATGACCGCTGTATCCGACCAGCTGTGTTCACCGGCGCGGCTGAAGCCGTATACGACTCCGCCAAAACCTAGCGAGGACAGCACGATGGACAGAAAATCAACTTTAGGTTTCGTAAGCTCGGTTACATTTTTCAAATAAACGGCCGCAAAAATAATCGAGAACACTGCAAGCGGAATGATGATGAAGAACAGCCATCTCCAGTTCAGCGATTCCACGATTAATCCGGACAGTGTCGGTCCAATGGCCGGAGCCGTCATAATAACCAGACCAATCATCCCCATCGCGCCGCCGCGGTTCTCCGGAGGGAAAATTGCCAGAATCGTATTCATAAGCACTGGCAGCATCAAGCCTGTTCCGAGCGCCTGAACAATCCGGCCTACCAGCAGCATGCCAAATACGGGGGACACGCCGCATATAATCGTACCGATCAGGAACAGCGTCATCGCGCCGATAAACATCTGTCTCGTTGTAAACCACTGCTGCAGCAGTGCCGTTATCGGCACCAGAATGCCCACCACCAGCATGTAAGCCGTTGCCAGCCATTGAACGGTCGGCTCGTCGATCCCGAAGTTCTTCATCAAATCGGGAAAAGCAATGTTCAGCAGCGTTTCGTTCAGAATCGATACAAACGCACCGATAATCAGCGCAGCTACAATCGGCCCTCTCTTAATCTTACTTAAATCCAGTTTGGCAGAGGATGAAACCCCAGCTCCCATATCCAAAACTTTCACTCTCCTTTGTCTATACGCGGACAATTGTCCGTTCGTGACTTTTATCATAGCTGACAATTGTCCGCTCGTCAACGCACCTCTTAACGCACTTCTCTAGAAAAAGTCCATCAGCGCTGTCGGCCTTGGCGCAAGAACCTGCTCCAGCGCAGCAATGCCGGCTTTACTGCCCGCGATCCGTTCATAGCGCAGCAGCTCGCGCGGCGTCTTGTATCCGAGCAGCACAGCGGTCAAGGTCTGAATGTCACAGCAGACGCCGGCGGCCTGCGCCGGGTCTTCTATTTTTCGAAGCTGTCCCTGCCCTTCCGCATTAACGCTGAGCTGCCAAGTGCCGTCATTCCAGGAAGCAAATTCGTCGCGCAGCTGAAGCGTCAAAATCCTGTCCCCGTCCCCGCTGTCAGCTGCAGGCTGAAACCCATACCGCTCTACGAACGCGGCAGCGTCCACGATCCGGGCCATGAAATAAGGCCAGACCTCCTGCTTGCAGCGGGGGTCCTCCAGCAGGAAGGGCAGCAGATCATCCGCAGGCACATGGTCTACCACAATCTGCTGCACCTTGGAATCATGATTGGCCAGGTAGCCCCACAGTCCGCGGCGGGCCGTTTCGTTCAGGCAGACAAACTCATCGACAGTGAGCTCCTGTCCCGTTATTTTGTAGAGCAGATACCCTTCCGCCCTGCCGGCTTCGGAATAATAAACCGCCGTATAGGTCTCCTCGTCAAACACCGAACGCTCCCACCATTCGGCGGTCCGCACCAGCGTCCCGTTGTAGCGTTTGGCGAAGGATTCATAGAGCGGCCCCAGGACTGACAGGTCCCTTTCTCCTCTTCGTACCGCGCCCGGCGCATGGAACCTGCCTGTCACCTGCTGAACCGGAATCGTATATTTCTTGTATTCGGTGTAGATCTCCCAGCCGAAACGCCGGTAGAAAGGAACCAGAAACGGATGCAGGCAGGACAAGCTCTGCCCCTGCTCCTTCATCACGATAAGCGCCTGCTGGAGAAGCTGGTTCACGAGCCCCTTCCGCCGGTGCTCCGGCCAGGTGCAGACCCCGGCGATGCCGCCCATCGGCACAGGCTGTCCCTGAATATACAGCTCCAGCGGGAGCAGGGTTAATTTCGCCTGAAGCTCCTCTTCTTCAAAAGCACCCCAGAACTGTTCCGGTTTAAAATGGGTGCGCCGCTGCTCCCGGTCCTCAGCCGATAGCTTGTAGCCGAATGCGTACTGCGAAAGCTCGATACTAGAATCAAATTCGTCTGCCCGAAGCTGCCTAATGTCCATATTTTCCCATCCTTTCTATCCTAATTTATTGAGGCTGCTCTCTAAAAATACACCGGCCCGCTAATCCCTGCCGTACAAATCCCGCGTATAAACCTTATCGCGGACGTCCGCTATTTCTGCGGAGAAGCGGTTCGCAACAATGATGTCCGAGGCTTGTTTAAACTCATTCAAATCCGTGACCACTCTGGAGTGCTCGAAATAGTCCTCCTGAATGGCCGGCTCGTACACAATCACTTCCACGCCTCTAGCCTTCATCCGCTTCATCACGCCCTGAATCGACGACTGCCGGAAATTGTCCGAGTCCGTCTTCATGGTCAGGCGGTAAATGCCCACCACCCCCGGATTTGAAGATAGGATCCGTTCGGCGACATGATCCTTGCGCGTCCGGTTAGCGTCCACAATGGCACCGATAATATTATTCGGCACATCCATATAATTGGCCAGCAGCTGTTTGGTATCCTTGGGCAGACAGTAACCCCCGTACCCGAAGGAAGGATTGTTATAGTGACTGCCGATTCTCGGGTCCAGGCTTACGCCTTCAATGATCTGCCCGGCATCAAGCCCCCTGACTTCGGCATATGTATCCAGTTCATTAAAGAAAGCGACGCGCATGGCCAGGTAGGTGTTGGCAAACAGCTTGATGGCTTCGGCTTCTGTTGAATTCGTAAACAGCACGTCTATATTTTCCTTCAGGGCCCCCTGCACGAACAGGCCGGCCAATCGCTCCGCCCGCTCTGAACGCTCGCCAATTACAATCCGGGTGGGGTACAAATTATCATGGAGCGCTTTCCCTTCACGCAGAAATTCCGGCGAGAACAGAATGTTATCCGTCCCATACTTCCTGCGCACGCTCTCCGTGTACCCGACCGGCACCGTCGACTTGATCACCATTACGGCGTCAGGACTGATGGCAAGCACTTTCTCAATGACCGCTTCCACCGAGCCGGTGTTGAAGTAATTTTTACCGGGATCATAATCCGTCGGCGTCGCAATAATGATGTAATCCGCATCCTTGTACGCCTTCTCGGCATCCGTAGTCGCGGTCAGATTTAACGGCCTCGCCGCCAGATATTCCTCAAGCTCACTGTCGATAATCGGCGATATGCGGTTATTGATCCGATCGACCTTCTCCTGGACAATGTCCAGGGCAACGACTTCATTATGCTGCGCCAACAGGACTGCATTGGACAGCCCTACATAACCTGATCCAGCAATCGCGATTTTCACCGTATCAGCTCCTTCTTGTTCAGAACAATCTTGACTACTTAATTGACCACTTGCTTGACCATTTCATTAATACGGCCCTTCCAGTCTATGCCGCTTTGCCGGCCTTCTTCACAACCAGATTAACCGCTCTGCCGAGCACATACTTGAATTCCTCCGTCTTCCGGAAGCTCAGATAGAACCCGGTGTTGACAGCGACAGCACATACCAGCAGCCTGCTTCCAAAGTTTAGATACGGATTCGAAAGATGGATGCCTTGAACGGCCAGGAAGGTCAAAGTCCCTACGCCAATCAAGACAGCGGCATGCCCCAGCTCTCCGAGGAGATAGGAAGCGGCCGGTCTCTTGAAAAAGCGCTGGTACAGCTTGTAAGGCTCGTACCAGATATTTGTGGCAAGCCGCGCCGCCGCGGTCGCCGCCAGAATGCCCGCCAGCCCGAAAGCCATCCCCCACCAGACGGACAACGCCAGGTTAATAATGGAGGCATAAAGCATCACTGCTTTCGTATCCTTGAACAGGTCGGAGGACTGCCTGAAAGCCCCGATCGGCTGCAGCATGCCTTGAATATAGAAGACGGCCACCGCCATATATACTGTCCAGGCATCCATGGCCAGGCTGCTGCCCACCCATAACGCAATAAAATCGTTAAGCAGAAGGACCAGACAAATGGTACAGAAGCCGTGCAGCCAGAAGCTCACCAGATTGATGACCCGGAACATAAAATACTGCCGCTCCGGATTGGCCTCCACATTGATACTTCCAATTGCCGCCTGGAAGGCTGTGAAGATGATACCTATAAAACCTACGATTTGCGTAATGATCAAACTGTAATTGGAATAATAGCCTACCCATATCGTGCCGAGGAGGATGGAAATGAGGATGTTGTCCGTATTGTTCAGAATCACTCCGCCAATCTGGTACCAGAAGAAGGACCTGATCGTATTCCAGATTTCTCTTTTACTCCCCTTGTCCAGCTGGTCTCTCCCGTTAATGAAAGGATAGAGCTGAACGGTTTTTCGGACGCTCATGATATTGATGGCAAGCACACAGGCGATCTGCACCAGGAGATAAAGCAGAAAGCTCTGCAAAGTTAGCAGCACGATAATCTGCAGAATAAACCGGAAGACCACAAACACCATGTTATAAATCTTGAGCTTATAGGCTTTCTGATCGGCAATCACAATGGAGGTCCGGCACACAAAGAGATACGAAGCCACAACATTAAACAGAATCAATAGATAATAGATCGTAGTATGGGGCACCGGCTGCTCCAGATGGATGAAGTATTTCAGGAAAGGAATCATCGCCAGACCCAGCACCGTAACGACGGCTGCAATGCCATAATACAGCTTTCGAAAATAATTGAGCAGCGCGGTCAATCTCGCTGTGTCCTGTGCGGCAAGAGGTTTATACATGCTGTACACAAAAGCATTTCCCATCCCCAGCTCTGCCAGGGCCAGCACGGACAAAATGTTGGAGAACAGGCCGTTTATCCCGAGCAGCTCCACGCCAAGCGTGCGGATAAAGATGATCCGGGACACAAAGTTCAGGATCAGGACAAGCACCTGGTAGAGAATGCCAGATGCCATATTTAAGGTGAAGTGATGCGCTCTGGAGGTACTCATGATTCCAGTCCGCGCTTTCGGCCTTTGATTGAACCATTCAGCTTCTTTATTCCGGTCCGTGCCAGCCCCAGCAGCAGGCCCCCAAGCAGCATGCCGCGGCTGATCTCCAGCGTTGCCCGGATTTCGCTGTAGCTCAGGCTGCGCATCCTGGCATACCCGATATATCTGCCAACGGCCAGATAGTTGTCCGGGAACCGTCTCAGCTTCGCATTTTGCTTCTCCACAAACGTATAACCGGAGAAATTGTCCAGTTTCGTTCGGGTGCCGTTATTCCGCGTCAATCCGTCATCCAGATACCTGCCGATGCAGATCACCTCGCCGAACCACCTGAGCTTGTACCCGTCTCCTGCGATCCGGTCCCACACCGCCGCCTCTCCCAGAAACTTCTCGTTCTCAAACTCCGGGAACGGATAGCTCAGCAGCAGGTCCCTGCGGTAAATTTCAGACTTATCTCCAAGCAGCTTGAACCTTTTGCGCTGCAGATTTGTGGCATCCACGTAAGGTTTCCCTGCAGGATACTGGCCGGCCGGCCGGTCAGCAGAATGCCCCCACAGTCCGGATACCCCGGCAAATTCAGGCTTCCCGTCAACAGTGCCTATCCACTGACAGATCTTGTCCACGGCATCCGGAACCAGATAATCGTCGCTGTCTACAATATAGATATAGTCATATTTTGCCTGGGGAATTCCACGGTTTAAGGCCCGGTGCTTGCCCCCGTTATCCTGCCTGATATAGACAATCTCGAAGCCGCCGCTATGACTCTGACTCTGCTGCCAGCCCTCCACAAGCTCTTTCGTGTTATCCGCTGACCCGTCGTCCACGACGATCCACTCGAACTGCCGGCTGGACTGCCGAAGCAGCGATTCGTAAAGAACGTGCAGAATGTATCCGCGGTTAAAGGCCGGAGTGATAATCGATAGCCGTATCTTGTTCATCGCTTTGCTCCTTGCTGTTATCCGGGTCCTCATCCGATAAATGGTAGGCCAATCCCATAAACATATAATTGAAAAAGTAGACGATATTCCACAGCATGGACACTTCGATCAGCCCGTTAATTAACACGCACAGAAATCCCATAATCAGCCGGGCCTGGGTCTTTGAAAGGGAAATCCGGCTGTATAACTGATTCAATTGCAGCAGCCAGAACCCAAAGAAGAGGATGAATCCCGTAAAGCCGAAATTAGTGATCACAGTAAGGTAGGAGTTATGGAGGTTCAATTCATGCCCTTCCCACAAATCCGCCTTGGAGCCCAAGCCGATAAAGATGGAGACCTCGTCCTTGCCAACCTCACGGTAGAAATTGCCCCAGATAACTTCCCTTCCGGAATATAAAGACTTCTCTGTAAAAGGCACCGAATAGCTGATGCCCTTCTCGTACATCGAGCTGTAGACATAAGTAAAGAGGACGCCCAGAACGATAATGGCCAGGCTGACAAGGAGCGCAAAACTTTTAATCCGCCAAACCTTCTTCGGCAGCACAGTATCAAACACAATAAACATGATCAGGGTGATCAGGCTTCCCCGGGATTCGGTGTTCAAAATCGCCCAAATACTTACCGCGTACAGGACAAGCAGCATGCCGCCTGACCCTTTCCATTTCAAATACCGGATAAAAATGCTGATATAAATCGTGCTGTACAGAAGCACCACGCCAACTGTATTGCTGTTGAGGGTGCCTTGTTCGTTGGCCAGGAACTCATCATACAGGCCGACGGAATGAATGTCCCAATACAGATGGACAACCAGCAGCGTAATCAGCAGCAGCTTGATCCTTCGGCGGTCGAGCCCGCATCTTCTGATCATCCAGTACGTAAGCACGCTGTAAGCCGGAGTAAGGACACTGCCGAAGCCGCCGTCCGTAATCAGCAGGGTTACAAACCCGAAGGCCATGAACAGCATGACAAACAGCAGCACGTCCTGCTCTTTGCGGGACACCTTGTTCTGGAGAAAGAAGATCAATAGCAGCACAGCCAAATTGCCATAGAGCGAAAGCCCCGCGTACATTCTGAAGATACGGATATTTAAAAAGGCCACCAGATTCACGATAATAATCGCGAATAACAACCGGCTGCTGATCGCATTTCTTATTCCTGCATTCATCGGCTGGAGACCTGTGCAGCGGTTATTTTATCAACCAATCCGCTTGCTGCCTGCCGGTACCCGATTTCCTTCGTCTCAAGCCCCGCTTTCAGCCGGCCGGCGTTGCCTTCCTTGATCAGCCGCTCGATCTTCTCCGCGATCTCAGCCGGGTCATCCGTATTGGCAATCCGATCCCCCTCCTGAAGCGTCCCAAGCAGATCCGTCATGCCGATTTGTTCCGACAGAAGCAGACTGCAGTCCGCGAGCAGAGCCTCTACAACTGCCAGCCCGAACGTTTCAAAGCTGCTGTTCTGAATGTACAGCCCGCTTTCGGCCAGAATCTCAAGAACGCGCTCATGCGGAAGATGGTCGTAGTAACGGACAAATTCGTAGCTGCAAATTTCTTCTTTATCGGTGTACGGCAGGCCAATCACGATATAGCTGAGCGCCATGGACTTCTCCCGGTTCAATTGATCAATGGAGCGGCAGACGGTGAGATTATTCTTCTGCGGCATCCCGCCGCCGATGGATACAATTTGCCGGGGGTTCTTGTCCCGGTGGTTCTTATGCTGATCATTCTGGTCCCGGGCCGGCTCTGCGCTTTGAGAAGCGCTGATTCCCTGCTCGATCTGCTCCAGGTCTACCCCGTTGTAATGGTAGTCAAATTTATCGGCGTATTCCGGCTCAGCCTGCTTCATGTACTCCATAAACTTCTTTGAGACGCAGAACACCTTGTTCACATGCTTAAAAATAAATGCTTCAGAATGATGAATCTGCTGAAGCTTCTGCCCGGATATTTGCGGGTTATTCCGCTTCTGTTCAAACGTCTGGTAACCGTGCATGACATAATAGGCTGGCTTGTGCAGGAGCCGTGCCGCTCTGATCACAAGCGCATTGCTCCTTGACGCGCTGCACATGCAGACGCAATCGGACCTCAGGGTCTTCCATATGATCTCAAATACACGCCCGATTCTGCCGTGCCCCTCTGAATACAGATAGCTCCTGCTGCTGCCCAGGCCCTTTCGAAGCAGCTTATTTGCGATCCCCGGACCTGTATCATTCTTGAAATCTCCGACGAAAAATATCTTCATCCATTGATGCCTCATTTCCGTATGACAGATGGTTGCTGCTGGCCGGATGTCCCGGATGTCCCGGATGTCCTGGATGTCCCGGTGTCCCGGCAGTCACGGCTGTCCTCGACGCCCCGCCAGCCATTCTACCCGCCCCTCAGATAGCGGCGCCTTCCTTCCAGCATCCAGCGCACAGCCTCCCGCCGGGACATTTCCTCTTTAAACAGCCCATGCTTTCTTGCTGCAAACTGGACAATCAGGGCTAAGGAATGAAGCCTGGACATCGCGGTAAAGGCCGCTCCCCTGCTGATGAAATAATCGCGGTCGTACCCTTTGAACCATGAGGAATCGCCGATATGGAGATCCGCGATCTTCACCGGCACGTATTGGATCTTCAACCCTTTCCTCAGGCACTCCGCCAGAAAAATATTTTCCTCGCCCATGCGATAAACAGCGCCTGCCCCAAACTGCTCCTTGAAACGTATGCCTGACTGCTCCAGCCTCTCCCGGCGGAAGGCGATTTCGACTGAGGAGACCTTCATGGAGGTCAGGAAATTTAATCTGCGGGGTTCCGGATGGTACGTTTTGAACGGCCTTTCTATCCCCTCTACTTGAAACGTAATCACATCCGCTTCCGGATACCGCTTGAACTGCTCCAAAATGATCTCCTCGCAGCCATCCCTGTACTCCAGATCATCATCTCCCAGCAGGCAGACGGCTTCCGCTGCATGGCTGAGAGCCATGTTCCTGCTGCGGCTCAAGCCCCGCCCGGACGAATTGATCCAGTGAATCCCGTATCCCTTGTGCTCCAGCTGCTGAACGCCGTCCCCGCTGCATTGGTTGACCACAACAGCCCGGGCCCCCAGATTCATCCTATCAAGCAAGCTCATATTAGTTTGATGCATGGTAGATACCAGTACCTGCAGCCGCATATTTTCCTCCTGTACTCGCCCTGTACTCCGGTCAATTCCCATATCCCGTCCCGCTTGCTTTCGCGTCAATTTCGTCAATGATGGATACGAGCTGCTGCGTCAGCCGCTTGAAATCATATTGATAAGCCGTCCTTCTGGCATTCAGGCCCAGTTCCCAGCTTCTATCCTTATCTTGATAAGCTGTAAGAATGGCTTTGGCGATCTCCTCCGCAGTTTGATTGGCGACACTGATGCCGCAGTCGTTCCGGTCGCAGATGCTGTAGCCTGGCGAATAGGTTTGTACGATACATTTTCCCGCTGCCAGGTATTCAAATAATTTGTTTTGGCTTTGGCCGTATTGATCAAGAGAAGTGCTGGAATAATGAAGCAGGTTGATGTCTGCCGATTTGAGAATGGCCGGTACGGATTGTTTGTTGACTTTGCCCATAAAAATAACGTTAGAGATGCTCTCCTCCGCGCACCTCTTCTGCAGAAGCTCTGTTTCGTCGCCGGCTCCATAGATGAGAAAGCGCAGCTCCCCGGCTCCCTGGGCCTGAATAATCTTGGCCGCGTCCAGGATCAGCCCCACCTGATTGACCTTCCGGATCGAACCCGTGTACACGATATTCGTGAACCGCTTGTCCTCCAGCCGGGCATCCACATCCGGATAAGCTGCCGCGTTCTGGTCAAACAGCTCGATGTCCACGCCGTTGTTGATATGCTTGATCTTCTCCGGGTCTACCTGCCTGGACCATCCGCGCCCGATGACGTAATCCTTCCCGCCCTCCCAGGTCATAATGACGGCGTCCGCTTTCTTATAGATCCATTTCTCCCCCTGATAAAGGAGCTTGGCGAGCAGACTCTCTCTCTTCAGCGAGCCATAGGCAACGAGACTTTCAGGCCACAGATCCCGCACTTCACATATGCACGGCACCCCAAATTCCTTGGCCAGCCTGATTCCGGCAACCAGCGTTAATGGATGAACACTTGAGGCTAAAATGACATCCGGCTTGCCGTTCAATCTGGCATATGCTCTGGCGGCCGGATACAGACTGCGGTAGAAGCTGATCATGTTCCGGATTCTGGACCTGCCGTTGCCCGTGTAGAGCGGCGTCCTCATAAACACAAAGGGAATGCCGTCCACCGTGTCGGTCACATATTTCTTTCTGCCCGTCTCAATCACATCGGAGGAGTTATGGATCGTAGAGGCACAAAAAATCGTTGGGCTGCAGGCATGCTGCCCGATCAGATTTTTCGCAAACCAGTAATGTCTTCCGCCCTGGTCCCTGAACATATTCGCTGCATAATGATTGAGCATCCAAATGTTCTTCCTCATCATCTCGTTCCCCCCAGCGTCCTCAGCGCTTCAACAACCTGGTCCAGCTCGCTCTCAAGCAGGCTGGTGCTGCAGGGAATATTCAGCAGATTGTCTTCAAACCTGCAAGCATTCTCGATCTCATAAGCGAGACAGCCCCGGTACGGCTTCTGTTTGTGCACCAAGCCCCACAAGGGCCGGGTCTGAATGTGCCTCTCGTTCAGCTGCCGGAGGAGTTCGTCCCGGTTTAGTCCATACTGCTGTTCATCTATGTAGAGAGAGTAGAACCAGTGATTGGCCCGGGTGTCCGGCCTGAAGGGGTACAGCTCCAGCCCCGGGATGTCGCTTATGGCTGCCTGGTAGAGCCGGTAGCTGCTGATTTTGGCATCAATAAATCTTTCAAGCTGGTCGATCTGGTCGGTTCCGAATGCGGCCTGAATGTTGGTCATCCGGTAGTTATAGCCTACTTCGTCATGAATGAAATAGAGAGGATCGGTCTTGGCTTGTACACCCAGGAAAGCCGCTCTCTCCAGGTACTCCTCATGAGGCGATACAATCATCCCGCCCCCGCCGGTCGTAATGATCTTATTCGCGTTAAAAGAGTAGACCCCGATGTCGCCGATCGTACCGCAGTGCTGTCCGGCATATCTGCCTGCAAGATAATAGGAGCCCAGCGCTTCTGTTGCATCCTCAATGACGTGCAAATGGTATTGCTCTTTGAGCTGCATGAGCTTGTCCATGTTCGCCGGATTGCCAAAGACATGGACGACCACAACGGCTTTGACCGGTCTCTTGGTCCGCCGGTTGATCGTCTGCCCGTTCACCTGATCGCATTCCAGCTCCAGAAACCGCTGCAGCTTGTCCATATCCATGTTTAGGGTGTCGTCGCAATCCATGAACACAGGTTCGGCCTGCATATAACGGACCGGATTAACGGCGGCAATGAAGGTTAAGGACGGGACAATGACTTCGTCCCCGGGTTCTATGCCTAATACCCGCAAAGCCAGATGAAGGCCAGCCGTGCCGCTCTGTGTCGATACCGCCCTCGGGGCGCCGGTATACTTTGCTATTTTCGCTTCAAATTCGGTGATAAATCTGCCGCCTGTCGAAACCCAGCCTGTTTCAATCGTCTCTCTAACATTCTCTAATATAGTTAAGGAGAGGTTAGGCACCGACAGCGGGATAAGCTTGGAATTCTTCAATGTTGGATGTCCCCCTAGATGAGCTTTTTCTTGATTTGTGCAGGTACTCCCGCCGCCAGAACACAATCCGGAATGTCCTGAACCACAGCCGCTCCAGCAGCAATAATGGAACCGGCACCTATGATGAGATGATTGGACACGCTTGCCCCGATGCAAATCCAGGTGAGCCGCCCTACCTGCACGCCTCCCCCCAGGTGCGCCCCGGGCGAAATGTGGACCCCGTCCTCCAGCAGGCAGTCATGGTCTACGCTGCATTGCGTGTTTAGAATTCCTCCGGCACCAATACGGGCATTGGGATTAACCACCGCACCGGCCATGACCAGGGTACCCGCGCCGACTGCAGTCCGCCTGCTTACGACCGATTGGGGATGGATCAAAGCCGGTATTTCAAATCCCGCCGCCGTCAGGGCCGCTATCCATTCCATTCTCAGCTGATTATGGCCGAAGGCTGCAAAGGCGTGGCTGAACTGATGCTTCAGCCCTTGATAATCACTCAGCCTGCCGATGACCGGGAACCCGTCCACGCTGGTCAGCCCGGCATTATCGTCCAGGTAAGCGATGTCCTTCCAGCAGCCCATTAACTCTGCAATTTCTCCCGCGACTCTTCCCTGCCCGCCTGCGCCCAGGATTAGTAGTTTAGGCATGAGTAATTTACGCATGAGTAACTCAGGCATGATGATCACCCTTGTTCGCAAGCTGGATTTCTTCGGTTAAAGCCGGCATCGTAAGCATGGCCGAATGATTTACATCTTGGGCTGCAGCTACCGTGCACAAAGTCAGCCACAGGATCTTCAGATCCAGCAGAAAGCTGAGATGATCCACATAATAGAGATCGTAGTCAAACTTCTCAGCCCAGCCGATCTGATTCCTTCCGTTCACCTGCGCCCAGCCGGAAAGGCCCGGCGTCACCTCATGCCGCCTCATTTGCTCTGCCGAATAGCTCCCCGCATATTCCAGCGGCAGCGGCCTGGGGCCGATAAAGCTCATTTCGCCGCGCACGATATTGACCAGCTGCGGAATTTCATCCAGGCTTGTTTTTCGCAGAAAATTGCCCAGCTTCGTCATCCGCTCCACATCGGCCAGCTTTCTTCCATCCCTGACGGCCTCGACCCTCATCGTACGGAATTTAAAAATGGTAAACGGCCTGCCGCCACGGCCCATCCGTTTCTGTTTAAAGAATACCGGCCCTTTGGAATCCATCCGGATGGCAGCGGCGATGATGAGACAGAACGGCCAGAGTACGAGCAATAAGACTATGGCTGCACTGATATCTGCCAGTTTCTTGAGTTTTGAATACATGGAAGAAGACACCTCATAATATGTTCTACGTTCAAATATGCCCGGCTTCCGGAACAAAGCTGCCTTCTGACCGTCCCAGCTTGCCTACTTACCGTTTACCGGCTTGCTTACTTACCGTTTACCGGCTTACTTGGCGATAGCCATGTCTTTGGCAGGCCGTTTCTGATGGTACAGCGGCACAGACATTCTGCCGATTTGGGACGGATCGTCCTGCGCTTCCGGGTGAAGCGGCTGATTCTGAAAACCTATGTATGTAGGGACGATAGAGGAGATCACTGTCACGATATCTTCTGCCGGCTGCTCAAGGCACTTCTCAAGCCGCAGCAGATTCAGTTTCAATTCATCCATAGTCGTCTTGACCGGCCGGCCGACGCGGATGCGGTT
Organism: Paenibacillus pinistramenti; assembly: GCF_005869875.1. Lineage (GTDB taxonomy): Bacteria > Bacillota > Bacilli > Paenibacillales > Paenibacillaceae > Fontibacillus > Fontibacillus pinistramenti. Next base: position 95,348 of record NZ_VAWG01000006.1, read on the forward strand.
ATGTAAGGTGGTTGACAGCTCCTCTTCATCCAGCAGCAGTTCTTCATAGAGCTTCTCTCCGGGCCTCATGCCGGTAAATACAATCTCGATATCCTCGTAAGGCTTGTAACCCGACAAAGAAATCAAATCTTCCGCCAGCTTCACAATCTTCACCGGCTCCTTCATATCGAGAATATAAATCTCGCCGCCTTTGGCATAAGAGCCCGCCTGGATCACCAGGTTTACCGCTTCCGGAATCGTCATAAAATACCGGGTCATTTCCGGGTGCGTTACCGTCACTGGCCCGCCCTCTGCAATTTGCTGTTTGAAGGCCGGAACCACGCTGCCCCGGCTGCCCAGCACATTGCCAAAGCGGACAACGACAAACCGGGTTTCGCTGTTTGCCCCCAGGCTCTGCACAATCGTCTCCGCAATCCGCTTCGTCGCCCCCATGATGCTCGTCGGGTTTACCGCCTTGTCGGTCGAGATCAGGACGAATTTCTCCGCATGGAACTGGTGGGCGCATTCCGCTATGTTCTTCGTTCCGAACACGTTATTCCGGATCGCTTCTGCCGGATTCTTCTCCATTAAGGGCACATGCTTATGCGCAGCAGCGTGAAAAATAACCTGCGGCCCGTACTCCCTGAACACCTGCTCGATCGCGCCGCGTTCCTTGATGTCGGCAATGACCGGCTGGACAGCCAGCCCGGGGTGCTTGCGTCTCAGCTCCTGCTCAATCTTATAAATGCTGTTCTCGCCATGCCCGAGCAGAATCAGCTTCTCCGGTTCATATGCCGCAATCTGGCGGCAAATCTCTGATCCAATGGAGCCGCCTGCGCCGGTGACCAGCACCATTTTTCGCGATACATATTCAGCAATGCCCTTCAAATCGACCTTCACAGGCTCCCGGCCCAGCAAATCTTCAATATTTACATCCCTAATCTTCTCTAATGCGACTTTGCCCTCGATCAGATCATGAATCTGCGGGACAATCTTGATACTGGCTGAAGTAGACTTGCTTATCTTGATGACTTCAGAAATCTCTTTCCTGGATGCCGAAGGCATGCAAATGACGATATCTTCAATCTTGTATTTCTCTACGGCCTCCACGATCTTATCCCGGCCGCCGATCACTTGTACGCCCTGAATGCTGGAGCCGTGCTTGGCTCGGTTGTCGTCGATAAAGGCACTTGGGTACATTCTGGAGGAAGAATTATGCTTCATTTCCTTGGCTACCATCGTTCCGCAGCTGCCCGCGCCAATTAGCAGCGTATTGCGTCTTCCCTTACGGCGGTGCTCATAATTGTCTCCGATCAATCTCCAGATCAAGCGGGTCAAGCCTGTCATAAGCAATACTGTTTCGAACGTATGTATAATTACGGATAATGGAACCGCTTTCTTGTTGCTCAATAAAACTAGCATATACGAAAAAACCGATCCCAACAGGACGGCTTTAAACAGGGATACCAGTTCCCCGATGCTGGCATACTGCCATATGCGGTTATAAAGCCTGAATTTGATCATGAATAAAGAATAGCCAATCGTGCCAATAGCCAAAAATACATACATTTGCGACAAATAACTGTCCGAAATTTCGCCTCCAAAGCGAAAGAAATAAGCGCTCCAGATCCCGGTTAAGACAATTATCATATCGGTGACAACAAGGATCGACTTCCTAGCAGAACGGCCAACCATGACGAATTCCCCCTATAAATTGCCTGCTTATGTAGATTTTTGACAACTCAATAGTACCATGCTTGGGAAAATTCGACAATTGTTCTTTAGTCGCATAGACTCTAGCTTTTATATTCAATTAGTTACATATTCCTGGTATCAAATTAACACTAGTTCTTTTTAATTATAAATGAATAAGGCCTTTTGACCTATTTGAAAAATGATTCAGCACCGCCCCTACGATTCTCGCATTGACATGCTCTAAATCTCTCTTGGCTTTCGCTGCAGCGGGCTGCTTTAACTTTCCTGAACGGACCACCAGAATAACCCCATCGCAGTGCATGGATAAGATCTGCGCATCGGGAAAGGTGAGCACAGGCGGGCTGTCAAACAGGATCAGGTCGAAACGTTCCTTGAGCTCTGCAAGCGCTGATCTCATCACATTGGATAAGATCAGGTCTGTCGGATTGTGGGGAACAGGTCCGGAGGGGATCAGCTTCAGTTGGTCAATTTCCGTATCGTAAATGGCATCCTTAAGAGCACACTGGCCGTTCAGTACGGATACAAGCCCCCAGCCATTCAGCTGGGCAAAGGTCCGGTGAAGCACCGGCTTGCGGAGATTAGCATCAATTAAGGCCACTCTTTGCCCTGCCAGCGCATAAGTCACCGCCAGATTGGCTGCAACGGTAGACTTGCCCTCCCCCGGTTCGGACGATGTGACCATGAGAGTCTGTAAAGGCTGCTGCACGCTGTTCAGTTCAATATTTGTGCGCAGCTTGCGAAAGGCTTCTGCCTCAGCGGAGTGGGGATATTTATAGGCGGCGATGGCCCTTTTATTAGTCGATCGTGACATTGTGCTGTTCTCCCTGCTTATCAAGTCTTCTCTTCCGTGCCCGTCCATTTCTTGATCTGCTCCCTTGGGGTCCAATAACAGCCAGTGTCGGCAGGCCCAGAACGAATTCTACATCCTTCTCGCTCTTCAGCGTGTTATTCATAACCTCCCGCAGAAAAGCCAGCCCGACCGCACCGATCACTCCCGCAATAAAGGCAAAAGCCACATTCCGTTTAAAGTTGGGCTTCACAGGAGCCGGGTTCTTGCTCAAATCTGCCGCTGTAAGAATGGACACATTGTCAACTTTGGCGATGATGGGAATCTCCTGTTTGAATGTCAGTGAAACCGCATTCACAATTTCGGCGGCTCTGCGGTAGGAAGGATCCTCAACCTGCAAAGTCATCACCTGCGAGTTCTCTGCCGAACTGACGGCCAATTTGCCGATCAGCTGGTCCCCTGTCATGCCAAACTCCGGGTGCTCCTCCGCTACCTTATCCATAATGGCATTGGTCCGGATGATTTCTTTATAGGTAGTCATCAGCTGCAGCTGGAAAATGACATCGTTAATGTCCATAGGTTTGTCCTGCGAAGTGCTTGTATTGTTGATGAACAATCTGGCTGAGGCCTGGTATACCGGCTGCTGCATGAATTTGGTGTATACCGCTGCACCCAGCGTTACGGCCAGCACAATAAGAACAATGGACCATTTCCGCTTCCCGATTATGGCGATATAGTCCATGAACGTGTACTCTTCCATCTAAGACGCCAGCCTCCTTCCGAGCTCCTCTAATTAACTTGCAGAATTGCACGAATATTGTATTATTTTCTAATCTATTCTACAAGGAAACCTCTTGCACCTTCTCCAGCAGGCAATATAGAGGAACAAGAAGGACGGCATAAGGAAGAAATGCATGAACAGCGGAAGTGATTCTTTATGAAAAAGAGAGCGCAGCCTCCGAATCGGCTGCGCTCTCCCTGTACCTGCAGGCGCCGGCCTGCCGGCGAAGCGCCTGAAGCTTTTTTACTTGCTCACTGTTACTTTAATGGTGTCGCTCTTCGTTTCTCCTGCCGCATTGATCAGCTCTGCCCGGTATTCATAAGTGCCTGGGACGCGTCCGCTGATGTCGGTATAAGCCGATTGCGCCGACGGCGTGTTCGGGTTCAGCGTCTGGGTGTCGATCAGCACCCCGTTCTCATAGAGGCGGTACTCCGAGCCGTTCGTCCCCCACCATAAATTCATGGTCACCTTGTAGCTGCCGTCCCCGTCCCAGTTGTCCTGGGACAGCACCGGCTTGCCCGGGGAAGCGTCCTTGACCGTTACAGTTAAAGTGTTGCTGGATGTGGTGCCGAATTTGTTGGTTAATTCAGCGGTATACACGTAAGTGCCGTTCGGTTTGCCCTGAATGTCCGTGCTTGCCCTTTGAGCCGACGGGGAAGCGTCGGTCAGCGTCTGGGTGTCGATCAGCACGCCATTCTCATACAGCTTGTAGGTCGTGCCGTTGCTGCCCCACCACATATTCATGGTGACGGTGAAATTCCCGTCGCTGAGTCCGTTCTTGTGTCCGCTGTTCGAGGACAGAACCGGTGTGCCGGGAACGCCTGTGGCCAGCGTGGCGCCGGTTACCTGGAAGGTATAGCTTTGCTCCGCCGTGTTGCCGGCGTTGTCGGTCACCGTATATTTTACCGTGTGGGTGCCTGTGCTCAAATCAGAGGCATTAATGCTTTGGCCGCTTGCAATCGCCTGGCCGTCCAGCAGAAGCTGCTCGGACGCCACCACGGACAAGGTGTCGCTGCTCTCCAGTTCAAAGGTAAGTTGATCCTCCCCGCTCACATCGCCGACCGCATGCCCGGATTCCGTCAGCCGGGCCTCAGGCGCGGTGGTGTCGATCTTGATCTGCAGTTCTTTAGGCTCTTCTGCAAGGCCGGAGGATGAGACCGCATAATAGCTAAGCGTATGAACGCCGTCACCGCTGACGGTTACAGGCTCACTGTAAACCGCCGCCGCACCGCCGTCGAGACTGTAGGAAATAACCGCCCCGGCTCCATTCGGGGAAGCAGCTGCGAGCGATGCGGTTACAGCCTGGCTGTACCAGCCTGCGCCATTCGGCTCCGCGGACAAAGACGCTTCCGTTACCGGAGCCGCGCCGCTCTCACCGGCTAAAGAGAAGTCTTCCAGGTTTCTCGGCTTAAGCTGATAGACGCCTTTAAAAATAGCCGCTACCCCTTTAATATCAAGCGATTGGCCTTCCTTGTAAGGGAAGCTGTCCTGCGTAAGGCCTGTCCGGGCGTCCACCCGCACATGACTGCTTGTGCCGTCTGCCGCCACCGCATCAAATTCAAAGGAGCCGCTTGGCGTCGCGCTGATGATATTCGTTACGGCCACGCCGTCCAGCTCCACAAGCTGGCCTTGGTTCGCATCTGTTACGGCAGCTGCCGCGGCAGGCTGCGGCAGTTCAGCCGTGCCTGTCTTCTCAATCGCAGCCGGGCTTGTCAGCTCCAGCTCGGTGTTATATAAAGCGGTGGAAGCCGTTACTTTAACCTTGTCGCCGGCATGGAAGCCGCTCTGGCTCTGGTACACATAAATGCCGCCTGTCTCGTCCTGCAGGTAAAAGGCTTGTCCGCCAAAAATGCCCGGCTCCGTCGTGACGACGCCTTCCACTGTCACAAGCGAACCGGCTGCTTTGGCCCGCGCTTCGCCGATGGAGATGGCTGCCGGAATCGGATCTTCTTCCGCCGGAAGCGGTTCAGCCGGCACATTGCCCAGCGTCACCGATTCCGTCTTCAGGTTCGTGCCATTAAGGCGCAGGCGCAGATTGGCTGCCGCCGTTGTGCCCGGCTTGAGGCGGACGGTTAGATCCTTGTAGGCATGGCCGTTAATATCAGCCGTCAGACTGAAGGCCGTGCTGTAACCGTAGCTTGCCGGCCAGGTGCCATCGCTGTTCTGCACCATGGCGATCTGCGACCCGCCGCTCACGAGATAGATGCCCAGCTGGAATCCGGAGACCGTTGTGCCCGCAGGCAGGTTATCTGCGGTTACGCGGATCTGGAAATCCGCCGCATTCGGCAGTGTCGCCTGGTGCGTTAACCCGTACACGGCGCTCGCCGCCGCCGCCGGCCCGCCATAGGAGCCCGCTTTGAAGGTGGAGCGGTCGTACCATTTGTAGCCGGCATCCGGCGCGGCCCAAGGCTCGGCCTGCGGCTCCGTTGAATTCGCCGGCTCTTCAAACGAAAGCAGCGTCGTCGGCTGATCCAGCTGCAGGCCGTTCACCTGCGTAAAGTCCGTGTAGCTCTCCTTCTTGGCCAGCCAGTTGACGGTATTCACCAGCAGTTTGCCGTCGTCGACCTCCTTGAAGCCGTCGTAGGTCGTCTTCTTCGCGCCGGTATCTTCACGCAGATACTTCGGCGTGGCGTCCTCCACCGGCGAGGAGTCGCCGATAAAGGCGGCTTTGCCGGCACCCTTTTTCGCTATGGCTGCATAAGGGCCTTCAGCTGTGCCGCCGCCTTCGTATACGCCCTGGTCAACGGCGCTGGCCCAGGCTTCATCCGTCTCAGGCAGATACACGATGCCTTTGGCTTTGGCTGGATCAAGGATGGCAAGTGTGGAGCCTGCATGCATTGCGACGGCAGACACGCCCTCCGTGATGCCGAAGGCCTGGTCCGGAGCGACAATATTGGTCGCATTAATGTCCGCCAGCGCGTTGTAGCGGAAGCGCACGCCGAATTCATCCGCCAGCCAGTCGGAGCTGACGACGCCCTGCATCGCCTCGGAATTGGCCTCCTCGGTGCTCATCCCTTTGGCTGGATTGTCCCAGGCGCCGCGGCGGTAGCCGTTGAACACCTCGGAGCCGTCCCAGCGGTTCTTGTTGCGGTCGGCATTGTAGTGATCGGCGATAAAGAAGATGCTGCCGCCATTTTCCACATAATCAGCCAGGGCCTGCTGCTCACTTGCTTTATAGGGCACATTGGATTCAGCCACGACAAACACGTCGTAACCGCTGAGGTCGCTTAAGGTAATCGGGGTTGTCTTGCGGAGTTCCTTCACATAGTAGCCTTCCTGCGCAAGCGCATTGCCGAAATCGGAAAAAGCACCATCAATGACCCAGTCAGCCGCGCCGGCGGTCTGCTCATGGGTGTTGTCGAACAAAATTTTCTGGCCTGCATGCTCGTTCACCACTTTTGCTTCGATATACGGCGCAGGATCGGACGGTCCTTCGGCGAAAGCCGCCTGTCCCGGGCCAAACCCGAACAGCTGAAGCGGTAAGGCCACCGCCGCCGCAAGCGCACTGCCCAGCAGCTTCTTCTTCCAACTTGAATGCTTCTCCCTCATACCCTTCCTCCTTAAGAAAAATGGTTCGGCGGACAACTTCCGTCCACATGTGCCTCTTATCCTATCACGGAAAAATTAGGAGAAGTCTGATTTTTTGTAAATCTATGTAAGTTTGTACGAGAAACCTAGCAGATGGAATTAAATTGGAAAATCTCACAAATGCCAGGGTCTATTTTGCCTGGAGGCTAGCGGCTGGCGGCTGGCGGCGGCGGCAGTGATGCTGCTTTAAGTAGACAGTGTGGTCTCTGCTGAACGGTTCGAATCCGGCTGTCAGAATCGGGCTGTCAATTGAAGCAGCTCTGCATCGCTCCGCTCTTCCAGCTCCAGCAGGGCCTGATAGGGGTCAAGCCTGCTGCTCTTATTGCCTTTGCAGTCCAGCCCAAGCAGTGCGGCGAATGCCGGCTCTGTCTTCAGCCCCTGGCGCTTGCAGCGGATGACCTGCTCCCGGAATTCAGCCCCAAACAGACTCAGCAGCCTGTGCTCAATCACCATGTGCCTGTAGGCATTCTGCTGCCGGACGGGAAGCGGCTGCCCGAAGATTTCAACCGGCCGCGAACCGCAGATGAAATTGGCCTTGAGCCGGGGGAGGCCAAGTACGGTTTTTCGGCTGAGCCTGAAACCAGGATAATCTCCCCAACTTCGTACGAGCAGCTCTTCGAAAGCGCCAAAGTCGCGCACCTCGCAAATAATATCCAGATCGCTGCCCTCAACATCAATCCGGATAGGCACTGTGCCGGCCAGCACAGGATCGTAAGGCGCCAGCCTGCTCAGCAGTTCATGCTTTTGCAGCAGTTCAAACACCTCCCGCTGCACTGCGCTTCCCTGCTTTAAATAGTCAATATTGAACCAATCCGGCTCCACCTGGCGGTTCACCCCTTTCCCTTTTTAATAGCGTGTCCCCTCCAATGGCTTCCGATTGGCTTCATCTATGTTGACCTTTCTCCTATCCAATCGGCCATCCTATCTCCTCTCATAGACGAGGATTATTTTCCTAATTCATTAATCCATTATTAACTAATTAATTATCCCTTCATTAAATCGGTAAATTACGACAAGAAATAGATAAATTACGACAAAATTCTCATTTTTCATCTAGTAAATTCAATGCTCTTTCTATAGAATTATTAATTGGTGATCAGTTAATTCGGAGACACTAAATCATTTACAGAAAGCGAGTTGAATATGGGGTTGCAACGAAGACTATCCGGCTTGTCCGGAATAATTTTAGGCCTCTTCACGTTAACGCTCCTCTCCTGGTCCAGCTGGACTGGAAGCGCACAGGCTGAAGGAAGCAGGGAGCTCGTCCAGAACGGAGGAAACCGTCCGTTTATCGAGTGGGCTCCAGGGACTTATTTGGCTGGCATTGAGCGGGCAACCAGCTTTTACGCTTACGCCAAACAAGGTGAGACCATCTTACTGGGTTCCAGCTCAGCCTCTTCTTACGACAACAGCGGTACATCGGATATTGTCGTAACAAGCCCAAGCGGAACAGTAAGTTCACTTGACGTGCTTAGCTCCGGCAAAGGCTTCATTAACACGATTGCCAAAGAGCAAGCGGGACCTTATCCAACCAAGGGAGGTTACACCCCCTTGAAGTCAGTGCTACAGAGACAGGCTGGTGGAAGGTCCAATTCCACGGTCCGACCAACAGAAATGACCCTACTCCTGTCGCGGCTTCAGTACTCCCCACGGATTCCTCTCAAAAAGGAACTGTAGCCGGCTGGGACATCACCGTGCAAAACACGGATGACCAAGAAGTAAAAGGACGGGTGTTTGCCAACTATTTATCCCTTAATATGGGCAAGAACAGCGTTTCTTTGAAATCAGTCCTTTATATTCTGACCAAAGACGGATTTCAGTACAAAACCGATATGAACGGCATTGATCCATACGGTTTTATTTTCTTCTCCAATAACCGGGGTTACATTGACTCAGACGGTAAAACGCTTTACCATTCCGTCCCTATTAAGAGCAACGTGCTGCCGGACGGGATAACCGTTCAGGATCCGAGTATGCCGGATTCTGACACGGATGTCACTCACCGGGTGTTTCTGAACGAACCGGCAAGCGATCTGCCGAGCGATGTTCCGGTTAACCCGGTTCTGCCGCCTACGCCGGTAGGATTTGCATTTTCCAACTCGTCAAACAGCGGCAGTTTAACGGCAGTCGGCACTGGCGGGACTTTCCAGTTCACGACGAGTTCTGCAGCCACTTACCAGCTGATCCTCGATACGGACGGCGTAACCGGTTATGACCCCAGCAGTGATACGGTTATAGAAAGCGTCTCGTCGGAAGGACTCAATAAGGTCGTTTGGAACGGCAAAGACCGTAATGGAAATTCGGTTCCAGCCGGCACTTATAAAGTGAAACTTACGATTAAAGGCGGGGAATATCATTTCCCGATGCTGGACGTGGAAAATGCGCCAAATGGCGTTAAAATTACGATGCTGAACAATCCTACCGCCTTCCCGGATGGGCTCACCGCCTCTACGGTTTATTATGATGACAGCGACTATACAACAGCGTCGGGAACCAAAATCAGCCTTAAAGATACAAGCGGCAATATCGGCGTCTCGCCGGCTAACGCCAGCAGCGGTATTGAGAGCGGCGGAACAACCGGTGCTCACGGATTTTCGAACAATTTCGGTAACGATATTGCGATGGACACCTGGACGTATTTCCCCGGTCCATCGGATGAAATCAGCCTTACCGTTACAAACACACAAACGGCAGGCGTTCTGTTTGACGACACAAACAACAATGGGGTCCAAGATGAGGAAGAATCCGGCCTTGCCGGTGTTCCTGTAAAAATCACGGACGCAGCCGGCAACGTGCTGACACCGGTGACTGGATCGGACGGCAGCTATTCTGCACCGGTTCTGCCCGGCCAAGTCTGGATGGAAGCCGATCCGTCGGATACCCTAAACGGCTACACCATCACGACAGCTGGCAAAGATCAACAAACGCTGACCGCTAAGATTAACGAAACCGGAACTTTCGATCCGGTTGGTTATGTCGTGAACACAGCACCAAGAGCGGAAAGCTTGTCGATTGCCGGCACACTGAAAGTCGGTAAGCTGGTGAATGGCCTCTATTCTTACCGTGATACCAACGGGGATCTGGAGGGAGATTCGGTATTCCTCTGGTATAGAGGTCTTCAGGAGAACGGCTCGGACAAAGTGCAGATAGCAGGAGCTGACTCTGACAGTTATCAGCTTACCAAAGATGATTATGGCAAATATATCTTCTTCCAGGTAACACCTGCTGCCCAAACCGGCGTGCTTATCGGCGAACCGGCCGTCAGTGCAGGGGCTGGCCCTGTTGGAGATAACTCCCCAACGGCGGGCCTTCTGTCCATCACAGGCGGAAGATCTGTAGGCAGTACGTTTGTCGGCAATTATACTTTTGCTGACGAAGACGATGATCAAGAAGGCCAATCGCTTTATCAGTGGTACCGGGCGTCACAGGCAGACGGATCGGACAAACAGCTGATACCAGGCGCTACAAGTAAAACGTACACCGCCGGGCAGGAGGACTTGGGCCAATATTTATTCTTCCAAGTGACACCTGTTGCCCAGACTGGGACCCAGGAAGGAACTCCGGTTCTGTTCGGGCCAAGCTTAAAAGTTGTTCCTGTAGCTCCTACTGCCCCGCTGAACGTGCAGGCTGATCAGACGGGACAAACGGATACGTATTTATCCTGGGAACCTGTAAATGGTGCTGACAGCTACACGGTATACCGGGATGGAACTGAGATAGCAGCCGGGCTTGCCTCTCCGTCCTATCATGCGGAAGGACTATCTCCGTTAACCAGCTATGAATTTACGGTTATAGCAGTTAATGAAGGCGGAGAATCTCCGGCCAGCATCGCTGCTCTCGTTAAGACTCTTCCTTACCCGCCTGAATCCGGGATTACGCTATCCCTGAACGGAACAACGGACGAAGGAACAGCAGACCTGCAGTGGAACACCGTAACAGGTGCCACTTATTACAATTTGTATCAGGACGGGGTAAGAATTGCCGACAGCGTAACCGATGTGGTATACGGTGTAACCGGCTTGATGCCTGATGTGACTTATACTTTCGAAGTTACAGCTGCCAATGATGGCGGTGAATCCCAGCCTTCAAATCCGGTTGAAGTTCTGATTCTGTCCCGTTCGGCTGCGATTGAGGGTACGGTTTACAGCTCCACTGGAGGCACTGTTGCCGGCCTGACTGTCCAGCTGCTGGATGACGAAGGCAGCATTATTGACGAAACCCTAAGTGACGAGCAGGGTCATTACCGCTTCGAGCAGCAGGCTCCGCAGGACTATACCCTGGCCGTGAGCATCCCTTCCAAGCTGCTGGCGAGCGAACAGGTGACTCTGCAGAATCGCCATACGCTGCAACAAGATGTAACCCTGCCGGAAACGGCTGTTCTCCAGTTGACGGCTGACCCTAGCCGCATCGTCGGTGACGGTGTCTCGACAAGTACGCTGACGGCGTCGCTTACGACAACTGACGGAACGCCGCTGCAGGACGTGCCTGTAGTGTTTGAAGCTTCCGCAGGAAGTCTCGCTCAAACCGAGCTGCAGACAAGCACGGAAGGCACGGCTCAAACGGTGCTGACGGCTCCTCTGCTCCAGGGTATAACCCCTGCAACAGAGGGAGTGACCGTTACGGTCCGGGATATGGACCAGGGCATCTTTGCTGAACAGGCCATTTCGATTGTCTTCCAGCCAGCTTCCATTACGGGTGTTGTTGTCCATGCCGGACAGCCGATTGCCGGCGCAAAAGTCAGCGTAGCTGAAGATTTTGACGCGGATGGCGTAATCGACTTCCAAGCGGAAACGGTAACGGATTCGGAAGGAAAATATACGATTGTAGTACCTCGGGGCAACTGGACCTACAAGTTAAACATCCAGGCGCCTCTTGAAGTCGGAGGAAGCACCATCCTGGTTGATTCGGAACAGTCGGTGCAGGTAGGCACCTTGTCCGGAGCAGGAGAGAAATTCACTGCGGACCGCCAGGTCAGCGGCCTGCTGCTGGTCGGCGACCAAAACAGCGATGCTGTACAAAGTATTAGTCAAGTTCTGGCAGCGGAAGAATCCGTCAGCGGAACTTTGTATGACAGCAATGGTCAGCCCCTGGATGCTGAAGTTGAAGTTACACCGGAAGGCAGCTTTAAGGTGAAAGAGCTTGCGCCGGGTAATTATAAAATTTTGTTCCAGGTTACGTCTGCCGACGGTCAAAAGCTGGCTGGCAGTTATCTGAACCTGAACGTTCAGCAAAACGGGGAGCTCGCCGTTGAAGATGCGCTGATTGACCCTTATGGTAAAATTACGGACACAGATACAGGCGCACCGATTGAAGGCGTACAAATGAAGCTCTATTGGGCTGACACGCCGCTTAACCGCTCGAAAGGCCGGCAGCCTGGAACGCTAGTTGACCTTCCGGAGCGGCTTGGATTTGCTCCCAACCAGAATCACAACCCTCAAGCAACGGATGCTCTCGGGGATTATGCCTGGTTGGTATACTCGGAAGGCGATTATTACATTACCGCCTCCAAAGACGGCTACAACTCCTATGACAGCCGCACGGAAGGCCGAAATACAGCTGCGCTGCCAGGCGAGGACAGCTACGTGTCCAACGGGATTATTCACGTCGGACAATCGCTTGTGGCCTACAGCCTCAGCCTGACTGCACAAGCTGCTCCTTCAACGGATAACAGCTCGAGTTCAGTGTCTTCCGGCAGCTCAGGATCGTCTACAGTGCAGCCTAGTCCTTCGGCGGATGCCACGGCACCTGAGCTGGAAAGTCATTTGGCCTACATCAAAGGTTATCCGGATGGTCTGTTTCGTCCTGAACGGGGCGTTACCCGCGCTGAGGTAGCCGCAGTGTTCGCCAGACTGCTGAAAGGAACGCTGGATGTCGAATACACAGGCCTCACCTACCGCGATGTTCATACCGGCATGTGGGCGCGGAATTACATTTCCGTCGTAACGGAAGCCGGTTTGATGAGGGGCGGATCGGACGGATTGTTCCGTCCTAATGACCATGTGACCCGTGCCGAGCTGGCCGCCATTATGGTCCGGTATAAGCAGCTTGCCGTGCTGAAGGGGAACGCTTTTACCGACACCGAAGGCCACTGGGCGCAGGATATGATCAACACGGCGAAAACGGCCGGTCTGATTAAAGGATATTCCGATTCGACGTTCAAACCGGACAACGATTTGACTCGTGCCGAATTCGTGACGGCCGTTAACCGGATGATCGGCCGCGGACCGCTTCTGACACCGCAGTCCTGGTCGGATGTGCCAACCTCCTATTGGGCGTACGGCGATATCGAAGAGGCCTCCAAACCGCACAGCTCTGCAAAAGGAGTCCGGCCGGAAATTCCGGCTGAGGAAAGTGCGGAGTAAGTAATTGATTTAGGCAGCTTATTCAGGCAGCATGAACGGCAAGAGCCCGGTATTGTACCGGGCTCTTGTTTTTTTGTTAGCTGCACTATCCTAACATTTTCCTTTACGAGACAGGCTCTATTGGACACAAAAACTGCACCCCAACTTGTTAAATGATGTCTAACAAGTTGGGGTGCAGTTCATTTTAGCCGGCTGGCACTGTGCGGATATTTGAAGGATGCTGCGCTCAGTCCTTCTTGAACGACTCCCGCAGCAGAAGAGAGCCGTGAATCATCGTCTTCTCGAAAGGACGGTCCGGAGCGGCCAGCCGGTCAAACAGCATTTCGACTGCCCTCTTTCCGAGAATGGCATTCGGGACGTGGATCGTGCTGAGCGCGGGCAGGCTCGGCTCCTCGTCCGTATGGTCGAACCCGGTCACCGCGACGTCTTCAGGCACCTTTACCCCGTTGGCAATCAGGGACTTCACGATAAGGAAAGCGAAAAAATCGTTTGCACAAATAAACGCGGAAGGCAGCTTCCCCTGCTCCACGAGCTGCGGAATTTCCCGCTCCACGATCAGGTAGGCGTCCTCCTCCATTTGCAGAAACGGGTCATCCTCCGCCCGGAACATCTGCAGCCCTGCCTCCTCCATCGCAATGCGGAAGCCGAGCCAGCGGTCATGGAAGCTGCGGGAATATCCCGGGCTTCCGGCAAAGCGGAGATCGCGCCGGCCTGTCTGCAGCACAAGCGAGGTCATCTGCTTCATGCAGTCATAATTGTTCATAAATACGGTATCGGAAGGAACAAGGGCATCCTCATGGTCGATAAGCACGAACGGTATTCCGGCATACCGGATCTCGAGAAGCAGCTGGGTTGCGATATACCCGATGCCGATCAGGCCGAGGACCCCCTCCGGATTAATGCTCTTAAGCAAATGCTCTGAATAGCTCTCGGTCACCATCATGACGCCGACTTCGCGCTCGGCCAGGGCTGCCGATACGCCGTCGATAATTTTGCCCCAGAACAGGGATTCCCGGCTCTGGAACCGGACGTTTGGCATCAGAATAATGACGGTGCCCTTTGCGGCGGAGGTCTTCCCTTTCGGCTCTCCGGCAGGTCTTTCTTTCTTGATAAATTTTGCCTTCCACGAGTATCCCAGCTCGTTCGCTGCCTGAACGATCCTCATCCTCGTCTCTTCTCCGACACCAGGCTTGCCGGACAGCGCCTGAGATACGGCGAATTTGGAAACGCCGACTTGTTCGGCAATCTGCTGCATGGTCACTTTTTTCAATCCAGGTTCACTCCGTTTAATCAGCTTCCCCCAATTGTAGCAAAACCTCTGCCTTTTTTGAACAGCCGCTCGTCCTTTCCAGAAATGCTTGTGATCCGGCAAGCGCATAAGTAAAAGATTCAGATTCAGATTCAGACTCAGACTCAGACTCAGGTTCAATTTCAGATTCAGACAAAGCTTTCGCTGCCGATCCGCGGCTTGGCGTACCATTCCTTTAATACCTGCTCCGCTTTCTTGCCGTAAATATCGAAGCCGCGGTTCTGCTTCGCCTCTTCCAGCGGATAAAGACTAACGCTCCAGTCCCACCAGAAGAAGCCTGCAAACCAAGGCTGGTCCCAGAACGTCTTGATCACCGAGCTGTAGAAATTCGCCTGCTCCTCCTCGCTGAACGGCAGGTCCGTATGCTGAAAATCCCACGGCATCGCCGCACAGCCGAGCGCGCTCCGGCAGCCGATTTCAAGGAACGCTATCGGCTTGCCGAATTTCGCATGCAGCCGCTCCAGCTTCTCGCGGATCGGCAGCCATTTTTCCAGCATGGCCGCTTCGCTGTCCCCGGGCCGGCTCGCAACCGGATAATAGGCGCTGGTGCCGATCAGATCCACCTGATCAAACCAGGCGATGCCCTCTTCCGTCCCGTGATTCGCGTTATAGGTGACCGGTCCGGAGTACAGCTGTCTCACGCGCTGAATAACGGCGGTCCAGTGCTCTGTCTTCTTCTCTGTGGCAACCATCTCGCAGCCGAGGCAGAACATTTCGCAGCCCAGCTCTTCGGCAAGCTCCGCATAATGGCAGAGAAAGTTCGTGTAGGAGCGGAACCAGGCGTCCCAATAAGGCTGTGCCCCTTCCTCCTCCGGAAATCCGATATGGGCCCGCCAAATCCCGTCCGCCGAGTTGACGACCGGCTTCAGGCACACCTTTAACCCCAATTCATGAGCCTGCTTCACTGCGTGTTCAATATCCCGGTCCGTCATGGTGACGCCGTAATCGAAGGGGATATCGGTGGAATAAATGTTTGGCTGAAGCGTGTAGAAGGCCAAAGCGATCCATTCGCTGCCCGTCTCCTTTAACTTCTTTAATGAATCTAAGGCGTAAGGCTGGCGGTAGTCGCCGCGCTTGCTGTTCCAGCCGTAAGTCATGCCTTTAATAAACATTGCTGACACTTCCTCTCCACCCTCGAAGGGCTCTATGCGGTTTGGCGGCCGCCCTTACCGGTGCAGCCCGCCTGCAGCCTGGTCCACCAGATGACAGGCTGCAAAATGCCCTTCCGATACCGTTCTCTGTTCCGGCTTGATTGTCCTGCACGTCTCCATGGCAAAGGCGCAGCGCGGATGGAACGGACAGCCTTTAGGCGGATTCAGCGGTGACGGCACCTCGCCCTGGATGGACAGCATCTCCTGCCGCTGCTCCGGACGTTCCGGAATCTTCAGGATCGAATTCAGCAGCACCTGGGTATAAGGATGGGACGGATTCCTGAATAATTCATCCGCAGGGGCCTGCTCCACCACTTCTCCCAAATACAGCACGGCGATCTCATCGCTGAGATATTCGACAACCGCCAGGTTATGCGAAATAAAAATATAAGTCAGGTTATATTCCTTCTGCAGGTCGCGCAGCAGCTGGATCACCTGAACCTGAACCGATACATCCAGCGCAGAGACCGGTTCATCACATATAATCAGCTTCGGATTCAGCGACAAGGCCCTGGCAATTCCGACCCGCTGCAGCTGCCCCCCGGACAATTCATGCGGGTAAGCGTATTTGACTTCATCAGGCAGGCCGACCCTTTGGAGCAGTTCGCTGACCCGCGCCTGGCGGGCGGCCTTTGTACCGATCTGATGGATCTCCATCGCATCCTCAATGGCATCTCCCACCGTCATTCTCGGATTAAGACTTGCGCTTGGGTCCTGGAAAATAATCTGCATATCCCGGCGCAGGGCGCGCAGGTCCTTCTTCTTGATCTTGGAAATATCCGTTCCATTGAACAGGATTCTGCCCTGATCGGAATCCAGCAGCCGCAGAACCAGGCGGCCTAACGTCGATTTGCCCGAGCCGCTCTCGCCTACTAGCCCAAGCGTTTTCCCCGGTTCCAGGGCAAAGGATACATTTTCAATGGCATGCAGTTTCTTCCCCTGAACCCGAAAGGTTTTGGTCACATTCTCTACTTGCAGCAGCAAATTATCGGACAAGGGAAACCACCTCCTCGGCATGATGGCAGGCAATTTGATGATCGGTACCAAACGGGCGGAGCTCCGGGACCTCCTGGAGACAGCGCGCGCTCGCATAGGTGCAGCGGGGGGCAAACGGGCAGCCGGCCGGCTCCTCCGTTATTGCGGCGGTCGCCCCGGGAATCGGCAGAATCTCTTTGCCCTTGTGGCCAATCTCGATAATGGAGCGCTTTAAGCCAATGGAATACGGATGTGCCGTCTCCCGGATAAAGTGATCGGTTTCGGCCACCTCCATGATCCTGCCGCCGTACATCACGATGATTTTGTCACAGAAGTTCGTGGCTACTCCAAAGTCGTGCGTCACCATCACCACGCTCATGCCGCGCTGTCTGCGCAGGTCCTGCAGCAGGGCCAGAATCTGCATCTGCACCGTCACATCGAGCGCTGTCGTCGGCTCGTCGGCGATCAGGAGCTGCGGCTCGCAGGCCAGGGCGATTGCGATCATAATGCGCTGGCGCATGCCTCCCGAGAACTCATGCGGGTAGCTCCTAAACCTTGTCTTCGGATCGGGAATGCCGATTTCGTGCATGAGCTGAAGGGTTCTGTCGTAAGCCTCCCTGCGGCCCGCATAATGATGCGTCAGCATCGCCTCCATGATCTGGTCCCCGATCCGCATGACCGGATTTAAGCTCGTCATTGGATCCTGAAAAATAACGCCTATATCGCGGCCGCGGATATCCTCCAGCTGTTTCCGGTGCATTTTCAGCAGGTCCCTGCCCTGGAAATTCGCTGTTCCGGCCGTTATTGTCCCATTCTCTTTAAGAAGCCCGATCGAGGACATCAGCGTGACCGATTTGCCTGATCCGCTCTCGCCGACGATGCCGAGCGTTTCATTTTCGTTAATGGAGAAGCTTACCCCGTTCACGGCATAAACCTCATCCTCGCTTCTCGCAAATTTCACATGCAGGTTATCAATCGACAGCAGCGGTTCACCCATGTCAATTTCCTCCCTTCGGACTAAAGGCTTCCTGAAGGCCGTCCGCTACAAACAGAAATGAAAGCAGAGTTAGAGCAAAAATTCCCGCCGGGAAATAGAGCAGCCAAGGGAATCCGAGAATGTTGTCACTGGCTTGGGCAATCATGTTGCCAAAGGAAGGAATCGGCGGCTGCAGCCCCATTCCGAAAATACTCAGCCCGGCGATCTGTACCAGGTCTCCGGGAATGCCGAAGGCAAGAGCAACTCCCATACTGCCGACGACATTTGGCAGCATATAGCGTCTGGCAATATGAGCCTGGGAAGCACCCAAGGCGGTTGCCGCCTCGACCATTTCCCCGTTCCGCATGCCGAGCACCAGGGACCGGACCAGCCTCGCATAACCCGCCCAGCCCGGTATGCCGATCGCCAGAATCAGCGACCAATACCCCCGGCCCAGCAGAATAACGAGGATCAAAGCGAACAGGAAGCCCGGCAGCGTCATCATAAAGTCGACAGCACGCATAATAATGACGTCTGCGATTCCGCCCCGCAGGCCGGCCCACAAACCTAGAACAATCCCGATCACAAAGCTAACCAGCGTGGCCCCCAAGGCAATAATGAGAGCACTGCGGACACTGTATAGAATCTGGCTGAACATATCGTGGCCGACATTATCCGTACCGAAAATATGCTTCAGGGACGGTCCCTGATTGATCGCCAGAAAGTCACCGACGCGGTAATCATAAGGCGCCACCCACGGTCCGATCACGCCGGCAATAAAGAACAGGCTTACCCAAACCAGACCGATGACGGCCAGACGATGCCGCTTAAACCGCTTCCATCCTTGATAAAGCGGCGATCTGTTTTTACTTTTTTTCTTGACTGCAAGTTCCGTACGGGCTGCTGCAGCTGTGCTAGCCAAGGGCTCCCCCTCCTCAAAAGTAAAAGTATGGATTGTATCACACGCTTATTTACAGCTTGACCCGGGGATCAATCAGGGCATAAACGATGTCCACCAGCAAATTCATGAGCATAATCATAGAGCCAAGCAGAAATACGGAAGTGATCGCAAGCGGGTAATCAAAGCTGGTGAATGCGGACTGCATGACTTGACCCAGCCCTGGAATCGCAAAGATCTGCTCGACCCAAATCGTCCCCATGACCGTAAAAGCAAACTGCGGTCCGATGACCGTAATCATCGCGGTTAACGAGTTCTTGACCCCATGCTTGAATACTAGAGGCCAGTATTTGACGCCCTTCGCCTTCGCCGTGCGGATGTAATCCTGCCGCAAGGTTTCGATCAGGCTGCCCCGCATGTATCTGGCCACCACGCCGACGTTCCCGGCCGCGAGACAGATGACCGGCAGGACCATCTCCTTCCAGCTTCCCCACCCGGTTACCGGCAGGATCCCCTGAAAAACAACACCGAACAGCAGAACCATAATGACCGCGAGGACGAAAGCCGGAATGGCCTGGCCGGCCAAGGATACCGTGCTCACGACATAATCAATCCAGGTATTCCGCTTCAATGCGGCAATGATGCCGAGCGGAACCCCGATCACGACGGAGAGAACGACAGACCCGAAGGCGAGCAGTGCGCTGACCGGCAGCGTCTGCTTCAGCTGTGCGGAAATGTGCAGGGACGGGTTCTGCATCGAATTGCCGAAATCAAAGGAGAATTCATGCCACAAATACTTCAGGATTTGCTGCCAGAGCGGTAAATTAAGCCCATAACGGCTCTCAAACTGGTCCATCACCTGATGATAAAGCACGGGATTCTGCCCCTGCAGCGGTGCGAGTGCCGTAGCCATAATGCTGCTGTTCATAAATCCGCCCGGCGAATAGTACATCATGATATAGCTGGCCGAAATTACGAGGATTAAGGTGATTATGATTTGAACAAGCCGTTTTGCAATAAATCTGGCGACAGCCATAATTCAGCCTCCTCTACCATTTAAGGGCACCAAACCGGTGCCCCTGAATGGTCATTATTCAATATGCCGCGATTACTCTACATTTAAGAAATGGAGTCCGTAGAAGTTGCCCCAAGCCCAAGGATTAGATTGAACGCCGGTAATGCCCGGCTTCACGAGGAAGAACTGCTTCTGATAGAACAGCGGGATCGCATACGCGTCCTCCATCAGGCTGTTTACAACCTTGACCGCATTAGGTGCTGCCTCATCAACCGTTAAACCGTTTACAAATTCAGCCTGCCACATTCTCAAATTCAGCAGCTGCTCCGAGCTGTATTGGTTGTAGTATACCTGAACATCCAGCGCATTCTGATTCAGTTTGCCGCCAGGCGCGTTAGGCGCCACGAAGGTCCAGGCGGTTACGAAAGCCGCGTGCTTCTCGTCTTTCGTTTTGGCTTTCTTCCAGGTGTCTACAATTTGCTGCCACTGCTCTGCAGGGGTCGGTACTCCCGGCTGTTTCAAGTATGGCTGCCATTCGGCAGGCTGCTTCGCCGTCCACTCATCCAGATAGGCAATGTCTGCTTTGGCCGCCTGCTCAAGCGCAGCCCAGTCGCTCCACTCTACACCGGCACTTGCATTATTCGGGTCTCCGTACTGCTCAATAGCCGGCTTATAATAGACTTCCTTGCTCCAGTCAATGAATTTCTGAGTCGCTTCCAGCGGAGCATCCAGCGTTCCCAGGGAATACAGCTGCTGGGTCGCGCCCATATCCAGGCTTCCCGGCTCACTCCAGTTCGTTGCGCCGGAGGCCAGGATAAAGCCGGGCTCTGCGCCCGCCTGCGGGCCGTTATATTGGTAAGCGTTAAACTGCGTCTCATTCAGCTGCTTGATTTCGGTTTGAATACCCAGGTTCTGCTGCAGCTCCTGTCCGAGAGCCAGGGCGATCTGTTCGCCTTGGGCATCCACCTGCTTAACGCCGATGTACAGCATTAATTTCGGCAGGCCTTTGCCGTTCTCATATCCCGCGTCCTTCAGCAGCTGCTTCGCTTCCTCCACACTCTCCGGAAGTCCCTTCAAGTCTTTCTCGGTCGGCCAGCCCGGCGTGGAGAAGGTATTCGTTGCCCCTCCCATGCCGTTCAGCACGGAGTCTACGATCGGCGAGCGCTGCAGCGCTTTCGCAATTGCCTGACGCACTTCTTTCTTGTCATATGGAGACTCTGTAACCGGATTGCTCCATTCCAGGTACCGGATCGAATAGTTCGGCGCAGTGTACAGCTGGGACTTCAAATCCCCCTTCTTCGCATACTGCAGATCTGATGTAGACTGCACTAAAGCGACGTCTGTTTTGCCGGCCATATAATTCTCCACCGGAACGGTTGTGGCAGGCTCGACAACAATCGTCTCCACATTTCCGCGGTTCAGCTGGTCTTTAACCCCTACGTAGTTCGGGTTCACCACCATCACGAGCTCCCCGTTCGGCGTGAACGATTTCACCATGTAAGGACCGTTGCTTACGAAATTCTTCGGCTCAAACCAGTCGGTCGGATGCTCTTTCAGCACTTTCGAATTGATCGGCATGGCCCCGGCCAGAACCAGCTCGCCCAGAATCGCATGAGGCAGCGTTGTCGTAATTTCAAAGGTATAATCATCAACCACCTTGAGGCCCACTTTATCCTTCTCCACGGAACCCGCATGGTAGGCGTAGCTGTTCTTCACGTTATTGAGGACGCTCAGCCACAGCTGTGCAGTCGTATTTTTCGGATCAAGCTGATACATATAGGCATTATAAAAATCATTGGCAGTCACGGGATCGCCGTTTGACCACTTCGCGTCTTGTCTCAGCGTAAAGGTCCAGGTCAGGCCGTCATCAGAAACCTTATAGCCGGTTGCGAGCTTCGGCACAATTTCATTGTCCTGATTGTACCCGTAGAGCCCTTCAAGCAGCGTGCCCTGCTCCACCAGAATCTGTCCCTGCCACTGTGTCGGGTCGAGGGTCGGCATCTTCGGATTAAATACCGTTACCTTGCTTCCAGCCTTAATCTGAGGATCTGAAGCGTTTTCATTTTTAGGGGCGGTTTGTCCGTCCTCCCCGGTTGTAGCCGTGCTTTTGCTGTCCGCAGAGCTTGAGCTTGAATTTGTGCTGGAGCTCTTAACATTGCTGCTGGATGCGGTATTACTGGAATTCCCATTAGAACATGCAGACATGGATACCAAAGCTAAAGACAGAATCAAAACGGGTATGGCTTTCTTTTTGATCATTCTCAGGCTGACCTCCTCAATTGCATTTTAATGGTTTGAAGACTCCGTACAGCACTTACCGACTAAACCTTGTTCCCAACCCCCTAACAAAGTGAAAAGAATAAAACCAGTCATCCTCAAGAGCAGAAAACTACCTAACAAAATAACCTAACAAACTCTAACCGAATGACCAAAACTGTTAACGCTTTCATTCTAAATTTTGGATGTTATGTTGTCAATAACAAAATAAAAATCCGTTTATAGGCGCATATATGTATATTTTTCTTATGTTTTCAATAAAATTTCAACAAACGTGCAAAAAAGTTAGGGAAAACAATCACATTTTCTAACATTAAGTTTGGTATCTTTATTTTCGTTTTCGACTAACAAATTGTAAATAAGGTCGTTCACTGTCGATTCCTGGTCAAACGGATATGTTCCTTCAGAGGTTGTGCTATTCCTAAAAAAACAAAGAACCCCCATCGTGAAGATGGAGGTTCCTTTAACGCTGGATCAAAGCATTCCCGCCGCATCCCTGCCCAGCTTCTTTAACTGTTCGGTCAGCGCCCGCTTCTCCTCACTGGTAAGCTCCGGCATCATGGAGTGGACAAAAGCCGCATGCTTGGGAAAAATATCATCAAACAGCTGCCGCCCTTCATCGGTCAGCTCTGCAAGAATGACCCGCCGGTCCGCCTCGCTCGGCACCCGCTTGAGCAGTCCCCGCTTCTCCAGCTTGTCGATGTTGTAGGTCATACTGCCGCTTGTAATCAGCACCTTCTCCCCGATCTGCTGCAGCGGGAAGCTTCCTTTGTGATACAGCACTTCCAAAATCGTAAATTCCGATGCCGCAAGTCCATACTGCTTCATGTCTTTGACCGCGCGGTCCATCAAGGACCGGTAGGCCTTCGAGAGCACAATGAACAGCTTCAGGGAATCCTGATAGTCCTGCTCCTGCTCCTGCTCCAGCTCCTTCTCCTGCTGCGGCTGCTGTTCAAATTCAGGCATAACCTCACCTCTAACGTTGTCTGATCAAAGTAAAAATATCGCCAAGCCCCGCGTAATCATCGCCCGCCAGACGGCTGACCGGCTTCAGCGCTGAGGCTTCAATATAACCGCCTCGGTACACCTGCTCGTCGAAATGAAACCGCACCACCCTTACAAGCAGCAGGTCGCTCACCACATTCTCCGGCTCCCCGCCGGAGATCTGGCTGCCTCCTGCCCTTTCGCCTGCTTCCGTTCGGTCAGCCTCAGGCCCGCTCCATCCGCGGACCGGAATCCACTGCTCCAGCACGCACTCCATCCGGATTTTGGCTTCCCTGATTCCGGGAACCGCTACCGCTTCGCTTGGGACTGCGGTAAGAGCGGTCAATTCGAGCTCGCTCTGCTCCGGGGGCAGCGGCGCAGCCGTCTTGTTCATCTCCTCCGCCAGACTCTCGTCCACAATATGAATAACAAGCTCCCGGCGGCTGAGCGCATTCCGGGCCGTGTCCTTCATCTCTCCGTTCTTGCGCTGAACCGACACCGACAGAATCGGCGGAGCACTCGACGCAATAGAAAAATAGCTGAACGGAGCGGCGTTCACCGTTCCGTCCCCGCCCAGCGTTGTGATAAATGCAATCGGCCTCGGGATGATGCTGCCGATCAGCAGCTTATAGTTGTCGCGCTCCTGCTGACAGGCAGGATCAATGGATATCATGGCCATCCCTCTTTTCTTGAAGAAGTTCAAGCTTTGAACCGTGCGGATTATCCTTGTGAGACAGACCCGCCAAATTGTCTGCTGTACCAGTCTTTAGCCGCTTCCGCTTCCGCTCTGGACAGCTGGTGTCCCATGCTCTCCCAATGAGCCGTCACCTCAGCCCCGGCTCCCAGCAGCAGCCCGGCCAGTTCCTCCGTTTCGCTGCTGCGGACAAGCGGGTCGTTCGTGCCTGCCCCGATAAATACCGGCAGCCCCGGTGATGCAGGAAGCTCCACATTCCGCAGCGGCACCATCGGATGGAAGAGAATCGCTCCCTTCACTGCGGAAGGATAGTGAAACAACAGGCTTGCGATGATATTGGCTCCGTTGGAATATCCTACCGCAATAAGATTGCTGCGGTCAAACCCATACTTCTCCGCCGCTTCGTCCAGATATTCATATACTTCCCGGGTGCGGGCGATCAGGTCCTGCTCATCAAACACGCCTTCCGCCAGGCGTCTGAAGAACCGGGGCATGCCGTTCTCCAGCACATTGCCGCGGAGGCCGAGGACGGACGACTCCGGCGAGATCATTTCCGCGAGCGGCAGCAGGTCGCGCTCGGTGCCGCCTGTGCCGTGAAACATAACAAAGGTCGGCGCGTCAGGTCGGGTTCCTTGTACAAATACATGTCTCATCTTATTTATCCTCCTCCAGCACTCTGACTTCAATCGGCAGCAGAATCGATTCGATGGCCTCACGCTGAGGTTCGTACCAGGAAGGCAGCTTCAGCTCCAGCCCAAGCTCTTCGGCCGGCTCATCGACTGCAAAGCCCGGAGGATCGGTGGCGATTTCAAACAGGATACCGCCCTCCTCGCGGAAATACAAGGCTTTGAAATACTGGCGCTCTACGATCCCCGTTGTACCAAAGCCGTGTTTGGACACCTGTCTGTTCCACTCCAGATGCTCGTCGTAGTCTTTTGCTCTCCAGGCAATATGGTGGACCGTCCCCGCCCCGCCTGCTCCCCAAGGCACGTCAGCTGCCGGAACGTCGATGATGTTGCCTAGCTCACCCTGCGCCTTGAAGCGGATGAAGCCATTTTCCTCGCCGGCAAGCGTCATGCCCAGCACCTCGGTCAGCACCTTTCTTGTCGAAGCCGAATTTGCGCTGTACAGGACGACCCCGCCGAAGCCTTTAATCGCTTTATCCGCCGGTACGCCGCCAAACGACCATGTGCTGGCCGGACCTTCTTCACGCTCTACCAGCTCCAGCTTCAGTCCTTCATTATCGCTGAACTGCAGATAATCCTCACCGAAACGGGAAGCCTTCATGACGGAAATGCCGAACCTGCGCAGCCGTTCCTCCCAGAATGGAAGCGCGCCGGCAGGGACAACATAAGTGGTAATTCCCACCTGTCCGCCGCCGATGCGGCCTCTGCGCGAACCCGGAGCCGGAAAGAAGGTGATGATCGTTCCCGGCGAGCCGCCTTCATTCCCGAAATACAGATGATAAATTTCCGGCGCATCGAAGTTAATCGTCTTCTTCACCAGACGAAGCCCCAGAACTCCAGCGTAAAAATCAACATTAGCCTGCGGATCACCCGCAAAGGCCGTAATATGGTGGATACCTGCTGTTTGCATGTTTTGCGTACTCATGATTAATCGCTCCTTTGGATTATATAGACTGAACTTTAAATGGCATTTTGGGGCTGGTACGGGAAAGATTCCTGCGGTCGCTGTTGTTCGGCGGACACTTATGTTTCTTCGGAATCCTTTCCCTCCCTTGCAGCATTCTATCGTTCAGTCTATAAAGTGAATTTATTATTCAAACATTAGTTATCTTTAAGTAAATTATCTTTAATTAAAGATTAATTGATTCCTGACCTTTTGTCAAGTACTGAATAATAGTAAGTTATATCTCTCGACATGCTCTCGATATTCAGCATTGACATGAAACCTGATGGTTTCCTATAATAAACAACAAGAAACCAATTGGTTTCATTACTTAGATTAAGCGATCTTCTAACGGTTTCTAAAATGAATCCCAACCAACAACGGAGGTTATTTCATGTCAGAGAATCAGCACGGTTTTTCCCCGGAAGTCCACAAGCAGGCTGTCTTCAAAGCGCCAATCGAAAAAGTATGGGCGGCCGTAGCCACCTCAGACGGCATTGCCGCCTGGTTTATGCCCAATACGTTTGAGCCCGTAGTCGGGCATGAGTTCATCCTGAAGGCAGGCCCTTTTGGGGACTCCCCATGCAAGGTCACCGAGCTTGACCCGCCGACCCGGCTCAGCTTCACTTGGGGCAAGGACTGGACCCTTTCCTTTGAGCTGAAGGACCTTGGCGGCCAAACCGAATTCCACCTCTACCATAAAGGCTGGGATGCGGACAAAGTTACCGAGTTCGGCCAGCCGCATCCTGTCGTGCAGGAAAATATGGCAAATGGCTGGACAGGCCTTGTGGCCAAGCTCCAGGGACTGGTGGAGCAGTAAATGTCACCGTCCGCTGCGAAGTCAGCCGCGAAGCACGATGTCTTCCAGGCCATCGCCGATCCGAGCCGGCGCAGGCTGCTGAAGCTGCTGGCGGAGAAGGAAATGCCGGTGAACGAAATCTGCGGACATTTTGCAATGACCAGGACGGCTGTCTCCAAGCATCTGCGTATTCTGGCGGATTCCCGCCTTGTCAGTGTCCGGAAGGACGGCCGGGAAACCCGCTACAAGCTGGAGGCCGAGGGGCTGAAGGAAGTGAAGGAATGGGTCTCCTTCTACGAGCAGTACTGGGACAACAAGCTGTCCATGCTCCGTCATCTGGTGGAGAACGACGGGGCCGCTGTTCCGCTGCACGCAGCGGAGCGGCCGCAGGCGGCAGAACGCGGGGAGAATGCGGAGTGATTGGATCGTGCAGTAATTTGATAGTAGAAAGCAAAAAAGACGCATTTATTTGCGTCTTTTTTGCTTGAGTCTCAAATCTATTTTCCATGTCAAGCTCTAGCTGCCGATCAAACCTGCAGATACTTCTCCCTCAGCACACCCAGCGTGTGCAGCTCATGCCCTGCAATGATGTAAGCCAAAGCGCGGACCGTTGTCGGGTATCCGTTAACCGTCCCTTGGCGCGGCCAGGCTTCCTCCGACAACCCGTCTAACAGCGTCAAGGTTGCCGTCCGCACTGCGGTGTAATCCTTGGCAATCTCCTCGAAGGTCCGGCTGATCACTGCACCATTGCGGACATACTCATCCTGGTCAAAGCCCGGAAAAGGCGTCTGGTCCCCTCTCGCGACACCCAGCAGGCGGTAGCTCATCACCCGCTCCGTATCAATCATGTGGCTAAGCGTTTCTTTAACCGTCCATTTATCCGGCGCATAGCGGACTTCCCCCAGCTCCTCCGGAAGCTTGTCGATCCAGTCGCTCACCTCATGAAGCCTGCCGGCAAGCAGGTCCGTAATTTCGCCGTCCGGCACCTTGGCAATGTACCCCGCAGTATATTCCGGATATTCCCCAGGCTGTGGTCTGTTGGTCATTGGAATCCCACCTTTTGGATTTTTTATCTACAATACTATAAATACGCTGCAAAATCAGCCCTCTTCTCTCGGCCCCGCCCCGCCCGGGAAAATAATAGGCTTGACTTTACGCAGAGCTTTAACGGCCCTTGACACCCGTGTGCTATATTAGAAAGGATTTACAACCCTAATCTGACCTATGATTGATGGAGGGCATTTTTATGTACCAGCATATAAACCGGAATTTTGAAGAAGTAGACTTCAGTACCCAGGATTTAAAATATGGCGAGCTGATCAGCTGCACCTTTACCCGCTGCTCGTTCGCGAACGGCTCCCTGGAGGAGATCTCCTCTGCCGGCTGCCGGTTTATCGAGTGTAATTTCCGCGGGGCTTCGTTAAACGGCTCCATTCATAAGGAATCCGCATTCGAGAACTGTAACTTCAGCGGTGCAAACCTTTATGTGTCCAAATTTGAGGACTGCAAAATGATGGGGTCCGACTTCACCGGCTCCAATCTGGACGGGTTCTCCATTGTCAAAGGGGACTGGTCCTACACCAATTTGAGGCATACCCGGCTGGCTAAGCAGGATTTGCGCGGCGTTAATTTCGTAGAGGCTGACCTGTCGGGGGCCAATCTGGAGAAGGCCGATTTAAGAGACAGTGATTTGACCATGGCGGTCATGGACAAAGCGAATGTCTACGGGGCCGATGCCAGGGGCGCGGTGATGGAAGGCGTCGATTTCAAGTCTTTTTCGATTGCAGGCCTGAAAATGGACAAGGAGCAGTGCGTCTGGGTCGCCCAGTCTTATGGGGCAAAGATTGGGTAGCGTGTCAGCGTTGAACTGCATCACCGCGGAAAGCTTCAGGTCGTCATTGGCCGAGGGTCCGACTTCTTCGGGCCAGGTGTAACGGATTCGTCCGCTGGCGAAAGGATGTTTCAGCCTCTCACCATGGGCAAGGCTGCTTCTGTATTAGGGAAACCCGATCGGAAGCATACATTTACGTTCATTGATGACTTTGGGAGAGCGCTCGTGACGCTTGGACAATCAGAGGATACGTATGGAGAGGCTTGGCATGTACCGAATGCTGATGCGGTACCCGTGACAAGATTTGTAGAATTAGCCGCACAGCTTGCTGGTGTTGAGGCCAGGATAAAGCCAATGGGGAAGGGAATGCTGCGCATTGGCGGGTTATTCATTCCCGGAGCAAGGGAAAGCATCGAGATGTTCTATCAATTTGAGAAAGAGTTTGTTGTAAGCAGCAGAAAATTTACGGACCGGTTCGGGCAGCGGGCAACACCACTGGAAGAGTCGCTGGCCGCTACAATCGACTGGTATCGAACCCGAAGATCCTAGTAGTAGATCATACATTGCGCTAAAGGGAAACGATTATTTACTGCTGACATTTGGCTAAAAAGTTTGCAGCCGCCGGTCAGAAACCGGCGGCTGCTTTATTGGTGCTGCAGTTACGCTCCTTGCAAAATGCTCACCTCACTCTGCTCACTCTGATCCTCTGGTCCTTCTCCCTCTCCGAATCTTAGGCTTATTATTCCGGACTGCAGTCTATCTGCTTGATCACCCTTGCCGGGTTGCCGCCAACGACAACATTGTCCGGGACATCCTTTGTAACGACAGCCCCGGATGCAATGACTACATTGTTTCCGATCTTGACGCCTGGATTAATGACTGCCCGGCCGCCGATCCAAACGTTATCGCCAATGGCAACCGGCTTGCCGTATTCTGCTCCGGAGATCCGCTCCCCGGCATCCAGAGGATGAGTGGCCGTATAAATGTGGACGCCCGGCGCGATGAAGCAGTTGTCCCCGATCCGGATTTCGCACACGTCGAGGAACACGCAGTCAAAGTTCGCAAAGAAGTTCTCGCCGACGTGGATGTTATAGCCGTAATCACAGCGGAAGGACGGCTCTACATAATACTGGCTGCCTACTGAACCGAACAGCTCCCGCAGAATTGCCTTTCTTTCTTCCTCTTCCAGCTCATGCGACTGGTTGAACAGGCGCGTCAGCCGGCGTGCGTTCAGGCGCTCCTTGACCAGCTCAGGGTCGCCCGCCTGATAGAGCTCGCCGTTTAACATTTTTTCTTTCTCCGATTGGGTATGCATTCCGTTTGATTCCTTTCTCTATACAGCAGTATTTTTACCTTTACCTTGCCAATCTTTAGTCTGCGGCTGCCGGCTCAAAATATGATTGACCTTCTCCACACTCACCAGCATCACAACAATACAAGCAAGCACCACAAATGGAAAAATAGAGACGCTCAGCCTGGCAGCCAGATAGCCGAAGAGCGGCGGCAGAAGGGTAGATCCCGTATAGGCGACTGCCATCTGGTACCCTATCAGCTTGGCGGAGTTCTCCCGTCCAAAGCGCGCCGGCGTTTCATGAATCAGGCCCGGATAGACCGGGGCAAACCCCAGGCCGATCAGAACAAGCCCTCCGAGAATAAACGCAGGCTCCGGAAGCAGCAGCATCAGCCCTCCCGCAGCAGCGAGGAGCTGGCCGCACCGGATCAGCAGCCGGTTATGGACTTTAAAGGTAATAAAGCCGGTAATCATTCTGCCTAGCGTAATCCCGCCATAATACAAGGATATCCATAAAGCGGCTGTCTGGGCCGAGATCTCCCGCGCCCCCACAAGATAACTGGCCCCCCACAGCCCTGCCGTCGTTTCCGCTCCGCAGTAGAACAGGAACGAGATCAGTGTCGGCTTGACTCCCTTTATCCGCAGGACGCCGGTTCCGGGAATCTCCCCCAGCTGGGATGGAGCTGCTTCGGCCTGCTCCCGCCCCTCTTCGGCTCCGTTCTTCCGGCGTTCCTGTTCGCGCTCCGCTGCAACACGTCTCCATAGGGGGAGCGTAACGAACAAAATGAGAACGAGGATGAACTGGATGCCGGCTACGGCAGCATAACCGCTTTTCCAAGAGTTATGGTTCGCAATATAGAAAGACATAATGATCGGCCCCAGGGTCGCCCCTACTCCCCAGAAGCAGTGGAGCCAGTTCATATGATGGGCCTTATAATTCTCCGCAACATAGTGATTCAGCGCCGCATCCACAGAGCCTCCTCCCAAACCGAGCGGAATGGCCAGAAGGACAAGCCAGATGATCGAATGAGCCATGGAAAAGCCCAGCAGAGCCCCGGCTGTCAGGAAGCAGCTGATCAGCGTAACCCTGCCGGTGCCCAAACGCTGCACGATACGGCCGCTGGCCAGGCTGGACACGATCGTCCCTCCTGCCACAATCATGGACAGTACACCGGCAGAACCGACTGAGGAGCCCAAATCCGGCCACATCACCGGCCAGGCCGAGCCAAGCAGCGAATCCGGAAGTCCCAGGCTGATAAAAGCCAGATAGATAATGATCAAAAACCATGCAGCCATGTTAATTCTTATTCCCCCTCCATTATTGTCTGTGACGGCTGAAGTGGCTGCCGGCGGCCTCAGCGCCGCTTCTCCACCAGCTTGAGCGAATACGTAAGGCTCTCCAGCGTCATTCGGATCAAGCCGTACATATAATCCTCATCCGGATGCTCCAGCAGCAGCAGCTTTGGCATATGCATGGCCGGGATAACGTTCAGGCATTCCTGACGGATCTGCTCTACATCGCCTGGCCGCATCAGACTCCCCGTCAGCGCAATCATCTCCGGATTAAGGACGGCAATCAGACTGGATACTGCCCGGGCAGCTATAGAGCAGAAGGTGCTTCGGTCATGCAGCTGCCGGAACTGCTCTTCCTGTGACAGGCCGAACGGCAGAAAGGCGATTTCCCCCGCAAACCGGGTGCTGCCCCTGTGAATATGACCTTCGACCATCATCCCTGCCCCGGGAAGACTCCCTTCAATAAAGGTCGCCACGGCAATGGTCTTCTCCTGCATGTCGTCCTGCTTGTGATAGAACCCGTATACCGTCAGATTCATATCATTTTCCAGAATAACCTCGATTCCGTGCTTCTCGCGGATCATCTCCTCCAGCGGAACATTTACAAGCTCGGCAATATCGGATACGTTAATGACCCCTTGGTGGACGGCTCCAGGCACCCCAATGCCGACAGCCCGAATGTCCGGATGGCGGGCAATAAGCTCATCAAGGAAGGCTTCGATTCCTTCCGCATCTACCCTTTTTCGCTCCTCGAGTCCCTGATCCACCGCCTCGCCAGCCAAGTTGGCTACCCGATATTCCAGGGAATGCCCCTGAATTCCCGTCCTGACAATCAGACAGGCAATATAGCAAAAGTTCATATTATACTGATAGACTTTGGCCGGCCGGCCGCCGCTGGATTCCTCAGCATCCAGCTCAATCAGCTCCCCGGCTGCCAGCATTTCATTTAAAATGCTGCCGCAGGTAGCGACACTCAGGCCCGTCTCCCGGGCAACTGTCGATTTCTTGGCCTGCTTTAAGGTTCGAAGCGTTTGGCGGACCAGCTCCTGGTTCATTTCCTTTACGCGTATGGTGTTATTAATAATGGGTTCCACTTATAGACTCACCTTCTTCAGACTCACCTTCTGCTCAAAGCACTTATTAAAAGTCTTTTAATAAGTGTCATGTTAAAGGAATTTCTCTACTGTGTCTATATTATTCTCTTCTCCGCAGCAAAAAGCCGCAGCGTCTAAACGCTGCGGCTCTCCGTTCATCTTCCAAGCTTCGCTGCCCTGCATCACCCTGCCTGGCTGCGCATCATTTCTATATACCGGCTTACCACGTATTTGCGGGCATCCGCAGTCAGCAGCGGCAGCTCCAGCCGGGCCTCGGCGAGATAAAAGGGATCGGCCGCCGGATCGGCTGACCGGCTGGCTGGCAGACCGGCTGACGGGCTGACCAACGGAGCTTCTGATGGGCCGGGCTGGCCAGCGGTCCCCGGCACCTGAGGCTTCAGCCGAAATTTGACCAAAGCCCCGTCCAGCGTCTCCTCAATTCCCTCAATCCTGTAGCCTTTAAACAGCAGCTCATCAATCTCCCGGCGCTCCTTGTCGTATTCATCAAAGGCGCTCATCTCAGCTCACGCTCCCGCTTGGCTCCGCATTGGCCGGAGCTGGAGCCGGAGCTGGAACCGGGGCCGCAGCCGGCAGGCCAAACCGCTTGCGGCGCAGGTACCGGCCGCTTCCGGCTGTTCCGGCAAACGCCTTGTCGCGGATGACAAACTCGCCGCGGACAAGCACGGAGACCGGCTCCCCTTTGACCTCCATCCCTTCAAAAGGGTTATAATCCACCTTCATATGGTGGGTCTCCGCCGACAGGGTGCGGGTCACGGACGGGTCAAAGATGACGATGTCCGCGTCGCTCCCGACGGCGATCGTCCCTTTCTGCGGGAACAACCCAAACAGCTTCGCACTGGTTGTAGACACGATGTCGACAAACTGGTTCAGCGTAATGCGGCCCTTCTCCACGCCTTCGGAGTAGAGAATGGTGAACCGGTCCTCGATGATTGGTCCTCCGTTCGGGATTTTTGAAAAATCCCCCCGGCCCAGCTCCTTCTGGCCCTTGAAGTCAAACGAGCACTGGTCGGAGCCCAGTGTCTGCAGCCCGCCGCTCGCCAGGGCGCTCCACAGCACCTCCTGGTTCCAGGCCTCGCGCAGCGGAGGCGACCAAACGTATTTCGCCCCTTCGAAATCCGGCTTCTCCAGATAGGACTGGTCGAGCACCAGGTACTGCGGGCACGTTTCGCCGTAGATGCGCAGCCCCTTCTTGCGGGCTTCGGCGATTTTCCAAGCGGCTTCGGCGCAGGTGACGTGAACCACATAGAGCTGCGAGTCCGCCAGCTCCGTCAAATAGATCGCCCGGCCGGTCGCCTCGCCCTCCAGCTCGGGAGGCCGGGTCAGCGCATGGTAGATCGGGTCCGTCTGACCCGCTTCCAAGGCTTTTTCGATCAGGTATTCGATCACGTCGCCGTTCTCGGCATGCACCATCACCAAAGCGCCTTCCTGCTTGGCGGTCTGAAGCGTTTTGTACAGGGTGCCGTCGTCGGCCTGGAACGTATTTTTGTAGGCCATAAATACCTTCAGGGAAGTGATGCCCTCGCTCTCAATGATCTGCGGCAGCTCCTCCAGCACCGCGTCATTCAGCTCGGACACCATCAGGTGGAAGCTGTAGTCAATGACCGCTTTATCGCGGGATTTGCCGTGCCAAACCTCCACCGCCTTGCTGAGCGGCTCGCCTTTCGTCGTCAGGCAGAAATCAATGACCGTCGTTGTGCCGCCAAACGCCGCTGCCATCGTGCCGCTTTCGAAATCATCGACCGTGACGGTGCCGCCGAACGGCATATCCAGATGGGTATGCGGGTCCACCCCGCCCGGGAAAACATAACAGCCCGCCGCGTCAATCACCTCCGCTCCTGCCGCTGACAGGTTCAGGCCGATTTCGGTGATGATGCCATTTTCGATCAGAATATCTCCCGTATATGTGTCTGCGGCTGTAACGATTACACCATTGGTGATGAGCTTCTTCGTCATATCAAACCACCTCCGCTTGGGAATAGATGCCGTTTAACTTGGCGATTTCCTTCTGCCGTTCATTCCAGGTCATCGGGGTCAGGCCGCTGTCCACTTCCACCATCTCGATTGCGCCCTCAGCCGGACATACGATGGAGCACAAATTGCAGCCCACGCAGTCTTCCTCCCTGACCTCCAGAAAAGCTTTGCCGTCCGCCCCGGTCAGCATGTCGATACACTGATGGGACGTATCCTCGCAGGCGATATGGCATTTGTTGCAGTT
The DNA here is from genome assembly GCF_005869875.1 of Paenibacillus pinistramenti. Lineage (GTDB taxonomy): Bacteria > Bacillota > Bacilli > Paenibacillales > Paenibacillaceae > Fontibacillus > Fontibacillus pinistramenti. The sequence continues at coordinate 129,013 of NZ_VAWG01000006.1, forward strand.
AATGCATTTGTCCGTGTTGATCCGGGCCACCACTTTATAATTCAGGTTCAGATCGCCCCAGTTCGAATAACGGCTCACGGACTGCCCGATCAGCTCCGTCACAGAAGACAATCCCTTGTCATCCAGATAATTGCACAGGCCGTCGATCATGTCCTCGACAATGCGGAAGCCGTGGTGCATCGCTGCCGTACATACCTGGATGCCGGTCGCGCCCATCAGCATAAATTCCACCACGTCCTGCCAGGTCGAAATGCCGCCGATACCGGAGATCGGCACGCCCACCTCCGGATTTCTGGCGCACTCGGCCACCATATTGAGCGCAATCGGTTTAACGGCAGGACCGCAGTAGCCGCCGTGCGCCCCTTTGCCGCCGACATGCGGAATCGTGTTCCAGGTATGAATATCTACACCTGCTAAACTGTTAATCGTGTTAATCATGCTGATGGCATCCGCACCGCCTTTGACGGCGTGCCGGGCAACCACCGTAATATCGGTGATGTTCGGCGTCAGCTTGACGATGACCGGCGTCCGGGCCACCTCCTTCACCCAGTACGTCTGCGCCTCCACGAGATCGGGCTGCTGGCCGGAAGCCGCGCCCATGCCGCGCTCGGCCATGCCGTGCGGACAGCCGAAGTTGAGCTCAAGCCCATCTACGCCGACATCCTCAACCCGTTTGACAATTTCATGCCATTTCTCCTGCTTCGGCTCCACCATCAGGGAAGCGATGACGGCCCGGTCCGGAAAACGTTTCTTCGTCTCCGCGATTTCTTTCAGGTTAACCTCCAGCGGCCGGTCCGTAATAAGCTCAATATTATTGAAGCCGGCGACGCGCTGCCCGTTAAAGTTCACCGCCGCAAACCGTGCAGAGGTATTAATAATGGGATCGCCGAGCGTCTTCCAGACCGCTCCGCCCCAGCCCGCTTCAAACGCCCGCTGCACCTGATAGCCCGTGTTGGTCGGCGGGGCCGAAGCCAGCCAGAACGGGTTAGGTGATTGAATCCCTGCCAGATTAATCCGTAAATCGGCCATATGATGACCTCCTTGGTTATTGAGTTCTGGTCTCTTCGCTTTACACCGCTGTCTCCATCACTTCATCCTGCCGGTCCGTCAAATGGCGGATAATCGAGTAAGCCGCGAGCTTGCCCTGCTCGGCCGCCGATACGACCATCGCTTCGCCCTGGCCCGCGCCGAACACCACGTCTCCAGCCGCGTAAATCTGCGGATCGGAGGTTTGGCGGGTGATCTCGTCAATCTTGACGACACCCCGGCTGTGCTCGAGGCCGAGCAGCTCGATCAGGCCGTGATGGCGCTCCTGGCCGATCGCCGTTACAACGGCATCGACCGGCAGCAGAAAGGCGGAATCCGGGATTTCGACCGGCGCATGGCGGCCGTCCGGCCCCGGCTGTTCACTTAAAGTCATCCGCACGCATTCAATCGCGGCTACCTTGCCGTCCCCGCCGCCAACGATCCGCTTCGGAAGCGTCAGCCAGCTGAATTCCACGCCCTCCTGCTTGGCAAATTCGTATTCGAAATCGTAAGCCGTCATCTCCTCCCGGGTGCGGCGGTACAGCATCTTGACATTGCCCGCCCCCAGCCGGACAGAGCAGGTCGCCGCATCAATCGCCGTATTGCCCGCGCCGATCACGGCGACGCGCCGGCCCAGCAGCTCCGGCACCAGCTCGCCGGTTTTGGTGGCTTCGACGAGGCGGATGGCGTCATAGACGCCTTCCAGCTCTTCGCCTTCGATGCCGAGCTTCGGCACATAGCCCATGCCGGCGGCGAGGACGATGGCATCGAAATGATTTTTCAGCTCAGCGGGCGAAACGTCCCTGCCGACCTTCACGCCGGTGTGAATCTTGACGCCGAGCTTCTCCACCTGCTCTGTCTCCCAGAGCGAGACGGACTGCGGGAGCCGGAAGGACACAATTCCGTAGGTGTCCAGGCCGCCCGGCTTCTCCCGGGCCTCGAACATCTCCACCGCGTACCCTTCACGCGCAAGCTCCCGCGCTGCCGACAAGCCGGCGGGCCCGGCACCGATGACGGCAATCTTTTTCCCGTTGGCCGCTCCGGCTTCAAACAGCTGAACCTCGTTCTCCCGCGCCCAGTCCGTTGCGTAGCGCTGCAGCAGCCCGATCTGGATCGGCTTGGAAGCGTCATTCAGCACGCAGGCGCCCTCGCACAGCTCCTCTGTCGGGCAGACGCGCGCGCAGCTTGCGCCGACCGGATTTGCCTCCATAATGGCTCTGGCGGAGCCCTTCAGGTTGCCGGTGGCGATTCTCTTAATGAACGAAGGAATGTTGATGCTGGTCGGACAAGCTTTTATACAAGGAGCATCATAGCAGTACAGGCAGCGGTTGGATTCCTCCATAGCCCCTTTAGCCGTGAGTCCCGGTTCGAATTCGGCAAAATTTGCGGACAGCCCGTGCGGCAGCCACGCCTCTGATTTGCTGCTGTATTCCATAACTTGTCCCTCCCGGAGTGTCAAAAGTGTGGTGCGGTGCAGCTGAAGCTCATACAGGATTCATCTTTAAATTAAATCTTTAATTAAATGTTATGTTTATTGCCATGAAAAATAACTTTTTAAGCCTATTTTACAAAAGTAGTTCTATACAAGAAGGATTCTTGTAGTAAAATAAGCATCAACATCTTTATCCGCCTAAAGGTCTACTCTTCACTTCCTCATCAAGTCATCTATTCTCACATCGCTTAACCACATGATAGTCAAATCGCATTTTCGTTACATTAGACACTTTGTCAAATTTCAGGATTGTTTTTTTTACGGAAGAAACAAAATCAGAATGTGCGAAGGGGGCAGCGGGAATGGACGACAACCGGGTAATTCAGAGCCTGCAGGGCAAGGACAGCACGCTGGATAAGGGATATGGCAAAGCACAGGGGGACCACCGGGCCTTCGAAAGACATGACATGACGGATGAAAAAGAACTCGCCCGCGCACATGCGCACGCGCCTGCACCGGATCAAAGACACGGCGGATGGACGGGGACTGAAGGCCGCGAGCTGGACTTTACCGTGCTTGAGGCGCTGGCGCGCCCGCTGTTCGCCGGTGCCCGGGTGGCTGCCGGGGAACGAGGCCTGGCAAGGCCGGTCCGCTGGGTCCACGTGCTGGAAAGCGCCAATTTCGAAAGCCTGATTCACGGCGAGGAGATGATTCTGACAACCGGCGTCGGGTTTACGGCAGACGGCATGTCGCCGGTGACGTTTATGGATAATTTGATCAAGAAAAATGCGGCCTGCCTGTGCATCGAAGCCGGGCCTTACTTCCGGGAGATTCCCGCTGAAATGGCGGCGCTGGCCGAGGAACGCGGCTTTCCGCTGATCCTGTTCCCCCAAACCGTCCGCTTTGTGGACATTACGCTCGACCTGCATTCCCTGATCATCAACCGCCATCACCTGATGCTGCAGGAGCTGGAGAGCACGTCCAGGGCGTTCTACAAGCTGAGCCTCACTTCCCAGGGCACCCAGAAAATTCTCCAGCTGCTCCAGCAGAACACCCAAACCCAAATTGTTTATTATCCGCTTCAGGGTAAACCGCTCGTCCTGCCCGCCCTGCCCTCAGGCGAACAGCAGGCGTACACCGATTATCTGGCCGGACTGGCGGAAGAACATGAGACCCAGAGCCGGACCGATCACCTGCCTGCGTTCCGCGAGTTCCGGGGGCGGCAGGCGGTCATCAAGCCGGTAGGCGCTTTGGATCAGACGTGGGCGTATCTGATGCTGCTGACTCCGGGCAGGCCCCGCGAATACGACTGCCTGCTGCTGGATTCGGCCTCCCTCTCCATTGCCCAGGAGCTGCTGCGGACCCGCTATATGGAAGAGCGGAAATGGTTCACGGAAAATTTGTGGGTCGATGACCTGCTCGGCGGAAGGCTGACAGAGGACAGCCGGCTCAAGGCGATGGCCGGACCCGACTTTCTGACGCTGAACGAAAGTCCCTTCCGGGTCTGCATGCTGGAGCTGCGCAGCCGGACGCAGGACAAATGGAACGCGGCCGAAACGGAATGGGAAACGGCGAGGTTCCATCTTCCGCTGCTGCTGCGTTCCATTTTTGAGAAATATGCCTTCCGCCCCCTCATGACGATGAAAAATAACCGGATCGCGGTCATTGCGCTTGACCTGAAAGCGAAGCAGCCTTCGAAGCTGCGCCTCCAGCAGGCCCTGAACGGGCTGCTCCACATTGCCGCCGGGGATAAATTCAAGGACCATACGATTCTGATTGGCGTCAGCAAACCCCGTACCGGGCTGAAAAATGCCGCAGCCGCCTGCAGCGAGGCCTCCCAGGCGCTTGGCCTGCAGCCCTGCAGCCGGTCGGAGCTGCTGTTCTACGAGGATCTCGGCGTCTTCCAGCTGCTGATGAGCCTGAACGACGGCACCACGCTGGAGTCCTTCATCCGCAGCTACCTGGGACCGCTGATTGATCATGACGAATGCAAAGGCAGCGAGCTGCTGCTCACGCTGCGCGTCTTCCTCGATCATGACGGCTCCAAGCAGATCGCGGCGCGGAAGCTGTTCATTGTCCGGCAGTCCCTATATTACCGGCTGGAGAAAATCACCGAGCTGCTCGGAGAGGACTTTATGGAGCCGGAGAACCGGATTTCGATCCAGGTCGCCCTGCGGGCGTACCAGTTTCTGCACCCGGAGAAATTCACGCTTCCGGAAACCCGCTCATCACAGCTTTAAGCGTACTGATGATAAAATCGATATCCTCATCCGTTGAAGCAAGCGGCGGCGCCAGGGTCAGCACATTGTTGAAGCCCGCTACGGTGTCGCCGTTCTTGCCGATGATCAGCCCCTGCTGCTTGCACCGCCCGATGACCGCCTTCACCGTGTCCAGCGGAGCCGGCTGACGGGCTTCTTTATCCGCCACAAGCTCGATGCCCAGGATCAGCCCGAAATGGCGGATGTCGCCGACAAGCGGGTGCTCCAGCAGCACCGACAGTTCCTGATACAGCCTTTCGCCAAGCACGGCCGCGCGGCCGACCAGCTGCTCTTCCTCCATCAGCTCCAGGTTGCGCAGCGCCAGGGCGCAGGCCGCCGGATTGCCGCCAAATGTGTTCACATGCCGGAAATGGCTGTATTCGTCACTCGCATCCTTGAACGCCTCATAAATATCCTTCCGGACAGCTGTAGCCGACAGCGGCAGATAGGCACTGGTGAGCCCTTTGGCCATCGTCACGATGTCCGGCTTCAGCCCGAAATTCTGATGCCCGAACTTCCTTCCGGAACGCCCGAAGCCGCAGATGACCTCGTCCATAATCAGCAGCACGCCGTATTTCCAGCAGATCTCCTGCACCCGGTCCAAATAAATCTGCTCCGGCACAATGACCCCGCCGCCGGTGATCACCGGCTCCATAATCACGGCTGCCACCGTTTCGGCTCCTTCCCAGATGATCATATCCTCGATGGCCTGCGCGCACTGCAGATTAAACTGCTCCAGCGTCTGCCCTGCCGGGCGGCGGTAGCCGTCAGGCGGACTGACATGTAGGAAGCTGCCGGAGAGCGGCTCATATTTGTATTTCCGCTGCGCCTGGCCGGTCGCGGAGAGGGCGCCCATCGAGCTGCCGTGATACCCCCGGTATCTGGCAATCGTCTTGTGCCGCAGCGGCTGGCCGGTCTGCTGGAAGTACTGCCGGACGATTTTGAAAGCCGCCTCGTTCGCCTCTGACCCGCTGTTGGAGAAGAAGATGACATAGTCGCCCTCCAGCCATTCGTTCAGCTTCTCGGCAAGCTTAATCGCCGGCATATGGCTCTGCGTCAGCGGAAAATAAGGCAGCTCCAGCAGCTGCCGGTAGGCCGCTTCGGCCAGCTCCTTGCGTCCATATCCCACGTTCACGCACCACAGCCCGGACATGCCGTCCAGATAGCGGTTCCCGCCCAGATCGGTAATCCACGAGCCGCTGCCGCTGGCTGCGATCATCGGCGGATTCTGTTCGCTGTACGGGGTGATGTTGTGCCATAAATATTTCCGGTCCTTTAACAAGGCTTCTTCCGTTTCTTCCGTTTCTTCCATACCGGCGGACTTCTCCAGGTTCAGCATGCGGATCCTCCCTTTCTTCGCCCTAGTAGCGGGCCGTAATCATCTTCTTGCGGGTGTAAAATTCAACGCCGTCACGCCCGTTCGCGTGCAGGTCGCCGTAGAAGGATTTCTTGTAGCCCGAGAACGGGAAAAAGGCCATCGGCGCCGGAACGCCCAGGTTCACGCCCAGCATGCCTGCATCAATCTCATCGCGGAACTTCCGGACCGCCCTGGCGCTGTCCGTATAAAGGCACGCTCCGTTGGCGAATTCGGACTGATTGGCGACCGCAATCGCCTCGTCCAGGCTGCTGACGCGGACGATAGACAGCACCGGCGCAAAAATCTCGTCCCGCCAGATCGACATCTCTGTCGTGACCCCGTCAAACAGCGTCGGGCCGAGGAAGTAGCCCGGCGAACCATCCGCCGCGGCGGCATCCAGCCGGCCGTCCCGGATGAGCTTCGCGTTCTCGCGTTCGCCCGCTTCGATGTACGAGGCGGTCCGGTCTTTGTGGCTCTGCCGGATGACCGGACCGAGGAACACGTCCGGCTCCCGGCCGTCGCCGATGACAAGCTCATCGGCGGCCTTCAGCAGCCTGCCGATCAGCTCGTCGGCCACGTCCTCGTGGACGACGACCACCGAGCAGGCCATGCAGCGCTCGCCCGCCGACCCGAAGGCGGCGGAGGTGATGTTGCGGGCGGCGTTGTCGAGATCGGCGTCCGGGAGGACGATCGAGTGGTTTTTAGCGCCCGCGAGGGCCTGCACCCTTTTGCCATAAGCGGTGCCGGTCTTGTACACGTATTCGGCCACCGGCTGGGAGCCGACGAAGGAAATGGCCTTCACGGCCTCGTGCTCGAGCAGCGCGTTCACGACGTCATGGGCGCCGTGCACGAGGTTCAGCACGCCCGGCGGGAAGCCGGCCTCGAGGAACAGCTCGGCCAGACGGCCCGCCAGCAGCGGCGTCCGCTCCGACGGCTTGAGCACAAATGTATTGCCGCATGCCACGGCAAGCGGGAACATCCAGCACGGCACCATCATCGGGAAGTTGAACGGCGTGATCCCGCCGATGACGCCCAGCGGATACCGGTACATACCGGATTCGATGCCGGAAGCAATGTCCGGCAGCTGGCTGCCCATCATCAGTGTCGGCGCCCCGGCGGCGAATTCCACGCATTCGATGCCGCGCTGCACCTCGCCCATGGCTTCTTCCAGATTCTTACCGTTCTCCAGCGTAATCAGCTCTGCCAGCTCTTCCCGGTGCTTCAGCAGCAGCTGCTGGTATTCAAACAGGTAGCGGGCCCGGCGCGGGACAGGCACCTTCCGCCACATGGCAAAAGCCTCGGCAGCCGCCCTGACCGCCTCCTCCACCTCCGCTTTGGAGGACAGCGGCACAGAGGCAATGACTTCCCCGGTAGCCGGATTATACACATCTTCATAACGTCCGCTGCCGGACTCCTTCCATGTGCCGCCGCACAGGTTCTGCAGCTTGAGCTTCTCTGTTTCGATGGATGACAAGGCGCATTCCTCCGTAATAGGCGCGAAAGGCCGCTGGCTCGCCGCGGCCCTTTGCCCTTCGATTAGTGTGTCCTTCGATTAGTGTGTCCTTCGATTAGTGAGTAAGGTGTAAAGTGATGGTGTTCGCTGATTTGTTCAGTGAGGGTGACAAGCCGCTATTTTGAGGCCATCTCCACAATTTCATTGGTGAAGGCTTCGCTCACATTCGCTTCCTTCTTGATGACGCCGAATTGCAGGGCGATGTCGGCCGTTTGCTTAAAGGCGGCTTCGTCGGTGTAGCCCAGCTTCGAGCTGTCAAAGCCCTCCGGCTGGATCAGCTTGCCGACCTCCTCCATCATTTTCAGCTGGTGGTCGCGGGTGGTGCTGCCTTCCTCAGCCACTTTCATGACGCTGTCAATCGCCGCTTCCGGCTCGGCAATGGCATCCTGCCAGCCTTTGAGCGAAGCGCGGACGAACTTGGCCGCCGTATCCTTGTTCTTGGCCAGCCAGTCTTTGTTGGCGAACAGGTTATCCTCCAGCATCGCTACGCCTTCATCGTTCATGTCGATGATGTTCATATCCGAAGCCGCAACGCCGGATTCCAGCGCAACCTGGTACTCGTTATAGGTCATGGCGGAAGCCGCGTCGATCTCGCCGGTCAGGAACTGGTCCATCGTGAAGCCCTGCTTCGTAAACTTCAGATCCTTGTTCTGATCCAGCTTGTATTTGTCAAACAGGGCCAGCACTTCAAACTCGTTGCCGCCCATCCAGTTGCCGACCTTCTTCCCTTTCAGGTCCGCCGGAGAATTGATTCCCGCCGATTTCTTGGAGATCAGCACAAGGCCGCTCTTCTGAAAAATCTGGGCGATCTGCACCAGCGGCATCCCCTGCTCCTGGCTCGTCAGCAGGCTCGCCACCCAGTCGATGCCGATGTCGGCTGTCCCGCCGGCCACCTGCTGCTCAGGCACGATGTCCGGGCCGCCCGGCAGGATCTCCACCTTCAAGCCCTCCTGCTCGTAATAGCCTTTATCCAGCGCAACGTAATAACCTGCAAACTGGGCCTGCGGCACCCACTTCAGCTGCAGCTTGACGGTGACCGGCTCTGCGGATGTCTCCGTGCTTGCTGACGGTTCACTGGAGCTGCCTTCCGCGGCAGCGGCCGGCTCGGTGCTGTTATTGCTTCCGCCGCAGCCTGCCAGGATGGAGATCAGCAGCATGACGGCTGCCAGAAGCAGGGCCGGTTTCAATTTGAATGGTTTGGGTTTGGAGCTCATTTGGTTTCCCCCTTTTTGTATGTGGAGCTGCACTCGAAGCGGGTTGGAGCGGTGCAGCTGATGTACGGATTCGGAAAAATGGTGCGGCGCCCGGTGGAATGCGAGCTGCGGCGCGGGCTCGGATGCCGGATGGGACCTTACTTTGGCGCTGGCTCCGAGTCCGAATGTTCCTATGATCGCTGTTGCTCTTGGATTCCTTTAACTTTGAATTGAGTGGCGGGAATCCAAGAGCAAAGGCGAACGCTTCGCTTCTCCGGAATCATTCGGCCTCTGCGCAGGGAAGCTGGAGGAATGAGAAACTGCCTTATAAGTGCGGGGCCAAGCAGATAGAATGGTGCATAGAATCGGGCTTGGAATCGGGCTTAGAATTGGCTTGGAGTCAGGCATGCAATCGTGCTTACAGCCTTGCTCACATCGGCGCTTACATCCGTGCTTACATCCGTGCTTACAACCAGGACTCCAACAAGGCGGACATCAACCACGCTTCAGACCAGGGTCCAGCCTTGGGAGCAGCAGCGTTGCTCCACGTTTTTTATTTTTATAGCAGGGCGCGGCGCAAGCATGGCCGTTCCCTTTTTTCCGGCTGGACGGGTTCGGTCATCAGCTTCCAGCGGCGTCACGGCGGGAGGGGTGCCACTTGAGGAAGGCTTTCTCCAGGCGCTCGACGACGAGGTAGAAGAGGATTCCGGCCAGGGCGGCGACAACGATGCAGGACCAGCCGAGCGGCATTTGGGCAATCTTGATGGAATTGGAGAGCAGGTAGCCGAGGCCTCGTGAGGAGTAGAAAAATTCGCCCACGATGGCGCCGATCATGCTCGCCGTGGTGTTGATCTTCAGGGCGGTGAATACATAAGGCAGGCTGTTTTGGATGCGCAGGTGCCGGAATACGGCGCCCTTGCCTGCTGCGTAAGACTGCATGAGGTCGATCGCCAGCGGGTCAACCGCTGTCATGCCTTTATAGGCGTTCATAGCCATAGCCGCCATGGTGGTCGCCGCCACGATAGCCGCCCGGGAGCCGATGCCGTCCCCGAACCACAGGTTCATGATCGGGGCCAGGGCGACAATGGGAACGGCGTTCAAAGCGGCGGCTAGCAGCAGCCCTGAGCTGCCCCATTTGGGCCAGGAAACGGCGAGCAGCGCGACGCCGAATCCCAGGGCTGAGCCGGCCAGCATGCCGAGGATCGCTTCGGCCAGCGTGTAGCCGCTGTAAGAGAGCAGCAGGCTGAAATTGTCCTGCAGCGCCTCGGCGATTGCGCCGGGCAGAGGCAGCTGGTACTTTTGCAGGCCAAACAGCTTATGAAACAGCCCCTGCTGCCACAGGACAATGAAGAGAACGCCCGCCAGCAGCGGCAGTCCTACGGCGGCAAGACGGCTGAGGAGAAGGGTGCGCCGCATTCCCGGATTTCCCGGATTTCCTTTAGCTTCAAGGCTGTGCCCGGTCCCGGCAGGTGCGCCTGCTCCAGGACCGGCTCCTGCACCTGTTCCCCCGCCCGAACTGGAAGCCGCATGGATACCTGCGCCGATCAGCCCGCGTTCCTTCGCCCCGGTGTATGGCATTTCGCTGACTGTATTTCCTGCCGTATTGCTTTCCATCATTCTCCGCCTCCTTTAGGCCGGAACTCCGGCTGCCATGGGGATACCAGCCGTTCCAGCAGGCTCATGAGCAGGTAGCTGGCAATGCCCATTACGGCTCCGGCAAGCACGGTGGCCCAGAACATGTAGGTATGCGAAGGGCCGTAATATAAATTTCTGAGCATAATGACGCCGACGCCGTGCTGCGCGCCCATCAGCTCCACCAGGATGGCCCCGGTGACCGCCAGCGGAGCGGCGATTTTCAGCCCGCCGAACAATCCAGGCAGCGCAGCCGGCAGGCGGACCTTCCAGTATACCGCCCACGGTTTGGCCGCATAGGAATGCATCAGCTCCAGCGAAGCGGCCGGGACACTGCGCAGCCCGCGCAGCATATTGAGCGCAACAGGGAAAAAGGTAATGTAACCCGAGATCAGAATCCGGGACACCTGTTCATCCCTGACAATGCCGTAGATAATCGGCGCAAGTCCAAGGATCGGAATCATCTGGGAGGCTACGGCATAGGGGAACGCCAACCGTTCTACCCAAACCGAAAGGCTCATCAGCACGGCCAGCAGCCCGCCCGCCGCGGCTCCCAGCAGAAATCCCAAAGCAGCATTGCCGATCGTAACGCCGCCTTCCTTAAGGAGCGTATGGCCGTATTTCCAAAAAGCAGACGCCACTTGATGAACAAAGGGCAGCCTGGACTGGGCCAGCGGAACCCGGGCGACATGCAGCAGAAACCACGACAGCCCCTCCCATACCACCAGCAGTCCTACAACCCAGACCGCGAGCGGAATCAGCTTATTTCGAATTAGAAGCGCCTGAGGCCTCATAGGGTTCACCTTCCTTCAAAACTGCCGCGTATCTTAGCAATCAGTTCGAAAAATTCAGCGCTGTCACGCATCTCCGGCGTGCGCGGCCGCGGAAGCGGAATATCCACCACGGCCGACAGCCGGCCAGGATGAGGAGACAGCACAAACACCCGGTCTGACAAGAAGATGGATTCCGGAATGCTATGTGTGACAAAGACGACCGTATTCTTGACCTTTGCCCAGATCGACAGCAGCTCCTCATTCAGCCGCTCCCGTGTAAATTCATCCAAAGCCGAGAAAGGTTCATCCATCAGCAAAATTTCCGGCTCCATCGACAGCGCCCTGGCGATCGCCACCCGCTGCTGCATCCCCCCGCTCAGCTGCCAGGGGTATTTGTCTTCAAAGCCCTTCAGCCCGACCAGCTCCAGCAGTTCCATCGCCTTCTCTTCACGCATCGCTTTCTTCATTCCCATCAGCTCCAGCGGAAGCGTAATGTTATGCTTTACCTTCCGCCATTCATACAGCACGGGGCTTTGAAACACGATTCCGTATTTCCGGGCGAGCCGCGCTTCGCGCGCGCTTTTGCCCGCGACCTTGACCTCGCCGGAGGTCGGCTGAATCAAATCCGCCATCAGACGGAGCAGCGTAGTTTTGCCGCAGCCTGACGGTCCGAGCAGGGACACAAACTCGCCCTGGGCAATGTCCAGGCTGACCTGCTGGAGCGCAAGCACCTCGGCCGCCGCTGTCCGGTATTTCATCTCAACGCCTTCAAACCGGATTTCAGGTACACTGTTTACCGACAGCCCCATTTTTGATATCCCCCTTATATGAACTTGATTTCGTGTGAGCTTTCATACCCTTTTTCTGACCTGTTTATAAAAAAGATTCGCTCTCATGTTGGATTAACTAACATGTTACACGGTTGCTTCCAAAGGCTCATTAGACAAAAAGTAAAGAGCTCTGCCGGAAATTTCGTCGTTTTGTCCAGCGGAGCTCTATTAGCGAGGAAGGAAGTTTACATCCGGAAAGATTACATTCGGAAAAATTACACCTGGAAAGTTTACATCTGAAAGTTTACGGGCGGCAGCTGCTCTTATTTCTCCGGATTCCTTCATCCAAATTGAGTTAAATGTGTTACTATTTACTTGATTCCTATGATTACAGACGGACTGATTCATTGAATCCCAAGGAGTGACAACACGGCTGATGGGCTCTCTAAATACCGATTACATTGTCATTATTTCGTTTTCCGGCGTTCTTCACGTATTTCTCGCATTTCTTGCTTATTTCAGGCGGGCGGACTTTCAGGGTGCAAAAGCTTTCGTCGCGATTGCCGTTACCTCTGCGATCTATATCTTTGGTTATGCCCTTGAACTGTCCAGCGGCACCCTAAATGAAATCCGTTTCTGGACCAAGGCGGAGTATCTCGGCCTGCCGTTCATCTCCCCCGCCGATTTGGTGCTGGTCCTTTATTTTGTCGGGCTGGACAAGCTGGTGAACCGGATTACGCTGCCGCTGCTGTTCGCGGTTCCGGCCGTGTCGTGTGTTATGGCTCTGACCAATGATGCGCACCACCTGCTCTACCGCGAAATCTATTTACGTCCTGATACCCCTTTCCTGACGGCCGATATTGTGATGGGCCCCTGGTACATCGTGCACGGTAGCTACACGTTCGGCTGCCTGTTTGCCGGCGCCTGCATCATCATCGCGAAATGGAATTCCATGAAGCACAATTACAAATGGCAGATGCTGACCATTCTGATCGGCATTCTGCTGCCTTCCGCGGCTTCCCTGGCTTATTTGCTCGGGCTTTCGCCTTACGGCATGGACCCTGTCCCTGTCGTGATGAGCATAACTTCAACGCTGTACATCCTCGCGATCTGGTCCAGAGGCATGCTGTCCGCAGCGCCGATCGCACGGGAGAACCTGTTTGCCAATCTCGTCGACGGCGTGCTCGTCACCGATTTGTCCGGGAGAGTCATCGACTACAATCCATCTGCCGAACGAATGATTCCCGAGCTCGACGCTTCCATTATCGGGAAGCCGCTGCTTCTGCTCATGGAGCAGGCCAGCCCGGAGGCGGCTTCTTTTGTAAGAAACAGCGTCCCTGACATCAAGTCAGAGACCCGGGCGAAGTGGCTGCGCAGCGGGCAGACCCTCCATTACCTGCTTCGGTCGACCCCTGTCCTTAAGAGAGGCGGGGGCTGCGTCGGGCGGATGATCAAGCTCACGGATGTGACGGAGCAGACGGTCCTGCAGGAGAAGCTGCGGTTTATGGCAACCCGGGACAGCCTGACGGGAGTGTACAACCGGGGATACTGGCTGGAACAGTCCCGCGAGGCGCTTGCGCGCTGCAGGCAGCTTGAACGGCCGCTGTCCCTGATCCTTCTTGATGCCGACCATTTCAAGAGCATCAATGACAGCTACGGCCATGACATTGGCGACCTGGCACTGAGGCATATGACGGGCATAGGCTCCGGCCATTTGCAGGACGACTGCCCTTTCGGCCGGTACGGGGGCGAGGAATTTGTGATCTGTCTCCCCGGCATGCCTCTTGAGGAGGCCGGCCAGCTGGCCGAAGCGATCCGGGAGGAAATCGCCGCAAGCCCGCTGATGACGGCAAAAGGGCCGGTCTCCTTTACGTCCAGCTTCGGCGTTGCCGACGACCGGAGCGGCAGTACGCTGGAGGAAATTCTCAGCGCCGCGGATGAAGCCCTTTACCGCTCCAAGCACAGCGGGCGGAATCAGGTGCACCTGACCCGGAGGCGGACGGCAGCTTCAGCGCCGTGAATGCAATGGCCTGATGAAGAAATCCTCCGGTTCTGCACAAGCCAAAAAAAGAGCCAATACCCGCATACGCAGGATTGGCTCTGTTTATTTTTCCGCAATATTATTCAGTTACAAGAACCGGCTGAGCGTCTGTCTTCTCCCCGCCCTGCGGCGCTGCTCCTTGCAGCTCCCGGGCACTTGTGACCAGATGATAAACCCGGCTTTCAAAAGGTCCCAGTTCCATTTCGGCCTCAAGTCCAACGACTTCAGAGAACGAATTGTGCAGCAGCAGACCGGCAGCCGTATACTCCAGGCTCTCCGGCAGCGTGATCTTTGCCTTCTCAGCCGTCAGGTTGCTGATCACCAGCAGCTTCTCATTTCCGAGGGTCCGGGTATAGGCATAAACCTGCTCATGCTCAGGAAGAATCAGGTCATAGGTGCCGTACACCGCTGCCTCATAGTCATTGCGCAGCTTGATCAGGCTCTTGTAGAAATGATAAATGGAATCCGGATCGAGCATCTGCTGCTCCACATTGATGTCCGTATAATTCGGATTGATCTTCAGCCACGGCTTGCCGGTGGTGAAGCCCGCATTGTCCCGGCTGTTCCACTGCATCGGCGTTCTGGAATTGTCGCGTCCGTTCTTCCAGATGATCTGCATGACTTCATCATGGGTTTTGCCGTTCTGAGTCTCGATCCGGTACAAATTCTTGATCGCTACATCGTTATAATCCTCAATGTCGTTAAACTGCACATTGGTCATGCCGATCTCCTGCCCCTGATAAATAAACGGCGTGCCCTGCATCAGGAAGTACATCGCGGCCAGCGATTTGGCAGATTCCTTCCAATAATTCTTGTCATCTCCCCAGGTGGAAATCACGCGAGGCTTGTCATGGTTCTCGATGAACAGCGCATTCCAGCCGTTATTCTCAAGCCCCTTCTGCCAGCGGGTCAGCGTCTTCTTCAGCTCCACCACATCCAGCCCGCCTTCGGTGCTCTTGTCCCAAAGCGACATATGTTCAAATTGGAAAATCATATTAAACTTGCCGCGCTCTTCCCCGACCCACTGCTCGGCATCAGTGACGTCCACGCCGCTGGCTTCCCCGACAGTCATCACGTCGTAATGGTCCAGCGTAGCTTCCTTCATCTCCTGCAGGAAATCCTGGATGCCTTCGCGGTTCATGTGACCTTCAAACGAAGGCACATAGTCGAGCTGATCCGGGTTGGGCATGTCCGGCATGCCCGGAATCTTTTTGATGTGGGAAATCGCGTCCACGCGGAAGCCGTCGATCCCTTTATCCAGCCACCAGTTCATCATGCTGTACAGCACTTTGCGGACCTCGGGGTTCTCCCAGTTCAGGTCAGGCTGGCGCCGGGAAAATACGTGCAGGAAATACTGCCCGCTGGCCTCGTCATATTCCCAAGCCGATCCGCCGAAGATGCTCTCCCAATTGTTCGGCTCGGCGCCGTCTTTGCCGTCTCTCCAAATATAGTAATCCCGTTTAGGGCTGTCCTTGCCGGAGCGCGATTCAACAAACCAGGGATGCTCGTCCGAGGTATGATTAATGACCAGATCCAAAATGAGCTTCATCCCGCGCGCGTGGACCTCATGCAGCAGCTGATCAAAGTCACCCATTGTGCCGAACTCTTCCATAATGTCCTGATAATCCGAAATATCGTAGCCGTTGTCGTCATTTGGCGACTTGTAAGTCGGGCAGATCCAGATGACCTTGATGCCCAAATCGGCCAGGTAGTCCAGCTTGGAGATAACCCCCTGCAGGTCGCCGATCCCGTCTCCGTTGCTGTCCATAAAGCTTCTTGGGTAAATCTGATAAGCTGTTGCTTCTTTCCACCATTTCTTATGCAAGTTCTGCAGCCCCTTCACGTAAAAAAATCATTCTCAAACAAGCCTTCCGTCAACGACTCTTCCGCCAACAGCCTTCCGTCCTTCATAACGAAGGAAAATATTTTCCCAGACAAGCCGTTTCTGGGACAAAAACCGCTGTTTCCGCCCCGATATTTGAGATGGATTAATGGATTGGTTTATGATACAACGTAAATTAGGAAAATATTTTCCTGACGCAGTCATTATAAGTCTAAGTATACCGGCGGTCAATAGGGTTCTTCTGCAATTTTAAAGGGCTGAATTTGAAGCAAATTGAAGCAAATTAAAGCAATTTAAAGCGGTTCCAGCATTTGTTGGAGACTTACGCCCTCTCTCCGATTACAATAAAGAGCGTACAAGCTTACGGAGCCGGGCGGCATCCGGAAGGAGGACCATTTTTCCCTTGAAGATTACCATTAACGATATCGCCAAAATGGCCGGCGTCTCCATCTCGACCGTGTCACGGGTCGTCAATAACAGCAAGCCTGTAAACGACGATGTCCGCAGACGGGTGATGAGCGCCATCAAAGAAACCAATTACCGGGGCGGCCTGACAAGCAGCGATGCCGCAGGGCCGAAAGCGGATTCCAGCCTGATCGGCGTCATCCTTCCCCATAATTCCAATACGGTTCTGGACGATTTCAACACCGGCATTAACCATGTGGCCGATTTATACGGTTATGATGTAACGGTAGGCCTGACGGATGCCACGGTGGACAATGAGCTCGGATATTTGCGGCTGTTCGGCGGAATAGGGCTGCAGGGGATTATTTTTGCAGGGTCCCCGCTGAACGAACGGCATCTGGAGATTATCCGGGAATTCAAGCTGCCCTGCGTCGTTGTGGGCGAAATTTCGCCTGATCCGTCCATTCCGTCCGTTCATGTGGATAATATTACGGCTTCCTTTGAAGCGGTGATGTATTTGATTCAAAAAGGCCACCGCCGGATCGGCATGATCCGCGGGAAAGATGAAGGCGTCGTCGGAGGGCACCGTTTCGAGGGGTATGCCCGGGCATTGTCGGAAGCGGGTCTGGAGCTGAATGAGCAGTGGATCGCTGAAAGCGGAATGTCGGTCGAGGACGGCATGGAGGCGATGAGCCGCCTGGAGGAGAGCAGCGGCGGCAAGCTGCCGACGGCTGTATTTTGCTCAACAGACTGGATGGCGATCGGCGCGATGAACTATCTGCTGGACCACGGTTACAAGGTCCCTGAAGATGTGGCCGTGTTTGGCTTTGACGGAAGCTTCATGTCGTCGGTTGTCCGGCCCCAGCTCTCAACGGTTTCTTATTCCGCAACGGAGATCGGCATGACCGCGACCCGGAAACTGATCAAGCTGATCAAGGGGGAGCAGGTGCAGCCGCCGCATACCAATGTCACGCATCATTTGACCCTGCGGGGAAGCACCAGATAGACTCCCGGCTGAAAGACAGCAAGCCATATCAAATCTATCCATTCTTCATAACCCTGCCGCGTCTGAGCAGAATGGACAGCTTGCTGCGGTTGGTGAAGACCAGCAGGATCAAATTGATCAGTCCAAGCAGCAGAAACGGGCCGGAGAAGCCTCTTACATATAAATAGAGAAGCAGCAGCAGCATCCCCAGCACAACGTGGAGGCCGCTTGCTTCATCGGAAATCCGGCTCCCCCGCTCCCCTCTGCTGAGCAGCTTCGAGATACCCAGCATGCAGGCGAGCAGAATGGCATAGACCAAGGAAGCCTCAAATCCGGTTAACGCGCTCCAGATGCCAAAGGTTACTGCGATGCCTTTTCCTCCGCGAAACTTAAGAAACGGGGAGAAGATATGGCCCAGCAGCGGCGCTGCGGCCAGCAAGGTCAGATGGTAGCCGGCTTCCAGCCCCTGACCGGCGATCCAAACCAGCGGGAAATAGCCCTTCAGGAAATCCAGCGCCACTCCTGTAAGCCCGAGCCGGTAACCGGCCGCAGACCAGAGGTTGAAAGCACCGGGGTTGCCGTCCCCCACCTTCCGGACATCCACCTTCGCCATCCGGCCGAGCCAACAAGAGAACATGAAGGAACCGAACACAAATTCAATCCATGCCAGCAGGATCAGCATCATCAAGATTTCCGGCCCCCCACCTTAATGGTCCTTCCTTTCCAGATCACTTTCTTCAGAAAGACCACCTGATAAGCTGAATATCCAAATACGATCAGGAAGAACAGCACGGACAGCACATGCAGCAGCGGCATCACCAGGCCGAACCGGCCGACCGGGCGGGCCAGCAGGAGGATTTGCGCCGCAAACAGCAGGTAGCCGGCCAATGCGGCATAGATCCAGTCCGCCTGCCAGGCAAACCAGAGAGACTGCGCCGCAGCCAGACCGATGAACCAGACCGCAACCAGGAGAACCGTATAAGGACTTAATTGGGCTGTGCTGTTCACCGCCCCCTTGCTGAAGCCCTCAAGCTCGCTGCGGATTCCATCCGGATACATGCGGAACGAGACCTCTCTGCCGCCCAGATAATTGGTAACCGGAAGCCCCGCAGCCCGGTACTGGGCGCCAAGATTTAAGTCGTCCAGAATTTCGGCGCGAATGCCGTCATGACCTTTAACCGCCTCATAGTCCTCCCGGGACGTTACAATACAGGAGCCGTACAAGCCCTGCCGCGGACTGCGCTGTTCAAACGGGGACGTAAACGCAAACACCCCCAGCAGGTTCGGAATCAGAGCAAGACGCTCGTAAAACTTCTCCGTATAGTGGTAAGGCACCGCCGAAACGGCGCCGCCCGCCCTGGCCCGGACTTGAAGCAGCGTGTTCAGCGCCTCCGGCGCAAGCCGGACATCCGCATCGAGAAAGACGAGGATGTCGCCGGTTGACGCCTGGAAGCCGTTCCAGACGGCCCACGTCTTCCCGGTCCAGCCTGGCGGAAGCTCGTGATTCTGCAGGACCGTCACCCCGCAGCTCTCCGCGACAGCCCGCGTCCGGTCCGCCGATGCATCGTCAACCACGATAACTTCAGCGGGCTGATACGTCTGGGCGCGGAGCGAGCTCAGCAGATATGGGAGATTCCCCTCCTCATTGCGGGCCGGAATGATGACGGACACCCTTCCTCCGGTATAGGGAGCAGCGCTGCCCGGAAGCAGCTTCCTGCGGAACAGTCCGAATCCCGCCAAACATCCGATAATGCATATCAGAAATATCCACATTGCAACCCCTCGCTTTCCCGCGGAGCCCGAATTCCCAAAGCAGATTATATTCTACTTTATGTACAAAACACCCGGGAAATGCCAGCAATAAGCCGTCCGGAAGCGCCGTAGCTCTTCAGACTTCTTGGATTGCAGGCACCTGTCCCGGGTGCTCTCATGTTCTAAAGAAATCAGTTGTTAACCGGATCAACCAGGTCAGTGATTAACCGAATGCCGGTCCCATTTTTCCAGAAATCGTATGGAGAAAGCCGGCTTGGCAATAAAGCGGATTTCGTCGGGGCTCAAGGTCTGTTTATGGCCCATTAAAGCCCACTGGCGCAGCATGGAGCGGTAGGCCGGCAGCATGGGAGCGCCGCTGTCGCAGCCTTCCGGCTTATCGAAATCCCCATACCCGCCGTCATCTTCGATCACATAGCTGGCAAAAGAAAAGTGCTGGAATTCTAAGTGGCGGCTGAAGCCGCGGAAGATGACGGACTCCCTCTCAATCCCCGCCTTTCCCGCGCCGCTCAGGTCATCGAAGGAAAGTGAAAGCGTGCGGAACATATTCAGGATCAGGAACACCTCATCGCTGATCTGCTGCGGGATGTCGTCGCTGACCATATCCATCACCTGATCGTAATAATGGGCATATCCCCGCTGTAAAATTTTGATCTTCTCGTCATAATACTCGCCGTCCCCGAGATTCAATGCCTTCAGGATCTGCAGCTGGTTGCTGAGTATGAGCCTCTCCAGTTTGGTTAGCATATTGATTCTCTCCTTTCGGGCATCCGCCTTATTCCCGCCGTCCGCGCGGCCCCTGCACAGCCCTCATACCTCCGAAATCATGCGGCTGAGCGCGATTCGCTTCAATCCGTTCAAATAATCCTGCTGCCTGTCGCGCAGCACCAGTCTGGGCACATGCTCTGCGGGCACGTATTTCGCACAGGCTCTTGTGACTTCCTCGACCGCCTCTTCATTCAAGTCCTCCCGGCAAAAAATAACGGCATGCGGGTTAATCACCGCTACCAGCGAGGACACCATCCGGGCCAGGCTGTCGATCACCAGCGGCTCACTCCGGGTCTGTTCCGGCCGGCTCCGGCCGTTCTTTGTAGCATCCGCAAAATTCATGTTGTCATATTGGGGAATATAAGAAATTTCACCTGAGAAAAAGCTGCTGCCGCGCACGACATCGCCGTTGATCAGAATACCGGCGCCCGGCCCCTTCGTGCCGAGGAACAAATACACCAGCGTCGGATTATCTGCCTTGGTAAAGGATTCATGATAGCCGAGAACCGCGGCGTTCATATCATTTTCCACCTCTACCTTCAGCGGCAGCCTGGATTCATAGTACGTCTTGAGATCAAAATTCTGGTAGGCCGGAAAGTTCGGAATGTGGAAGGAGATGCCATTCTTCACCGAACCGGGCACCCCCAGGCTGAGGCACCCGATTTTGGGGTAACGCCCTATGAGCTCTGCCACGATGTCGGTCAGCGTATCCGGCCGCAGCTCCCACTTGATCCCGGTCTGCTCCTGCTCGAGCACCTCTCCCAAATAATTAATGACGGTATAGAAGGCGTCCTCTCTCTCAATGTAGAGAGCCAAACCATGCTTGAAATCCGGGTTCAGCCGGTACCGCTGGGCACGCCGCCCCCCGCTTGAGCGGTCTGTCCCTGCAAGCTGAATCTCCCCGTCTCCGGCCATTTGATCCACAATTCTGCTGACCGTAGGAAAGCTGATCTCAGCTCCTTTGGATATTTCCGTCTTCGTGGCATCGCCCAGACGAATCAGCTCCAGCCGGACCCGCCTGACCACCAGCTCACTGATTTGTTTGGGAGATACAAACTGCTCTTTCATGGGCGTCCCCTTTGGAATCCGACTTTTTAAACACGTTTAATAAGTTGATGCCTAGAGTTTAGCACAGGTGTCCGGCAGTGACAATGCGGCTTTCTTAAGGTATTAAATCTTGAATTTCTCCAGGCCGGGACTTCCCCTTCCGCCGCTGACCGACTCCCCCGTCCCTTTTAAGCAAATTTTCAGTTTTGTCTGTAAGCCGGCAGGAAAAATTGACCAGCAGATAGAAAATGTCCATCCATACTCAAGTTTAGTTTCTTGGACGGGAGGTTTTACTCTGGGTGTCTACTGAACATGAAATTATTGACATGGCTTATTTTGATCAGATTTTTAAACATGCGCCGACAGGCATGGCTCTGCTTACGGACCGGGGCCTGTTCTTAAGGGCGAACCCTGCCTTTTGCCAGCTGTTGGGGTACTCGGAGGCGGAGCTCCAGCATAAGTCATTCACACATATTACCCATCCGGATGATGTCCCTGACAGTCTCTCCCCTTTTATGCTCATCCTGCAGGGCAAAGAGGAGATCTACCGGACGGAGAAGCGTTACATACATAAAAACGGCCAGACCATCTGGGCTTCAAGTGTGATCTCCCTGCTTATCAGGCCGGAAGGCACCCCTTATTTTGCTGCACAAATCATAGATATTACTGCGCTGAAGCTTGCAGAAGCCCGGCTGCTGGAGAAGGAACACCTGCTGCGGCAGAAAGAGCTGCTGTATCAATCGGTCGCGGATAACAGCTATGACTTCATCACCCGCCACAGCCCGGACGGGACCTTTAAGGATGTGTCGGCCTCCTGTTATGAAGTGCTGGGCTACCGGAAGGAAGAGATGGTCGGCCAGCCTGGCGAGGCCTTCCTGCATCCGGAAGAATGGGCCTACATAGAGCAGAAGCATTTTACTCTCCTTGAAACGGGCAGCCGCTATAATCTGACCTACCGGCTCCGGAGGAAGGACGGCCAGTATTTATGGGTGGAGTCCACCTCTTTCGTTGTTCCGGACCCGGACACGGGCCAGATCCAGGAGGTTGTTGTCGTCTCGCGGAATATTACGGAGAATATCCAAACTTTGAATATGCTCAAGGAGTCACAGGGACGGTATCAGATGATTGCAGATCACGCCAGAGAAATTATTGTATTTACCGACAGGAACGGGTTCATCCAGTATGTATCTCCAGCGGTTACCGGCCTGCTGGGGTATGAGGTTTCAGAAGTGCTCGGCACGAGGATCTTTGATTACTGGCATCCGCAGGAGCGGCTTCCCAAGCAGAAGAAGATCCGGAGCGGCAGCTGGGCGGTAAACGCTAGTATTAACCGCGTCCGGCATAAGGAAGGCCATTACATCTACATTGAGACCACCTTTCAGCCCGTTCAGAATGAAGAAGGCGCCGTCACTCAGATTTTGTGCATCAGCCGGGATTTTTCAGAGCGGAAGCAGGCTGAAGACGAGCTGCGAGCAGCCAATGAGAGGCTGGAGTCTTTCATTGTCAACCATGCCGATGCTGTATGGATCATGGACCGCGAGGGCATCGTCAAACAAATCAATCCGGCCTTTCAGAGGCTGTTCCAATGGTCGCCGCCGGAGGTGCTTGCCCGGCAGCTGCCGATTATTCCGGAATCCTGCAGAACCCGGATGAAGATACTGCAGAATGAAGTCTTATCCGGACGTTCCATCGCAGGATATGAGAGTACCTGGGAGCGGAAGGACGGTCAGCCGGTGGAGGTAAGCGCCACCTTCTTCCCGATCCGGGACAATGCAGGCAAGATTGTCGGCATTGCCGGCAGTGCCCAGGATATCCGCGGGAAGAAGCAGTCCGAGAAGAAGCTGAAAGCGGCCAAGGAGCAGCTGGAATCCTATCTGCATCACAACATTGACCCGGTGCTCATTCTGGATACGGAATGCCGGGTTCTGCGGATTAATCCTGCCTTTGAGAAGACTTTCGGCTGGACAGGCTCGGAGCTCGTCGGCACCATTGCCTTTGATCTGCCTCATATCCCCAAGGACGCGGGCCAGGCGGAGCTGGTTTCCTTTGAAGAGATCAAACCGTTCACCATAGCAACGAACCGGCAGCAAAAAGACGGCACGATTATTCCTGTGCAGATCTCCGTCTTTCCCCTGCTGGATGAACCGGGCTCCCACAACGGCTGGGCTTTGAATTTGCGGGATATGACGGCCCATAAGCAGGCGGAGCAGCTGCTCATCAACTCGGAGAAGCTGTCCATCGCCGGGCAGCTGGCGGCAGGCATCGCCCATGAGATCCGCAATCCGATTACGGCCATTAAAGGGTTCGTCCAGCTGATGAATTCGGGGCTGCCTGAGAAGCAGCTCTATTATGACATCATGGCCTCGGAGATCGACCGCATTGAAATGATTCTGAGCGAGCTGCTGATTCTCGCCAAGCCGCAGGCCGCCCAGTTCGAGCCGGCCGACATCCGCCAGCTGCTGAGGCAGGTCATCACCCTGCTGGACTCGCAGGCCAACATGAATAACGTTCAGATTGTGACCGAATTCGAACCCGGAGAAGCCTGCATTTTATGCGACAAGAACCAGCTGAAGCAGGTCTGCATTAACTTTATCAAGAACGCGATTGAGGCCATGCCTGACGGTGGAGTCGTAACGATTCAGCTGGGCCGCAGCAGCAGCGGGAGCCATTATCTGCTCCGGTTCATTGACGAAGGCGTCGGCATCCCCGCCCATCTGCTGGAGCGGCTCGGCCACCCCTTCTATACCACCAAAGAGAAGGGCACCGGACTCGGATTTATGGTCAGCAAGAAAATTATCGAGAACCACAACGGGACCGTCACGATTCACAGCACCGAAAACGTCGGCACCACGATCGAGATCAGTCTTCCTTTCATCCAGGTTATCGTTTAGGACGTACGCTAAGCCCCCATTAAATAAGGCCCGTATCTCACAGATTACAGCTGTCTGTGAGATACGGGCCTTAAGTTTAGCTGCTTTAATCTTAATCCTCTAAACCGTTTACAGGCTCAATTATTTACGGGGTTATTCTTTCGTCACCAGCTTCAGCGGCGCCGGAATGGACTTGTCCACCGTCTTGCCCTGGAGGACATCATTTGCGGCCTGCACCGCCATTTGGCCGATCAGCTCAGGCTGCTGGGCTACCGTTGCCGTCAGCTTGCCTTCCTGGATGGACTTCAGCGCGTCGTCGCTGCCGTCAAAGCCGATCACCGGAATATCTTTGCCGGAGCTTTGAATCGCTTCGATCGCGCCGAGCGCCATCTCGTCGTTCTGGGCGAAGACCGCCTGCACGTCCGGATGGGCCTGGAGCAGGTTCTCCATCACATTCAGGCCTTTCGTGCGGTCAAAGTCCGCCGCCTGCGAAGCGACCACGTCCAGCTCTTTATCCGCAATATCGTGGAAGCCTTTGCCGCGCTCGCGGGTTGCGGAAGCGCCGGCTACGCCCTGCAGCTCAACGACCTTCGCGCCTTTGCCGACCAGCTTCTCGAGGTATTCAGCCGCCATCTGGCCGCCCTTCACGTTATCCGAAGCGACAAAAGCCTTCACATCCCCTTTATCCGAGGAGCGGTCGATCGTAATGACCGGAATGCCGAGGTTGTTCGCGGATTCCACCTCTGTGGAAATCGCTGCCGAGTCGCATGGATTAATCAGCAGAATGTTAACACCCTTCTGCATCAAGTCCTCCACGTCGTTGCTCTGCTTCGCGGAGTCGTTCTGCGCATCGACGATGATCGTCTCGATGCCTTCCTTCTTCGCTTCAGCCTCTACGCCGTTCTTCAGCGAGACGAAGAACGGGTTGTCCAGCGTCGAAACGGACAGGCCGATCTTGATGTCCTTTAAATCCCCGCCGGTATTGGGCTTGGCCCAGCTTGGCGGCTGCATGGAGCAGCCGGTTGTTAAAGCAAGCAGCAGCGCTGCAGATAGTAAAATAAGCTTTTTCATAGTGAGTCTCCTCCCCTTTATGCGGATTTCTTCCGGTCGATGAGTACGGCGATCAGGATGACAATCCCTTTAACCACCATCTGATAGAAGGAAGATACGCCGAGCAAGTTGAGTCCGTTGTTCAGAATTCCGATAATCAGCACACCGATCAGGGTGCCCACGATACGTCCGCGGCCGCCGGAAAGGCTGGTGCCGCCGAGTACGACCGCTGCGATCGCGTCAAGCTCGTAGGAATCGCCGGCTGTCGGCTGCGCCGAGTTCAGACGGGAAGTCAGGATCGCGCCGGCCAAAGCGGACAGCAGGCCTGTCAAAGCGTAGATCATGATCTTCACGCGGGTAACCTTGATGCCCGACACCTTGGCTGCTTTCTCATTGCCGCCGACGGCGTACGTTTTGCGGCCGAAGGAAGTCTTATGAAGAACCACCCACAAGAGGGCGAAGGTAATGATCATGGTGATCGCCGGAACCGGAATGCCGAACTGGTAGCCGCGGCCGAACAGCTGGAACGCCCTGCTGTCGCCGAGTCCTGTAATCGGGTTGCCGTCCGTATAAACGAGCGTCAAGCCTCTGAAGATCGTCATTGTAGCAAGCGTTGCGATAAATGGAGCCATTTTCCCTTTGGTAATCATCAGACCGTTCACCATGCCCATCACGCCGCCGAGCAGGCAGCCGATAATAATGGACAGAATCGGATCCAGGCCGGCCACCATCATGTTGGCGACAAAGGCGCTGGATAAGGCCAGAATCGAGCCGACCGACAGGTCGATGCCGCCCGTCAGAATGACGAAGGTCATCCCGAACGCAATCAGGGCATTAATCGAAACCTGACGCAGCATATTCAGAATGTTAAGCGGTTCCAAAAAGCTCGGATTCAAAACCGATACAATAATAATCAGAATAATCAGGCCGAGCAGCGGCCCGAGCTTTTGCGTGACTTGAGACAGCTGAAAGCCTTTGGCTGGTTTTGCTTCGTTTAAAGTCGACATGTTATTGTCCCCCTGTAGCCAGTGTCATGATTTTCTCCTGTGTTGCCTCTTCCCTGCCGAGTTCGCCGGTAATCCGGCCTTCGTGCACGACGACAATCCGGTCGCTCATGCCGAGCACCTCCGGCAGCTCCGAGGAGACCATGATGATCGCGACGCCGTGTCCGGTGAGCTCATTCATCAGCTGGTAGATCTCCCGCTTGGCGCCTACGTCGACGCCTCTGGTCGGCTCATCGAGGATCAGCACCCTCGGCCCGATGCCTACCCATTTGGCGATTACAACCTTCTGCTGGTTGCCGCCCGACAGGTTGCCGGCCGCCGTTTCGGCGGTGTGCGTCTTGATCCGGAGCCGCTTGATCAGCATATCGACAAAGGATTTTTCCTTCTGCGAAGAGATCAGGCCTTTGGAAGAGAAGCTCTTCAGATTCGGCAGCACCATGTTCTCTCTCACCGAAAAATCCAGGATCAGACCTTCATCCTTCCGGTCCTCCGTAATAAACCCGATGCCCAGCTTCACTGCGTCGTCCGGCTTGCGGATAACGGCTTTCCTGCCAAACAGCCGGATCTCCCCGCTGTCCAGCGGATCGAGGCCGAACAGCGCTCTCATGATCTCGGTGCGTCCCGAGCCCATCAGGCCGGAGAAGCCAACGATTTCACCCTCCCGGACCTGGAAGCTCACATTCTCAAACAGGCCTTTGCGGGAGACTCCCTGCACCTCGAGCGCTGCCTTGCCCGGGTTCGGCGTTCTCGCCGGATAGCGTTCGGTCAGCTCGCGCCCGACCATTTTCTTGACGACCTCATCAAAGCTGGTGTCCGGGATCGCTTTCATATCTACGGTTTTGCCGTCCCGCATGACCGTGATCCGGTCGCAGATTTCGAAGATCTCCTCCATCCGGTGGGATATGTAGACGATGGACACGCCTTCCTGCTTCAGCGAGGCAATCACCTCAAACAGCTTGCGGATCTCCCGCTCGGTCAATGCCGAGGTCGGCTCGTCCATAATAATGACCTTCGTATCCGTCAGCAGCGCCTTGGCGATTTCGATCATCTGCTGCTGGCCCACTGAGCACTCGCCGGCTTCGGCGTTCAGCGGAATGTCGACGGACAATCTGCGGAACTGCTCAGCTGCAAGCGCCTTCATTTCTTTCTCTTTCAAAAGGCCCCAGGATGACGACATCTCGCGTCCGATGAACAGGTTCTGCAGCACCGTCATATCAGGCCAGACGTTCAGCTCCTGATGGATAAAAGCGATGCCCGCCTTCTCCGCTTCCTTCGGATTGGAGAAATACGTCTCCTGTCCGTCGACCGTAATCGTTCCGGCATCTTTGGCGTGCATACCGGTCAAAATGTTCATCAGCGTCGATTTCCCGGCGCCGTTCTCTCCCATCAGGGCATGGACCTCGCCCGGCTCGAGCTCAAAGTCGACACCCGACAGCACCTGGTTGGCGCCGAACGCTTTATGAATGCCTTTCATTTGAATGCGCATAACGGCTCCTCCTTATTTCCCGAAATTAACGCCCGCCTGCAAAATCACATTCGCATACGGCTTGGCTTCGCCCGTGCGGATCACGGCCTTCGCCGTGCGGGTCAGCTGCTTGAACGCTTCGTGCGGACAATACTCCAGCCCGGCCCCCGCAAATTGATGCTCTATATAATGAAGCGCCTCCGGGTTGTCGGTCTTGATCTCTTCCGCCAGCACAGCCTTCTCGACCACCATATCCTCGGCAATCGCGCTTACCACAGCTTCAAAGCTTGGCGATCCCAGCCTCAGCGCCAGGTCGATCTTGGGAACTCCGTCCGGAACGGGCAGCCCCACATCCGCAATGACAATCGTATCGGTATGGCCCAGATCGGCCAGCACCTTCGCAATATGGCTGTTTAACATTCCCAGCTTCTTCATCTCACATCTGCTCCTCTACTTCCCGGCGCTGCGGCATTCCGCCCTGGGCGCCGAATTTGGTCACGGACAGGGAAGCTGCGCGGTTTGCAAAGCGGATGCTGTCGTACACCGGCTTGCCTTCGGCCAGCGCCACCGCAAAGGCGGCGTTAAACGTATCGCCCGCACCGGTAGTATCAACTACTTCCACCTTATAAGAAGGAACGAGCACTTCTTTCTCACCGTCGAAATACCGCACGCCCCGGCTGCCTTCCGTAATAAACAGCTTGTTCGGATATTTACGAAGCGCATCGGAGATGCTCAGCTCCGTAAACATGATCTTTGCTTCATGCTCATTTGGCGTAATGTATACCGCATTCTCAATGACCTCCTCCGGAATCGGACGGGCCGGCGCCGGGTTCAGCAGCAGCGGAATGCCCAGATCCTTGGCAAGGCGGCTGACATAGACGACCGTCTCCTCCGGAATTTCCTGCTGAATGAGGATCATATCTGCACCGCTGAACGCCTTCAGCGCACGGGTCCCTATATATTCCGGTGTGACTTCGTCATTCGCCGCCTTCACGACCACGATGCTGTTGTCGCCTTCAGCCAGCGTGATGTGGGCCGTTCCGCTCTCCCTATGTGTAACCGGTTCCACATAAGTCACAGAAACACGGTTTGCTTTAAAGTTGTTCAGGATCTGCTCGGCAAAAGAATCATCCCCGACCCGGCCGATCATCGTTACCTCCGCTCCGAGGCGGGCCGCAGCCACTGCCTGGTTGGCGCCTTTGCCGCCCGGCACCGTCTTGAAGCTCTCCCCGAGCACCGTCTCGCCGGCTCCCGGACGTTTGGAAGCCGTCACTACAAGGTCAATGGACGAGCTCCCTACTACTACTATCTTCGCCATGTTATTCAACCGCCTTTCTTGTCGTATCCCGTTCCGTGAAGGTGACGGGCATCTGAATCGCAGTTTGCTCTAAAGGTTTGTTCTCTATAAGTGAAATCAGCAGGCGCGCCGCCGTTCTTCCCATATCGTAAGCCGGCTGGCGGATCGTCGTCAGCGCCGGATTCAGAATCCGGCTGAGCGGAATATCGTCAAAGCCGATAACCTGCACGTCCTCAGGAACGCGCTTGCCGAGCCGCAGGGCTTCATGAAGCACGGCAGCCGCTGTAATATCGTTGCTGGCGATAACCCCGTCGGTATCCGGGTACTCCCGGAACAGCTGCTCCGCCCAGGTCCCCGCCTCCGTGAAGGAGAAGGACGAGGTCTGAATGACGCTGCATGAAATTCCATGCTCCCTCAGCATTTCGACCGCGCCCTTGAACCGGTCCTGTGCGGGCCGGATATGCTTGGGCCCCTGCAGAACGGTCACGCGCCGGCTGCCGCGGGCGATGATCTCCCGGGCGGCGATTCTGCCGCCTTCCCGGCTGTCGGAGTAGACCGATGGGCTGTTATCTGCCGTCCGGTCGAGGAAGACCACCGGAATATTCAGGTTCCGGTAAACATCCGAGTCCGGATAGTTGGTGGAGGCGATGACGCCGACTACGTTATTTTGCACAAAGGTTTGAATATATTCCTGCTCTTTATCCCGGTCCTCATCGCTGTTCCCGAAAATGATGCGGAACTCGTGCTCCTGCATCTCATCCTCCACCCCCCGGGCAAGCTCCGGAAAGAAGGGGTTGGTGATGTCCGGCAGCAGCAGGCCGGTCAGCTTGGATCTTCGCTTGTAAAGAGATCTCGCGACCTCGTTCGGCGTATACTGGAGCTCCTTGATAGCGGTTTCAATATTCCGGCGGGTATCCTCATGGACGTAACCTGTTCCATTGATCATCCGCGAAACCGTCGCTACCGAAACTCCGGCCCGTTTGGCCACATCTCGAATCGTTGCCATAGCTGTTCTCTCCTCATCAGGCAACCGGTTGTGGAACCGGTTACACAGATAAGATAACATAGGGCTTTCAGAATGGCAAGTGCCTATACGTTTTTTTTTGATTTTATAAAGCTCTCGTATCTCTGGCAAAATAATTAAAATACATGGATAAACTTTTCTATTAAATTCAAAAATAAATACAAAAAAACATCATCAGGGATGAGTCCCTAATGATGTCTGAGTTTATAATTGTAATCCATTGATTTATCTTTTAAATGCCATTTCAAGTCTTTCCTTAATCAACTGGCTGTTCTTTTGACGAGCTGCACGTTGTTCGCGGATAACCTGAGCAGAGGATTTATTTGAAGATGCAAACAACAATGCATCCTTTGGCTGAGCTCCGACTGCTTCAGAAACAACTCCATTTAGCGATACATAAACCTTAGATGCCATGCTACATCCCTCCTATCATCATTCTCACCAATTCGAACATCAGTGCATTTTTATCAATTATCCCTTTTGTGCAGCTCTATGTAGTTTTCTATAATATCCTTTGCTTTTGAAAAATATTCTGCCTTTACCGTACTGTCCGCAAACACCAGAATGGTTTTCCTCTCTTTGTAAGCCTGAATCATTTCCATATGGGTTACAGTCCGTTGAGCTTGCTTATAAAAGGTGCCCGCCTGATTAGCGATAAACAGAATAAATACATCTGATTCTTTAACGCGAGCTGATAAAAAATTTTGTTTTAGTAGACAATTGAAATTCACTTCCTATCTGTCTAAAATATGTATCTATAATTTTACCATATTATAAGATTCGGGTAATTTTCATCCATTCCCTTCAGAAAAAGAAGTTTTAGACTACCGCTGTTGTCATTCAACTAAAGTTTTCCTTTAGCTTAGCGGCTGCAGCCAGTCTAAAGCTGATTTCAGCTGACACCCCAAAGAGCCTCCCCGGCGGGACCGGAGAGGCTCATGCTTTTTCGTCCATAATTATTAACGTCTTACTTCTCCGCCCGGAGCACCCGCATCGCATTAAGCACGGCAATCAGCGTGACGCCGACATCGGAGAACACGGCCTCCCACATGGTTGCAATGCCGAAAGCGCCCAGCAGCAGGAACAGCATTTTGACTCCCATAGCAAAAATAATATTCTGCCATACGATCCGGCGGGTACGTCTCGCAATCCGGATGGCTGCGGCAATTTTGGACGGTTCGTCGTTCATAATGACGATGTCAGCCGCTTCGATCGCGGCGTCGGAGCCAAGACCGCCCATGGCGATGCCGACGTCCGCCCGCGCCAGAACAGGAGTATCGTTGATGCCGTCGCCGACAAAGGCGATCTTCTCCTTAGCCGTTTTCCCGGCCTCCAGCTTCTCTATTTGGGCTACTTTATCCTCCGGCAGCAGCTCGCTGTACACCTCATCCAGCTTCAGCTTCTCCGCCACGGCTTCGCCAACCGCTGTGGCGTCTCCCGTCAGCATAACCGTCTTCTTGATCCCCAGCTCCCTCAAGGACTGCACCGCTGCGGCGGCATCCTCCTTGATTACATCGGAAATGACCAGATGCCCGGCGTACTTTCCTTCAACCGCGAGATGCACGATGGTGCCTGCCTCCTCCGGCTGAGCAAACGGAATGCCGTGTCTGTCCATAAGACGTGTGTTTCCGGCAAGGACCATTTGCCCGCTGACCGTAACCTCTACGCCATGTCCGGATACTTCGTTATAGCCGGCAATCCGGCTCTCATCCAGCTCTCCCGGATAAGCCCTGCCCACCGATTCGGCAATCGGATGGCTGGAATGCAGCTCCGCGTAAGCCGCAGTCTGGAGCAGCTCTTCGCGGGTAAAGCCGCCGGCCGGGTAAATGCCGGTGACTTGAAAGGAGCCTTTGGTCAAGGTGCCGGTCTTGTCGAAGACGACAACTTTTACAGCGTTCAGCGCCTCCAGATAGTTGCCGCCCTTCACCAGCACCCCTGCCTTGGAAGCCGCTCCAATGCCCCCGAAGAAGCCCAGCGGAATAGAGACCACGAGCGCACAAGGACAGGAAATGACCAGGAAAATCAGCGCGCGGTAGATCCAGTCCGAGAATTCGGCTCCGCTGACCACCAGCGGAGGGACAAGAGCCAGCAGCAGCGCTACGATGACGACAGCCGGCGTATAAATTCTGGCGAACTTCGTGATCAAATTCTCCGTCGGCGCTTTCTTGCTGCTGGCATTCTCCACCAGCTCCAGAATTTTGGCTGCCGAGGACTCGCCGAACGTCTTCTTCACTTCGACGGTGAGCATCCCGTTCTTGTTAATAAAGCCTGCCAGCACCTGGCCGCCCGCTTCCACTTCACGGGGAACCGATTCCCCTGTCAAAGCCGAGGTATCGATCATAGATTCGCCTTCAAGAACAATACCGTCCAGCGGAACCCGCTCACCCGGCTTGACAACAATATGGCTGCCGACGGCGACGTCCTCAGGCTTCACCCGCTGCACCTCGCTGCCGGTCTTCAGGTTCGCATAATCCGGGCGGATATTCATCAGCGAGGTAATGGATTTGCGGGAACGGTTAACGGCAAGCCCCTGAAACAGCTCTCCCACTTGATAGAAGAGCATAACGGCTACTCCTTCCGGATACTGGCCGATGCCAAAGGCGCCGAGCGTTGCGATCGTCATCAGGAAATACTCATCAAATACCTGGCCTCTCCCTATATTCCGAAGCGCCTGAAGGACGATGTCGCCCCCGATAACCAGATAAGCAGCCCCAAACAGCACCAGCTCCAGCCAGCCTGGAAAATGCCCGAGCATTCCTGCAGCTGCAATTACGGCGCCTGAGATCAGGCGGATCATCATCTTCTTATCCAGGCCATGCGCATGGCTGTGGTCATGCCCGTGACTGTGATCATGACTGTGATCGTGCCCTTGACTATGATCATGGCTGTGGTCATGGCTGTGGCCGTGATCCTGGCTGTGACCCGGGAGCTGTGCATGTGCGTGGCGGGGTATATTTTTAAATTTGACTTCCATCTTAATACGGGGCTCCAGCTTCTTAACGGTTCTGGCCGTCTCTTCAACAATTCGCGCATTCTCTTCGGCCGCCGCTTCAAAAGCCAGAGTTTGGGTAACAAAGTTCACAGAGCACGCGGACACACCGGGGATGCTCCTTACTCCATTTTCCACTTTCAAAGCGCAGTTTGCACAATCCAAACCGTTCAGAACATATTCATGCTTAACCGTTGCCTTGGCGTTTTGCATAGGAATGCTTCCCCTTTCCCCTATCCCCAAAAAAACATATGAGCAATTGTTCATGTATTGCTTTCATTATATTCTTACCTTTATTTTGCGTCAACGAATCGGTATAATTTGATGGGAAATGAATCAATCACCCAAGCTCAGAAGAGCCGCAGTTCTTCATATTAGGTAGGTGCGACGACAATGAAGGATATAGAATTAACCGCAGAAGAATGCGATCTTACCTGCAATGGAACCGGCGGCAGCCTGCTGGCGGTCAAATCAGCCATGCTGAGCATGGATTCCGCCGCCCAGATGGCCGACTGGTTTAAAGCGTTCAGCGATCCGACCCGGATCCGTATTGTGGATGCCCTGCGGCAGCAGGAGCTGTGCGTGCATGACCTCACGGTGCTGCTGGAGATGGGGCAGTCCGCCGTTTCCCACCAGCTGCGGTACCTGCGGAATTTGAGAATTGTGAAGCGGCGCAAATTAGGCAAAACCGTGTTCTATTCGCTCGACGATACGCATATCGAACAGATTTTTGTACAAACCCTGCAGCATATTACGCATGAGTAAGCAGACTTTTGCTATTCTTCTATTTTAAGCTGCAAAAAAGGCGCCTATCCCCTTAGGGAAAGCGCCTTTTCGATTTGTCCGGAAGCGAGCGTCCGGAATCAGTGCCTAAGCGGGCTTGTCAGTCCAGATCCTCGCCGTTGCTGGCAATGGCCTTCTTGTACCAGCCGAAGCTCTTTTTGCGGAACCGGTTCAGTGTCCCCTGTCCCTTGTCGTCCTGGTCTACGTAGATCACACCGTACCGTTTGGACATCTCCGAGGTGGAAGCGCTGATGATGTCGATCGCTCCCCACATGGTGTAGCCCATCACTTCAACCCCGTCCATGACGGCTTCCTTCATTTGGCTGATATGCTTCCGCAGATAGTCGATCCGGTAATCATCGTTGATCGTCCCGTCCTCTTCCATCCGGTCCCGCGCCCCCAGACCGTTCTCCACCACAAACAGCGGCAGCCCGTAGCGGTCATACATTTCCTTGAGCACGATGCGCAGGCCGACCGGATCCATCTGCCAGCCCCATTCCGTTACAGGCAGGTTCGGATTCTTGACCGTGCTGTACAGATTGCCGCCGGTAACCCCGTACTCTTCTGGCGTAACCGTCGAGACCAAAGAAGTGTAATAGCTGAATGAAATGAAATCGACCGTATTGTCCAGCAGCAGCTGATCGTCTCCCGGTTCTTTGGCCAGATGAATGTTATTGTCCTCGAAATAGCGTTCGACAAAAGCCGGATAAGCGCCGCGGGCCTGGACATCCGTATGCAGCAGGTTCAGCTGGTTGTCCACCAGAGCCTGATGAACGTCTTCCGGTCTGCTGGTCGCCGGATAGTGGATCATGCGCGCCAGCATGCAGCCAATCCGGAAGTCCGGATTAATGCTCCGCCCAAGCTTAACAGCCAGGCTGCTCGCCACAAACTGGTGATGCAGGGCCTGATAAGAGGCCTCAAGCACGTTCTCGACCCGGTCTTCCACGATCCCGCCGCCGGTAAACGGCTCAATGATGGTTGTATTGATCTCATTGAAGGTCAGCCAGTATTTCACTTTATTTTTATACCGGTTCATGACGGTTTCGGCATATTTTACATAGAAATCAATGACTTTGCGGTTCGCCCAGCCGCCGTAATTCAAGACCAGCGATATGGGCATCTCATAGTGCGAGAGCGTGACAACCGGCTCGATCCCGTATTTGCGCAGCTCATCAAACACCTCATCGTAGAACTTCAGGCCCTGCTCATTCGGCTCGGCATCGTCCCCGTTTGGAAAAATCCGCGGCCAGTTGATCGACAGCCGGAACGCCTTGAAGCCAAGCTCCGCAAACAAAGCGATGTCTTCTTTATAGCGGTGATAAAAATCTATGCCGTAACGCTTCGGGTACCCTTCGGCACTGTTATGCGCAATCGCTGTTTCAATCTTTTCGCTTGTCACATGCATCAGTTCCCGAAGATTGGTGTAGTCCTTCTTCTCAAAATAAGGGACCATGTCAGCGGTGGACAGCCCTTTGCCGCCTTCTGCATATCCGCCTTCGGCCTGATTGGCCGCAATCGCTCCGCCCCACAGGAAGTTCTCTGGAAAACCTTTTGGTGCACCCATCTGTATCAGCTCCTTTATTTTGTAAAAAGCCTGCTCTATCCGTTATGCGCTATCCGATCCGTTAAACTTCAACCTTCAGCACCGGCTGTTTTGCCGCAACCGGCCCCAGCTGAAGCGGAGCAATCACGGTATAATCCGGCGTATTGGTTACAACCATTGCGGTGGTGATGTCGTACTCTCTGGCGATTTTATCCAGCTCAAAGGTGAGCAGCTTATCGCCGGCCTTCACTTGATCGCCTGTCTGCACATGCGCCTCGAAATATTGGCCACGCAGCTTGACCGTGTTGATGCCGACATGCATCAGGAGCTCAACTCCGTCTGTGCTGCGGATGACGATGGCGTGTTTGGTCTTGAACACGTTCATAACTGTACCCGTAACTGGAGAAACAAGCTCGCCTCTCTCCGGCACAAAAGCGATCCCTTTGCCCATCATTTCTTCGCCAAAGGTCGGATCGTCCATTTCCGTCAGCGGAATGGCCGTGCCTGTCAGCGGGGCATACACCGTTTCATCTGTTGGTTCAACCGATCCTGCTTCCAACAGATCTGCCGGAGACAAAGCGGCATTCGAAGCCGCAGCAGCCTCGTCCTGCTCAGCCGAAACGTTGCTTTCAGAACGGGAATTGTCCTGTTCCGGCGCTTCTTCTTTGATTCCCAGCAGGATGGAGACAATCAGCGACACGACAAATGCAATAGCCAAACCGCCAATCGCATACCAGAATGTCGGCCCGATAAAGGCAGGAATACCTGGAAGGCCGCCGTTGCCGGCAAGCACGTAAGCATTTACCCCAAACATCAGCGCGAAGCCGCCGCCTGCCGCACTGCCGATCATACCGGCCAGGAACGGCTTTTTGTACCGCATGTTGACGCCGTACATCGCCGGCTCCGTTACCCCCATAAGGGCAGTCAAAGCCGTGGAAAGCGCGAGGGATTTCAGCTTCTTGTCTTTGGCGCGGAAGAATACTCCCGCTGTCGCTCCCGCCTGACCCATGTTGGAGATGTAAGTCAGCGGCAGGAACTTGTCAAAACCGGATGTAGCCAGGTTGCTGAGAATAACCGGCACAAGAGCGTAGTGCATCCCGGTCATGACGATCAGCGCCATAGCGCCGCCCAAAATAATACCTGCAGGCAAGCCGCCCTCTACGATCAGCCAGTTAATGCCGCCGGACAAGGCGTCACCAACAAAGGTACCGAGCGGACCGATAACAATCATCGTGATTGGAACAACAATCAATAAGCTGAACAACGGGACAAACAACAGTTTGAGTGAAGACGGAATGATCTTATTGAAGCCTTTTTCCACATAAGACAGCAGCCAGACGGCCAGCAGAATCGGAATGACCGATGAGGCATAGGTAACCGAAGTAACCGGGATGCCCAGGAAGGCAACCGGATTGCCGCTTGACAGCAGAGCCGTAATATCCGGGCTCATCAGCGCCATACTCACCGCTACGGCGACAAAAGGATTGGAATTGAACTTGCGTGCCGCACTAAACGCAATCAGCATCGGCAGGAAGTGGAACACGCCATCCCCGATGGACGAAATAATCCGGTACGTATCCGAACCGGCCGACAGCCAGCCAAGTGAAACAAACAGCGCAATGAAGCCCTTCAGCAGACCGGCGCCCGCAATCGCAGGCAGAATCGGCGCAAACACGCTGGCGATGAATTCAAACAGACGCGAGATGACATTCTTGTTCTTCTGCTCCCCGGCGTCCTGTTCTTTCTCCTTCTTGTCCTGAAGTTCCGGGTATTCCTTGACAATGGAATCAAATACTCTGGCTACGTCATTGCCGATAATGACCTGATACTGCTTCCCGGCAATGTTGGTTCCCATGACCTTATCCAGCTTCTCCAAAGCCGCTTTGTCGGCCTTGCTATTATCTTTAAGATCGAAACGAAGCCGAGTGACACAGTGGTATACGGAGTTGATGTTATTTTTGCCGCCGACCCCTTCGACGATTTTGTTGGCCGTTTCCTGGTAATTCATCTGAATCCCCCCAAATAAATTGAACTAAAATAACCCGAACGAAAGCACGGGACGGGGAGCTTGAAGCTTCGCCATTTTCCGCAGCTCATCATTCGGGTTTTGCCTGATTGAACAGTTACAAGCCCATAAGCTTATTTTCTTCTCATTAGACGCTCCAGATGCAGGGCCAGATACATCTGCTCCGAATGCGTCATGCTGTAATCGTAGTTCTTCCGGATAAAGCGTTCGATCTTGTCAATGCAGACAAACGTCTCCGGATAGTTCTTGCGGACCACCTGATACAGATACTCCTCCGTATCGTTATAGCTGGTATGCGTGATGACCCGCTGGCAGAAATACTTGAGATGCGTAATAAATCGGAAGTATTCCACACCCTCTTCATCAAACTCCACATTAAAATGATATTTGATGATATTCATGATATCCTGCAGCAGGTGCATCATGTGCGTCACATCATTCATGGAGTCGTTAATTTCGGCGTTTACGAAGTGCAGCGCAATGTTGCAGATCTCCTCCTTCGGAAACTCGATGCCAAGCCGCTCCCGCAGCAGCGTAATGGATTCCTTGGCCACATCATATTCGGCTTTGTAGAAATGCTGAATCTCCCACGATAAAGGATTCTGGACAATCATGTTCTCCTTAATCCGTGTCGTCGCAAAATGAATGTGGTCGGACAGCGAGATGTAGATGCCATCACTAATCTTCTTGTTCAGCTGGGTGCGGGCAAGCGTGACGATGTCATCCGTGACCTGCAGAATCTCCATCGGCGTCTCCATCAGCGTGGCTTTAAACTTCTCGTAAATCGCCTCGTCCTTCAGATGAAAAACCTTCTCCAGCTGGCTCTCGTCAAGCTCATCGCCGGCTTTATGGTTAAACCCGATGCCTCTGCTGAGGATAAGGACCTCGCGGCCTTTCGCATCCAGGGAGCTGACAATGTTGTTGTTAAAGATTTGTTTGATAATCATGATAACCACCTAATTTTGAGGAAAATAAAAAGCGGGCAAAACCGACAACAGAAACAGAATACTTACGAAACGTATCAAGTATTCATCCTATTGTGGTTTTGCCCGCGTTACCGGTAACAAGCCTCGTATTTAAGATAGCACAGGATGAAAGCGTTGTCTACACCTGAGCTTTAGTTTGCCCGTGCCAATTAAATCCATGCATGGACCGGAAGCAGCCGCTTCCTATTCCCCCAGCAGCTTCATGAAGTTGGCCGGCAGCATAAACTGCCGGTCGTTAAGGCTGATCTTCTGCAGCTCCTCGGCTTCCGCTTCGCTGTTCGCATCCTTCACTTCCTGAACCTCCCGCTGCAGCCGCTCCATCTGGTGGTCCAGCGCGTTGGCGGCTTCGGCTGCGGCCTTCAGCTCGTTCAGCAGTGCCTGCGGCACGGTCTGGCTGTATTTGTAGAAAATTTTATGCTCCAGGCTCGCCCAGAAATCCATCGCAATGGTGCGGATCTGAATCTCTACACAGACATGCTCGCAGGTGTCAGACATAAAGACCGGCACTTCCACCAGCAGATGCAGGCTGCGGTATCCGTTTGGCTTCGGATGCGCTATGTAGTCCTTAATCTCAAGCACCTTCAGGTCATCCTGCTTCTGCAGCATCTCGCTGACGGTGTAAATGTCAGAGATAAAGGAGCAGGTGATGCGCAGGCCTGCAATGTCCTTGATGGAGCCGCGGATGCCGGCCAGCGAGAACTCGCGATTTTTCCGGAGCATCTTGTTCATGATACTGTCGGGCGACTTCAATCGGGATTTGGTATGTTCAATCGGGCTGTAGTCGTGCAGCGTCTGAAATTCTTCCTTGAGAATGTCGATTTTGGTCTCAATTTCATCTAAGGCGAACTTATAAATCAGCATAAAGCGGGTAATTTCATGCCTGAATCTCTTCAATTGATCGATCTGCGATAATGAATCCATTACTCAAAAGTCCCTTCTGTTATGGCGTTAACCCTCTTGGAATAACTATAGCCCAAAACAGAGGGGCAGTTCAATTTTGGTGCTATAATGGATTTCACGGAAAGGAAGTGCACATCATGGAATGGAAATTGAAAGCGTTTGACAAGCTGACCGGCCTGGAGGTGTACCGGATTCTGCAGAACCGGGTCAATGTATTTATGCTGGAGCAGAACTGCCTGTACCCGGAGGTCGATAACAAGGACCTGGCCAGCCATCATCTGTTTCTGGAGACGGACAACGGCGAAATCGCGGCTTACTGCCGCCTGCTGCCGCAGGGAGTGTCCTACCCTCAGGCTTCGATCGGGAGGGTGATTGTGAATCAGGCGTATAGAGGACAAGGACTGGCGAGGGACCTGATGTCAATGGCCATTTCTTATATAACAGAGGTATGGGGAGAGCGGGAGATCAAGATTCAGGCCCAGCATTATCTGGAGCATTTCTACGGCTCCTTCGGATTTAAGGGAATCTCGGACGTTTATCTGGAGGACGACATCCCCCATGTGGACATGCTTCTTAGGGTAGAGGAGACTGGCGCGGCAGAATAAGCTGGGAAAATAATTGAACAGCAGGCAGACAGAAGGAGCCCCGGAAGGCTCCTTTTCTGTTCGCTCTTCTGCTTTGTCCACTCTTCTGCTTAATAAGCTCCGCGGATATGGTCATGGACCTGCTCTTCGTAAAATTTACGCAGACGCTCGTGCTCTTCCGCGCTGAACGGGTTCGCCTGCAGCACGCCGAGATTGTCTTCGACCTGCCGGACGTTCTTGAAGCCTGGAATGACGCAGGTGATCTCCTTGAAATCGAGCAGCCAGCGGAGCGCGGCGCGCGTCATATTGCCCCGGCCCTCCGCAATCCAGCCGAGCTGCAACGCAAGCTCAACGCCTTTGTCAAACGGCAGCCCCGCAAAGGTCTCGCCCACATTAAACGCTGCGCCGTCCCTGTTGAAGTTCCGGTGGTCCTCCGCTTCAAAGGTAGACTGCGCTGTAAACTTGCCGGTCAGGAGACCGCTGGCCAGCGGCAGCCGGACGAGCAGCCCGGTTCCGCGCTCGCCCGCCTTCGGAAGAAGCTCCGCAATCGGCTTCTGCCGGAAGATGTTGAATATAATCTGCAGCGCCTGCACGCCGGACTGCTCCAGACAGAACAGGCCTTCTTCCACGGTTTCGACGCTGACGCCGTAGGCGCGGATTTTTCCTTCCTGCTGCAGCTTGTCCAGCACCTCAAACACAGCGCCCTGCTTCAAAATTTCAAACGGTGCGCAGTGAATCTGATACAGGTCGATCGTGTCCCGCTCCAGCCGCTTCAGGCTGTCCTCGCACCACTGGCGGACACGCTGCTCCGAGTAGGTCTGCGGATCGAAGATATCCCCCTGGCGGCAAAATTTAGTAGCGATATGAATGCGGTCTTCCTTGCCCTTCGTGGCGCGGGCGAGCAGCCGCTCGCTCCTGCCGTCGCCGTAAACGTCGGCTGTATCGAAAAAGTTGACGCCCTCATCCATCGCCTTGTCCAGCGCGCGAAGCGATTCCGCTTCATCCGTTTGTCCCCATGAGCCTCCGATGGCCCAAGTGCCGAAGCTGACTTCGCTGACCATGAGACCCGTTCTGCCCAGCGGCCTTTTGTTCATATTGCTGCCTCCTGTTCCCATCTGAAATTTTAACGCCTGAATTTCTAATGCCTGGATTTCTAATGCCTGAATTTCTAACGCTTGTATTGTAGCAAATGAAGGTATGAATGCGCTATCACGAATTGGCTGTTCTTAACCCTTGCGCGGGTTATGTATTCTTTTTCCTGCCCCAAAACT
Source organism: Paenibacillus pinistramenti (assembly GCF_005869875.1). GTDB lineage: Bacteria > Bacillota > Bacilli > Paenibacillales > Paenibacillaceae > Fontibacillus > Fontibacillus pinistramenti. The sequence goes on from NZ_VAWG01000006.1 coordinate 169,618, forward strand.
ATCCACAAAAAAAGAAAGACTGCGGGCATGAACCCGGCAGCCTCCCCTTTGTTATCTGGTAGTATGCTCCTCGTCATATTCGCCCGACAATTCCTTGAGCGATTTGATCTTGCCATGGGGATGCTGTTCCTGCTTCCGCGACTTCCAGGCAGCTTCTTTCCTTCTTTTCTGGTCAGCCATAACAGTAATCCTCCTCTGGAAAATGGGGATAGATACTACGTTCCTATCTTGCCGCTCCCGGCCTTTATTCATTCATGTCTGGTCCCCGGACCTCTGCCGGTCCTGAGTTTATGTTTTTGTTTAGCGAAGCGTGACGGGTGTAATAATATTGAAAGACTATTTCAGAGGATGGTGAATGAAGAAATGAATACAGCTTATGATCAACAAGAAGCGATCGAAAAGGTTCGCGATCTCATTAAAGACATTAATACCGCTATGCTGACGACTATATCGGATGAAGGACTCGTATCTCGCCCGATGAAGACCCAGGATGTCGAGTTCGACGGCGACCTGTGGTTCCTGACGAAGAAAGATACGGACAAGTTCCATGAGCTGCTCCAGAACCGGCAGGTTAACGTTGCTTATGCAGGAAAATCCTTCGTTTCGATCCGCGGCGAAGCCGAGCTTGTACAGAGCACCGAGAAGCTGAAGGAATTCTGGAGCAAGGCCTACGAAGAAATTCTCGAAACCACCGTTGACGATCCGAATCTGGTGCTCATCAAGGTTAAGGCCGAAGCTGCGGAATATTGGGATTCCGGCAACAAGTTTAAAATGGTCAAGTTCATGTTCCGCCGTATGATGGGCAAAAATACCGAAGGCACCGACATCAATAAGACGGTTGAATTGGAATAGACGAACGGAGAGGCCGAAGATAACGGCTCTCTGTACCGCCGCGCGCCGCTTCAGGCGCGCGGCGATTTTTTTTTGCTGCCTGTTTCCCGTTATGGTTGCCCGCATCGTTTATTCGGCTGCACTTAACTTCAGGTGCTGAAGCTTATCCGGGTTGCGGATCAGATAGATCCGCTGAATGCGGTCATCTTGGAATTCCAGGCTGACAACAGTTGGATAAGCCTCCTCCGCGCTGGTCAGCACAAGCCCCGGCTGGCCGTTTACCCGGACAAGGCGGACGCCCCCTGCACTGCCGTCCTGGCCTTGACTTTGGCCTTGGCCTTTGGCAATCAGCCCTTGAATAAACGCCAGAACCCGCTGGCTGGAATGAACAGGCCTTAATGCGGCCAGGACCTTGCCGCCGCCGTCGCTGTACAGCACAATATCCTCGGCCAGCAGCGCCAGGAGCCCTTCCATATCTCCGGTCGCCCCGGCATGAAGGAACTGCAGCACAAGCTGCTCGGCCCTGCTGCTGGAGAACGGCTCTGCGGGCCGTTCCTCCTGGATTTTTCGTTTGAGACGGCTGTAAATCTTCCGGCACCCCGGCTCTGTCCGGTTTACGAAATCCGCGATTTCGTGGTAGTTGAAATCAAAGGCTTCCCTCAGAATGAACACAGCCCGTTCAACAGGGGTCAGCCGCTCAAGCATCACGAGAAAAGCATAGGACAAAGTATCCTCCAGCAGGAGAATTTGAAGCGGATCCTGTGCCTGCTGTCCCGCGGCTGAGGCCGGGCCGGGCGTAATGGCGTAATCCTGCACGAGAGGCTCCGGCAGCCAGGGGCCGGTGTAGACTTCTCGCTGTTTGCGTGCGGATTTCAGCTGGTCCAGGCAGCGGTTCGTCACCATTTTGCACAGATAGGCCTTGAGGCTGCGGACGGCACTCTCCTCCTGATAGAGGTTCTGCTGCTGCACCGTTATAAACACGTCCTGCACCAAGTCCTCCGCTTCGGTAACGGTTCCTAACATGCGGTAGGCGAGGGACAGCAGAAGGGGTCTGTACGTCCTGTATACGGAATCAAGCTCCACGCGTATTCCTTCCTTCAAGTTGTTCTATGCCTGCTATTATACTTCCGGCAGCTTCCTTTGCGCTCGCCAAAGCTGCGTTCGCCAGCATTCCTTCAGCGCCCACCCAATCGCCCGCAGCGTACAAGCCCGGCCGCCCCGGGACCGCAGGTCCGGGTCTTCCAGCCAAGCCGCCGGCGGAGGCGGTGACCAGTGAATGCGAGACGAGCATCCGCGGCAGGAAGCGCTGCCGGATGACCTGCCTGCTCCAGCCTGGCTGTATAAGCTCGAGAAAGCCTTTAAGCTCAGCTTCATCCTGCTTCGGATCGGTGTCTCCGGCAGCGGGCAGATACTTCATCACATGAATGACCTGATGGGCCGGATTGCGGGACAATGAGGCGGCAGCGGAATGGTTGGCGTAATACAGCGGCTCCTCCGCGCCTAATACAAAGTTTACTTTAGGGAAAGGCATTCCGGATACAACGAGATCCAGACAGGCTGCACGGACTGGAACCAGCTGCTGATAAACGGCGGCTTCCTCCCGGCTGAGCGCGGGGTTGAGCAGGGCCAGCGTCTCCAGCGGACCGGCCGTGGAAAGAACGCGGCGGGCGGTGAACGGTGTTCCATCCTTTAAAGTTACGGTCATTACAGGCGCGCTGCCGGTAATTTCGCGGACGGGCGAGCCGGTCCGGATCGTCACGCCAGCCTGCCGGGCCTGCTCAGCAAGCCCGTTCACCAGGCTCTGCCAGCCGCCGTCCAGGTACAGCACTTTGTCCTGCTTGAGCTGCCCGAGTGCGGCAGCGGCGCTCAGCAGTTCGGGAGCATCCGAGTAGGTGGACAAGCGGACCAGCGCGAGTACGATGCTGCGCACGCGCGGGCTGGCAAGCTGGCCGGCAAGATAATCCTGCAGGCTGACCGTATGCAGACTCGCCAGGTCCGCCCTGCGGAAGCGGCTGTAGAAGCGGATCAGCTCCAGCTTCTCATGCCACTTCAGGAACGAACCGAGCAGGAGCTGCCCAAGAGGGAGCGCCCTGTGCCCGCCGTCTGCCTCTTTGAATACCAAGGCGTTTGGCAGCTTTGGCGGCGCTCCGGCAGGCGTGATGCCTACCTCCCTCAGAATAGGGAGCACACTCCGGTTGAGGGCATGGGCTCCCAGGTTTACGCTTGCGCCCTCCATCTCGGTTGAAGCGGCGCGGCCGCCGGGGTGTGATTTTTCGAGCAGCAGTACGTTCAGCCCTGCCCTTGCCAAATAAATCGAAGCCGTTAACCCGGCGATCCCGGCCCCGATCACGATAACCTCCCATACCGCCTCATTGACTGCTTCATTGACTGTCTCATTGAATGCCTCATTGACTGCCTCATTGACTGCCTCATTGACTGCCTCATTGACTGCCTCATTGTCCTTCTGCATCATGCAGCTCCACCCTTTCCTCTTGGATGAATACAAGACGATTAAGGGGTTCGGTTTGTGACCGGTTCGTGACCGATTTGAGCGGTTTGACCGATCCTTTCCGCAAAATAAAAAAAGCAGGCTCCGCAAAAATGCTTAAGCCTGCCCTGCCTGCCCTTTCACCGGCCTTCCTCACCGCCCCCCTTATGGACGCAGCGCATCAAGCGAACTGAGCTTGTTCCCCTTAAAATCAAACAGCGTCAGGTTCGCCCAATTGTTCGGATGGTTCACCGACCACTGTTCCTTGCTTGGAATCCAGGCCGGCTCCCAGTAGTGGAATCCGCGGCCCCGGCCGTCCGGCGTGCGGCGGATCATGTCCATTAATTCGGTCAAATAACGCGCCTGCCCCTCCACAGTCGGAGGATACTCTTCAGGCAGCCGCTCATCGGTGCTGACAATAAACTCCAGGCCGTCCTCCGGAGTCAGCGTCCAGGGATAAGCCGTCTCCACAACGATAAGGTCCTTGCCGTATCGGACCGCCAAGTCATTCAAATTGTCCTCCAGCTGCTTCAAGGTTCCATGCCACCAAGGGTAGAAGGACTGCCCGATGACGTCGAATTCAGCCCCATGGGCGAGCAGCCTGTCCAGAAAATAACGGCTTGCCGCGTTATCCCCGCCCCGGTCAAGGTGGATCATGATTTCAAATTCCGGAGCATCTCCGGCTGCCCGCTTGGCCCCCTTGATTCCGGCCTTCACCAGCTCGGCAAGCCGGGACCACTGCTCTTCAGTGTTCAGCCGCTCCTCCCCGATCCAGCGTTCCTCGGCAGTGCCTGCATCGGCCCAAACGCCAACTTTGCCTTCCTCCCACAGCATGCCTGGCGTAATTTCATTTCCGATCTGCACCATGTCCGGCAGCGTTCCCTGCGCTTTAAGCTCGGTCAGGGCTTGTTCAGTGAAATCCTCAACCGCCTGAACCAGCTCCGGAAAAGAAAGCTGTTCCCAGGCCTTCGGCTTGGTCTGCTTCTGAGGGTCCGCCCAATAGTCGGAATAGTGAAAATCGAGCAGAAAATGCATTCCGGCTTCTTTGATCTTCTTGGCAGTCAGCTTGGTGCGCTCCAGGTTCACATAACCGGCTTCAGGATCATTCCACAGCCTCAGCCGGATGGAATTCACTCCGCTGTCCTTCAGGATGGCGAGCAGATCCTTTTCCCGCCCGTCCTCATAATAAGCACCGCCCTCTGAGATGATCTCATCCCAGAAGGAGATGTCCATTCCTTTGATAAAATTTTTTGTCATGAGCTTGTCCTCCCGACTAGATTATGAAACAAAGAATCAGGGAAAGCCTCACGCCTGAAGCCCGCCCTGCCTCTGTCTGACTCTGCTGACGATTCAATTCAATTGAATTGAATTCCATTCCTTTTAATGAATTGGGAAAAAGGCCTCGATCTGCTCCAGATCCTCCGGGTCCAGCCGGAAATGCAAAGCGTTCAGATTATCCTGAATATGCTTCCGGCTTGCCGCCTTCGGAATCGTAACGAGATCATGCTGCATCACCACCCAGTTCAAGGCGACCTGATAAGCGGTGACTCCGTATTTGCCCGCTATTTCATCCAAAGCCCTGCGCTCCTTCGTCCCCTCTTCCGGAAATCCTTCACCGCCAAACACCTTCGGCGCGTACCCGAACGGGGAGTAGCCTATGACGGTAATACCATTTTCCTGGCAATAGGGCAGGACATCCTTCTCGATCCGCCGGTCATTCAAATGATACCCGACCTGGTTGCAGACCAGCGGAACATCCCCCAAAGCCCGCTGGGCTTCCCGCAAGAGCTCCGGGCTGAAGTTGCTTACGCCTGCATGCTTGATTAATCCCCTCTTGACCAGCTCCGCCATCGCCTCCATCGTTTCGGCAACCTCAATCTCCGGATTCGGCCAGTGCTGCAAATACAAATCAATATAGCTTGTCTTCAAGCGCTCCAGGCTCGCTTCGGCTGACCGAAGGACATCCTCATAGGAGCAGTGCTTGGCGGATACCTTTGTCACCAGAAAAATATGCTGTCTAACGTCCTGAATCGCCTGGCCGACAACCCTTTCCGAACCTCCATCCGCATACTCCTCAGCCGTATCAATTAAAGTCAGCCCCTGTTCAATCCCGAAGCGGAGCGCGGCCACCTCCTCCTGCTCCTTTGATTGATGCTCTCCAAATTTCCAGGTCCCCTGGCCGATTACCGGAATCTGCACGGATGTTCTGCCCAGTGTACGTTTTAACATATTCTTTCCTCCCTATGTAAAATGATGAATGGCCAAAAGCTGCTATGCCATCGCTTGAAAACGCTCTTATGTGCATTCTACCACGGGCCGGGAAGGAAATCTGCTTGGCTGCCTGGCTGAGTGACTGCCTGGCTGAGTGACTGCCTGGTTGAGGCCTCGCTGTTCATCTTCTAAAAAAATAAAGCCGGCCTGCTTCACCGCAGGCCGGCTGATCATACTGTTCATGCTGTTTATACTGATCATGCTGTTCATGTCTCTCAGAGGCTGGCACCTATTTCTGTCATGGCATTGCGCCAGCCGCCGGACGCCGTAATATTTACCCCGCCTGCGGCCGCATAGCCTTCGCAGATGAACCCGGGGACGATGCGTCCGTCGCTGAGCTCGATTTTGCCAATGCCCAGCGGGCCCGGAATGGCGGCTGTAAAGAGGCCAAAAGAAGCGGCCGGCATCCGCCACAGCTCGACGGCAATGGAGGCGCCTCCCTCCTGCACCCGGATCAGTCCCGGCTTGGGAGGAACCGTCGCCAGCTTATACAGCTCGTAAACGGGAGAGGTCTGCGCCTCTTCGAGGAAGACGGCTCCCAGCCCGGTCATCTGCGGCTCCAGGGCAAACCCTCTCATATGCAGGCCGCAGACCGCAACGGTAACGGACGCCGTCCGGCTAACCAGGAAGGAAGCTGCCGCCGTCATGTTCGCTTCTTCCTCCGGCAGCGTGAACAGCGTAACCCCGAACGGCAGCTGCGGCCCGGCCTCCACGGCCGGCACGGCAACCGCACTCAAGTCCAGCAGGTTGCAGTGATTCGTATACAGGCCCATCAGGCTGTTCGTGCGGACCGGGTCCGAAATGACCTCCTCCCGCGTCCAGGTTCCGCCGCAGGTCGGCAGCACGAGGACGGCGCCGCGCAGCGCCCTGGCGGTGATCCGTTTAATCTCGGACAGCCGGTGCTGGGCCTGAAAGAGAGCCGCGGCGCTGAATTCCGCCTTCGCTCCGGAGCGCAGAATCGTCTCCGTGACCGGGAACACCTCCCCCGGATGCTCTTTCACAAATGCGCCAAGATCGGACCAGCGCTCCGCGACGAGCGGCCCTTCATACAACAGGGCCGCCGCCTCCTGCAGCAGGCTGACGTCCATCTCCTCCACCGCCACTCCGGACTGGCGGATCAGGACCTGCGTCTGCTCCCACGCCTGCTCATATTCGCGGGCGAACGGGCCGAAGAACTGCAGCGGCCCTTTGGGCAGCAGCCACACCTTCGGCAGAACCGGACGCCCGAGCGGCCGGCCGGCGGAGAACGGATCGTCCTCCGCCAGACCGCGGAGGACGCTGTCGGCCGCAGCTGCGTCTTCTACGCTGTGTGCGAACACGTTCACACAGTCGATGCTGCGGCAGGCGGGCACGACCCCGCTGAGCGGCCACGCCCCGACGGCCGGCTTATAGCCGACAAGCCGGTTCAGCGCGGCCGGCACGCGGCCGGAGCCGGCGGTGTCCGTGCCCAGCGAGAAGGCCGCCTGGCCGCGGGCGACCGACACGGCGGAGCCCGAGCTGGAGCCGCCGCTGATCAGCTCGGGACGCAGCGAGTTATGCGTGCCGCCGTAAGGGCTGCGGGTGCCGACCAGGCCGGTGGCGAACTGGTCGAGGTTGGTTTTGCCGACCGGAATGGCACCTGCTGCCGCCAGCCGCTCGACTACGCCGGCATGCTCCTCCGGGGTGAACGCATAGGCCGGGCAGCCGGCCGTAACCGGCCAGCCCGCCACCGCGATGTTGTCCTTGACCGCAAAGGGAATCCCCCACAGGGGGCTCACGACCGGGTCAAGCTGGCTCAAGCGGTCAAGATACGGCTCGATGCGCTCAAGCGCGGGCGGCAGAATCCAAATGTTCATCTCCCGGTCGCGTTCGGCCCGCCGGATAATGGCTTCAATCACCTCCCGAGGTGTAAAAGCTTTGGACAGATAGCCCTGGCGCAGGGAAGAAAAAGTCAATTCAACAGGTACGGCGTTCACGGACATCAGACAACCGCCTCCTTCTCTACCGGATATAAGGCGACAATGCAGTCGCCGGCTCTTACTTCGTCTCCCGCGGATACATATACGGAAGCCACGACACCGTCGAATGGAGCCTGCTGATGGAACTCCATTTTCATACTTTCTTCTATTAAAAGGGTATCGCCCTTGCGCACCTCATCCCCGGCGGAGACGAGCACCTTCCACACGCTGCCGGACATCGAGCTGTTCACTCCCGAGCTGCCCTCCGGCAGGCTCTCCTGCTCATGCGCGGACGCAGCCTCAGGCTCTGACACGTATTCGGCGATGCCGAGCTCCTTCCAATAATTGCGCTCCTGCTGGAATGCGGCCTGCTGCTTGGTGCGAAACACCGAGGCTTCTTCCCCGATCTCCGCCAGCCAGTTCAGGTAATCGCCGAGACGGAAGGTCGTCTCCTCCACCTCCAGCGTAAAGCGGCCGCGCGGGAAGTCCTCCCGCATCTGCAGCAGCTCCTCCTCGGACACCGGATAGAACTGGATCTGGTCGAAGAAGCGCAGCAGCCAGGGTTTGCCCTGCTCAAAATTGGCGGTTTCATAATGCTTGTTCCACATCTGCACGGTGCGGCCGACAAACTGGTAGCCACCCGGGCCCTCCATGCCGTAGACGCACATGTAGGCGCCGCCGATGCCGACGGCATTTTCCGGTGTCCAGGTCCGGGCCGGGTTGTATTTGGTCGTGACCAGCCGGTGGCGCGGATCAAGCGGCACGGCAACCGGCGCTCCAAGATACACATCGCCGAGACCCATGACGAGATAGGAGGCGTTAAACACAACCTCCGCCACCTCCTCCAGCGAGCCCAGCCCGTTCATCCGGCGGATAAATTCCAGATTGCTCGGACACCACGGAGCGTCCGGGCGCACATTTTGCTGGTAGCGTTCGATGGCAAGCCGCGTAGCCGGATCATCCCAGGACAAAGGCAGTCTGACGATCCGGGACGGAACCTCAATCGAATCCAGCGGCGGCAGCGCCTCGTCAATCTCCAGGACAGCCGCTGCGGCTTCCTTGACCGTCATTCTGGACGCGTCCAGATGAATCTGCAGGGAGCGGATCCCCGGCGTCATTTCCATATAAGGAATGCGCCCGCTGTCTTTAATCGCCTGCATCAGCATGTACACCTGGAAGCGGTACAGCAGATCCAGCTCACGCTCGCCGTATTCGACGAGCAGGTTCTCATCCCCGGAGCAGCGGACCGCGATTGGAAAACGGCGCCCCGCCTCCTCATAAGCGAGAAGCGGCATATACTCTCCGCTAGATACCGGCGGGAGCTCCGGCAGCTCCGACTGGCCGGCGAGGCTGGCCAGATACTGCTCCTGCTCCCGGCGCAGCTGCTCCGCCTCCTCCACCGTGATCAGCTGAAACCGGACGGTATCGCCGGGATGCAGCTGGCCGATCTTCCACAGCTCAGCCGTCGCTGTCGTCACCGGACAGACAAAGCCGCCGAGGCTCGGGCCGTCCGGGCCCAGCAGAATCGGCATGTCGCCGGTCAAATCAAGCGCGCCTATAGCATAGGCGTTGTCATGGATGTTGGACGGGTGAAGACCGGCATCACCGCCGTCCTCCCGCGCCCACAGCGGAGCAGGCCCGATCAGCCGCACGCCGGTGCGCGAGCTGTTGAAGTGCACCTCCCACGCCGTCTCTGTCAGCTGGTCCAGATAATCTGGCAGCAGATATTCGGCCGTACAGTGCGGGCCCGGGATGACACCGATCGTCCATTCCCGGCCATAGGCCGGTCTGGACTCCGCCCGCAGCGCTGGAAGCAGCGCCGGATGCAGGGCGGCATTTCCGCCGCCTCCGTTCCCGTTCGTACCTCCGCCTGCGTCCGTGCCTGCGCCCGCGCTGTGCTCCCTGCGGTTGACCCCGAGCACAGCTCCGGCGCGGAGCGCGCTGCCGGAATGCCCGCCGAAGCCGCCGAGCGTAAACGTGGCGGCGCTGCCGAGCGTCTGCGGCATATCCAGGCCGCCCGCAACGAGCAGATAGGTCCGCATGCCATGCTTGGCTTCCCCGAGCGTCAGCGTCGAGCCCGCCTTAACGGACAGCGGCGCGTACATCAGCACCCGTTCGCCGTCCAGCTCGGCTTCCATATCCGCGCCCGTCAGGCAGATGACCATGTCATCCCTGAACCGGTAGGCGCCGCCGCGCAGCGTCATCTCCAGGCCGGCCGCGCTGTCCTCGTTGCCGAGCAGACGGTTGCCGGTGCGGAAGGCCAGCCGGTCCATCGGGCCGGACGGCGGAACACCGATGTCCCAATAGCCGATCCGGCCGGGATCGTCCTGAACCGTCGTCTGGACACCGCCGTCCAGCACCTCAATGGCATGCTCGGCCGGCGTGAACCCGTTCAGCATGTGCGTATAGACCTGCCCCTCCCGAAATGCAGGCGTCTGCAAAAAAGCTTCTATATAAGCTTTGTTCGTCGTCAGCCCGTAGACGCGCAGCTCTCCCAGCGCTTTGGTCATGGCTGTTATCGCCTCTTCGCGGTCAGGCGCATGAACAATCAGCTTGGCGAGCATCGGATCATACAGCGTGGTCACCTGCACGCCCTTCTGAATCCAGGTTTCAACCCGCGTATCCTGCGGCCATACGATCTGATCGATCATGCCGTCGCTCGGCCGGAATCCGTTGACCGCATCCTCGGCATAGAGCCGCACCTGCAGGCTGTGCCCCTGCGGGCGGCCTTTCAATTCATCCAGATTCCGCAGCTCTCCCGCCGCTTCACGCACCATCCATTCCACCAGGTCAATGCCGAGCACCTCCTCGGTCACCCCGTGCTCCACCTGAAGGCGGGTATTCACCTCCAGAAAATAATACTTCTCCTCCTCCGGATCGTAGAGGAATTCTACCGTTCCGGCGCTACGGTAGCCGGCGGCAAGTGCCAGCTGCCGGGCGTCCTCATGCATTCGGCTGCGGACCTCTGCCGGGAACAGCGGCGCCGGCGTTTCTTCAATAATCTTCTGGTTCCGCCGCTGGACGGAGCAGTCCCGCTCGCCGAGCGCGGCCGCCTCTCCATAGGCGTTGCCGAAGATCTGCACTTCGACGTGGCGGGCGCGGCCCACGTATTTCTCCAGGAACACGCCGCCGTCATTAAAGTTGGCAAGTGCAAGCCGGGTGACGGAGCCGAATGCTTCGCGCAGAGCGTCTGCATCCTGGCAGATCCGCATGCCGATTCCGCCCCCGCCGGCCGTACTCTTCAGAATGACCGGATAACCGATCGCTGCAGCGGCCTGAACCGCTTCCTCGACTGAGGTAATGAGCTCCGTTCCAGGCAGCAGCGGGACGCCGGCCGCCTGCGCCATTGAGCGGGCCGTATGTTTAAGGCCGAACATCTCGATGTGCTCCGGGGACGGGCCGATAAAGGTAATGCCGTGTTCGGCGCACGCTTTGGCAAATTCGGCATTTTCACTCAGAAAGCCATAGCCGGGATGGATTGCGTCCGCCCCCGTTTCAATCGCCGTGCGCAGAATCAGCGCTGCATTCACATAGCTTTCTTTAGCCGGGCCTTCTCCAATCTGCACCGCTTCATCCGCCTGCGCCACATGGAGGCTGTCCTGATCCGCTTTGGTGTATACGGCGACGGAAGCGATGCCCATCCTGCGCAGGGTACGTTCGATGCGGACAGCGATGGCGCCGCGGTTGGCAATCAGAATCTTCTTAAACATGGGCCTCACTCCCCTCTCCATTCCAGATCAAGACTCTTGCGGGTGTCGGATTATAGCCGTTGCAGGGATTGTTAAGCTGCGGACAGTTGCTGATCAGCACGGTAACCGGAGCGAGAGCGGTCAGCTCCACATACCGGCCGGGGCCGGAGATGCCGTCCGCAAAGGTCAGTCCTCCTTCCGGCGTAACCGGCACATTCATAAAGAAATTGACATTCGGGGCCAGGTCGCGTTTGGTGAATTCACTCCGCCCGGACAGCATCCGCATGAACGTATCCCGGCAGCTGTGCATCGGCAGCGTATCATGCGAATACCGGACCGTATTGCTCTGGGCCGAGCAGGCCCCGCCGATCGTATCATGGCGTCCGCAAGTATCGGCTGTAATCTTCAGCAGTTCGCGCCCGGATTCAGCAACCAGCACGGAGCCTGTCGTTAAATACAGGCTGCGCTGCCGGGTAATGGTGCCTACTGCGCTGTAATGGTCAGCCGGGTCTTCGGCAGAGTAGAACAGCGTATCCACCGCCTGGTTTCCTTCTACATCGACGATCCGGAGCACCTGGCCGGGCAGCAGATCGTGCATCCAGCCGTCTCCCGCCGGAATCGTCTTATCGTAAACAGCCTCTGTCAGGCTGCGTTCACTGCTTACAGGTTGGAAGATCGTCATCTCAGTAAGCCCCTTTCAGGAGCGCGTTCGCGTTCCAGGTATTTTCAAATGCGCGCCGGTTCTCGCCGCAGTGATTCACACAAAGATCGTCCTCCAGCAAAGGCGCCGCATCGGTTATCGTGATATGAACCGGAGCCTCCGGATACTGATCCGACGGGTCAAGCGGATTCGGTGTATTAGAGAAGATAACCAGCAGATCCATCTCCGTCCGCAGCGTAACCGTCCGTTCAGCGGCGGGCTGTTCCTCATACCGCAGGGTTCCGTCCAGCTCACACACCACCTTGGAGAACAAATTCACGGGCGGAATCAAATCCCTGGCCGTCAGGTTATGGCGGAACAGCTCTACCGTGAGATTCTCTTCCCCGCTCCGGTACCACCCGTTTCTCTCCGTCTGATAATGCGTCAGCCCGTATTTCTCATCCGTACCCTGTCTGGTGGTATAGCCTGAAAGAGGGTCATGCCAGCCCGCCGTATCTCCGGTAATGGAGGCCAGCACCCGCCCCTGGTCGCTCATCAGCACATGGCCTGCGGTTAACATCGCGGTGTGCTGCGCTTTAAGGGTATCCGGCATGTTGTAACGCTCTGAAGGAAACGGCGAGCTGTAGAGCAGGCAGGCCAGATTGGCCCGTTCCCCGGCTGCGGTTATCTGAATCTGCTTGCCTCTGCTTACATGCGCGGACCATTTGCCGCCCGCTGGAATGGTAATGGTGAAAGGTGCTGTCATGGTAGTGCCTCCCCGTATATAAAAATATAAAAGCCCGGGAGAACGTCAAAAGGATACCTTTTGAATCATTCTCCCGGGCTTTTATCCCGCCGTGTACACCGGCCTCAGGGCCGATGCGTCTTCTCTCGGACCAGCCGGCCGCCTGAAGCAGCCCGGAACCCTAGAAAACATTGTTATTCAGTTTCGGCCTTTCATGTAATGTATGCTAACACAAAGGCCTGAATCCGTACAATTAAAAAGTGTGTAGAACCTAATAAAAATTATTTTTCATGGAAAATTATACGAATTTAAGCGCATTTTTCAGCAAAGACGAACATTCGATCTTATATTTTCTGAAAATTAGTACTTGTTTTTTTGCCGCTTTACTGCAACAATGTTAGATCATATGACACGAACAAATCCGGTCCTGCCTCTCAGGATCAAAATAAGGGGGAACAAGTGATGTCAAAACCCGTTACTTTAAAGCGCAATCTTTCGATTTCACACGTCGTAACGATGGGGCTCGCCTGGATGTCGCCAATGATCTTCTTCACCAGCTTTGGCGTACTTTCGGAGGGTTCGGGAGGGATGATGCTCGCTGCGTATGTGCTGGCCTTTATCGCTATTGTATTTACGGCAGCCAGCTACGGCCAGATGGCCAAGGCTTTTCCGGTATCGGGCTCCGCTTATACGTATGTGACCAAGTCCATGAATCCTTTTACCGGATTTCTGGTCGGCTGGGCCATTCTGCTTGACTATCTGTTCTCCTGTATTGTGGCGGTTCTCATGTTCGGGATTAACCTGAATGCGCAGTTTCCGTCCGTGCCTTCCTTTGTCTGGATTCTGGCTCTAACGTTAGTGATCATGGTTGTGAACATTATCGGCATTAAATCGTCGGCCAACTTGAACAAGGTGTTTGTCATCATGCAGGTGCTGTTTATTGCCGGCTTCTGCGGGATGATCGTGTACAAAGCAATGGAAAATGGCTTAACCGCAGGGTTCAACCCGCTGCCTGCTTCGCATGGCGTATCCTTCTCCACTATTCTTGCCGGCGCTTCGCTCGTCTGCTTCTCCTTCCTCGGGTTTGATTCCGTGACCACTATGGCTGAGGAAACCAAAGAGCCAAAGAAGACGATCCCCCGGGCCATTATGGCCATTGTCCTCATCGCCGGAGTGCTGTATTTTGTGACCGCCTACCTCATTCAGCAAATGTATCCTTCTTTCACCTTCAGCAATGCCGATTCTGCGGGTTTTGAGCTCATGCAGACCATTGGCGGAAGCGGGCTCGCCTCGATTTACACGTTTGTGGTGATCTTCGCTGTCCTGTCCCAGGGCATGTCCTCCATGACCACCGTATCCCGCCTCCTGTTCGTAATGGGCCGGAGCTCTATTCTGCCCGCAAAAACCTTCGGTTCCATCCATCCCAAATTCCGCACACCGGTATTTAACATCGTCCTTGTAAGCATCATCTCACTCGCTGCCTTGTTCATGAGCCTGGATACCGCCATCAAGTTTGTCAGCTTTGGCGCTCTGACCGCTTTTCTGTTCGTGAACATCGCCGTTATCTTCCACTACATCATCCGCGGGAAGCAGCGCGCTCCCAAAGATCTGCTTGTGCGCCTGGTTTGTCCGCTGATCGGCGCGCTCTTCATCCTGTACCTGGTTACCCTGCTGGATGTCGATTCGCTCGTGCTGGGATTCAGCTGGCTCATCCTCGGCTCCCTGTACTACGCAGCCACGCGGATCAAGCGGAAGGATTCCGCTGTATCCGTTCCGATTGCCGACGCCGAAGGCGTCGTGTAAACCAGCCGCACACCAGTCACTCCACTCCCTTGAAAAAAAGAGCGGCCCCGCGCATGGGTGCCGCTCTTTGCTTTGACATGGAATGCCTCTCTTTGCTTTGGTATGGGTGCCGCTCTTTGCTTGGATTAATTTGGGCGAACCGCCGCTTACTGAGCCTAAAGGACTCCGCCTAAATTCACTCCGGAAAAATACGCCGTGTCCTTTGGCTGGGGCCTTTTTCCCAAAATAAGAATTTCTATCAAATTTAAGTTATTCTGTCTCAAGATTCGACACCTTTCCTCTCCCCGGGCTGGTAAACTGCACATGAATATGGCAGTCTTCAGGCAGCCATCCAAGGAGGAGAAGAGATGAAGAAGCTTACCGCAGCGGCAGCAATCGGATTAGGAATGGCCGCCTGTCTGGGAACCGGCGTCTATGCCGGCTCTAACCTGACAGAAATCAAGGCTTATTTGAACGGAAACATTCAAATCAAGTACAACGGCAACCCCGTTCAGCTCCTGAATGATCAGGGCCAGGTCCAGCTTCCGATTACATACAACGGTACGACCTATCTCCCGATCAAGGCGGTCTCCACGATTCTGAAGACGGCTGTTTCCTACGAGCCGCAGACCAACACCGTATTTCTTGGCGAGAAGCTGGAGGGCGTATCCATCGCCAAAGGATTTTCCAGTGACTGGCACACTCAGGATCCTCAGGTCACCGTCTACCAGGGCAAAGATTACAAGGACGTCTTCTTCAATAACTATGCATCCACACGTTCAGCCGGTTTTATCCTGGAACCAGAAGGCAAATATCAGAAGCTGGAGCTGCAAATGGCTGCCATTGGCGCCGACATCAGCGAGGTTACCATCAAAGACACAGATACGGACGTCGTCCTCAAGAAGGTCCCGCTGCCTGTCAGCGACGGGTTAAAGACGGTCGAGGTTAATATCGCCGGCTCCAAGAACCTGTATGTTTCGGTTGTGAGAATTGAGGAGAACGGCAGCTGGTTTGTTCCGCTGACTACTTCGTATTACAAGTAATACAAGTAGTACAAGTAGTACAAGTAAAAGGAACCTGATCCATTCCATTTCAGCATTGTATCAGGCACCCTGCACTATCTCGCAATGCCAAATGCCCCTTTTGTCACAAAAGGGGCATTTTTATCATGGATGAATGTTCATTCTCTATTCTTTTCAGGACTTTACCGCCTTAAGCCGGAACCAGCCGCTTTCGTAATCCTTCTGTTTAAGGTTCAGCGGCAGGCCCAGCTGCATCAGCCGGTCTCCGCCAAGCACTGACTTCCCGCCGCCTTCCCCGGATTCCACCTCGTATTCGAGCTCCGGATCAAGCCCGGCAAGGCGCAGGGAGCGCAGCGGAGGATGCGGCACGGCCATCACCTGGAAGTAGTAGACCAGCACCTCCTCTTTGTCCTCGGATATAAACATCCACGCGGACTCATTGCCCTCAAACGGGCTCTTCAGGCGGTACAGGTCGCCCTTCTGCACCAAGCCGCGGATCTGCTTGTAGGTCTGAACCTGGCGTTTGACGATCTCCTTCTCCTCATCCGTAAACTTCGTAAGGTCCAGCTCATAGCCAAAGTTGCCGGACATGGCGACATCTCCCCGGAATTCCAGAGGCGTAATCCGCCCAACCTGATGGTTCGGAACCGCAGAGACGTGCGCCCCGATGGCGCTGACCGGATACACCAGGCTGGTGCCGTACTGAATCTTCAAGCGCTCCACCGCATCGGTATCATCACTCGTCCAGGTCTGCGGCATATAGTAGAGCATTCCGGGGTCAAACCGTCCCCCGCCGCTTGAGCAGCTTTCGAACAGGATATGTGGAAAATCTGCCGTGATACGCTCAAGCAGCTCATACAGTCCAAGCACGTAGCGGTGTGCCGTTTCGGCCTGGCGCTCCGGCGGCAGGGCTGCGGAACCGATTTCGGTCAGACAGCGGTTCATGTCCCATTTTACATAAGCGACCGGTACTGTAGAGAATATCGCTGCCAGCGAGTCATAAATATAATCGCGGACCTCCTTGCGGGTGTAATCCAGCACCAGCTGCCATCTGAGCTCCGAGCGTCTCCGTCCGGGAACATGCAGACACCAGTCCGGATGCTTCCGGTACAGCTCGCTGTCCGGCGAGATCATCTCCGGCTCAAACCAGAGCCCGAACTTAAGCCCCAGCTTGTTGACACGCTCCGCGACATCCTTAAGCCCGTCCGGCAGCTTGCGGCGGTCCTCAACCCAGTCCCCCAGCGACGAATTATCAGAATCGCGTTTGCCGAACCAGCCGTCATCCAGCACAAACAGCTCAATACCGAGCTTGGCTCCTTCTTCCGCAATGGATACAAGCTTATCCGCATTGAAGTTAAAGTAAGTGGCTTCCCAGTTATTGACCAGAATCGGCCGCTCTTCATCCCGGTACTGCCCCCGGCACAGCCGGGTCCGGTACAGCCGGTGGTACGTGCGTGACATGCCGCCCAGCCCCTCACCGGAGTAGACCATGACAGCCTCAGGCGTTTGGAAGCTCTCTCCCCGGTCCAGCTGCCAGGCAAAATCAAAAGCGTTCAGGCCGATGCTCACCCGGGCAGAGCCGAAGGCGTCCACCTCGGCACCCGCTTCAAAATTGCCGCTGTAGACCAGGCTGAAGCCGAAGGCCTCTCCATGATTCTCCGTCGTTTCCTTGGTGACCAGCGCGGCGAAGGGATTGAACTGGTGACTGCTCATGCCCCTCTTGCTGTCGATCCGGGTTTCGCCCTGGAGGAGCGGCCTGCGGGTGATATTCCCCTCCCTGGACCAGGCACCTGAAAGATACAGAAGCTCCAAATCGCTCCTCCCCGTAAAATCAACACTGGCGCTCAGCGCACGGCGGAGCCGCAGCTTCTGCTCCCCTTCGTTGCTCAGCCGGGCTGAACGAACGACTACATTCCGGTCAGCGAAAATGGTATACAGCAGGACCACCTTGAGCCCGGAATAGGCGTCCTTCAGTTCCAGCTCCAGCGTCTCCGCCTCGTTCTCCTCCTCGGTATATACAGCCGGAAGCCCGCTTAGCGCCGGTTTCCCCTTGGTAATCCGGAAGCCCTCGTATTTGAGCTCCGTAATCCGGGTTCCGTCCTCAAGCTCTGCCTGGTAGGCCGGATTCCGGAAATCGCCGCTTCCATACTGCGGATACTCCTGCGGCAGCCGGTCCAGCCCGGCCCCTTCCGGACTATGAATCAGCAGGTCATTCATAGATTCCCTGTGCTTCAGTCTGGCGCCCCAATAGACATGCACCGGATAACCGTTCACAATTTGAATCAAATAACTCATCTCAGAGGACTGCAGATGAAACAGCCCGTTTTGCTCGTTCACAATAATGCCCATTGAAAAAGTTCTCCCTTCTCTCGCATGCTCAATCTTTATGTACAAAATCGACATGTCTTAAAGCTTGATAGCTTCAGACTGGAAACCATCTATTCATAGAGAAATAATAACTCAATTCAAGATATGGCGTACATGGCATGGTGCTGACTCTTTATGTTATAATGCTAGAAATTTTGACTAAGGGGATTTAGGTATGATTGAGTATTTGGCGCGAAATAAACAGCATTCCGAGCTGTACCTGACCCAATTCGGCACCGAGGAATGTGCGCCCGGACATTCTTATGGACCGGCTGTAAGGAACCATTATCTGCTCCATTATATTTTGGACGGGGAAGGCATTTTCGAGGCGGGAGGCCATCAATACCGACTGGGCAAAGGACAGGGCTTTCTCATCTGCCCGGACGCCGTCACCTATTATCAGGCGGACAAGGTCAATCCCTGGGTTTACGGCTGGGTTGGCTTTAACGGACCTCTTGCCGAGATGCTTCTCAAGCAGGCCGGGCTGTCGATGGCCTCTCCCATTCTTCACTATAAGCGGGACGACCAGATTTCCGGATACCTGCAGTTGATGATGGAGTCGAAGGAATACCAAAAAGCCCGGGAAACCAGGTTAACCGGACTGCTACATTTGATGTTATCCGACTTGGTGGAACACAGCCCGGCAGCCCCCTCACTCCACAAGGAAAGCCGGGCCGAAATTTACGTGGAGCAAGCCAGGGATTTCATCGAGCTCAATTTTGCGCAGAAGATTACGATCGAGGATCTCGCCCGTTTTATCGGGCTGAACCGGAGTTATTTGTGCTCGCTGTTCAAACAGCAGATGAACATCAGCCTGCAGGATTACCTGGTCCGCTTCAGGATCGGCAAGGCCTGTGAAATGATGGGCAACGCGGAGCTTTCGATCGGGGACATCTCCCGTTCGGTAGGATATAATGACCCGCTGCTGTTCTCAAAAATTTTTAAGAAGATAAAGGGAATTTCCCCTAAGCAGTACCGGACGGAAACCGAACACCCATAACAGGCTTAACGGCAGTTCAAACCAGCTGTGTCTGGCTCCCCGGCGGCTTACGGAGTAAAGGCATCCGCTATTTTGTTCTGCTTATGAATCTCTTCCGTTCCCGACTCAAGTGCTGTCTTGTAGTACAGGCATTTATGCTCGATAAGCTCCATCGTTCTTCTCAGTTCCTCCATCTGCGCTTCTACAGAGGCCTTCCGTTCCATGAACATGTCATGCCTTTGCTGCAGGGTGGAATCTCCTTCGGAGCACCAGTCAATAAAGCTTTTAATCTCCTTGATCGGCATCCCGGTGGACTTCAGGCATTCAATGACCCTCAGCGCTTCGATATCCGACTCTTTGAACAGTCTCTTGCCGCTGGGAGTTCGTTCAACATAAGGGATCAAGCCCTCCTTGTCGTAATAACGCAAGGTATAAGACGTAAGATTTAATATTTGGGCTGCTTCGCTGATTGAGTAGGTTGTCACTTTGTCGTTGTCACTCCGATCTTCCTGTATCCTCTAAAATAGACTTAGAGCTAACTCTAAGATATATAGGACAATATCATGTTCGGTGGTAAGTGTCAAAGCGGGCTACGAAAGCGGGTAATAAAGGCGGGCCGTGAAAGCCGGCCGTGAAAGTAATCTTTTTCAGCAGCTTGACTTAGAGTTAACTGTAAGGACTACAATGGTTGATGCAAGAGGAACCCGTACTTATCCTGTACTGCTTCTTCTCTATTAAACATTAGATTCCAGGAGGTATTATTCATGATAACTGCTAAAGCACGTGCTGTTGACGGACCGGACAAGCCGTTCCGCTCTGCCGAAATCAAGCGCCGGGACCTGGATTCCCGGGATGTACTGATTGAAATTAAATTTGCCGGCATCTGCCATTCCGATATTCATACCGCTCATGGCGAGTGGGGTCCTGTCAATTATCCGCTCGTTCCGGGGCACGAGATTGCAGGCATTGTTACGGCAGTGGGACCTGAGGTTACGAAGTACAAGGTCGGTGACCGGGTAGGCGTCGGCTGTATGGTGGATTCCTGCGGCGAATGCGAGAACTGCCGCAAGGGAGAGGAGCAGTACTGCCTGAAAGGCAATGTCCCTACTTACGCTGGCGTTGACAAATACGGCGAACCTACTCAGGGCGGTTATTCCACTCACATTGTCGTAACGGAAAATTTTGTTGTCCGCATTCCGGATAACATCGAGCTTGACGCAGCAGCTCCCCTGCTGTGCGCAGGGATTACGACTTATTCGCCGCTGAACCACTGGGGAGCCGGTCCTGGTAAAAAGGTAGCCGTAGTAGGCATGGGCGGCCTCGGCCATATGGCAGTTCAAATTGCGCATGCCATGGGAGCAGAGGTCACTGTACTGTCCCAATCCCTGAAGAAAAAGGACGACGGCCTGCAATTGGGCGCAGACCACTACCATGCTACAAGCGACCCGGACACCTTCAAGGAGCTCGCCGGAAAATTTGACTTGATCATCAACACCGTAAGTGCTGCTCTTGATCTGGATGCTTACTTCTCCCTGCTCACTCTGGACGGAACGCTGGTGAACGTCGGCGCGCCTGGGGAACCATTGTCCCTGAATGTGATGTCCCTCATCGGGCACCGCCGCTCCTTCGCCGGCTCCATGATCGGCGGCATCCGCGAAACCCAGGAAATGCTGGATTTCTGTGCCAAGTACAATATCGTGCCTAAGATCGAAGTGATCTCCGCCGACCAGATTGACGAAGCTTACAAGCGGGTACTGGCTTCCGACGTGAAGTACAGATTTGTAATTGATACCAGCACGATGTAAGCCGGGTAACGGCTTGCTCGAGGCATGCCGTACGAAAAAAACGCCTGACCTTACCGGTCGGCGTTTTTTTTGTAAGATTTTTCGTGAAAGATTGTTCGTGAAAATGCCGGTTCAGCATTCCATTACCTCACAAATGTAATAAAGTCGATATTCGCCGGTTCATAGCCAGCTGCCCGCAGCCGCAGGTTGATCTGTCCCCGATGATAATGACCATGCAGGGCGGCATGCGTTAAAATGTCCCGTACCGAGTTCTCAAACTCTTGTCCTTTACTGTTTGTGTAGGCTATTCGTTTATCCAGGTCAGCATTGGACAGCTCAGCAAGAAAGCTTGCTGTACTCTCCTTATTTTGCCTAACAAGCTCTGCGCAGGCTTCGATTTCGACATCTGCATCGGCATCGGCATCTGCATCGGTATCTGCACCGGTCTCTGGCCAGATCGGCAGATGGGTGCTGTCCAGCCCACGTAACCGGGTTATCCATACTTGTTCTGCAAACAGGATGTGGAGGAACAAACGGTTCAGCTCCTGATTCTGCTCTTCCATGCTTTGCAGGGTTTCCAGAATGCGCTGATTGGCCCAATTCAAGTGCTCGTACATCGTTTGGATTGTTTTCATTGAGAAGCACACCACCCATGAATGAAATTTGTGCAGCTGCTAAAATCCATGTCTACCTCTTCTGCTCCTCCTGCTGCCCCTGCTCCTGAATCACCTGCTCGATCCCGAGCAGGATCAGCTTCAAGCCGAACTCGAACGCCCTGTCGGTTCCCATCAGCTCGAACAGCCCGCTATCAAACATTCTCCGGAACAGCCCCGCTTCCTCCTCGCTCATAGAGTCCAGCAGGCGAATCATTTCGTCGCCCGGAAGCTCCGCCTGCTCTTTCAGAATCGCGGAGACGTTGCGCTCATGCTGATAATGGTCCAGCACAAAGTTAAAAACATAATTCATCAGCGTAGTGACCACCTGCATCTTCTGCTCCTGCGCCAGCGGCGTGTCTTCCACGCAGAGCAGCATCTTGTTGGTGAACCGGATAATGTCCGGCTCGTGGGGCAGCGTCATCATCATGAGCTGCGTGGAGCAGGGATACCGGCTGAGCACGCTCCGTATGGCTGCCGCCAGCCCAGTCAGCTGCTCCTTCCAATCCCCCTCGGAGTGAAACTCCTCCAGGATGATTTTGGATACCTGGTTGGCCAGGCGCTGATAGAGCTTCTGCTTACTCTTGAAATACCAGTACAGGGAAGGGGCCTGAATTCCAAGCCGGTCGGCCAAGCGCCGCAAGCTGAATTTTTCAATGCCATCCTCTCCCAATAGCTCCCAGGAGGCCTCCAGAATCTTCTCCTCCGAAATTTGAGGCTGCTGCTTCTTCATATGATTATCCGTCCTTTTATCTAACAGTGTAAGTTTATGCTTTACAGGTTCTTAGGTTCATGATATCATCTAACACTGTAAGGTTCAAACTAACACTGTTAGATTGAGACCACAGCATTTTACAGCTATATTTCACAGAAAGCAGGGATTCCCATGGATGCAGAAAACCTCCATTACTTTGAAAAAACACCGATCGCCAAAGCCGTAGCCCACTTCGCCGTTCCGATGATGTTAGGCACGTCAATGAGCGTCATCTATTCCATCTTGAATGCCTATTTCCTCGGCACCCTCCACAATACGGCCATGTTAACCGCTCTTGCACTGACCTTGCCGTTATTCGCCATTATCATGGCGCTGGGCAACCTGATTGGCATGGGCAGCGGCACCTTTATCTCCCGTCTGCTGGGCGAGAAGAAATTCGAGGACGCCAAGCATGTCTCCGCCTTCGCCTTTTACAGCAGTCTGGTTCTCGGTCTTCTCGTCATCGCCGCCGGCCTGCCGCTCATCAATCCCATCGTTCACGGCCTGGGGGCAACGACTGACTCTTTTGCATTCACGAAGGACTATGTCACGGTTATGCTGATTGGGTCGCCGTTTGTCGTCCTCTTCTTCACACTGGAAAATATCGTGCGCGCAGAGGGCGCAGCCATCACGTCCATGATCGGCATGATGCTCAGTGTTGTGGTCAATATTTTGCTGGATGCGTTAGTCATCTTTGAGTTTCACTGGGGCGTGACCGGCGTTGCCTCTGCTACGGTCATTTCCAACCTGGCTGCGAGTGCCTACTATGCCTTCCATATGGGGACCAAGAGCCAATTCCTGACGGTCTCCATCAGATGGTTCAAGGCTACCAAAGACATTCTGGGCAATGTATTCAAGATCGGAGTTCCGGTCTTTATAATGAGTATTTTTCTGGGGGCAATGTCGCTTATCTTGAATCACTTTCTTACCCAGTATGGCGATCAGGCCGTGGCCGCTTACGGAATTTCCTCCCGTCTGCTGCAGTTTCCCGAGTTTATTCTGATGGGATTGTGCGAGGGCGTCGTGCCGCTCATTGCGTTCTCCTACACTGCTAATAAACTGCGCATGAAGCATACGGTTGGCTTCACCATCAAGACGATTGTGGCCTTAGCCGCCGTGTTCGGCATCCTCGTCTACCTGATCTCCGGCCACTTGATCGGCCTGTTCACAAATGACCCGCAGTTGATTGAAATGGGCAGCTACATTCTGCGTGTGACGTTCCTGTCCTTGTTCATTACAGGCATGACCACCTTGTTTACAGGGATCTTCCAGGCCACAGCGCAGGGAACCGCCGCGTTCGTCATGTCCATTATTCAAGGCATTACGCTGATTCCTGTCCTGTTTATCGCTAATTCCCTGAACGGCTTCCACGGGGTAGTCTGGTCGCTCGTCATTGCGGACGCTGTCGCTTTCCTTGTCGGGGCCGTCATGCTGTATGGTCTGCGGAACAGATTGCAGCCGGATTTGGAGAGTTTGGCTCATTAGAAAAATAACCCGGCCCCATTTTCCAAAGGCAATGCCCGATCAGCAAGACAACAAAAGCCACTCCTCGAAGGAAGTGGCTTTTTGCACGTATTTAGATCTAGTTAAGTTATCCTTTAAGCCTGCGCCTGCGCCCCCGCGCCGCTTTCCGGAACGGAAACGGGCTTCACAAGCGCCTTCTTCTCCCAGGCCCGGCTTCTCCAGCGGAGCAGCATGATCAGCCCGCGCAGCCATTCATCCACCGCAAAAGCGATCCATATGCCTAGCAGCCCGATCCCGAAATGAACGCCCAGCGTATAAGCCAGCGGCACCGAGACGCCCCACATGGAGAGCACGCCCATCAAGACGGGAAAACGCGCATCCCCCGCGGCACGCAGCGAGTTGATAATAACCGTATTGAAGGTCCGGCCGGGCTCCAGTACGATGGACAGCAGAAAAATACCCGCTCCGGCGGCAATAATGTCCGGATCATCGGTAAACATGCCGATCAGCTCATGCCGGAAGATCGCTGCCGCACCCACGATCGCTAAGGTTAACCCGAAGCTGACCTTTACACTTTTGATCAGTCTCCGGTAGGCCTCCTTCATCTCTCCCGCACCGACCATTTGTCCGACGATAATTTCCGTGCCCGCCCCAATGGACATCGCCAGCGCCATAAAATAGTTCGATATGTTCATCACATAAACATGCGTATTCAGCGCGGTAATGCCAATCATGTTCACAAAGCTGATGATCATGAGATACTGCGACTGCCAGGAGAGATGCTCCCCCGCCGCAGGCAGGCCGATGCCCAGAATCTGTTTGATGTACGAACCGTTCCAGGTCACGTAATCCTTCCGGCGAATCGGGGCAGGAATCCGGCGGTACAGCAGGATAAGAAGAACGACGATGCCAAGCAGACGGCTGACGACCGTTGATACGGCCGCTCCCTTAACGCCCCACTCCGGGAAGCCCATATGGCCAAAAATGAGCAGGTAATTGCCTGTCACATGGATCAGATTGACCCCAAGTGTTACAAACATAACGCTCTTGGTGTGGCCGCTCGAACGGATGACCGACGAAACGGCATAAGAAAGCGCCTCCACCCAAATGAATCCGCCGATGATTTTTAAATAACGGCTGGCAATGCCAATTTGCTCAGGATTCAAGTTGAGCAGCCGCAGGAGAGATTCTCCAAAACTAACGAGTACAACACTGACGAGAATCCCGAAGATCAAGTTCATCGAAATCGCCAGCGCCGAAATCCGGCTTGCCTCCTTCTCCCGCCCGGCGCCGATATATTGGGAAACTGCGACACTGGTGCCTATGCCGACAAAGCCGAACATGAGAATGCAGAAGTAAATAATTTCGTTGGCCAGGCCTACGGCCCCTGTCGCCGTATCCGAGATCCGGCTTAACATAAATACATCGACTGTGCCCAGCAGCATTCGCAGCACGGAGTCAACAAAGATCGGCCAGGTTACGGCAAAAAGGCTGAGTTTTTTCCAAGAGGGAATTCGATCGGTTAAGGTCACGTTATAAGCTCCTGCTCTGTTTATTTTCGCTGTCTTTCCCCCTAGTGTAGCTTCTGCGGGCTGATGCGTCTATGGCGATGTTGTTAAATCGTAAATGGCTAAACAGTACATGGCTAAATAGAATTGGCTAAATAGAATTGGCTAAATAGGAAAAATAAAAAGCGCCCTGCCGGGCGCCAGAGAATAGGCTTAGAATTATTCGGTGTAGTTGAATTTCTCCGTGTAATTCTTGAAATTGTCCAGAATGGACTGCCAGCCCGCCTGCTGAAACTCCACCGGATTCGTGCTTTCGGCGTCAAACGTTTCAACGACCACGGTTTGGCCGCCTTGATCCGCGAACGTAATCTGGACTTTCCTCCCGTCTTCCAGGGAATAGGCAATCTGCTCATGCGGCTTCACTTCATCATATACCCCGGCAAAATCAAACCCCATGCTGCCATCCTTCGCTTCCATCCGGGTCACAAATCTGCCGCCGGACCGCAGGTCATTCTCCGCCCTTGGCACATGCCAATCCTGGGAAGCCTGATTCCACTTCGTGATATGCTCCGGCTCCGTCCAGCAGCTCCAAACCTTTTCTACAGGGGCTTCAACGACGGCCTGAACGGTTACTTTTACCGAATGATTTGCTTCCATGATGAAGGATGCCTCCTCATTTTCCTGTTTTTTTGGGTTTCTCATCCATCGTTCCTACCCGGTCAAATACTGCGCAATAGAAGGTTAGAAGCCGTCCCTGCTCAAATCGCCGGCATGACGTTACCGCCGCTCACCGGAATATAAGCTCCTGTGATGAAGCTGGCCAGATCGGAAGCCAGAAAAGCAACCGCATTCGCGATCTCCTGATCCGTTCCCCGTCTCTTGAGCGGCACCTGCTTGATATAATCGCCGCTTTCGTCCAAGCCGTTCGTGCGCTCGCGTTCGCTGATTGTCCAGCCCGGAGCGACCTGGTTGACCGTAATCTGATGCTCGCCGACTTCCTTCGCCAGCACCCGGTAGACGCCGTCCATGCCTCTTTTGCCCGCAACATAAGCGGATTGTGTCGGAAAATTCTGCATCGAACACTCCGTATTGATGCCGATGAACCGGCCGCCCTTCTTCTCGATCATCGCCGGAATGAAGGCCTTCGCCAGATATACGCTCTGCATCACGCAGGACTCGAATTGGCTTGCATAGTCCTCAGCCGGCTGCTCCAGCACAGAAGTCCATTTGTACTGCACAACCGCATTCGCCACGACAATATCCACCTGACCCAGCGCCGCCTCAGCGGCCTGCTTCATCGCCTCGATGGAATCCTGCTTTGTCACGTCAGCTTTGACAGTCACGGCGCGTCTTCCAAGCGCCTCGATCTCGCTCTTGAGTTCAGCTGCTTTGGCTTCACTGCTGTGGTAATGCAACGCGATATCCGCGCCGCATTCGGCAAGCGTACGGGCAATGACTCGGCCGAGCTCTCCCGCCGCTCCCGTGATAAGGGCTGTTTTTCCAGAAAGGTCAATATTCATGTCCCGTTCTCCTTGTCCGTTTATTTGCCCTGCTCATCAGCCGAAGGACCATACAGACCCGGGAGTGGAATGTCGAGCAGCCGGAGATAAACCCCAAGCTGAGCACGGTGGTGGATCATGTGGCTTAATCCAAAGGTCCGAAACGCCATGGCACGCGGTTGACGCAGAATGATATGGTCGCCGCTTCGCAGTGTCCATTCCTCCGCAAGCTTGTCCTCCTCGCACTCGTCTAACAGCTTCTCCAGCTTCGCGACGTTAGCGTCAAACTCCTCCAGCACCTCTTCGCGGGTTCCCAGTGCTTCTCTCCGCTGCGGAACGGCTGAAAGGTCAAGTTCAGAATGAAGAAAAATAGCGACCTGCCAGTTCACCAAATTGATCAAGTGCGTCGTTAACCCGCCCAGCGTCATCGATTTTCCATGCGGCTTCCACATCATCTGCTCATTTGGCAGACGCTCCAGTATACGCCGTGTACCGGCCAGCTCCTGCTTGGCATCCCCGAGAATCAATTGTTTCATGATCGGCAACTCACCCTTCATTATTTAGTACACTCCAATCCATACTAACACATTTTGGAAGCAAAACGCAGCAGCCGACGTGCAGATCGCCCCCGGAATTCAGCCAGTCCAGCCAACCCAGCCAACCCAGCCAACCCAGCCAATCCCTCCAGTCCAGCCAGTCCAGCCAAGATCGGATACGGATGTTCCCCGTAGTGAGTTCCCCCTAATTTTCCCAGCACTCACCAACATTACTTTTCACACCATTGGTTAAATTACTCAGGTAATAAACCAACACATTTGCAAAGGGGTTATTCTTTTGAGTTCTAAGTATGATGCTTTATTACAACCCATACCTTTACCTAATGGAACTACAATTCCAAGCCGCACAGCAATGGCACCCATGTTAGTCATGGGAGCGAATGAGGACGGATCTGTGTCTGAAACAGACTTGGCTTATTTTGACAGAAGATCCGATGTGGCAGGGCTTATTATTACAGGTGCAGCTTATATAAATGAATCAGCCTTTGTGCTTGAGGGGCAAATTTCAGTATCCAGGGATGAAGACGTTATAGGCCTGAAGAAATTAGCGCAAGCCGCAAAGAAAAGCGGGAACAAAGCGATTTTACAGCTTTTCCATGCTGGCCGTGAAGCGGTTTATGAGAGACTCGGACGAATTGTGGCTCCAAGTGCGATTGAATTCCCGTTCTTAAAACATGTTCCAGAAGAAATCACAGAGGAAGAAATTCAAACGACAATTGGGGATTTTGGCAGGGCAGCAAGAAGAGCAATCGAAGCCGGTTTTGATGGAGTGGAAATACACGGAGCCAATCATTATCTTCTGCAGCAATTCTTCTCTGCCTATTCCAACCGCCGAACGGATCAATGGGGCGGAACCCTTGAGAAACGAATGGCCTTTCCGTTAGCAGTCTTACAAGAAGTACAGCGTGCTGTTAAGGAAAGCGGGAAAGAGGGCGCCATTGTCGGCTACCGGATATCGCCTGAGGAAATTCATGGAGAAAATGTAGGCTACAGAATTGACGAATCTCTCCAGTTAATCGACAAAATTATTTCTGAAAAAGTCGACTATATCCATGTCTCCCTCGCAGCCGGATACGATGCCGCTCCTGAAGGGTCGGAGAAATCCTTTGGGAAACTGGTTAAAGAACAAGCCGCTGGAAGATGTCCGGTTATCATTGTTTCAAATATCTTTACTGCAGACGATGCACTAGACGCACTCAATCATGGAGATATGGTGGCCCTAGCCAGAGCAGCTCTTATAGAACCCGATTTCACTAGAAAAATCAGAGAAAACCGAGCCCAGGAAATCCATACCGCCATAGAACATAATCTTGCTGACCTCCATATTCCGCCAAAAGCGATTGATATGTTTAACATGGAAGGCTCAATATGGCCACCGCTCCCGGGATTGGAGAATGAATAAGCGGTAGATCGTTCTAAAAATAAAAGCAAGAAAATAAAAGCAAGTTCGGTACTAAGTTAAAAACAAAAAAGAGTCGTAGGTGTTTACCCACGACTCTTGATTTAGGAATAATCCTAGAACTGCTCGACTCATCTTAGTCGGTTTCAGTCTTTTTACTGGTCACGACTTTTATCATATGAAAAAGGGAAACACCCTATCCCCCGCCTACTCCACCGTCACACTCTTCGCCAGATTACGCGGTTTATCGACATCCAAACCACGGGCCAGGGAAGCGTAGTACGCCAGCACTTGCAGCGGCACTACCGCCAAGGCTGCGGACAAGATTGGCAGTGTCTTCGGAATGGACAGCGCCTGGTCAACGGATTTAAGAAGGCTCGGAACATGCTCATCATAAGTGATGGCCATTACGGCGCCGCCGCGGGCTTTCACTTCTTTAATGTTGCTGACCGTTTTCTCCATGACATGCTCCTGCGTAAGCAGGGCGATGACCGGAATGCCTTCTTCAATCAAAGCCAGCGTACCGTGCTTCAGTTCGCCAGCCGCATAAGCCTCGGAGTGAATGTAGGAAATCTCTTTCAGCTTAAGCGAGCCTTCCTGCACAACGGCATAGTCCATACCGCGGCCGATGAAGAACAGATGTTCATGCTTCGCAATTTCCTCTGCATAAGTCTTGATTGCATCCGTGTTCTCCAGCATTTTCTCTACCTGCTCAGGCAAAGCCTGCATGGCAGCAAGCGTGTGCGCCACTTCAGCTTCGGTTTGCGTACCGCGCACTTGTGCCAGGTACAGGGCAAACAGATAGAACGCGATCAGCTGAGACGAGTAAGCTTTTGTCGAAGCAACCGCGATCTCCGGACCAGCCAGAGTTGCAATCACATCATCAGCGTCACGGGCGATCGAACTGCCCACTACATTCGTTACAGCAATCACATGAGCGCCATTGTCATGCGCTTCGCGAAGCGCAGCAAGCGTATCGGCTGTTTCACCGGACTGGCTGACCACGATAACCAGCGTTTGCGGCGTGATCAGCGGCGAGCGGTAACGGTATTCGGAAGCTACGTCAAAGGCAACCGGAATACGGACAAGCTGTTCAATCACTGAGCCGCCTACGAGGCCGGCATGATAAGCCGTTCCACAAGCTACGATGTGAATGTTCGTAATATTTTTAATCTGCTCATCGGTCAGGTTAAGCCCAGGCAGGACCACCTTACGGCCGGAAGCATCCATGCGTCCGCGCATCGTGTCGCGATAAGCTTTTGGCTGTTCGTGAATTTCTTTCAGCATGAAATGGTCGTAGCCGCCTTTTTCCGCTGTCACTTCATCCCATTCGACATTCGTCATTTCCCGAGAAATAAAATTCCCCTCAATGGTCATCAGTTCGACAGAATCTTCAGTCAGGACAGCCATTTCACCGTCATTCAAAATGTACACTTTACGCGTATAGTTCAGGATCGCAGGGATGTCGGAGCCGATAAAGTTCTCGCCGTCCCCAACGCCGATAACAAGCGGACTGGCTTGGCGCACAGCAACCAGCTTGTTAGGCTCGTATTCAGTCAGAACGCCGAGTGCAAAAGCACCGCGCATAAAAGTAACAGCCTGCTGAACCGCTTTGACGATATCCCCTTTGTATTCGCGTGCGATCAGGTTAACAATAATCTCCGTGTCGGTTTCGGACACAAAAGTATATCCCTGCCCAATCAATTCTTCTTTCAGATCCAGATAGTTCTCGACAATTCCGTTATGAACAACCGAAAATTTCTGGGTATGGTCGGTATGCGGATGAGAGTTCACGTCCGACGGTTTACCGTGTGTCGCCCAGCGTGTATGCCCAATCCCTGCGGAACCCACCAGAGGAGCGCCCTCCAGCTTCGCTTCCAGATTGGCCAAACGTCCGATCGATTTACTGATTTTCAGACCTTCTGGTGTAAAAATAGCAATACCAGCGGAATCATAACCCCGGTACTCCAGCTTCTTAAGACCTTCAATCAAAACCGTCTGAGTATCCCCATTTCCGATATATCCCACAATACCACACATATAAATAAATCCTCCGTTTCGTCATCTCAAGTTTGAGCGCAGTCTGGACAAACCAGATGAACCGTGGAAGACATTTGCGGTAAAGATCTTAGAAGCGATCGTCAAGTATTCAATTATCAAGGAATTCTTGAATGCATCCCGTTCTTCTCCGCAGCTGTAATCCGCGTCTCTTTTGCACTCATGAATTTTTATATAAAAAATTAAGAATGTTTAAGATTGCTGCATCCCATCCGGCAGTTTGTCAGGACGGTCGCCCGTCCGTTTTGCTGCCTGATTCACGGTTTGATGCCTAACCGAGAGGTCCCCGCCGAAATTTCGAACACCTCTACCTCGTCAGCTTCCCGCTGCCATAGGAATGCCACGTCCCAGTTCTTCAACATGCCAACGTGCATCCTTCCGCGCAAGCCGGAAAGCTCTGGCGCTTATCCTGCTTATTAACCTCACGGCCCTCGCTTTCTGTTTTAGAATATGGTTAATTATATGCATCTGCAAGTCATTTTGCAATGTTTCTTCTCTCTTTTCTTACACCTAACTCCTTAAACTCCAGACAATTGGGCATGAAAAAGACCGCTGAATCGCCTCCGTTCCGTGCGACCAGCGGCCATACCTTTTACACTAATTCCCTCTCTACAACGCCGGCAATATGGGCAACGAAGCTCTCAAGCTCGGCTTTGTCAGGCCCCTCCGCCATGACGCGGATCAAGGATTCCGTACCGGATGGACGGACAAGCACGCGGCCGTTGTCCCCCAGCTTGCCTTCTACCTCAGCAATCGCTGCTGCGATTCCCGGATTGCCTTCATATTTGCTCTTATCCTGCACCCGAACGTTCACGAGAACCTGCGGATACTGCACCATCAAGGCCTTCAGCTCGCTCAGCTTCCTGCCGGATTTAATCATCGTGTCCACAAGCTGAATCGCTGTCAGGATCCCGTCACCCGTTGTGCTGTAATCCAGAAAAATCACATGCCCGGACTGCTCCCCGCCCAGGTTATAACCGCCGCGGCGCATTTCCGCCATCACATAGCGGTCGCCTACGGCCGTCTTGACCGTATTCAGGTTCAACTGCTCCGCCGCCTTGTAGAAGCCGATGTTGCTCATCACAGTCGTCACAATCGTGCTTTGAGCCAATTTTCCCTCACGGTTCATGGCATCGCCGCAAATAGCCAGAATGTGGTCACCATCCACTTCCGCCCCCGTGCTGTCAATCGCAATCAAACGGTCCGCATCGCCGTCAAACGCAAGGCCCAAATCTGCGCCCAAACGCACAACCTCCGCCTTCAGCTTCTCCGGATGCGTAGAGCCGCAGTGGTCGTTGATATTCCGCCCGTTTGGCTCAGCGGCAATCGTGGTCACATCCGCCCCAAGCTCGCGGAACAAGCGCGGAGCCAGCTCGTAAGCGGCGCCGTTCGCGCAGTCGAGCACGATTTTTAATCCTTGGAAGGACTTTGAAGTAAGCGTAGACTTAAGCAGCTCCAAGTATTTCAATTTAGCATCATAATCGACTTCCACAGAACCCAGGTCGCCGCCGACAGGGCGGGGCAGCTCATCATTTTCCTTGTCGATCAGCTCTTCAATTTCCAGCTCTGTTTCATCAGACAGCTTAAACCCGTCGCTCCCGAAAAATTTAATTCCGTTATCCTCAACCGGATTATGTGAAGCGGAGATCATAACCCCGGCGTCCGCGCCAAGCTCCCGGGTCAAATAAGCGACTGCAGGCGTGCTGAGTACGCCAAGACGAATCACATCAGCGCCGATGGACAGCAGTCCCGCCACCAGGGCCGATTCCAGCATGACGCCGGAAATCCGCGTATCCATGCCAATCACGACTTTAGGCTTATGAGCCGCCCCTGTGGAGGCTCCTGTAAGCACATAACCGCCGCAGCGGCCGATCCGGTAAGCAAGCTCTGCAGTCAATTCTTTATTGGCGACCCCACGGACACCATCTGTACCAAAATATTTCCCCATTGTTAACGTTACACTCCTCTTCTTACGTTCCATATCACCATATTATTATCGTATGGGAATCTTCGTTATTTAAGTTAAGGTGAATTTGTCGAAGCACCAGAATCTGTCTGCTCCTTGCTTTCAGCCTCATCACTGGCTTCTGTACTCCCTTTGTCCCCTGCACTTTCAGCGGGTGTACTCACCTCGTCCGTGCTGGGCGCCTCAGACTGGCTGCTGCTCCCTGCTGAAGGCGTGGGCTCAGCCGCAGCCGGTGTATCCTTGGCGGTGATCTTCACCTGGACTGTGCCGTCTGTGCCCGAATCAAGCAATGTAATATATTGCGGAAGCTTGGGTTCCAGCTTAACATTATAGGTTCCTTCGCTGTATCCGCTCAAATCCGCACTGAAAGACAGATCATCTGACGACAGGGCGGCGATCCGCTCCGTGCTGCCTTCTACCGTAACATCGAGAGTTCCGGAAGCGGGATTCACAAGTTTGGCCGTATAGCTGCTGCCGACATTCTCCAGCGTGACCGGTACGTCATTCAGCGTTTTTTTTTCAAAAGGTGTCGCCTTGATCGTTACTTCTATAGATGAAGGCTCTATTTTTTCAAATCCGTCCGGCGGTGTCAGACTTACGGTATATTTGCTCTCCTCATCCCCGGTGAAATTGCCTAAATCCACTGTAACCGGAAAAGAGCTTATGCCGTCCAGCTCACTCTGCGGACCATATACCACGACCTGCTCGGTATCACTGCTTACGGAAGAAAGGGCGAATCCGGGAGGGAGACTCCCGGTTGTCCTGAGCGTTACGGGCACACTTTTGTACAGCTTAATAACAGGCACATCGACATCAATGGAAGACGGCGATATTTCCGCATCCTCCATCGCGTTCCCCGCTTTGTCATAGGCGGTTAATTTAAGACTTTTTCCCGAAATATCACTATTAATCCCCGTTGCATTAAGCACGCCCTGAACCTTAGCTAAATCATCAATCTCGCTGGAAGGAAGAGTGACCGTCACTTTCCCGTCGTCCTTCAGCACTGGAGTTCCCAATTCATACCCCTCCGCCGGCTCGCCGGTCGTAATTACCGATGCCTGCACCTCTTTGGAGGCCTTGGCTTCAATGGTAATATGAGCTGATGAAGGCGTAATCGATACACACTCCACCCCATTCGGAAGCTCGCATTTCAGCGGAATGGTCTTCGTGCCGGGGGTTACGTTGCTCAGATCCAGTTTAACCTTGTAATCATCCTCGGAAAACAGCGAAGTCAGCTTGGTCAGCTTCCCCTTCACCTCAAGCGTTACACGTTCCGGATCCAGGCCGTACATCACGTATTTACTTTCATCAAAATTGTAAACCTGGACCTTCACGTTATCAATGGTACGCGTGCTGATTGAATCATTAACACCGGCTATAGAATCCGAACTGTCCAAATGCACCATGAGCCACAGAATCAAACTGATGCACAGGGCAATGATCTTCGCAAAATTGTTATTATTAATCCATTTATTCATGCTTGCTTCCCCCCCATTCTCCTCCAGAAAGGGGTTTTCCGGGTGTTCTCGGAGGCCTTCGGGCTCAGCTCCGCGTACAGCTTCGATATCAGCGATTCCTCATTGATGTCGCGGACGACTTGTCCGTCCAAAGCCAGAGAGATCTGGCCCGTTTCTTCCGAAACCACGATCGCCATCGCATCGCCTACCTCACTGATCCCGATCGCTGCACGGTGCCGGGTACCCAGCTCCTTGCTGATAAATGGATTCTCCGAAAGCGGCAGATAACAGGCAGCAGCCGTAATCCTTGTCCCTTGAATAATAATGGCTCCATCATGCAGCGGCGTATTCGGAATAAAAATGTTGATCAGCAGCTCGGACGAAATCAAAGACTGCGTGGGAATGCCCGATTCCACATATTCATTCAGTCCCGTCTCCCGTTCAAATACGATCAGAGCCCCGATCTTGCGACGGGATAAATAATTAACAGCCTTAATGATATGAGAGACCATCCGTGTGAACTCTTCTTCATCGGCTGAAGTCCGGCTAAACAATTTGCCCCGTCCCAGCTGTTCAAGACCGCGGCGAAGCTCAGGCTGGAAAATAATAAACACAGCCAGCACCCCAAAAGTAAACAGCTGGTTCATGAGCCACTTTAAGGTATACAAATTAAACCAGGTGCTGAGCGCCCAAATGATGACCAGCACAAAAATTCCCTTGAGCAGCTGAATGGCCCGCGTACCGCGCACCAGCAGGATCAAATAATAAATAATATAAGTAACAGCCAGCACATCCACCAGATCTTTAATGGATTCTGACCAGGTCAAGTTCTGGAAATAATTCATCATCATGCCCCCGGTATCCCTCTTCGGGTTATGTAAAACCAATGCTGCGCTCTCTATATTCTTTTCCCCTTAAACTCTAGGTTATAACGATAAGGTTCCAGTTGCAAGCTTGCGGGTAAAATATCCTGCTGAAACCGCTTTAAGCCTCGGTTTTCTGTTATCGCGAACTTTGGGGTTTCCTTTTCTTACAAAAAAAGGGCGCCCTATTCCTTCACAGGAGGCGCCGGCTTGCAGCAGTTCTTCATATAGACAGCTAACGGGCTAACGGGAGGCCACTTCGGTAAATGTGTTGGTAATCCTGTACCAGATCCAGTCCAGTGCCTGATCAATCGTTTTGGCATCACCGGCAATCTTGGCGGTAGAGGCTTCATACAGCGAGCCATCAATTACGGTCAAATTGCCTTTGACCTCCCCATAGATCTCCGTATTGCCATTCTCGACGGTCAGATCGCCTGCTATGGCTGTCCCTTCAGGAACAATAACGGTATGCCCTTCAATTTGAACCTTGTCGAGATCGGCTCCTTTAACAACCAGCTGGTCATCCGATTTCCAAACCGATAATGTACTGAAGAGCATCACAAGCAGGAACACAGCAGCTGCGGTCATGGCCGGATGACGCTTCACCCAGGTAATCCAAACCTGCTGTCTGCGGCGTTTAGGCAGATTGCTCATAATCCGTTCCAGTACATCATCTGATGTTGAGGGCAGTGATTGCTTTACTGCAGCAAAGAGCAGCATCTCGGACTGCTCCAGCTCCTTAAACCGGGTCCTGCAGGACTCGCATCTATCCAAATGACTCTTCAAATCAAGCGCCTGGTCCTCAGGCAGATCCTTATCCAAATATTCATGCATCAAAGAGGCAGCCTGTTTGCAATCCATTTGAGCCATTCCTTTCCCAGCCATACTTGTCGCTTAACTAAAAGCCTAAATAAGGCAGCTATACTCGTACTTCATTGTTGTTATACGATCGAGCGCTGCGTGAGTTTCAAATATTTTTGCTAAAATAATTTATGCTCCAGCCGCTTCCGCAGGAACTCCCGCCCCCGGTGAACTCGCGTCTTTACCGTCGTTACGGGCATGTTTAATATATCTCCTATTTCCTGCAGCGAGAGCTCCTGCAAATAACGGAGAATCATAATCGTTTTGTATTTAGCCGGCAGGCCGTCGATGGCCTGGTGAATGATCTGCTGCGTTTCGCTCAGCAAAAATTCACTTTCCGGAGTCCGGTTGTCCCCGGGGATCAGCGAATATCCGTCCGTTCCGTCCTGATCATTCAGTTCCGCATCCAGTGAGAAGCTGGGCTTCCGTTTGCGCAGCTTGTCGATGCACAGATTAGTCGCAATCCGGTACATCCAGGTCGAGAACTTCTGATTCTCATCATATTTATCCCAGTTCTTATAAACGCGCAGGAAAGTCTCCTGCACAATGTCCTCCGATTCATGCCGGTTGTTCAGCATTCGGTAGGCCAAATGAAACACCTTGTCTTTATATAAATCCACAAGCTCGGCAAAAGCCCGCTGGTTCCCTTTTCGGGCAAGCTTGACCAAGCCTGCATCTGCATGTTCTGACATCCGTTATCCCCCAGATTTCGGCTGCTTCGCATTTTTCTTTACCTTATTTGCCTTAACCTTTAAGCAGTCAAACAGCCTTCTATAGGCCCGTATACGGCCCGGTGACCACTCGCACAGTTCAATAGAATCGTAATGGATGCCCTTTTAAAAAGCAAGCCGTAATACTAACCGTAATACTACTAAAGCCCGCATGAGCCGATCACCTTGCAAAAAAAAGAAAACGGGTGTACCCATGTACACCCGCTATGGTTAACCGCTGCAGCGTATCAGCCTGTATTCCGCATCCCAGCAGCAATTCCGTTAATAGTCAGCAGCACTTCCCGGAGCAGTTCTGCATCGTCTCCGTCCTGCTCTCGGATTTCCCGCAGTTCTCTGAGCAATTGAACCTGCAGATAGCTCAGCGGATCCACATAAGGATTACGCTGTCTTACAGATTCCTGCAAAGTCGGCTGATTATCCAGCAAATCCTGTTCGCCTGTAATGGACAGAATGAGATTTTTCGTCAGGATAAACTCGGCTTCGACTTGCTTAAAGATCCGGGTTCTGATTTCTTCGTCCCCGCAAAGTTTGGAATATTCTCTGGCGATGTTCAAATCCGCTTTAACAACAGCAAATCTAAGCGTATCGATTAAGGAGCGGAAGAACGGGAAGTTCTCATACATGTCCTGCATGACCTTCATATTCTCCGGCTTACCTTGATAGAACTCCTGCAGACCTGTACCTGCAGCATACCAGGCCGGCAGCAAATAACGGCTTTGCGTCCAGGCGAATACCCAAGGAATCGCACGAAGATCCTCAAAGCGATCGCTGTTCTTGCGCTTGGATGGACGTGAGCCGATGTTCAGCTCTCCTACCTCGCCGAGCGGTGTAGACTCTTTAAAGAACTTCAGGAAATCCGGCTCCCGGAAAATAAAATCCTGATATTTCTTAAGCGCCGTTTCCGACATCTGCTTCACAATCTCTTCCCACTGGCTCTCATAAAGTCCGTCCTGCTTCGGCAGCCGGGCATTAATCGACGAAATCACTAGAGCGGAGGTCGCCTGCTCCAGACTGCGGTAAGCAATCCCCTGCAAGGAATAGCGCTCGGAAAGCACCTCTCCCTGCTCCGTAATTTTAATGCCTCCGCCGATTGTCTCAGCAGGCTGCACCATAATACTCCGGTTAAGCGGCATTCCTCCGCGTCCAAGCGCGCCGCCGCGGCCGTGGAAGAATTTCAGCTTCACGCCGAACTCTTTAGCTGTCTTAGTAATTTCCTTGAGCGCTACGCGAAGTTCCCAGTTCGCCGTAATCACGCCGCCGTCCTTATTACTGTCCGAATAGCCGAGCATGATCTCCTGCAGATCGTTCATTGCGGCTACAGATTGTCTGTAAGCCGGAATGCTGAGCAGTTCGCGCATAATATTCGGAGCGTCGTGCAGGTCGTCAATCGTTTCGAACAGAGGAACGGCCTGCAGCGTGCATACGACAGAACCGTCGGCTTCCTTCTGGAACAAGCCCACTTCCTTCGCAAACACCATCACTTCCAGAATATCGCTGGTTGCTTCAGCCATACTGATCAGGTAGCTGGTAATACAGTTCTTGCCGAATTCCTTCTGAGCAATATATACCGTTCTGTACACCTCAAGGCATTCTGTCGTGCTCTCGCTGTATTCCTGATAAGGAGACGTAAGCGGGCGCGGGTCGTTCAGCAGCTTCGCCAGCAGCTTCACCTTCTCTGGTTCAGACAAGTCTGCATAGTTTGGCGTAATGTTCAGGCTGGCCAAAATTTCCGACATCGCATTCTCATGTTCCTTGCTATGCTGACGGATATCCAGCTTCGCTGTATGGAAGCCAAACAGTTCAACCTGACGAATCAGCTTCTTGATATACGTATCGGCTACGTAGTCTGCATAATGATGCCGCAGGCTGCGGTCAATGATCTGCAAATCCTCAATCAGCTCTTCAGGCACCGCATAACGGTCCGGCTGGCCTTTGTGCGCTTCGTCGAGCACATTGTACAGCTTCTCCATCATGTAGGTCAGTTTGATACGGTATGGTTCTTTTTCATTCGTCCAGGCCTGCGTCTTCTTCAGCTCGACCGTTCCCCCGTCCTTCAGGATCGAGGATTTCAGCTCATCGCTCACATTGACAATGGATGTGCTGAAGCTCAGATGTTTGAACAAATCACTGAGCAGCCGCTGGTATTCACGTACAGCCAGTTTGCGCTGCATTTTCAGCGTTTCCCAGGTTACATCCGCCGTCACCGAAGGGTTGCCGTCACGGTCCCCTCCGATCCAGGAGCCGAATT
Source organism: Paenibacillus pinistramenti (assembly GCF_005869875.1). Classification (GTDB taxonomy): domain Bacteria; phylum Bacillota; class Bacilli; order Paenibacillales; family Paenibacillaceae; genus Fontibacillus; species Fontibacillus pinistramenti. The sequence continues at coordinate 208,171 of NZ_VAWG01000006.1, forward strand.
TCAAATAGGTCGGCAGGTGCCAGTTATGCTCCGGATAATATTTGGTCAAGCAGCGCTCAAGCTCCTGATAAACATCCGGCAGCACATGGAATAAGGTTTCGTGAAAATAGTACATTCCGTTCCGCACTTCATCCAGCACGGTCGGCTTACGGTCGCGCAGCTCATCCGTCTGCCACAGTGTGATAACCTCATTAAGCAGCTTCTCTCGCAGCTGTTCCCGTTCACGGAAGGTCAACGTTGGATTATCAAGCTGCATTACATCTTCGGCAATCCGCTTGTGAATATCCAGAATGGCACGGCGCATAGCCTCTGTAGGGTGCGCAGTCATTACCAATTCAAGCGACATCCCCTGCAGAATCTCCTGTACTTCATCGTAAGAGAATCCGCGTTCCTTCAGCTCCATCACCGACGCTTCAATCGATCCAGGCTGGATCGTCTCGCCAGCGGCGAGTTCATAGTCTCTTTTGCGGCGGATCCGATGATTTTGTTCAGCAATATTCACAAGCTGGAAATAGATCGCAAACGCGCGGATCACCTGATGCCGGATGTCTGGAGCAAGCCCGTTAATCATGTCTTTAAATTCTTCATGGGTCTCCGGCAAAAAAGAAGCCCGCAGCGATTTACTCGCCTCACGTATCTTTTCGACAATATCTAAGAGTTCATTTCCACCTTGGTGGACAAGGACTTCTCCCAGAATATTGCCCAAAAAGCGAATATCCCGCCGCAGCAGGTTGCTGGAATTATTTTTTCCTGCAGTAACCGTAAGCTCAGTCATTCTTTTATACCTCCTGTTTCCCCGTATCCAGTAGAATTTTCTACAAACATGTCATGCATTGTTAACATCATACAATATCGAGTATTAAAAATCTTCATTTTTTTGTAACACTCTCAATTTCATGCGATAAAACGTCAAAGCGATAAAAACAATAGATATAAAGATAACTGCAGTTCCGAAAAACGCAGTTATTTTTAACAAAAAGCACCATCGTCTACGATGATGCTGATCACTATGTATGGAGCGGGTGATGGGAATCGAACCCACGCTACCAGCTTGGAAGGCTGGAGTTCTACCATTGAACTACACCCGCATTATAATGGTCGGGATGACACGATTTGAACATGCGACCCCCTGGTCCCAAACCAGGTGCTCTACCAAGCTGAGCTACATCCCGACAAACTATGAGTCATAAATGGCGCGCCCTAAGAGATTCGAACTCCTGACCTTTTGATTCGTAGTCAAACGCTTTATCCAGCTGAGCTAAGGGCGCACAATTATGGAGCGGACGACGGGAATCGAACCCGCGACCCTCGCCTTGGCAAGGCGATGCTCTACCGCTGAGCCACGTCCGCATAAGTGGTGCGCGTGGAGGGACTTGAACCCCCACGTCAAAGACGCTAGATCCTAAGTCTAGTGCGTCTGCCAATTCCGCCACACGCGCATATCTTTCAAGGCTAACTTCAAATTCGTTAATTTTGCTTTAACTTATCTCGTTAGCGACAAGAATGATCTTACCATACCAAGTTAATTAGAGTCAAGCATTTTGGAGGAAAAATATAAAAGAATTTTTCTTACTGGTTTTTCTCCCCCCTTCAAAGCCCTGTTTATGTCTGCAGATGGGCTATATTTTCACCTCAGTCTTTTCCAATCTCCTCGTTTCGAACCCTCTTTATGGAAAATAATGCTTACACCCCTCTCCCTTAATGCCAATCTATACCTGTAATAAGCGGCTCCTCCTCTAGCTGCGCGGTGTATCCGTGTCCTGCAGAAGAACTGGCATGCTTAAACGGCAGGCTGTGCCTTTCTGTTTACCAGGGACTAAGCTTCAGCCAGCTTAAGCCTGTGAAGTGATTCAAGGCAGCCTGCTGCTTTACATTCGCACCCCATTTCCTGTATCTTATCTTGTCCTCTTCATGCATCGAACCATGACTGTTTGAGCGTGCAGTGAGTCCATTAACGCCCGCGTAGTGTTCTTCTGTTAGAGACAAAGGAATAATTCTATTCAAGCGGCGAAAAAAGGCCTCTGTTTCAAACGGCAGGAGAAGCTGAGATATATCGGTTTTTTTGAAAAAGCCTCAGCCGCCGAGCCGATTCGGTGTTTCCACATTTTTCAATTCGTTCGAAGGTTTCAGTGCATGTTACGCCAACTTCATCTAAGTGCTTGCAGCAATTCAGCATACACAACCCCCATTGTGCAGTTTACATGTCCAGTTCATGCCTAAAACCTCTCCAGGCTGCACAGAAAAGGTTTTACCCTCTATCCCACTCTTCCTCCCTATTATTGAAATAGGCCCCTTATAAGCAAAAACACGGCCTTCTCACTGGGATTCAGCCATGCGCCCTGCTTTTAAGCCTCTTACCTGTGCAGAATTTGCTACAAGGCTTAAGCTGAATAAAAAAAAAGCCCGCTCTTCTCTGGGAGAAAAACAGGCCATAAAATAAAAAAACACATTCGCTGCTTCCGCAAGAACATGTCCCATTAAAATATATAAAAGTGAGCCATGAAGGACTCGAACCTTCGACACCCTGATTAAAAGTCAGGTGCTCTACCAACTGAGCTAATGGCTCACATAAAAATGGCTGGGGATATAGGATTCGAACCTATGCATGACGGAGTCAAAGTCCGTTGCCTTACCGCTTGGCTAATCCCCAACAATGAAATATGTAAGTTGTCCATTTTAATAAATGGTGGAGGCTGAGGGGATCGAACCCCCGACCCTCTGCTTGTAAGGCAGATGCTCTCCCAGCTGAGCTAAGCCTCCGAAAATATGGTGACCCGTAGGGGATTCGAACCCCTGTTACCTCCGTGAAAGGGAGGTGTCTTAACCCCTTGACCAACGGGCCTTATTAAATTGAATGGAGCTCTCAACCGGGATCGAACCGGTGACCTCATCCTTACCATGGATGCACTCTACCTACTGAGCTATGAGAGCATATGGCTCCCCGAACAGGACTCGAACCTGTGACAACTCGATTAACAGTCGAGTGCTCTACCAACTGAGCTATCAGGGAATATATAAAATGTTTCGCTTGGCGGCGTCCTACTCTCCCAGGACCCTGCGGTCCAAGTACCATCGGCGCTGGAGGGCTTAACGGTCGTGTTCGGGATGGGTACGTGTGGAACCCCTCCGCCATCGCCACCAAACATGATTTTTGCGCTGCTTCACTTCTGCGTTACCGCTTCAGCAAAATATCAGACCTTATAAAAGGCATGCAGCTTAAAAATCGGTTCAGATGTTTGATCACCTGAAAACTGGATACGAAACAATATTTTCGAATTAGATGTTCTCGGGGTCCCCGCAAAGTATTCGGAATCCGCTGCGAAGCTTCTTCTTCACTTTGTGGGGTCCATTTGGATAAGCCCTCGACCGATTAGTACTGGTCAGCTCCATGCATTGCTGCACTTCCACCTCCAGCCTATCTACCTCGTCGTCTTCA
>NZ_VAWG01000007.1 GCF_005869875.1 Paenibacillus pinistramenti
CACCGCCTTTTCAATCCACGCACTCCATGCGGAGTGCGACTATCTATAAACGTGAGTTAGTTTTTGAATACATGATTTCAATCCACGCACTCCATGCGGAGTGCGACCTTTTTCCAGTTTTTTGGTGCTCGATGGCAAGAATTTCAATCCACGCACTCCATGCGGAGTGCGACTCTATTGCAAGATTAGAGAACGCTATAAGTAAAGAAATTTCAATCCACGCACTCCATGCGGAGTGCGACTGCATGAACGGATAGTCAGGGACAAGGCGCTGATGCATTTCAATCCACGCACTCCATGCGGAGTGCGACATACAGCCCTCCGCTTAAAGGGGAAGAAGGGGTAATTTCAATCCACGCACTCCATGCGGAGTGCGACAAATAACAGCCATCTGCCTGTCCCCCTTTAGTCAAATTTCAATCCACGCACTCCATGCGGAGTGCGACGGTTATCGGGACCGGTACTTCACACCAGGAGCTAAATTTCAATCCACGCACTCCATGCGGAGTGCGACAAAAGGCGGGATTACGCAGCGGCGGATCGATGTGAATTTCAATCCACGCACTCCATGCGGAGTGCGACAAGGAGATAATAATCATGACAGTAAACTTTGAAGATTTCAATCCACGCACTCCATGCGGAGTGCGACATTTTTCCGGCCAACCTGCCAATATGCCTTTCGATTTCAATCCACGCACTCCATGCGGAGTGCGACATCCGTCACCAGCGAGAAGTGGGCGGCAAAATCGACATTTCAATCCACGCACTCCATGCGGAGTGCGACGGCGTAACGTGATCGTTCCGCTTAAACGGATGCTATTTCAATCCACGCACTCCATGCGGAGTGCGACATCGCGTATTGCTGGCCAACAAATGCCCCCGATATTTCAATCCACGCACTCCATGCGGAGTGCGACTCGCTGAGCACATCACCAGCTACAATAAGTCCAGCGATTTCAATCCACGCACTCCATGCGGAGTGCGACGTTGGTAGCACCGTCAGGCCATTTTGCTATCCGCATATTTCAATCCACGCACTCCATGCGGAGTGCGACTTGCATTCTTTTTTATAATCTGGGCTTCCTCTGCTATTTCAATCCACGCACTCCATGCGGAGTGCGACGACCCCCACGATTAAAAATGCGTCGCGGATCGAGATTTCAATCCACGCACTCCATGCGGAGTGCGACCGAGTCCGTTATTGACGAGGCGAACATCTGGCTATTTCAATCCACGCACTCCATGCGGAGTGCGACGTTGATAACATGCAGTTAACCTATGCCCAGAATATTTCAATCCACGCACTCCATGCGGAGTGCGACACGAAAAGCACCGGTTAGGGTTATAAATACAAGCCATTTCAATCCACGCACTCCATGCGGAGTGCGACGTTTTGCCTGGATTAAAGTCCTCCCAAGCTTTCTATTTCAATCCACGCACTCCATGCGGAGTGCGACTCTTTTCCGCAGCTGCCGCATAAGGTAAAAATCATTTCAATCCACGCACTCCATGCGGAGTGCGACTCGCATGGCACTGGGATAAGCAAGGGGAGAAAAAATTTCAATCCACGCACTCCATGCGGAGTGCGACATGAGACCAATCATTTTTAGAGGTAAAAGCATTATTTCAATCCACGCACTCCATGCGGAGTGCGACTTGACAATATTAAAATGATAATGTCCAGGTGAATATTTCAATCCACGCACTCCATGCGGAGTGCGACGGCTGCAAATTCCGGCCGCGCATCCACCGGCCAATTTCAATCCACGCACTCCATGCGGAGTGCGACGATCAGTGCTTGTATGCCAAGCAATCGCCGCAAGATTTCAATCCACGCACTCCATGCGGAGTGCGACAGCGAAAATAGCTCGAATCAATCCATTAATAAGATCGTTCTCCTATATTTTCGTTATAATCCATACTTATTACATATGAGATTGTACTTTTTTTACTTGTATCCCTCATACGATTCGGTTTATTCCGACAAATTCTGAGGTGCGAATGAACCGGAGAAATCATGGGAGCTTCACATTCGCACCAGATTTTTCTCTTATAGAATTAGAGGGCCTTCCATATCATACGAGCTTTTTGCACCCACATGTTCAACTTTGGTTTTGTATTTATCACCTAATTTATAGTAGCGTATGCTATCTGTGGTTTCGTCGATGATAGCTTCAAGTTCAAACCTGAGACGGCGGAATTCAGTAGCGTCCAGAATACATTCAAAGACAGAATTTTGCACTCTTTGACCGTAATTCAAACATTTCTTGGACACCTGGCTGAGCCGTCTTCTGCCTTCTCTGCTTGTTGTACTGACATCATACGTAATCAAGACCAGCATTGTAAATCACCTACTTCCATAGAAAAGGCGGGTACTCGTCCAAATCACCGCGTATATATCGTGCTAACAAGATTGCTTGGGAGTAAGGTACAAGCCCCCAGGAAATACTCTCGTTCAGATACGGATGAGTGATTTTCTCCTGTTTGCGTTCCTGCCACGCCTGCAGCACTTGCTTTCTTGCCGAGTCCTCCATGATGACTGCACCATTTTCTTTCTGGTAAAAGCCCTTGCCGGTTATCAGCCGCTTATTAATTAAAGAAATAACAAACCGGTCGGCAATAACACTCCTCAGCTCCTCCATCAGATCCAGCGCAAGCGAAGCCCGGCCGGGCCTGTCCCTGTGCAAAAATCCTACATAGGGGTCAAGTCCAACTGCTTCTAAAGCAGCTTGAGTATCATGGGATAACAGCGTGTAGACAAAGGACAGCAGGGCATTAACATTATCAAGAGGAGGCCGCTTATTACGTCCACGGAAGAAGAACTCTTCCTTCTGCTGTAAAATCAGTTCATCCAGTACCGAAAAATATTGAACTGCAGCAGACCCTTCCAATCCCCGCAGCTGCTCCAGATCTTCCGCCTTTTGGACTAGCTTCATGGTTTCGGTCAGAGATGCCGTGACCCGTTTGATCCGCTCTACATCCATCCGAAGGGCGTGATCTCGGGTGGCACGCTCTAGGACCCATTTGCTGTTGAACATTTTTCCCAGGATCATATTCCTTGAAATTAATGAACTTCTCAGCTCGTTATCTGAAATACGGTACTGCTCTTTCCTCAGAATCACATTCCCTTTGCTTTCCCCGACCACGCGGGCCAGAAAACGTCCTGTCCGGGTCATAAACGTGAGGGCGATATTTCGCTCTGCACAAGCCCCCATTAATGCAGGACTCGCCCCGGTATACCCAAACGTACATACCCCTTCCAAATTATGAAGCGGAAAGCGCCCCAGAATGCTGTCTTCATTTTTAATGACAATATTCTCTCCATCTAAATGAAGATACGAATCCGGAGTCGTGACGAACAGCGTATTCAGCAGCTTCTTCATTCCTTTAACCTGCCTTCAATGTAACTGGATACCGGTCTGCGCTGCATAAGCTCCGGGAGACAGACCAGATTTAAAGAACAGCTCTGACAGTGGCGCCCCGTTTTAACCTTTGGGGTATAGCGTCTATCAAAATGCTGGTGCATTTCGAGAATGATGCGTTCAACCTGCTCACGATCCGTTTGAGTCACGGGTAACTCTACCCGGTGTTTAATCTCGTTATAATACAGAAATCCGTGGGAAACGTGGCAAGCAAGCATTTCTTCCAGACATATCACCTGAGCAATGAGCTGAGAACGGTCGGAATCATCCCGCTTAGGTTTGCCCCGCTTATATTCAACCGGGACAGGAAGGTAAAGACCTTCCTCCCCGGCAAGCGGTATTCCAGCAGGATCGCGAATGAACTCTACAACATCACAGATTCCAGTGATTCCTAATCTTCGGGAGTGAACCGGTAAAGCCCGTACGACCAGCTTATCCCCTCTCTTCTCTCGAAGAATGGGGTTATCAGCAACCCGGTGAACATGGCTCCCCTCCAGGGTTCGTACATTTTCAGCCCACTGCTGCTCAATATGAATTAAAGCCCACTGCCTGCGGCAAAAGTTAAAATGCTGGATGCCGGACAGCATCAAATAGTCGTCTTCGTTATATTCCGTCAATGACTTCAACCTGCAAACCTTCTAATGGATACAGCTCGACTGCATAATCCTCAAAGGCTTTAGGTTCTTCGCTTCTTGCCTTAATCACAAGGGAGCGGTGTACTTTGGCAGAGGAATACTGCCCCAGCTTGGAGGCATGTTCCCACCAATACACTTTGTGCACTTCCATACTTCCATCGGGTCTGGCCGAAGAAGCATCATTTTCAAATAAGGTCACGAGTGCCTGCTTCAGCTTCTCAGCATCTTCATTACTGAATCCGGTCTTCTCTGCCAATTGGGTGTTGATGCTTCCATAGAAGACATACAGGCCGTAATCTACCCGGTGCTTCATGCCCATCGTGTCCGAGCCCCGGTCTTTGCCGGGTTCAGAATTGACGCTTTTCGTAATCTGCATGCTGGTAATATCAATAGGCTGAATGCTCGTCGCAGTGTGGATCGAAACAGGTCCTCTGACTCCAACGGATACACCTGCACCCTTGTCAGAGCTCTTGAAGGCGAATACCTGGCCAAAGCTGCGAACATCGACCCATGCTTCACAGGCCACACGCGCGAATTCATCACTTGAGCTTGTTTTGGATTTCAAAATCTTGTTCAACTCTGCATTTGCATCAGCACGCTCTCTTAAGCTTCCGTACTCATCATCCTTGCGGTCATTGGACTGGACGAAGACAGCTTCTCCCATGTCCTGAAGACGATTCCGAATTTTCCGTTTGATCGCCACATCTGAAATTTCCCCGTGTCCATCATAGTTTTGACGCGGACGATTCCCATTCAGAGGATCGCCATTGGGATTGGCATTTTTGACGGACAAGACAACAGCAAAATCAATTTTGTGATCCAGAGCAGACATTATTTTCACTCCTCAGCAGTCGTATTTTCATTGGAATCTTTCTTCTGATAAAGCTCATGTCTTTGGCTGTAAAAACCTAATAAATATTTTCCGGACAGCGGACGGTTATTAAAATCTTCCACTTTGAATTTAGAAGCTATTTCATCAATGATTTTAGATAAATACACAGCCTTGCTTCCCAGCCGTGCCTGGTAAGGCTGCAGGCTCTTTTGGATGGTCATCCAGGTTCTTTCCGGATGCATGGAGAAGGAATTCATATAACGAATAGCATTGCTGGAGCGTGTCTCTTCCCCTAAAGCCCTTCTTTCCAATACATCTGCGACCGCTAACAGCCGGCCAAATAAATAACTTCGGTCATTGGTTTCTGTATCGAGTGCCAACTTCAAGCCCTCCTCCCGATTAATCAGCGCGCAAGTGATACTTAACGTCTTTTCCCATTCCCATTTCTCTAAAGCTACCGGATTTGAAGCACGCTGGATGGCGCTTGTCACAATATCCCGCGGTATTGGCGTATCGTCTACAATGCAAGGAAGCATCCGTTCCATCAGACCTTTGACCAGCTTCTCATTTGCCCGGGGACCGTAGGCTGCGAATGCAATGTCTTTTGTAGCTGGCGCACCCCACAAGAAGACTGCTTCCTGGTTATTTCTTTGATAACGCTGCTGCCAGACACAGGTGGAATGCCACTTCTTGAGCTTGTCCAAATAAAGGTCCTTATCCATATTGCGGTAATAAAGGACACCCATACGCCCCGTTGTCGCCGAGTCCAGCACCATGATATTGACATCGGACTTCGAGGATAGATCGCTGCGGTATCCATCCAGGGCTTTGTCTACTTCAAGCGCAAAAGGCTGATTAGTGTTTGATTTGACTACTGTTCTGGCAGGTGATGCTGTATTGATTGCAAAGCTGTCCTCGGTCGGATCGGGAATATACAGCGCATCATTTCCCCAAACCAGAAATACCCGCTGATCAATCACTTTCCCCTGGCGGTTAATGAGCCATTTCAAGGCATTATGAGCCTTCTGGGAGACTTCATAGCTGATGCTGGCCGCTTCATTGCTTTGGGTAAAACGCCCGCGATACGTAAATCCGCTGGAATCGTTGGCCGATATGAGCTTGGCCTTGTCCGCCGAATTCCGGATCTTGTTCGCATGTTTATCCGTAGCAGGCAGCTGCTTTCCGGTGACGTAGCAAATATCTTCATTGCCGAGCAGCTCCTGATAGAAGCCGATAAAGGAGTCGTACATCTCCTGGTCTTTCCATACAGCAGTCAAGATTTCATCTGGTGAATATACATTAAAACGAACAAAGGCACTTTCCTGCCCTCCGGCAACTACAGCGAAGATAGCCGGTTTTTCCGAGGCTGAGGGACCATCCTTTTTATCCCATTTATCAAGCAGCCTGCCATTTGCATCCACGCAGAGGATCCGATGATCTACTAAATCCTGAATCAGCCGGCCTTGGCTCAGGTAGTTAAAGATGCTCTTCACTTTTGGGACTGCATACGGCGATCCCGCCCATTCTTCTAACTGCTTGATATAGGCTAAGAAGGATTCTTTATCTGCAGAGGAACCGGCATACTCAGAATAGTCACCTGCGACATACACCAATTTGTCGTGCAGCGGATAAGGCGAAATAACCTTTCCCGCCCGGCTGGCGGATTTCTCCGTGCATGGAATCAGCGTGCTTGCGTCACTTTTATCGACGACCTTCGCAGAGTGAAAGCGCCCATCCTGCGTAACGGCTACTTCAATATGGGCATTTTGTGTCGTATGGGAGACCGGCAGTAAAGTAAACTCCTGATCGTTATACTTCTTCTCAATTTCACCAACCCGGTCCAGATTGGATTCATAGGTCTTATACAGATTTAACAACCAGCTCATGCATTCTCACCCTCTTCCAATTGAGCCAAACATTCATCGGCTGATTCCACATTGGTATGATCAAAATGTTTAGGTTTCATATCAGTGATCCTGCGGACTTGACTGCACTCTTCAGGCCGGATGAAATCAATAACGCCGTTGCGCATAACCGGACTCCATAAACGGACTTCCATCTGATCCCTGCCTGTCTCGTCGGGATAATTAATGCCGTGCACCATATTTCCTAAATAAATGTCGCCGTATTTGTCATAGAATCCTTCGCCTGATCCAAATTCACAAGGTTCTACATACGCCTGGCATTCTCTTGTTCCCAGAAAAATATCCCGGCGCCCGCCGGCCCGAAGACACCGCAGCATGATATTGTGATGCTTGTGTTCATTACGGTCATGGGCGAGGTCAGGCCGGTGCATATTAAATTCAAAATGCGCCCTGACCTGGTAGCTCACATCCTTGAGATACGTATAGTTGGCAAGCGTATTCCCGCCTCCATATTCAATAGGGCGCACTCCCTTGGACTCCATCCGTATCGGATTCATCACCCGGATCGAATCTACTACCATCAGCAGCGTCGGTTTCCAATAAATGCTCTCTACAATTCCTTTAACAGCCTGGTATGTGGGAACTTGATAGGTCAGCTTCTCGCCGCCAAGCTTGGTAAGCGGATCAGTAAACAGGGCATAGGCGCCTTGAACTTGAAACTCGATTGAATTTCGCATTTTCTCACCTCCTTCCCCGTGCAGAAGAAATTCAATCTAACAGATACTCAGATCAAATCCGCTGTCATTCTCAAGATCCAGTCCGAACTCTTTGCTGTATGCGCCTTCTTTAAGCACCAGAACCCTGCCATCCAGACAGCTTTCCAGGCCCCCATTGGCATCTAATTGACTTAATTCGTGGTTAAATAATGGAATGCTGTATTGCTGGGACCCCTTTAACAGCATGGAGAGTTCACGGATCCCTTTCTCACCGTTCAACTCCGCAATGAGTTCTCTCCCCTTCGCACCGTAAGGAACAAGGACGGTCGTCGTTTGGCTGTCGATCACCTGAAAATGTTCAGCCGCTGTTTTGTAGCTGTTTGTCAAAAATAAGGGAATCGGCGACTGATGCTTACTGTAATAGGCTTGAAAATAGGAATCTTCATCGGCTTTGCTGCCTGACAGAAGCTCGATCAAGTTCTTATGCAGCTTGGGAACGAAGTAGTCAAGATCGCTATTAAAGGCTGTATAGAACTCTTTAAAATATCGTTCCATCGCCTGAACCGATAACAGATGGCCTCCATGACTGGCGGTCTCCCGTTTAAGATCCAGCAAAATTTTCTTGGCGATTTCCTTGCCCCGCTTAATCTCCTTGAGATGCTTCAGATTCTCTTCCGCATGGTCAATAACGTAAACCTGTCTAAGCTCCTGCTCCCCGTGCCGGTTGCATCGGCCTGCCGCTTGGGCAATGGAATCCAGTCCAGCCAGAGAACGAATCACACATTCAAAGCTTACATCGACTCCCGCCTCGATTAACTGGGTGCTGATGCACAGGATTTTGTTCCCCTGGATCAAGTGATCGCGAATTTCATCCAGCAGATCCTTACGGTGGGCAGGGCACATGGACGTGCTTAAATGATAGACAGGAATGTCTGATCCGGCTTCTTTTACCATTTGGTACAGCTGTTTAACAACCGTCTTCGTATTCAGTATGACAAGCACACTGTTAACTTCCTCAAACCGGTCAAGGATGAAATCACACAGCTGCCTGTTATTGAAGGTTTGATCAGCAGCCTGATCCACAATTTCCACCCGTTTGAAAGCATCTACGACGTTAGGGAGATCCTCAATGATCTCGGCTTTCGATGGCAGATGAAGCTTATGCTCGACATAGTCCAAAGCAGGCTGGGTAGCCGTACAGAGCAGCAGGCTGGAATTCCCGTAGACAGACAGAAAATTCAGAGCTTCATTAAACAGCGAAACACAGGAAACTGGTACCTTTTGAACCTCGTCAAAGATAAGAACGGACTCGCACAAGTTATGCAGACGCCTGATATTGCGGCTCCCCTTGGCATAGAAGACATTCAGAAACTGGACCATGGTTGTAAAAATCACCGGAGAGTCCCAATTGTCCTTGGCGAGCCGCAGCTTCTGCCGGACGTTAATGAGGCCATCCTCTTGTTCATCGTTCATATCATGATCTTCAACGACATTGGAGTGATGCTCCAGCAGGCGGGCATCATCTTGAATGATTCTGCGGACTTCAGCCGCATTCTGCTCAATAATCGTGGTGTAAGGGACGACGTAAATGATGCGCTTCTTGCCATAGGTGACTGCATGCTTTAAGGCGTAGCGCAGACTGGCCAGCGTTTTCCCGCCCCCGGTTGGGATGGAGAGGGTATAAATCCCGGAAGGCTGTTCGGCAAAACGATCGCACTGCGCGGACATTTCCTGTCTTAAACGGTTGATTGGCGTGTCATGGCCGTCCTTTTGCAAAGCGTTCACTTTATCCATTAAGCGGTCATAGTATACAGAAAAGAGCTTGGCCTGCTGAAGCGGTGCTTCATCCGCAGTGTTCTCTTCAAACTGGCGCGTGTTTGTCCGGTCGGCATCAATCAAGGCACTGAAAATGAATTTGGACAGGAACATGAGTTTCTTTTCCGATGATGAACCCGGATCTTTCGCCATATACGCCTCCAGCTCAGCGGCTGCCCGCTGGACATAGGCATCGAGCTCCTGCCTGGTTATGACTTGTTCAAAGAAACATTTCTCCGCATGTTCAAACTCTTCCAACTCAGTGTCCCTTACGCGTCTTAAATAGCTTGATTGAAGCTCCGGATTCAGAAAATCCTGGAGGTAGGCGTGATGCGAGATGATCGCATTGCCTACAATTTCGGCGAGCAGCCCCTTATAACGCTCTATCTTGCCTTGGTGGTACAAGTTATACAGCAGCTTCCCGCCAGCCGTGGAATGGTCTACACTCCCTCTTCTTGGGGGAGCGTCGGGATTAGCCACCGCTTCAAGCAGATAATTCCTAAACGCTTCCGTGTACTTCCCCATGTCGTGCAGCATTCCGGCCAAGCCAGCAATATGAGACACACCCAGTTTGGCTCCAAAGGATTCCGCCAAGGCCCTTACTCCGAGCAGATGCTCCTCAACGGTCTGCTGCTGCTGATCGGAAGCCCGGATATGCGCGATATACCCCATCCTTTCTCCTCCTCATGACCCGAAGTTAGATAGAAACCGACTTTTTTTTCCTATTTTCTTCCCTATTTTCTTTCCTATTTTCTTTCCTGTTTCCCTCACTATTGGAAGCCCTTTCAATTAAACATACTGACCCCTTCTAGTTCTAACAACATAGTGATAGGGTTAAAAGACCTATAAGTTAAAATTCTCCAATTCTCCGCTTGATTCCTCCTTAATTTTACAATTTTCACTATTTAGAAAAACTTTGTCGCCGCACAAAAGAACACAATAGAATACAAAAGGAACGGTTAACGTAAAAAAAGAGCCCGAGCAGCCCCACGGCCTGCTCAGACTCTTAGATCCCGTTCCTTATTTCATTCGAGCCCATCAATCACTCAAGGCAAAATCCGGACGGACGCCTTATCCAGCACTTCAACGCCGTCCCCGCTGTATTTCCCAAGCTCGTCCATCAGCGCAAACAATGCGCCGTCTTTGAGCTTCGCCTCCAGCATGACATCCACCGCATCCGTCCCCGGAGCAATACGCCGGAGGAAATCAAGCAGCGGCCCCGCCTCCACCCCGTCCGCATGGCTGCGGCGGTCGGTTTCGCTCTTGGGGCTCGAGGCGTGGATCTTCGGCGGCAGCGGCCGGTCAGCCGGAGAATCAGCCTGGGCATAGTCTGAGTCCCAGGTCCGCAGTACCCGCGGCCACAGCTCGGCCGGAGCTTCTCCCTGGTTATTCACCCACTGGTGGTGAATGTCCAGCACCATCGGCAGGCCCAGCCGCTCGCACATCTCAAGCGTCTCGACCGCGTCGAACGTCTTGTCATCGTTCTCAAGCGTCAAGCGGCGCTTGAACACCTCCGGCAGATTTCGCACGGCCTCTGCGAAACGTTCGCCCGCCGCCAGCTTGTCCCCGTAGGCTCCGCCAATATGGATGTTGTTCTTCGCCCGGCAGTCCAGCCCCATCGCTTCCAGCATCGACACATGGTACTGCAGGTCGCGCACCGAGCTCTCCAGCACCTCCGGACGGGGCGTGCTCAGCACGGTAAAGTGGTCCGGATGGAAGGACAGGCGCATCTTGTGCTCCTTCGCATAGTCGCCGACCTCCCGGAAGGAATCCGTAAGCGCAGCAAACGGATTCCAGTCCGCCAGATCCTGGTGGGTCGCCAAGGGAATGAGCTTGGAGGTCAGCCGGTAAACCTGAATATCGTTGTACATGCAGTGCTTAAGCAGCCTCAGCGTGTTGTGCAGGTTCCCGGCCGCGATCTGCTCCAGCTTGCGGAGCCCTGCTTCCCGGTCGGCAAGCTTCGCAAAGCTCTTCATGGTCATGGTCTTGGAAGGCGAAACGCCCTTCATGACTTCCGCCGTTGACATCGCTACAAATCCGAAACGGACAATCATAAGCCGCACCCGCTATACATCAGGCATGCGCCTCGCCAAAGAACATTTCATAAGCAAGTGCAGTCTGAACCCGCGATTCCTCTTCGGTCAGCTCGCGGATGAGCTGAAGCTCCACTTCCGTGACCTCGTGGCCCTGGAAGTTAATCTCCGCAATGCAGCCGGTGATCTTCACGATCGCTGCGGCGCGGTTGTCCGGCGTATAAGCGATGACCTTCTGTCCGGTCGGGAAGACCCGCAGACCCGATTTTGTCATTTTGCAGCGGCCGTATTCCAACAGATCATAAAATTCCTGCTCATTCTTGAATTTACATACGGAATTGAATTCAGTCTGGAACCCCATGGACGACTCCCTCTCTAGCCTGTGAATGTGAGCTTATTGTACGCCGTTCTCAAAATCCAGATTCTGACGCGCCTCAAACCGCTGAACCGCAAGCTCGATCAGACGATCCAGCAGCGCGGTGTAAGACATGCCGGTCTCGCGCCACAGTAACGGATACATGCTGAACGGCGTAAAGCCAGGCATCGTATTTACTTCATTAATAAGAAGCTCCCCGGTGTCTCTGCGGAGGAAGAAATCCGCACGGCACAAACCGCTTCCCTCTATAGACTTAAACGCTTTGACCCCAAGCTCACGCACCCGCTCCGCAACTTCTGTATCGAGCTGGGCCGGAATAATCATCTGCGACTTGCCGTCGAGATACTTGGCCGAGTAATCATAATATTCACTGGAAGACACAATTTCACCCGGCACGGAAGGCAAAGGCTCATCATTTCCTAATATCCCCACTTCAATTTCGCGCGCATCCACAAATTCCTCTACAACCACCTTCAGGTCATAACGGAGCGCATGCTCAACCGCCCGGATCAGCTCTTCACGGCTGGATGCCTTGGAAATGCCGACGCTCGAGCCCAGATTGGCCGGCTTAACAAAGCAAGGATATCCCAGCTCGCTCTCCACATGCTGAATGTGGTCATGGCTGTTGTTCGCCCATGAAGCTGCCGTGAAATAGCAGAATTTGCACTGCGCAAGACCGGCATCCGCAAACAGCTTCTTCATGACGGCTTTATCCATGCCTGCTGCGGAAGCCAGAACACCCGCGCCGACATAAGGCAGGTTCGCCATTTCAAACAGTCCTTGAATCGTGCCGTCCTCCCCATTTGTACCGTGAAGCAGCGGAAAAATAACGTCCAGCTCTCTGCCGCCGCCGCCCAAGCCTTTAAACAGCAGCTCAACAGCCGCAGAGGTATCCCCTGCTTCCTGCTCAAGCTTTAAGCGTTCAACTGAAGCAAGCGGAGCCGAAAGGCGTCCGCCCACTCTCCATTCACCCTTTTTCGTAATGAAAAAAGGAATGATCTCGTATTTCTCGTAATCAAAAGCGTTCATGACAGCCAAAGCTGTTTGCAGCGATACCTCGTGTTCGCCCGATTTACCGCCATATACAAGTCCGACGGTCATTTTGTCCTGTCCCATGATTTACCTCTCTTCATCTATTGTCTGTCTGTCTCGCTAGTATAGAATCAGAACCGGTCCGCAATGTGAAAAAAACGGTATCTCGTGCTCTCCGTCCAGGCGTACGAATCCTTGTAATCCCAGTATCTGTGGCGGCTGCTTACTGTATGCGCGTTGACGAGCGGCATTCCGCCGGCGTCAAAGGCCGTCACAATCGTACTGTGCTGGTAAGCGCCGTCGCCGTCCCAGTCGTAAATGATCACATCGCCCAGCTCAAGCTGCTCCGCACGATCCACAAGTTCGGCCCGCAGACTGGAACGGCTCGAACTAAGGTAACGTTCAAGACTGCCGGCCACCGACCAGCTGTAGCTCCAGCCCTCCTGGCCGCCGATGTAACCTTTGTACCACCAGCCCGATTCTCTTTTCCCAGTATAGTTTATTGGCGCTCCGCCTGCAAAGAGACATTGGGAAATGAAATTCGTGCAGTCCACCTCAAAACCGGTGAACTCCGGATTATAAGCATCCCACCATTCATCTGCATATCTGGCGGCATCTTCCCTGCGGTATACAGGCCCTCTCGGAATCCCGCCGGCGCCGAGCACCTCCCGGTTCAAATAGGGCCCTCGTCTGTCCAGCCTGTGAGGCGTATCCCCAGGCAGGCCGCTGCCGGGATAAGCCCCTGCAAGCACCGGATTACGCTCCGGAACCAGCTGGGTCACAGTCTCGATCAGCCAGTCAGAACCGCTGCGGACGAGATGCAGACGCTGATGGTCGAGCCGGTCCTCCCGGTGCTTGACCCCGGATTTCTCATAATAGATCTTCCGCCGCAGCTGCAGCTCGACCTCCACTTCACCCGGCGTTTCCACAGGGTCGCCCACCAGCTTGGCTTTCGTTTCACTGCGGAGCGGGGATGCGCCGCGCTCCTGGTACCATTTTTCCATCCGTAATTTACGCTCTCCCCGGCGCAGCAGGTAATCGAGATCCGTCACCACCGTCTGCCCGCCGCGCGGCCGGTAGTCCACCTCGTCCTGATTCTGCTGTAAAATATAGGTTGAGAGCACATTTTTCCACTCATCTGCCATCCTTATTCCCCTCCTGTTCCCGCATCGCTTCCTGTACCGCTTAATGCCTCTCTTCCTGCTTCTCTTTCCTGCATCATTCCAATAGATATGCAGGAAAAATAGGCAATATGAGCATTAAAAAGTGCTTTACGAGCCTTAACCAAGGAAGTATACTTAAGGCATAAGATAAATTTTGAAATGTGGTTTCACAGAATGAAACTCGGGAGGAACGAATTATTATGCCGCTTAACAATCAGTTCTCCGCCCTCCGCAGTCTTGAAGTCGGAGGCAAAACCTACCGTTACTATGATTTGAAAAACCTGGAGGCGCAAGGTTTAGGCAGCGTTTCCAAACTTCCTTTTTCCATTAAAGTGCTGCTTGAAGCAGCGATCCGCCAGTACGACGGACGGGCGATCACAGACGAACACGTCAAGCAAATCGCCGGCTGGGCAGAAGGCCGCGATGACAAGGAAATTCCTTTTATTCCTGCGCGTATCGTCCTTCAGGACTTTACAGGCGTGCCTGTCGTTGTTGACCTTGCGGCCATGCGCGATACGGTGAAGAAGGCCGGCGGCGATCCGAAGCAGATCAACCCGCTCGTTCCTGTCGATCTCGTTATTGACCACTCCGTTATGGTCGATGCTTTCGGCACGCCGGAAGCGCTTGAATACAACATGAAGGTTGAATTTGAACGGAACGAAGAACGCTACCGGTTCCTGCGCTGGGCGCAGACAGCGTTTAACAACTTCCGGGCTGTGCCGCCTGCTACAGGTATCGTTCACCAGGTGAACCTGGAATATCTGGCATCCGTTGCAGCTACCAAAACCATAGACGGCGAAACCGTCGTATTCCCGGATTCCCTCGTCGGCACCGACTCCCACACCACCATGATCAACGGCCTTGGCGTTGTAGGCTGGGGTGTAGGCGGAATCGAAGCGGAGGCCGGCATGCTCGGGCAGCCGCTCTATTTTGTAACCCCTGAAGTCATCGGCTTCAAGCTGACCGGCAGCCTGGCAGAAGGCGCTACGGCTACCGACCTTGCGCTCACTGTTACACAGATGCTTCGCAAGAAGGGCGTTGTCGGCAAATTCGTCGAGTTCTATGGCCCGGGTCTGGCCAACATCAGCCTGGCTGACCGCGCAACCGTCGCCAACATGGCACCGGAATACGGCGCTACAATCGGCTACTTCCCGGTAGATAACGAAACGCTGAACTATCTGCGCAGCACCGGCCGCACCGATGAGCAGGTAGCGCTTGTTGAGGCTTACTACAAAGCCCAGGGCATGTTCCGCACGAGCGACACCGAGGATCCGCAGTTTACCGATCTGATCGAGCTTGACCTTGCATCCGTAGTGCCAAGCTTGGCCGGACCGAAGCGTCCGCAGGACCGCATCGAGCTCAGCAATATGAAGGAGAACTTCAACAGCATCATCCGCACGCCTGTCGATAAAGGCGGATACGGCCTCAGCGATGAGAAGATCGCCGAGAAGGTTGCGGTCAAGCATCCGGACGGCCGGGAAACAGTTCTCGGTACCGGCGCTGTCGTTATCGCGGCGATCACGAGCTGTACGAACACTTCGAACCCAAGCGTTATGCTGGGCGCAGGCCTGCTGGCCAAGAAAGCTGTTGAGCGCGGCCTGACCAAACCGGCCTACGTGAAGAGCAGCTTGACACCAGGCTCCCTTGTCGTTACGCAGTACCTGGAGAAAGCCGGCCTGATCGCGCCGCTGGAGCAGCTTGGCTTCCACGTTGCCGGTTATGGCTGTGCAACTTGTATCGGCAACTCCGGCCCGCTGCCTGACGAAGTCAGCGCGGCTATCGCCGACAACGACCTGACGGTCGCTGCTGTTCTGTCCGGCAACCGGAACTTCGAAGGCCGCGTCCATGCCCAGGTCAAAGCGAACTATCTGGCTTCTCCGCCGCTTGTAGTAGCTTATGCTCTGGCAGGAACGGTTAACATCGACCTGCAGAACGATCCGCTCGGCTACGACCAGGCAGGCGAACCGGTCTATCTGAAGGACATCTGGCCTTCTTCCGAGGAGATCAAACGAGCAGTCAGCCTGTCCGTCAGCCCGGAAATGTTCCGCAGCAAATACGAAAATGTCTTTACACAGAACGAACGCTGGAACTCCATCCCTGTGCCGGAAGGCGAGCTGTACGAATGGGATGAGAAATCCACTTATATCGCCAACCCGCCGTTCTTCGAACACATTGCGGACGGCCTGAAGGATATCGGTGAAATCCGCAAAGCCCGTGTTCTGGCCCTGCTCGGCGATTCCGTTACAACCGACCATATCTCGCCTGCAGGCAATATTTCGCCAAGCAGCCCGGCCGGCCTCTATCTGACCGAGCATGGCGTAGACCGCAAGGACTTCAACTCCTACGGGTCCCGCCGCGGCAACCACGATGTTATGATGCGCGGTACATTCGCCAACATCCGGATCCGGAACCAGGTGGCTCCAGGCACAGAAGGCGGCGTGACGAAATATCTGCCGACTGATGAAGTCATGTCCATCTATGACGCTTCGATGAAATATCAGAACGAAGGCAACAACCTCGTTGTCATCGCCGGCAAGGAATACGGCACAGGCAGCTCCCGTGACTGGGCGGCCAAAGGCACTTACCTGCTTGGCGTGAAAGCCGTCATCGCCGAAAGCTTTGAACGGATTCACCGCAGCAACCTGGTCGGCATGGGCGTGCTTCCGCTTCAGTTCCAGGAAGGCTCCAGCTGGCAAGCCCTTGGCATCGACGGCACAGAAACGTTCGATATTCTCGGCCTCAGTAATGACGTGAAGCCGGGCGAAACCCTGACTGTTGTTGCTACACGGACAGATGGCACTCAATTCGAGTTCCCTGCCATTGCCCGCCTCGACAGCATGGTGGATGTCGACTACTACCATAACGGCGGCATCCTGCAAACCGTCCTGCGTCAAATGATTCAGGTTGGTGTGAACTAATTGTCTATTATAAAAGTACACATGTAAGTAATGTACAAATGTAAGTAATGTACAAATGAAAGTTCATTTACAGAGACCTCTGACAGCTGCCGCATGGCTGTCGGGGGTCTCTTGTTGCTTTTTATGCCGTTCTTCGCCACTCCCGTCTTCCGCCCCGTCCTTAATCGCGTCTGCCCGGGGCCTCTCCCCTATTTTATCTGTCCCTTTACATCTCCTGTTTTAACTGTTATATTTGTAGTATAACAGCTATACGAAAGGACGGTGATCCTCGTCATGATTATTCAGCTTGATATGCAGTCCGACGTTCCGATTTACACCCAGCTCATGAACCAGATTGTTGAAGGCATTGCCGGCGGCAGCCTGAAGCCCGGCGAAGCCCTCCCCTCTGTGCGGAGCCTCGCCTCGGATATCGGTGTGAATCTGCACACGGTTAACAAAGCCTATACCCTGCTCAAGCAGGAGGGATATATTCAGATTCACAGGCAGAAAGGTGTCGTCGTTCAGCCTGACGGCCTGCCCGGCCTGACGCCGGAATTTCTGGCCAAACAGCAGGAGCAGCTGCGCCCGGTTATCGCCGAATCGATTTTGCGAGGAATGAATTTAAGCGACTTGCTGGAGCAAGTGAAGAAGCTTTATGAACAAATTTCCCCCTCGTCCGGAAAGGAGTCCATGCCATGACATTCGCTAATCTTCTGCTTGTCTGCCTGATCTTTGTACCGATTATGGTCATGCAGGTTGCCCTGCCCTATTTGACCCGGAAGACCGTCAGCTTCGGCATCACCATCAGTGAAGAGGTCTGGAGGAGCCCGCAAGTGGCCCGCATGCGGAAAAGTTATGCGCAGCTCAGCCTTCTGCTGTGCCTGATCTTCGGTGCCGCCTTCATTGCCGCCGCCCTGCAGGGGGATGATGATCTCTTCGCGGCAGGCATCGTTGGATTGACCTTCGCTATTCTGATCGGCACCTTCCTGCTGCATCTCTATTTTTACGGCAAAATGAAAGCACTCAAGGCTTCGCTCCCTGCCCAGCCTAAACCGGATAAATCCGCTATGTCCATCGATACCTCTTTCCGGAAGCAAAAGCTCGTCATGTCCGCAAAATGGTACCTGATTCACCTGGTGCTCATTATCGCCTGCGCGGTGTTCGCCTTGGCACACTATGATAATCTGCCGGACCGGATTCCGATGCATTACGATCTTCAGGGACATGTCGACCGGATGGGAACCAAGTCGATCCGCCTGCTGCTGCTGCCAAACCTGCTTCAGCTGTTCATTACAGGCCTGCTCCTGTTCATCAACAGCATCATTTATAAATCCAAGCAGCAGCTGAACCCGGCCAATCCGGAGGCCTCCTCCCGGAACAATGCGGCTTTCCGCCGGCGCTGGTCGCTGTTCAACTTCTTTATGAGCCTGATGCTCGTCCTGCTCTTCTTCTTTATGCAGCTCACCATGATCTACAGCATCAACCCGAAATGGGTCGGGCCTATAGCTCTGCTTGTGCCGATCCTGATCGTGGCCGGTTCCATCTGGCTGTCCTTCTCCACCGGACAAAGCGGCAACCGGATCTCCAGGGAAACCCCGCAGGACGGCAATCCGTCAGCAGCGCCGCTGGATGACGACCGCTTCTGGAAGCTTGGCGGCAGCACGTACTACAACCCGAACGACCCTTCTGTGTTTATTGAAAAAAGAGTCGGCATCGGCTGGACCGTCAACTTCGCCCGCCCGATGGCCTGGGTGTTTGTGCTTGCTCCGCTTGCCATTATTGCGCTGCTGATTATTTTTACTTCCTGAAGCAGACGAAAAAATAAAGGGACTGGATGAAACCTCCAGCCCCTTTTCGCTTTAAACCAAGCTTAGCTTACTCAGATGGCAGACCGCTGCTTCTTGACCCTTTTAACTCCATCGTAATGGCCTCCGCTTCCTCCCGGTTTGCTGCCGGGGCACTGATGATAAGCGGTGAATCCTGCGCATCATCCAGGGAAGTCAGCTGTTTATACAGCTCCGGGTCCGTAATTTCCAATGATACCTTTAGATCTGCCGAATCGAACAAAATTTGGCCGATAACCTTTCTGTCGCTCCCCTTATAAGTGACCAAGCCTGAACCGGGGGAAAAAAGGACGGGATCAAACCGGTATTGCTCCGCCAAAGTAAGCGATCCCTTGAAGCTGTTCTTTGTCCGGTTATATTGTCCCTGCAGCGAGAATTCGACTTCTTGGCTAACGCTGTTCCCATACATAAAAGCAGCATTGCTGATGCGGATCTCCTGAGCCGGTTTTGAGCAGCTTGTCAATAATATGTCCGTGTATAGCGGTCTCCCGGCTAATTCGAACCCGGATTATTTTTCGGACAGGACCCTTGCAATATCGAAAATAGGGTGCTATCCTTAAGTAAGCGTATACAGAACGGGTTGTTACTGTTAGATCAGGCAAAACCGTAACCTTTCGCAGGTTGGGTTTTGTCTTTTTTTTGTTGAGTAAAGAGGGTGACGTCTTGAAGATCAAGAAAATATTGAACAATAATGCAGTCGTAGCGTCCAAAGACGGCCAGGAAGTGATCGTGATCGGACGCGGAGTCGCCTACAACAAACGAGTCAGTGATGAAGTCAGCGAAGAGACGATCGAGAAGATTTTTACTCCGGAAAATGAAGAAATGAACAGCAAGTACAAAGCGCTTATCGCGGATATGCCGATCGAATATTTGCAGCTGTCCGAGCGGATTATCGCTTATGCGACGCTGAAGCTGGGGAAGAAGCTGAACGAAAGCCTCTACATCCACCTGACGGATCATATCCATTTTGCGGTGGAGCGGACGAACAACGGGCTGACCATCAAGAACGGCCTGCTCTGGGAGACCAAGCAGCTGTACAAGGAAGAATACGAAATCGGGCTTGAAGCGCTGAACATGATTTTGGAGCAGTTTGGCGTGATTCTTCCCGAGGACGAAGCCGGTTTCCTCGCACTGCATATCGTTAATGCCGAGATGAATGAAGAAATGCCTGTCGTCAAGAAGATGACGAAGATTATGCAGGAGATTTTGACCATCATCAAGTATCATTTCAAGGTCGAATTTGACGAGGATTCGCTGAGCTATTACCGGTTCATTACCCATCTGAAATTTTTCGCGCAGCGGCTCGTCAAGGGCACGCATTACAACCGCGACCAGTTCGAGGATATGCTATCGGTCGTCCGCGGGAAATATGCGGGGTCCTACGAATGCGCCTTGAAGATCCGCAAGTTCGTCGAGAACCAGTACAGCTATCAGCTGTCAGACGAAGAATTGATGTACCTGACGATCCACATTCAGCGGGTCGTTCATAAGAAAGATTCACAAACCATTTAGGGTGTTACCGCAAGGGCAAGCCTGAATTGAACCGCAGGGGTTCGATTTGGGCTTTTTTTGTACCCTTTTTACCTGATTCATTTGCTTAATACGTCAACACGTATCCAATAAGGAGGCATTTCCGATGAAATATGAAGAACTCGCGCATGAGATTGTGAAGCTGGTCGGCGGACGCGAAAATGTAAACGGGCTGGTTCACTGCGCAACCCGGCTCCGCTTCACTTTGAAAGATGATTCCAAAGCAGACAAGGAAGCGCTGCTCGGCACCAAGGGAGTGCTGACCGCCCAGTCGGCCGGAGGTGAATTCCAGGTCGTTATCGGCCCCCATGTATCCGAGGTCTATGAGACCATTCTGGCCCGTGAAGGCGTTCGCGGTGCTGGAGGAACCGGAGACGCGGCGGGCGCGGGCAAGCCGAAGGAGAAGCTGTCCAACCGGATCTTCGGTGTGATCTCCGGCAGCTTTGTGCCGCTGCTCGGCGCGATGGCCGGTTCCGGCATGCTGAAGGCGCTGCTCATTATTCTGGTTCAGGCCGGCGCGCTCACCGAACAAAGCTCTACGTACCTTATTCTTCAAGCGGCGGCGAACGCGGTGTTCTACTTCCTGCCGATCTTCCTCGGCATTACGCTGGCAACGACGCTTGGAGCCAACGGTTATGTAGGCGGGGTCATTGGCGCAGCGCTGCTTGAGCCGAACCTGACCGGGCTGGCATCGTTCAAAGGAGCCGTGACGTTCCTCAGCATTCCGGTTACAGTCGCCGATTACTCGTCGACGGTATTCCCGGTCTTTATCGCCGTATGCTTCTATGCCCTGCTGAACAAGCTCCTGAAAAAGATTATTCACCGGAATGTGCAGCTGTTCCTCGTTCCCATGCTCTGCCTGCTGATCATCGTGCCGCTGACGGTACTCGTATTTGGACCATTTGGCGTTTATGCCGGCAATGCGATCGCTTCGGCGGTTACGTTCCTTGCCGATAAGAGCGGCTGGCTGGCCGGCCTCGTTCTGGGCGGAAGCTGGATGTTCCTGACGCTGCTAGGCATTCACAACGGAATCATTCCGATCATCATTCAAAATCTGGGCAAAGGCGGCGATCCGCTGAGCGCCATGTTTGCAACCGCCGTATTCGCAGAGATGGGTCTGGCTGTAGGCATCCTGCTGCGTACCAAGGACAAAACGACCCGCACGCTGGCAAGCTCGACTGCCATTCCGGGACTGCTGGCCGGCGTGACGGAGCCGATCATCTACGGCTTCATCCTTCGTTACAAGCGCACGATTCCGTATGTTGTTATCGCAGGCGCCATCGGCGGTGCAATCTCAGGCGGACTTGGCAGTAAATCGGTTGCTTTCGCGTTCCCGAGCATTTTCTCGATTCCGGTCTTCACTCCGCTGGCCCCTTACGTAATCGGAATTACCGTTTCGTTTGTGCTGGCCGCAGTGCTGGTGTACTTCTTTGGTTATGAAGACAAGAAACAGCTGAAAGCCGCTGCCGCGGCTGATTTGGCTGATGGTACTGGGGCTGCTGGTTCCGGCTCCGCTCAGGAAGCCCAGTCCGGTGCCGCTGTTAACGCCAGCAAGCAGGAAACGGTGCTCAGCCCGCTGTCCGGTACGGTTAAGCCGCTGAGCAGTGTCAGCGACGGGGCTTTCGCCTCCGGCGCCATGGGACAGGGACTGGCCATTGAGCCGGATGCCGGGGAAGTGACCTCGCCGGTGAACGGCATTGTCACGAACGTCTTCCCTTCCAAACACGCCATCGGAATCACATCCGACAGCGGCGCGGAAATTCTGATTCATGTCGGCATTAATACCGTGAAGCTGAAAGGCGAGCATTTTACGGCAGTAGTCGAACAGGGTGCCCGGGTATCGGCCGGTGATCTCCTGCTGCGCTTCGAGCTTGAGAAGATCCGCGAAGCCGGATTTGAAACGATCACCCCGGTTATCGTTACGAATCCCGATCAGTATCTGGATATCCTCACAACGGAGCAAAAGCAGGTCGGCGCTGCCGATAAGCTGATGACGATTCTTTTTTAAAAATCAGCTGCTAACGATTCTTGACCAGACATTTAATTCAGACATTAATTCAGACATTTGATCCAAACACTATTTAAGGAGATGACAATATGACAGCTGCAACGTTTCCCGAGAATTTCCTGTGGGGAGGTGCGGTGGCGGCCAACCAGGTGGAAGGCGCGTACCGCGAGGGCGGCAAAGGGCTGAGCACGGCAGATGTGCTCCCCCCTGCTTCCGCCCGCTTCAAGCTTCTGTTTCACGGCAAAGGCGAAATTCCGCAAATCGAGCCGGGCACTTTTTACCCGTCGCACGAAGGGATCGACTTCTATCACCGGTACAAGGAGGATATCGCCCTGTTTGCCGAAATGGGCTTCAAAGTGTTCCGGACTTCGGTCGCCTGGACGAGAATTTTCCCGAATGGCGATGACGAAGCTCCGAATGAGGAAGGTTTGAAGTTCTACGACAATGTGATCGACGAGCTGCTGAAGCACGGCATTGAGCCGCTGCTTACGATCTCCCACTTCGACATGCCGCTTGCCCTGCTGGAGAACTACGGCGGCTGGCGCAATCGTGAGCTGGTTAAGCTGTATGAACGGTACGCCCGAACACTGTTTGAACGCTACAAAGGCAAAGTGAAATACTGGATTACGTTTAACGAGATCAACATGCTGGCGCATATTCCGTTTATCAGCGGGGGAATTGTCATTGCGGAAGGTGAAAATAAAGCTCAGGCCGTCTACCAGTCCGCGCACCATCAATTTCTTGCAAGCGCACTGGCCGTCAAGGCGGCGCGGGAGCTGAGGCCGGAGGCGATGATCGGCTGCATGGTGGCAGGCGGCGCGACCTATCCCCTCACCTCCAAACCCGAGGATTCGCTTGAAGCGATGGAGCACGACCGGATCACCCAGCTGTTTACGGACGTAATGGTGAAGGGCAGCTACCCGTACTACGCTGCGGACTTTTTCCGGAAAAAGAACGTCCAGCTGCAAACCGAGCCGGAGGACGCGGAGCTGCTGCGCCGGTACACGGTTGATTTCATCTCGTTCAGCTATTATACAAGCACGGCGGTCAGCAGCGATCCGGAGCATCCTGACAAGGCGTCAGGCAACCTGTTCGGCGGGGTCGTCAATCCATATCTGAAAGCAAGCGACTGGGGCTGGCAGATTGATCCGCTCGGCCTGCGCTATGCGCTGCACCAGCTGTACGAGCGTTACGGGAAACCGCTGTTCATTGTGGAGAACGGTCTCGGCGCGTCGGATGTGCTGGAGCCGGGGGATGTCGTGAACGACGACTACCGGATTGATTACCTGAACCGGCACCTGGCCGAAGCCCGGAAGGCGATTGAGGAAGGCGTCGAGCTGATCGGCTACACGAGCTGGGGCTGCATCGACCTGATCAGCGCTTCCACAGGCGAGATGAAGAAGCGTTACGGCTACATCTATGTCGACCGCGATAATGACGGAAGCGGCAGCCTGAGACGGGTGCGGAAGAAGAGCTTCCACTGGTATAAACAGGTGATTGCTACCAACGGCGCTTCTTTAAGCGAAGAATAAGGTTTGATCTTGGGCTCACTCTCTGATACTGATACGCCCTTTTGAAAAAAAACCTAAACCCATGCAGATACCATTCAAACGCAAAAATCAAACGCAAAAATTAAAAAGCTGCGCAGCAGGCCTTACGGCCCATGCGCAGCTTTTTGTTGTCCGGCTTCTTGTTGTCCGGCTTCTTGTTGTCCGGTTTCTTGTTGTCCGGTTTCTTGTAGTCCGGCTTGTATCTTATTTCTTTCGGGATGAGTTTATTCTTTATTACGGCAGCATATAACCCATTTCCCGCGCCGCTCCGGCCAGGACCGGGCCCAGCTCCTCCAGCTTCTCCCGGTTCAGCCGGCTGACCGGGCCGGATACGGAAAGGGCCGCAGCCAGCTGGCCGGAACGTCCGAAGATCGGCGCGGCCACCGCCGAGGCCCCGGGCTCCCGCTCTTCGTAGCTGGTCGCGTAGCCCTTCTCCCGGATCTCCTCCATCTGCCGGAGATACCCGTCCTTGTCTATGACCGGCGGCCAGTCCGGGCAGCCCAGCAGCCCCTCTATAAAGTCCTCCCCTGCAAAGGCTACAAGCACCTTGCTGGAGGCGCCGACGTACAGCGGCAGCCGGGCGCCTACGGGCGCTACCCGGCGGATGGCCTGATTGCTCTGCACCGCCTGAATCCGGAGACGGTCATTACCGTCCCGCAAGTAGAGACTCACCGTTTCGCCCAGCGTATCCCGCAGCTTCTCCATGCCCGGCAGCAGCAGCACTGCCGGGTCGTCATTGTGCGCCAAGTGGGCGGACAGCTCCCAAATCTTCATCCCCAGCCGGTATTTGTCCGTCGCGTTGTCCCGGATGACGAAGCCCCGCTCCTCGAGCGTGGTCAGCAGCCGGTGCACCGTGCTTTTGTGCAGGGCAATCTCCGCCGCAATCTCCGTCAGGCCCATTTCCTCCGATTTGGTAAAACACATCAATATATCAAGCGCTCTCTCTACAGCGCGGACCGTCAGCTTCCGGTCTTCCATCTCCTCGCCCTCCGTTTCATACTATGAAACATGGTTACATAAATTATAAACGTAACCGGCAAATCCGTCCATAAGACATACATCCTTCCAAATACCTATTCCTCATTGACTTTGCCGTTCCCCCAGCTTACGATTACTAATATCTGAAACGCATAAAGCGCTTTTATTCGACATTTCCCAGATGTCTTCGATTGCTTATCGGCCAAGGAGGGCAGTATGAATAAAACCGCAGACCAAGGCGAACTCGCCGGCCGGGAAGCGGGCATGAAATCAAGCCCGCCAGCGGAGATGGCACATGTTCTCTCACCAAGACGAATCAAATTCAGGCATATTCTGATCTCATTAGGAATGTCGGTCCTGTTTTTCTTTATATTCTGCTTTATTGTCCTGCACGGCTTTATTGCGTGGGTCTTATCGAATCCTACCGTTGCGCCGCTGTATTCCAATCCGAAGCTTGCCAAGAATATGGAATACGAGGATGTCTCCTTTCAGGCGCTCGACAACAGCCGCACCATGCACGGCTGGTACATTCCCGCAGCAGGCTCGAATAAAACCATTGTCTTCAGCCACGGATACGGAGCAAACCGCGAGGAAACCTGGATTCCGATGTATGACCTGGCCCATTTCGCCCACCAGCTGAACTTTAATGTGCTCATGTTTGATTACGGCTTCGCCGCCCAGAACAGCAAAGAAGTCGCTACCGGCGGCAAGAAGGAGGCCCAGCAGCTGCTCGGCGCCATTCAGTACGTGAAGCAGAAGGGCGCGAAGGAAATCGTCGTCTGGGGCTTCTCCATGGGCGCCGGAACCGCTCTGCAGGCCGGGCTTAAGACGCATGACGTCAGCGCCATGATTCTGGACAGCACTTTCCTGCTCGAGCCGGATACGCTGTACCACAATCTCAAGCAGCAGCTGCCGCTGCCGGAGCATCCTTCACTGGAAATACTGGAGGTGCTGCTGCCGGTGCTGAACGGAACAAGCCTGCGGCAGATTCCGTATCCTGAGGTGAAGAAGGAGGACTATCCTTTTCCCATTTATTTCATCCACGGTACTGAAGACGAGAAAGCCCCTTATCCAATTGCGGAGAAACTTGCCGCCAACCAGACGAGCCCGATCTCCGGCGTCTGGATTGTGCAGGGCGCGCATCACGAGCTGATCTTCCGGGAGCATTCCCGGGAATACCTGCGGCGGGTTTCGACTTTTCTAGCCCAGGTCAACGCATCCTTGAGCCAGGCCGCCAAATAAATTCCATAAGCTCCGGTAATGAGTCAACCCCTTCCAAGCATAATTCTGAAATATGAACCTATGCCGGAAGGGGTTTTATTATCCATGTTATTTATTTATGGCCCTTACCTGCCGATCCGCGTACTGGAGGAAATCCGGTTCTGGAAGCAGCAGGAGAAAGAGCATGTTGATGTCATAAAAGCCATTGTCCCGTCTCTCGAGGCCGTCTATGTCAAACTGCTGGATGATTGGGCAAAAGTATTCAGCGATACGGAAGCCGCAGCCGATTCCCTGCTGCAGTATGCGCTCTCCGCTCCCGCACATGCGCCGCTGAGCCCGGAGCTGGTCAGGCAGACGGAACGCCTGCTGGCCGCTTCCTTCCGCCAGTCCCAGGAATGGATCCGCCAGCTGGACGCCATTCTGCACCAGTCCCAGGCCGTTCAAGCCGTTCCTTTGGCCAAGGTTGTCCTGCTCCATATCATCCGGGAATCGGAATATTTCCTCGCTGTGCTGGAGACGCTCAATCAGCCCGGCCTGATCTCCCAGGCGGCTTCCAAGGTTCCGCCTGCGCCCGACCCTTATCATCACCAGCCCAAACCAGGTATCGAATTTTATTCCCGCAAGCTGGAGCAGAGCCTGACGCGGGAGGCGGAGGAGCAGGCCTCAGCGGAGGCGGCTTTGTCGCCGGGACAGCGGAACAAGGACGGTGCCGTTCCGATCGGCGGTCATCAGCTGCCGCCGCTGCCTTACCCGTATAACGGACTGGAGCCCTATATTGATGAAGCCACGGTACGGATTCACCATGACAAGCACCACCAGACTTATGTAGATGACCTCAACAAAGCGGAGAAGAAGCTGGAGGAAGCCCGCCAGTCCGGTGATTTCGATCTGATCAAACACTGGGAGCGCGAGCTTGCCTTTAACGGGGCCGGCCATTATCTGCATACGATCTATTGGGATACGATGAATCCAAAAGGCGGCGGCAGCCCGAGCGGCGCCCTTCTGGAGCAGATCAGCCGGGATTTTGGCAGCTTCGAAGCCTTCAAGGCCCAATTCTCGAAAGCTGCGGAGAAGGTGGAGGGCGGCGGCTGGGCCATTCTCGTCTGGAGCCCGCGGGCCCGCAGGCTGGAGATCCTGCAGGCCGAGAAGCACCAGAACCTGTCCCAGTGGGATGTCGTGCCCCTGCTGCCGCTTGATGTCTGGGAGCATTCCTATTACCTCAAGCATCAGAACAAACGGGCGGACTATATCAAGGACTGGTGGAACGTCGTTTATTGGCCTGCCGTGCTGGAGCGCTTCAAGCAAGCCCGCCAGCTTCAATGGACGCCTTATTAAGGCTCAGCCGTCATATTTCCGGCGCATGCCGGCCTTCAGCTCCTCGAGGATGCCGGCTGGCACCGCAAGCCGGGCCAGCGCCTCCGGCGCGGCCTCGGCGGCGCCGAACCGCTGCATCGCGGTCTGCTTCAGCGATGCGGTAAAAGCTTCGGCGGAAGGAACGCCGGCCAGCTCCTGCAGGCTGGCCATTGTTCCGCCTCTCACAACCGGGAAGCCCTCCTGCTGTCCGCAGGAGGCTTCCTCATAGAAATGGCGGACAAGCCCCGCCATTTCATCGCCCTGACCGCTTACGATCACGAAAGCGGTCAGGATGTACGCCTTCAGCTGGCGGCGCTGCGCAATGCCGCAGAACTTCCGGCCGCCGATGCTGATGTCGTAGTCGCCGGGACAGAAGGCCCCGGCGATTTCGCCGGCAGCGGCGGCCCCTGACCACGGCTGCACCGCGCCGCGGATAAACCCGGCCATCCGGGCAAAATCACGGTGAATGTTCAGATCCCCTGCCGCATGCGGCAGGATGATCGACACATTCACAACTCCCGGATGCAGCACTACGGCTGCGCCGCCGGACGGTCTGACGCAGACCGACCAGCCCTCGCTCCGCAGCCGCTCCATGGCTGCCGGCGCCCCCGGCAGCCTCCGGTCACGCAGGCCGAGCACCATGGCCTGCGGGTGCCGCCATAGATGAAGCAGCGGCGGCCCGCCTTCGCCGACTAATCTGCAGTAATATTCCTCCCTGGCAAAGTGGTCCAGGATATCCTCTCCCTGCAGCAGCGGGGCTTCAACGATGATCATTTCTTCAGGCAGCTCGCTCATGCCGCTCATCACATCACAACCTTTCCTTCCTCTTTCATTCTGCTCTTTCGTATGTAATAAAAAAAGGCCCTGCCCAAAAGGCAGGACCTCCTTCCGCCTGCCGGAAGTATTAATCCCTGATCAAAGATAAGAATTCCGAACGCGATGCCGGATCTGTACGGAAGGTGCCGCGAACGGCTGACGTAATTGTTCTGCTGCCGGGCTTCTTCACGCCCCGGGAGCACATGCACAAGTGTTCGCCTTCCACTACAACCATAACGCCCTGCGGCTTAAGCACCTCGTCCATCAGATCCGCGATCTGTGAGGTGATGCGTTCCTGCACCTGCAGCCGGCGGGTCACCGCCTCAACCAGACGGGCAAGCTTGCTGAGTCCCGCGATATGACCGCTTGGGATATAGCCGATGTGCACTTTGCCAAAGAAAGGCGCCATATGGTGCTCACATTGACTGTAGTACACGATATCCTTCACGATAACCAGTTCCTCATGATTCTCCTCGAACGTCACGCCGAGCACCTCACGGGGATCGACTTCATAGCCTGCAAAAATCTCTTCGTACATCCGGGTTACCCGGGCCGGAGTATCCAGCAGGCCTTCGCGTTCCACATCCTCGCCAATCAGCTTCAGAATCTCGCGGATATGATCCTCGATTTTTTCACGGTTCCTGCTTACCTGTGTGTTCAAATAATCTTTAACGCCTGCCATCACTGTCCCCCCTTTTCTCGTCATTCCTAAAAGAACAAAGCGGTATTATTTATTTTTCTTCCGGCCTGCTCCAGGCTTCGGCATTTGATGCTGCTGTTTCTTCATCATCTGCTGCGCACGCTGCATTTGTTTGCCGTTCAGGTTATACCCCATTTGTTTAGCCATTTGCTGCAGCATCTGCGGATCGTTCTGCATCTTGGTCAGCTGCTTCCGGAGATAGAAGACCCCGATTGCAAAACCGCCGGCCAGACCGACGATCAGTGTAAGAATTGGAATAATAATATTCCACATGGATAAGCCACCCCTGTATTATTCAAAATTCATAGTTGTACCGGGCATTTGTGCCGGGCACTAGATTTTATAATAGCATTCTTTGTCCAGCCGTAGCAAATGCAAATTAAGCCTGATTCCCCTCGGAGTTCAATTCCTCTGCCGCTCTATAGCGAGCAGGCTTTCCTTAACGCCAATGCCCCCGGCGTAGCCGGTCATTGCGCCGTTTGCACCCACAATCCGGTGGCAGGGAACAATGACGGGAACCGGGTTGCGGTTGTTCGCGCCGCCTACTGCCCGGACCGCTTTAGGCTGGCCGATCTGTTCGGCAATCGTCTTGTAGGACGCCGTCTGTCCGTATGGTACCTGAAGCAGCGCCTCCCACACCTTGAGCTGGAACGGGGTGCCTTTGAGATCAAGCTTCAGGTCAAAGGCCGTCCGTCTGCCCGCAAAATAATCGCCGAGCTGCTCCAGGCACTCCTTGAGCTCCGCGGAAGAACGCACAAGGCTAACGCCCGGCATATATTTGGCCGCCCACTTCTGTCTTGATTCACCGGTGGCTTCAGCGCCCCCAAATTGGATCAGGCAAATGCCCGCGGCGCTTCCGGCAACCGTCAGCAGCCCGATGGGCGAAGACATTTCTTCATAAAAAAGGGCTCCGCCTGCTTCCCGGGTCAGCTCTTCAGTACGTTGTCCAGCAGGCTGATCCATACTTTGTTCAGTAAGCTCCCGCTCAGCCGCTTCCCGCAGCTTCGCTTCGGCTTCTCTAATATAAGTCAGCACCATCTCATCACACTCCTTCTCCAGCGCCTGATTGATCGCTTCCAACGCCTCTTCTCCTCCAATCCGGCTGATCGCCCATGCCGCTGTTCCCCGGAGCTCCGGTCTCGGATCGTGAAGCAGCACTTCCATTAATTTCGGCAGGGCAGCACGGTCTTTAAAGTTGCCGAGCGCAATGACCGCATTGCGCTGGATCGGCTTCTTGCCGCGCCAGGCGGCCGCGGTCGGCCCAAAGCGGTCTTTGAAGTCCCGGTTGCTGATGTCAAGCAGCGGCTGCAGCAGCGGTTTAGCAATTTCCGGGTCAGGCTGGAGCTCCAGACGGTGGTCCCAGTGCTTGCCCCGGTTCTTCGGGCAGACCATCTGGCACGTATCACATCCGTACAAGCGGTTGCCGATCTTGAGCATAAACTCTTCGCTGAGAAAGCCTTTGGTCTGAGTCAAAAAGGATACGCAGCGCTGGGCATTCAGCATCCCGCCGCCGAGCAGCGCTCCTGTCGGACAGGCGTCCAGGCATTTGGTGCACTCTCCGCAGTCTTCGAGAACCGGCGGGTCCGGTTCAAAGGGCAGGTCTGTAATCATTTCGCCGAGATAGATCCAGGAGCCCCAGTCCGGCGAGATGATCAGTCCATTTTTCCCGGCAAAACCGATTCCCGCCCGCTCGGCCACCGCCCTGTCATTCAGCACCCCGGTGTCGACCATGCTCTCAATCCGGACGTCCGGCACCCGCTCTTTAATGAAAGCGGCCAGCTTGTCCATCGCTTCGCGCAGAACGGTATGATAATCCCTGCCCCAGGCCGACCGTGCCAAAATGCCCCGCGTTCTGCCCGGCTCCGATTTCGGCGGGTTGACCATCTTGGAGGGATAAGCCACTGCGACGGCAATAATGGATCTGGCTTCGGCCATCGTCAGCTTGGGATCCACCCGTTTATCTATATCTTTCTCCTCAAATCCGGATTCATAGCCTTTAGCCCTGATCTCCTCCAGAATCGGCTTCAGCGACAGAAAGGGATCTGCCGTCGTAAAGCCGACCTGGTCAATCCCGAGCCCGGAGGCCGCGGATTTGATCTCTTCCTTCAGCCATCCCCAGTCCTCAGCAGGTGTTGTATTCTTTTGTTCACGGGGATTATGCACGTTCAATCCGGTCACCTCTTTAAAGTAAGCATAATAATAGAAAAGCATATCTCCCCGCCCTTTGCAACGGCATGGAAGATATGCTCTATTAATTGTAAAATCAGGTATTGGCGTTCTTCATTTTATCTCAGCACAGAATGGACTGCGGCAATACTCAGCTTCTGGAAAGCTTCCAGCATCCGGCCTGCGTACCCCATTGCTTCATAAAGCGGCATAGCAGCCTTGTTATGTTCATCGCCTGCAATCATGATGCTGCTCACATTGCGCTGCTGGAACCGCTGCTCCATAGCCTGTACAAGAGCTTTCCCTACACCGCGCCGGCGGTGTTCAGGATGAACGGCAACCCGGTAAATGCAGCCCAGGTTCTGGTCAATCGTTCCGATTAACGCACCGATAATTCCCTCTTCCTCTTCCACAACCATAATCAGTTCTGAATCGAAAGACAATTGTCTTGCAAAAGCACGTCTGGTGTCTTCGTAACATTCTTCAGACAATGAAACCTGCAATAGGTCTGTCACCTTGGTGACATCGCTCAACTGAAAGGAACGAACGCGCATGCTTCTAATCTCCCTCTTCTTGTGCATGATAGATTTATGTAAAAATACAGGACGACCTTTACACAAATCAGAACCGGAAATCGTGACAAAAACCGATAAATATCGGTGTCTATAGTAATTAAACCATACTTATCTCCCGATTACACGCTTTTTCTTCTGAAAGCGCTTTATATTAAACGCTTACATTTTCTGTGAGGATTAACTCGATGTTAATAAAGGAATTGGCGGAAAAATACGGCTTTTACACTCTATTAACATTGGGATAACAAAGGTGATCAGCGGCGGGGCAACCAGCTGCGAAGCTGCATTTTTTTCTGCGGGGAAAAAGGCAGTCAGCGCCTCTAAATGGTTTGGATTTCCTGAAATTTGGTTAATATAATGAAGGCCTTTTTTCCAGATATGGATATCCGGCCGCTCTGGGGACGCCTGCCTAAGGCACGCTCCTTGAGAGTTAATCAACCTATTCCAAAGCTCAGGAGGTATTCGCAATGGCTTATGAATTACCGGCACTTCCTTATCCTGCAAACGCACTTGAACCTCACATTGACGAGCAGACGATGAATATTCACCACGACCGCCATCACAATACGTACGTAACGAACCTGAATAATGCACTCGAAAGCGCACCCGAGCTGCAGAGCAAAAGCGTCGAAGAGCTGATCGCAAATCTTGGCACGGTTCCGGAAAATATCCGCACAGCCGTCCGCAACAACGGCGGCGGCCATGCCAACCACTCCCTGTTCTGGACTGTGATCGGTCCAAACGGCGGCGGAGCGCCGACCGGCGAGGTAGCCGCAGCAATCGACAGCGATTTGGGCGGCTACGACAAATTCAAGGAGGAGTTCACCAAAGCGGCTACGACGCGCTTCGGCAGCGGCTGGGCGTGGCTGGTCGTAGGCAAGGACGGCAAGCTGGCCGTAACCAGCACACCGAACCAGGACAGCCCGCTGATGGAAGGCCTGACGCCGATCCTCGGCCTTGACGTTTGGGAGCACGCCTACTATCTGAAGTACCAGAACAAACGCCCGGATTACATCGCAGCCTTCTGGAATGTGATCAACTGGGATGAAGTGAACAAGCGTTATCTCGCGGCGAAATAAGCCTGCTTGGAAGCGGGAACGCGTATGCGGCTGAGCGTATGCGGCATAATAAGGAAGGCCCTCATCTCCTGTGGATGAGGGCCTTTCCTGTATGTCGATCGCCGAGATGATCTCGGGCTTATCCGATAGCTCTAAAGCTCTTCCCCGCTCTCTTCCTGCTCATCGAAATAGTGATTCAGAATCCGCAGGAAGACGTTGGGGAACGCCAGCTCTTCCATATCCTCGCGCGTAATCCAGCGCGAGGGGGAGGGCGGCGTAAGGGCAGGGGCAGCAGAGCCGCCCGCGGGGCTGCTGTCCCCCCGGCCTCCGCCGCCGGCTTCATAGGCCGCGCCTGCTTCCGCGGCCATCAGCCCCAGGGAAGCGTCACACGCTTCAGCCTGCTGGAACCTGAACACGCGCAGGTTCCAGTGGATATGGCTGAAGGTGTGCTCCGCTTCCATATAAAGGCCGAGCGGCCGGGCCGGAAGCCCTTCGGCCGCAAGGGCGGCGGCCAGCCGGTCCATCGCCGGACCTTCCGGCAGGCCGCCGCCTTCCCCTGGCTGGTCCTCCGCAGCCAGGACATGGGGCAGCTCCCACATGCGTGCGAGCAGCCCCGAGGCCGCGCGCTGACGCACCAGCACGCGGCCGGCCTGCGCGCCGGTCCCCTCGACCAAAGCCGCCAGCCTGAACTCCGGGCGCGGCTTCTTCGCTTTGGTCTTGACCGGCAGCTGCGCTTCCATGCCGGCGATCCGCGCCTGGCAGTGCTCCATCACCGGGCAGGTGAGGCAGTGCGGCGACTTCGGCGTGCAAACCAGCGCGCCAAGCTCCATCAGCGCCTGATTGAAGTCGGACGCCCTTCCCTCCGGGATCAGCCGCGCTGCCAGCGCCTCCATCTTCACGCGTGCTGCCGGCTTGGCGATGTCATCCTCAAGCAGGAAATAGCGGGACAATACCCGCATGACATTTCCGTCGACCGCCGGCTCCGGCTGGCCGAAGGCGATGCTGAGGATGGCACCGGCCGTGTACGGCCCAACTCCTTTTAAAGCTGAAACAGATGCTTTGTCGTCCGGCACCCTGCCTCCATGCAGCTCCACTACCTGCCGGGCAGCTGCCTGCAGATTGCGGGCACGGGAATAATACCCCAGCCCTTCCCAGCATTTCAGCACTTCTTCCTCCGGGGCCAGGGCGAGATCCGTCAAGGTGGGAAACCGTTCAATAAACCGTTGAAAATAAGGAATGACCGTATCCACCCTGGTCTGCTGCAGCATAATCTCCGATACCCAGATATAATAAGGGTCCCGCTGTCTGCGCCAAGGCAGATCCCGTTTGGCGGTCTCATACCAGTCCAGCAATTTATGACTGAAATACTGCTCTATATTCGTTTCGGACACTCTGTCTGTTCGCTCCCTTTGATGATAATCTTGCATGCTAACGCTGCTCCACCACACAGAAGGCTGAAGCCAGGCTGCGTTCATGCGTAATGCTGATATGAATGTTGAAAAGCTCCCGGCCGCTCTCGCCCCATCCGAGCCTTGCCCAGGCCGCCGCGCTGAGCGCAGCCGATGGTTTGCCCGAGGCATCGGGCAGAATTTCTATATCCTCAAAGCCCAGCTTGCTTCCGATCCCGCAGCCGAAAGCTTTGGACACCGCTTCCTTCGCCGCAAATCTGCCGGCCGCAAATTCGGCCGTTCTGCCGGCCGCTCCCGGCAGCGCACGCTCGGCTGGCGTCAGTATCCGCTCCAGAAAGCGGCCGCCCGAGCTGCGCTGCAGAATTGTTCCCATCCGCGCAATCTCGACCACATCATGGCCAATCCCATATATCAAATCCAGCACTTCCTCCCAGAACCGGCATCCACGCACGCAGTCCAGATAAATAAGTCAACCTTCCGCAATCTACGCTTCATTGTAGCAGGACAAACCGGGGGATGCGAGCCCCCGCAGGGCGCATGGTATAATTAACCAACAGATTTTTCCCGAGGCTTTGGTCGCCTTGCGCAGCCTTGAACAGACAGCCTGAAACCGTATCAGCAAAAATCGTCAAGAAGCCGCCTTCCTCTTCTTCTATACTAGAACCATGACCGGTCTGGAGGATGTTCATGAACAACAAAGCGATTATACAGGGCATCATCAACTACATCGAGAGCCATTTATCGGATGAGCTGACGCTCAGACGGCTTGCGGAGCTGGCGCATTATTCGGAGTACCATTTTCACCGGTTGTTTCAATTCTTTACCGGTATGACAGTCATGTGCTACATCCGCAGCAGGCGGCTGGTCCGGGCTGCTTCCCTGATCAGGGAGACCGACCGCAAGCTGCTGGATATTGCGCTGGAATGCGGCTTCCAGAGCCCGGAGACCTTCTCGCGCAACTTCCGCAAAGCCTTCGGCATCATGCCGTCCGACCTGCGCAGAAACGAAGCTGCCGTCACGCTGCCTCACGCCCTGCTTGCACTGCCTTCCCCCATAAATCTGATGGCGGCCGCCAAAGACGGCCGGCTGTCCCGCGATTGGAGAGATTGGAATATGGATTATAAGCTCGTCACTTTGCCGGCTTCCCGTATCATCGGCTACCGGATCGAAACCACCGTGGATAACTCGCAGAACAACAAGGACATCCCCGCCTTCTGGCAGCACTACATGAAAAATAAGCTGTGGGAGAACATCCCCGGCAAGCTCCGGAACGTTGAGCTCGGCGTCTGCACGGAAAGTACCGAAGACGGCAGGTTCGGTTATGTAATCGGCTATGAGGCAGCTCCCGGAACGGCAGTTCCGGACGGCCTGGTGGAATATCATCTTCCGGAGCACGAATATGCCGTATTTACGACCCCTGAGGCGGATGCGGACCAGTTCACGGATACGATTCAAAACACCTGGAATTACATTTTCAGCGAATGGTTCTCTTCCTCCGGGTTTGAGCATGCCAAGGCGCCCGAGATTGAATGGTATGACGAGCGCTGCATGACCGAGACCGGCAAGCAAATGGACATTTATGTTCCGGTTAAGCCTGCCGCCAATACGGTCAGCTGAGTCCGAACGGTCAACTGAGTCCAAGCGGTCGCTTTCATACACTTGATCAAGCCGGCGGCAGCGCCCGCATTAAAAAAAGCTTCCCGCATAATTGCCGGGAAGCTTTTCACCTTTTTATTCAATTAAATCCCTGGAATGGTGCTCCGCTTGTGCTCTGTCCGCTTATAGAAGCTCTCCAGGATTTCTTTGGCCTTCGGATTGATCTCCTTGCCCTCCAGATAATCACTGTTGTCGTCGTAGCTTACGCCGAGCTCTCCCTCGTCGGTTTGGCCTTCCCAAAGTCCGGCAGTCGGGGCCTTATCCAGCACGGACTGCGGAACACCCACATACGCAGCGACCTGACGGATTTGGCGTTTATTGAGGGAACTGAGCGGTGTAATGTCAACGGCGCCGTCGCCCCATTTGGTGTAGAAGCCGGTCAGCGCCTCGGAAGCATGGTCTGTGCCGACAACGAGCAGATGAAGCTCAAAGGCAAGAGCGTACTGCGCTACCATCCGCATCCGGGCTTTAATGTTGCCTTTGCCCTGGTAGGTCATATGACGGGACTGGCCGAGCTTCTTCAACCCATGCTCCACCTCCAGCGCCACTTCATCGACGGCTTCCTGAATATTGGTCTCCGCCACGTTCTTCAGGTTAAATTTCTCCGCCACAGCGTAGCTGTCCTGGATATCTACCTGCTCTCCGTACGGCTGGAAGACTCCCAGCGTGATATATTCCTCGCCTTGTTCAGCCGTCAGCTCGTCAGTAGCCTGTTTGCAAAGGGCCACAGCTACTGCGCTGTCAATGCCGCCGCTGATGGCAATCAGCAGCCCCTTCGTATTGGAGCGGGTTACATATTCTTTGAGAAAATCAACACGTTTGCGTACTTCAGCTGCCGGGTCAATGCTTGGCTTCACGCCCAGCTTCTCAATAATCTCCTGCTGCAAGCTCATTACGGCTCACTCCTTATCCTTATCATTAAGTGTATATGTATAACTTAACGCCCTGCCGCAGCATGAAACAGAGATCATGCAGAGGGCAGGGCGCATTATGATATTCAAGGCAGTTTATTTATTTGCAGAAACGATCGAAGGCCGCTGTCAGGTCACTTGCAATTTCAAGCGCAGAGTGGTCTTCAATTTGATGACGCTCGATAAAATGAACGAGCTCTCCGTCTTTCATCAAGGCTACGGATGGAGAAGACGGCGGGTACGGAGCGAAATATTCGCGCGCTTTCGCAGTGGCTTCTTTATCCTGTCCGGCGAACACGGTATAGAGCTGGTCCGGCACAACACTATGCTGCAGCGCCTCCACTACTCCCGGACGTGCCTGGCCTGCGGCGCAGCCGCACACCGAA
Organism: Paenibacillus pinistramenti; assembly: GCF_005869875.1. Taxonomy (GTDB): domain Bacteria; phylum Bacillota; class Bacilli; order Paenibacillales; family Paenibacillaceae; genus Fontibacillus; species Fontibacillus pinistramenti. Next base: position 36,948 of record NZ_VAWG01000007.1, read on the forward strand.
TTCACGACTACCAGAGCCGTACCCTTCATGGAGGAGAACTTCTCTTCCACTTCATCAGGGGTGCGCAGCTCTTGAATTCCGGCAGAGGTCAACTCGTCTCTCATCGGTTGAACCATATCTCTCATATATTGGTCAAAAGACATTGCCATTTCAATATCACTCCTTATGCTTGGCTTGCCATACTCCGGCAAAGTTTTATTTTGCCGATTCTATTTTATTATACCTTCATAAAAGAGGAAATCAACTCATCCATCCTCTTACAGCAGGGCTCAGTTTGGCCGGCCCGGATCGGGGAAAAGAACCGCGAACGTCGTACCGACGCCAACCTCGGATTCGACGCTCACCCGGCCGTTGTGACGTTCCACAATGCTTTTGCAGAGCGCCAGGCCAAGCCCTGTCCCCTTCGCTTTCGTCGTAAAGAACGGCTGGAACAGATTCTCCCGCTTGTTCGGCGGGATGCCCGGCCCGGTGTCGCTGACCAGCAGCTCAACGCCTGCCGCAACCTTCCGCGTCTCCAGCGTTAGCAGCCCCTTGTCCTCCATGGCCTCCATGCCGTTGCGGCACAGGTTAAGGATAAGCTGCTTGATTTCTTTCGGATTCAGCTCCAGCAGCGGAACTTCCTCGTCCAGCTTCACCTCGATGCTCTGTCCCCTTAAGTTGGCGTCCGCCCATAATAAAGGGGTCAGTTCGTGGATGATGGCATCCAGCGAGGTCGGTTCCTTCCGGACAGGCCGGTTCTGGGCCAGCGACAAGAAGTCGTTGATAATTCCGTTCGCGCGGTCCAGCTCTTCCAGTACAATCCGGTAATAATGGTCCAGGGAATCGGGACTCTTCTCCCTCATCAGCTGCAGAAAGCCCCGCACCACGGCCATCGGGTTCCGGATTTCGTGCGTAATCCCGGCCGCCATCTGCCCTACCAGGCTCAGACGGTCCACGTGCCTGAGCTCAAGCCGCAGGGTCTCCAGCTCCGTAATATCCTGCACCACGACGACTGCCCCGATCGCTTCATCAGAATGCCTTTTGAGGATAGGGGAAATACTGGTAAACAGAGTGGTGTCCTGAATCTGAACCAGCTCGCTCACGGGGGATTGACTCCTTATCAGCGCTGCAAGCCCGTCCTGCAGCTGCTTGGTCTTGATCTGCAGGGATTCCAGCACCGGCTCCAGCGGAAGCCCCAGCAAATCTCTGCCTGAGGCGCCCGGGTCCGTTTGGCGGAGCAGCTTCAGGAAGGTCTGGTTCAGCATGGTAACGCGGCCCTCCCGGTCCAGCAGCACCACTGAAAGAGGCGCGGCGTCCATCATCTGCTGCATCTTCTCCTCTTCCCGGTAATACCGGCTGGACAATGCTTCGACTTGAAGGCGACTCTTATGCTTATCTAATGTATCTTCAATAATATAAACCAGAATAATTCCCGCCACGATCATGAGCAGTATATTGGAATAGAGCGCAAAAGCTAAAGAAGAGTGATTTGCCAAGCTCTCCTTATGTAAATAAAAAGGGGATGTTGCCGACAGCAGTGAACCGACTAAAATAAATATAGCCAGCATGCCTGACTTCCCTGTGCGGGTCAATACAAGAAACCTGGTTCGCGACATCAGCACGAGCGGGAAGATCAGCAATCCCGTGTCCAGCAGAAAATTCGATAAGGTCCAAAACTCCTGAAAAACCGTGAATAAGACGAGCTGCAGCACGGCCAGAACAGCCGAATAAGCGAACTTCTCATATAGCATAGCTGTAAAGAGAGGGACCATTCCATAGGACAGCGGAATAATACCGAAAAGTTCTGTGGTGTATATGGAGGAGAAAATCATACTTATCGCACAGGTTACCGCCAGTACAACGTGATAGCCTCTTTGCCTGTCCAGTCCAGGTTCTCTCAGGAACAAGGCATCTGCCCTCTCAAACAGCAGCGGGAACAAGATTCCCGGCGTCAGAGCGAGCAGAAACAGAAACAGCATTTCCTGAACTGCGCTCAATAATTATCCCTCCTTAAACGGGATGTATAGACACCTATTCAATTGAATTAAAGCACAAGCGACAATATTTTACAATAATACTTACTCCAGAAGACAGGAAAATTAACAAAGGCTGCTTTATCCAGGCGTGGTTGTTATTATAGCTGTCAGGGTTGACTTTATCCGGGTTATTTGGAACCATCTAATCAGATCATCAAAGTTTGCCGGACTGGCCGAATTGGTCTTCAGGATGGCTACACTTCAACAAGGAAAGGATTATGTATGAATAAATACGATGTAATCGTGATCGGGGGAGGCCCCTCAGGGCTTATGTCTTCCATAGCAGCCGCGGAGCAGGGGGCATCGGTCCTTCTGCTTGATAAAGGAGACAAGCTGGGCCGGAAGCTTGGCATTTCCGGCGGCGGCCGCTGCAATGTAACCAACGCTAAAGATACGGATGAACTGATCCGGTTTATTCCCGGAAACGGCCGTTTCTTATATAGTTCACTTAACCGATTCGGAAGCTCCGAAATCATAGACTTTTTCGAAGGCTTGGGGATCCGGCTGAAGGAAGAGGATAACGGCAGAATGTTCCCCGTATCGGACAAGGCCAAGACGGTGGTGGAAGCCCTGATTGGCAAAGCTTCGGCCTTGGGGGTGGAGATGCGCGTGAACTCTCCTGTAAAAAGCCTATTATACGGCGAAGAGGGCATCCAGGGCGTAAAGCTGCAGGATGGCGCGGAAATCGGCGCTGCTGCCGTTATCGTGGCTACAGGCGGCCGCTCCGTCCCTCACACCGGCTCTACGGGAGATGGCTACCCTTGGGCGGAAGCCGCCGGCCATACGATAACCGAGCTTTATCCGACAGAGGTTCCGATCACTTCGGCAGAAGCTTTTATCCAAAACAGGGAGCTGCAGGGCCTGTCGCTTCGCGACGTCGAGCTTGCGGTGCTGGACCCTAAAGGCAAGAAGGTTATCGCGCACCGCGGGGATATGATCTTCACGCATTTTGGAGTATCCGGCCCCATCGCGCTGCGCTGCAGCCAGTTTATCCGCCAGGTCCGCAGAAAGCACCGCATTCCGGAGGTGACGCTGGCGATTGACCTGTTCCCTGACCGCTCTCCGGATGAAGCCGGCTCCTGGCTGCGCGGGCTCGTTCAGGCGGAGCCGAAGAAGACGCTGAAGAACGTCCTTAAAGGCACCATTCCCGAGCGGCTGCTGCCTGTTTTGTTCAAGAAAGCGGAGCTTTCGCCGGATACGACCTTCGAGCATCTGCCGAAGGAGCCGTGGCAGGCGTTTGCAGCTGCCGTAAAATCTTTCCGCCTCCAGGCCAGCGGCACCCGGCCGTTTGAAGAGGCCTTCGTGACCGGCGGCGGCGTCCATTTGAAGGAAATCGACCCCGGCACGATGCAGTCGAAGCTGATGCCCGGCCTCTATTTCTGCGGGGAGATCCTCGATGTCCACGGCTATACCGGCGGCTATAACATTACCGCAGCGTTCTCAACCGGACATGCGGCCGGCGCCCACGCCGGGGAAGCGGCTTTGAGCCGGGGGCGGGGATAACCTCTCCCCGGCCCGCTTCTTTCCCCTATTCTTTCCCCTATTCTTTTCCCTCTTCTTCCTTTCTTCCTTTTTTCCCTTCCCCTGCCTTAAATCCGCCATGCTCACGATCTCTCCCGCGCGTTATGGCGCAGCTGAATGATAAAAGCGATCCCGGCATCCGCAAAAGGCAGGATGCCGGGATCGCTTTTATGGCGGTGCTTTTTCCGGTGCGGTTAGGCGCGGTTAGTCCGGTCAGACGATCAATCCGGTCAGACGATCAATCCGGTCAGACGATCAATCCGGTCAGACGGTCAGCCCGGTCAGACGGTCAGCCCGGTCAGACGGTCAGCACGAACGGCTTGACCTGAGGCTGGATCTGCTTAACCTGCATGCCCCGGAACGGCTGCTGCAGCCTTCTCTCCCTCCAGCTTAACTGCAGCCATTTGATCTTTCTTCAGAATAACCGCTTTGCCGCCCAGCAGCACGAGGCCCAGCAGAGCGACCAGCATCCCCGAGATTTTAAACGCCGTGAAAGCACCGAAGGCGGTAACCAGATAGCCGCCGATCAACGGCCCGACGAGGGAAGCGGAGGATATAACGCTGTTGACCGTGCCAAACACGCGGCCTGTCAGCCGTTCCGGTGTCCGTTTCTGCAGCTCCGTCTGGAAGGGAATGAAGGTCATGCCTGCCCCAAGCCCTACAACCATAAAGGAGAGAATCATTTCCGCCATTCCGGTCCAGCTGCTGAAATCGCCATACTGGGCAAGCAGGCTGGCCAGATAGAACACAACGCCCATCAAGGCCGAGCCAAATCCCATCTTGGCCAGCGGCGACCAGGATTTCAGCAGGCGGACGATGACGGCAGCAGCAAGGGTGCCGACGCCGCTTAACGCGATGCACCAGCCCAGCATGTCGTCCGGCACATTCGGAATCTCACGGAACAAGACGACCGTCTGCGAATCCGCAATCTGCAGAACCGCCAGCACCAGCGCCAGCGCAGCCAGTCCATAGGCGATTACAGGAATAGCGGCGATGGTCCGCAGACCGCCGGCCAGTTCGCTCAGGAAGCTCTGCCTGCTCTTGCCGGCATCCGCTTCTCTGCCCAAATGCTGCGCCCGGCCGGACTCTCCTGCCCCGGGCAGCGCCAGCTGGCTGCGCACAGGCACCCGGAATAAGAATAAAGCTGAAATCAGGAAGGTTAACGCGTTCAGCATAAAGCAGGCCTGAAGGCCAAAGAGAGCGGTCAGCAGGCCGCCAAGGGCGGGACCGGCGATTTTGCAGCTCTGCTCGATAATGGCGCTGTAGGATACGGCCTGCTCCAGCTGTGCGCGGGGGACGATTTCCTTGATCTTGCCGCTTTTGGCAGGCCCGAACATGACGTCAAAGGCGCTCTTGGCAATCAGCAGCAGATACAGCTGCCACAGCTCCTGGACAAAAGCCATTCCAAGCACCACAAAAATCCGGATCAAATCCGCCCAGATCATGATCTTCTTGCGCTCAACCCTGTCGGCCAGCATGCCTGCGAGCGGCCCGCCGATCAGCACGGGGAGCAGCATGCACAGCGTGACGCCTGTTATCTGCCATGGGGTAGCATCCCATTTTAATCCGACCAAGGTCAAAATCGCCAGAATCGTCAGCCATTCGCCGAGATTGGACACGATCTGCGAGCCCAGCAGCGATAAGTATTTGCGGTTTTTGAGCAGCGGCTCCGCAGCCAGACTGCCTTCCGGTGCATGGCCTCCTGCCGAACTGTCATCATTAGCGGTATTCATCCGAAAATCCACTCCCGTTTGATTGATATCCCCATTGTAGGAAGATTTCGGAAAGTATCCATCCGTCCGGGGGCGGATTTGGCGGGACCTGGAGGCTGTATTTTTACACCGTCTGAAGCTAGAAGGTCTGTGAAAAAATATTTAGCCCAAATTGTGATAAATTATATTTTTCCAACCCGGGGCTCTGAATTAAGATACAGGTACAAAAGCTCTAACAACCTTTGTTCAATTAAGGGAAAACTTTAAATAAGGCGGGATTAACATGTTGAAAACTGAGGAGCAACAAGCGGAATTGTCTCTGCATTTGTACAGGGTCCTTGCAAAGTCTTTCAAAAGCGTGAACGAGCATGCCGTAACGGCCAGCAAGCTTCAGGGCTTTAACCCTACGGCTTTTTCCGTGCTGGAGGTTCTGTACTACAAAGGGCCGCAGCCGATTCAGCAGATCGGGGCCAAGCTCCTGCTTCAAAGCGGAAATGTTACGTATGTAATAGACAAGCTGGAAGCCGGGGGACTGCTGCACCGCACTCCTTGTGCGCGCGACCGGCGCGTGATTTTTGCTGAATTGACGCCAAAAGGCAAAGAGCTGATGGATCAGCTGTATCCTGAATTCGAGGACCGGATTGACCACGCCCTGAGCGGCCTGAACGACAGTGAGAAGAAAGTGATGATCGAGCTGCTCAAGAAGATGGGTATGGAAGCCGAGAAGCTGCCGCCCCTGCCCCGCAAATAAGACTGCGAATAAGACTGCAAATAGACTGCTGCCTGCCGCCAGGCCAGACCACATCTCTGACTGACGGGCTGCAGGACCTGCTGATCTGCTAAAAAAAATCCTCCGGACTTTGAGATCCGAAGGATTTTTCCGTTATTTTCCGCTAAATGAGCGGGGTTAAGCCTTTCAATCAGGAATGCGACGGGTCCAGATCGGTGTTCTTGTCCCGGTGCTCGCTGGTGATGTGCCTGCGGTCATTGCGGTCCTGATTGAGCTGCTGGGCATGATGGCTGTTCACTGCGGTGATCTCCAGCGCTTCCACTTCGTTCTGCAGATTCTTGTCGACTCCGCCTTTGGCTTTGGTCATGATGGGTCTCCTTTGCTCCAGTTTAGGAAGGATCGGTAACGTTATGCAGCACTTGGGCGCATTCATGGATATGGCGTCTGTAGTCGTTGACCAGCTCCTTAACCGTAGCGTTATGCTCGTCGATGGAGCGTCCGGCCTTCTCGACGTCGAGCAGCGCCACGTTTACCTCTCTCGTATCCTCATAAGTGCATCTGAAGTCCAATCCATACATTTGATGGCCTGCGGCATTAATGTGCACGCAGATTGCCTGCGGGTTCGCGTTATCCGCCAGAACCTTCATGGAATCGCCGGGCCCGAGCATTTTGGGCAGCTGCTCCTGCCAGGCCTGAACGAGCGTATGCTGATCCATTTGCAGCGGTTTATCCAATATATCCACCTCCCCTTTTTCTATAAAATGCGGAGAGGCGGCTGATTTTATGCGTCAGCGCAGCCGGCCCTTATCCAGCTGAAACCTTATATCGGCATATTCGTTAAAAAGCTCCGGCTCATGCGTAATGAGCAGCAGTCCTGCGCCTTCATCCGCCGCCTGGCGGCAAAGCCGGGCGAGCAGGCCGGCCGAGGCAAAGTCCGTCCCTGCTGTCGGTTCATCGAGCACATACAGAAGCTTGGGAACCATAAACTGGACAACCGCGCCCAGCAGACGCTGCTCACCGCCGCTGAGCAGATAAGGGGACAAGTACGCCTTTGAGGAAAGCCCCGCCTCCCTGAGCAGCAGTCCTGCCCGCTCCAGATACGGCTTCAGCGCAGGCTGCTCCTGCGCCCATTCCAAGCGGCTCCCCGCATCCCCCTGCCACTGCTTCGGCACGCGGAGCTTCAGCAGAGACAGCGGCTCAAAGAGCATCTCCTCCAGCACGCTTCCGGTCACAAACTGATGCGCAGGCTCCTGAAAAACATAGCCAACATGGCGGGCAAGCTGCGCCGCCTTCATCCGGCCGATGTCCATCCCGTCCAGGAACAGCATGCCTTTGGGTGCCCGAAGCAGGCCGATCAGCAGGCGGGACAGCGTAGTCTTGCCGGACCCGTTCTCGCCGCAGAGCAGCCCCATCTGCCCCGCGCCAAGGTGCAGGCTCACGCCCCTGAGCGCCTCAGCGCCCGAAGGGTACTGGAAGCGCAGGCCGCGCAGCTCCAGCAGCCGGTCTGCCGGGGTAGCGGCTGAGGGGGGCTGCGGCGGCGGCGAGGATGCAGGTGCGGATGATGGCGGCGGCGATGAGTCCAGCGAGGGTGCAGCTGGCGAGGACGGCGGCGGCGAGAACGGTGAGGATGCCGGCTTGGCCGAGGGCCGTGACGCCGTTGGTGACGGCGATCGCGGCGGCGATGCCGAGGATGCCGACGGCGGCGCAGCCGGAAGCACGCCGAGCGCGGCGAGGCGGGCGCGGGCCTCCCCGCTGCGCAGCAGCACGGCGGGCGTGCCCTCCAGCACGGCACGCCCGCCGTCCAGCACGACCAGCCGCTGCGCCGCGGCGGCGGCTGCGTCGATCCGGGCCGACACCGTAATGACGGTGCGGCCCGCGGCGCTCAGCCTGTCCAGCAGGCTGAGCAGCTGCTGCTGCGCGGCTTTGTCGAGCCGCGCGAAGGGATCGTCCAGCACCACGATAGGCGTGTGCATGGACAAAACAGCTCCGGCGGCGGCGCGCTGCCGCTGGCCGCCGGACAGCTCGTGAACCCGGCTGTGCCGGAGCGGCACCAGGTTCACGCCGCGCAGCACCTCTTCGACCCGCTGCCTGATCTCCTCTGGCGGCACCTGCATATTTTCCGGACCGAAGGCGATTTCGTCCTCCACAATCCCCTGGACCAGCTGGGCGTCAGGATCCTGAAACAAGGCGCTGATGACCTCTGCCCTGCCGGCAGTTCCAGCCATGGCGGGGTCAATGCCCCCAACCCGGATCCCGCCAGTCAGGCCGTCCTTCCCGGCATGCGGGAGCTGTCCGGTCAGCAGCTGAAGCAGCGTGGATTTGCCGCTGCCGCTTCGTCCGGCGATATGGACTCTTTCACCCGCCCGGATATGCAGAGAAAGGCCGTCCAGAATGAACGGCCCCTCTCTATTGTAAGAGTAAGTAACGTCTTCAACGCTGATTTCTCCGCGGTTCATATCAGGCCCCTTCGCGTTTGGCCGCTGCAAAACGAAGCAGCAGTCCCGATTTCACCAGCCCTGTGCCGAGCCACTTTGTCAGCAGGCCGCAAAGAACGGCTCCGCTCAGTATCCGCACAACCAAAGCGATGAGCAGCACGCTGGTATCCCACTTCGTATAGCCGAACATGTGGGCCGCGACATAGAACCAGATCGGCACGAGCGCCGCGCCGGCGCCCATCAGTACCCCGAGATTCCATTTCCGGTAGCGTGTCAGCGCAAAATATACCTCTGCGACGACCAGATAACAGGCCGCAGCCGCAAAGCAGGAGGCGATTCCGTAAGCCGAGCCCATAAAGGCCTGCACGACGCCGCCGATGCCGTATGTAATAAGCGCGGTCCCGGGTTTGCGGATAATATAAACCGCCAGCAGACCGTAGACCATGTATAAACCGGTTGTGGTGGAGGTGGCGATCGGCCCGCCGAGGCTGTTAAGCAGCTGGTTGACCTGAGACAAATACACCGTCATGACGGCATTTGCAGCCGCCAGCATCGCCATAAGGACGATATCCAGAGTTGTAAACCGGGCAAAAAATGATTGAGAAGATGGCTGATTGCTCAAAGATTGATTCATAATGCGCCTCCCGTTTTCCAATTGTTAACCACTGCGTATAATTTAGGTTAACAATCAAGAGGCGTCAAGACCTATTTTTTAAAATTCAAAGGAATTCGGAAATCTCCCCGTGGAAAAAGACAAGCCCGTCATACGGCTCATACGACGGACCAAAACCCGATTGTGGCTGCCAAACCGCAAATCGCAGCACTTAAACCCCAGCGCGAAAGCGTGATTTCATGCAGAAAAGTCCTTTGTTCATAGGCCCCGAAGCCTTTCACATCCATCGCCCCGGCAGTCTGCTGCACCCGGCGCACGGAGGCTGTGAACAGCCCGCCCGCCAAACGGCGCATCCGCGCAATCCGCTCCTTCAGCCCCTCCGGCGGACGGCCGCTCCGGATAGCCGAGGCTGCTGCAGCTACTCTTCCTTCCTGCTCAAGGAGAGGGATAAAGGCAAGCGCAACGGAAATGCCGAAGGCAAGCCGGTAAGGAACCCTAAACCAGCGGGCCAGCATATATATAAAATCCCTGGGCTCGGTTGTCTCAATATAGATCATCGAGGATAGAAACAGCACGCCCAGCCGCAAAGCAACGGTCAGGCCGTCCTCCACACCGCCTGAGGTTATCTCAACCGGACCGATTCCGGCGTATAATCTGCCCGAGGGAGACGCAAGCACCGTCAGCACAAACAGCGGCACGGCAAACAGGGCGATGACCGCCATTTTTGAAGCGGTATTCCTGAGCGGCATCCGCGCCAGCCAGAACGAGGCCGCCCACAGGAGGCCCAATAATACCGCCGAAGCCAGCGGCCGGCTGATGTGAACGGCAAGCGCAGCGGCGCAGAGCAGCATAATCAGCTTGCTGAGCGGGTCCGTCCGGGACAATAGGGAGCGTTCAGCGGCATTTCTTCTGTCTCCCGGTCCGCTCTGACCGGCAGCGTTCATCGGCAATTTTTCACCTGATTCCTGGTCCGGTGTCTTGTCCGGTGTCTTGTCCGGTGCCTGATGCAGCCCTCGGTGCGATGCCTGATTCTGATTCAGCTGAGTTAAATCCGAATCTGCAGCCCTCGTCATTTTTAATCAACCTCCCGTTCCCGTTCCCATTCCCTGCGAAGGAGGGAGAATATGAATAAATCTACAAACCGGTCCCCGTCCTTCTGATACTCCCGGAGCAGCCCTTCACGGCTGAAGCCCAGCTTCTGCAGAAGGGAGATGGAGGCGGTATTTTCCGGAAAAGTCAGGGCTTCAATCCGGTTCAGCCCCATCGTTTCAAAGCCAAACCTGAACATGGCCTCGAGCGCTTCAAACATATAGCCCTGCTGCCAGTATTCACGGCCGAGCTCATAGCCGATCTCCGCGCGGTACGTACCCGACAGCTGCCAGGTATTATATCCGCAGCTCCCGATCAGCCTCCCGGTTGATTTGACCTCAATGCCCCAGCGGAGGGTATCCTCCGTCTCGGCCAGCAGGTTGAGCCACCGGATCATTTCCTGCGTGTCTGCGGCATCCGCAAAAGGAGGCACGTTCATAAATTTGACGACCTCCGGATCGCTCCAGTATTTGTACAGCTGCTCCGCATCGGATTCTTCCAGCCGGCGCAGCACCAGCCGCGTACTCTCAAGCACCGGGATTTGTCCGTTACAGCGATACTCCATATCAGCGGCGCTCCTTTACTTAAGACTGCTATTGCAAATTCAAACATATACAGGGACGGCACGTCAAAGGGTGAAAATCTGATGACTGTAGAATGTCGCCAATCCTCTGCGGCTTTGTTACAATAGTTAAAAAGTCCAAGGCTTGGCAGCCCATGGACTGAAGAAAATTCCGGCGCCTTGAAGCCGCCGCTGATCCGCATCAAATTCCGCAACAAATTCCGATCTTTGTCTGCACCTGTACCTGAGTCTGCTCCTGCATCTGCTCCTGTAACTGCACCTATGTCTGTCCCAATATCTGTACCAATGTCTGTACCTAATGCTGCATCCGGCACCGCAAAGAACGGTCAAAATACGTGAAATAAAGTTCCTTATTTTGGGCATGAATATGTGATGAGCTTGTGAGAATAAAGGGGGATTGTTCTATGATTGCCGCCATCGCCGCCGTTTGCCTGATTGCCCTCTGGCTGTTAATCAGCGGAATTACCCGCTACGCGTTTCGTATGGTCACCCAAATGCGCCTGTACCGTTATCCCGACGAGAGCCTGCTTGACTACCTGCTCAGAACAGGCCTGTTTACCAAGGAAAAATATGATTCGATGGCGTCAAGAGAAGTCCAGACCACCTCTGCCGACGGCCTAATGCTGAACGCGCAGCTGTTCCATCCTTATCCAAATTCGGACAAATGGGTCATCATCGTCCACGGCTATACGATGTCTCTGCGCTCTTCTCTCGAATTCGGGGCTATGTTCGAAGAGAAAGGGTTCAACCTGCTGCTGATCGACCAGCGCAGACACGGAAAGAGCCAGGGCAAATACACCACCTACGGCTTCCGGGAAAAATATGATCTGCAGGCCTGGGTACACTGGCTGCACGCCCATTACGGGCCTGACATCCGAATCGGCCTGCACGGCCAGTCTCTTGGCGGAGGCACGGTTCTGGAATATCTGAGCATAGCCGACCCGGCTGTCAAATTCGCCGTAGTCGACTGTCCCTATTCCGATCTGCACAAGCTTATCCGCTACCAGGTGACCAAGATCGCCCGGCTGCCGGCCTTTCCTTTTATCCGCCTGCTGAACCGGAAGCTGCAGGCCAAAGCCGGATTCCGGCTTGAGCAGGTAAGTCCCATTCAATCCGTGCAGCAGTCCAGGCTGCCTGTGCTCTTCATCCACGGCACGAGCGACCGCTACGTTCCGCCGTCCATGAGCCAGGAGATGTATGAAGCCAAGCCGGGGCCCAAACGCCTTGTCCTGATTCAGGGAGCCACCCATGCTACCTCCTACCCGACCGATCCCAAACGCTACAAACAGGAGCTTCAGTCCTTTGCGGAGGAATGCCTTGAGGAGGATCGCCTGATGGCCGATAAAGCCGGGAAAGCGGAGAAGGCCGGTAAGGAGGCACTGGCCGAAACGGGAACCGGCGGAAAGCCTTGTGTGGCTGCAGTCCAGCAGGCCTGGCAGACCCGCACCCAGCTGGAAGGCTGAAGGAAGCCGGTGCGGTAAGCCCAGCGTCAGCCGGCCTGCCCGCTTCCGCAGCTGACAGCGGGCAGGCCGGAAGCTCAGGCAGCACAAGAACCTGCGGCCGTTAGATGCGCCGCAGGTCTTTTACCGCCCGATTCCCTGTCTGGGTCCGGACGTTGTGAATCTATTCTTTTCCGTATTCCATACTTTGCTCGAATCCCCTCAAGCAGTCAAACCAGCTTCCCCGTAAACTTCTATATGTATCCAAACGATTAATGTTCAAGACCAGTCCTGCGTTCCACCTTCATCTGTCTTTGGGCAAGGACGATATACTTATCCAGACGCTGACTCAGTTCCAAAACAATATCACTGGTGAATCCGCTGGTTGCCGAAACCTCAACGAGTTCTCTTCTCAGGCTTTCAATTATGCAGTTCAAATCCTCGCTGACCCGGCTCTTGTACCTATTCGGCTGAAATGCGGAATAAGGGGTCTGGGCAGTCATGATTCATCCCTCCCTTCCTAAATGGACTTGCCTCCTCCTAATTATAAACGCTTATGCCAAAAAATCACTTTTCCCGAGATAAAAAAAATATAAAGCACCCCGCACGGAGTGCTTTTGGTATTCCGAGCCCCGATTTCCGGGCCTTCCGGTTCTTCCAGGCCATCCGGTTCCCCCGGGCCTTCCTGCTTATTTTCCGATGTTTATTCCGCTCTGTTATTTCCCGCTGTTCAGGGCGGCTGTTTGCGATTCCTCGCCCTCAAGAACAGAGCTGCTGAGCTCAGCCAGCGCTGACTGGATTTCCTTCAGCTCCTCAATACCGGCTCCTGTAATAGAAAAAAGATCGTCATGTGGGGTCAAAAAGTTGTCTTCTACCAGCTTCTCCAGCTCCAGCTTCACTTCGCGCTCTCCAATCCGGTAGCCGCGGCGTTCCAGTGCCAAAAGGGTATCGTTAACTTTCAAATCCTCCTCTTTGGCATCGTGAAGCATTTGAATGCGAATGAACAAATTCTGAATATCAGCCCGCATGATCCGGCTCCTTTCCCTATGGCTTCATTATGACAACTATTACCCTCTGGAGTCAGTCAGGAAACATTCTCCTTTAAAGTCCGGACAGCGGCCGGGGATGATAGGACAGCACTTTTCCGCAAGGTTGACAGACCCTGCAAACCTGTATAGTGTTTACTATTACAGGTTACATTTCGAAAGTGAGGGATTGATGATGTTTCATGCTGCAGCTCCAGCCGGCGACCGCGGGCAGGTCTATGAATCTGCTTTAGGACAGCTTAAAGGCCTCATTTATGATGAGCCCAGCGTAATAGCCAATTTAGCCAACGCCTCCGCTCTGCTTAACTTTACCCTGCAGGATATTAACTGGGCGGGTTTTTATTTATATGACGGACAAGAGCTTGTACTCGGCCCTTTCCAGGGGCTTCCCGCCTGCATCCGCATCCCGCTTGGACGCGGGGTCTGCGGAACCTCCGCACAGAACCGCGAAACGGTTGTAGTGGAGGATGTGAACCTGTTCCCGGGCCACATCGCCTGCGACGCGGCGTCCAACAGTGAGATTGTGGTGCCGATTGTGCAGGACGGCAGACTGATTGGCGTGCTGGATATCGACAGTCCGCTGAAAGGCCGGTTTGACGAAACGGACAAACACTTCCTTGAAGCCTTTGTACAGGTGCTGGTCGAGCACGTTAAGTTTGATTGAGTAAAAAGAATACCCGCTCCGGCGTTTGCCGGGGCGGGATTTTTTGTGCCAAGGGCTCCTATTCGCTTTCTTTAATAATGGCTCTTCCTTCCACATGCCGTTTGCCGAACTGCTTCTTCAGCTTGCGGTGCTCCTTGGATTCAAAGACGATATCCAGGTCATAATCTTCCCCGGGGTACAGCTCACTCCGGCTGATATAGGGCTTCAGGCGTTTATGGCTGATTGTCATCTTCTGCTTCTGCACCTGAACGCCGAGCATCCCCCGGCTGTCCTCCAAAGCGCAGATAATGCCCACTCTGTTCAGCGAGGTCACCCATACGGCATCTCCCACCTGAAATGGGAGTCTGCCCTGCTTCTCCTCCACCGGGGCTTCATCCCCTGAACCGGCTGCGGCCGGAACTTCTTCCTGGGCTTCCGGCGGACTGCCTGCCTCTGACCCAAAATGGCTCCCGTCAGTCCGGTCAGACACCATTTCTTCATCCCGAAGCTTCTCTCCGGGGACAACCGCCTGCCCGCTTCCATCCGCAGCCGGCCGCTGCATCAGCTCGCGCGACCGCCGGACGACTCCTTCGCTCATGCCGAGCCGCCGGGCGATTTCAAGCGCGTAGCTCTGTCCTGCTTCACCGAGGGTGAGCCGGTACAGCGGCTTCAGAGACACCGGATCAAATTCCATCCGGGCGTTGCGGAACCCCGGCGTTCTCGCCGCAAACTCCTTCAGGCCGTTAAAATGGGTGGTCACCGCGATAACCGCCCCCTTGGCCCCAAGCTCCTCCAGAATGGCGATGGATAATGCCATGCCCTCCGCCGGATCGGTCCCTGCCGCCAGCTCATCAATCAGCATAAGACTTGCGCTGTCGGCTGTCTCCAGCATCTGCGCCAGGCTGGCAATCTGCGCGGAGAAGGTGCTTAGAGACTGCTCCAGGCTCTGTCCGTCGCCGATGACGGCTCTGATGTTCCGGAATACCGCAAGACAAGAGCCCTCCTCCACCGGTACAAGCAGCCCGGACTGGGCCATTAAAGTCAGAAGGCCTATCGTCTTCAGCACGACCGTTTTCCCGCCGGTGTTGGGCCCTGTAATGATCATCCCTTTGGCTGAGCCTCCAAGTGTGACATCAAGCGGCACCATGGACTGCAGCAGCTTGGGGTGTCTCCCTCCTGTGATGCGAATCATGCCCTCCCGGTTGAGCGGAACGTTCCGCCCGCCGATGGCCGCGCCGTATTTTCCCTTGGCAAAAATAAAATCATACATCCCCGTAATCTCGATGTTCTGCTTGAGCTGTGCTGCCGAGGATTCCAGAAGCGCCGACAGCATCGCCAGAATTTTCGCCTCCTCTTTGGCTTCTTCACCGGCCAGCATATTAAGCTCAAACTGCATGGATGAAATTTCATCGGGCTCGACGAAGACGGTCTGCCCGCTCGTGGATTGATCCAGCACCGTCCCTTTGACCTGCCGGTAATATTCTTTCTTCACCGGAATCACATAGCGTCCGTCGCGGGTGCTGACGAGGTGCTCCTGCAGAATGGAGCTGTACTTGGACAGAACAGTCTGCATCCGTTTCTGTATACGTTCCTTCAGCGTATCCATCTTGCGGCGGACCTTCTCCAGCTCTCTGCTGGCGCTGCTCTCAATCCGGCCATGGCGGATACAGCGGCTGATCTCGCTTTGAAGCTGCTGCTCTTCATATAAAGACAGCGCGTAGGAAGCGATGACTGGCGCGAGCTCATTTTTGCCTGCCATGTACTTCTTCAGCTGGCCGCAGCTGTGCAGAAACTGGCTGACTGCAGTGAAATCCTGCTCGCCGAACAAATAGCCGCTGCCGAGCAGGGAGACGACAAATTCAATCCCTTCAAGCGAAGGAAGCGGGACGCTTGCTCCTTTCATAAGAATGGCCGCCGCTTCTGCCGTCTCAGCCAGCCTGCGCCCGGCGTTCTCCAGCTGCGTCTCCGGAGCAAGCGCGGCCGCTCTCCGGCGTCCTTCATAAGAAACCGCGTACCGCGCCACTTCCTGCACTACCTCTTCGTAACCAAGTGTCTGCAGCGTTTGCTGATCCATGTGCCGTAATCCTCCTTTAATGTTCGACAAATAAAAAAAGGGCAGAGAATGAACGAATTCATTCCCTGCCCCTTTAAACCTCAAGCTTATGAATGGGGTACAGCCCTGCACCTAAATCCAGCCCTGCAAAAAGACAAAAAAACCGTGCTGCAAAGACAGCACGGTTTGCCGGATGGATTCCCCAATGATCATAAGCCGCTAATAGGCGACAATGATGCTCCGTGTGTTCTTAACTAATTTCAGGATGAATTCGGGCATAGGAAAGCCAGGCTTCCTTCATCGAACTCATCGTTATGAAATTGCTTAGTTAAGAACGTTCACCGTCATCAAAATCTCTCCCATTCAGTAGGTTACCGTAACTGTACCAATTCCTCCCTGCAGCGTCAATAGGCGGAAACCTGTATAGCCATTTATTCCAATTCTTTTCCATTCCCAGAAGTTAACAGGCGCTGCAGCCTGTTTTCAGCGAATAAAGCTGATCTTCTGCCCTTTTACGTATGATTTGAACGTTTAATGACGCTAACGCTCATTTTATTGTCATTCCCATTTGAAGTATGATAGATGTATTGTTTTTTTATTCTTTTTGGAAAGGCAGGTTACCCAAGTGTTATTACAAAACCGTCTCTTCAAGATGCTCAGCGGCCTGAAAGTGTTCTGGATATTCTCCCTGATCATGATTGTGAAGAGTTATTTAGCATGGACGGCTGTCTTTGACGGAATCCCTCCGTTGTCCCCGATCCTGAAGGAGGTTCCCTTCGTCTGGATCACGTTCTGTCTGGTTGAATACTTTGCCTCCAAACGCAAAATGTTATATTACCTGATCGTCAATCTTCTGCTTACAGGGCTATTCTTTGCGGTCATTATTTATCACAAATACTACGGGGTCATTGTAACCTATCATGCGCTGCAGCAGGTGAATCAGGTCACCGCCGTCAGCAACAGCGTGTTCTCCCTGCTTGCCCCGTATTATCTGCTGATCTTCCTTGATATTGTAGTGATCGGCATTTATCTGATCTACCGGCTTCGTGTCCGCAAGCGGCTGGGCATCAGAGCGCAGGCGCCGCGGCGCACAAACAGAGCGCTGGTATCCGCAGTTATCGTGCTTTCTCTGGCGCTGTGCCTCGTCAACACCTGGCCAAACCGGGCGAGCATGAACGAGATCAGAAAAGCGGAAGCGATGGGCATTCTGAATTACGAAGCCTACACGCTCTTGTCCAGCAAGAAAGAGAACTTAGTGGACAGCAACCAAATCACCCAGGACACCATTGATAAGCTGAAAGGCGTCTCGGGCCTAGAGAACCCCGTCTACTTTGGCAAAGCCAAAGGCAAGAACCTGATCATCATTCAAATGGAATCGCTGCAAAATTTCCTCATCAATCTAAAGATTGACGGACAGGAAATTACGCCGAACCTGAACAAGCTGGCGAGTGAAAGTCTTTATTTTCCAAACTTCTACCAAATGGTAGGCCAGGGGAACACTTCGGATGCGGAGTTTGTAGTGAACACCTCCTTCTATATTCCGCCGAATGAGGCGGCAACGCAGAATTATCCGGACAAACAGCTGCCCAGCCTGCCGAAGCTGCTCCAGGCGAATAACTACGATACCGCAACGTTCCATACGAATATCGTAGAGTTCTGGAACCGCGGCGAGCTGTACAAAGCGCTGGGCTGGAACCGCTACTATGACCAGGAATTCTATGGCACTGACAACACTGTATTTTTCGGGCCGGTAGATGAAGTTCTGTATAAAAAGACTTTGCCTGAACTGCAAAAAATGGATGCGGCTGACCAGCCGTTCTATGCCCAAGTCATTTCCATGACGGCGCATCATCCTTTTACCATTCCGCATGAGCTGGATAAAATCCAGCTGCCGGAGCGCTACCAGGACACCATGGTCGGCGACTATATCCGTTCGCAGAACTATGCCGACTGGGCGCTGGGGCAGTTCATCCAGGAGCTCAAGGATACCGGCATCTGGGATAACAGTGTCATTATGCTGTACGGCGACCATCAGGGGCTGCCGAAATACTCTCTGACCAATGCCGAGATGGACCTGATGGAGGAAATTTACGGCCACCCTTACGGCAACCTGGATATGATCAACATTCCACTGATCGTTTCCGTTCCAGGAGTGGAGCCGCAGGTCATCGACCATGTCGGCGGCGAAGTGGACATTTTGCCTACAGCAGCCAATCTGCTGGGCGTGTCCCTGGACAATCAGATTCATTTTGGCGAAGACATCCTGAATCAGTCCTATAATCTCCTGCCGGAGCGCTATTACCTGCCGTCAGGCTCATTCCTGAACAACAAGGCGCTGTTCGTACCGGGCGTCTGGTACAGTGACGGCGAAGAAACGCCGCTGGCAAAGGACAGCGCTGCGCAGGCGCTGACGAGCGAAGACGAGTACGAACGGGCGCTGAAGCTGCTGCAGCTGTCAGACAGCTATGTGAAGCAGCTGCCGGACCGTACGGACAAGTAAGCTGCACTTCTCTTCACTTTTGCACTTATCAATTATCCGCTCATCATGTATCTGCTTATCATGTATCTGCTCATCATGGGAACGTTCGAATGCTGCGAAGGCGGCAGCCGGACGTTCTTCTTTTTATATGAATGGATGGAGCGGCTGCCAATTTTACACTTATTAAACTTAAACGTTGACTATCTATATTTATTGTCATAAAATCGTTCATTATCACTTCAAGAGCAAGATCTAACAGGATAAAGAACAAGAATAAGGAGCCAAACATTTTGACTAATTCAGCTTACCGTGTGTTGTTATATTATAAATTCGTCCGGATCGAGGATCCTGCGGCCTTTACCGCCGAGCATCTGCAGTACTGCAAAGACCTTGGCCTCAAAGGGCGCATCCTGATTGCCGCGGAAGGCATTAACGGGACTGTGTCCGGCACCTGGGAACAGACCGAGCAGTATATGAATGACCTGCGCAGCAACCCGCTGTTCGCAGATATTGTTATTAAAATCGACGAAGCCGAGGGCCATGCCTTCAAAAAAATGTTCGTCCGCCACAAGCAGGAGCTTGTCACCTTCCGCTACGAGAAGCCGCTTGATCCGAATACGAAGTTTGGCAACCGCCTTTCTCCGAAAGAATTTTACGAGCAGCTGCAGCAGGAAGACGTAGTCGTCATCGACGGGCGCAACGATTATGAATATGAAATCGGCCATTTCCGCGGGGCAATCCGCCCGGATGTGGAGTCCTTCCGCGAATTTCCGGATTGGATCAGAGCCAACATGAGCCAGTTCAAGGACAAGAAGGTGCTGACCTACTGCACCGGCGGCATCCGCTGTGAGAAGCTGACCGGCTTCCTGATTGACGAGGGCTTCCAGGATGTCAACCAGCTTGAAGGCGGCATTGTCACCTACGGCAAGGATTCTGAGGTGCAGGGCCGTTTGTTTGATGGAAAATGTTATGTCTTCGACGAGCGGATCTCCGTGCCGATTAACCGGACGGAAGAGGACGTCGTGATCGCCGAGTGCTACCACTGCGGCAAGACGCATGACCGCTATATCAACTGCCCGACCTGCAACCTGCAGCATGTCTGCTGCGAGGAATGCGAAGAGACGCATCACAACTTCTGCTCTTCCGAATGCCGGGAGCATGCGCCTGCAGATTACATTTATGAGAAGACGGGGGTTTCTCTTTGAACATGATGAAAGAACTGCCGACTCGCGAGCATCTGCTCCATCTGCTGAAGACCCGCGGGCCCTTAACGGCTAAGGAAATGTCGGCCGAGCTTCGCATTACCGAAATGGCGGTGCGCCGCCACCTCGGAACGCTTGAGCGCGACGGGCTCATCGAGCCGCGCCTCCAGCGGCAGACGATGGGCCGTCCTACGTCCGTTTATGCGCTGACGGAGGAAGCGGAGAGCTTGTTCCCAAAGACGTATCATAAAGTAGCTTTGGATCTGCTCGGCGAGCTCGCTGAAGAGGCCGGACCTGACATGGTGAACCGCCTGTTCGAGCGCCGCAAGCTGAAGCTGATGCGCAGCTATGAGCCGAGAATGGCCGGCGAGGACCTTCGCGGCAAGGTCCGGCTGCTCGCCGAAATGCAGAATGACGGCGGCTATATGGCGGAATGCGAGGAAATGGATAACGGACAGTTTATTCTGAAAGAATATAATTGTCCAATTTATCAGGTTGCGAATACCTACAATCAGGCCTGCAGCTGTGAGCTGGAGCTGTTTCAGTCCCTGCTCGGGACGGACGTGCAGCGGACCGAATGCCTGGCCAAGGGCGGCAGCTGCTGCACGTATGTCATCTCGCAGGAGGCCCCTGCGGATTCGGCGGAAGCAGGAAGTACCGGGGATGCCGGGATTGCTGGAGGCAGCGGGAAGCAGGGGTAAGACCGAGCTGCCGCGGCGATCAGAAGCAGCGGTAAACCCCGGCTGCGGCGGCCGGAAACAGGAGTAAGACCGAGCTGCGGCTGCACCGATCAGAAGCAGCTTCATGACGGAGCCCGGCCGCGGCCGGGCCCGGAGCTGCCCGTGAAACCCCAACTTATGATACATATTTGTTGACTAAGTTGGAAAACTTTTTTACAATGGCAGATGTAAGTAAGTTTGAACCCACTTTTAAGGAGGAATTTTAATCATGGCTCATCAATTGCCAGCATTGCCTTACCCAGCTAACGCTCTGGAACCTCATATCGACGAAACGACTATGAACATTCACCACGACCGTCACCATAATACATATGTGACTAACCTGAACGCTGCTTTGGAGAGCGCTCCTGAGCTGCAGGACAAATCCGTTGAAGAGCTGATTGCTAACCTGGACGCTGTTCCTGAAAGCATCCGCACAGCTGTCCGCAACAACGGCGGCGGCCATGCGAACCACTCCCTGTTCTGGGAAGTGATCGGACCAAACGCCGGCGGCGCTCCTAAAGGCAACGTTGCTGCTGCGATCGACAGCGAGCTTGGCGGCTTCGACAAGTTCAAAGAAGATTTCACTAAAGCAGCTACTACACGCTTCGGCAGCGGCTGGGCCTGGTTGTCCGTGAAAGACGGCAAACTGGTGGTTTCCAGCACACCTAACCAAGACAGCCCAATCATGGAAGGTGCTACACCAATCCTTGGTCTGGACGTTTGGGAGCATGCTTACTACCTGAACTACCAAAACAAACGCCCTGACTACATCGGAGCTTTCTGGAACGTAGTGAACTGGGACGAAGTTGAGAAGCGCTACAACGCTGCGAAGTAATTAAAGAGCCCTGCAGGCTGCGGCTGAATAAGCCGTAGACCGGGTATAGTAAAAACTCCTCTTCCGGATTTCGGGAGAGGAGTTTTTTTGCGTTATTTTACAGGAAACCATTCTAGTTAGAAACGGGACTGCTCTGAGGGGAAACTGCCCGGTGGATGGCGTCCAGCAGGGTGCGGCCAGGGTCGCATTTATATTCCCAGAACATGATTCCGCCCAGCCCCTGCTCCTTGATGTATTCACATTTGCAGGTGATCGACTGCTCATCGTCATAGGTGATGAACGTGCTCCCATTGAACAGATACGGCGCTTTGGCTTCATCGTCCCAGTAACGGAGGTAGCCATTTTTGCCGATGTATTCAGCCTCCAGCTCACCGTAATCCGGTCCGTAGCCGCCGAAGCTCCCGGTCATCTGGCAGAGGCCGTGGTTGTTGTCCGGAACGTCCTTCCACATCCGGGAGTAAAAAGCCGCGCCCAGCAGCAGCTTCTCCTTCGGCACGCCTGCCCGGATAAACATCTGGGCGGAAGCGTGGGCGCTGATCCGGAACAGGTCTCCGGTGGCGGTATATAAATTGGTATGATGCCCGGTCAGCGTCTGAAAGCCGCCGCGCATGTCGTAGGTCATCAGCTGAACATAATCCAGGTACCGCGCAGCCTGATCCATTTCCGTGCCGTCCAGGTAATACTGGTCCGCTCCGGCGGCGATGGTCAGGAGGTAATGGCTTCCGTCCTTCCGCCCTTGTTCGTCCAGCCCTTCACGGATTGCTGCAAGCAGCAGCGTGAAGTTTGTCTTGTCCGCAGGACTCGACGCGATGCCGGCTTCCGGGTAGCAGGGATACTCCCAGTCCAGGTCAATGCCGTCGATGGCATAGTTCTCCACGACTTTGACGGCCGATTTCGCCATCCGGCTTCTGCCTTCAGACGTGGAAGCCGCCTCCGAGAAGCCCCCGGCGCTCCAGCCGCCGACGGACAGAAGGATGGTTAAGTCCGGATTCATCTTTTTCAGGTCCGGCAGCTGCTCAAGGCTGATCAGATGTGCGGTCTGGATCTCATCGTCCTTGACGTGTCCGAAGGCGATATTCAAATGCGTCAGCTTCAGGGCATCCTCCCGGCTAAGGGATGAAATATCCCGGTCGCCGACGTAGCCGACAACACGGCAAGGGGGGATGCCTGGCTGTGGTTGTAGCGGGTTGTTTTCCTGTTCCATGATTCTGTCTCCCTCTCTTTCCGCTTAGTTGGATTGCGGTTGGATGCCTGTAAGCACTCCTAGCGCTTCTTTCCCGCTGCCCGGCTTATAGCCGGATTCCCGGTAACGGATGCGGCATTCGCCGTCCAGCACAAATAGATGCGGATAACCAGCGCTGCCGAGCGGGACTGCTGCTGCAAAAGCCTGCAGGGCTGAGCCATCTTGGTCAAGCACAAAGGCTGCAGTTGACGGCAGGTCCGGGTAAGAGGAAGCATTCAAGCTGCTGCCCTCCCCGGCCGCATCCGGCTCTCCTATCACAAAAATCACCGGTGCCCCGCAAAGCTCAAAAGCTTCCGCCAGCTCCGAGGTTTCCCGCAGCAGATGTTTGGTCGGCTCCCGCTCTGGTTCCAGGAAAGCAACCAGTGCGCCTCTGGTCTGGCTAGTATTTGTGCTGCTGCTGATACCCGTGCTTGTGCTGGTGCCGTTATGGCTTAGGCCGCTGACCGCTTCAGCAAGCGTAAATGTGCTGCCGTCTGCTCCTTCAAACCGCGTCTGCGGCTCCGCCTGTCCCAGCACCGGAATCTCTTGGTCCGGCTGCTGGAACGTAATCGGCACGGCCGTCTCCCGGCCCGGCAGAACCTCAAAATAAGCGAACCGGCCAAGCACGGTGCCGTCTTTGAGCCGGATGCCGGTGGTCATCCGGTATTGGCCGGCCTCTGCTTCCAGCGGGCCGTCGTAGAAATCCTTTTTCGCGTGGGGGTAGACCAGGGTTTTGTAGCTCCCGTTCTCCAGCCTGGCAAGGGTGAAGTTCTCCCCGTAAGAGGGTTCCGGCGCAGTTGAATT
The DNA here is from genome assembly GCF_005869875.1 of Paenibacillus pinistramenti. Taxonomy (GTDB): domain Bacteria; phylum Bacillota; class Bacilli; order Paenibacillales; family Paenibacillaceae; genus Fontibacillus; species Fontibacillus pinistramenti. Next base: position 60,091 of record NZ_VAWG01000007.1, read on the forward strand.
TGAGGGTTCCGGCGCAGCTGATTTTGGGGGTTCCGGCGCAGCATTCTGCCCGCCTTGAGAATCTCTGTCCACAATCCCGTCCGCATACTGAAGAAACCGGATGCTCCCCGCTCCGTCGATCCCGGCCGGCTGCTGGCTGGTCCGCGGATGTCCGTCAAACTCCACGTTATGCCAGCCGTTCTCATCTTTGAACTGCGGGTACAGCTCGCTTGGATGAAGTCTGGCCGGAATGCCGAGACTGCGGCAGACCGCCACAAAGCAAAGATCAACGGAGACAGAGTCCCCCTTCTTCAGCGCAAAGGTGCCGGAAGGGGCCGCTTTGCCGCGCAGGTGGGTCAGTTCGTCCCGGATTTCCCATTCGCGGTTCAGCCGCTCGGCCAGGGCGAAAGGATTTTTGCGGAAGGCGGCAGTCTCCTCATCGGTAAAAGCGCTGCGAATCGCCTTGCGGTAAGGCATCAGCATCTCAAACAGCACCCTTGGCCGCAGAATATACCGGATAAAGCTTTCCTCTTCCTCTGCGTCAGCGTCTGCGTCAGCGTCTGCTTCTGCCTCCCCGCTCAGAACAAGCAAAGCTCCCTCCAAATGATCCTTCAGCACCTCCCGCCCGGTGTCGGTCAGATCCTTGTCATTCAGCGCCTCCAGCAGATTCAGCGGCCATACGCCGTGCTCAAGAGAATATTCCTCCAGAAACAGGGCGATCTCGCGGCTGTTCCCGCGGGCTTTCTGCAGCACGCTCCATACGCGGTCCTCCGGCAGCTTCAGCCCCCGGGCAAGCTCCGCCGCGTCGGCTTCGCTCATAAAGCCGGCCTCATAAGCGGCCCGGAAGGCGGCCCCTTCAGCCACCCGCTCCTCGTGGCGCCTCTTCGCTTCCCCGGTCAGCGGTTCCCGCTCGGGGTCCGGGATTTCCGGAGGCGGCACCAGGGTGAAGTCCTCCGACCCCAGCGGCTGGCCTGTCTGATCCAGCACGACTTCTAACCGGCTGGCCCCCTCAGCTGTTAACTGAATCTGCCCCCAAGCCTCCTCATGGACAGCGCGGACAAGGAGCTCGCCAAAGCCTGTCTTGAAGCTGGCTTCCCCCTGTCCGTCTGTCTTCAGCTGGGCAAGGGGAAAGAGCTCCGCATAATTATAGAGCTGGAACTGCACCTCGGCGCCCGTAACCGCTGCACCTGCAGCATCCTTGACGCAGACCGTGATGATCCGGGTAGGCGCATAATTATCGAGCAGATTTATTTCCGTATGCCACTGGTCGGAATAGGTAATAGCCTCCGGCCCTCCATACTGGGCGGGCACGCGGGAATGCACCAGCATGGCCCGCCGCGCCGGGCCGCTGAACCAGCCCTGATCCAGCCGCGCTTCCGGCTCACAGGCGCCGATGTAGTGCCATGTGCCGTCCGCCCAGGCCTCGACCCAGGCGTGGTTGTCGTCACAGTGCGCCCACCTTGGGGTGTAGCACTGCCGGGCCGGAATGCCGATGCTGCGCAGAGCGGCGACAGCCAGCGTGGACTCTTCGCCGCAGCGTCCCCTTGCATTGCGGATCATGCCGAGCGGCGAGAGCGTTCTGGCGTCGCTGCCGGTGTAGGTCGCTTTTTCATAACACCAGTAATTAGTCTCAAGAATCGCCTCCTCCATCGGCAGTCCCTGAACACGGGGAGCGAGCTCCTCGTAAATCACTCCGCGGTAGTCCTCGATATTCTCATTGTTCACCCGGTAAGGCAGCACAAAATGCAGAAAGACAGAATCCGGAATCCGGCTGCCCCAACCGGTCTGCTGCCGGGCCGCAAGGGCGTGGCGGACATGAGAGAGGAACAAAGCACCGTCATAATCGGCCATATCGTTAAGCGGCATGTAGGCATACAGAAACCGAAGCGCAAAACGCTCTTCGGGCGTAAGCGGCTCATCAAAAATGCCAAACAGCTCCTGCCTGCGCGCGGCGCCGATTTCAAGCTTTTCCTTAAACCGCTGCTCCATGTTCTCCAGCTCCTGTTCACTCAGCGCAAACACCGGGGTTTGCAATTCCATGCGGCTCACTCCCTCCACAATTTTCCGTCCTCACGAATATAAAAAGTCCCCGTTCCATCCGCCGACGGCGCGGAAATCTGGAACAAACGGCTTGTGAGCTCAATGCGCGGCTGAATCCGCTGAACCTCCTCCAGAAAACCGTCTGCAAGCAGGGCTAGATCACCTGAAAAAGCTCCCGTCTCCGCAAACACGCTGCGCTGGCGGTAATAAAGGCGTCTCAAATTCCACTTGATGGATTCATCCTCGGGAATTTCAAACGGCCCGGGGCCTTCCTGCTCCGCCGTGAACACGACGTACCCCCACAGCTCCGGATAGTGCATGTTGATCAGCCCCTGCGGCGACCAGACCCAGTTATCCTCCGGATACGGCCTGCCGGTATCGGGATTGAGCACTTTTTCATACCGGCCGTCCCGGACCTCCGTCCTCCACTCCACCCGCGAGAAGTTCACACGCCAGTGCTGCCCGGGTTCCGGCGGTGCCGGGGCTTGTTCTCCCGCACACTCCTTCAATGCAGACCACGGCATGGCGACCTCCACGCTCCACATCCGGTTTGCCGCGCCCGGGTTGTTCAATTCCCCGTCAATATAGACGGCGGTCTGCAGCCCTTGAATATCCCAGCCGTTGACCGGCGGCCCCCCGTCCCGGTAGGGCTTGACGAGCAGCAGATCCCAAACCGTATTCAGCGCGTTGATCTCGAACTCGTAATACTGATGGCTGTCGCCGTCCGGATCAATGAAGATTTCAAAGTCGTTATCGTAAAAAATAACCGAATCCCGCTCCGTCAGCGTCGCCCAGATCTGATCCTCCATCAGCTCGGCCCCAAAGTAAAAATATTCCTCGTCCCACAGCATCTTGACCCGGGTGCGCTTGGCCGGCTTCGGGCGGAGATCGCCTTCAATATCTACAAAATCGTCCGTCCACTCGGCCTGCTCCCAAAAAGGCTTATCCAGCCGCCCGTCCAGCGCAGGCTTCCCGGCCGCTCTGCGGCACAGGTAATGCTTGGGTGCAAACGTCAAATTGGGCTCCGGCACTCCGCTTAAGTGCATCTGCTCTCCTCCCTTCGTTCATTCCTCTTATTGGATCCGGAAAACATGCGCAATCGGGGCTTCACCGCTTCTGAGGCCTTCCGGAAGCACAACTTCAATCCCGCCGCCCGCTGCGCTGAATTCCAGATTGTCCGGCCCGCCGATCAGATCGACGCGCTGCGCATCCGGCTTCACCGGAAGCAGCAGGCGGTCCGGGATGGGCGACTGCTCATTTGGATAGAGGTGAATCGCATAAACCGTATCGCCTTTGCGCGTAAACCGCAGGTCGCCCGCCGAATAAGGCTCGCAGATCCGCGTGCCGTAAATGGCTTCCCCGTTGACCTTCAGCCAGGCGCCGAGCCCCTTCATGCCGGCAATTGCACCCTTCGGCAGTCTGCCGTCCGGCTGCGGGCCGACGTTCAAGGCCAGGTTGCCGCCTTTGGCCACGATCTCCACCAGCAGGTGAACGAGCTGCCGCGGGGATTTGTATTTGTCCTCAAAGCCGAAGGAGAAGGAGGTTCCGAGGGTAATGCAGCTCTCCCACGGCACCTGCATCGGTTGCTCCGGCAGCGTCTGCTCCGGCGTGATCAGATTCTCGTAAGGTCCCCCGACTGTGCGGTCGGCCGTCAGCAGCCAAGGCTGAACTTGGCGGGCCTTCTCCACCACCTCGCCCAGCCGGATGTTCTGGCCGCGGCGCCCATTCACCCAGCCGGCATCCAGCCAGAGCACGTCAATCCGCCCGTACCGGGTCATCAGCTCCATGATCTGGTCGTGCGTAAACTGGACGAACTGCTCCCACAGCCAAGGGTATTTATCCGGGTCATACGAAGGGCCGCGCCACATGTGGCTTCCTCTCTCCATGCCCGGCGCCCAGTAGTACGGCGTATGCCAATCCGCTTTGGAAAAATAAGCCGAAATCGCAAGTCCCCTGGACCGGAAAGCGTCAAACAGCTCCCTGCAGATATCGGCATATTGGTGCGTGTGGAACGGACATTCCGGCCCCGTGATCCGGTAATCGGTCGTATGGGTATCCCACATGCAGAAGCCGTCATGGTGCTTGGTCGTGAACGTCAAATATTTGAAGCCGCTCTCTGCTGCAAGCTCCGCCCACAGCTCCGGCTGGAAGCGGATGGGGTTAAAGGTCTTGTTCAGCGCAAAATACTCCCGCTTCAGCTCCTCGCCGTCTACGCCCCAGTCAATATCGTTCCTGGCCCAGTCGGCGTCGCCGTCGCTGAGCGCCCAGGATTCCACCAGCCCGAGCTGGGAATACGGGCCCCAGTGCATCATCAGGCCAAGCTTCTGGTCTTTGAACCATTCCAGCCGCTCGAGCAGCAGCGGGTCTTCCGGCTTCACCCAGTCGCGTTCGCTGCTGTAGTTATGGACGCCTTCCTGGACGGCGGGCTCCTCCTGTAGAGCTGGTTCGGCTTCTGTTGTCTTTAAATCGCTCATGAATGTCCCTCCTGAAAAAAATGTCTGCTGATGCTAACTTCAGCGGAAGCTCCGATGCTTAATGTTCCGCGGGGGATCCCATGCTGGCGATAGCTCCGATGCCGATGGTTCTTACGGCCGCTGTTGTATCCGGATGCCTGCCAATCCAGCCAGCTACTCCCCCCACTCCACCTCCAGCTCGATCACGGTGTCGATGTCGTCATCGGATTCGGCGCCGGGGAGGTGGATGAAGGCGCCGCCGGCGGTGTCCGAATACTGCTCCGCCATCCAGGGGGTCGTGACCTGGAGCTCGGAGCCGTCTGACAGCAGCCTGGCGCGTTTAATCCGGTCCTTGAGGCCGGCAAAATAAACCGGGCCGATGCCGCGGTCAAAGACATGGGCGTACAGCAGATTCCCTTTCCGGGTGTACCTGCCCCATTCCGGCTTGGGAAGGTCTGCGGCGGTGCAGCCGTAGATGCTGTCCCCGTTCCGGGCCATCCAGCGGCCTATTTTGCCGAGTACATGAAGGGAAGCCTCCGGGATTTCGCCTTTGGCGTCCGGGCCGACATTGAGCAGCAGGTTGCCGTTCTTGCTGACACATTCCACCAGAGCCCGGATGACCTGACGGGCGGATTTGGTATTGCGGTCGCCCGCATGATACCCCCAGTTGTCGTTCAGCGTGATGCAGGCCTCCCACGGGAGGGGCTGCCCGAGCTCGTTCACTACGCCGCCCGGCGGAACAATCTGCTCCGGCGAGTAGAAATCGCCGGCGTAGATTTCAGGCTCCGCCGCCTTGATGCGGCCGCCAAGCCGGTTGTCGATCAGAATGTCCGGCTGCAGGCGGCGGATCATGCGGACAAGCTCGGAGGCGTTCCATTTTTCCCCAGTCATATCGTCGTAGGAGAAGTCAAACCACATGATGTCGATGGTTCCATAGTTGGTTAGAAGCTCGCGGACCTGGCCGTGCATGTACTCCAGATAACGCTCGAATTGCTGCAGTTTACCGCGGAAAGCTTCATTACTCCGCATCGGGTGAATCCGGTCGCCGAACGCGGGATAGTCCTCATGGTGCCAGTCGATAAGCGAATAATAAAAGCCCACACCAAGCCCTTCCTCCCGGAAGGCATCGGCAAACTCCCGCACCAGATCGCGCCCCGCCGGCGTGTTCGTCGCTTTATAATCCGTAAGCTTGCTGTCAAAGAGACAGAAGCCGTCATGATGCTTGGTTGTAAGAACGGCGTATTTCTGGCCGGCTGCTTTGGCCGCCTTCGCCCACTCTTTCGGGTTATAGCGGACCGGATTAAATTCGCGGAAGTACGGCTCATACTGTTCATTGCTGATCTGCTCATGGCTTCTGACCCATTCGCCCCGGGCCGGAATGGCATACAGTCCCCAATGGATAAACATGCCGAAGCGATCATCCCGAAATCGGGCCGTACGGCTCCATCTGTCGTCCAAAACGGTTCACCTCTCTAATGAAAAAGGGGGGTCTCCCCCCCCTCACTCTGATTCTGTACTCTGATTCTGTACTCTGATTCTGTATAGATTATCAGGCATCAGGCTGTGCTTGCCTTAAAGTCCGGCTTACTGGTTCTGGTTCCAGCGGTCATAAGCCGTCTGGTAAACCTCGCGCACCTTGTCTGCGCCCATTTTTTGCAGCTGGCTTACGTATTTATCCCAGTTGGACAGCGGCTCCTGGCCGGTTACAAACTTCGCTTCCATTTGCGTCACGTAAGTTCTCAGGTCGGACAGCAGTGCGGAAACCTCGGTCTGCTCGTCGTTGGTGAGATAAACGTTCGGGAACGGAACCTTGCCGATCGGCACAAGCTTCTGTTCATTCTGCTCTTGAATCCAATCGTCGAAATCGGATCGGAGACCGTTGGTCATTTCTGCCAGGTTCACACCAGGCGTCAGGATGCCGTAGTTAGGCGTAATTGTGCCGCGGTATTCCTCGCGGTCGCCGCCGCCCGGCACCGGCAGCCATTCTTTTTCATGCGTAGCTTCGTCTTTATATTTCCAGAGCGTGCCTTCAGGACCTTGTGTCCAGAGTGTTGCACCTTCATAACTGTATTGGTAATCGATCCAGCGCATTGTGGCTTCCGGATTTTTATTGTTCTTCGTAATCGCGAACGTGCCGTTTGCAGACATGCCCGGATGTTTGCCGTATACCGGCGTACCCGCGATTTCGCTGGATACCGGCGTCATCATCGGATCGTCTTCGCTTGGCTCACCGCCGAGCGTGAAGTAAGCCATGTAGTCGCTGAACAGCAGCACCTGGTTGTTTTTCCCTTTGGCTTTCTTCTGGTCGTCGGTTTGCGAGAAGGTTTCATGATCCAGCAGGTCTTCATTCCACAAGCGGTTCATGAAGGTCAAATAACCTTTGTAGCCTTCCTCCTGCGGCGAATAGTGGACTTTTCCATCCTTATCCGCATAAATCTCGGTATCGTACATGCCCCAGAAGCCGAAGAAATACATGCGCAGATCGTCAAGCTTTACGGAAGTGAGCGGAATTTCGTCCGCTTTGCCGTTGCCGTTCGGGTCCTCTTCCTTCACGCGTTTGAGGAGCGTGTACAGCTCTTCGGTCGTTTTTGGCTCGCTGGCGCCAAGCGCTTTCAGGAACTTGCCGTTATACCACATCGGGCCGCGGTACCAGACCGCTGCGGTGTCAATGAAAGGCAGGGCGTAAATATGGCCGTCCGTTGTGGTGATATTTTTGCGGATGTTCGGATTCTCGTCGAGAATCTTCTTCAGGTTTGGCGCATAGTTGTCAATTAGATCCTCCAGCGGAACCAGCACGCCCTGGCTGCCGTATGTCACCTGCTCGGCCGGAGTCAGAGCTGCGGCATAGAGCATATCCGGCAGGTCACCGCTGGCAAATACGAGGTTTTTCTTGGTATCAAAGCTGTCGAGCGGAGCTGTCTGGAATTCGACTTTGATGTTGGATAGCTTCTCCATCGCCTGGACAACAGGCATCTTGCTCCAGTCTGCCATACCCGAATCCGGAGCGAACATCGTTAAGGTGATTTGCTTGTCGACAATCGGGAATCCGTCTTTCTTCACTTCGCTGGCGGTTGCGGAAGAATCCGAGCCGCCGCCGCTGGCAGCACCTTCAGCTGTCTTGTCATTTGACGAGCCGCAGGCTGACAGCAAGGATACAAGCAGGATAAGACTAAGCATGAGCGCCCCTCTTTTTTGCAGCTTTTGCATAAACGTACCTCCTATTTGTATTATCTATGGCAAAATCAGCCCTTAACGGAGCCAATCATGACACCTTGCACAAAGTAACGCTGCAGAAACGGATACACGATGATGACCGGCAGGGTCGAAACGATGATGACTGCATATTTGACCAGCGCAGCCACCTCCGCTTTGTTGTTGAGTGCTGTTGCCGTAGCAGAGTTTAACGCGCCTGACTCGGCAGACATCTCCTGCAGCACCAGAATCTGGCGCAGCACCAGCTGAAGCGGATATTTGGCATCATCGTTCAAATAAATCATCGCCGAAAAATAGTTGTTCCAATGGGCCACCCCAAAGAACAGGGCCATAACGGCCAGTATGGAGCTGGACAGCGGCAGAACGATTTGAAAGAACAGCCGGAAGTTGCTGCAGCCGTCGATCTCCGCGGCCTCCTGAATCTCTTTGGGAATAGAGCTCTGGAAGAAGGTGCGGCAGACAATCAGATTCCAGATGGAGGTTGCCCCCGGCAGAATCAGCGCCCACATGCTGTTCACCAGCCCCAGATTCTTCACAAGCAGGTAAGTCGGGACAAGCCCGCCGCCAAAGAACATCGTGACCATGAACACCGCCATAAAGAAGTTGCGGCCCACAAAATCCTTCCGGCTCAGCGCATAAGCGGCCGGGATGGTTACCGCCAGGTTAACCAGGGTTCCTACTACGGTATATAGAATCGTATTGCCGTAGCCGACCCAGATTTGGGTATCGCGGAACACCCGCTGATAACCCTCAAGGGTGAAGCCTTTCGGCCACAGCCACATCTCCCCGGAGGACACATAGCTCGGTTTACTGAAAGATGCGCTGAAGATGTAAATGACTGGGTACGCTACGACAACGAAAGCAATAGCAAGAAAGATATAGTTGCAGGCCAGAAAAATTCGGTCCCGTTTGGTCTCTTTGATCGCTGAAATCACTGTTCCTCACCCCCTCTTTCTACCACAAGCTGTTCTCGCTGGTCCGCCGTACAATCTGGTTCACCAGGATCAGCAGGATCGCATTGACTACCGAGTTAAACAGACCAACCGCCGTCGAGAAGCTGTACTGCGCATCCAGCAGACCTGAACGGTATACAAAAGTTGAAATGACATCGGAAGCTTCCATGTTGAGCGGATTTTGCAGCAGCAGGATCTTCTCGAAGCCAACCCCGAGCAGACTGCCCATGTTCAAAATCAGCAGGATCGTTATCGTCGGAATAATGGTAGGGATGTTAATGTGCCGGATGCGCTGGAAGCGGGAAGCCCCGTCCAGAATTGCCGCCTCATGCAGACCGGGATCGACGCTGGTCAAAGCAGCCAGGTAGATGATCGTCCCCCATCCCGCACTCTGCCAGACATCCGAGAGCACGTACATCGTCTTGAACCATCTCGGGTCGGTCAGGAAATCAGGCGCCTGTAAGCCGAATGCTTCAATGATATTCACGATCATGCCCGACGAAGGTGAAAGGAACGTAATGATCATGCCCGCCATAACAACCATCGAAATAAAGTGCGGCGCATACGTTACCGTCTGAACCGTACGTTTGAACAGACCGTCTTTGACCTCGTTAAAGGCAAGCGCCAGAATGATCGGAATCGGAAAGCCCACCACCAGGCCATACAAGCTGATACTCAAGGTGTTCCACAGCAGGTCCCAGAAGTAATAGGAATTAAAGAAACGAACGAAATGGTCAAATCCGACCCACTTGCTTCCCCAAATACCGTCTACCGGGACAAAATTCTTGAATGCGATTTGAATCCCGTACATTGGAATGTAGCTGAAAATGATGATGCTTAGAAAAGCCGGGGCGATAAACACATACAGCTGCCAATTGCGGAGAATGTTCCGCCAGGTTTTGCTTTTTGCTTGTTCGGTACGGATAACGGGAGCTGGAGCTTCCATTACTGCTTGCGCGCCTTCCTTCATCATCCCACTCCTTTCTGGTTGCCTTTCTGGTCACTTTCTGGTCAATAGATAGCTTTCCATCTGTAAGAATGCCTGACACCCTAATGTGTTCTAATGGTTTCGCGGATCCTTACATTCCGGTTTTGTTAAGCCGGTGTTAGCCGGTTGTTAACACGAAGTCTATAGAACGCTGTCCATTTCGTAAATATGTAGTTTTGGCCTTCTTCACCAGACAGGGGGGCGATTTTGACAGTTTTAATGTCACTAAACATAACCTGACCAGTGACCCTATTCGGAAAAGAATATGTATTTTTTGCTTCAAAAATTGACTGTAAACGCATACAATAAAGATAACACGAGTCTAGCTATGTAGGGTTTATGTTACGGTATCTGCTCGGTTCGGAAAAGCTTCCATCAAAAATGACACATTGGACACCCCAATAGAAGTTGTTTATACGCCTTGCTTTATGCTGGAAACTCTATTACATTTTTATTTAAAAATAGTGACAAGGGGGAAATGGAAATGAAGCTCAACTACTTCAAATCACGTTTGTTCCTAAAGTACATTTCGTCCTACTTGTTAATCCTGATGCTTCCTCTCGCGCTGCTGACTGTCATCATCTATAACAGTGCGGTTAACAATCTCCGCGGGGAAATTGAACAATCTCACCTTAATCAGCTGAACCAGACCAAATCCAATGTGGATCATCTCGTCCAGCAGCTCTACGATATTGCCTCCCGTGTCTCCTATGACGAGCAGTTGACCCGCTACCAGGCCCATGACCCCTACTATGGCAGATACGCCATTAATGCCCTCGAAAATTACAAATCAGCCAATTCGCTGATTCATGAAATGTTTCTTTATTTTCACAATGACAACAGCATCTTCTCGCCCTCCGGAATGTCCGGACTTCAGGTGTTTACAGATAAGTTCAGCTTCCGGAACTGGGACAGCGAAAGCGTGCTTCAGGATTTGAATGAAGTGAAGTTCCCTTCTGTACGTCCTGTAACTCTCGCAGGCAAGAACGGCTCCTTAAACCAGTCCATGCTTGCTTTTCTTGTGCCTATTACTCCGAACAGTCCGAACCCTCATGGAACCTTGATGTTTCTGGTGAAAGAGTCCGAGCTTACTGCGCTGATTAATTCGATCCTGGGAAATTATCAGGGCTCTTCGTTTATTTTTGATAACAACGGCCAGGTCCTGGCCTCCAATTACAACCATGAAGGAGCACTGTCTGAGCCGGATTTGAAATCTTTAACCTCGTTAACGCCGGGTATTCACAGCATCCGTCTGGGCGGAGAGGCCAATTCCGTCGTCTCTGTAAAGTCCGGGCAAAACGGCTGGGAGTTTGTAACCCTGATGCAGAGCTCCCAGTTCTTCAGCAGTGTCCTTCATATCCGAAGCCTGATCCTGATGATCTTCTTCGCCGTCCTTGCGGCCGGTTCGCTGGCTGCACTGCTGCTGGCCCGTAAGCAATACAACCCGATCTTTGATCTCGTCCAGTTTGCCAATTCCAAAGGGGATCAGGCTGCGGAGCAGATTCTGCACCACCCTGGCAGCGGAAAAAATGAGCTGGACCGCATAAAATCCGCTCTGCATGAATACAGCTCCCGCGCGGATCTGCAGGAGCCGTATGCCCGGAATCATTTTCTGCTGATGCTGCTGAAATATGGCAATCTGGAGAGCCTGCCGCCGGAATTGGCTAAGTCGATCAAGCTTCATTTTAAAGGCAGCAGGCATGTTGTCATCGTAGCCGGCCGCAGCATGCTGGGGGAAGGCTCCTCCGGACTGTCAAACGGGCAGTCGGTTATCTCGGCTCTCTGCGCTTCCGATTTCGGCGAGTATAACGCCTGCGTTCACTGCGTGGAGCTGCCAAAACCGGATCAGATCGCGCTGATTGTCAGCTTTAATCCCTTCGTGGAAACCTCCGAACAGGACCAGGTACGCCTTATCGCCCAGGCCATTCAAGAACGGATCAGCTCTGCCTTTGAACTTCATTCGTACATGGGGGTTGGAAGCAGCTATGACAGCCCTGGCCAGCTGAACCAGTCGTTCATTGAGGCCTGCTCGGCCTTTGATTCCCGGGTATCCGCCGGGGACGGCAGCATCACGTTCTTTGAAGAGCTTGCGGAATCGCCCATCGAGGCCGGCTGGATCTCCAAGAATCTGCTGCTTAAGCTGTCCCAAAGCTTGAAGCAGGGCAGCTATACCGTAGCCGTCCAGACCGTAGACGAAGCGGTCCGGGATCTGCAGCAGGCCGGCTTCTGCCTGAAGCTGGCGCGGTGCGTCTATTTTGATATCGTGAACACCATCATCAAAACCGGGCTTGAGCTTGGCGTCAGCCATCTTGTCAGAGACATTCCCCCTGTGGAAACCCTGCAGTCTGCCGGCGAATTGTCCCTACAATTGAGGGCGCTCTGCTCCCGCATCTGCCTCTGGGTCGAGCAGAACGAGAAGAAAGAAGAACATTCGCTCATGGATGAGATCATCAGCTATATCGACAGCAGCTACATGGACCATGCGCTGAGCCTGGAATCCATCTCCAGCAAATATTCGATCTCGGTGTCCCATTTCAGCCGTTCCTTTAAAGAGTCGGCGGGCACCAATTTCGTCCAATATATCTGGCAGAAGAGAATCGCCGATGCGATCCACAAGCTGACCACGACCAACGAGCCGCTGAAGGACATCATTCTGACGGTCGGTTACCAGGATACGCCAAACTTTATCCGCAAGTTCAAGAAGGAGACCGGCCATACGCCCGGCCAGTACCGGAAGCTCTTTTCCCAGAAGGGAGAGGCCGTCAAAGCAGCTAATGCCGTTAAAGCCGTTAAGGGCGAGCAAATCCAGGCATAAAAATACCCCCTGCCCGGCAGCCGCGGCAGCCTTGAAGGCCGGCGCTGCGGGCGAGGGGGATTTTAATGGAGCAGAACGTTCTTCCAGTTTGGCGGGAACTTGCCCCGCCCTACAAATCCTTCTTCTGAAACCGCCACATCCCCAGCAGGAACGCAGCCAGCGTATAGAATAAAGCATACCAAAGGAAGGCGGGAGCCGGCGCCGATCCAATGCCAAACAGGGGAAGCGGCCCGCCGTTTGCGCCCATGTTAAAGAGGTCTTGAATATAGGAAAAATTATACAGACGATCCATCATAGCCCGCTGAATACCGTCGGCAGGCATGGCCAGGGACAGCAGTCCGGAGATTGTCGTTAAAGAATGGCCGACCTTCTCATTCAGCGAGCCCAGCTGGGAAGAGACCTTGTCGATCATGCCGCCAAGCCATCCCCCGCCGTACAGCATGGTCATAAACACGCCGTTGCCGATTCCGGAGAAGAATCCGGAGCCGAGCATCGATACCGAGACCAGCAGCGGCACCACGGAGGCAAACAGCAGATAGGCCGATACCAAAGCCCCGAAGTTCTTCGGCACCCCCGCATGAATTCCGGCTATGACCATAATGGAGCTAAACAGAATAAGCGCATAAGCAAGCCCGAAGGTGACATAACCCAGCCAGCGTCCGGCGTACCACTGCCAGCGCGGGACCGGGCGCGGCATCATCGCCTGCATAATGCCCTGCTCGGCTTCCCCGGAGATGACCGAAGACGAGCTGAAGATGGACAGAAATGCGATCACGAAGGAACCAAAGAAGAAGCCCAGTCCGACGATAAACAAGCCCATGCTGAATTTCTCAAACAGCGCTGCTCCAGAGCCGCCATTTGCTTCCGTCTCGCCGCCGATGGCTGCGGCAATAAACCAAAAGGCGACCAGAAAGGCAAGGGTCATCAAAATGGTCAGCAGCAGAACCCGCTTGCGCAGCAGCTCCTTCCACGTTAATCGAAGAATGATGCTCATTCTTTCTCCCCCCTGTGGCTTTTTCCGGTCAGCTCGGCAACAAACCATTCCTCCAGCCGGGTTCTGGTGCGTACACTTTCGTACAGCGTCATCCCCAGGTCAAGGATTAGCGCATGAAGCCAGCCGGCCTGCTCCTCATGCGCAAGCTCCGCTTCCAGCTCCGCCGATCCATCCGGTGCCGCCGTAATCATCCTGATCGGCAGTCCCGTCTCCTCCCGCAGCCAGTCCAGCATGGATGGGGCGAACCCGCCCACCTTGATCCGCCACAACGGACGCTGCCGCAGCACATCCTCCACTCTGCCCTGCTGGAGCACCTCTCCATTATTCAGCAGCGCAACCCGGTCGCAGATCGATTCAACATCCTCCATCAGGTGGGAGTTCAGGAAGATGGTCTTCCCCTCGGCCTTCCATTCACGAAGAAGCTGCCGGACCTCGCTGCGGCCGATCGGGTCCATCGCCGAGGACGGCTCGTCCAGGAACAGGATCTTCGGATCGCTGACGAGCGCGCAGGCAAGTCCAAGCCGCTGCTGCATGCCTTTGGAGTAATTCTTGACCCGGTCGCGGGAACGCAGACCGATTCCGACCTGGTCCAGCAGCCGGGGAATTCTTTGGCCCGCTTCACTGCGGGTCAAACCGCAAAGCCGGGCATGCAGGCGCACGACCTCTTCACCGGTCAGCCATTCCTGATACCGGTAGAGCTCCGGCAGATAGCCTATGTATCTCCGGGCCGCAATACTGCCGACCGGTTCCCCAAACAGGGAAGCCCGACCTTCCGTAGGGAAGATCAGGCCGACAAGCATTTTTACAAAAGTGCTTTTACCTGCGCCGTTAGGGCCGAGGAAGCCAAAGGCTTCCCCTTCCTGCACCGTGATGGACACATCGCGGCACCCCCGGCCGTTCTCATATTGTTTCGTTAACCTTTCGGTCTGTATGGCTGTCACGCTTGAACCAACTCCTGCAGTTTGGTGCGGAACTCCTTCTCGGCATCCGCCTGGTGATTGTCTGAGTTAATGTAAGAGCTGTAATCATACAGGACACCGTCCTTTACCCAGATCGCTTCCAGCATCTTAGCGTCCGTGTAGGAACGCGTATTCAGCAGAACCTGAGTGCCCTCCACTGTAATCTTCTCGGTTTGGACACCGCTCTCGGTAAATACCGGCAGCGGCATTTCTCCTGTGGACAGCAGCTGACTGGACTGCAGGCTGTTCTTCAGCTGCTCCGGAAGGAGCGGGAACTGGAGCACCGCCTCAAGCGCTTCCTGCACGTCGGCCGTATCGTCAATGGAGACCTTTGGCACCTTCATTTCCATTAAGCTGGCGGTCATGTTCTCCCCATCAAGCGGCACAGTATAGTTCACCGCAGGGGCCGTATCCAGCGTAATGGTCTTCCCGTCAATACTTGCCGGAAACAGCTTGCTCGCTCCAAGCTGCTTCATGGCCTTGTTAATCTCCTCCACATTCAGCTTCAAGCTCAGCTTGCTGCTCGGGCTTACATAGATATGCTCCTGCTTACCCACAAGAGATGCAGGAGGTGCTTTGATACCCGCTGCTTCAGCTGCCTCTTCTACCGTCAAATCTCCATAATCCTGACCTGTCTCCACCGTAAAAGTACCAAACCGGTTGATCTCTTTCTCCGAAATTCCGGATTGGAACACGGAGTTAAACAGCTGCTCCATATCCTGATCGTTGACCTCTGTCACCTGCTCCATCCGGAACTGGCCGACAATGGAGGCAATGGCCTGGTTGCCCACGGGCGTAAGGATAACCGCTGCGGCGACCGCCGCCGCCACGGCTGCAGCCGTCCATCTGCGCGCTCTTCTGCCGCGCCGGGTGCGGGCTGCTGACAAGCCTGCAGAAGCGGCTGCGGGAGCCTGACCTTGATCTGCTGCTGTCTTGGAGAATGCGGAATCGCCCAATACCGGGCTCAATTCCGGGCTCAATTCCGGGCTCAATTTTCGGCTCAATTCCGGGCCCGTGTCCGAATCCGCTGCTAAGCCCGCTTCTGAGCCCTCTGCCCCGCCCAGCTTCTCCTGTGCCAAAACTGCCCCGGCCTCTTCCTGTGCGGAAGCCCGGATTCCGCCCTGGCGGTCCAGCTGAACCCAGAAATTCTGGTGCGCCTCCTGTTCCTGCCCCTGCTCCTGCTCCTGCTCCAGTTCCAGTTCCAGAACAGCCATCAGCCGCTCCCAGGCCGCATCCGTTACTTCTATGCTCCGAACCTTGTCTGTACCTTCAATTGATCTTGTCATCTCTTTCATCTCATTCGTCTTATTCATCTTGTCCATCTCTTTCATCTTGTCCATCCCTTCTGCCCGTTATTTCGTCAAAGCGCCTGTCTGTATGGAGCGCCCCTGATCCGCTCTTCTGTCCGCCGGATCTGCGGCGCACTTCCGCAGCCGCTCCGTCGCCCTCGCCAGCAGTGTGCCGACTACAGGCTGCCTTACCGAGAGCTCCCTCGCAATTTCCGCATAGCTGTATCCCGAATAACGCAGCAGCAAGGCCCTGCGGTCGCGTTCGGGCAGCTGCTCCAGCCAGCCGCGCACCTGCTCCTGATCGAGCTGACGCATCAGCTCTTCCTCGCCGGACGGGCTTGCCGCGCCCTCCGCTTCCATCAGCAGCTCCTGCTTCTCCGTCAGCTTCCGCTGTCTGGCCGAGCTGCCCATATAATCATAAGCCAGCCGGGTGGCTACCCGGTGCAGCCATGCACCTACCGAATCCAATTGGTCCGGCGGCTGGCGGTACATTTTCAAGAACGTTTCCTGCGCCAAATCCTCCGCTATCGCCTTGTCGCCCAGCAGGCCTGTAAGCTTGCGCAGCACCGCCGGGTAATGCTCGTAAAATAGTTTCTTAAACGTTGCCGATTCCGGAATCGTCAAAGGTTCCAGCCTCCTTTCTTGCCGCAGCTGTATAGAAGACGGACGCCGGGAGGAAAATGTATCAGTCCGGCGGAAAGATTTTATGAACAAGCTTGAAACGCGTTTAACTGGTGGTCCGCAAACTCCCGTTACAAATCGTGCATCTCGTAAAAAAGGCATCCTCCACTTTCGTGAAGAATGCCTCTCTCACCGCTGCAGAAGGAGCAGGCCTTCCGCATTTTCGCCTTCCCTATTAACCGGCAATTATTCCGCATTAACCTGCGCTTATTCCGCCGAAAAAACGGCCCCCGCCGGCGCTCCGGCCTTACCGGACCAGCTCTCCCGCTTCAGCCCGGCCGACTCGCGCTCCAGCTCCATTTCCTTCATGCGGAGCCGCTTACGGCCTCTCCAGCGGAAGAACGCGAAGACTCCGCGGGTGTATTCGTCCGCAATCATAAAGCTGTAGATCGCCGTAATCCCCCAGGCGGCCGAGACGCCGAACAGGTAGGAGCCGCCGACCGCGACCGTCCACATGACGATCAGCGAGACGATCATCGTATACCTGGAATCGCCTACGGCATTCAGCGAGTTGCCGAGCGCCATGTTGAGCATTTTTCCCGGCTGCAGCAGCACATTCAGCCACAGCAGCGACTCGGCGATGTTCAGGATGACCGGGTCATCGGTGAACAGCGACAGCATGCTCCGCCCGAAGAGAACCAGAAGCAGCGCGTTGACGGTAACCAGCGGAAGCCCGATGGCCAGCCCTTTATAGGACGCTTTGTAGGCTTCCTTCGTCCGGCCTCCGCCGAACAGATGGGCAACCTGAATCTGCAGGGCCAGGGCCACCGAGAAACCAAGCAGGAAGCAGAACGATTCCAGCGTGTTCATATAAGTCCGTGCAGCCAGATCCTTCGCGCCGAGAATCGCCAGGAAGGCGAAGATCACCAGCTGCGAGAAAAACCAGCTTGCCGAGTTGACCCCAAGCGGCCAGCCGATGTCCATGATTTCTTTAAAGAGTCTGCGGCTGAACAGCCGGAGGTCTTTAAAGGTGATTTTTCGGCAGAAGGCATTCAGGAAGAAGATAAACAGCACGATGCACGCCAGCAGGCGGCTTGTAACCGTCGAAACCCCAACCCCGGCCAGACCGGCCTCCGGAAAGCCGAATTTGCCGAAAATAAAGCAGTAGTTCAGCGAGATATGCACCAGGTTCATGCCGACCGCAATCAGCATGGGCGCTTTCGTGTTGCCTGTGCTGCGGATTTCGGTGCTTAACACCGCGATCAGCGCGGTCAGGATCATCCCCCCGCCGACGATGGAGATGTAGATTTTGCCGAGGGACATCAATTCATCCGGAAGCTGCAAAATCCGGGCGATCGGCCCTGGAAAAGCAATCAGCACGACGCTCAGAACGAGACCGATCAGCGCAGTGGCCTTCAGCCCGATGATGCCGACCGTCCGCGCCTCCTCCTCTTTGGCCGAGCCGATCTTCTGGGCAATCAGGATGCCCGCCCCGCTCGCCACCGTCACGAACAGGGTCGTCAGCGCGTTAAACAGCTGGTTCGAGAAGCCGACAACCGCTACCGCATCGTCAGACAGATGGCTGACCATCAGCGTATCGACCGCGCCCAGCAGAAACTGCAGAAACTGCTCGATAAATATCGGCCAGGCGAGCATCCATAAAGAGAATTTATGGGATGATTCTTTTTTCAACTTTACAACCTCCCGAAGGGAAAGAAAGGGAATTGCCCATTTCTTCATCACATTTTTGTCTGAAACAAATTATAGATGGTATACTGGATTGGAACTATCATTATTACAACCTAAAGTTTCATTTTTCCAACCATATCGGACCCCAGGTAAAGGATGGATTTATATGCCAATGCTGCAGTTTACCGTTCCGCCGCTGCCCCATTTTATCGCCTGTGATCATGGGCTGCTGCCCGCAGGCTCCAGGCATGCCAGCAGACGGAATATAGATGTATTCGACCTGCTGTTTGTCACAAAGGGCTGCATTTATATCGGTG
Source organism: Paenibacillus pinistramenti (assembly GCF_005869875.1). GTDB lineage: Bacteria > Bacillota > Bacilli > Paenibacillales > Paenibacillaceae > Fontibacillus > Fontibacillus pinistramenti. The sequence goes on from NZ_VAWG01000007.1 coordinate 78,401, forward strand.
AGGACGGGCTGGATTACGAGGCTGCCGCCGGGGACTGCCTGATCCTGCTGCCGGACCGCTACCACTACTCCACCGCTGAATGTGCGGAGGATACCAGCTATTACTGGCTGCATTTTCAGACGACCGGCAGCTGGAATCAGGTGGAGAGCCTGCCGCAGTACCGGATGAGTCATCCGCTGTCTGACGGGCCGGTTTTTCTGTCGACCATGGCCATAACCTCTTTCAGCCAGCTGATTCCGCAGTACGTCCACCTGCCCCAGCCCGGCAAGTTCGGCGATGTGCTGGAGGAGCTGACGCTGCTCGGCAAGTCCCTGCACCTGACCGGCAGCCGCTTCAAGCAGCAGCTTCTGTTCCAGGAGCTGCTCCGCCAGCTGGCCGATTCCGCCGCCGGCGAAACGCCCTCCGCGCAGACGGTCTGCGCCGAGCGGGCCGCCGCCTTTCTGCGTGAGCATTACCGGGACGAGGTGACCGCCAAAGCGCTGGGCGAAAGCATTAATTTTCACCCTGTCTATATCGCCCGCTGCATGCAGAAGGTGTTCGGCTGCTCGCCCGCCGCTTATCTGCTGCGCTACCGGCTGGAGCGCTCCAAGCTGCTGCTTCAGCAGACGGACCTGTCCGTCGCGCGGATCGCTGAAGAGGTCGGCTTCAATCAGGCCGCTTACTTCACCTCCTGCTTCGTGAAATATGAAGGCGTGTCGCCGCGCAGGTACAGACAGCGGTTCGCCTGATTTTTGTTGGATATAGTGCGTAATTTGTCAAATAAAACAGGCCTTTTCAGCAACTTTATGTCAGAAACAAACGTAATAACAGATAGAAGAAGGCATGTCCGTCATGGGCGCCGTAGTTGGCGTCATGTGCCTATGGGCGGCCTGCCTCCGCTTTTTTTGAAAGGAGTGTATCAGCGAATGAAACCAGGCAAAACGCTCGTCGTCCGCTCCCTGTTCTCTTTGATCCTGCTCTTATCCGGTTTATGGGTCTTCAATTTGAATGCTCCCGCCGCCAAGGCGAGCTATTTCGATGATGTATATAATGGGATTAAAAGCTTCTCCGAGGTCCCGGTTCAAATTAACGAGCTCCAGGAAAGCTATGATAAAGCTACCCAGCAGCTGCAGGATACGCAGAGCACGCTGGAGACTTACCGGCAGCAAAGCGAGGAACTGGCCGCCCAGAATGAACAGCTCTCCGAGCAGAACCGCCAGCTGGCCGCAACCGTACAGACGCTGGAAGCCGCGAGCGAAGCCCGGGAAGCCACGTCCCATAAGCTCCGTGTGATGCTGTATACGGCACTCGGCCTCTTTGCCGGGTATTTCGTATTCAAGCGGGTCGTCCGCGTGATGCTGCGCAAGTAAGCAAAGCCAAATAAATTTTCCATTTAGGAGGACAAGCCTTGGACATCCGTTTTGAGACGGACACGCTGCAGGCGTTAGGTGAAGCGGCAACCTTCCGGATCCAGGAAGGCGAAACCGTGCATGTGCTCCACCCCGGCCAAATTATCGCCTACCGCGGTCCCTCGGCGGGCCGGGCCGACCGGCTGATGGACGTCAAAGGGATGTACCGCAAGCGGAAGCTGATCCGTGCTGACCTGAAAGGGCCCAGCGAATTCATTGCGGCCCTGCCGCCGGGTTACAGCCTGAAGCCTCTGCAGCTGAAAGCCGGGAGCGATCTGCTGTACGACTACAAGCACCTCTTCTACTATACCGACGGCGTGACGATGCAGAGCCGGATTCTGAATGTCAAAAATATGCTCATCACCCGCGACGCGGTTAAAATGAAATTCTCCGGCCAGGGGCAGATCGGCCTGCTGACCGAGGGTCATGTCGTCGAAGCCGGACTCCATCCTGCGGAGCCGCTGTATGTGCAGGCCAGCAGCGTCATCGCTTATCCGGAGAACGCCCGGATGGAGCTTGCCGTCTACGGCAACCACCTGGCCAGCCAGCATATGAGCTACCACTGGAAAATAACAGGCGAAGGCTCCGTCCTGCTGCAGGCCGGCCGCGAAAGCAGCCGCAAGCTGGAGGACAACCTCCAGGACGAGAGCTTGTTCAAGCGGATTTTGCGGGAAGTGATTCCGTTCGGGGGCGTGTTTATTAAGTAGGAACGGAAGGTAAACGAAGCGAAACGAAGCGAAACGAAGCGAAGTGACCCGGCCTTGGATTGTGATCTTAGGCCGGGTCGTTTAATTTATCTGAATCGGACGGGGATTGGGCTTGTTCTTTATTAAGATACTTCCAGCAGACTAAAGTTGCACTGTCGCGCGCGCTTTCTTTTACTAAATGATCAAATATCGAACGTAACCCCGCCTCTGCATCTTCTCCCTGGACTATGGCGTTATACAAGTTGCGGTAGTCGCTGTAGAACTCATCATCCGTATCTAATACCCCGTCTGTAAGAAGTACGATGTAATTCGTCCCCTGTCTCAATTGCCTTCTCCCGGCAGTGTAACAAGGTACAGACAAGTCAAAGGTATTCACTTGCCCAACCCACTCATAGAATTGCCTCTGATTTAACCCATACTGATTAAACTTTGCCAAGTCTGGATGGAATAATAAGGCCATACAATCCCCTATCGAAAACCACCACAAATAGGCTCCCCGCTGAAAGCAAAATAAGCAGGACGTCTCTCCAGTTAAATTACGGCACTTGTCTTTAAATTCAGCATCCATAACCTTGTTAAGGAAGTAGGGTTCCAGCTCCAGAAAGGCATTATTAGAATTAAAAATAGAAATCAAGTCATCCTTATTGTCATTAAGCAGCCTAATTATAAGTTCAGCACTTTGTGAACTGTTGTGTGCATCTAACAGTGCGCAAAATGTCCACGAATTCTCCTCGTTTTGAAGTATAAATAAGGCATCTTCATTTTTCTGGGCGCCGTTAATTGAACTGCCTCCAAAATGACCGATGTGTACATTTCCACCAGCTGTAACAGAAACTTCATCCAGAAATGGCTGAACTCTGCCTATCCATTCATATTCCATGGCCCCTGCTCCCCCCGACTTCAGTCAGCAGATTATATATTTTCTCTTGTGTTTGGGCTGATTCACCCTTTTAGACTTCATCATTATTGATCGTTGAAACTCCTGTTTTACAAATTGAATGTTTCTTTGATCCGCGCTGCAGCTTCTTCCGCACTTAAATTGGTGTTATTAATTCTCAAATAATTTTCTCTTAAAATTTCCCCGGAGTGCGAGTTGAGCCTGTGTCTTTCCATCGTTTTTCTCAATTCTTGTTCAGATCGTTCAATATCTCGTTTGCTCGGCTTCTGCTCAAGCCGGAAAGGAGTTGAATTACGTGCCAGTCTTTCGTTAAGGTCAGCTTCTAATTCAACAAAATAAATCTCTGCCCCTTTTGACTCAAAAATATCGCAGGTTTGCTTCACAAAATTCCAATCCTCCTGAAGATCAAAACCCCAAACATAGGTAAAAATCAGACCATACTGGCTGCTATTTGAAAAAGATTCAAAAAACTCTCTTCGCAAAAGGTTAACCAGCCTCCACGTTTCCCCTCCAAATCCAAAGAACGGGTGAAACAACTCAATCGACTGGTGATTGTGAAATAATTTTAGCTCAGTGATCTTCGTGAGCTCATGACCCACTGTCATTTTTCCGACGGCCTGGGGCCCAAATAATAAAATGAATTTGATGTTAATCCCCCCTGGCTTCAAAATTGAGAATTTCCATAACTGCTTTAACAACGATTTCCGGATGTTCAAAATGGATATTATGATAGGAATCCTGAGCGATAATCTGTCTGGTATTTGGTGAGAGCTTGGTAAGCTTCTGCTGGCCCTCTTTCCAGGACTCGTTCATTTTTCCTGCCGTTAAAACGGTAATAGGAATATCCTTATTTATTCCTTGATCTTTTACCATCCTGCAGCTGACTATTATACTCATATATTTCTTATACAAAGCTTCATAAGCATTTCTTCTGAAACCGAGAGGCTTAAACGTGAGCGGTAACGATCTATTCCATACCGGACGATTTATAAACCGGGTAATTCCAGGAATGGAGAACAAATAACCCAGTCTATATGATTTCAAGTACCGGGTATATTCTCGCCGCCATCTTTCATCAATATATTCGGGTAAAAATTGATACTCATTTGTTGAATCTACCAATATTAAACCCGATACTTCCTTAGGATAGAGTTGGGCAAACAGCCTCATATTTAGACCGCCAAACGAGTGGCCTACAAGGATGTAGGAAGGTTCAAGATTAAGCTGTTTCAGCAGATCTCTTAAATCCTCCACGATTTCTTTGCTTGTCGCAGATCCTCTATTTTTATAACTCCAACCGTAACCTGCCCTGTCATAAGCTACTGTAGCAGCATGTTTTGATAACTCAGATTGTATGTGACTCCAGTCTAGTGAACAGCTTCCCAGACCAGAATCAAACACTACTGTTTGGTCCGCCTCACCTTGAACAACGGCATGCAGCGTATGTTTACCGACTTTAATCCTTTACCTGGGAGGGTCATTTTTTTCAGTTCGCTGATCTCTCTAATTCCCTGGTAGATCGACAGCGGAAAGAGCAGTCCCGCAAGGACGCTTCGAACAGTAGGAAGTATCATTGGATCCGTTCCTTTTATTTGTTATTTTTCAACTTAGCTGATTACCAGCTGATATAGCCTGATTTCTTCAAGATTTTATAGGTCATCGGATTTAGCTCCCCAATGCTTTTATTCCGGCGGCTCTCGTGGACGATTATATTTTCAATTAATCCATAGGGTCTCATCCCATGCAGAGCTTGAAGGCATATGTTCAGGGTTACTGTCCCTAAAATCTCGCCGTCTTCCTCATACACCAGCAGAAAATTTCTAGAGTCGGCTCTGATCAATTCTGTTTGCTCTTCTGAGACATTCATTTTCTTACTGTTTGGAACCAGCATCTTATAAAGCGCAAATAACTGCTCCCTATCTCTTCCCTCTGCTTCCCGAATCAACTCCATCTACTCTCACCCCGCATCCACCTCAAATATCGAATCCACAATAATCGGAAGATTGTTCCTGACCGATACTAATGGATGGATTTTACTAGAAATTTGAATGAGCTTCCCTTGATCCGTCAGTAAAATATTCAGCCCTGCTCCGTACCTCTGAAGCAGTCCAATCAGAACCCTTACTTCCAGAGATGATGATTTTCGTTGGGCTGTACTGTCCGAGTTCTTCCAGCGTCTTAACTTCCGGTCGCCCCCGGACCTGACTCAGAGTCTTCTCGTCATATTCTCTCAGGCTATACCATTTGTCCTCCACCTCTATGCTGAGGTCCACCTCCGGATCGAGCCTGACACAGTATATGAATGAACTAATTCTATGTATGCTTTGCGGCAGCAACTCCATCACAGCCCTGGGAGGACGAGCCGTTGCGATGATGATTTTTACTCCTGCCTTAGCCGCCTTCAATATTATTTGCGTGCTCCTCTCCGAGACAGCTTTACTGGAGTTCAACAAGGTGCCATCCAAATCCAGAACGCAGGCTTTATAGTTCACTGGTTCACCCCGTTCGATTTTTCTAATGCCAATTTTGTACGGTCAGTCAGCCTTATAAGTTTGTGCTTAAAGCAGCCTAGCTTTTGTTCAAAGTCATTTCTCTTGTTCTCAAAATCGCTGGTCCATCTGTACATCATCTTTAACATTTGAAGGTCGGGTTTATAGTGGGATTTTTCCAGCCTTAATACTTGTTTTAGAAACCTCGTAAATATTCTTACTCTTCGCTTCCACAAAGGCGGGTCAAGGAAAATGATTGTATCAGCCATATCATATAGAAATTGATACGAACCTCTGTCCGTTCCTTCAAAAATCCACTGTCCGGTACGGTCGATCCCTTTAATCACTTCCGCAAGTTCTGCCGGAGTGCGTTTCCTTCTTCCTTCAGCCGTCTGATAGTGAACAAGGCAATCAAGCTCGTACCAAGGCAGGCCCAACTGCTCTGACAAACATTTTGCAAGTGTAGTTTTGCCGCTGGCGACAATTCCGACGATGAAGATTTTGTTCATATGGCTTTCGTGTCTCCATTCATCCTTCTAATTCAGTTATGTTCTTGATAATAGTATTCGAGCCCGTGCTTATCGCCAAGGCAAAAAATGTGATTCCCTTCCCGCTTAAAATCTCCCAAACTATCTTAGCCTTGGCTCCCGTCTTGAAAGCAAGCTATGAAGTCACTCCTTAAGATGGAATACAATTTCTGGTCTAGGAACTGCCCCTTAATCTTTAATTGCTTTCTTAGTAAGCCTTCAAACTGCATTCCGAGCTTCTCCATAACCTTAAAAGATCCAGGATTATTATAATTACATCTCGCTTCAATGCGGTTTAAACCAAGCTCCATAAATCCATATTCTATAATCATTTTTGTGGCTTCTGTAATAATTCCTTGGCTCCAGTAATCGCTTGAGAGCACATAACCAAGCTCAGCCTTCTCGTGTTCTTGGTCAATTTTAATTAAGCCTGTTCTTCCGATTAATCTCCCCGTCGACTTATGTATAATTCCCCAGTGAAAAGCCTCCCTTTTCCGATACTTTTCTAAAACACCTTGAATATAATTGATAGAATCTTCTATAACAGTATGTCTAGCCCATATTGTTTGAGCGGTAACCTCTGCATTTGAAGCAACACGAAAATAATCTTCAGCATCAGCTAGTGAAAGCTTCCTGAGCAATAACCTATCCGTTTCGAAATTAGGAGATTGATAGAATAACTTCTCTATTTCCATGATTAATCATCCTCGTTATATATTTGAGTTGGTGCTAATTGTTACGCTTATAATCCAACAGGATGAGGCTGTCAAAGCCCACTTACAGTTTCAAATGTTCTATGTCCGCGAAGCCTTCAAGCATAAAGAGTCCATTTTTATATTGAAGTTTGGTAATGGAGCATTCAGAGACTAAACTGCTTTGGTTATCGACAAAATTTGGATGAAATTCATTTAATACACGCTGAGAACAAGAATTCACCAGGTAATCGGTTATTAATCCCCCGTGGGTAACCATCACAATATTACTGCCTGGGGAAGAGTCATCTCCTATTTCCTTTAATAATAATGAGAGTCTTTCAGATGCCTGTCTTGCTGAATCTCCCACTGGCGGTAAATAGTCAGGCTCATGCGTACACCTCTCCCACATTTCTACGAACTCTTCAAAGGTTTGACCAGGCAAGTCTCCCCAGTTTGCGCGTTCTCGTAATCGGTTATCAATTCTTATTGTTGATCCTGATTGCAGAGCAATATATTGTGCGGTCTCCACCGCTCTTCGGAGCGGGCTTGAAAGGATTTCTGCAACATGTATTCTTGAAAAATAATGCGCTGTTAATTGTGCTTGTCTGATCCCTTCCGGAGTGATCGAAACATCGCCCACTACTTTTTCTTTTATTCCATGTCTAACCAGAAAAATGTGTACACTCATGCGTGAGGTCCTCCAATATTCTACGAGTACACTACTTTTAAATACCTAAAAGAATATTTTTAATACTGGTTCATATGTCGCAGTCTCGCTGTTTTTTAGCTCTCATCATAATCTCCCAAACAATTGGAGTTTTGGCCTCCACGTAGAGTTCTCTTTGATCCCTGTATTGATCTGCTAATTCAATCTTGGCCTCGGCATACCGGTCTCTATCGTCTTTATGGGTCCTTAAATAATCGCGAAACAGTAAATGGAATTGTTCAGACCAGCTGCCTGTTTGCCTTACATGAATATGGGTTCTTCTCATCCCGGACGTTTCTCTGAAATACCTTTTGGTAAGGTGTGATCAAAATTGGGGTTCGCAGAACCTTAAAAATATTCGGCCAATTTTCGTTGTAAGGCTCAATAATCACTGGATCCTTCACCACAATTACCGCAATTCTTGAATTTAGTTTAAGGATAGCTCTTCGGTTCTTCATCCATTTAAAAATGTGTCGGCTGTACAATCGGCTTGGATGGGGGTTATCCCTTCAAGTAAAGAGGACAAAAAACCCACCTTCGGCGCGGAAACCTTGGGGTGGGTCTTTACTTTCTCTTGTTGTTATTTTCGAAGGGAAACCACGCCCACCCAAGATTCAATTACACTTCCTCATTCTACCATATTATCCCATCCTAATATAGAACGAATGTTCGAATCTGAGTGATAGATTTTCCTATTTCTTCCCGCCGTCAATTTCCTTCGGATCGAGCCCCTGCCAAATGTTTGGCACGGTTACATTCTCCGGATCGTCAAATACGAGAAAAGCTGTCGGCAGGTACCGCTCGCCGTACTGCGAAGACGGCTTGTTCACGATCCCGCCGTACTTGACGAGCACGGTCGAGGACCCGCCGTCCAGATTGGCGGCGATGACCGCGCCGTGCTCGAGCATGATATTCTGCACGTCGTACAGGTCCGCGCCGATGCTGTAGCCCGGCTGGCGTCCGTCGATGACGACGAACAGGATCGCGCCGTCGGCGCGCTGCCCCATCGCGGTGCGCGGGGCGATACCCCAGCCGTCCTTATGGCTGTTGATCTGACCTTTGCCGTTCACGATAATCCGCGGCTGGAAGGTGACCGCCTCCTGCACGTTCATTTCGCTGAGCTCACTCAGCGAGTAGTGGCCGGCGATCATTTTCCCCTGCTTGTCGATGCCGACAATCTGGGTGGAGGTGCTGCTGCCCAGCCCATTGTAGTACAGCTTGCCCTGGGAGATCACGACGCCGATCGGCTTAAAGCCGTTGCCCTTCCAGTTCGGGTCGTCGAAGCCCCCGGCATTGACCCCGGCGATGGCGCCGAGCCTATTCACCATGCTCGAAACCTTCTCGCCCTTCCCCACCGTGTCGGGTACGCCAAGACGGATCTTGGTCGGATCATTGACCGTCATAATGTAGCCTTTGTAGCTATTGCCGGAGATCGGCTCGATTTCGACCAGCGGCTTCTGCTGATTCTCCACGGGAGCGGGGATGCTGATCGTGTGGGTGTCTTTTTCCGTCCCCATCTGCTCAAATTTCTCGTTGTATTCCGCCACCCGCTTCTTCAGCTCGTCTTCGCCGATAATGTATTTCGCCCACTTCCGGTGCTGGGTCGTGATGAGCGTATCCGCGGCCAGATAGCGGAAGCTTTCGCCTGAGTTGGTGAAGAACAGCCAGCACACGCCGATAATCGCCAGTATTAATAAGCTGATCACCGTCCGGTATATCAATCGGAACCATCCGAATTTTTTCTTCTTCTTGGTCTTCTTCCTGCCCGCCCGCGCAGCCTGACGTTTAGGCAGCTCTGTCTGTGCCATGAGACGGTCTCCCTCTTTTCCCTGAAATCTTTATGAAAAATCTTTATGAAATAACCATCAACAACTTCCATAATAGACGAAAAACCGTCGCTGAAAGTTTCATTTTCTTCACCACGGACCTCCCGGGTCAGCCGCGGCATAAAAATGTGTTATGAGCCTGATATGTAATTCTCATTATTCAACGGGCGGAATTTCCGGGATAATCTGGAATAAGCTATTTACCGCAGCAGGGAGGAGATTGCTCATGGAGAGATTGCTGATTAGAAACGCAGAGATCATAACGATGAACGCCACGGAGGAGATCCTGCAGGGGGACATCTGGATTGAGAACGGCATGATTGCCGCCATCGGCAGGCAGCTGAATCCTCCCGGCCCCTATCGGGTGCTGGACGCCTCCGGCCGGACCGTCATTCCCGGCTTCATCCAGACGCACATCCATTTATGCCAGACCCTGTTCCGCGGCCGTGGAGATGATCTGGAACTGATGGACTGGCTGAAACGCCGCATTTGGCCGCTCGAGGCGGCCCATGACGAGGAATCGGTCTATTACTCCGCCCTGCTCGGCATCGGGGAGCTGATCTCCAGCGGCACGACGACCATCGTGGACATGGAGACCGTTAACCATACCGGCTCAGCCATGCAGGCGATTGCCGAAAGCGGCATCCGCGCTCTATCGGGTAAAGTCATGATGGACCGCAAGGACGCAGACATCCCGCTTCCTCTGCAGGAGGATACCCTCGCTTCCCTGCAGGAAAGCGTGGACTTGCTCGAGCGGTGGAACGGATATGACGGCGGGCGGATCCGGTACGCTTTTTCCCCGCGGTTTGTCGTGTCCTGCACCGAGCATCTGCTGACGGAAGTCCGCGATTTATCCGCCAAATACGGGGTTATGGTTCACACCCACGCTTCGGAGAATCTTGGCGAAATCGAGATTGTCCAGGCTGCGACCGGCATGCGGAACGTGGTCTATCTCGACCATATCGGACTGGCTAACGAGCGGCTGATCCTTGCCCACTGCATCTGGCTGGACGAAGAGGAGAAGCGGATTCTGCATGACCGCAAAGTGCGGGTCAGCCACTGTCCCGGCTCCAATCTGAAGCTGGCCTCCGGCATCGCCGAAACTCCGGACCTGCTGGCCCGCGATATCTCCGTCAGTCTTGGCGCGGACGGCGCTCCCTGCAACAACAACCTCGACATGTTTAACGAAATGCGGCTTGCGGCTCTCATTCAGAAGCCCCATCACGGCCCTACTGTCATGGATGCGCGCACGGTCTTCCGGATGGCGACCATCGGCGGCGCCAAGGCCGTTGGCATGGAGAAGGAGATCGGCAGCATCGAGGTCGGCAAGAAGGCGGACCTTGCGATCCTTAACCTCATGAATTTTCATACCTTCCCTTCCTATGATGTTGACCCTATTTCGCGCATCGTCTACTCCGCCACCCGGGCAGATGTGGAGACCACGATTGTCGGCGGCAAAATCCTCATGGACAAAGGCCTTATGACCACGCTGGACAAATCCATTGTGCTGCGTGAGGCGGATAACAGCATCAAGCGGCTGATGAAGCGGAGCGTACTGGTTTAAATAGGATTGGATAACGGCAAAAAGGTGCTTTCCGCAATTTGAATGCGGAAGCACCTTTGTTTATTTTTGCAGACGGGGAACTGCATCTCCCATCTTCCCAGTTTAAGCTTAATGCCCGCCCGCAGGGGCGAGCCCGATCCGGTCGACGAGCGCCTTGCTCTCCTCATTGAGCCCTTTGATGGTGACCTTTTTACCGAGCTGAGCGTATTTTTCGATAACCCGGGCTATGCCTTTAACAGCTGACTGATCCCAGATATGGGTTCTGGAAAAGTCTATTACGATCCGGTCCGGATCATCACCCGCCTGAAAATGGTTCACAAAATGATGCATCGTGCCAAAGAACATCTGGCCGGTAACGGTGTAGACTTTGGCTCCGTCTTCTCCGGCGGACGCGGTCAGGCGGACAACGGCCATTTTCCAGGCGAATACAACCGAGCTCAGCACCACGCCTGCGGCTACGCCAATGGATAAATTGTCTGTCGCGACCACCACGATCACCGTCACAATCATCACGATGGCGTCCGGCAGCGGGATTTTATTCAACGTTGTTAAGGACTTCCAGTCAAATGTACCGATACACACCATAATCATGACGCCTACCAGCGCCGCCATCGGGATCTGCTTGACGATATCCCCCAGCAGCACGAGCAGAATCATCAGGAAGACGCCCGACACCAGGGTCGAGAGCCGGGTTCTGCCGCCCGACTTGATATTGATCATGGACTGCCCGATCATTGCGCAGCCGCCCATGCCGCCGAACAGGCCTGTAACGATATTCGCCATGCCCTGCCCGCGCATTTCACGATTTTTATTGCTGGCCGTGTCCGTCAGGTCGTCAATGAGCATCGCGGTCATGAGCGACTCCAGCAGTCCTACGAAAGCCATGGACACCGAATAAGGCAGAATAATCATAAACGTATCCCAGGTAACAGGAATATCCGGCAAATGAAAGACAGGCAGATCGCGGGTCAGCGCCCCCATATCTCCTACTTTATAAACGTTTAGATGAAGCGAAATCGTCAGAATCGACACGACAATGATTGCCGCAAGCGCCGGCGGAACGGCTTTGGTTATTTTGGGCACGATATAGATAATGACAAGCGTCAGCGCGACAAGCGCGTACATGATCCAGCCCTGGCCTTTAAAATGCGTGAGCTGCGCCATAAAGATCAGTATCGCCAGCGCATTCACAAATCCCGTCATAACCGGCTGCGGCACAAAGGTGATGAACCGGCCCAGCTTGAGCGCCCCCAATATAATCTGGAAGATCCCGGCCAGCACCGCAGCTGCAAACAAATATTCAACCCCGTAGTCCTTCACAAGTCCCGTCACCAGCAGCGCAATCGCGCCGGTTGCAGCCGAGATCATCCCGGGTCTGCCGCCGGCCAGGGAAATGATAACCGCCATCGTAATAGAGGCGTACAAGCCGGCCATCGGGCTGACACCCGCCACAATTGAAAAAGCGATCGCCTCGGGAATCAGCGCGAGCGCCACGGTCATGCCTGAAAGGAGATCCGCCCGTGTATTTGAGAACCAGTGTCTCTTAAGCTGTGAAAATAACAATGAACAAAATTCCTCCTTGTGTATCAAATAAAATAGCAGACTCCCGGTTTCGGCCGTTTTGTCTGCGATTGCTGCTTTATTGTATAACGGGCATCCTCTTTGCCATTCTCTTTATCATTCTCTTTATCATTCTCTTATCTATACTAGACGCTCATATATGATAATTTCCCGTCCGTCTTCCTTTTTATTGGAAGCTATCGGTTTGAAGCCCTGCATCATCCAGAAGTGATGCGCCGGTTCATTGCCGACCGCAACGCCAATCCGGACACGGGGCACCTTCCGCTCCTGCATGACCGCAAGAAACATTTCCAGCGTCTGTCTGCCAAGCCCCTTCCCCTGCCACGATTTGCCGATCAGCAGCAGCCCGAGCCAGGTCTGTCCATCCTGGGGGTTCTCCATCAGAAATTCGAGAATGCCGATTCGTTCGTCATTGTGGAGGACAAAATATCGTTCCGTTCCCAGCCCTTCAGAGTCGTAGATCTCTTCAAGCGCTTCCTTCAGATCAATAATTTCCTTGCCCCTGGTTATTTTATTGAAATACGGGTCCGAATTGATAAGCTCCATCTCCGCACGGACCTGTCCGCTCTTTATCCTCTCTAAAGTTACCATTGGTGTCTGTCTCCTCGATTTTACTGCCTATCATTTTAACCCAGAAATCGATTTACTTCTATAGTGAAAAAGAAAGAACCCGCCCTTCTTCGACAAATTAAGCCGAAAATGGACGGATTCCCCAGCCTTCCGAGCTGTTCCTTATTTAACAATCGTAACCGGACAGGACGCGTGCTGAATGACATAATGGCTCACGGAACCGATCAGCAGCTCCGAGACGAGACCGAGCCCTCGCGTACCCATAACGATCAAATCAGCCTGTTCCTGTTCAGCAGATTTGCAGATGATTTTACCGGGATCACCGTGTCTGACGATTGTGCTGCAGCTGCCTGCGGGCAGACCGGCAAGCGCCTCCCGGACCGGAATCAGCATCTCCTCCCCTTCTCTGGCGATCTGTTCATCCAGCTCCACACCGACAGGAGGCTCGTTAATTGAAATATCAGGATTGACATGAAGGACGGTCAGCTTCGGCGCTTCAGCCAGGCTGAGCACAAGCTGCTTCGCATGGGAGAGCGCTCTGAGCGCATGCTCCGAGCCGTCATACGGCACCAGGAGATGTTTAAACATGGAGATCACTCCTTTATGGGGTTAGGATAAGCGTGCTTTTCTATGCTAATGAACTTCTATGTTAATGAACTTTAATGTTAATGAACTTTAATGTTAATGGGCTTCAATGTTGATGCCCCGCAGGTGACGGCCGCGCGCAACCAGGACCACTACGGCCACAAGCACCATGGCGCCGCCAAACCAGAAAGGCAGCTCCGCCGTGTACCATTCAGACAATTTGCCGGCCAGCCAAGGCGATACCGCCCCGCCCAGGAAGCGGACAAAGCTGTAAGCTGCAGATGCGGTCGAACGCTCCACAGGCGCTGCCTGCATAACGGCTGTCGTAATCAGCGTGTTGTTGATGCCTAGGAACAGACCCGCGATAATAACCGCCACAATGACCGTATTCGGAGAGTGGTTAATGGTACCGACCGCCATAACTCCCAGATCAACCGCAAACAAGGTCAGCATCCAGCCGATGGAAGGAACCAGGTTAAAGCGCTGCTGGATTCTTGGCGCAATGAAGACCGAGGACAAGGCCAGCAGAACCCCCCAGCCGAAGAAGACATAACCCAAGCCATGTTCATCCAGATTCATTACATAAGGAGAATAAGCCATCAAGGTAAAGAAGCCGAAATTGTACAAGAAGGCTACGATCCCCAGCGTCAGCAGGGACGGATAAGCCAGCGCCTTGAACGGATCCTTCAGCGATGTGCGGCTGGCCGCCTTCTTCACCTTAGGGAGCATGAAGAGCACAAACAGGAAGCCGAGCAGCATCAGCACACTCACGCCGAAGAACGGGCCGCGCCAGGAAATGGAGCCCAGCTCGCCGCCCAGCAGCGGACCAACGGAAATCCCCAGCCCAAGCGCCGCTTCATATAAAATAATGGCTTTGGCCGTGCCGGATGTCGAGAAGCCGACAATGGCGGACAAGGCCGTCGCGATAAACAAAGCATTCCCGAGTCCCCAGCCTGCACGGAAGCCGACGATCTGGCCGATCGTATCCGAGTACCCGCCGAGCCCCGAGAAAATAACGATAAGAATCATGCCGATCAGCAGCGTCCATTTAATGCCAATCCGGCTCGACACGACACCGGTAATCAGCATCGCCAGGCCTGTCACCAGGTTATAGCTCGTAAACAGCAGGGACACCTGGCTCTTGCTGGCATGCAGCTGTTCGGCAATGGCCGGCAGAATCGGGTCTACCAGACCAAGTCCCATGAAGGAAATAACGCAGGCAAAAGCAACAGCCCAAACGGCTTTGGGCTGTGATAACATGCCGGATCGCTTATGAAGCTCACCGGACTGCTGTGGTTCTGATTTCATGTCTCCAACCTCCAAAATAGATACTATAGTCATTCGCAATAGAAGCTATATTCATGCTTTATTCGTGCTGTATTCATGCTTTACTGATTCCCGTCCTGCTGCAGCTTCGTCAGCGCGTCTCTAACCATCTTCTGAAACTGCTCCAGGTCCTCCTGAAATCCCCGGATATTCTCGATCTTCTGCTCCATCAAAGCAAGCTGCTCCGACACCGTCCGGTCGATTTCGGTTAATTTATCTGTGCGTTCATCCGGACTTAACTGGTTCATCTTCTCCATGTACGCCTGCCGCTGCCCACGCAGCGCTTCGGCGTATTTGACATACTGCTGAAGCTCCTGAAGCGAGAAGCCCAGGACCTCCCTCGCACTCACAATCTTCTTGAGGAGATCAATATCGTTCTGGCTGTAGAGCCGAATCCCGCCATCGCTCCGCTGCGGGGGCGGAAGCAGGCCGATTTCCTCATAATACCGGATCGTCCTCTTGGTAAGGCCGCATTCTCTGGCAACTTCGTCAATTTTGAAAAACATCCCTCACGTCTCCCTTCTTGGTTAAGATTCCCCTCCATTCATTTTGAATGCATAATAAATTGTTATACTATCACTTCTTATTTATGTAAAATATTATATATGTGTGTAACGTTAACGTCAACGTTAACTTTTCGCGAACATCATAAGGTGGAGGTCCGTTTGTGCTCGGGAGGCTCCGAGACGAACGTTGCTCTCATCGCTGCGCTTGTCCGCAATCCTTCGTCTCTCCGCTGGCTTCAGCAAAATTCCTACCTATTTTAAAAAAATAGCCCGGCTCCAGCCAAGCGATACATCGCTTGGGCTGGAGCCGGGCTTTAATTATCCCCTACATCACCGCCGCTTCAACCGGTTCAAATCCACGCGGAATTTGGCGAAGCCTGCTTCATTTATTCCTTCAAACTGCAGTCCTTCCCACTCTTCCGCAGCCTCTGCCGCTTTGGGAGAAGTCAGGAAGGTCACCGCCGGATTTCCGCCGGGCGGAAGCAGCCGCCAGTTGCCGTCCGCATAAGGCGTGATGGTCCCCGTGTCCCTAATATAATTCGTAAGCACCTGCCGGTTCTCTTCCGTGGTGGCAAGCACGATCCGCTGTCCGCCCGGATTCGCCAGCTCGGACGAGAACGCCCGGTAGCTGTTGGTCGCAACGATGAAGGTTTGCTCCGGATCGACCGGATGTCCTTCAAAGGTCAGCGACGCAATGCGGCTGGATTCAGGATGGATCAGCCTGCCGGAGGCGTCATATCTCGCCGGCTTCGTAATATCGATTTCATATTCGATTCCGTCGATGATATCGAAATTAAAGCTCGGATATTCCGGGTCGATCAGCGGCTGCTCTTCAGCCCGCTCCGGATCGATCTGCCTAAACAATCCCGCCGCCCATTCCAGCCATTCCTTGATCTCGGCGCCGTTTAGACGCAGCGCATGCAGCGTGTTCGGATAGTTGTACAGATCCGCAAGGTGCTTGATCGCAAGCCCGCCTGCCGGAATGCTTGTAAAATGGTCCGGACCGTATCGCCCGCCTGTCTTGAACGGCGCGGATGCCGCCAGCACCGGCATTCCCTCATAGACCGTTCCCTCCAGCTGCTTCCGGGTATACTCCCGCTGCGCGTCGTTGATCAGCTGCACAGAGCTGTCGTCCGCGATCAGCGAGAAATAGCTGTGGATCGGCCCAGTCGTCTGCCCAACCGGCCCGCGGATGTAAGCCAGCGTCTCCGCATGGCTGTCCGCCAGCACCCTCGCCAGTCCCTCGTCCGGCTCTGCCAGCAGCCTGCCTGAGGCGGCGTCGTATATCGGCCTGCACTCGGCTCTGCCGCCTGCGGCCCGCCATTTTCCATCCTGCAGCTCCAGCTCAAGGTCAATCACGCCAAGGTATTCACCCGCATATCCGGGCTCGACTGCCGGGATGCCGTACAGCGTCCCGCGCTTGTTGTCCACGCCTGTCCGTCCTTCGAAATAAGGGCCCGGAAACAGCTTGTGCGCATGTCCGAAAATAATCGCATCCACATCCGGCATCCGGCCGAAGTGGAGCGCAGCATTTTCCATAAACGGAGTCTCCGGCACCTCTTCATATCCGGCATGGACCATAGCGATGACAATTTCCGCACCCTGGCGCTTCATCACCGGAATCCACTCCCGCGCGGCTTCCAGCATGTCCCGGACCTGCGCCCTGCCTTCAAGGTGGCCCTTGTCCCACTGCATAATCTGCGGCGGAACGAAGCCGATCAGTCCGATCCTGACGAAGCTCTCCGAGCCGTCCTCACACAGGAGACGCTTATCCAGCAAAATATACGGCTCAAACATCGGCTTCCCGGTCCCGGGATCAACAATGTTCGCATTTGTATAAGGGAAATCAGCCATTTTCAGGCAGGCCTGAAGGTATTCCAGCCCGTAATTAAATTCATGATTGCCGAGCGTACCGGCGTCGTAGCCCAAATCATTCATGGCCTTAAATACAGGGTGAACGGCTTGTTCTGCGGCTTTCTGCGCTTCGTAATCTCCCATAGGGGAGCCCTGCAGAATGTCCCCGTTGTCCAGCAGCAGGCTGCTGGGCACCTCCGCCCTGGCCTGGCGGATCAGTCCCGCCGTATAGACAAGCCCGCTGCGCTCCGTCGCCTGGTCCCTGTAATAATCATAGCCCAGCAACTGCATATGCACGTCCGTTGTCGCCATAATCCGAAGCCTGGCTTGTGCTGCTGCAGGCCGCTCCGTGCGCTCTGCGCTGACTGCTGGCCGGTTCTGTGTTTCACTCCTCATTGGTTCTCCCTCCCGCCGCCTTCACGCCTTTCTCTTCCTACCTATCTCTTCATGCCTATCTATATAAGCCAAGATTCTCTTTAGATTGTACAAAAGCTTATTTTACCAGAAATAATTCTATGTAAAATCCCTCTTCCAAACCAGCTGTCTTATAAAATATTTTTTACCTAATTATTACAAAAGCTGTACTTCCCGTTTACCAACTAATTCACTATACTGTTTAAAATACGTAATAGAGGAATTCTTAGGAATCCCTTAATTACAAACAAAAACTCTTTAGGGGGAAACCATGTTGTTGAAAAAAGCTCTAGCAGTATGTATGGCACTTGCTGTAACAGCGAGCCTTGCCGCCTGCGGCAGCAAAGATGATGCCGGCAGTTCTTATGTACCGAAAGAATTAACCGTTCAATTCGTACCTTCCCAGAACGCAGACACCCTTGAAGCCAAAGCCAAACCGCTGGAGAAGCTGCTAGGTGACAAGCTCGGAATTTCGGTAAAAGTCTCCGTATCCCCCGACTACAACACAATCGTGGAAGCCATGGCCTCCAAACAGGTGGACGTAGGATTCCTGCCTCCAAACGCTTACGTGCTGGCGCATGACAACAAGAATGCCGCAGATCTTCTGCTCCAGGCTCAGCGCTACGGCATTGTAGATGACACCGGCGAATCCACAACAGAGAAGGTCAACTTCTATAAATCAGAAATTCTGGTGCTGAAGGATTCCCCAATCCAAACGCTTGAAGACTTGAAAGGCAAAAAGATCGGCTGGCAGGACGTTACTTCCTCCGCTGGTTATGTCTTCCCTGCTGCCGAGCTGAAGAAAGCCGGAGTCGACCCGGACAAAGACGTTGAAGGCGTAACAATTAAAGGCCACGACCAGGCTGTACTGGCGCTTCTGAACGGTCAGGTTGATGCTGTAGCCGTCTTCCAGGACGCCCGCAATACCGTTAAGAAAGATATTCCTGACGTGTTCGACAAGACACGCGTTATCCACTATACCGCCAAGATTCCTAACGACACCATCAGCGTGCGCACCGATATGGATCAAGCCTGGAAGGACAAAATCGCTCAGGCATTCATCGACATCGGCAACGATCCTGAAGGGCAGAAGATCATCCAGGACATCTACACGCACGTAGGTTATGAAAAAGGCGACGACAAGAACTTCGATCCGGTCCGCGAATATGCGAAAGAGGTAGGACAGGAGATCAAGTAATAGAGGCAGCAAGCGGGGCTTTGAATAAAATTACCAAGCAAAGTTTCGCGATTCAGTTCATGGGGCAGCACCGTCCTAAACAGGCGGTGTTGTTTTCTATTCTACTACGGCGTACAGCCGCTAATCCAAGCAGAAAGTTGGAAGATATGGACATGATTGAATTCCGGAATGTAAGCAAGAGATATGCGAATGGCACCGTTGGGCTGAATAATGTGAATCTGAAAATTAACGAAGGAGAAATGGTCGTGATCGTCGGCCTTTCCGGGGCCGGAAAGTCAACGCTGCTGCGGACGATCAACAAGCTGCACGACACTACCTCCGGGGAAATCCTGATCGGCGGCAAGTCCGTGACGGCTGCCAGGGGCCGGGAGCTGCGCCTTATCCGCCGCGGCATCGGCATGATTTTTCAAAGCTTTAATTTGGTCAAACGCTCCACCGTGCTCCGCAACGTCTTGTCCGGCCGCGTAGGCTACCACTCCACCCTCCGCACCGTATTCGGCCTGTTCCCGAGGCATGACATCGAGCTGGCGCTGGATGCCTTGAGCCGGGTTAATATCCGTGAAAAAGCTTTCTCCCGGGCCGACCAGCTCTCCGGCGGACAGCAGCAGCGCGTCTCCATCGCGCGGGCGCTTGCACAGGAAGCGAAGATCATTTTGGCTGATGAGCCCGTCGCCTCCCTCGACCCTTTGACGACCCGCCAGGTAATGGATGATCTGAAGCGGATCAACCAGGAGCTGAGCATAACGACGATCGTGAACCTGCACCACATCGACCTGGCCCGGGAGTATGCGACCCGTATTATCGGCATGCGCGCCGGCGAAATTGTGTTTGACGGCAGGCCCGAGGAAGCCACCGACGAGGCTTTTGCCCATATCTACGGCCGGTCAATCTTTGAGGCCGAGCTGCTGGGAGCAGAGTCATGAACAGTCCGGCCGCTCCAACTCCAACTCCAACTCCAACTCCAAACCAGGCGCCCCGTCCCCTGCCGGTGCCGCCGGGCCGCTACAAACGGTATGCCGCCTGGATGGTCGGCATCGTCCTGTTTGTTATCTGCTGCTACCAGGTCGAAGTGACGCCGATCAAGCTGATGAACGGCATCCCCGAGATGGGCAAGCTGATCGGCGAGATGTTCCCGCCGGACTGGAGTTATTTTCCGACGATATGGGAACCGATGATTCAAACCGTGCAGATTGCCATCATGGGCACCACGCTCGGCGCAATCCTCGCCATTCCGGTCGCCCTGCTCTGTGCGAATAACATTGTAACGGCCAAAGCCGTGACGATTCCGGTCCGGATTATTCTGAACCTCGTCAGAACGATCCCTGATCTGCTGTTTGCTTCCATATTTGTAGCCGTATTTGGCATCGGTCCCTTTGCCGGTATGCTGGCGCTGATGTTCTTCTCGTTCGGCCTGATCGCCAAGCTGACCTTCGAAGCGATTGAAGCCATTGATCCGGGGCCGATTGAAGCGATGACCGCTGTCGGCGCAAACAAAATCAAGATTATCGCTTTCGGTGTGGTGCCGCAGATTCTGCCTTATTTTGTGTCTTATCTGCTCTATACGTTTGAAGTCAATGTCCGCGCGGCTTCCGTGCTGGGGCTTGTCGGCGCAGGAGGCATCGGCCTGCTGCTCGACCGTTCGCTCGGCTTGTTCCGCTACGACCGGGCCTGCATTATCATCCTGCTCACCCTGGCCATCGTGCTGGTCATTGATTACGCAAGCAACGTGGTACGGAGGAAACTGCTATGAATGAAAAAATGCCTAAACCGCTGCTCTTCCGTGTTCAATTCTGGCTGATCGCCATCCTTATTATCGCGGTTTATGTCTGGGCGTTCCTGGGCATGGATTTTGCCGGTATTCAGTCTACGGCCAAGACCGTTACGCTCTCGATTCTGAAGGGCTTTGCGCATCCCGACTGGTCCTTCGTCCATATGGAAGGCGGCGAGGATCTGCTCTCCGGCCTGCTGGAGACCCTCATCATCTCCCTGCTCGGCACGGTGGTGTCCGCCTTTGTCTGTATCCCGTTCGCCTTCTGGGCTTCCGCCAATATGAGCAGGGGCTGGGCGGCCTCCGGCACGGGAAAAATCGTCCTGACGATTATCCGCGTCATCCCCGAGCTGATCGTAGCGATCCTGTTCGTTAAAGCGGTCGGCCCAGGGGCCTTCGCCGGGGTGCTCGCACTCGGCATCCACTCTATCGGGATGCTCGCAAAGCTGTATTCCGAAACAATCGAAACGATTGATCCCGGCCCGTCGGAGGCTTTGACTGCAAGCGGCGCCAACCGGTTTCAGGTGCTGGTGTTCGCCGTGCTGCCGCAGGTCATCCCGCAGTTCCTCTCCTATTCGATCTACCGTTTCGAAATCAATATGCGCTCTGCCACCACTCTTGGTCTCGTAGGCGCGGGCGGCATTGGCACGGCGCTGATCTTCGCGCTCCAGACCCGCAACTGGAGCCGGGTGGCGATCATTCTTTACGGAATCATCGTACTCATCACGATCACCGACCTGATCTCCGGCTGGCTGCGGAAGAAGATTGTGTGAGCTTGATCTGCTTCATTTGCTTGCTGCTTTATGGCACAAGACCACCTTGGGCGGATGCCCCTGGTGGTCTTGTTATTTTTACAAGGATAATGTCACGCCAAAGCCAACAACAGCCCGTCCAACGATGGACGGACTGCTCCATGGTTAGCGGGCTGCTGCAATTGTTCTTCTCTTCTACAAGGCTTCAGCCGCTTCAAACAGCAGCTTGTAATACGCTTCCGAATTCGGCGTGAAATCCTCCAGCGTGAAGCGTTCGGCCGCCGGGTACAGCTTGTCCTGCACGCGGTCATGCCGGATGCCGCTTCTCGCCTCCACCTCTGCAAGCTCCCCGCTGAGCAGCGCCTTGTAATCCTTCAGACCGATTCTGAACAGCCCGGAGATCTCGCTCCTCTGAAAAGGGTACTCCGCAAGCGGCAGGCTGCTTTCATAGACATAGACGTGATTGAACTCCCGGTCGGTCAGCTCCGCGGAAATGAAGCTCTCCTGGGCAACGGTGCCGCAGTAGTGCAGGTCCTCCGGATTCACCGCAATGCCCAGCTCCTCCTCCAGCTCGCGGATGCCGTCCGCCGGCGTTTCTCCGGCCAGCAGGTGTCCCGCGCAGGAAATGTCCAGCTTGCCAGGGAAGGTCTCTTTATCCTCCGCCCGCAGCTGGAACAGGAGTCCCGGGTCCGCCGGGTCCGTTTGCCTGTCGATCAACCAGCACTGAAACGTCTGGTGCCACAGCCCTTCCGCATGAACCTGTCTGCGGCTTGCACTGCCGGTCCGCTCCAGCTGTTCTGTAAAAGTATCCAGCATTTCTTCAGATGCCAAAGAAATCCCTCCCTTATTCTGCGGCAAGCTCAAGCTAGAGCCAGTGCCGGAGTGCGGTTCCTTCCTGGAGCCTGGTCAGCTCCACGCCTGCCGGCAGCACTGCCCGTATATATTCCTCCACCGGATGGTTGTCCGGGTCAGCCATAACAGTCACTATTCCCTGATCCGCGCTGGAGCGGATTAACCGCCCGATCCCCTGCTTCAAGCGGAGCTGCATGTAAGGCAGATCCACCTCTTCGAAAGGCGAAGACGCTTCGGCGCGCTTGGCCGCAAAGACAGGGTCATTCGGCGGATAAGGCAGGGACCAGATGATTACATTCGAAAGCGAAGGGCCCGGAATGTCCAGGCCTTCCCACAGCCGGACTGCGCACAGGACGCTGTGCTCGTCTCTTTGGAAGCCCGCGATCAGATGGCTGATTTCGCGGTCGCCCTCGGCCAGCAGCGCAAGCCCCATCTGCTCCAGCACCGGAGCTGCAGCCTGCTTGAACAGCCGCAGCTCCTCCTGCGTGCGGAACAGCACGAGAGCCCGGCCATTCGTATGCCGGATCAGCCGGAGGGCGAGCTCCGCTTTGTCCTCAAAGCTTGCTGGCAGCGGCTCCGGAAGATAAGCGGTCATCCGGTTCTCGTAATCATACGGCGAGTCCACTGTGAAGGAGAGATAATTGTTCATCCCCAGGCTGTCGGCCATATACGAAAAAGATTTCTCCACGGACATCGTCGCAGACGAGAAAAGTATCGGCATGCGCTGGCTGAAGACCCGCTCCTCCAGCACCTGCTTGACGTTGCGCGGCATGACGGACAGCGTCAGGCCGTCCGCCTCTTCAGCCGCCCAGCAGATCAGGGCGCCGGACTCCTCGAACAGCCGCAGCGCGATACCCATCATCTCCAGATGCTCCTCCACGATCCGCAGCTGGTAGCTCTCAATCGTGTACAGCTCCGCCTCAAAGACCAGCTCCTCTTCGATCCGGCTGATCAGGCTGCGCAGCCGGTGAACCTCCCGCAGCAAGCCCGGATTCAGCTCGATGCTCATCCGGTCCGAGCCCGGTACCCTGCGGCTCTGGCGGCGGAGCACTGCAAACATCCGCTCGCTCTGCATAATGGCCTCGTCGATGAGCACAGCCAGCGTTTCGCGGATTTCATTTTGCAGCAGCCGGGTAATCAGCTCTTCAAAGATCACATGCTTCATCCGGTAGCCGAGCGCTTTCATCGCGGCGGATTCCAGCAGATGGCCCTCGTCAAAGACAACCGCGCAGTGCTCAGGCAGCAGCGGCAGCTGCCCCTCCCGCTTGCGCGCTTCATAGGTCCAGACATGCTCCATGTAATAATCGTGGGAGCAGATGATCAGGTCCGCCGATTTGCGGTAGTGGTCGCGCGACAGCGTCTGCCCGCAGCGGTGGCGCATCTCGCACGCGAAGCAGTCCTGGAACGAATCCCAGTTCACCCGGCTCCACTGCGCGTCGCTCATCTCCGGATAATCCTTGCGGTCCCCGTAAGGATGGAATTCCTGCATTCCATTATGCGCATGCACGAAATCCGGGATGGTCGCGTACAAATCGGCAAGCTGGAAGGCATCGTCCGGCTGCTGCTGCGCCCGGTCCAGCTTCTTCAGACACAGATACTGATCCGGCGATTTGGCCAGTCTGGCATCGATCTCGAGGCCCAGATGCCGCGTAAGCTTGGCGATATCGCCTTCCGGCTTGACCAGCTGCTCAATGAGCGACTCGTCCGCGCAGGCAATCACCGCCGGCTTGCGGGTGTAGCGGGCATAGCAAATGCTGTACAGCAGGTAGACGAGCGTTTTCCCCGTTCCAACACCCGCTTCGGCGAAGATCGGCATTTTATCGGCAAAAGCCCGCTCCACCTGGTACGCCATATAAATCTGCTCGTCGCGGACTTCAAATCCGGCTTCGGGCAGCACATCATAAAATACATCCCCGATCCATTCGCCAGCCTGCTCAATAAACGGACGGGACGGATCATATTCAAAAGGGTAACGGCTCACTTAATTGTCCTACCTCCAAGGCGATCTAACATTAGACTCAAAAGCCCATTATCCCATGCGGCAAGTTAAAATACAATGGCCGGCAGGACAGCTTCATCAGCCCGCCTGCACGGCCTCCCGCATCAAACGCTCCAGCTCGGCCGCGTATTTCTCGGCAAGACCGCTGCTCCAGCCGAAATAGTGCGCCATGGCTCCGGTCACCGCCTCTTTCCATTTCGCTGCCTGCGCAATATCAAAGAACAGCCAGCCCGTACGGCGGATGAGAAAATCCTCCGGCTTCACCGCCATCTCCTGCTCCAGCGCATAACGGAGCCGCGCAGCCACGGCTAAAGGCAGGCCGAAGCGCTCTGCCCACTCCTGCACCGCAGGGTCAGCCGCATAGGCATAAACCGCTCCGGCATTGGAGCCGTAGAAGGCGGCAATCCCGCGGGATTCCTCAGCAGAGAGGCCGGCCTGGACTCCTGCTTCTATTGTTGCCGATACATAAGCTTCGAAACCGGCTGAACCGCCGACCTCTCCGCCTGAGACCGGAATCTCCTTTGTCTGGCAGGCCGTCTTCACCGTTCTGCCCGCCAGCTTGTTCTCAGCGGTCAGGCGCCGGACGACGTCGTCCACCACGTTCTCCGCCATTTTGCGGTAGCCTGTCAGCTTGCCGCCTGCGATGGAGATCAGCCCCGAAGGGGAGTGAAAAATCTCGTCCCGCCGCGAAATTTCCGAAGGGCCTTTGCCCTCCTGCTGGATCAGCGGACGCAGTCCCGCCCAGCTGGATTCAATATCGCCGTCCGTCAGCTTCAGCTCCGGAAACATAAAGTTCGCAGCATCAAGCAGATATTCCCGGTCCTCAGCCGTTGTCAGCGGATGCGCGGTATCGCCTTTGTAATTCGTATCCGTTGTGCCGAAATACGTCTTGCCCGCCCGTGGTATCGCAAAGACCATCCGGCCGTCCGGGGTATCGAAATAAACCGCCTGCCGCAGCGGAAAGCGGCTTTGGTCGAACACAAGATGAACCCCTTTGGTGAGGCGCAGCGTTTTGCCCGATTTGGACTGGTCCAGCTCGCGGATGCCGTCCACCCACGGGCCTGCCGCGTTCACCATTTTGGCCGCCTTAATCACATAGGTTTCTCCGCCTCCGCCTAACTGGTCACGGACCTTGACGCCTGTCAGCAGGCCGTTTCCGTCATACACAAGCTCTTCAACCTTCGCGTAATTCACCGCCCGGGCGCCAAATTCCACCGCCTTCTTCATCACTTCCATCGTCAGCCGGGCGTCGTCGGTCCGGTACTCCACATAATAACCACCGCCCAGCAGGCCGTCCTGCTTGAGAAGCGGCTCTTTGCGCAGCGTCTGCTCCGCGCTCAGCATGGAGCGCCGCTCGGACTTCTTCACCCCTGCCAGAAAATCATACACCCGCAGCCCGAGCGAGGTGGAGAACTTGCCGAACGTCCCGCCCTTGTAGATCGGCAGCAGCATCCACTCCGGGGTGGTCACATGGGGCCCGTTCTCATATACGATCGCCCGTTCTTTTCCGACTTCAGCCACCACGCCGATTTCGAGCTGCTTCAAGTAGCGGAGCCCGCCATGCACCAGCTTGGTGGAGCGGCTGGAAGTACCGGCCGCAAAATCCTGCATCTCCACAAGTCCCGTTCTCAGCCCCCGGCTGGCCGCGTCCAGCGCGATCCCGGCGCCCGTAATTCCCCCTCCGATCACCAGAAGATCGAGCGGCCCTCTCTCCAGCTGCTGCAGCACCTCACGGCGTCTGACCGCCGAAAACTCCGTGCCGGAATGTACTTCAGAATGTCCTGGACCCTGTACCTGTTGTACCTGATGATTCATGAAAAAGACCTCCTTCTGCTTGTATGGGCTGCGCAAGCCGGGGCATTGAAGAATCAGACCGCTGCCTCCGGCCGGCAAAAAAGAAAAAACCACGAACAGCGCCTCGAACCTTCGGTTCAGGCAGCTTCTTCGTGGTTTCTCCATGTCTCCAACCCGTATCAACTTGTTACGATGATTGTAACACATAAACGGAAAAGGATGCGATTAAATTGCGATTCTTCCTTTACAAATCCTTCACTGACCTTGAAGTCCTTCACTTGCCTATCCATCCTGCTCCCGCCCGAGCCCCGTGTCCCACAGCTCCTGCCGCGAGGTCGTGATTGCCACTGCGCCGGCTGATAAAGCTGCATTCACTTCGGCGGCGCTGCGGATGAAGCCTCCCGCAATAATCGGAACGCCGGCCCGCTGCTTTACTTCTTCGATTAAAGAAGGAACGATCCCCGGCAGCACTTCGATGTAGTCGGGGCGGACTTTTTCAAATAAAGCGAAGCTGTTCTCAAGCGCCCCCGAATCAATTAGAAAAATCCGCTGAACAGCAATCAGCTTGTTCTGTTTGGCCTTCTGCACGACGCTTGACCGCGTCGAGATCAGCCCCGCCGGGCGGACGGCCTGGCATAAATATTCCGCCGCGTACTCGTCGTTCTTCAATTCATCCACCAGATCGGCATGGAGCAGCACCTTCTTGCCTGCCTTCTCAGCCAGCTCGATCATGGGGCGCAGCCGGGCAAGCCTGCCGCCGAGCAGGACGATATAAACATACGGCGAATCGAGCAGCTTCTCCAGCTCCCTGCCCGTCTTAACCGCCGGAAGTATCTTTTGTGAGCCAAAGAGCATCCAGGTCAGCCATCCTTCCTTATGATAAGCCTGTCCTCTGCGGCGCAGAGGAATAGCAGCCATTTGTCCTCTCCCATTATATAACAGGATCAAGGGTACACTTTAGGCGAATTTGCTTTCTTCACGCAAAGAGGTAAAATTTTCTTGGATGCCGTACAGCGGCCTCATCCTATTTCAACTATATTCAGGAGGCGAATTCCTTGAGTGAACATTCTCAGCAATCGAAATCTCTGGAAGCTTTGTTTGAGCCTTGTACGATAAACAGCCTGACCTTCCCGACGCGTATTGTAATGGCGCCGATGACCCGGGCTTTCTCCCCGAACGGCGTTCCGGGACCGGACGTTGCCGCGTACTACCGCCGGCGCGCCGAGAACGGCGTTGGCCTGATCATTACCGAAGGCACGCTGGTTAACCATCCCGCTGCAGGAGACACCTTGAACGTGCCTTTCTTCTACGGCGAGGAAGCCTTGAACGGCTGGGCCGAGGTTGTCCGACAGGTGCATGAGGCTGGCGGCAAAATTTTTCCGCAGCTCTGGCATGTCGGCATGTCCCGCCAGAAAGGCGCCGGGCCTAATCCCGAAGCTCTGCCGATCGGCCCTTCCGGCCTGGATCTGCAGGGGAACCCGTCCACCGAACCGATGACCGAAGACGAGATCGCCCAGGTGATCCAGGCCTTTGCGGACGCGGCGGCAGATGCCAAGCGCATCGGCTTTGACGGCGTGGAAATCCACGGGGCACACGGCTATCTGATCGACCAGTTCCTGTGGGAGCGGACCAACCGCCGCGAAGACCGCTATGGAGGCAGCATGATGAAGCGGGCCCAGTTCGCCATTGACGTTGTTAAGGCTGTACGCGCTGCGGTAGGACCGGACTATCCGGTGACCCTGCGCATCTCCCAGTGGAAGATGAGCGATTACAGCGCGAAGCTGGCAGCCACGCCGGACGAGCTCGGCCAGCTTGTAAATGCTTTGGCGGGTGCGGGCGTCGATATTTTCGACTGCTCGACACGCCGCTTCTGGGAGACGGAATTCGAGGGCTCGGACCTCAATCTGGCAGGCTGGGTGAAGAAGCTGACCGGCAAACCAACCATTACCGTCGGTTCCGTCGGCCTTGACCGGGAGTTCACCGCTACCTTTACGGAAGGCAACAATGCCGGCACGAAAGACATTCAGGAGCTGGTTGAGCGGCTGGACCGAGGAGATTTTGATCTTGTGGCCGTGGGACGCGCGCTGCTTCTTGACCCGCAGTGGGCCGCGAAGGTCCGTGAAGGCCGGATGGACGAGCTCCAGACGTTCTCGCCTGAAGCGCTTCAGACCTTATCCTGATCTCTTAACAGATGGAAATAAATAAGGAAGCAGATAAATAAAGCAGCAGAAAAAGCCCAGGTTCCCGGAGCCCGTCCTGTTTAGGACCGGTCCGCGGAATTTGGGCTTTTCTGTTATTTTGCCGGCACCTCTGCACTTCCGGGCTAGAGCAGCCCGGCCGCCCAGCACGCGCCCCTCAAAATCCACTGCTGGTAGATTTCGTTCCGGAAGGAAGGCAGATGATGGCCCGGCATGAGAAAAACAACCCGGCCAAGGCCATACCTTCTGGCCCACGCAGCGGGCCAGTCCCGGTCCTCATGCCGGTAAGTCAGCAGTACCTGAAGCTCCGCCAGAAGGTCGAGCTCGAACCGGTACGGCTCTTCATCCATCCGGAAGCCGGGCAGTCCGGCACTCAACTGGCCGGCATTCGGCTGCCCCGCCTCAGCCTCAGCGGGCTGAAATTCCAGGGCTGTATACGGGGGATGACCCGTAAACTTCCCGCCAATCAGCTGCGCCAGCTCCGGGGAGGCCTGCAGGGATATGCCGCTGTGCAGCACCAGCAGCCCGCCGCCCCCGGCGACAAACTGCAGCAGGCCTGCGGCTTCGCCGGGCTCCGGCGCGGTATCCCAGCTGTCCGTGTAGGAGATACAGAGGCCGTAGTCCGGCTGCTTCAGCCGGTCAGCCGTCAGCCTGCCGCGGTCCTCGCTGGCCTCAACCGTAAATTCCGGCGCCAAAATTCCCTCCAGCGTCTCCTGCACCGCATGCAGCGGATGGTACGGGGCACGTTCATTGTCGCCCAGCAGCAGCGTTCGAACAGCCATTGTAACACCTCTCCCGATTAATAATAGATCCTGCCGTTACCAGCACATCGTTTACCCGTTCATCGGCTACCAGTTCATCGGCTTGCCGGTATAGTCCACCAAGCACAACCGCTCCTGCTTAAAGCCAGGCAGCAGGAACCGGTCGGCCAGCCCGAGAATCGCAGCCGCGGACTCGTCAGCCGTCAGATCGGCTTCTGTATTGAAATACCCGTTCATGTACGTCCGGACCCAGCCGGGATGGACGAGAAGCACTTTGCCGCCCTGCGGGGCGATCTGGTTATACACCAGCTTCGACTGCATATTAAGCGCCGACTTTGACATGCAGTACGCGAACCAGCTGTCGCGGCTGCTGTCTTCGACGCTGCCTGCCTCCGAGGAGATGTTCACGAGCAGCCGGCCTTCTCCCTTCAGCAGATGGCCGGTCAGCGCGTTCGTGACCCGCAGCGTTCCCAGCGTGTTCACATTGAACACCCGCTGAATGTCTTCGAAGTCCAGCTCGTCTTCTACAGTTGCTTCGATCCCGCCCAGAATGGCGGCCGCGTTAATGACCAGCTCCAGCCTGTCCGTCACGGCTGACACCTGCTCCGCCGCCTTCCGGACGCTGTCTCCGCTGCCGATGTCCAGCGGAACAAGCAGGAGCGAGTCTCCCTGCGCCTGCTTCAATTCCGCGAGCTCTGTCCACTCCGGCATGTACTGCCCGGCAAACACGGTAAACCCCCGGGCGATCAGTCCTTTGACCAGCGCCAGCCCTAAACCGCGGTCGGCGCCTGTAACGAATGCATACCTGCTCAAACGGCTTCACCCTTCCGTAATAGGCTCAAAGGCTCTTCCTTCCATCCGCTTCAATTCCGGCTTTCGGCTAACGAATTCCAGCTGACACTCCCGCTGCAGGCCTTCCCGGACTTCATTCATTACCACGCATAAGCTTCCGGAGCGGCTCCGCCCGGCCCCGGGAAGATGCGGTCCAGCTCATCCAGCGTCGCCTGATCCAGCTTGATCTCTACGGCGCGCAGCGTATTCTCCAGCTGCTCAATCGTTCTCGGCCCGATAATCGGCGCCGTAATCGCCGGATTCGCCAGCAGCCAGGCCAGCGCCACATTCGCTTGGGACTCACCCAGCTCGTCACACAGCTTCGCGTACTGCTCCAGCTGCCCGCGGTGGCGCTCGATGCCCTCTTTGCCCTGGCTGGTGCGCGTGCCTTTCTCCGCCTTCAGCGCGCTGCCGCCAAGCAGGCCGCCGGCCAGCGGGCTCCATACGACAACGCCCAGACCGTAGTCCTGGGCTGCAGGCAGCACCTCCAGCTCCGCATTGCGGTTGACCAGGTTGT
Source organism: Paenibacillus pinistramenti (assembly GCF_005869875.1). Classification (GTDB taxonomy): domain Bacteria; phylum Bacillota; class Bacilli; order Paenibacillales; family Paenibacillaceae; genus Fontibacillus; species Fontibacillus pinistramenti. Next base: position 108,707 of record NZ_VAWG01000007.1, read on the forward strand.
ACAAATGCTGCTCGCTGACGAGCCCCATGAAGTTCCGCTTCTCTGCAGCCGCCTGGGCTTTGGCCAAATGCCAGCCCGCAAAATTGCTGGAACCGATGTAATCGACCTTGCCCTGGTTCACCATGGCTTCAAATCCGCCCCACAGCTCTTCCCACGGTGTCCGGCGGTCGATATGGTGCATCTGGTAAAGCTCGATATGGTCTGTCTGCAGACGGCGCAGCGAGCCTTCAAGGTGCCGGCGGATCTTGTACAAGGACAAGCCGCGTTCATCGTTCGGCCCGTCATTTGCGTCATTCATCTGGCCGTGCACTTTGGTCGCCAGAACCACTTTTTCACGGCGTCCGCCGCCCTGCGCAAACCATCTGCCGATGATTGTTTCGGTCAGGCCGGCATTTTCGCCCCAGCCGTAGATGTTCGCGGTATCAAAGAACGTAATTCCGGCATCGAGTGCAGCGTCCATGATGCGGAAGGCGTCTTTTTCATCCGTTGCCACACCAAAATTCATCGTGCCAAGGCACAGCGTGCTTACCTTCATGCCTGTTCGTCCCAGATACGTATATTCCATAACTAACACACTCCTCTTAGTCAAATGTATGAAAAATGAATGCGTTTACCCTATACTATTTTAGTAAAAATAGAAGCCCCATGCTATATAGAATGTAAGCAGCAGGTGGACAACGTTATACACAGCTGTTCAAAGCCGCTGCTTTGAATCCTGCCCCCTAGAACCTCCCCGACCGGAAGATCGCATAAACCAGCCAGAAGACCAGCAGGCCCGAGATGATCAGCCCGATCTCAATGACCGGAAAATTCCACAAAATCGACTGCTGGCTGCTCAGCGCAGAAGCGATAATCAGCCCCGTCATCAGAATGCTGAAGGACAGCAGCACGATGCTGAAGGACAGCCTGTTGCTGACCCGGTCCAGCCGGCGCAGGAAGCTGTTCAGCTCCGGCGCGCTGAGCTCGACCCGGATTTTGCCCTTCTTGACCAGCCCGCTTAACACCTTGATGTTCTTGGGCACATCGGTAAGCAGGTCCCAGTAGTCCGGAATTTTATCCGACCACTTCCTGAAGACGTTCACCGGATTGATGCGTTCCTTCAGGAGACGGACCCCATAAGGCTCGGCAATGTCAAAGATGCTGATCTCCGGATCAAGCGCTGTCACCACGCCTTCCATCGTCAGCAGCGCTTTGCCCACCAGCGTCAGCTCGGAAGGAAGGACAATCCGGTGACGGAATGCCACCTTGAACAGATCATTGACGGCTTCCCCCAGCCGGACCTTGCTTAGCGGCACGTTGTAATATTTCTCGCGGAGCTGCTCGACGTCGTCAAACAGCCTTGCTTCATCCGCATCTTCCGGCACAATCCCCATGGCCGAGATCGCCCGCAGAATTCCCTTGGAGCTTTGGTTCCGGAGGGAAATGACCATCGTCGCAAAATGCTGCTTCATACCCGGCGACAGCCTCCCGGCCATGCCAAAATCCAGCATCGCCAGCTCGCCGCCCGGCAGCACCAGGAAATTGCCCGGATGCGGATCGCCGTGAAAGAACCCTTCCACCAGAATCTGGTGGAACATCAGGGAGGCGATGCGCCTTGCCAATTCCCTGCGGTCCACGCCGGCCGCGTTCAGCCGCTTCGTATCCGACAGCTTGATGCCGGTGAGAAACTCCATCGTCAGCACCCGGCGGGTGCAGTATTCCCAGTGCAGCCCCGGAACCCTTACCTTTATTTGTCCGCTTGGGGCGTTCTGGGCGGCAATCTTCTCGCCGTTCCTGGCTTCCAGCGTGTAGTCCAGCTCCTCTGTCAGCACCTTGGCAATTTCATCGGCAACCTCCCTGAGCCGGTACCGCTTGGCCCATTCCAGCCGGTCTTCGGCCGCGCGGGCCAGCTCCAGCAGAATGTCCAGATCGATGCGCATCATTTTGTCCACGTCCGGACGCTGCACCTTGACTGCTACTCTGGCGCCGTCAGGCAGCACGGCTTCATGCACCTGGCCGATGGACGCAGCGGCCAGCGGTACCCGGGAGAAGTCGAGGAACAGCTCCTCGATGCTTGCCCCAAGCTCCTCCTCCACGATGGCGGCAGCCTCTTCATAGGAGAAGGGGGGCACGTGGTCCTGGAGCTTCTCCAGCTCTTCAACAATATCAGCCGGAAGCAGGTCCGGCCGGGTGCTGGCGATCTGGCCGATTTTGATGTAGGTGGGTCCGAGCTCCTCCAGAATCAGGCGCACCCGTTCACCGCGGGTTTTGGAAGGGGCGGCCTCCTTTTTCCCGATAAAAGGCAGCTGCTCCGGAAAACCCAGCTCATGAGCAATATACCCAAAGCCGTTCCGGACCAGCGCCGCAGCAATCTGCCGGTACCGGAGAAGGTGCCTGACGCGTCTCCCTGCCTTCATCCTGTCCCCTCCTCCGTTTGTTTCCTGTTTGTATCCTTATATCCTTATATCCGTTTCATCCGTTCCTATGGCTGGCTGTCCGTCTTGGGCTGCTCCTCAGCTGCCTGCTGAACCGGGCTGTCCGCATGCTCCGCCGATGCAGTCCCCTGGCTTCCCAAAGGCTCCTTGGTCTGCCCGAAGACCTTCAGTTCAAGCTCCTCAATCCGTTTCAGCAATTCCTCTGCCTGCTCCTTGGTGACATAGTTGTGAGCACCGGTCAGCTTCTTAACGCGCTCATTCACCATGGCTTCCAAATTCCGCTTCGCTTCCTGACCCTTTGCTACAAGATCATTGACAACATCCGAAGATTCGCTGCGGGTAAGCTCGCCTTTCTTGACCAGCTCATCTACCGCTTTCTCGATTTGCTCCTTGCTCTGCGCCGCTACTCCAAGCCCAAGTGAAACCGCTCTGCTAAACAGATCTTTCATGGTATTGGCTCCCTTCGCTCTGATCTTGATTTATGATCCTGATGTAGGATCTTGGTGTAGAATCTTGATTTGTGGTCTTGTTTTATTTTACCACTTTTGGGAGGATACATTCGAGCTGCCGCATCTTCTGCGAATTATCGGCCAGCATCACCGCCCGGCTATTTCCCGCAGGCGGCCGGCAAGCTCACTCAACCGTACAGGATCAATCGGCTTAAGCCCATCCCCGCCGCAGCGCACCGCCGTTCCAAAATGAACCTCCTCCACGCCCGTCTCCCGCACAAAATCGCCAATGCCCTGAGCGGTTAATCCGTGCCCGGCGAGAATCGTAAGATTTCTTCCAGACCGCTTCGCCTGCTCTGTCCTTCTCACCAGCTCTCTAAGAACCGGGACCGCCTGCGGCGCCGGCTTCGGCCCCCCGGACGTCAAGATCCGGTTCACCTGCGGATACTGCTGCAGCACTTCAAGCCCTTCCAAGAGATTGGAGAGCTCATCAAAAGCCCGGTGGAACGTCACGTTCATCCCTTCCGTCAGCGGCAGCCAGCGCTCCAGTGCCGCCTGATCGATTTGGCCATCCGAGGTCAAGGCTCCAATCACAATACCCGCGGCCCCTGCGTCCTTAATCGCCCTGATCTCCTCCGCCATGACCGCTTGATCGGCTTCGTCGTACACAAAAGAGCGGCTGTGCGGCCGGACCATCACATGCACCGGAATCCGGACTGTCCTCACGGCCTGCCTGACCATGCCGATCCCCGGCGTCAGTCCGCCTTCGGTAATTGCCGTTATCAGCTCAATCCGGTCTGCCCCGTTTTGTTCAGCAATGATGGCGTCTTCTACACAGGCTGCAATGATTTCGAGCAGCATTTGTGCACCTCTTCTCCCATTAGGATGAACTGCCGTTATTCTATGAAAAAGTATAGCACAGCAAAGGGGACCCCCATAAACCGAGAGTCCCCTGCTGGCTTTCTATCCCTATTCTGTTGCCTCGTCTCTAATTCAAAAAGCCCTCCAAAGCCGCCGTCGGCTTGCCGTCTGACTGCCATGCGCCCATGTTGTAGCCGCCGTTATAGCCCGGCGTAGCTTCAGGCTCCCAGTAGAAGACGCCCAGTCCATTGCCGCCCGACAGGTTGCGGACCTTCGTCTTAATGTCCGTTACAAACGACTTGGCCGCGGAGGCCTGGCTGTAATCCATGCCGATTTCGCAGATCATGACGCTTTTTCCATAGGTAGAGATCATGCTGTTCGCGTTGGCAATCGTCTGCGTCACCTTCGTGGACCAGTCCGATGCGCTCGGATACAGCGACATGCCGACAATATCAAAAGTCGCCCCGTTGCTGATCAGTCCGCCGATGTTCCACTTGAACGTGGCATTATCGTAGCCGTTCGCCAGGTGAACAATGGTCTTGGTGCTGCTGCTCACCGATTTCACGGCATTGTTGCCGGTGCTGATCAGCCAGGCGTAGTTCTTCATATTTACCGAGGCTTTGCCGTCGCTCCACAGCATGCCGTCATTCGTTTCGTTGCCGATCTGCACCCAGTCCGGCGTTACGCCCTGCGCCTTCATCGTGTTCATCACATAAACCGTATGCGACCAGACGGCATCCATCAGCTGCGTGAAGTCAAAAGTGCTCCAGGCATAAGGCTTGGTCTGCTGCCCCGGGTCCGCCCAGCTATCGCTGTAATGCAGCGTAAGCATGACGCTCATGCCTTTGTCCTTCGCCCGTTTGGCCAGTGCAGCCGCTGTCTCCGCGTTCAGGTACCCGTTGCCGTAATCGCTCATATTCGGGTTCACCCAGACGCGTATGCGGACGGAGTTGATCTGGTAGTCATTTTTGAGAATGTCCAGAATATCCCGTTTGACTCCGTTCTTATCCTTCCAGGAATAACCCTGCTTCTCCATCCCTGCGACCCAGCTGATATCCGCGCCTTTCGCAAACGAAGGTGCCGCCGCTTCCGCCTTCCATCCTCCAAGCGTCCCCAAGATCAGGGCTAGTGCCGTGATTGCCGAGCTTAAGCTGAGCAGCCACCTCTTTTGACTCTTCTTCATCCGTCCTGCATCCTCCTCGTTTAAGAATTGTAAGACAGTAATATTGTAAGCGTTTACTTAATGGTACAATATGGCATCTTTTAAAGGTTTACGGCATTTTGCCAAGCATCACGCCCAAACGTCCGGGCCAGAGAAGGAGCCAAAGTCAGAAGCAAAGTCAGAAGCGAAATCAAGCGGTTCTGTTATTCGAAAAAGAAACAGCCGCCTTCCACCGGGAAGACGGCCATGCCCTAAAAGACTATAAAATTACCAGGCTGAGCCTGAGCTTAGCCTCTGCTCCGCTTCAGCACCTTCATGCCGAAAGGCTCAAGCTGCTGAACATCGCCCACAGCCGATCCGGCCAGCAGATCCGTATAAGCCTGCCCGTCCAGCGTCACCTGCTGCGTTTCGTTCTTGAAGTTCATCAGGAACACGTAGTCGTGTTCTCCGTCGCTGCGGAGCGCAGCATTTACGCCCTCCGGCAGGTCGGTATTCAGCGCGCGGCGGATGCCGGCCTGGTCAATGATTTTTCCGTAAAAATCCTGGTAGAACGGCTCTTTGTTGCGCGACGCGATATAGTAGGCTCTGCCCTTGCCAAGCTTGTTCACCGTCAAAGCCGGACGTCCCGCGTAGAAGTCGGAACGGTAGGATGCCAGCGCCTCTGCGCCTTCCAGATGGATCAGGTCGCACAGCTCCACAGCATCATATTCCGCTGCCAAACCAAGCTCGTTGCCGGCTGCCGGCACAATTCCGTTCAAATCGCCGTCATGCAGGCCGTCCAGCTCCTCGGACCAGATGCCAAGCGTCTTGCGCAGCGGACCCGGGAAGCCTTCGAGGAAGCACAGATCCGTCTCGTTAACGATGCCGGACCAGTATGTCGCCACAAAGATTCCGCCGTTCTCTACAAACTGCTGAATCCGCTCGCCAACGCCTTCACGCACCATGTACAGCATCGGTGCTACAACTACTTTATATTTGGAGAAATCCTGATCCATATCAATAACGTCTGCCGCCACACCCTGCTCCCAGAACGGGAAGTAGTGCGCCTGCACCGTTTCTTCGTATTTCACGCCGACATTGCGCGGCCCTTGCGCGTCATTAACAGCCCAGCGGTTCTCCCAGTCGAAGATAACGGCAACCTCTGCCGGCACTCCAGTGCCTACGATTTCTTCAAGCTTCTCCAGCGATTCGCCGACCTGCTTCACATCGCCGAACACACGGGTATGCTCGTGGCCGACATGGTCAACCACCGCGCCGTGGAATTTCTCACTGGAGCCGCGGCTTTTGCGCCACTGGAAATATTGGACGGTATCCGAGCCGTGTGCTACGGCCTGCAGCGAGGACAGCAGGTGCATGCCCGGACGCTTCAGCTTGCTGACATCCTGCCAGTTCGTGAGGCTTGGTGTGCTCTCCATGAGCATCCATGGCTGGCCGCCCTTGATGGAACGGACGATGTCATGCATCATGCCAATTTTGGCCGCTTGACGGCTGTCATCATTCCCCTTGTCATGCCAGGTTGGATAGCTGTCCCAAGATACAACGTCGAGAAGATCAGCAAACTTCCAGTAGTTGAGCCCCTCGTAATACTCCATCAGGTTGGTTGTAACCGGGAGCTCCGGATTGGCCGCCTTCAGCGGGGCGATTTCATGCTTGATGAAGTCCGCCGTCTGATGCGTCACAAACCGTCGCCAGTCCAGATTCATGCCGTGCACCTGGGTTTCCCCGTGCGGAGCCGGAGACTCAACCTGACTCCAGCTTGTATAAGTGTGGCTCCAGAACGTCGTCCACCAAGCATGGTTCAGCTCGTCCAGCGAACTGTACTTGTCCTTCAGCCAATTCCGGTAAGCCTCCTGGCAGTAATCGCAGTGGCAGTCTCCGCCGAACTCATTGGAGATATGCCAGCCGATAACCGCCGGATGATTCGCATAACGCTCGGCCAGCTTGGAGTTCATGATGCTCACCTTCTCCCGGTATACCGGGGAAGTGTAGCAGTGGTTGTGACGGAAGCCGTGCAGGTTGCGGACCCGGCGGTCATTCACCCGGAGCACCTCCGGATATTTCTCCGACATCCAGGCCGGACGCGCGCCGCTCGGCGTTGCCAGCAGGGCATAAATTCCGTTCGCAGCAAACCGGTCCAGCAGCTGGTCCAGCCATTCGAAAGTAAACACGCCTTCTTCAGGTTCAAGGGATACCCAGGAGAAAATGCCGACTGACATTACATTGCATTTCGCCAGCTTCATCAGCCGGATATCTTCTTCAAGTACATGCGGGTAGCGGAGCCACTGCTCCGGATTGTAGTCAGCGCCGTGCAGCATGTGCGGCACTTTGGAACTGATTGGCGGGAATTTGAGTTTAGAGGTCATTGCTATATACAGCTCCTTCTCTGGAATTTTCATTATTAATAATCATTGAAGTTAAAAAGAAGTTAAAAATCTTTGAACAACGTCAGTACGGACAACAGCCGCAGTTAACGCGGAAAACTTAAGCGCTGCGGCAGTTGTTCGAACACGATTATTCTTTTACAGAACCAAGCGTCATGCCTTTTACAAAATATTTCTGCAGGAACGGATACACAATCAGCACCGGAGCAGCGCCGATAAAGATTTGGGCTGCGTTAACGGTAGTCTGGGACAGCAGCTCCATTTCTTTCGGACTCATACTCATCGAGCTCATGTCCTGTTGAATGATGACCGTCTGCAGGAAGGTCGCCAGCGGGAACTGGTTGGAATTGTTCAAATACAGCAGGCCGTCGAACCAGGAGTTCCAGTGGTACACCATGCTGAACAAAGCGATTGTGGCAATGGACGGCAGGGATACCGGCAGATAAATGCTGAACAGCGTCCGGAAATGTCCTGCTCCGTCGATCAGCGCCGCCTCTTCCAGCTCTTTAGGAATACTGCGGAAGAAGTTCAGCATCAGAATGACCAGGAAGGTGTTCACTGCACTTGGCAGGACGAGTACCCAGAAGTTATTGATGAGGCCGAGTTTTTGAATGACGATATAGAAAGGAACAAGACCACCGTTAAACACCATGCTGAACACAAACAGCCAGGAATAGAAAGTGCGGCTGCGGAATACGCTGCTTTCCTTGGACAGCGGGTAAGCTGCCAGGAACGTGATGAGCAGCGTCAGCGCTGTACCCAGTACCGTTCTCAGCACCGAGACCCACATGGAGTGCAGGAACAGCGGATTTTTCATTGTCTTCTGATAAGCAATTGTTGAAAAATCTACCGGCCAAAGTCCGACCAGATTCGCATCGGCCGCCGATTTGGCACTGAACGAAACCGCCAGTACGTGGATCAGCGGAACAACGCACAGGATAGAAAGCGCGATCAGGAATACCGTATTGATTACGTTGAAGATGCGGTAAGGCACCGTTTTATGATACATGTCTCTCCCTCTTTTCCTTCTCTTAGAATATGCGGTACCCGGCCCACTTGTAGGCCAAGCGGTACGAGATCAGGATCAGAATCATGCTGATAGCGGATTTGAACAGGCCGATCGCGGTGCCAAAGCCCATCTCGCCATTCAGTATCGCTGTGCGGTATACGAAGGTATCGATAATGTCGCCTTTTTGGTAAACCAGCGGGTTGTACAGGTTGAAGATTTGGTCAAAGCCGGCGTTCAGGACGTTGCCCAGTGCCAGTGTTCCTACCACGATGGTGATTGGAATCAGGGATGGCATCGTAATGTGCAGCGTTTGTCTCCAGCGGTTCGCGCCGTCCATTTCAGCGGCTTCATACAGCGATGGGTTGATGCCCGCAAGCGCTGCCAGGAAGATAATCGTGTTGTACCCGAATTCCTTCCAGACGTCCGACACAATGACCGTGAACCGGAACCAGTTATTGTCCCCGAGGAAGAAGATCGGGTTAATGCCGAAGAATCCGAGCACGCGGTTGGCAAAGCCGTCCACAGCCAGCAGGTCGATCAGAATCCCGCCGAGGATAACCCAGGACAGGAAGTGCGGCAGATAAACCAGCGTCTGAATGGACCGCTGCAGCCCGACCTTGCGGATCTCATTCAGCAGTATCGCGAAGATGAACGGAACAACAAGGTTAAAAATCATTTTTAGTACGGCAATGATGAGTGTATTCCAAATGACCTGCATACTGTCCTGACGTTCGAACAGGTAGCGGAAATTGTCCAGCCCTACCCACGCCGAGCCGCTAAGGCCGAGCCACGGCTTATAGTCCTGAAACGCCATTACGATGCCGCCCATCGGCACGTAGCTGAACACGATCAGGAAGATGAGAGCCGGCAGCAGCATAACGTGAAATGGCCAGGTCCGTTTTAAACTTTTCATATTTGTTCCCCCCGTTACTGATCTAAACAAGCGCGGATCGGGGCAGTTCCCCCAACCCCCACGCGTTAATTGCTCTATACTCAAATTATAAAAGCGCAGTCATTTAGCCAGTAGTCCACAAAACCAATATTCATGGCATAAAACAAACCAGTTTAAATTGCTTATGCATAACCACTCTGTTTGGCGGAGGGCTCCGGTCCGAAGGTTCCTTCCATCGCTGTTAATTTCCGGTTTCCTGATGGAATAAGGTAAGGGTGAAACCGGAATTTAAAGGCGAACGCTTCGCTTGTACGGAATCCTTTCGGCCCTGCGCCAGCAGCGCTGGAGCAAAGCCTGACTGCGCCTGCAAACGCCTGCAAGCGGTGCTGGAGCAGGCAAACAAAAGCCCCAGCAGGATGGGGCGGCTTAACGGCCGCTTTGCCTAGCAGGGGCTTCTTAGGGTCGGGGGAGCTTCTAGTCAATGGCGGCGGACGCATCGACGGATGCTTTCAGTATTTGTTTCATGGCGTCATCAATCGCCGGATACTGCACTTCATCCCGCAAAAAAACACCCGCCGCGCAATCTGCGTGGCGGGTGTTTCCGTTACAGCCGAACTATAGATGTTCTCCCCAAGTCCGTGTTATTCCTTAATCCTTTTACTATTATTTAACGCTGTCGTACCATTCGTTAACTTCTGTCGTGATTTGGTCGCCGCCGCCGGCTTTCCAAGTTTTCACGAAAGTATCGAAGGCATCGATCGGCTGTTTGCCGTAGATGATTTCGTTAAACGTTTGGTTCTCGATCTTCAGCAGGTAGTCCCATTTGGACTTCATAGTTTCCGTAGTTGGGCCAGTGAACATATCCTTGTAGGAAATGTCTTTCTGCTCCAGCAGGACTTTCGCTGCTGCAGGTGTATCTTTACCATAGTTTACAGCTACGTCTTTCTCAAGGCGGGTTGTAGGTGTTTTGCCGTCAGCCAGGTTCAGCAGAGCTTCCATTTGAGCGTCAGGAATCCGCGCGCCGTCGCGTACCAGCAGGTAACGTACAGCATTTACATATCCGCCAGCAATTTTGTCATTTGCTACCATGTTGCCGCTAGCATCCAGGTCATAGTCATAACCTTTGAACAAACCGTTTGCGAAATCCGTATTCGTTGTGTCTTGGTTAGCAAAGTTGTCGAACAGGTAGTTCTCATAAGTGAAGAATGCTTCCGGATGTTCCATGTCTTTCTTGATCAGAGTTACGCCGTTTGTATACTGTGTACCATGACGCATAGCCGTTCCGTTAGGACCTGTAGGGATCTTGATTGGTGTCCAGACCGCATTCGGAGAGTTCTTAACGGTATCCTGCAGCGGCCAGCCGCTCATCCAGTAAGGACCAGGAATAATACCGGCAGTTCCCGCTACAGCAGGCTCGGATGTTTTGTTCTCATCCCAAAGTGCCGCTTCTTGAGGAATGTAGCCTTTGGTCAGCCATTCGTTCAGCTTCTGAAGGCCCTGCTTCATGCCGCTGTTGATGGAGCCGTATTCCAGCTTGCCGTCAGCACCAACGTTCCATTGCTGCGGCAATGTGCCGTATGCGCCGAAGATCCAGGATGGGTCGCCCATCCAAGTGTTCATGGAAGTTTTGAAGCCGATGCTCAGCGGAATAACTTTGTCCGGGGACAAGCCGTCAGGATTGTTGTTCTTGAAGGCGTCCATAACTTTTTCCAGATCATCCATCGTTTCAGGAGCTTTCAAGCCCAGCTTGTCGAGCCAGTCTTGGCGGATCCAGAGCACATAGTCATGGTTATAAGCAAAGTCGAGTACCGGAATACCCATTTTCTGGCCGTCGCGAGTGTATTGGTTCCAAACGTTTGGATCCTGGTTCATCGCAGCTTTCCATGTATCGGATGCGTATTTATCAAAGAGGGTTCCTACTTCACCGTACATACCGGAGTCGATCAGGTCCTGCGCCAGTGTCGCATTCTCTGTACCCAGTGTCAGCACGTCAGGCATTTCCTGTCCGGAAGACATAGCCAGACGCAGCTTTGTTGCAAATGCGCCGTTGGTATCCGTTACGGACCACAGCGATTTGATGTTGATGCCGAACTTCTCTTGCGCCCATTTGGTCGCAACGTTATTCTCGATCGTTTCACCGTTCTTGAATTCCAGCGTAGGGTCTACGCCCCAAGCGGTCGTGATCGTAACTTCAGGATCATATTTTTCTTTGTAGACGTTTTCAGTGCTGGCCGACGCAGATGGCGCACTGCCTTCGTTTGAGTTATTACCGCCGCCGCAGCCTGCAAGAACGCCGGTCATTACTACCGTTAAAGCAAGCAGAGATATCCATCTTTTTTTCGTCTTGGATCTCATCTTGTTCCCCCCAAAAAGATTAAAGTGATTACGTTTTCATTATAGGGGGCTTTGCCTTGCCATCCTATGTCATTAAACGAAGATTTCTGCACCTTTGCAAACCTGTTGTTTGATTTCCGCCTTGGCTTTATACCCTATTGGTCCCGGAATTCGTTTGGTGTCATGCCGTAATGCTTGCGGAACATTTTGCTGAAATACTGCGGATTCTGGTAGCCCAGCTCGGAGGTAATCTCGTAAATCTTCTTGTTGGAGTTCTTGAGCAGGTACGCTGCTTTATCCATCCGCTTCCGGATCAGATAATCGCCCAGCCCCTCTCCTGTCTCGGCTTTGTAGACTTTGGACAGGTAGACGGGATGCAGGAAGACCTGGTCCGCGATCGTCTTCACCGACAGCTCATGGCCGTGATCGGCTTCGATCATGTCCTGCACCTGCTTGACAATGTGGCTGCGGGCTCCGGCTTCTCCGGCAGGCGTTTCATTCTGCAATTGATCCAGCATGCCCAGGGCCCACTCTCTAAGCTTCGGCACGGAATAGATGACTTTCGAGGCGGCCATGAGATCGGAGCCAAGTCCTGTCTGGTCGACATGGGAGATAAGCCGTCCCTGCTTATGCGCCATATACATAAAGGCATTGTTGACCGTCAGGAAAAATTCCACCAGGTGCTCGCGCGAATGCCGCTGTCCGGCCAGTTCCTCCAGAACGCTTTCGATCTTGGCCTGAGCCGCTTCCCACTGCTTGGATTCCAGCAGGTGCAGCACGGTCGGCGGCCGGTACAGGCTTTCAAGCGGCTTGACCGTCACGCCTTCGGCAGGAGACTGGTCTTCCAGAAACATCAAGTCCGCTCCATGGCCGATTCCTGCGCTGTACATGTAGCTGATTCCTCTGCGGTAAGCCTCAGCCGTCTCGTCAGGGAAAGAGAAGCTGTCCGTCACCACCATCGAGATGTGGCCGCTGAGATATTTGTGGACAAGCTGCTGCAGGTTCAGCAGGGCCCCCTCCAGCAGGTCTCTGGAAAGGGGCGCCGATGCTGGCGACGCCGGCTGTGCAGCCGCCTTAGTAAGGCCGGAAGCGTGTGATCGGTGCTGCAGCATCAGCAGCAGACAATCGTGCGGCGCTTTGCCGAACCAGGAACGGAACTCGTCATAGAGCGCTTCCTCCGCAATATTGCCGATCGCATATTCATTCAGCTCCAGCGAGCGCATATCCATAGCCGCAAAATGGCTGCCGGGCTGAATAAACACCATAACCGTCTCCTCATCCGGCTTGAGGCTGACGTCATATTCCGCAAGCCGCTCATACAGCCTCTGCTTCGGCAGGCCGCTGCCGAGCGCGAGCTCATGGAGCAGGTTCATCCGGAGCTGCTGCAGGTCGGAGCGTCTGCTGTACAGCAGCTGCTGATATTTGTTGGCAGCCTCCCACTCTTCTTTGAGGGAAGCTGCGGCCGACGCCACGCTTTTGACAAATTCCTCATCTTCAACTGGTTTCAAAATATAATCAACCGCCTGCAGCCTGACGGCCTGCTTCGCATATTCAAAATCGGAATAGCCGGTCAGCAGGATGCACTTGATGCCGGGCCAGCGTTCCGAGATCACCTTGATAAGTTCCAGACCCGTCATTTCCGGCATGCGGATGTCCGTGACGACGATATCAATATCATGCTCTTCGAGCAGATCGACCGCCTGAAGCGCGGAAGCCGCCTGATACACATTTCCAATATCCAGGCTTGCCCAATCTATGGTTTCTGCCAGACTTTCTGTCACGTAGCTTTCATCATCGACTAACAAAATCTGAATCATCGTTCTTCCTCCTTAATCGACCAGAACAAGACTGCTCTCACGCCGCCCAGCGGTGATTCCGCAAAGGTCAGCCCTGCTTCCTCGCCAAATCTCAGCTTCAGCCGCTGATGCACGTTCCAGGTGCCGCAGCCCATTTCCTCGCTCATCGGCCCCCGCAGGCTCTCCCGCATGGATTCCAGCTTGTCCTCGGTCACTTTGCCGCCGTTATCGTCAACTACGACCTGGATTTGACCGCCATGCTTCGAGACCATAATCTCTACCCGGTCAGCCTCCGCATGAGGCTCAATGCCGTGCAGAACCGCGTTCTCGACAAGCGGCTGAATGACGAGCGGCGGAATGCTTAACTTGCGCAGCTCTTCAGGAAGACGGATGTCGTAAGACAGCCGGCTCATCCTCATCTTCTGAATTTCCAAATAATTGGTTACGAAATCCAGTTCCTCCGCCAAGCTGACCAAATCGCGCTCCTGTCTTGTGGTATATCGGTAATATCGCGACAAGCTGTGAGACATGGCGATGACAGCGTCGTTTCTTTTCAGTTTAGCCATGCTGGTAATAAAGGAGAAGCAGTTATAGAAGAAATGCGGATTGATCTGGGACTGCAGCTGCTTGAGCCTGGCTTCGCGCACCCGGAGCTGCTCCATGAACACATTCTCAAACAGCTGCTGAATCTGCTCCACCATCGAGTTGAAGCGGAGCGACACATAACCGAATTCATTGTCGCCCTTTATATTCATTCTCACCGTATAATCGCCTGTCTTAAGCCGCTGAAAGCCTCTTACCAGCTGCTTCAGCGGGAGCTGAACCTGCGAGAAGAGAATGTAAGCGACCATTAAGCTCATGAGCAGCAGGGCGCCGACGGAAGTATAGAACAAGCGGTTGGAATCGCTGATCGGCTTCATAATTTCGGATAATGGCAGATAGTCGATCAAATACCAGCCGGTTGCCGCGGAACGGTCGATATATACCCGGTACTGCTGCCCTTCAATCCGGACGGTGCGGTTCTCGGCGCCCTGAAGCAGCTCAGACTGGTCTTCCAGATCCTTCACAAGCTGTGAGGTGAGCTTCTTGTCCGCCGAACGATTGAGAATCTCTCCGTACACAGGGTTGTAATAGAAAGGATCGCGCCGCCCGTCGCTCTTGAACCGGTCGAGAATATCCTGGATGTTGCTGCTGTCGAATTCCACTTTGACAATCAGGCTCGCTTCCCCGGGCGATGATAAGGAGGAGAACGGACTGACCGTATACCAGGAGAAGCGGAACCGCTTTTCTTCCCCGGATTGATAAGGCTCTACCTGCCAGCCGCTCCCGAGCAGAAGCTCAAGCGCCTTCTGGTCATAAGAAGAAGTGTCCGATTCGGTTACGAGCCGGTTTAGTGAAGGCGAGTAGACCGAGAGGGTGCTTTTCCAATTGGACGAGCTCTCCTGAAGACTCAGCTTGTTCTGAATCCGTTTGACGAGATTGATCTGATCCAGATTGAGGTAGTGATCCTGCAGATAGATATCCTGAAAGCTCTGCACATCCGGATCATGACTGAGCAGATTGGGCCAGGAAGCCACAATATCCAGATTCGTATCCACCTGGCTTTGGAAGAAGGCAAGCTGGTTGGCGTTCGATTTATTCAGCTCGCTTCCCAGCACATTTTTCGTGGTCCGGTTGGAGTAAAAATACAGCACGATGATGGGGATCAGCATCACTACGATCAGCAGTACGATTTTGGTAAAAAAGTTCAGTTTAAGCAGCTTGCGCATTTCTTCATGTCTCCTCCGGGCTTCGTTCTGGGACATATTATAGCCTAGAAAAATACAGCTGCAACAGAAAGATTATGTAAGCACGGCCGGAAGATTAGGCTAAAGCCGGCAACTTGAGAGCAAACAGAGTACGGCCCTGCTGAAAAAAAGCCAGGCCGGGACGCATCTGTCCCGGCCTGACAAGCCGAGGATCTGCGGCGAAGGGGCGTTAGGCGCCTTTGCTGCAGATCCTCTTCTTTTAATCAAAACAAATCACCATGCTCCCGGCGGATATGCCCTAGAAGCGCCTTGCACCCCAGAGTTACCAGCTCGTAGGTCTCATCAAAATTCCCCGTGTAGTAAGGGTCCGGCACTTCCTTGCTCTCCGCCTCCGGAACGAGATCAAGCAGCCTGATCACCTCAGTCTCCCTGCCCTTCATCAGCTTCCGCAGGTTGCTTACGTTGGAGTCATCCATCGCAATGATATAGTCGAACTCCGCAAAATCATCCGCCGCCACCTGTCTGGCGAACATGCCTTCAAAGGAAATGCTGTACTGCTTCAGAATGTTCTGCGTCCCGTGATGCGGCGGTTTCCCCGTATGCCAGTCACCGGTGCCGGCCGAATCAATGCGGAATTTCTCCGCCAGCCCCTCCTGATTGACCATATGCCGAAATACGGCTTCCGCCATCGGAGAGCGGCAGATATTGCCCAGACATACAAATAATACGCCGATAGGCTGCTTAGTCGTCATTTATACGCTCACCTCAACCCGATAGTACATGAGAGCCTCTATTCTGACAAGCCGCCGGCAGACCGCAGACAATAAAACCTCCCCCTGCTGGCCATGCAGACCGCAAGAGGAGGCAACATTTCTTTCAAGCCCGTTCAGCCAATTATGCTGCAAAAAGCCGCTGCTGAGCCGTTATTAATGGTTAATATCGCATTTGTTCATAATAAAGTTAATCTGGTTCTCGAGCCGGTTGATCGTCTCCTGGGTCTTCTTGTCCTTGGCCCCCTGTGCCTGCAGGGCTTCCAGCTCCTGCTTCAGCTTGGGCAGATCTCCGCCCGCATTGGCACAGTCATAGCTGCTTTCCAAATTTTCAATCATGAAAAATCCTCCTTCTCTCGGGTGTACCCTCCTATTATGGAGAATTCGCTTCCGGTTCATTCAGCCGGGCAGCACCGTTTGCATCGTCCTGCCGGGTGAAATACACTAAAGAATACCAGGACAAGAATGACGAATGCGCCTGCGAACCCACTCTTTTTTAGAAGGAAAGGATGGAGAACTCAGATGCAATATGTAAGACTCGGCAACACCGGCATGCAGGTATCCCGCCTTGCGCTTGGCTGCATGAGCTATGGAGACCCTGACCGCGGCAATCATGCCTGGACGCTGAATGAGGAGCAGAGCCGGCCGTTTATCAAGCGGGCGCTCGAGCTCGGCATTAACTTCTTCGATACTGCCAATGTTTATTCTGACGGCACCAGCGAGGAGATTGTCGGCAGGGCTTTGAAGGATTTTGCCAATCGCGACGAGGTCGTCATTGCCACCAAGGTGCACGGCGTAATGCGTCCGGGTCCGAACGGCGGGGGCTTGTCCCGCAAAGCGATTTTGTCCGAAATTGACCACAGCCTGAAGCGGCTGGGCACCGATTATGTGGACCTGTACCAGATTCACCGCTGGGATTACAGCACTCCGATCGAGGAGACGATGGAAGCCCTGCACGACGTGGTAAAAGCAGGCAAAGCCCGCTACATCGGCGCTTCCTCCATGTACGCCTGGCAGTTCCAGAAGGCGCTGTTCACCGCAGAGCGCCACGGCTGGACCCGGTTTGTCAGCATGCAGAATTATCTGAACCTGCTGTACCGGGAGGAGGAGCGCGAAATGCTGCCGCTGTGCCAGGCCGAAAATATCGGCGTCATCCCGTGGAGCCCGCTCGCCCGCGGCCGCTTGACCCGGGACTGGGAGGAATCCAGCCTCCGTTCGGAAAATGACAACTTCGCCCGGACATTATACACGGCGACGGAAGAGGCCGACCGCAAGGTAGCGGCCGTGGTGAAGGAGATCGCGGAGGCCCGCGGCGTGCCGCGCGCGCAGATCGCGCTCGCGTGGGTGCTGCAGAAGCAGCCGGTGACCGCGCCGATCATCGGCGCCACCAAGCCGCATCATCTGGAGGATGCCGTGGCTGCGCTGGATGTGGTCCTGACTCCGGAGGAGATCAAGCGGCTCGAGGAGCCTTATGTGCCGCATCAGGTAACGGGGTTTGCGTGATTGACTCTGATTGACTGTGATTGACTGTGATTGACTGCAATTGATTCCGATTAAGGGAGCTGAACTTATGCCTGATCTGTTTAATTCACCTGGCGGCAATTCAAATGATCCCTATGCCCACAAGGCCAATCATGATGTGAACCAGCAGAAGCTGCAAGAGGAAGGCCCCCGGGGATTTTGGCGGCAGATTACGAATCAGCTCATCGTCTGGGGCATTCTCGCCGCCGTTGCGGCGGTTATGATTTTATTAGCCCGAGTATTTTAAAAAGAGCAGAGTTAACGCGTATAGCGGACAACCCGCCCGGCAATTCCCGAAACATCCGGCTGCCCGGCAATTTCATAAACCCGGCTGTCCGCCGCCTTCGACCAAAGGAATCCTTCCTTTGGTCTTTTTTTTTGCGTTCCGCCGACGCTGGAAACCAGCTGCATTTTTAAAATAATCCTTGCCTCAGCCTGAAAAATGTCATTATGATGATATAGGCCTGCTGGCTCATCTGATATAGATAAACAATAAAAGTGGAGTCTACCTACTGGACAGAAAGGTTGAAGATCATGGCCCTCACTCAGCCACAGCCGTTAACGGCGAAGCAGGTCAGGAAAGAGCCTTTCCCGGTTTCGATCCTATCCCTGACGGTCGGCGCATTTGCGATTGGCATGACGGAGTTTGTCATCATGGGCATTCTGCCCAATGTCGCACAGGACTTGAAGGTCAGCATCCCGACAGCCGGGCAGCTGATCACGATGTATGCGCTTGGCGTAGCGGTCGGCGCGCCGATCATGACCATCCTGACCCATCGTATCCCGCAGAAGCTGCTGCTCTGCCTGCTGATGGGCATTTTTATTCTCGGCAACGGCATTGCGGTTATCGCGCCGAATTACGCCTTTCTGATGGGCGCGCGGCTGCTGACTGCCTTGACGCACGGGACCTTTTTCGGAGTGGGAGCCGTTATTGCCTCCAATCTGGTCAGGCCCGATAAGAGGGCCGGAGCCGTGTCCCTGATGATGTCCGGGCTGACGGTCGCCAATATTATCGGGGTCCCGGTCGGCACGTTTATCGGCCAGCATCTGGGCTGGCGGGCTTCTTTTGCCACGATTGCCCTGATGGGCGTTATTGCTCTGCTTGGGGTGCTGATCTTTATTCCAAAAATCAAACCGGACGACACCGGCAGCATGCTGCAGCAGGTCGCCGCCCTGATTAAACCCAAGCTGCTGCTCTTTCTGCTGATTGGAGCGCTCGGCAATGCCGGACTGTTCGCGGTGTTCACTTATATTACGCCTTTGTTAACGCAGATTACCGGCCTTACCGAGGGCAATGTCACCTGGATTCTGGTGCTCTTCGGCTTCGGCGTTACGATCGGCAATTTGATCGGCGGCAAGCTGGCCGACTGGAAGCTGATGCCCTCCGTTCTCGGCATCTACCTGGCTGCCGGCGTGCTGCTCGCCATCCTCACCTTCACGATTCACAGCCAGTTCGCGGCCGTGCTGACCGTGTTCCTGTGGGGAGCCGCTTCCTTCGCGGTGATGCCGGGCATGCAGATCCGCACCATGAGCCTTGCCCGGAGCGCGCCCGCGCTCGCTTCCACCTCCAGCCACTCCGCCGGCAACCTCGGCAACGCAGCCGGGGCCTTTATCGGCGGCTGGGTCATCAACCAGCTTTCGATTGCGGCCCTGCCCTGGGTCGGCGCCCTGCTGGTCGGCTCAGGCTTTGCGCTGGCGGCGGTCTGCTATTGGGCAGAGCGGAATAAGGCAGCGGCCGGGGCTTAGGCGGCCTTTTCTCAGACCGCCGCTCCGTGCTCCCAGTCACGGGCCCGCAGAAATAAGGACCAAAGGAGCCGCGCTCCCTTGGTCCTTGTTCTCTTTTTCCCGGCCGGCGTTCTGGGTTAGCTCTGCTCGTCTTCCGTTCCGTCCAGCGGCTCCGGTCCCTTCACGATGACAGCTCCCTCAAACACCGGGTCCTCCGGTGTGTAATAGCTGGCCGCCAGCCACTGATAATGAGGCAGCCCTACCGTTTCCGCGAACAGGTAAGCCGGCGGCTCCTCAAAGGCAAACGGCTCTTCATGTTCATTCTCTTCGTCCAGGATTCTCTTCAGCTCACCGGCGTCACGCCCCTGCTCTTCAGCAAGCTGCTGAATCACTTTCAGATCATACAGCTTCTTGTGGACGATCATGTCCTCTTCCCATTCGCATTCGTAATCAAATACAAGCTCGGCTTGATTAAAGACCTGCGCGCCCCAGCCATGATCCTCGGCATAGAAATAATAGACCAGCAGCCCGGGGTTTAAAGACACAATAGCTTCATCTGCGATAAACTCCGCGTCCTCCACAACAAACGTAACCCAGCCGCTCCTGGCCGGAAAAACGATCCCGCCTTTACCCGCTTGCTCCAGCAGCTGTACGGCAGCCGCAGAGTCACTCGACTTCAAATGATAGCTTTGGCTGAATTCGCTCATCTTGTTCTCCTCCAAATAATCTGATTCCAAAGAGTATTGTGAACAGCGCAGCGGCATACAACACGGCTACATCTTGATCAAGCCCTGCTCGATGGCGGTGGCCACCGCCTGGGACCTGCTGTCCACGCCAAGCTTGTTGTAAATGCTGGTTAAGTGCGATTTTACCGTCCGTTCGGAAACTTCCAGCTCATAAGCGATTTCTTTGCTCTTGAACCCCTTGGCAGCGCACTGCAGGATATAGGCTTCCCTGTCGGTTAACAGCCCCGGCTTTGCTGCTGGGGGAGGCGCTGCCTTCCCTTCTCTAGCCGCAATCACTTTCTCCATCATTTCGGCAGACAGCAGGGTTTCTCCTCTCATTGCTGCTTCTATGTTCCGAAATAAATTTTCCCGGCTGGTATCCTTAAGCAGATAGCCTTTGGCCCCCAACGCCAGGCCGTTGATCATCAGCTCATCCTCATTGTAGGTGGTCAAGATAATAACGGGGATGGAGCTTTGCTTCTCCTTAAGTGCCTTCATCGTTTCGAGCCCGCTCATCACCGGCATGTTCAAATCCATCAGAATGACATCCGGCTGCAGCTCTTCTATCAGACGTAAAGCTTCTTCTCCGTTCCCGGCTTCCCCGGCCACCTGAAACTGCGGTCCTGTCTCCAGAATCAGCTTGAGTCCGTCGCGGACGAGAAAATGATCATCGACGATCAGAATTTTTATCCTATTCATAAAGCTTCTCCCTCTGCCTCAATTAATGGGATCTTAACCGCAATGGCCGTCCCTTCCGGACCGCTGAGTACCTTCAGTTCTCCGCCAAGCAGCCTAACCCGCTCCTGAATACCAAGCAGCCCGTAATGTCCGGCATCTTTGCCGATGCTGTCTGTTCTGAATCCGACTCCGTTATCTGCAATCTTAATCCAAAGCTGCCGCTCCTCGTTAAACAGCGCGAACGAGACGTGGCCGGCCTTGGCATGTTTGGCGACATTGGTGAGGCATTCTTTAATCATATGAAGACTATGCTCCATCACCAGCCTGGATAGGCGCTTCGTCAAGCGGAGATCCGCAGTGACCTGGATGCCGGTAGCGTCTTTGAAATGCCGTATTTCATCCTCTAACGCCTCTCTAAAATCCATGTCAGACGAAGACTTCATCCTAAGATTGTCGATGGCCCTTCGAGCCTCAGCCAGCGTTCTCCTGGCCTGGGACATTGACTGCTGAACAATGCTGCGGGCCCGCTCCGTGTTCCCCTGCCCCAAATGAGCGTCTGTAGCTTCAAGCTGCATAATCAGCCCTGCCACCCCCTGGGCCAGCGTATCGTGCAGATCCCGGGCCATCCGCTGCCTTTCATTGGCGAGTGTTAATTCTTCTACCTTCTTATGCGCCTCCTGCAGGTCCCGCAGGAAATTCTGTATCCGTATCCGCTCCTGAACCTGCCGGTAGAATAAGACCGCGTAAGCCAGCACGATACTTAACATTAATAGAAAGAGAGGCAGAAACAGAATAAGCTCTTTCCTCTCCCCAATGGTAAGCGCCGAATCAAAGAAAATAACTGCATTAATAAGCGTAACCAGAACTGCCCTTTTAATCCGGAAGGAGAAACCCAGGCTTTGGGCAATCAAAATAGGGAGAAGGCCAATCAGCACCGGCTGGTAGGCGTCCTTCATCAGTATGGCACATAAATAAATCAAAGCCTCCTGAAGGGAAATATAGATCCAGAAATAACGTTCTCCAAACCGGTCAGCGTTCCAGTGCAGGAGCCCGTGAGCCGTAAACAAGACAGCAAATCCGATGCTCGGAATAATTAGCGGAGCCGTCAGAAACTGCATCAATACCGCTGCCACAAACACAAGCGACATCCATATGATAATGGGCACTCTGGAAGCAGACAGCTGGCCTGCCTGTTCCCTTTCTGTATCTGTCTCTCTCAAGCTGTCCCCCTCCTCATTTCTTAAATATGTCCTTCTTCTAGTAAAAAGATTGTATGGGATAAAAAGATTGTATGGCAAAAAGCCCTCTCTCACATCGTCCAATGGTACATCGGCATCTGCCCTTTCGGGCAGATGCCGATTTTACTATACCCCAATTTGCCCGAATGGGCATGCCCGATTGGACGTTATCGGGATTTCCCTTCCAAGGTAACATGAGATTCATGATTCAGAAACAGAAAGTGGAGGGAAATCTACAGATGGCAAAGTGGTTATATCAAATTGGAAAATGGTCGTTTCGCAGCAAAAAAACCGTTATAATCGGGGCCATTTGCTTACTGGTTCTAGCGCTTGCTGGCGGAGTAAGCCTGGGCTCCGCGTTCAGCGGAGGATTAAGCATTCCCGGCACCAAATCCGAGAAGGCCATGCAGGTCATGGGTGAAGCGTTCGGTGACCAGACCGGCGGAGGAGGCACGATCCGGCTGATCTTTAAAGCTCCGGAGAATCAGACGCTGCAGTCGGATACCGTCAAGCAGATCATTCAAGCAACGGAACAAGAAGTCAAGAAAGATCCGGAAGTAGCCTCCGTTCAATCGGTCTACGAGGCCAAAACCATAGGGAAGAACGAAATCGGCTACTCTACCGTGACCTATAAGGAAGCTGCCGGAGATGTTACGCAGAAATCCATAGATCACGTACTCCAGACTATTGAGACTCCCAACGCGAAAGGACTTCAAACGGAGCTGGGCGGTACAGTTACCATTACAAAGGTAGAAGCCGGCGGGCCTGCCGAAGCTGTCGGCATCGTTGCTGCCTTCGTCATTCTGCTTATCACCTTTGGTTCCTTTATCGCCGCTGGCCTACCCATTCTGACAGCCGTTATTTCCTTAGCGATCGGCATTATGCTGATCTTCTTAGGCTCCCATTATATGGAGACTCCCTCCTTCTCGCTGTCGCTGGCAGGTATGCTGGGGCTGGCTGTAGGGATTGATTATGGGCTCTTTATCATCTCCCGGTACCGGCAAAATCTGCAGCAGGGGATGGAACGTGAGGAGGCCGCCGGCTTGGCTAACGCTACAGCGGGCAGCGCCGTTGTGTTTGCCGGCCTGACGGTCATCATTGCCCTCTCCGGTTTAACGGTCACGGGCATTCCTTTCCTGGGATCAATGGGCATCGCAGCTGCTTTGACCGTATTCCTGGCCGTCATCTTTACTTTGTTCTGCATTCCCGCTTTTCTGGGGTGTTCCAAGAAACTGTTTGTCCCGAAAAATCCGGCAAGGAACAATTCCAGTCCATACGCCAGTCAGCAGCCTCAGGCGCCGGAGTCCAACTGGTGGGGCCGTTTTGTCACCAAAAATCCTGTTCCGATTCTTCTGGCAGCCGTTCTGCTGCTTGGGGCAGTAAGCCTTCCGGCCCTGCATATGCATACCGGCCTTCCGGATAACGGCTCGAAATCCGCTGATACAACGGAGCGCCGCGGATATGATCTGTTAGCTGAAGGATTTGGCCCTGGCTTCAATGGTCCTTTGGTTGTAATCGCCAAAGCTGAACCGTCGGCAGGTGACAAGAAAGCCGCCATTACAGAGGCAGTCAAGGGGTTAAGCGGTTTAGCTAATATCGCTGCTGTTACTCCTGCGCAAATGAACAAAGCCGGCGATACGGCCATACTTACCGTTCTGCCGAAGACAGGACCTCAGGACACCATGACAGCCACGCTGGTGAAAACGATCCGGCAGCAGGCCGAATCCGTCCTGGAGCAGGAGCACGTTGAGTTAATGGTCACAGGCTCTACAGCCGTTAATATCGACATGTCGGATAAACTTAATCGAGCTTTACCGGAATTTGCCGGTCTCATCGTCGGCTTGGCCTTTATCCTGCTGGCTATCGTCTTCCGGTCCCTGCTGATTCCAATCAAAGCCGTGCTGGGTTACCTGCTGACCCTTACAGCAACCCTGGGATTCGTCGTATTTGTCGTGCAGGACGGACATCTTATTGATTTCTTCGGCATTCCGGAACCTGCTCCTGTCCTCAACTTCCTGCCTGTACTGGTAGCCGGCATCCTGTTCGGGCTTGCGATGGACTACGAAGTATTCCTGGTCAGCGGAATGCGTGAGAAATACGTGCATGAGCGCCACGCGAAGAAGGCCGTCCTGTTCGGCATGAAGACAAGCGGCACAATCGTTCTGGCGGCCGGCCTGATCATGGTCTCCGTGTTTGCCAGCTTTATCTTCGGCGATGACACGATGGTCAAATCCATGGGTCTTGCACTTGCCTTCGGCATCGTGTTCGATGCCTTCATCGTCCGGTTGACCATCGTCCCTGCCGTCATGACGCTGCTCGGCAAGTCCGCCTGGTATTTCCCGAAATGGCTGGACCGTATCCTGCCGAAGCTGGACATTGAGGGCGAGTCGTTCCAGAAGAAAGCGGAACATGCCGATGAACTTCCGCTAACCCTGAAGCAAATGGAACATGAATAATGCCATAAAGAGAGACCCCCGGCTCACAGCTGTCTGTGGCCGGGGGTCTTTATGGTGTTGAAAGAACTGCTGGCAAGGAGCAGCAGCGGTCGCAGGAACCTTATGCGTACTTCTCTTAGTTAGAATTCTTAGTTAGAATTCTTAGTTAGAATCCGGCAGCTGCTCCAAATAACTGTTGGACATGAGCAGCAATTGCTGGGCCGCATTGAACTCGGCCTCTGTGGAGCCATTTTTGATGATGCTGTTGTCGGTCTGGCTGTAGTTGCTGCCGTCGGTATAGCCGTCGCCGGGCACGAAGATGCTCTTGTCGTTAATGAAAGAGCCCGTCGGCAGGAAGTGCCGGACCGGAAGCAGGTTGTGCGTCTGGTTGAACAGATCCTCGCCAAAATGCAGCTGCTGATCAACGGACACCCCGAGCAGATTAGCGACGGTCGGCAGAATGTCGACCTGGCCGCCTGTGCCGCTCATAACAGCCGGGAGCTGGCCGCTTGGCGAATGGACGATAAACGGAATATTGAACATGTCCGTATAGCCGTATTCATGTCCGATCAGGGAAGCGATCTGATCCTTCTCACCGCTGGACAGCGTGTACATCGGCAGGCCCTGGTGATCGCCGTAGAACACAATCAGGCTGTCGTCCCACAGCCCGCTTGCCTTCAGCTTATCAATGAACTGTCCCATCGCGTAGTCGGCATAGTTCTGGGCTTGAATGTAGTCGCCGAGCAGCGTCCCCTGGTATTCCTCAGGGAGCTTCATTTTATATTTTTCCTCCGGAATGCGGAACGGGTGATGCGCGCTCATTGAAATAACCATCGAGTAAAAAGGCTGCGACTGGGCGTCAAGCTTGGACAGCTCCGGCACGGTTTTGGCAAACAGCACCTCGTCGGACGAGCCAAAAGCGATATGATCGTCATCCCCGAAGAAGCTCTGGTCATAGAACTTGTCAAAGCCTACCGCTTTGTACAGGTCCTTCCGGTTCCAGAAGTCTACACTGTTGGTATGGAACGTAGCAGTGAAATAACCGTTGTTCTCCATCAGCTTCGGAAGGCTCGGCAGAGACTTCTTCATATAATTGGAGGAAGTCGCCGGCTCATTCTTGGGCGCAAAGAACGAGGTGTTCACGACAAACTCGGCGTCCGAGGTCGTTCCCGAGCCCGCATTGGTATAGAAGTTGTTGAAATACGTCGTTTCCTTAACCAGCTTATTGATGTTCGGCGTAACTTCCTGGCCGTCAATCTTAAGGCCGATCAGGAAGTTTTGGAACGACTCCATCTGCACCACGATCAGATTCTTGCCTTTATCTGCACCGAAATACTTTGGTGAAGCCGGTTCAGTGACACCTTTTACCTGATCGATGGACTTCTGAGTAATGCTGCTGGCATCAATAATCTCCTCCGGTTCGGTAGAGTCGGCCAGGATGGAATACACTTCATAGTTCAGGATCCCCATGCTCTCCGCTTTCTTGAGCTCATTCATGCTGGAGTGATTAGGCCAGATATTGAACACGCAGAGCGCAACCGATACAGCGGTAATGATCATCAGGGCGGTCGTGCTCATTCGCTTCATCCCTTTGATCTTCCACTGGCGGATGTACTTCGGCCGGAACATGAAGAGAATGAAGAAGATCAAGTCAACAAAGATAAACAAATAGTAAGGGGCAATCAGCGAATACGTGCTTTCTCCTACGTGCGTGATCTTGTCTGCCTGCTGCAGCGTATGATAGGTAGGAATTACGCCGTAGTATTTGTAATACATCAGCACCGCAAAATAGATGAGCGAAATCAGAAGATTCGCCAGCATATAGTACAGAATCTTTCGTTTGGCGGCCAGCCACTCGATTAAACTGAACACGATCAGGAAGAAGGGAATCTCCGTCAGAATCATGCTCCAATTCGGCCCGTCGCTGAAGACGACAAACCAGGCTACTGCGCTTTTTATCAGCAGAATAATGCTGAAGATAATCAGGTATTTCCCTTTGGCGAGCGATAATTTTTTCATTGTTCTCATTTCCCCAATATTTTCTATTATCTGATTCTTGCTAGTCTATTTTGAATCAAATGCTTCCTATTTACAAGTTTCTATTACCCTAAGTTTAAAAAATAAACCCTCCACGGCATCCAGCCGCTTCTAATTAAGCCTTGCAGCGCGGGATTTCAGGTTCGCCAGGCCATTCCCTTCTTCTTCATAAAATGATTTCTTTGGCCGATATAGAACTACGGATGTTCGGCAAAATAGTAGGATATTCGACATAATTCAAATTCATGGTAGTAGGATCTGAACAAACGGACATTGATACCCTTTAGGCATTGGCACACAGTCTTGATTAATCCCGGCATACAAATAGAACAAAGGGGCGCCCGAGGGCAGCCCCTTTGTTCTATCCCAAAATCTGATCCATCCAGGCAAACAGCTCATCCAGATCATAATCCCCGCCATGTCCTTGTCCCCAAGGCAGCGCAAAGTCAACGTCAAACCCCTGATTCTGCAAGCAGGTGGCCAGAATGACCGGAACGGCCAGAGACGTATCGCGGTCAACAGCTCCGTGCCGGATCCGCCAATGCTGCGCGGTTACATTCTCCTCATTTCCGATATAGTTCATAGGATTCATCATTTTTACTATCTGCGGTTCTGCAAGCTCGCCGCCTGCGGTGCTGTGATCGGCGCCAAATGCAGTGAAATGCCGGGCTTTGATCAAAGCGGTTCCAAACAGCTCGTTCTCCGGGGTGCTCAAATCCACCTGATCGAAAGCCAGGGCTGGCTTCATTCTGGCCGCATACTGCACGTATTCATCAAAGTCGATGTCCGTGACAGTTCCATTCTCCATGGTGATCCAGGTTAAGCCGGACAGGTCTGCTCCCGTCTCCAGAGCTTTCTGAGCCGAGGACACTACATAGGCTTTCACCAAGTCCTTGAAACTCCCCTCACCGTCTGCATCCAGCCCAAGCGCAGTATTGCCGGTGCCCTTTAACCCTAATCCATTCAGATAAGCAGGAAATAAGGCTTTCACTTTACCGGACAGCTCCGCCTGCTCTGCGGTCATTCTGCCGCTGACCGGCTTAAATTCCATCTGCTCGCCATTTCTGACCCTCATCATTCTGTGGAATTCAAGGAGACCGTTATACATCCACTCATAGGCGGCATCCGCATGTTCCAGGTTGGTGATTGGACAGTAGCAGGAGGCGGCTAAGATATCATCCCGCTCTTCGGCTGCTCCAAGCTCCTTCAAATAAGGCTCATAGTCCTTATGGTTGCCGGAAGCTCCCAGCAGCGAGGACAAAGCGCCTCCCGCACTCGTGCCGTTCGAAATGATTCGGTCCGTATCTCCGGGAACAAGCTGCCTGTTATGCCGCAGATACCGGACTGCAGCCTTCAGATCGACGATGCAGGCAGGCGCTGTTCCGGTGTACCGGCCCTTATCGTCCTGCAATGTGCGCCCCCGGGCTCCAGGAGCCGCCACCACATATCCCCTGGCTAAAGCTGCGAATGCGGCGTTAGTATGGCCGCTGAATTTGTTTCCCCCCGGGATCTCAGGCATCCCCGGCATATAGCCGCCAACCGTATTAGGCATAAAGATCGGGGCATTATCGGCATTAAACCTTCCGATTGATTTCCCCTCATAATACGCTTCAGGCACATAAAGATTCAGGATTTGATGGGCAGTGTCGACTGGATTCTTCACATAAACGATATTCTCAAATGCCCGGAAGGTAATGGTCCGCCCTTCCAGGGTTACCGTCTTGACCGTATAGCTGCCGGTGTCGAATGCTAAGCTGTATTCCAAAATGGATCACCCTTTACAAGTTTGTGGTTTCGCCGGTAAGAGATTAAGCGGCCGGTATAAGACGCTGGCTTCCGCTTAGATCAGCTTATATCAGCTTAGATCAGCTTAGATCAGCTTAGATCAGCTTGGTTAAGCTTAATTCCGCTTGGTTCAGCCAAACTCCTCTATCCTTCGGAAGAACGTCTCGTTTCACCTTCATCTTAAATAACCCGTTCGCCCTTTTCCCGTCCTTTTATGACCATTTTAAGGTCAATATCTGATCAGCCGGCCAAGGTCAACCCCGGCTCCGGCAGAGCCGGCAAACTCGTCAGAAATTGACCGTAAACAAGATAGAAAATGACGGGCTAAGACGGCAACGGTTCTCTACAATAGGCTTTGTAAACGTTTACTAACAGATGGACGGGAGGAACACTGATGAATAAACCAAAGAAATTTTGGAGCTACGAAAACAGCCTGCTTTTAATGCTGTCCTTTGGTTACGGAATGATTTTTATGGATCGGTTCAGTATCACTTACTTGTTTCCCAACATTGCTTCCGAGTTTCATTTAAACAACGCCCAGCTGGGCTTGACGATGTCCGTGGTCGGATTTGCCTGGGGAGTCTCAGCGATCATCTTCTCCTATATCTCCGATATTATTAAGAAGAAGAAGTTCATGCTCATTCTGTTCTTAATGATCTTCTCTTTGAGCACGCTGTTCAGCGGGTTGGCTACCGGCTTTGTCGGATTAATCTTATCCCGGGCAATTCTGGGGATTGCCGAGGGCCCATCCGCTCCGCTGATTCAAACCTCTATGATGACTGAATCGACCCCGTCAAGACGAGGTTTAAACACCGGGATCATCATCTCCTGCTCTTCGATTCTGGGGAGCTTAAGCCCGCTTCTTATGGTGGCCATTGCGAACTCCATGGGCTGGCGTTATGCATTCTATATTATTACGATCCCTGGAATCATCGTCTCTCTTCTGCTCATGAAATTTATGCGCGAGCCTAAAACGACAGCAGAAACAGAGGGACCGTCCAAAATCCGTTTGTCCGATGTAAAGATCGTATTAAAGAGCCGGAATATCTGGATTTCTATCGTGGCAGCTATTTTTAATGTCGGATTTATGATTACCGGATTCAGCAGCTTTGCGCCAACCTTCCTTATGGATGTCGGTCATTTCAGCCAAAGCCAGTCTGCACAGATTATGAGCGTGTACGGTCTTGTCGCTTTTATCTGGAATATCTCCATTCCTTGGCTGTCTGATCGGATCGGCCGTAAACCTACTGTTCTGATCGCTGGCATTATGGGAATTTTGACACCGCTTTCCTTTATCTTCTTTCATTCCAACTACACGATGCTTATTGTCTGCATCACACTCTTCGGTGCTGGCCAGGCGCTCGGATCGCTGTTATTCTTCGTCATTCCCGGCGAATCCGTGCCGATTGCACTAATGGCGACAGCGACGGCCATTATCAATTTTGTGGGTGAAGTTGTTGGAGGGACGATTGGGCCGGCATTGGACGGCGCGCTCGCCGATCAATACAGCCTGTACTGGACGATGATCTTGACCACGGGCGCAGCCGTCATCGTATTCCTGGTGAGTCTGGGGTATAAAGAAACCGCACCCCGGCAGCGGCAGCCAGTGAAGAATAACCAGGCAGCCCTTAGAAATGAGCTCATCGGATAACGATAGTAAAAATACGAAAGCCCGCTTGAACCGGCGCTTTACAAAAGAAACACCTTCACCGCATGCATGCCTATCGCAGATAGGACGGCAGCTTTGAAGGTGTTTTTACTTGTGTGCAAAGATTGGGCAAAGCTCCGACAGAGTCCTGGCAGAGATCCGGCTCAGGCAGGGAGCTTATCCTTTATATTTTTTCCTGTATTCATTTGGGGTTAATTGATAGGCGGCTTTAAACACCCGGCAGAAGGATTTTTCGTTGGGAAACCCATGTTTAAGCGCAATATGCGTAATGGCCAGATCGGTATTCATGAGGTCCCGGTATGACTTCTCCAGGCGGACAGCATTGATGTAGTTTAACACGGTCATCCCGATATGCCTTTGAAAGAAGCGGGAAAAATATTCCGAAGAGAAGCCGAATGCCTTTGCCATCTCGTGGATCGTAACGTTCTGGTCATAGTGCTGTTTAATATAGTCGGTAATCTGCGTTAACCGGTCCAGATATTTATTGGATTTGATGTGCGCCGGACTGTTCGTCTCTGCCTTAAAATACTTGAGCAGCAGATAGATCAGCTGGTACGAAAGCGCCTTGATCTGAATGTTCGCGAGCGGATCCTGGTCCATATTCAAGTGAGCCTCCAGCATCCTGTTAAAAAGAGCCCGCAGCTCCGCAAAACGGTCCTTCCTGCCTTCATCCTGTTCCTCAGCTGACAGGCATATAAATGCCAGCCTGCCGGTCTGGGGATAGTTGGACGTTATAAATTCAACCGGGATTAACAGGGTCATCGCCCGCTGGTCTTTCCCTGTATGGACCGATACCGAATGAATATGATTTGAATTGATCAGTACAATATCTCCCTGTTCAGAAACATAGTGGGCGCCCTCGATATAAATATCGTCGATCTTCCCGCTGAGCACATAGGAGATTTCAATGCACTCATGCCAATGTCTCGGCACATAATCCGTATCGTCGGAGTCATGGTAAATAATTTTGACAGGCAAATCACTACTGGTCGTTACAACTTCATATTTATAGTCCATATCGCACCCTCTAAGAATATCATCCAGCCTTTATTAGAAAAAAAAGAGGAGCCTTCAGCATGACAGGCCCCTCCTGATCTCTTTTACCCCTTACCCTTCACAGGCCCCTTAGCTGCCCGATGTGCTGATAGCGACTGTATTTGACCCGCTGTCCACCTGCACCTCAAGGTTAAGAAGCGCTGCAGCATCGCTCAGCTTCACATAGTTGTTCCCGGCGATCGTGTATGCGGAGAGCTGAACCTCCTGCCCGTCGAGATAAAGCTTTGCATTGCTTAATGCAGCCTGCTTGGACGCCGAAGCCGCTAATGCACCGGACAATTCGCCGCCTTTAGGCGTGTAGGCCTTGCCGGAAACGAGCTTCACGGCTTTCTCGGCCGCGTCCCAGGTCACTTCAAACTGACGGTCCGTTCCGGACACAGCCATGGCCAGGTCTCTCAGCTTCACATATACTTCGCCATTCAACGTATAGGCTGCGGCTGCTGTGTCCTTGTCGTTTACTTTCACCGCCGGATTAGCGGAAACAGCGGAAGTTGAAGTGGAACCGGAGGTCTGCGAATCCGTAGAACCGGCCGCAACGACCTGGTCCGCCCAGGCGAACAGCTCATCCAAATCGTAGTCGCCGCTGTGCGGAATATCCCAAGGCATCGAGAAGTCTACGTTGTAACCTTTGTTCTGCAGCGTTGTCGCGAGAATCGTCGAGACCGCCAGGGAAGTGTCGCTGTCCTTGGTGCCGATGCGAATCCGCCAGTATTGGGAGGTGCTTGCGCCATCGGCATCAATGTAATTCAGCGGGTTCATCATTTTGATAATCTGCGCGTCGGCCATCGTGCCGCCTGCCGTATCATTTTCCAGGCTGTACTGGGTAAAATGCTGCGCGTCAACCGTCTCCGTACCGAAGAGCTGGTTCTCGCCGTTGCTCAAATCCAGGCCGTCAAAGGCCGGAGGCGTCTTCATCCGGGTCAGGTATTGGATATATTGGTCATAATCAATGTCGGTAACTTTGCCGTCTTTAATCGTAATCCACGTCTTGTCAGACAGGTCTGTGCCGCTGTCCAGCGCCTTCTGCGCCGAAGCCACTACGAAGGATTTAATGTAATCCTTGAAGGTGCCGCTGCCGTCCGCGTTCAGTGTCAGTGCGGTTCCGTCCGGAGCTGTCAGCCCCAGGCCGTTTAGATATGACGGGAACATGGCGCTCAGATCGTTTGAGACCTTAATCTGGTCATCCGTCAAAGGAGTCGGCGTGCTTTGGGCTTGTCCGCCGTCCATTAAGCCGCCTAAGCCGCCTGCCATTGCGCCTTCCGGCAGTTGTCCGGCTGGCAGCTGTCCATCCGCGCTTTGCCCGTCTGCTGTCTGCCCGGCAGCCGCTTCTGCGTCAGCTGCTTGTACGTCAGTCGCCTGGGCATCAGCCGCCTGTTCAGTCGTCTGGCCGTCCGCTGCTTGTCCGCCAGTCGGACCGCCCTGTCCTGCGGCAAGCCCGAAGGATCTCGGCGTTACCGTGTTCACCCCGTTAAACTGCCACTCATAGGCCATATCGGCATTTTCCAGGTCTGTAATCGGCGTGTACACGGCTGCGGCATAAACATCGTCCCGCTCATCCGCTGCGCCCAGTTCTTCCAAATAAGGCTCATAATCCGCGCTGTTGCCAGTAGCGCCCAGCAGTGCGGACATGGCGCCGCCCGCGCTCGTTCCGTCGGAGATAATCTTCTCGGCGTCGCCCGGCATAACTTCGTCGTTATAACGCAGGTAGCGGACAGCTGCTTTCAAGTCCACAATATCGGCCGGCGCTTTGCCGGTGTAGGTGCCGTCTTCGTCCTGGGTTGTGCGGCCGCGCGCGCCCGGTTCAGCTACAACATACCCTTTGGACAGCGCAACGACAGCGTTCTCCCCTCCGCCCATGCCTGCGCCCGGGCTTCCAGGTTCACCAGGCAGGTAGCCGGCGACCGTATTCGGGAAGTAGATCGGCGCATTCTCTGCCGTGTAATTGTTGATCGTGCCGCCTTCGAAGTATTCTTCAGGGATATAAATGTTCATGATTTCATACTTCGTGTCTACCGGATGCTGCACGTATACTACTTTTTCATAAGCCCGGTATTTAATCGTTTGACCGTTATAGGTCACGCTCTTCTCCGTGTAATTCGCTGTGTCAAAGTCCAGACTGTACGTTGTTGTCTCTGTGCTTGCAGCCGCGCTTACTGCGCCGGCCAGCGGCATGCTCATAAGGGACGCTGCCAGCAGGGAGGCAGCCCATTTGTTAGTCTTCATGCTCAGTCTCCTTTAAGTTGATTAATAAATAAAGCTATTAAAAACTTATCCGGTGACTATTCTAGCAAAACAATGTGGCGGAAAATGAACGAAACCAGCCGCAAACCGGACTTTTTTTATACAAATGCAGAATGAAGAAGGCTTTATGTTTCGGCTGTTCTTGTTCCGGCTGTCCTGCTTAAAGTGAAGAAGAAGCGGGTCTCCCCATTTTCAGAGGCGGCCTCGATCGACTCCCCCAGCTGGGTCATAATTTGTCTGGCAATAGAAAGCCCCAATCCCGTGCCTGAACCGGACCTGGACTTGTCACTCTTATAGAAACGGTCAAACAAATACGGCAGATCCTCCTCCGGTATTCCGGCCCCTTCGTTGATCACCGAAACTGTCACTTTCTCCGCATCCCATGAGGCATCGACGTATACCCTGCCCTCCTCACGGGTGAATTTGAAGGCATTATCCAGCAAAATAATCAGCACCTGCTCGGTACGGTCGCGGTTCCCGTAGAAATCCGGCATCTTCAGGGCGCTGTCTGTAATCTGAAAAGAAATGTCCAAATCCTCGGCGATGATTTCGAACCGGTCTTGAATGGCACGGATGAGCGGGGCGGCTTCTACCTGAGACTTGAGGATCGAAGCGGAGCCGGACTGCAGGCGGGAGAGCTCCAGCATGTCGTTTATCAGGCGCTGCAGGCGGACCGATTCATGCTGGATCAGATGGTAGAAGCGCTGCTGCTCCTGCTCATCGCCAAGCATCCCGTCGCACAGCGTCTCGCTCATCGCCCGGATTGCCGCAATTGGCGTGCGCAGCTCATGAGACACATTCGCCACATAATCACGCCGCGTCTGCTCCAGCCTGGCTGCCGCTTCTTCGTTGCTCTCCAGCCTGGACGCCAAAGTGTTCATCGAGGCGGCCAGCAGGCCAAGCTCCGCGTACCCGTCCTCGGGGACACGAAACTGATAATTCCCCGCCGCCATCGCGTTGGAAGACACTGTCATGGCATAAAGCGACCGGCTCATGCGCTGCAGCACTTTATAAATAACCGTTAGAATCAGAAGCAGGGAGAGGGTCGAGGCCAGCAGAAAAGTCAGATAAAAGCCTCTCTGCGCGCTGTTATAATCACTGGCCAGCTTCAGGATAAATACCGCGCCAATCTCATTTCCGTCCCGCTTCAGCGGCCGGCCGATCAGAACGGTTTCGCCTCTGAGGGCTGTCAGTCTCCCAATCTTTGTTACAGATTCACCTGCCAGAACCCTGGAAATATAGGGATTCAGCGCCGTCCGGATATCCTCTTCTGTAATGGGAACCCTGCCTTGAACAGTGGGCGGAAGCTCCTCATGGGTAAACACACTCATCTCTTGATTATTCAGATCGTAAGCTTTCAAAATAAAGCCAAGATCCGTTAACCGCGTTGAGGTATGCCCAGTCTTGCTGATATCCTCTGCGATCGAGTCCAGCTGAGGGGCCAGCTCCAGCAGGCTGTTTCTTAGAAAATAAGCATCCAGCGCCCATTTACCAAGTAATGCCGCCAGGATGTATGCCCCGACCAGGATCGCTGAGATGGTCAGGAACAATTTACGGAACATCCCGGTTCTCAGCAGACCGGTCCTCACCAGGCGGGTTCTAAGGCCGGTTCTAAGGCCGGCTTTCATAAAATGACCTCGAATTTATAGCCCACGCCATAGACCGATTTGAGGCTCCAGCCTGAGCCTTCTTCGGCAAGCTTTTTCCGCAGCCGCTTGATATGGGTATCCACAGCCCGTGTATCCCCGTAATAATCGTAGCCCCATACGGTCGATAGGATCTGCTCCCGGCTCAGCACTTTGTTGCAGTTCGCGGCCAGCAGATACAGAATTTCAATCTCCTTCGGGGTAGCGGGCAGGATTTCGCCGGCAATTGAAATTTCGTACCGCCCCAGATCAATCTTCAGCTGGTCATAGACGATCACCTTCTTCGGCTCCTCCGCCTTATCCGGACCGGTTACCCGGCGCAGCACCGTTTTGATTCTGGCTACCACTTCCCTTGGAGAGAACGGCTTGACGATATAGTCATCCGCTCCGATCTCCAGACCGAGAATCCGGTCCAGCTCTTCCCCCTTGGCCGTAAGCATTATAATCGGAACCTGGCTCTGCTTCCTGATCTCCTTGCATACTTCCGTACCGAATAGTCCGGGCATCATCAGGTCCAGAAGAATCAAATCCGGGTTCATTTCGTCAGCCAGCCTGAGCGCCTCGTGGCCGTTATAAGCCGAGGAATAAGTCATGTTCTCTGCCTTCAGATAAGGGCCTATTGTATCGTGAACAGCCGAGCTGTCATCACAAATCAAGATATGTACAGGTTTATCCAATTCCATAGGGTGCGGCCTCCTTAACATAAACACTGTGAATAAGAACTGCACACATTATAGCAGACTTGCCCCGCCGCATTCAGTCAAAAAGCCGGCTCCAGCAAGGAAAGCATGACCCTGCCCGGACCGCCGGATCTGCCGCTGCCGGGTCTGACGGATCTGCCGGAAACGGAACGGAATGCCCTGAATAAGAGCAGCCCCAAACTGGAATTCTAGCCAGTAGCTAACACCCTAATTCCGGATAGAAGGAGACCATCATGGCTTATAAAGACTTTCGTGAATTTCTGGACAGGCTGCGGCAGGAAGGGCAGCTCCTGACCCTTACCGATAAGGTAAATCTCGAGCCGGATGTCGCAGCCGCAACGAGAGCCGTCAATAATCTGGGCGGCAGCACCCCGGCACTTCTGTTTAACAATATCCATGGCTGCACGAATGCACAGATTGCGATGAACGTAATCGGTTCCTGGCCCAACCATGCGCTGATGATGAAGATGCCGGCCAACACGCCGCTGAAGGATCAATTCTTTGAATTTGCACGCCGCTATGCGCAGTTTCCGGTTCCTGTCCAAAGGGAGGAAACGGCTCCTTTTCATGAAGTAGAAATAACCAGTGACATCAATTTATTTGATATTCTGCCGCTGTTTCGCCTGAATCAGGGGGATGGCGGATTTTATTTGGACAAAGCGTGCGTAATCACCCGCGATCTCGAAGATCCGGAGAATTTCGGCAAGCAGAATGTCGGGATTTACCGGATGCAGGTCAAGGGCAAAGACCGCCTCGGCATCCAGCCTGTCCCGCAGCACGATATTGCCATTCATCTTCGCCAGGCCGAGGAGCGCGGCATTAATCTTCCGGTTGTCATCGCTCTTGGCAACGAACCGGTCATTACAACCGCTGCTGCAACGCCGCTGCTCTATGATCAGTCCGAGTACGAAATGGCAGGAGCGCTTCAGGGCGAGCCTTACCGTGTCGTGAAGGCCAAAACGGCAGATCTGGATATTCCCTGGGGAGCCGAGGTGGTTCTGGAGGGAGAGCTGCTGACCGGAGTCCGCGAGTTTGAAGGTCCTTTCGGGGAATTTACCGGGCATTACTCGGGCGGCCGCAGTATGCCGGTCATTCAGATCAACCGCGTCTACCACCGCAAGAATCCAATCTTCGAGCATCTCTATATCGGCATGCCATGGACGGAGACCGATTATATGATCGGGATCAATACAAGCGTGCCGCTGTATCAGCAGCTGAAGGATTCTTTTCCCAATGAAATTGTAGCTGTTAATGCCATGTACACCCACGGCCTCGTCGCGATCATTTCAACCAGGCGCCGCTATGGGGGATTCGCCAAGGCTGTCGGCATGCGGGCCCTGACCACTCCGCACGGGCTCGGCTACTGCAAGCTCATTATCGTTGTGGATGAGGATGTCGATCCCTTTAATCTGCCGCAGGTGATGTGGGCGCTGTCTACGAAGATGCACCCCAAACACGATGCCCTGATCATCCCGGATCTCTCCGTGCTTCCGCTGGACCCGGGATCGGAGCCGGCCGGTATCACCCACAAGATGATCCTGGACGCTACTACTCCGCTGGCACCGGAAACCCGGGGACACTATTCCCAGCCGCTGGATTCCCCGCTGGATGTCGAGAAGTGGCAGGCCATTATTCAAGACATGCTATTAAAAAAATAGGAGAGTGAGCCATGCATACCTGTCCCCGCTGTGAATCCAAGACCGCTTCTGTCGTTGCCGTGTCACCCGTTAAAGGGGTTTGGGAGGTTTATCTCTGCCCGGTGTGTATTTTTACCTGGAGGTCCACGGAGCCTGAAACGATCACGAATCCGGAAAAATATAACCCTGCCTTCAAGGTCAACCCGGAGGAGATTCCCTTTGCGGCACATGTTCCTCCAATCGCCCGGCGGCTGCATTAAAACAGTGTTCTGCTGTCCCGGTTTTATTTTTGCAGCCGATAGGAAGATGGATCAGAGCCGAAGCCGTTACACGATATGGGATTCAAAACAGAATATCCAGAATGAACAGGAAACGTTCGGCTTCACGAAAGACATGGTCGGCAAGCAAAGGATGAATGATGCTTTTGATTCGGCACTCTTCTATTAAATCCCGCGCCGTTTTCTTAAAATCACGCAGTGATTATACCGAAACCCGATTCTCATCAACAAATTGGCTTAACAGCGGGTGGGTGTAATATCATGCTTCCCGAGCTTATGGAATCGGCTTGTTTCAATATGACACCGGCCTAATAATTGTGCCGTTAACGTTTATATCCCCTTTTATTGGCAAGCATGAATGATAAAACCTTTGAAGGGGCGTTTGGGCACTATGGATTATAAAGGGATTGCTCCCCTGATCTGGAATTCCTTCTTCTGATCGGTGTTCTTTCTCTCGTATTCAGCGGCCCTGGCATGTTCTCCATCACCAAAGGCCGTAATCCGCTTCCGGCAAACCGGGAGCGTGTGTAGTTAACAAAGTAACCAATCCGGTAACCGCAGGAGTGTTGCCAGCAGCCTCATAAGTTCCGGGGTTATCGGCATACTCCTCTCCTCCATCAATCTTTTCCACAATTACAAAAGTCTGGCCCGGATTTATGGTCATGTCTCCCAAGTCAATAGAGCCGCTGCCGGCGGAAGGTTCAGCTCGGTTCCATTTACCTCTACCTCTACGGTCACCACACCTTCATCCGTTGTGGCCCCCGATCCTCCAGTCTGACTACAACTTTCAGGGATTCGGATATCCAACCATCCTAAAAATTCCTATATACTATATAGACTGAACTATAGAAAGAAATGCCGAGGGAACAATCAGGAGGAGATAAGATGGATAACAGCAGATGGACATCCGGGCAAATTCCAAGACTAGATGGGAAAATCATTTTAATTACAGGCGCAAGCAGCGGACTTGGACTTGAAGCCTCGACGATTTTGAGTGCAAAAGGCGCAAAAGTGATCATGGCAGTCCGTAATCTTGAAAAGGGAAAAACCGCGGCTGCAGCTATAACAAGTAAAATTAAAAATGCAGATATCGAATTGATGCAGCTGGACTTATCTGATTTCAGTTCCATTCATAAGTTCTCAGAAGAATTTCACGGTAAATATGCAAATTTAAATATTTTGATCAATAATGCGGGTGTTATGTACCCTAGAACCCGAGAAATAACCAAGCAAGGATTCGAAACTCATTTTGGGACGAATCATTTGGGCCATTTTTTATTGACCGGCTTGGTTCTGGATGTCCTTAAGAATACACCTCAATCCAGAGTGGTTACTCAAAGCAGTGCGCTTCATAAATATGGCGGCGATATTCATTTTGATGACCTGAACATGGAGAAGACGTACAGCAAAGCCAAGGCGTATGCGCAAAGTAAATTAGCAAACCTGTTATTCGCTTATGAATTAGACCGGCGCTTCAAAACTCAGAAACAAGACAGCATTTCCACAGCGTCACACCCTGGCTATACAGCTACCGCTCTCCAACGGTCACAAGGGCTGCTGGTGGCAGCTGCCAACAAATTCATTGCTCAAAGGATTGAAATCGGAACCCTGCCCGTTCTAAGAGCGGCAACAGAAGAAAACTTAGCCGGGTCTGAATATTTTGGGCCAACGAAATGGCTGGAGACCCGCGGCTATCCTCAAATAGTGAATTCAAGTGACAAATCCTACGACGCCGGGTTGGCTAAGGAACTCTGGGAAGTATCTGAGAAATTAACGGGGTTTAGTTACAATTTTTGATTATGGCTGCCCCCAGATCCTGGGGACAACCATCGAATATCACATCTTATAAGCCCGCATCGCCTTGCCAAGCTCCTTCAGCGATGGGCGTTTGCCGTACAGGAGCACGCCGGTCCGGTAGATTTTGGCCGACAGCCAGCCGAATAACAAGGTAGCCGCCAGCAGAATAGCGAGGGACACCGCGATCTCCCAAGGCGCCACCTCGCTTACGCCAATTCTCACCAGCATCGAAATCGGCGCAGTGAACGGAATATAGGAGGCAATTTTGATGAGCATGGCGTCAGGCGTTGCAATGCTGAAGATCCCGATATAGAAGGACACCATCAGCATGAGGGTAATCGGCATGATCGCCTGCCCCAGCTCTTCCGTCCGGCTGACGAGGGAGCCGATGGCTGCAAACAGCGTGGCATACAGGAAGTAGCCCAGGATGTAGAACACCAAGCCATACAGGAACACATCCAGGCTCAGCTGCGTGATGTCCACGCCAAGTCCTTTGATTGCGTCAATATTATGCGGCATGGAGAGGTTGATTCCCACGACGGCAGCAAAGAACGCAATCTGCAGCAGACCCAGCAGGAACATTGCGATGATCTTGCCGAACATCTGCACCAAAGGAGACACGCTCGTAATCAGAATCTCCATGATCCGGGAGCTCTTCTCCGCCGTTACCTCGGACGCGATCATGCTGCCGGTTGTGGTATTGATCATCAGGAACAGAATAATCAATACGTACACGTAAATGTAATTCGCTGCTTCTGAAGCTTCATTGGATTTAGCGCCCGCTTCCCCGTCCGCACTTCCTGCCTTCTCCGCATTCAGCGCCACAGGGGTCGCCAGCTCCGCCAGCTGGCTGTCGCTCAGCGAGCCTCCGGCGATGGTCTGCATCTTGACCGTTTGCAGCACATTTTGCAGGGCAGCCGCCACGTCCTGGTCCGGATCGTCTCCGGATTTGGACACATAGGTCACCTCGGGAAATCCGCCCGCGGCCTCCTTGCTGAACTTCAGATAAGCATCCAGCTTCTTGGATTTGAGGTCCTGCTGCAGCTGGGAATCGGAGGTCTGCTCCTTATAATCAACAAAGTGATAGCCCGGGCTCTTCAGCTGATCCGACACCAGGCGGAGCTTCTCCGCAACCTGCGGCTGCGGCTCATACACCAGTCCGATGTTCAGCGGCTGGTCGTCTTTGTTCATATACTTGTCGAGCAGGTAGGGAACATTAGCGAGGACCGTAATGAGGACGGCAAGCACAATCATGGTGACCACAAAGGATCTCTTCCGGATCTTGCTCATAAAGGAAAAGCGGATTACCGTACCCAGCTTATTCATTGGATTCCCCCACTTCTTTAATAAAGATTTGGTTCAGCGTCGGCTCCTGAATCTCAAAATGCTCGACTTCGCTCTGCTCCACTGCTGCCGACAAAATCGCCTTGGCCGCCGAGATCTCGGAAATGGCCAGCTGATATCCCCGCTCCCTGCGCTCTACGGCTGTTACGCCCTTGATCCGCTCCAATCCCTCTACCGGGCCGGTTGTCCGCAGAAGGACGGATTCCCGCGGATACCGCTTCTTGATCTCCTTCAAATCCCCCTGCAGCACAGGGTTCGACCGGTGCAGAATCGTAATATTCCGGCACAGCTCCTCCACATGCTCCATGCGGTGCGTGGAAAATAAAATGCTCGTTCCTTCGTCTCGCAGCATCTTGACGTTCGTCTTCAGCAGCTCTACGTTGACCGGATCGAGTCCGCTGAAGGCCTCGTCCAGAATCAGAATTTTGGGCTTATGCACAACAGCCGCGATAAATCCCATCTTCTGCTGGTTGCCCTTGGACAGCTCTTCAACCCGCTTGTCGTAATACTCCGGGACCTCGAACCGCTCGAGCCAGTATTTCAGGCTTTGGTCGGCCTCCTTCGCAGACATGCCGCGCAGCTGGGCCAGATAGGTAATCTGTTCACTGACCTTGATCTTGGGATACAACCCGCGCTCCTCCGGCAGATAACCCATTTCATGCCGCTGAGCCGGGCCGTAGGGCTTGCCGAAATAAGAGATCGTTCCGCCATCCGGAAAAATAACGCCAAGCACCATCCGCATCGTCGTTGTTTTTCCGGCGCCGTTAGCGCCGAGCAGTCCGTAAATCTCCCCCTGCTCAACCTGAAGTGAAATGCCGTTAACTGCCGTTTTGTCCCCAAACTGTTTGAATACATGGCTCAATTCAAGCGGTTGTCCCATTACAGCGTCCCCCTATTCCATTTTAGGCCTTCAGGCAAATGCCCCTTGATCCACAGCTCCAGCGCTTCTTCCATCTCAATGCTCCTTCTCCGGAGCACCTCAATCCGTGCTGCTTCGGCCAGCTTCTCAGCCTGGACCGGGTTGACAAGCACTTTGACCATGCCCAGGCCCGGCTCCGTCTCCAAGGCCCCCAGCCGGCGCGCTTCCTCCTGACCGCCGCGGATCCACCATTCCTGAAAGCAGGCCAGCAGAGCATCCTTCTCCACCATGCCGTAGTTCCGGCCGTCCCGCATCAGTATGACGTAATCGGCCAGCTTCCTGATTTCATCCACAATGTGGGTGCAGAGCACAATCGTAATCTCCTCCTCCGCCAGAAGCGTCCGGAGCGCTCCAATCATCTCCCTCCAGGCGAAAGGGTCAAGACCGGAGGACGGCTCATCCAGCAGAAGCAGCTTTGGGCGGCATGCCAGCGCCGCGGAGATCTCAAACTTGCGCCGCTCTCCCTTGGACATCTTGGACAGCCGGATCCCGCGCGGAACGCCGAAACGGTTAAGCAGCTCCTCAAAATGCGCGGTATCCCACTTCGGATACCAGTAGCCCCGAAAGGCGCCGGCCTCTTCGGCGGTCATGCTGTTTTCCTCATAGATAGAAATCTCCGGCACATAGCCGATATGCTGCTGCAGTTCAACGGGAAGACTGCGGTCATGGTGCTGGCCGAACCACTCCAGGGTTCCGCCGTCAGGATGGATGGTCTTCATCATAAGGTGAAGCAGCGTGCTTTTTCCGGAGCCGTTAGGCCCGACTACCGCTGTCACATGGCCCGCCGGAATTTCAAGATCGATCGGCCCGATTATTTTTCGCCGTCCGGATTTCATAACACCGCTGAGCTTAACTGCCAAATCTGTCATTTCGCATTCCCGCCCTTCCCTGCAGCCTTATATTTCTTCTCTATCATTTCGAGGAATAACGCCTGCAGCTCCTCCTTGCTGTATTGAACCGCTATCGCACTGTCAATGGCTGCCTCCAGCGCTTCCTGTACCAGCGTCTGTTTGTACGTTCCGCGCTGCTCCTCCTCTACTTTGGATACAAAGGTGCCGGTTCCCTGCTTGGTCCGCAGCAGCCCTTCGTTCTCCAAATCCTGATAAACTCTCCGCACCGTAATTGCACTGCAGTTCAGGCTGCCTGCTAATTCACGTATAGACGGTAAAAGGGTGCCTTCGCCAAGCTGACCGCTGACGATCATCGAACGCAGCTGTGTTTCAATCTGGTGATAAAGCGGCTCTGCGCTGGACTCATTGATTTGTATGGGAATCCACACTCCCGGCACCTCCTGTCTCCTGCCAATTCCATCACTAATTCGTTAAACCATATCTCTGGCTGCAATCTTTCGGGTAACGAGCCGGCCGGTCAGAACCAGCACCAGACCTCCAAGCAATAAGCTGCCCCACATTAGCGGGGACAGAAAGCCGAAGCGCTCCGAAGCCTCAATCGTATACAGCAGCACGTTCCCGTGGTACAAGGCGACGACTGCCGTGATCACCGCACAGCCGCCCATATGCACAAAGGACATCCATAAATAAACTTTTCCGCTGCTCAGAAATTCAAAATAAATGTAATAAGCGTTTATGATCAGCCCGTATCCGGCCCAGGTAAGGATAAAAGGGAGATAAACCGCCAAACCGACAGCGCCATTCAGACCATCTGTAAAAATATAAATCAGCGTATATAGAATCACGCCATTGATCAGCAGGGCGCACAGTCCCTGGATGATCCGCGACAGCACTACCGAGCCGAGCGGGATGGGAAGGATCTTGAAGTAGAACAGCTTCTGGGTATAGGAATCCTCCTTCAAATAGCGGAGTGAGCTTCGGCAGAACCAGATTCCTGACAGCGGGGTCATCACCAGAAACATAAAGTCAAGCACGGCCCCCATCGACCGCTCCGCCTCGCTGTCATTCATCGAATACACCAGCAGGCTGATACATCCTGCCGTATAAGCCATAAAGAACAGATTCCAGAACCAGTACTTCCAGTCCGTGTGCATCTCCTTCTTCAGCAGAAACACACTGTCCCTCCAAACGCCGCCCATTATCCACTCATCCTTTCCTGTCAGGGTTCGCAAACACTGTTATACTGTGTATATCTTTATACACAGTATATGAGCACTGTGCCGGATTGTCAACTATTGGAAACCCAGCTATGGAAAATATTATTAGAATATATTATTAAAGGCATCAAAAAAAGCCGGCTGAACGCCGGCTTGCTTGCAGAGCTGCTGCTCTTCAATTGCCTTTGCCTCCCGGCACACTCCGCCAGGCTAATCCGCAGTCCTCGATTTGCGCTACTGCGCAGTCAGCAGCTCCGCTCCCCGGTCGGTTATCGCCAGCGTATGCTCAAACTGCGCTCCCGGCGTTCCGTCCGCCGACCGGATCGTCCAGCCGTCGTCCTCCCACAGGACCGCTCCGCTCTCGCCGAGGGTAAAGACCGGCTCAATGGTAATCACCATGCCTTTGCGCAGCTTCAGGCCTGTTCCCGGCCGGCCGTAATTCGGCACATCCGGCGGCTCATGCATGTGCTGGCCGATTCCGTGTCCGACCAGCGGCTTCACGATGCCGATGCCCGCATCATTGGCCGTCTTCTGGATCGCGTAGCTGATATCCCCGATCCGGCTGCCCGGCACGGCTGCGGCAATGCCGCGTGCCAGAGCCTGCTTCGTTATTTCGTATAAGCGCCTTACCTCCGGCGACGGCTCGCCTACGAGATAAGTCCAGCCGGAATCGGCCATCCAGCCGTCCTTCTCGACTACGATATCAATGGTTACAATGTCACCGCTGCGCAGAAGATTTGCAGTAGGAAATCCGTGGCAGACCACATCGTTGACCGAGGCGCAGGTCGCGTAGGGAAATCCGCGGTATCCCTTCTGCGCCGCTGTTCCGCCCCTCCGGGTGATAAACTGCTCCACAAACTGGTCAATCTGCATGGTGGAGATCCCGGGAACAATCGCCTTCTTCAAAGCCTGATGGCATTCCGCCAGTATGCGTCCCGCTGTCCGGATAAGCTCGATCTGCTGGGCGTTCTTAGTTACGACTTTCGGCATGGGCAACGCCTCCTTT
This sequence comes from Paenibacillus pinistramenti, assembly GCF_005869875.1. GTDB lineage: Bacteria > Bacillota > Bacilli > Paenibacillales > Paenibacillaceae > Fontibacillus > Fontibacillus pinistramenti. The sequence goes on from NZ_VAWG01000007.1 coordinate 153,029, forward strand.
ATTTTTCGACAACCGCCCTCTCCGGACCTGTCCTTTCTACGCTGCCGGCTTCCGGTGTTCTAATATATGCCGGTATAAGGATGAAAAAAACCGCCCTCCGCACAAATCGCGGGAAGACGGTTAGAAAGAGTCCTATATCGAATATGATAGCGGCCGGCCGTCAGAGGTTACATCAAGAAACAGAAGAATTCAGCTTACCCATTTCCATTTCAACAAGATGGGTCAATTCTTCTTCATAACCGCCCATGATGCGGTACTTGCGAACATATTCCCTGACAAACTTCTTGGGATCCTTCGGCCTGAAAATCCTTGTCATCTCCCGCAAACTTTCCTTTACTTCGTTATGACCTTTCGTTGCCATATGATTCCCTCCCAGAACGCTTATGGTACTGCTTCCGTTATTGAGAAACGCCGAAAAGATCCTGCAAGTAATTCATCTAGAAGTGGTTAGTTTGTCCCGCTGGCTCAGCAGGTTCTGACATTATACATACCCGGCAAGGTTTGCCCTGAATCAATGCTTGCTGTGTCAGCAATGGCAATGTCAGTCACCCGTAGCAGTATATGTATGTCCGGATATGAATGGAACGGCCTCCTATCTCTCTATATTGTAGCATATTCAGCCGCCCGTTTCAGCTTTCACCTTTTTTGGATATAGATTTGCTTCTTTAGATATATTTATCGGATATTGAAAGGGTTAAAATAAGAGGGAAGGAATTCTTTCCTCCGCCGGCAAATTCTTCTATAGGGCAATCCGACATATATACTTATCAGAGAACAGATCTATTGATCAGCAGATCGAAGAATTCACGCCGAACGGACACCATTCCAACAGGCCAACCAGGAGGAGGCTGCAGATGCGAAACCCGAAGATCATGATCGTCTATGCCAGCTATGGAGAAGGCCATTACCAGGTCTCTAAAGCGATGGAAGCTTCCTTCCATGAGCGGGGCATTACCAATGTGGTTCTGCTCGACCTGATGGCGGAGGCGCATCCCCTGATTAATGAATTGACCAAATTTGTATACATGCAGAGCTTCAAGACAATCCCGTACCTGTATGGCTGGGTGTACAATTCGACGCGTCGGATGCAGCCGGGCCGGCCGCTGTACAGTCTGCTCCACTCCTTCGGGCTCAGGAAGCTTGCGAAGATTGTCGCCGACATCAATCCCGATCTTGTGATTCATACTTTTCCGCAGCTTGTCATGCCCAAACTGCTCAGACGCACCGGTCAGACGATTCCGCTGGCCAACGTGATCACCGATTTCGACATTCACGGCCGCTGGGTCCATCCGTCGGTTAACCGCTATTATGTGGCCACACAGGACTTGAAGAATGAAATGGTGGCCAGAGGCGTGCCGGAAGAGAGGGTGATGGTCAGCGGCATTCCGCTGCGGCCGGGCTTTGCCGCTGCCGCTGCCGTACAGGCGAAAGCCGGAGATTTAACCGGCAGGCCGGACTCCGATCCGGGTTCACGTCCGGATCCGGGCTCGAACCAGGGGCCGGCCTATTCGCTCCCGCAGGACGGCAAGCCGGCTATTCTGCTGATGGCCGGAGCCTACGGGGTGATGCAGAACATCGCCGATATCTGCCGCCGCCTTACGGCTTCCGGGGAACGCCGGGTCATCGCGGTCTGCGGCAAAAATAAAGAGCTGCTTGCGCAGCTCCAGGAACAGTTCAAAGGGCACCGTGACGTGCAGGTTTGCGGTTTTGTCCAGAATATCGCCGAATTAATGGCAGCGAGCGACTGCATTATTACCAAACCCGGCGGCATTACGTTATCCGAAGCGCTGGCCAGCCGCCTGCCCATGTTCCTCTTCCGTCCTGTCCCCGGCCAGGAGCTGAATAACGCCTTGTATTTGAATAAGAAAGGCATCGCCTTCATCTCGAACCGTCCGCGCGAGCTGGTGCGGCAGATCGAGCAGTTCTTCAGCAGCAGGCAGCCGGGCGGCGAGCTCTACCAGGAGCTGGACAGCCTGCGGCGCCCGGACGCCGCAAATGAAATCGCCGAAGATCTCCTCCGCCTGTTTATCTGGCCGGCAGAAGAAGCAGGCCGCGTTACCGCAGCCGGGCCCTACTAGCCTGAGCCGTATGATTGGAGCCGTACAGCATGCAGCCGTACTGACTGCAGCTTCACTGGCCGAGCCGTCCTGCCCCGGGCGTACCGGCCGCAGCCTTACTCCCCGGGCTCGTTCTCACCCCGGCCGGCTTGTCATACATTAGAAGGGAGGAGGGGCTTCCCCTTCATCCTTAGGCTCAAGAAGGTGCATGTCCGTGTCTCCATTCCGTTCTTCCACAGGCCTTCCGGAACATCTGGCCGCATTTTTGTGCCATCTGATCCCCTTTGCGGGGGGCATAGCTTTTCTGTTTATTGAAAAAAGAAGCCGGTTTGTGCTGTTCCACGCCCTGCAATCCGTTCTGCTGTTCGGCGGGCTCATCGTGGGACATACCGCAGCCGGATTCATCCCGGTGCTCGGGCTTCTGCTGGCTCCCCTGCTCAGCCTCTTAGGCGTAGTGCTGTGGATCGCGCTTATTGCCGCTTCCCTGCAGCGGAAGTGGCTCAAGCTTCCGTGGATCGGCGATTTTGCTGAACGGCAGATCCGCAGCTGGTAAAGGCTACACGCTTGATCCCGGGAGAAGGCCTGCGGCCAGCCAGTGCTTCCGCACAGGGCGAGCGGTCTCTCCCGCTCCGGCTCCGGATTCAGCTTCGGCCCGAGCTTCCGCACCAGCTTCCGCACCAGCTTCGGCTTCGGCTCCTGTCCCGGCATCAGCCACGGCCACGGCTTCGGCCCCGCCGCCTTCAATCTGCTCCAGAATTAAATCTACTGCCCTTTCGCCCATTTCTTTATACGGAACCGCCATCACCGACAGCCGGGGAACCAGCTGGTCGCTGACCCGGTACGTATTGTCGGCAGACATCACCTTCACTTCCCGGCCGACCTTCAAATCCAGCCGGGCTGCGGCTCTGTACATCTCCAGCGCGCCATCCATCCAGTTGGAGAGATACACCGCCGGCTGTCCGTTGGCCAGATCATACTCCAGAATCGCCTGAACGTGCTCCGGCTCCAGCTTGTCCACTTTCTCTACTCTGGGCGTCCAGCCGCGCTCCGCGCAGAAATGCTCATACGCATCCCTGCGGGCCGTCTCCGCCCAGTTCTCGGGCCAGCGGCGGTCCTCCATCTGCAGGTAGGCCGCTCCCCGCACCCCGGACTGCTCCAGGTATTCCATCGCCGTCCGGACGCTGCCGTAATAATCGGCCATTACCGAATAAATGTCCTCCGCTCCCGCGTAGCCTTCAACGGATACGTACGGAACTTTATGCTCCCGCACCTGCGCCGCCCAGTCGGGGTCCTCGAATCCCAGATAATCCAGGCTGATAATGCCATCGACCCTCCGCTGGAAATACAAGGAAATCAGCTCCTCCCAGCCGGTCATCCCATCACCACGGCCGACCAGCAGCACATGGTAGCCCTGTCTCAGACAGGCCTGCTGCAGCCCCTCCAGCAGCTGCAGAAACAGCGCATTCGACGTATCCCCGAAGGCGGCGACACAGTAGCTGCGCCCCGTCTTCATCGCGCGCGCCCCCGCATCAACATGATAATTCAGCTCCCGCATGGCTTTCAGAACCGCTTCCCGTTTGGCACGGCTGACCCCGATGCCCTGCGTCCCGTTAATTACAGCCGATACCACGCTGCGGGACACCCCGGCCAGACGCGCCACATCCATACTCGTTACTCTTTTTCCCGTCATCATTCCCACCTACACCAGTTCGATTGTGCCGTTTGCAAGCGAGGCTACGCGGACCAGCGATTCTACGCGGTATCCGGCATCCGCAAGCAGGCGTCCGCCGGGCTGGAACGCTTTTTCAATGACGATCCCGATTCCCGCAACTTCCGCGCCAGCCTGCTCCACAATCCGCGCCAGCCCAAACGCCGCTTCCCCGTTCGCCAGAAAATCATCGACGATCAGCACCCGGTCGCCCGGCTCCAGAAACTTCCTGGATACCGTGATCTCGCTGCTCTCCTGCTTCGTATATGAATAAACCTTTTCGACAAAAATATCCTCAGTAAGCGTTAAAGACTTGCGCTTGCGGGCAAAGATCAGACGCACATTCAGGGCAAGCGCCGTCATAATTCCGGGGGCTATGCCGGAAGATTCAATAGTCAGCACCTTTGTAATGCTCTCTCCGGCGAACAGCCGGGCAAACTCGCGGCCGATCTCCAGCATCAGTTCCGGGTCCATCTGGTGATTCAGAAACGAATCGACTTTCAGCACCTGATCGCTGAGGACTATACCTTCCTGCAGAACCTTCTCAACCAGCAGCTTCATCAGTTCTCCTCCAAACAAGTTCATGAATTTATACAAATATTATTGCAGCAAGAATTCAAATCTGTCTTCTATTCTAACGCAAAAAGCCCGTATCCCGATACGGGATAACAGGCTTCTTTACAGCTGAGCCGCCGGAGGTGCTTTACCAATGGCTAAAAAAGAACGGGGCCGCAGGCGGTCCCCCGGGGCGGCAGGATTTTTCTCAAATAGATTCAGGCTTGCCGGGCAGAAGATTGCCCACCAGGTTCTTCAAATGCTGGTCCTCAAAATGCTCCTCTTCATTCCCGTTATCCAGCTTGCGGATAATAATCTCCTTGAAACCGGCTCCGCCGCCCGCCGGGGCGAAGGTCAGCGGCTCCTGCTTCTCCAGGCGAAGATTGGTGTAGCCCATGTCCGCAAACATATTCAAATATTCCTGCTCCGCAGGCTTGCGGTCCTCATTCAAAATAATCAGCCCGCGCAGCTCTTTCGTTTCGTTCTCATGCACAACGTCAAAGTGAACGATGCATTCCATCCCTCTTCACACTCCAATACCAGTATCGTATTCTCAGCATTTCCATCCGGGACTCCAAACATCCGGAAGAAGCCTGCAGCAGGGGGCGTGTACGCACATTTGCCAAAGCTTAAGCCGGTTCAGGATTTACGCCCACTCCATAGTTATACGGAAAATAAGCGGTCAGGAGTCTGCCTAAATAAGGCAGTTTCATGAATTTGAAGAGGATTTAAGCCCTGCTTGAATTCTTAGTAGAGCCTGATAGAGCCTAACGTCAGAGCTGCTCGGCTCCGCAGTTCGGACACCATTTCGTTCCCTTCACAAGCGGCTCGGCGCAAATTTGGCATTTGCCCGCTGCATCTCCGTAGGCTGCCGGTTTCTCGTAAGAGGAAGGTTTAGACTCCATGTTCTCCTTCCAGGTCCGGATTCTCCGGTCCAGCTCCTCCTGCCGCTCCCGCTCCCTCTCCAGCTGAAGCTGATGGCGCTTCTCTTCTTCCCGGGAAGGGGATTCGCCATATTCGTCAGGCACCTCTTTCACCAGCGGGCCGCGGTAAATCACAGTCTCTGACGATGCTCCGGCTTCATGGTAAGCCTGTTCGTCCTCGGCTTCCGGCTCTCTCTGCACAGCTGTCTCCGTCTGGGGGCCGCTGCCCTGTTCACTGCGGGACTTGAGCTTACGGCCGCAGAAAGGACAGAAGACCGCATCCTGGGGAACGACCTTTCCGCATTCGCACAGCCGCTCGTTCTTCAGCGCAGCGATCTTGGTTCTCACCTCATCCCGCTCTTCTGCAAGCAGGTCGCAGGTCTTCGCCAGCTCCATCATTTCCTTCTCCGCCTGGGACATGTCTTTGGCACGGTAGCCCTCGTAGAACACCTGACCCATCCGCTGGTAATAAATGTTCATTTCACGTTCGATATTTGAAATCTGCCCGTTGAGCTTATTGATTTCGACAACATTCTGAGCGCGCTCGCTCGCTTTATTGGCTCCGTTCTTAATTCGGTCCAAGAAACTCATAATCTTCATCCTCCGATCAAAGCAGCATCTTCTTCGTTCTTCATCAAGTTATGATGCCATCTTCTGTTTTAGACGATTGGCACAATGCCTTTATAGCAAGGTATTGCGCTGATGTTAACTATCATACCAGATTTCAAGCGTTCTGTGAAAACCTAACATGAGCAGGCCCCGGACCTGACAAAACTTTTTGATTTGAGGGGGTAATCGGAGTAAAATAGAAGAGCTTACGGCGTTATTTTTATCATTAGGAGTAGATATTTTGAGCCTATCGAATGAAACCGGCAATGGACTGCAGCTTGGCCCTATGGAACTCAAGCAGCTGTGGGAATCAGGCGGCGACCAGCTCGCCGGACTGGAGACCTGGAGACAGCTTCCCATGATGTATCAAATGGCTTTGGATGAGCTCCAGAACAAGATCAAGCTGATTCAGACGGAATGGAAACACCGACAGGGATATAATCCGATTGAACATATTAAGACAAGAATCAAGGAACCCGCCAGCATCCTCGCCAAAATGCAGCGCAAAGGATTGGCCATGACGCCCGACAATCTGGTAGGCGGCATTCATGACATTGCGGGAATGCGGATTGTATGCGCTTTTGTGAAAGATATTTACAGTCTTGTAGGTCATTTGCAGACCCGTGATGACCTCAACATTCTTGAGATCAAGGATTATATCGCGGAGCCCAAGCCCAACGGCTACCAAAGTCTTCATCTGATTGTCTCCGTCCCGCTGATCCTGATGGAAGGACCGGAGTGGATCAAGGTCGAAATTCAGCTTCGCACCTTGGCCATGGATTTCTGGGCGAGCATGGAGCATATATTGTTCTATAAATACGACAAGCAGGTGCCTGCCCATGTCATTAAAGAGCTGACAGAAGCCGCCCGCGCAGCCGATGAGCTGGATAAGAAAATGCTCGGGCTGCGCAAGGAGATCATTGCGCTGTCGGAGGGGACGGCCGGCTCCGGTAAATAAACACACCGCCGCATTCCTCCTCACAAAAAAGAGATGAACCGCCGAGGTTCATCTCTTTTTTATACAAATTTTTACAAGGGGGCTTCACGAGGCTTCTGGAAGAATCCGCCCGTCAGGCAATCGGCTGTTTGAAATGTCCGGGAGCCGGGCGTTTGAGGCCGAGATGCTCCCGCAGCGTGCTGCCTTCATATTCCTCGCGGAATAAGCCGCGGCGCTGAAGCACCGGCACAACATGATCGACAAATTCATTAAGATCACCGGGCAGAACAGGCGGCATAATGTTAAACCCGTCGCAGCCGTAACCCTCATACCATTCCTGCATCAGGTCTGCCAGCTGCTCCGGTGTACCTACGAACTGCATGTGGCCCCGTGCGCCGAGCAGCCTTCTGCCCAGCTCGATAATGGACAAGCCGTCTTTCCGGGCCAGATCCATAACCAGCTGCACTCGGCTCTTCATCCCGTTGCTTGCCTTAACCGGGTTCGGAATGTCAGGCAAAGGCCCGTCTGCCGGATAGCCGCTCAGGTCGTATTGAAGCATACCGGAGACCATCATCACTGCCTCATCCGGGTCGATCAAGTCGAGAAGCTCCCGCTCGCGCCGGAGCGCCTCTTCTTCCGTTCCGCCCAGAATCGGGGACAGACCCGGCATAATCTTCAGGCTGTCCGGCTCCCTCCCTTCAGCAGCTACCTTGTTCTTCAGCGTCCGGTAAAAGGACTGCGCGGCCGCCAGCGACTGCTGGGCGGTGAAGATGATTTCCCCATACTGCGCGGCAAAGGCCTGGCCCGGCTCGGAGGAACCGGCTTGAATCAGGACCGGATACCCCTGCGGCGGACGCGGCGTAATTAACGGGCCCTTGGAATTGTACCATCTGCCTTGATAGTCCACCGTGTGCAGCTTGGAGACATCCGCAAAGACGCCGGCCTGGCGGTCCATGACAAGAGTGTCATCTTCCCAGCTGTCCCATAAACGGGTCACGACTTCCACGAATTCGGCCGCCATCTCGTACCGCAGGGCGTGCTCCGGATGCTTCTCCCTGCCAAAATTGTTCGCTTCCGCATCAACCTGTGAGGTCACGATATTCCAGCCTGCGCGGCCGCCGCTGAGCAGATCCAGCGTGGCCATTCTACGGGCCACATGAAAAGGCTCGTTGTATGTAGTTGATATGGTTGCCGTAAGGCCGATCCGGCTGGTGGCCATCGACAAGGCAGAGAGCAGCGACACCGGGTCCAGCATGCCTGCCGCCGCCCGGCTTGGATAGATCAAGTGCAGAAGATCCGCAAAAAAGATCATATCCAGCTTGCCGCGTTCAGCCGTCGCCGCAAGCTGCTCATACAGCTTGATGTCAAACATCTTCTCCACGCCCGAATCCGGGTGCCTCCACCCCGCGTGATGATGCCCGGAAAAGTACAGAAATGCGCCAAGGTGAAGCTGTCCGTCCCTTTTGCTGCTCATATCATCCAACTCCTCTATTTAAGTTCTTCTGATTAAGTTCTTCTGCTTATGTGCTGCTGATCAGCCTTTATAAGCGCTGCTCCATCTCAGCCAGTGCCGTTCAAGAACCCGCACGCCCATATCCGACAGCTTGCCAACGGCGATGAACACAGCGAGACCCACAAACACAATGTCCGTATTGCTGAACACCCGGGCATCCTGAATCATATATCCAATGCCCGAGCTTGCCCCCATCATTTCCGCGATAGCCAGAATCAGCCATGAGGCGCTGACCGCGAGCCTGATGCCGAGCAGAATATTAGGCAGTGCAGCCGGAAGGATAAGGGAAACCAGCTTCTGAACAGCGGAATACTGCAGCACGCGGGTCACCTCATGCAGCTTGCGGTCTGCCGTCCGGACGCCTAAGAACGTGTGAAAATACACAGGAAAGAAAGAGCCCAGGGCTATAATCAGAATTTTGGAAAATTCTCCGACACCGAACCAAAGGATGAACAGAGGAATCAAAGCCATCAGCGGCACAGTCCTCAGCATCTGCAGCGAAGGATCAAGCGTCCGCTCAGCCCATTTGCCAAGCCCCGTAAACAAGCCGAGGAGCAGACCTGCTGCGCTTCCGAGAAGGAAGCCCGTGACGGCGCGGACCGCGCTGGCACCCAAATGCCGGGGGAGTTCACCCGAAACGCACAGCCGGACAAACGTCTGGACGATCCGGGACGGCGCCGGCAGCTGCGCTGCCGAAACAATTTCGAGCATGGCCACGGCCTGCCAAACGATCAGGATGACGAGCGGCACGATCCATCCCTGAAGCTTTGCCGCCCCGGCCGCCTTTAAGCTCCAGGATTTCAAACTCCAGGGTTTCAATCTTCTGCCCTGAATCTTCACCGGCCCGGAATGGCCGCCGATTGGCGGCGTATTTTCCATCAGCTTGTTCATTAGAGGACTTCCTTTCTATGATCCTGCCACCGGAGAAGCCGGAATTCTGCCAGCTTCACGATCGAATCGGTCAGCTTGCCGACAACGGCAAACACAATGATTCCTACAAAAATGACGGCTGTAAGCGAGAAGGATCTTGCATCATTGATGATGTAGCCGATTCCGGAGCTGGAGCCCATTAATTCTGCTACGATCAGCGCCAGCCAGCTGACACCGATTGAAAGCCGGGCCCCCAGGAAGATGGAAGGCAGCGATGCCGGTAATATTAGCTTGAAGATAGTCTGCAGCTTCGAAAACTGCAGTACACGGGCAACATCAAACAGTTCGTTATTCACTGAACGGACACCGAGAAAAGCGTTAACATAGAGCGGAAAGAAAGCCGCTTTGGCAATCAGGAGAATCTTCGAGGCTTCCCCGAATCCGAACCAGAGAATAAACAGGGGCGCTACCGCCAGATGGGGAAGCGTGCGAAGCAGCTGAATCGAAGGATCAAACAGCTTCTCCGCCTTAAGGGAGAAGCCGACCCAGAGGCCTGCAGCGAGCCCAAGCCCTCCGCCCAGCAGAAATCCCAGGGTGGCGCGCCTGCCCGAGATCAGCAGATTGCTCCACAGCTCACCGGAATTGACCATATCAATGAACGCTTCCCAGATCTCCTTTGGAGGCGGGATCAGGACTGCATTCACCATCCCGTGCGAGGTGGCGTACTGCCAGACGACCAGGAGGACCAATGGCAGCAGCAGCCCTAAGAGCCCGTTCACGATTCGGATCGACAGCTTGCTTTTGGATAAGGACATGAACGATCACGCTCCTTTGAAAGCACGAATTAGGATTTATTTTCCTCGGCATATTCTTTTAGGGCCTGCTCAATAAAGCTGTTGTCGAACACTTTGGAGACGTCTACCTGCTTGCGGATTGTTCCCAGCTTATACTGGAAGTCCGCAGTGGCTTGCTGCTGAGCAATTGTTTCGGGACTGACAGGCGTATTGATGTAGGTTGAGCGTTCCTGAAACCCCTTCATCATTTCAACAGGAATCTTGTTCTCATCAGCATACCGCTGCAGGGCTTCGTCATTGTTGGCCGTCTGCCAGTCAAGCGCCTTTTGAATAACCTTGAGATAAGCCACGACAAGTTCAGGATATTTATCCGCAAATTCGGTCCGCACTAACTGGAAGGAGGGGGACAGGATGCCTGCGCTTTCTCCGTCCGCGATAATTCTGGCCTTGCCCGTCGCTGTATTCAGCGTGATACTCGGGTCCCAGACCGACCATGCGTCTACCTTGCCTGCTTCAAAGGCCGCCTGCGTTTCATCCGGCTGAAGTTGGATAATCTGCAGATCGGATTCCTTGATTCCTTCTTTCTCAAGCAGCTGGTACAGGAAATTGAACGCATTGCTTCCCTTCGTTACCGCCACCTTCTTGCCCTTCAGATCGGCCACCGTCTTAATCGGGCTGTCTTTGGACACGAGGAGCGCCACATTGTTCTTGCCGCTGAGCGTCTGCGCTACAATCTTGAAATCTATTCCGGCCGCTTGGGCTGCGATAGGCGGCAGGTTCCCCATACCGGCGAAGTCCAGATGGCTGGAAGCCATCGCTTCAACCATTGGAGGCCCGCTCTGGAATTCAGAGAACTCGACCTTGGCGCCGTATTCGCCAAAGGCTTCCTCAAACCACTTCGCCTCCTGGATTTTGCCGAACAATCCGCCTTTGCCCTGATAGCCTATACGAACTGTAACGCCTTCATAGGAAGGCTTGGAAGAGTCTCCCGTCTGAGCTTTTGAATCTTCTGAAGCACTGGCCGCCTGGTTTTGGTCCGCAGCGGCAGCTGTGGATGACGCTGATTTATTGGAATTTCCGCACCCTGTAACAGCCAGAAGAAACGTAATAACCGCCAGGAAAGTTAATGCTTTCATTCTCATAATTTCATTCCCCTTTGAAATTTTATTATGGGTATTAAATACCGGCTCCCTCGTCAATCAAAGGACTCTCCACCTTCTCAAATTCATTTAGCACAAGGCTGCGGAATTCCTGGAAAGAAGGGGTATTCCGTTTGCGCGGGTAAGGAAGATCAATCCCGATTACATTCCGGATGTGCCCGGGCCGCGGGTTCATAATGACAACACGTTCACCAAGGAAGACCGCTTCGTCCAGATCGTGCGTAACGAAGAGCATTGTCGTACGGTTCCGTTCCCAGATCTCCAGCAGAACCTCCTGCATGTGTGTCCGGGTGAAGGCATCCAGCGCGCCAAACGGCTCGTCGAGAAGCAGGACATCGGGCTTTCGCAGCAGGGCTCTGGCAATGGCAACCCTTTGCGCCATACCGCCGGACAGCTCGCGGGGATAAGCGTGTTCAAATCCTTTAAGCCTTACCAGCTCAATCAGCTCAGCCACCCGCTTCCGGACCACCGGACTGCGGAGGGACAGGTTGGCCGCAATGTTCTTCTCCACCGTAAACCAGGGAAAAAGGCGGGGCTCCTGAAAAATAACTCCTTTATCAATTCCGGGTCCAATAATCGGTTTTCCGTTCAGCTCCACTTTGCCCTCATAATGGGAATCCAGGCCGGCAATGATCTTTAAGAGCGTGCTTTTACCGCAGCCGCTGGGCCCGATGAAGGTGACAAACTGCCCTTTTTGAACCTGCAGCACGATGTCGTGAAGGGCAGAAACCTTGCCCGAAGGGGTTGAAAAAGTTCTGTACAAATTCTCAATGGTAATCAAATATATTCCTCCTTTGTCCACTAATCTTATGTATTTACTTGGTTTTAATTTTAATAAAAAGGGCATTTCTCCAGTAGACTGGAAAAGCTGCCTCTCACAAACCGAATATTCAATCGGTTTGTTATTACGTATTATTGCCTGATAGAAAGGGGATGTCAAGAAGATTTTTCCAACCTCAAAACCCTCACCTTACGCCCTGTTCCTTTTGTCCAGCAGTTTCAAGACTCCTTCGGCGCGGATCGGCGCCTGAACCTCGGCACCCGGCACTCTTTGCAGGGTCAGTCCCTGAATCAGGCTGACAAAATAGAATGCAAGCTCTAACGGATCACCGTCAATAATGGTGCCTTCCCGTTGACCCTGCTCCATTATTTTTCGAATAGGATCCAGGTTTCGCGTAAAACGCTCCGTTACCTGGCTGCGGGTGCTCGGAAGCGTGGTTTCGGCTAATCTTGCACTATGTATGAGAATGGTATGGGCCCAGTGGTTGCGTACAGACAGCCAGCTTGAACAAATCAAATGCAGCTTGTCTAATGCCGGCAGGCTCATGGCCTCCGTCTGGGATACGAACCCGCCGTAGGCGGTCTGCCCCCGTTTCAGGATTTCATCAAAAATCTCGTCTTTCGACTTGAAGTAATGGTAAACGTTGCCCACGCTGACCTTGGCAGCGGCGGCTATATCGCTGATGCTCACTGCTCCGATTCCCTTCAAAGCAATGACCTCCAGGGCACAATCCAGAATGTGATTGAGGCGTTTCTCCCGTAAAATCTGGTCTTTCTCTACATTTCTTGCCACTTTGGTTCTTCCCCTCCTGAAATGCAAATTGTTCCTGCAGGCAGACCAAACACCCGGGAATTATTTGTTCCCGGGTGTTTGTACCGTTTCGTGCAGGCCGGACTCGCGCTGCGCCGTCCGCCGCACGATCAGGTCCAGGCCGTCCGGCGCTGCCGGGACGTCCGGAAGCAGTGCGGCCAGCCAGCTGCGCACGCTGACCGCGGCCCCGCCGCCCGCGTCTGCCGCCGGAGCAGGCAGACTGCAGGCCTCGGCGAAGCCGGGGCCCGGCTCGTGCAGCGCGCCTCTGGCGGCGGCTGCGCTGAGCCACTCGGCGATGCCGGGCCCCGCACCCGCCGGGCGGGGGGCCGCCGCTGCGCCCGCGCGCTGCACCGCGGGCGGCTCCAAAGGCGCGTCCGGGCCGCCGG
>NZ_VAWG01000008.1 GCF_005869875.1 Paenibacillus pinistramenti
CGCGCCCCGGCCGTGCCTGCCGCCGCACCGGCTGCGCCAAATGCGGCGAGCAGGAAGCGCGACACGTCCGCCTTCTTGCCCCGGTAGCGTGCGGGGGAGCTGACGATCAGCTCCTCCCTGGCCCGGGTGACGGCGACGTAAGCCAGGCGGCGCTCCTCTTCGAGCGCCGCTTCGCCTTTCAGCTCGGCGGACAGCCCCGGATGAATATCCTTCATCCGGTCCGCATCCAGCGCCGAGGCGTGGGGCAGGCTGCCTTCGGATGCCCCGATCAGATAGACAACGGGGAATTCGAGCCCTTTGGAGCGGTGGATCGTCATCAGGGCCACCCGGTTCCCCTGATCCTCCAGCCTGCGCGTGCGTCCTTCCTCATTCTTCGCGACAACCTCGTCTACGAAGTCCAGAAACTCCGGAATGCCGGTGAACCGCTCGGCAGAGGTCTCAAGCTCGTCCAGCAGCTCCTTCAGCATTTCCCTGTGCTGGGTGGCCTCCTGGCGTTCGTCCGTTTCGAGATAACTGTTGTAGAAGCGGCTGCGGATCTGGCGGATCGCCTCGACCGGCGTCAGGCTGCGGAGGGAGCGGATGAGCTCTATCCGGTCATTAACTTTTTCAATCTGGAAGTCCTTCAGCCCCGGCAAAGTCCGCAAATGCACCATCGGTCCTTTCTTGGCGCGCTGCTTCTCCTGCTCCATAATGTGGGCCATTCCCAGATTCCGGTTAATATATAATGTTGGCAAAATACTCTCAATCGCCTGGAAATCCCGGCGGTTCAGCGACAGACGCAGGTAAGCCAGCACGGGGAGAACCACCCGCTGCTGGTACAGCAGCTGTCCGTCGCCGTAGTCAATATGCGGGATGCCGCGCATGACGAGCTGCTCGAGAATCGCCCGGTTGTTGCTGGCCGCCCGGTACAGGATGGCGTAGTCGCCGTAGCTTCTGCTGCCGGCTGTGACCTCATGCTCGATCCGGTTCAGCAGAAACTCCGCTTCCTTATCGGTGGTATACGGCCTTAAGTAGAGCGGCTTCACGGTGCTCGTCAGCCTGGCGGCCTTCAGCGTTTTGGGACGCCGCTCCACATTATGGCGGATAATGCCGTTGCCGAGGCCGACAATAGCCGGGCAGGAGCGGTAGTTGATGTCGAGCGTGATGACGACAGCGCCCGGATACTGCTTGTCGAATTTCAGAATAAATTCGCTCCTCGCGCCGTTGAAGGAATAAATCGTCTGGTCGTCATCGCCGACGGCCATCAGATTGTTCGCGGGAGCCGCGATCAGGCGCACCAGCTCGTATTGAAGGAGATTTGTATCCTGAAATTCGTCTACCATGATGTAGCGGAACCGTTCCCGCAGCCAGCGCAGACTGCGGGGGTCGTCCCTCAGCATATCGTAGGAACGGACCAGGACATCATCGAAATCCATCAGCTGCTGCTCGGCCTTGACGGCTTCATACCTTTGAAAAATCCGCTTCAGCTCGCGTTCGGTTTCGCTGTTCTCCGGGAGATCTTCTACCTTCGTGAGGTTCATCTTGGCCGCCGACAGCAGCGCCAGCAGCGTCTCCGGCTCGTAGGCGTCCTGCGGCAGGTTCAGCCCGCGCATGATCTGCTTCAGCATGATGTGCTGCCGGGTTGTATCCGCCAGCAGGGTGGAAGCGGCGCCGCGGCTGTACAGAAAGCGCAGGAAGAAGGCGTGAAACGTCCGGGCGGTCAGTGCTTTGACATGGTGGTCAGACAGTCCGGGGAGTCCGGCGATCCGCTCGCGCATTTCCGCTGCGGCCTTGCTCGAGAAGGTAAGCAGCAAAATGCTTGCCGGCGCTGCGCCCCGCACGCCGATCAAATAACCGGTGCGGCAGATCAGCACCGAGGTCTTGCCCGAGCCGGCGCCGGCCAGCGTCAGCGCAGGGCCGCCGCCATGGCGGACGGCGCGGATCTGCGCCCGGTTCAGCAGGATGCCGCTGTCCTCCAGCCTGCGGAAATACCAGGCATCCGGCTCGGCATCTTTAACGAGCTCGCGGCTGGTCTCAGCCGCGGCGCGCGGGGCGGGAGGCGCTTGACCTTCGGCCCCGTCGGGTCTATGTTGGAATAAATAGGGTTCCATATGATAATCACCTTGCTTTTTTCTTGGAGGCTATCCTTTTGTTGTCAGGCCGTCCTTGGACAGGCGCATTATCTAAATATATCACATTCCAGGGCCTTGAAGACTGATAAGAGGAGAAGCTTTAAGGGAAAGCTATGCCGGACGCGCGGAATCTGTGTTCATATAGACTGAACTTTTGAATGATCATTTAACGAAAGGGTTGGGAACATGAGGGAAATGGTGAATACAGGCTATGGCTTTGAACTGCAGGAAGATGGGACAATGGTGGCGGAAATTACCTATCAGAAACAAGGCGGCGTGCTGATCGCGGACCATACCTTTGTATCGGAAGAGCTTCGCGGCCAGAAAATTGCCGAGCAGCTGCTTGAGGAGCTGGCCGGCTATGCCCGGGAAAATGGCTATAAGATCGTGCCGCAGTGCTCCTATGTGCAGACGATGTTTAAGCGCCATGACAAATACGCGGACGTGTGGAAGCGGGAGATGTAGGCCGAACAGGCAGAATAAGCTGAATTAGCAGAATAAGCGGAATAGGCGCAAAAAATGAGCCCCCTGACCCTTAAGCTCCAGGGCAAAAATTTCATCCTGCTCACGCATTGAGGCAGGGGGAATTATATTGTATGATGTAGCTTGGACTTTCACCCAAAATTTTAATTAAAGTGAGTTGACATAGATGAACCCTAGATCGGCGAATTATGCCATGCCCCCTGAATGGGCCGCACACGAACGTACTTTTATCTCCTGGCCGGTGCAGGACTCGATGGTCTATCCGGACCAGTACGAGGACGTAAGCCGGGGCTATCAGGAGCTGATTCAGGCCATTGCCGAGTTTGAACCGGTTGGCGTGCTTGTGAATCCGGAGGAAGCGGCTCGTGTCAGAGGTCTGTTTCATCAGGAAAATATCGAGATCCTGCCGGTTGAGCACAGCGATGCCTGGCTCCGTGACAACGGGCCTACCTTCCTGCTGAATGCGGCGGGCGAACGCGCGGGCATTAACTGGAACTTCAACGCCTGGGGCGAGAAGTACAAACCGTACGACCTCGATAATCAGGTGGCAGGGCAGCTGCTCAGCCGCTATGGCATTAAGCAGTTTGATGCGCCGATCACGATGGAAGGCGGCTCTTTCCATGTCGATGGGGAAGGTACGCTGATCACCACAGAAGAGTGCCTGCTGAATGAGAACCGCAACCCGCACCTGAGCCGGGAGGAAATCGAGCAGGTACTCAAGGATTACTTGCATGTAGATCAAATCATTTGGCTGAAGCGCGGCCTCAGCGGCGACGAAACCGACGGGCATGTTGACAATGTTGCCTGCTTCGCGGCGCCGGGGATGGTCATTCTGCAGGTCTGTGACGATCCTTCCGACGAGAATTATGAGATTACCCAGGAGAACCTTGCGATTCTGGAAGCGGCAGCAGACGCGAAAGGTCGGAAGATCGAGGTGATCCGCATTCAGCAGCCGCCGGCCGCCCATTTCGGCGATTCCAGGCTGACGCTGAGTTACCTGAACTTCTATTTCGTCAACGGCGGCATCATTCTGCCGGTGTTCGGCGGCGCTGCCGAAGAGACCGACCGCCTGGCGCAGGAAGTACTGGAGCGCACGTTCCCGGACCGCAGAGTCCGCACGGTTAACGGAATGGCCGTCATTCGCGAAGGCGGCAATGTACACTGCACGACGCAGCAGATGCCCGCGGGCAAATAAATAGACAACCAGCAGGCTTAATCACGAGAGGGAGGGGAAACCTTTTGAGAAATGTAAAAGTAGCAGCCACTCAAATGAGCTGTTCCTGGGATATCGAAGAGAATATCGCCAAAGCGGACCGTCTGGTCCGTGAAGCGGCCAAGCAGGGCGCGCAGATTATTTTGCTGCAGGAGTTATTTGAGACGCCTTATTTCTGCCAGAAGGAGAAAGCGGATTATTATCCGTATGCCACCGAGCAGGAGCACAACAAGGCGATTAATCATTTTAGAGCTGTAGCCAAAGAGCTTGAAGTGGTGCTGCCGATCAGCTTCTATGAGAAGAAGAACAACGCCCGCTACAACTCCATCGCGGTCATTGACGCGAACGGGGAAGTGCTGGGCCGCTACCGTAAGAGCCATATTCCGGATGGACCGGGCTATGAAGAAAAATTTTACTTTAATCCGGGCGACACCGGCTTTAAAGTCTGGAGCACCCGCTACGGCAAAATCGGCGTCGGCATCTGCTGGGACCAGTGGTATCCGGAAGCCGCGCGCTGCATGGCGCTGATGGGCGCCGAGATTCTGTTCTACCCGACAGCGATCGGTTCGGAACCGCAGGACGGCTCCATTGACTCCAAGGATCACTGGCAGGCCTGCATGCTCGGCCACGCCGCTTCCAACCTCGTGCCGGTCGTAGCTTCGAACCGGATTGGAACCGAGACCGATGAGGATTCCAGCGTCACCTTCTACGGTTCTTCCTTTATCGCCGGTCCTACCGGCAGCAAGGTGGCTGAAGCAGGCCGGACCGAAGAAACGGTGCTGGTGGCTGAATTTGACCTCGATAAGCTGGAGTCGCAGCGGATCGAGTGGGGCATTTTCCGCGACCGCCGTCCCGACCTGTACAAGGTTATTACCTCCTATGACGGAGAGCAGCTGGTTTAATTCCTATAATTACATGACATTAGCATGACTATGACATGAGCATGACGCAGCGTCCACCCTTTGCGGGTGGGCGTTTTTTTGTGTACGGAGCCTCCTCCCCCGCAGCAAAAGTCTAGTTGCGGACAAGCGAGGGACGGCAGGCTGCCGGCGTGCGGTGAATAATTCGCGCCTTTCCATGAAATGTTAATAGGAGACAAGTGATTGAAGGAGGATGGGGATATGCTGAATAAATGGCTGAAACAGGTGCTGACTCCCCGGACTCAGGCTGCCGGCCAGAAGGCCGGGACACCAAGCCAGTCCCTGCCCGTGAACAAGAACCTCCTTGTCTCGATGGAGCTGCTGCGCAGCAAGCTGGGGAGAAGCCCGGATTTCGTCATGAGGGGGTTTACGTCATCCAAGGGAGACTCGCCTTACCCGGTACTGGCGGTTTGCTACGTTGACGGACTGGTAGACCATATGCAGCTGACGGAGCTTATTGAAGCAGCTGCCCGGACGGCGGAGAATTCCTTGCAGAATGGGCGGGAGCCAAGCGGAGGAGAGCCGGATGAAGGAGAGCTGGATGAAGGAAAGCCGGACGGCGGAGAATCGGTGGCTGAACAGCTGGCCCGCAGTCTTCCGTCTGCAGATCTTCAAAAGAAAGCGACCCTGGATGACGTGATCGCATCCGTCCTGTCGGGAAGTGTCGTATTTCTCGCCGACAATACGTCCTATGCTTTGTCGGTTTCCATACCCGGCGGGCTCCGGCGCAGTGTCGAAGAACCGACTTCGCAGTCCGTGATCCGCGGACCCAAGGAGGGCTTTACCGAGGAGCTTTCAACCAATATGGCTTTGATCCGCCGCAAGCTCAAGACGCCGGATCTTCGGATGGAGGTCCGTCAGATCGGAACCTACACCCAGACGCGGGTGGCGGTCGCTTACATCCAGGGGATCGCCCAGGACAGCGTCGTCGAGGAGGTTCGCAGACGGATTGATTCCATTAATACGGACAGCATTCTGGAGAGCAACTATATTGAAGAGATGATTCAGGATGCACCGCTTTCGCCGTTCCCGACCATCATGAATACTGAACGGCCGGATGCCGTGGCAGCCAGCCTTCTTGACGGTCAGGTGGCGGTGCTGATCGACGGCACGCCTTTTGCGCTGCTGATGCCGGTGACCTTTTTTAAATTTTTCCAGTCGAGCGAGGACTACTACCAGCGTTATGATCTGGCTACTTTCCTGAGAGTGCTGCGCATTATGACCTTTCTGGTGGCGCTGCTGCTCCCTTCCCTGTATATCGCCATTACTACCTTTCAGCAGGAAATCCTCCCGATGACCATGCTGATTACGCTGGCGGCCCAGCGGGAGGGGACGCCGCTGCCAGCCCTTCTGGAAGCGTTCATTATGGAGCTTACCTTTGAGGTCATTCGTGAAGCCGGGGTCAGGATGCCGAGGATTATCGGGCCGGCCATTTCCATTGTGGGAGCGCTCGTTATCGGCCAGGCTGCCGTTCAGGCCGGCCTTGTTTCGGGTACCATGGTCATCGTGGTCTCCTTCACGGCGATTGCGAACTTTGTTATCCCTTCCATTGATATGGCGGCAGCTGTCAGGCTGATGCGGTTCACGCTGATGATTCTGGCTGGTACTTTGGGGCTGTTCGGCATTTTGGCCGGGATGATCCCGATTATCGTCCATCTGGTCTCTCTGCGTTCTTTCGGGGTGGACTACTATGCTCCTTACGCGCCCTTTCATAAATCCAATATGAAGGATATGATGATCCGGGTTCCCATATGGGCGATGAAGACCCGTCCTGACCAGATTGCCGGCAAGAACAGAACGAGACAAGCGCCGTACCAATACCCTCCTGTAGAAGAGACTCTGCTGGGATCGTCCAGTCAGGGCGGACAGGAAGAGCCGTCATGAAGAGGATCACGCTGCTTCTTCTCGTCATGGCTGTTATGGTATTGTCTGCCGGCTGCGGGAGCCGCAGAGAGCTTAACGAGCTTGGTCTGGTTATCGCAACGGGGGTAGACGGGAGCAAAGGGAATTACCGGATCACTTCACAGATGATTATTCCTTCCGCTTTGTATTCAGGATCAGGCGGAGCAAGCGGAACGGGTTCGCAAACGGGGGTCTTTGTATTTACTTCTGAAGGGCATACCGTTAAGGAAGCTTTGGATCGCAGCGTGCTCAAGAACTCCCGCCGGCTCTATTTTTCACATAACAACATTTTCGTGATCGGCAAAGAGACGGCGGACGACGGCATTTACGAGCTGATTGACAGCTTCCTGCGGAATTTGGAGGCGCGCGAAACGGTCAAGGTCCTGGTTGCCGAATCCAGCGCCAAAGAGATTCTGGAGATGCTGATGCCGCCTGAGAAGCTGCCCGGCAAAGCGCTGGACGACCTTTTGAATAAGGAGGAGAAGGTGGAATCGGTATACAAGGCGGTTACCGTGCATGAAATCGCGTATATGCTGAGCTCGGAAGCGAATGCGGTCAGCATTCCTGAAATCCGGATGGAAGGCAGTGAGGAGGAGGACTTAAAGACCTCGGAGGCCTTTAAGCGGACCGCTCCGCGGGCTAATCTCATCTTGAGCGGGCTGAGTCTGTTCCGCGGAGAGAAGCGGGTTGGGAGCCTGAATGAGCAGCAGAGCCTTGGCGTCTCCTGGTTAATGAACCAGGTCAAGCATCAGACCTTGTCTTTTGACGGGAGCCGGGAGGAAATGTCCTCCTTCGTGATTGATTCAGCGAAGGTAAAGGTAACCCCTGTGAAAGGAGAGGAAGGGTACATTCTTAAAGTCAGGGCTAAGGCGAACGGAGGATTAAGAGAATCCAATTCGATGGATGACATCACGGATCCGAAGGGAATTAAGCTGATGGAAACTGAAATCGAGCGGGAAATCACGCAAATAATCCAGGAAGGCTGGGCGGGTCTGCAGCAGCAGAAGGTTGATGTCCTGGGCCTGGCGGATAAGATCTATCGCAGGAATCCGAAGGAATGGCGGTCTATACAGCCCCAGTGGAACGAGCAGTTTGCCAAAATGAAATTGGACATTCAAGTTAAAGTCTCTATTAAGAGAACGGGCTTATTCGGAGAGTCCTTCCGCAAGCTTCAGAATAAGCTGCATGGCGAGGAGTAAGCGGGGGATGAGGACTTTGAACTTTAAGCTTTAAGCTTTAATGAGAAACGGGGGCAGGCAAGTTGAGTCAGCAGAAGATCAGGGCATCGGAGCTTGTTGTGAGTCTGATTTTGTTTGAAGTAGGGAGCACGACGCTCTTCCTGCAAGGCGGCGGAGTCAAGCAGAATGCCTGGATAGCCGTGCTGGGAGCCGGCGCTGCGGGAGCGCTGGTTCTGCTCCTGCACCTCGCTATTCACCGGCGCGATCCCCGTCTGGATTTGTTCCTCTTATTCCACAGGTATATGGGGCCGTGGGTCGGCACGGTCTTTAACCTGGGCTTTATTGCTTACTTCGCCTACGAAATGTCCAGAAACCTGAGGGATATGGGGGAACTGACCATGCTGACCCTGCTGCCCGGCACCCGGATCTGGATTACCGCCCTGATTACGCTTCTGGTGGTTGCCAATACGGTCCGGCATGACTGGAGAGTGAGCTTCTTGACGGGAATGGCCTTGTTTCCGATTATGGTTGCTTCTTATTTGATCCTGATCCTGATCATTTTCTTATCAGGGCTTATTCATTATGAATTTCTTCTGCCTGTTCTAGAGAACGGAGTCAACATGGACATGGCTAAAGAAGTGATGAAGCTGGTTTCATTTCCATTTGGGGAAACCGTCGTCTTCCTGGTCTTCTATCCTCTCATCCAGCAGCGGAGGTCGGTTGTCCGCAATATCATGATTTCCTACTTTGGGATCGTGCTGTTTCTGGCTTTTATTAACCAGCTCAGTGTTATGGTTCTCGGCCCGGTATTGGCGGCCAACACCACGCTTCCTCTGCTGGAGACGGTGCAGCTGGTACAGTTCCCCGGGGTCTTCGAACGGATGGATGCCCTTTTTACACTAATCCTGTTTATGGGGCTCGGGTTTAAAATGGTTTACTTCTATTCAGGAGCGGTAATCGGGCTTGAACGGGTGACCGGGATCGGATACCGGAAATGGATCATCCCGCTCGGGGCGCTCATCTTCTGGGCGGCCTTCTGGTCCCCGAACTATACGCATCATATTTGGCTGGGCCGGGAGATCGTCCTGTTTACGATATGGCCTGTGTTCCAGATCGTGCTGCCCGCACTGTTATTTACCGTAATGCTCCTCCGCCGGAACAAGATAAAGCCGCATTGATTGCTGCCCATAAATCGTTTACAATTTGAAGTTAAAAAAAGTTGGTGATCGGCGTGAAATCATTGGCGGATTACATAGCGCCGGATGGAAGCCTGGATCAGGGGAAAATCCATCTCAGCGTTCCGCTCTATCAGGGCATGAACGGGCGTTTTGTCGAGCGGTTCTATGACGATTCCGGACAAAGCTATATCTATAAGCCTGTCACCCAAGAGGGCCAGGAAGGGCGGGAGGTCTGGGTCTATAACCATGTGCTGCCGAAGGTGGCAAAGGTCTATCCGGCATTGCTGGCCTATGCCGGGCCTTCGGAGTCTGGCGGCGCAGGCTGGGCGGTCTTTGAGGATCTGGGGCAGCTGAGCCATGATCACCGTCCCGGCACGCTGCTTCGTATGGCTCGCCTGGCTGCCGGCTGGCACTGTCTCCCTGCAGCGGAATGGGAGCATGCGGCGCTGGCCTCGCCCAAACCGCCCATTACGCAGATGGCCGCAGAGCTGCTCGGCCGGGAGGAGGAAGCGGGGCGGCTGCTCCAGGAAGCGGGCCTCCCGCCAGGGCTGATTCAGCGCGGAATGGACTTTGTGAACCGGTCGGCACTCGTCCGCGCCAAGGTGCTGAATCATGGGGATCTGCATGCCGGCAATTATGCGCGGGCCAGAGGCCGGCTGTATGTGCTGGATTGGGAGCATGCCCATTTGAATTCGCCGCTGTGGGATCTCTATCATCTCATCGACATGTCCCATCCCGTTTATCCAAGAGCTTTCCCCATCACGGCTGAGCTGCGCGAACGGGTGCTTAGAGGCTATGCCCTGAAGCTCCGGGAATACGGGCGGGAGCTGGACGAACAGCAGCTGGCGGATGATTACGACGGCTATGCCTGTTTATTTTCTTTATGGATGCTGCTCCTGATCGGGCGTGATCTTCAGCAGGGAAGCGTCTGCTGGTCAGCGCCGCAGCTTCTCCGGCAGCGGACGGAGACGATGGCCAGCCTCAAGGAGTGCGGCCTGCGCTTCTGGCAGAGCGGCGGGGGGCAAGGCGCCGGGCCGGGGACGGACGGGCCTGCAGAGGTGCGCCTAACCGCGGACGGCTATACCGCAGGCGGCTATACAGCAGAGGGGGGATAACCATGACCAAAGTAGGTCTTGTCATGCGCAAGATTCAATTTGCCGAGGCGCAAGGGCCCCGGATCTTCGCAGAGCGGCTGCAGCGGATCGGCCGGGAGCTGGGCGTGGAGATTGTGTTCATTTCGCCGGAGCGCCATGTGAGCGGCCATGACTGGCTGCCCGGTTATGAGCATGAGAAGGGCGATCTGGTGAATTACGACATCGTCCTGGATCAGATTTACAAGGAGAAGATTGAGCACGTCATTTATACGGTATCGGGATTTACTTTTCTAAAAATGTTCCTGCCAAACAGTGTCCTGTTCCCGCACAGCTTTCCTGACCCGGCCTTGACCGGCTATGAAATGATGAAGCCGTTCTATACGATGGTGGACAAGGCGATTGTGCAGACTGAATTTCTGCGTGAGCAGATGAAAGAGCGGTACGGGGTGACGGACGTCAGCGTCATTCCGATCGGCTTCAGCGAGGAGCTGGCGAACCGCCATTTCGACCCGGATGCGGTTGTGGACAACCGGGTTCTCTGGATCGGGCGGGACGAGGCGAACCGCCGGCCGGACCTGGTGCTGGAATATGCCAGACGCAGCCCAGATAAAGAGGTATTCATGGTATTCGGCGGCCTGCGGTACAAGGAGAGCATGAAGAAATACGATATTCCGGACAATGTGAAGCTGAAATTTGCCTTGTCGCAGGATGAGGTGTTCGCGCTCATGAATTCCTCAAAGGTTTATTTCAGTTCTTCCCGGTTCGACACCTTCGCAATGCCTTTGACAGAAGCGATGGCGATGGGCAAAATCGTCGTCAAGCCCGAGCATCCGTGCTACGGCCATATCAACGGCCCGCACTGCTTTGCCGGCAATGAGACCAATTGGTTCGAGCTGGTCAACATGGCGGCAGCGCAGCCGCGCAAGTGGTCGGACGAGAACCAGCGCTATGCTTTTGAGCATTTTTCCGAGCGGGTGATGAAAGAGGGTTACCGGACGTTCTTTGAGTCCTGGCTCACAAGCTAGGGAGGGCCGGATCATTGCGGAGCATCCCGGACCATTCCGGATCATCCCGGACCATTCAAATAATAAAGACCGGTTCCAAAGCTGTCAGCTTATCCGGAACCGGTCTGTTTGTTGTGGCGCGTTTATATCGCGTATGAATCACGTCTATTTTGCGTATATCTCACTGTTATCTCTTAAACGTTTTGTTTCATCTGTGTGCCGGCTTCGCACTGGCGCAGCTTGCGGACAATTTCCTTCTGCCATTTGGTGTCGCCGAGCATGGCGGCCAAATTTAGCAAATCAAGATAATCATCAACCTGCAAATGAACTTTGGAATAACGGTTGGCCATGGCTCTAAGCTTCCTTTCTGTCTCTGGGGTGCAATAATGATAATCATTATCATTTAATTATTTGTATTATGACATAAATGTCGGAAGATAGCCAATCCTTTTCTGCTGTTCAGAGCAAAAGATTACAGCGAATCCGGACTGCCAGGTTTATTTCTGTCTGATTTGTGTTATATTACGGAAAATAAAGGTATTACATGATGCTCCGGGAGGGACTATGGAAACAGAAGCGCTGTTAAAAGTAGAAGAGCTTGCATTAAAGAAACATAAGATTTTCAAGCAGAGCTGGATTCGTTATTTGGCCCGGGCTATGCTGGCGAGTATGTTTATCGGCTTTGGCGTAATCGTAGCTTTTAAGACAGGCAACTTTTTCTATTTGAAGGATTCTCCATTCACCTATCCGATGGCGGCGATGACGTTCGGGGCGGCGATTATTCTGATCTCCTACGGCGGGGGAGACTTGTTCACGGGGAATACGTTCTATTACACTTACGCTGCTCTGCGCAAGAAGCTGAAATGGAGAGAAGTGCTCGAACTGTGGGGCTCCAGCTATCTTGGCAATATTTTGGGGGCGCTCGTGTTCGCCTTACTGATTCACCTGACAGGGCTGTTTGATTCTCCGTCGGTCAACGGCTTTCTGCTCAGCGTAGCCCAGCATAAAGTAGAAGCTCCGTTTGGAGAGCTGTTCTTCCGGGCGATTTTGTGTAACTGGCTGGTATGTCTAGCCTTCTTCCTGCCGATGTCCATGAAGGGAGACGGAGCGAAGCTGTTTGCGATGATGCTGTTTGTATTCTGCTTCTTCATTTCGGGATATGAGCACAGTATTGCTAACATGTGTACGTTTGCCATTGCACTGGTTCTGCAGCATCCGGAAGGCTTCTCGTTTGCCGGGGTGATTTATAATCTGATCCCGGTAACGCTCGGGAACCTGGTTGGCGGTGTGCTGCTGATGGGCTTCATGTACTATTTCGTGAACAAGCCTTATCTTGAGGAAGAAGACAACGGACAAGCGCATTAATAGGCCGGCTGGCAGACTGAAGACAAGTGGAAAGGGAGCGGCATGCAGATGGGCTTGCAGGAGGAAATGAACGGCAGCAGCCGGGGGGCTGAGCTGCCCCCGGAGGTATACGCGCTGCTGAACGGCACTGATCTGGCAGACAAACAGGAAGAGGCGATGATGCTGATCACCGTGTCGGAGGACGGGTGGCCGCATACCGCGATGCTCAGCGTCGGGGAGGTCGCCGCCGCAAGTCCAAACCTGCTTCGCATCGGGCTGTGGCAGGGCACTGAGACAAGCGGGAACCTGAAGCGTGCCGGGAAGGCCGCGCTGGTGCTGGTTTATCAGGGCAAGGTCAATTATCTGAAGCTGCAGGTCAAGCCGCTTCCCGCCTCCCGGGAAAGCGCCTATCCCCGCGACCGTTTCGAGGCTGAACTGGCCGGGGTCAAGCAGGATACCGCCAAATATGCGGAGATTGTGAGCGGCATCCGGATTGCGCTGCACGACCCTCCGGAGGTGGTCAAGCGGTGGGAGGCAACGGTAAGGGATTTAGTCCGGGAGGAAGAGGATTAAGAGAAATCAGAGGGCTGTTCTTCGGGCGGTGCGCCGCCGCGGAGAACGGCTTTTTTTACGTCTAAATCCCTGTTTGGATATGAAGAAAATGGTTTCTTTTAGCAGGAGCGTCGGGGTATAATATGTGGGATTGTCTATCACTTTTTGTCGGGTTTTGTAAGGTATTGTAGGAGGAAGTTATGCAAAGTATAAAATGGGAGCTGGAAGGGTTCCCGCTTGCGGTGTCTATCGGTGTTTTATTCCTGTGTTTAGTGTTCATGGTGAGAGCTGTATTTCTGATCATAGAGGCCCGGAAGGACCATAAGGAGAAGGCGCTGCTGTGGTCCTTCTTTACGGAGACGCTGAAGGATTACGGGATTCTGGTGTGGGCCGTTCACCCTGTAAAGGGTACGGTGTATTTCAGCAGCTGGGCCCAAAATTTGACGAGATTTACGGAGAAGGAAGTGCTGGGCAGGGCGCCCGGTGAAACGGGCCTGCGCGAGGCCGGCTTCGGCATCCTGGTCGATCTTATGGAGGGGATTGCATTAGGCAATATCCCGGAGAACGGTGCGGAGCTCGTATTGACCAGCGCCGGCGGCGCAAGACATGATCTGCAGATCCGCATTACAGAAGCCGGGCGGACGGACAGCAGTCCCGGGATTTACGTGCTTACGGGCATGGATGTTACAGAATGGAAGAGGACCGAGGAGCGCCTGCAGCTGGCTTACGGAGGTTCGGGTGCGATCATATGGGAGACCGACTTAGAGAATAGAATTTATACACTCTCCAGACGATGGAATGAGCTGATGGGATATGAAGAACGCGAGGAGCCGTACACCGCAGAGGAATTAATAGCGCTCATCCACCCTGAAGACTGGGAGCAGGCCGAGAAGCGCCGTTTGGATCATCTGACAGGCGAAGCACCCACCTACAATGCTGAATACCGGATGAAGACAGCCCGGGGAGAATACCGCTGGATCCAGGCGCGCGGCCGGGTTCTGCGCGATGAGCAGGGCAGCGCGGTCCGGTTTGCTGGTTCCATGATTGACGTGACCGACCGCAAACGGTACGAGCTGCAGGTGGAGTCCAGCCTCAGAGAGCTGGAGCATACCAACCAGACCTTATCCGCCATGCAGGAAAGGCTCAGACAGCAGCTCCATATGCTTATGGAGAGCCAGGCCCAGCTGCGCCAGAAGGAAGACAAGCTTCATAAGCTGGCTTACTTTGACACCGTGAGCGGGCTGCCAAACCGGGTGTATTTGATGGAGCTGCTGGAAAGCAGCCTCGCGGAGCCGGATCAGAAAGCGGCACTCTTATTTATAGATACCGACAATTTCAAAAATATAAATGATACTCTGGGGCACAAAGAAGGCGACCAGCTGATTAAACAGGTAGGCGAGCGGCTGACCGGCATGCTGCCTTCGGGCGCCATGCTGTTCCGCTTCGGCGGGGATGAATTTGTCATGCTGGTCAGGGAGGCAGCAGCTTTGGAGCAGCTGCAGCTCTTGACCCGGCAGCTCTTGAAGGGAATCAAGGAGCCTTTTCAATTTGGACAGAGTGAGCTGCATTTGTCTGTCAGCATCGGGATCGCCCTTTATCCGGAGCACGCCTCAAACCCTGAAGAGCTGATCAAGAATGCTGATCTTGCGCTGTACCACGCCCAGAAGCTGGGCAAGAGCTCCAGCGTTGTTTATGACGCCGTGATGCAGAAGGAGCTGCAGAGCCGGATGCTGATCGAATCTCATCTGGTGTCCGCGCTGGACCATGATGAGTTTGAGCTGCATTACCAGCCGCAGGTGGATGCGGCAACCGGAAGAATTACCGGCTTCGAAGCCCTGCTGCGCTGGAATAATTCCGAGCTTGGCAGAGTGTCTCCGGACAAATTCATCCGGATTGCAGAAGACAGCAGGCAGATCAACGCCATTGGGGAATGGGTGCTTCTGACGGCCAGCTCGTTCCTGAAAGACCTCCATGATGCCGGCTATGCCGATTGCAAAATGTCGGTGAACATCTCCGTCATGCAGCTGAAGCAGGAGGGCTTTGTAGACACTTTAGCCGAGATTCTGGAGGATGTGGGGCTGCCGCCGAACCGGCTGGAGATCGAGATTACAGAGTCGCTCTTCATGGAATCGGGGGAGCGGAGAGATCTGATCGCGAAGCTGGATCAGGTGCGCCAGATGGGCATCGGTATTGCGCTTGATGATTTCGGGACAGGCTATTCCTCGCTGGACTATTTGAGGGAGCTGCCGATCACCACCTTGAAGATGGACAAGAAATTCGTCGACCCGATTGAAGCCGAAGAGGAGAGCCGCTCGCTCGCCTCGGCGATTCTGCTCATCGGACACAGCCTGGGCCTGCGGATTGTGGCGGAAGGTGTGGAGACGCCCAAGCAGCTGGATTTTTTAAAGGCTAACAATTGTGATATGATTCAGGGTTATCTGTACAGCAAGCCGCTTCCCGACCGCCAGATCAAAGAGCTGCTGGAGAGATGGGAACACGGGCGGTGAAGCCAGCGGATGGGGGAATAGGGCATGAGAGCCGGTTACATCTATCGGAATTTCTTTAAAAATAACCTGTTTATGAGAATGCTCCTGATCTTTATGGGGATTGCCGTCCTGACGATTGTTACCCTCTCTTATCTGATGTTCATTTCGTTGTCCCAATCGATCATGAAACGGGAGCTCGACAGCCAGAAGGCGGCGATGGAAAGTGTGAACCGCTACCTCCATTCCCGCTACGAGGCTGTGCAGAACATGGTCCGGGATATGTACCGCAATGAGACGTTATACGGCAATATCAGCTATCTGATGGAGCATAACTATGCGGAATACGTGCAGCACCGGATGGATCAGTTCTACAACGAAACCGGTGATTATTCCACGGATGCGCTGCAGTATTTTCAGAACGTGATGGACGAGAACAGCGATATCCGGAATTTGATCCTGTACAGCTCGGACAAGCAGCAGCTGTCGGCTTTCAATGCGAGCAAGCAGTTCAAGCAGATCTCCGCGCAGATGACCCATTCCTATATTCCGGACGCCATGGCGATGGAGACGAAGAATATTACAGCCCCCAACTACTGGGTTAAAAAGGCTGTCAGCCAGAAGGACCCCGCGCTCTATGCCATCCGGGTGCCGATCAACAACCGCCAGACCCTCAAAAATGCCGGCCAGCTGCTGGTGTACCTGAATTCCAGCAGCATTTCCTCAGCGCTTGCGAGCTATCAGAACAGCCTCAAGGGGGAGATTGTCGTGCTTTCGCCTGAAGGCACCGTTCTGTATGACTCCAAAGACCAGTTCTACGGCAAGAAATACCCCTACGTCGATATTGAAGGAACCCTGTATGATACCCCCGAATCGGTCTCTACGAGCAGCGGCCAGCATTTATATCTTAATAAGCTGATTTCAGCGGATGATGGATACGCGGTCATCGGTTCTGTTCCGAAGTCTGAGGTTGCGGAGGCCTATTCCGGCATCAAGAAGACCATTATTACGATCAGCGTCTTCTGTATCCTGTTTGTGATCAGCATCCCGATTATTTTTGTCATGAATTTTGCCAAGAGAACCAACCGGATCATTAAATTCACCCGCAAGGTGAAGAATGGGGATTTGGCGGCGCGGATTGAGGACCCTCATGAAGATGAGCTGGGCCAGATCTCCAAGAGCTTCAACGACATGCTGGATGAGCTGAATCTCTACATAGAGCGCGTGTACAAGGCGGAGATCAAGCAGAAGGAGACGGAGCTCGTAGCCCTGCAGGCGAGGGTCAGCCCGCATTTTCTGTACAATACGCTTGAAGTGATCCGGATGAGGGCGATTTCGCAGGGAGCGCGGGATGTAGGCGAAATGATCTACAGCCTGTCCCTGCTGTTCAAGAATCTGGTCAAGCAGAAGAAGGTCTATACGCTGAAGGATGAGCTCGAATCCTGCCGGCTGTATCTAGAGCTATTCCGGATTCGTTATAAGGACAAATTCAACTACACCCTGACTTCTGAGCCGGGACTTGACAATAAAACGGTAACGAAGCTGTCTCTGCAGCCGGTGATCGAGAATTATATTGTGCACGGGATCCGCACGGACCGCTGGGACAACTGGCTGTCGGTAAAGGTGCGGGCCGAGGGGCAGGTGCTTATTGCCGAGATTTCGGATAACGGGACAGGAATAGAGCCGGACCGTTTGGAGGAGATTAGGGAAGAGCTGGAGAAGCCGGAGGAGACGGGAAAAATGTTCGGTCTGCGCAGTGTGCACAGCCGGCTGAGGTTTCTCTACGGCCCTGAATACGGCCTGACGATCACCAGCCAAGCCGGTGAAGGCACAACGGTTCAGGTCAGATACCCGAACATGGAGGAGGCAGCTGACCATGTATAAAGTGTTTATTGTCGATGATGAGCCGTTCATTATCGAAGGCTTGTACGATATTCTGGACTGGCCCTCCTTCGGGCTGGAAATTGTAGGGCAGGCCGGGAACGGCCAGCGTGCGCTGGAGGCGCTGAGAGCCCGGCCGGCCGACGTGCTGATTACCGACATCTCGATGCCGGTGATGGACGGGCTGAGCCTGATCCGGGAGGCGCGGAAGCTGCACCCGGAGCTCAAGGTCATTATCCTCAGCGGCTTTAACGAGTTCGATTATCTGAAGGAAGGCATGAAGCTGGGCATTGAAAATTACCTGCTCAAGCCGATTAACATCGAGGAGCTGGAATCGACGCTGCGCAATGCGGTGGAGAAGCTGGACAGCGCGAAATCGGAGGAGCTGTACGACGCGTTCGATGTGCAGATCATCAAGGACAACACATTGTACCGCTGGCTGACCGGCCAGATTGCGGCCGCCGAATTCGAGGAGAGAGCGGACCTGCTCGGTTTGTTTCTGAACCGTCCTTATGTAGCAGCGGCGGTGTTCCGTCCCGTGGAGAACGGGCCTGACGGATTCGAGTGGCTGCGCACAAGGCTGGAGACAGAGCCGAATCTGACCTTATTCCGGGATGTGGACGGAGATCTGGTGCTGCTTGCGTCCATGGACGAGTGGGCGGAAGGAAAGCGCAGCTTCATCGCGCTGCTTGAACAGCTGTCCCATGAGCTGTCCAGCCGTCATAGCGCCGTTCAGATCGGGATAGGCAGCGTAGGCCACTGGCCGGAGGAGGCGGCGCCGAGCTACCGTGAGGCGAAGCAGGCTTTGGAGTATTTTCTGGTGTATCCGGGCAGGACGGTCATGGATTACACGGAGCTTGGAACAGAGCTAAGCACGGAGAATGGCATGGAGAGCGGCGGAGCGGCCGGAGGACAGCCTTTCTCCCTGCAGTGGCCGGATTATGCGAAGCTGTTCCTGACGCGTGACGCGGAAGGGCTGGCCTGCAGGATCGGGCAGGATTTCGAGCAGATGCGGCAAAGCGGCGGAATCGGCCCCAAGGATCTGCTGAACCGGGCGCTGGAGCTGGTTGTCCGGTTCAAAATGGAGCTGGAGGAGATCCGGCATACGGAAGAAGAGGGGATTTTCAAGAAGGGGCTGGACAACATCCGCAGCAGCCTGACCTTTGACGAGCTGACCGGGGCTCTGCAGCAGGTCGCAAGGGAGACGGTCAACGCCCTGCTGCAGGACAGCAAGAATCCGGTCGTCAGCCAGGTGCTGGCATACATTCATGAGCATTATGCGGATGAGCTTTCGCTGAAGACGCTGGGGCTGCAGTACCATATTCATCCCGTCTATCTGGGACAGCTGTTCCATAAGGAGACAGGGGAATCTTTTGCCGAATATATCAATAAATACCGGATTGAGAAAGCGAAATACCAGCTGAAGCATACGAATTTGAAGGTGCAGGAAATCGCCAGAAACGTCGGGTACTGGGAGACCGGCTATTTTTATAAACAGTTCAGAAAGTATGTCGGCATCTCCCCAACCGATTTCAAGGCGTTATAAGCCGTTCATACCTATCCCTGATGAGAGAGCAAGGCTAAGCAGCCGGGCCCCCTCACGGGGGTTTCTTATTTCTGCCCATGTCAGACATGAAGCTGACAGCACAAGTAAGCGTTTTAATGGAAACGGTACCAAATTTATGAACCGGCCATTCTTTTCTTTAATTTGTACCTCAATTTATTAAGTTTATCTTCTTTTTGAGAATGCTTTCATCCGGTAAGGTTAAAGTAGTTCGATTGGTTAACAAGTCACTCTGGTCACCATTTCAAAGGGGAGGATTTACCAATGAGAAAGAGTAAAAAGAGACTTTCCGTCGCGCTGGCTATGCTTACCGCATTGACCTTTGTGCTGAGCGCATGCGGCGGCAGCAATGCAAACAGCAATTCCGCAGCAGGATCTTCGAACGGCAGCTCTGACAAGCCTGTGAACCTGATCTGGTACACGATCGGCACGCCGCAGAAGGATGTCGACAAGGTCATGGCGGAAGTCAGCAAATATACACAGGAGAAGATCGGCGTCACTGTCACAATGAAGATGATCGACTGGGGCGATTATACACAGAAAATGCAGGTTAACGTCGCTTCCGGTGAACCGATGGACATCATGTTCACTTCGGCCGGCGGCTTCGACTATGTAACTAACGCAAGAAAAGGCGCGTTCCTGCAGCTTGACGATCTGCTCAATCAATACGGTCAAGATCTGAAGAACGCGATCGATCCTGCTTTCCTTGAAGGTTCCAAGGTAGACGGCCACAATTATGGGATCCCGGCTAACAAAGAGCTTCCGCAGCAGGAAGTATGGCGCTTCAACAAGAACCTGGTAGACAAATACAACCTGGACACCACCAATGTCCGTTCCCTGGAGAGCATTGAGCCTCTTCTGAAGACCATCAAGGAAAATGAACCTAACGTAACGCCGTTCGCCATGGACAAGAACTATGTCCCTTACGTGCCTTACGATTACATCATTCAGAACCTGCCGATGGCCGTTAAACTCGACACAACGGATTACAAGATCGTAGACATTCTGGAAACACCGGAAATGCAAGCGGCTCTGACTACCATGCACAAGTATTATCAAGCCGGCTATGTGGCTCCTGAAGCAGCAACAACAGGCTCCACCAGCGATTTGATGACTTCCGGCAACTGGTTCATGGACCGTGCGCAGACCCAGCCGCTGGCTGACAACCTCTGGTCCGCAAGCTATGGATACCCTGTCGTATCCACACCTGCAAGTGACGCCATCATTACGAACACTTCGGTGCAAGGCTCGATCATGGCGATCTCCGCGAACTCCGAGCATCCGGAGAAAGCAATGCAGTTCCTGAACCTGCTGAACACCGATCCGGTGCTGCGCAACATGGTTGACTCCGGTATCGAAGGCACGCACTACAAGAAGATCGACGATACTCACATCGAGAACCTGGCAGAATCCAAGAACTATGATATGCCTTCTTACTCGCTTGGCAACAACATGCTGCTGTACCTGAACCCTAACGATCCGGACGACAAATGGGATCAGTTCAAGAAGTTCAACGCAGAAGGCAAAGATTCTCCAATTCTGAGCTTCAACTTTGACAGCACGAAGGTAGCGACTGAAATGGCAGCTGTGCAGAACGTGAAGGAGCAGTTCTGGGCATCTCTGATGACCGGTACTGTTGATCCTGAAGAATACCTGCCTAAAGCAATTCAGAAGTTTAAAGAAGCAGGCTTGGATAAAATTATCGCTGAAGCGCAAACCCAGCTTGATGCCTGGAGAGCTTCGAACAGCAAATAAGCAAATTTGTTTTGAAAAATCAGCAATGTCGGAAGGATCGGGCGGGTGGTCATAGCGCCCGATCCTTTTTCATTATTTACATCTTTCAGGAGGGAACGCTAATGGCTAGCTTTTTCAAGAACATCCTTAAGAATAAAGTCATGCTGCTCATGGTGCTGCCGGGGGCGATCTGGTTCTTCTTCTTCTCCTACCTTCCGCTGGTGGGGACGATTGTCGCCTTCAAGCAGTACCGCTTTAACCGCGAGGGCTTTTGGGCCAGTATCGTCAAGAGTGAATGGGTCGGCTGGCAGAACTTCAAGTTTCTGTTCAGCGGAACCGATGCCTGGGTGATTACCCGGAATACGCTGCTGTATAATATCGCATTTATCTTCATCGGGCTTGTCCTGTCTGTGGCGATGGCGATCCTGCTGTCGCAGCTGGTCGGCAAAACGATGGCTAAAATCTATCAGACCGGCATGTTCCTGCCCTACTTTCTGTCCTGGGTTATTGTCGGTTATTTCGCGTTCAGCTTCCTGAGCATGGACCGCGGGATGCTGAATCAGATTCTGGGCTGGTTCGGCATGGAGAAGGTCCAGTGGTACTCCGATCCGAAATACTGGCCGTACATCCTGATCTTCGTCAGCCTGTGGAAATCGATCGGCTACAACAGCGTTGTTTATCTGGCTTCGATCCTGGGCATCGACAAGTCGCTGTATGAAGCGGCCATGATCGACGGCGCGAGCAAGTGGCAGCAGATCCGCAGTATTACGATTCCGATGCTGTCCCCGATCATTATCATCATGACACTGCTGGCGGTCGGCCGGATCTTCTACGCGGACTTCGGTTTGTTCTATCAGGTGCCGCGCGACTCCGGTACGCTGTATTCAGTTACGAACGTGATCGACACCTATGTCTACCGCGGCCTCAAAACAACCGGCGAAATCGGCATGAGCACGGCTGCAGGCTTGTATCAGTCCGTCGTTGGTTTTGTACTGGTTATCGTTTCGAACTACATCGTGCGCAGGCTCGACAAAGAAAGCGCCTTGTTCTAATTCAACGCTGAAAGGAGCGCTACCTCATGGCTGAAATGGCAACAAGCAACAACCCAAATGTTCAGGACGTTCCGCGCAGAAAGGCCCGTGACTTTCATAACGTCACAGCCGGATGGAATTTTGTGCTGCATCTGATTGCGGCGGTCTTCTCTTTTATCTGCGTGTTCCCGTTCTTATTCGTCGTTATTATTTCGTTTACGGATGAAAAAACACTGGCCACAGACGGCTACCGCATCTTCCCGGCCAAATGGAGCTTTGAAGCCTACCGCTTCGTCTTCCAGACCGGGGACGCGCTGCTGCGCTCCTACGGGGTCACCATTCTGGTGACGGTTATGGGCACCATCATCAGCCTCGTGCTGATCTCCCTGTACGCCTACGCGATTTCGCGCAGCAGCTTCCGCTACCGGAGATTCTTCTCCGTCTTCGCTATCATTACGATGCTGTTTAACGGCGGGATGATCCCGACTTACATGGTCGTATCCCAGCTGCTCCATATGAAAGATACGATTTGGGCCCTGGTTCTGCCGCTGGCTATGAACGCCTTCTACATCATGATTCTCAGAACGTTCTACAGCACAAGCGTGCCTGAAGCGATTATCGAATCCGCCCGGATTGACGGCGCGGGGGATTTCTACATTTTTCTGCGTATCGTGCTTCCTTTGTCGCTGCCGGGTCTGGCCACCATCGGCCTGTTCAGCACGCTGGGCTATTGGAACGACTGGTTCAACGCCCTGCTGTACATTGACAATCCGAACCTTGTCCCGCTGCAGTCGATGCTGATGCGGATCGAGAACAGCATCCAGTTCCTGCAGCAGAACTCGCAGAACAGCTCGCTCAGCATGCAGGCCTTGTCCTCCATCCCGCAGGATACGTCCCGCATGGCGATGGTGGTACTGGCTACGCTGCCGATTATTTTTGCTTATCCGTTCTTCCAGCGTTATTTCGTGCAGGGCTTGACCGTAGGGGCTGTGAAGGAATAACATATTGCCAAACTTTGGGATGAGGAAGGGAGAGGGAGAAACGCATGGAGATCTATAAAGATGCAGCCAGACCCGCAGAGGAGCGGGCAAGGCATCTGCTGAGCCTGATGACGGTGGAGGAGAAGGCCGGACAGCTTGTCCAGCCGTTCGGCTGGCAGACCTACGAGAACCGCGGGGGTACCATTACGCTTACGGAGGCCTTTAAGGAACAGGTCCGGAAGGGGGGCGCCGGCTCCCTGTACGGCGTGCTGCGCGCCGACCCGTGGACCGGGGTCACGCTGGAGAACGGCTTGTCACCGGCGGAAGGCGCGGAAGCTGTCAATCAGATCCAGCGCTATGCGGTCGAGCATTCCCGCCTCGGCATCCCGATCCTGATCGGCGAAGAATGCTCGCACGGGCATATGGCGATCGGCGGCACGGTCTTCCCGGTTCCGCTGCTGCTCGGCAGCACGTGGAACGTCGACTTGTACCGCGAGATGTGCCGCGCCGTAGCGGCGGAGACCCGCGCCCAGGGCGGCGCGGCCACCTATTCGCCGGTGCTCGACGTCGTGCGCGATCCCCGATGGGGGCGCACGGAGGAGTGCTTCGCCGAGGACCCTTACCTCATCGGCGAATTTGCGGCGGCAGCCGTTGAAGGGCTGCAGGGCGACAGCCTGGCGGACGGCAGCAGCGTGGCTGCCACGCTCAAGCATTTTGCCGGCTACGGCAGCTCGGAGGGCGGCCGCAACGCCGGCCCGGTCCATATGGGCTGGCGCGAGCTGCTTGAGGTCGATCTCTATCCGTTCAAGAAGGCGGTGGAGGCCGGAGCGGCGTCCATTATGCCGGCTTACAACGAGATTGACGGCGTCCCTTGTACGGTAAATACTGATCTGCTGGACGGCGTGCTCCGCCAGCAGTGGGGCTTTGACGGAATGGTCATCACCGACTGCGGCGCCATTGAGATGCTGGCTTCCGGTCATGACGTGGCCGAAGACGGAATGGATGCCTCCATCCAGGCCATTGAAGCAGGCATCGACATGGAGATGTCCGGCGCCATGTTCGGCACGTATCTGCTGCAGGCGGCGCGCGAAGGCAGGCTTGCGGAGGAGGTGCTGGACCGCGCGGTGCTCCGCGTATTGACCCTGAAATTCAAGCTGGGCCTGTTTGAGAATCCTTATTCCGATCCCGAGCATGCGGCTGAGATCATCGGCCGTCCGGAGCATGTACAGCTGGCCCGGAAGCTGGCGGAGGAAGGCATCATTCTGCTGAAAAATGATAACGGAACGCTGCCGCTGACTGCGGGCAGCGGGACAATTGCGGTGATCGGCCCGAACGCCGACCACGGCTATAACCAGCTCGGCGATTACACGTCCCCGCAGCCGCCGGAAAAAGTTTCGACGGTACTAAGAGGAATTAAAGCCCGGCTGGAGAATGAGTATGGTGAAAATCGACACGTGTTATATGCCCCGGGGTGCCGGATTAAGGGCGATTCCCGGGAGGGCTTTGAGACCGCGCTGGCAGCCGCTGAACAGGCGGATACGGTCGTGATGGTGATGGGCGGCTCAAGCGCCCGCGACTTTGGCGAAGGTACGATCGACCTGAAGACCGGAGCTTCGAAAGTGAGCGACAGCTCCTGGA
Source organism: Paenibacillus pinistramenti (assembly GCF_005869875.1). GTDB lineage: Bacteria > Bacillota > Bacilli > Paenibacillales > Paenibacillaceae > Fontibacillus > Fontibacillus pinistramenti. The sequence continues at coordinate 24,291 of NZ_VAWG01000008.1, forward strand.
ACGACATGGAGTGCGGCGAGGGCATCGACCGGATGACGCTGGAGCTTGCCGGCGTGCAGCTGGAGCTGATGCAGGAGATCCGCAGGCTGGGCAGGAAGCTGATCGTCGTCTACATCAACGGCCGTCCGATTGCCGAGCCTTGGGTGGATGAACAGGCCGACGCGATTCTGGAGGCCTGGTATCCGGGACAGGAAGGCGGACATGCGGTTGCCGGCATTTTGTTCGGCGACGTGAACCCGTCCGGCCGTTTAACGATCTCCGTACCGAAGCATGTGGGCCAGCTGCCGGTTTACTATAACGGCAAACGCTCGCGCGGCAAGCGGTATCTGGAGGACGACTCCAAGCCGCGGTATCCGTTCGGATACGGGCTTAGCTATACCACTTACAGCTATGGGAATTTAAGCATCAGCAGGACGTCCATGACGGCAGCGGACACGGCTGTTGTATCGGTGGACGTCACGAACACCGGCTCTGCCGCCGGCTCGGAAGTTGTGCAGCTGTATGTATCCGATGCGGTAAGCGCGGTCAGCCGCCCGCTGAAGGAGCTGAAGGGCTTCGTCAAAGTGTTCCTGGAGCCGGGCGAAACGAGAACGGTGAGCTTTGAGATTGGCGCGGAGCAGCTGCAGTACATCGGCCGCGATTTGAAGCCGGTTGTAGAACCGGGGTTGTTCCGTATTCATATCGGACAAAATGTAAACGACACGGCAAGCTGCGAATTAACCGTTCGGGAGGCAGAGTAATGGAACGCATCAGACGTTTTATCCGCGAGCTGGAGGACCACCAGTGGCTGGAGCAGATCGAGCTCCGCAGCTGGGAGATTACGCGGGGGTATTATAAGCTGCCGGGGGAATACGAGAGCTTTGTTCCTTATCCGGAAGGGGAGGGACTGAGCTCTTTCCCCAGCAAGCAGGGTACAACTTACTTCTTCAGAACCAAGCTTCAGATACCGGCCGAATGGCTGGAGGCACCGTATGGACTGGTGTTTGCTTCCGGCGGTGAAGGGCTGCTCCGCGTAAACGGAGCCTCCTTCCAGGGACTGGACCGCAATCATACTTACGTTACGCTTGACCCGTCTGTCGTAGGAGAAGCGCCGGAGCTGGAGATCGAGCTGTTCGATCCCGTTCCGGAGCCGGTGGACCCGCTGAACCGCCAGGCGGTCATTAACCCGCCGATCACTTCCATCAGCAGCCTGCTCGTGCGGCCTAATCACGCTGTGCGAAGCCTGATGTACACGGCGACGGTCGTCCGTGACACCCTTGTCCTGCTGCCTGCGGGAGATTTCCGGGCGGTGCGGCTCAAGGAAGCTTTGTACCGGGCGATGGACCGGTTTGTGAATTTGGATGAAACAGCTGTCCGCGAAGGCGCGGCTGCTGCTGAAATAGAGGAGAAGCTGAAGCAGGAGGTCCGCGAGGCTGGCGGCAATGCGGAGGGCCTGGAGCACATGGTCGGCCAGTCGCATATTGACATTGCCTGGCTGTGGCCGGTGCGGGAAACGGTCCGCAAAACAAGCCGCACCTTCTCCACCGTAGACCGGCTGATGGACGAATACCCGGAATACCGGTATACGCAGAGCCAGCCGCTGCTGTTTGCTTTCCTGAAGGAGAACGATCCCGAGCTGTTTGAACGGGTGAAGAAGCGGATCGCCGAAGGGCGCTGGGAGCTCGTCGGCGGCATGTGGGTCGAACCGGACCTCAACCTGCCGAGCGGCGAATCGCTGATCCGTCAGATGCTGCACGGCCAGCGGTTCTACCAGCAGGAGTTCGGCAAGACTTCTAATATCGAATGGCTGCCGGATACGTTCGGCTACTGCGCTTCCCTGCCGCAGATTCTGAAGCACGGGAAGATTGATTACTTCATGACGACCAAGCTCGGCTGGAACGACACGAATGTGTTCCCTTATGACCTGTTCCACTGGGTCGGGATTGACGGCACTCCGATGTTGTCCTACCTCAACCATGGCGTGAACGAGCATACAACACCGAAGGATATTCATGATCATTGGCAGTCCTTCCGCGAGAAAGCCGTTCATAACGAACAGATGCTGCTGTACGGACATGGCGACGGAGGCGGCGGGGTGACCCGCGAAATGCTCGAATATCTGGACCGCTCGGACCTGATGGTCGGCCAGCCGGCGAGCCGGTACAGCACGGCGCAGCAGTTCTTTGCGGGAATCAGCGCAGCGGAGCCCGAGCTGCCAGCCTGGCGCGGCGATCTGTATCTGGAGCTGCACCGCGGCACCTATACGACCCATGCCCGCAACAAGCGCAGCAACCGCAAAGCGGAGGTGCTGTACCGCGAAGCGGAGCTGTGGAACGAGCTGGCCCGCCCGGCGCAGGATCAGGCAGGACGCGAAGCCGCCTTGGCGGCCCTGCATGAAGGCTGGAAGCTGATTCTGCTGAACCAGTTCCATGACATTATCCCGGGGTCGGCGATCACGGAAGCGTACCAGACCTCGGAGAAAGAATATGTTCAAGTATTTGAAAAAGGCCGTGCCGGACTTGCAGCCGGCCTCCAGGCCATCGCCGCCGGCATCGACACCTCCGCACAGGCGGAAGGAACGCCTTACGCCGTGTTCAACAGCCTCGGCTGGAGCCGCAGCGCAGTGGTGCAGCTGGATCTGGCCGGCGTGGCTGACGAGGCGGGCGCGGAATCGGCCTATGCCGCCTTTGATGAAGCCGGCGTGCAGCTGAAGACCGACCGTGCCGAAGGCGGCCTGACGGTATTTGTGCCGGACGTTCCGGCATTCGGCTACAAGACCATCTGGGTGAAGCCGGAATCGGCATCTGCATCTGCTGCGGCAGCGGCAGGCAGTTCGCAAGCTCAGCCTGCCGGAAGCGGAAGCAGCGGCGGCGGCCCCGTATCCCCGGATTCAGCGGAATCAGCGGAATCAGCGGAATCAGCGGAATCAGCGGAATCAGCCGGATTCAGCGATACCTGGGAGACGCCGTTCTACCTCGTCCGCTTTAACGAACGCGGCGAGATCACCAGCCTGTTCGACAAACAGGCCGGACGCGAAATCGTGAAGCCGGGCGAAGCGGCGAACCGCTTCCACTTCTTCCACGACCGTCCAACGCTGTGGGACGCGTGGGACATTGACACCCGCTACGAGAAGCAGCGGGCCGGCGAAGCCGGGCTGCTGGAGAAGCGGGTGGTGCTGGCGGGGCAGACGCAGGACGTGCTCCGCTTCCGGTGGTCCATCGGCCAGTCGGAGATTACGCAGGACGTGATCTTTTACCGGGATAACCGCCGGATTGACTTCAAGACGCATGTCCGCTGGAATGAAGCCCACAAGCTGCTGAAGGTCGGCTTCCCAGTGGATGTCGTCACTGAAAAAGCCACTTATGAAATTCCGTTCGGCTCGCTCGAACGCGCCACGCACCGCAACACCAGCTGGGAGCAGGCGCAGTACGAGGTCTGCGGCCACCGCTTTGTGGACGTGTCCGAGCATGGCTACGGCGTCAGCCTGCTGAACGACTGCAAATACGGCTATGACGTACAGGGCAGCACGATCCGCCTGTCCCTGCTGCGCGCGCCGAAATGGCCAGACGTCCAGGCCGATCTTGGCGAGCATGACTTCACCTATTCGCTGCTTCCGCACGAAGGGGACTGGCGCAGCAGCCATATTGTCCGCCATGCTGCGGAGCTGAATACGGACGTGCCGGTTCTGGCGCTGGCGGCGGGCCGGAAGGGAGAACGCCCTTCCGCCGGAGCGCTTATTTCGCTGGAGGGCAGCCACGTCGTGCTGGATACCGTCAAAGCAGCCGAAGACGGCAGCGGCACAATCCTGCGCTTCTACGAATCGTCCGGCGGCCGCGGGCAGATCAAGCTGGAATGGCCGTATGCCTTCGGCCAGGCCTGCCTGTCCAACGCGCTGGAGGAGCAGGTTGAAGAGCTGCAGACAGAGGACGGAGCTCTTTCACTTATTTTTAAACCTTACGAAATCAAAACTGTACTGCTGAAATAATTACATCTTACTCATCGGGGGCAGCGGCTTCAGCCGGCCCCTTACTCTCTACTCAGCAAAGGAGCGAACCTCACTTGGAACAATTCAGACTGCCAAAAATCCCAATGCCCAAGCTGGAGCTGCCGCAGGCCGTCCAGGACGTGATCCGCGAAGCGGAAGAGAAGCTGGCCCGCCGGCCGAAGCTGCTGCAGCTGTTTAAGAACTGTTTTCCGAACACGCTTGAAACGACAACCAAACTGATGGAGGACGGCACGACCTTCGTCATTACCGGCGACATTCCGGCTTCCTGGCTGCGCGACTCTGTCGAGCAGGTTATTCATTATGTGCCTTTTGCCAAAGAAGACAAGGACCTGCAGCGGATCATCAGCGGCCTGATCAAACGCCATGTGAATTACGTCCTGATCGATCCTTACGCCAATGCGTTCAACGAATCGGCCAACGACTGGCACTGGAATACCACCGATGTGACCGAAATGTCCCCCTGGGTTTGGGAGCGCAAATTCGAGATTGACTCGCTCTGCTTTGTTGTCCGGCTGGCTTATACGTACTGGAAGGAAACCGAGCTGACGGATATTTTTGATGCCAACTTTAAAAAGGCGATCCGCACCATTGTCGACCTGTTCAAGACCGAGCAGTACCACTTTGAAAAATCACCGTACCGCTTCACCCGCAATAACGGCATTCTTCACGACTCCCTGCGCAATAACGGGCTGGGGATGCCGGTCAACTATACGGGCATGGTCTGGTCCGGCTTCCGCTCCAGCGACGACGCGTGCGACTTCCACTACAACATCCCGGGCAACATGTTTGCGGTCGTGGCGCTGCGCCAGATGCAGGAGTTCGCCGAGTGGGTCTTCCGCGATATGGCGCTGCTCGCTGAGCTGAAGGAGCTTGAGCTTGAAGTCAATCACGGCATTCAGCTGTACGGTATTTACCGCCATCCGGAATTCGGCCCGATCTATGCCTATGAAACCGACGGCTTCGGCAACTACTGCCTGATGGATGATGCCGGAACACCGGGACTGATGTCGATTCCTTATCTGGGCTACACGACAGCAGAGGACCCGATTTACCAAAATACAAGACGATTTGCGCTCAGCAAGGAGAATCCGTTCTACTTTGAGGGCAAAGCAGCTAAAGGCATCGGCAGTCCGCATACGCCGGAGGATTATATCTGGCATATGGCGCTGTCCATGCAGGGTCTTACTGCGCAGACGGCGGAGGAAAAGCTTGAGATGATCGCCCTTCTGGAGGCGACCGATGCGGATACCGGGTTTATGCACGAGGGGTTTCATGCCGATGACCCGGCGATTTTTACAAGAAAATGGTTTGCCTGGTCGAACAGCCTGTTCTCCCAGCTTGTCTATAAAGCCATGAAGGATGGATTGTTATGAGCCTGAGTCTGGAACGCAGCCGCAATGTTGTCATTCTGCTGGACGCTGATCTTCCGGCCGCAGGCGTTGTGCCGGCGGCGGGGGCATTTGCAGCAGAGGAGGGCGTGCAGACGGTCACAGCGGACGGCCTCGCCGAGGCGCTGCGCGGCTTGGACAACGGCTGCTTTGTGAACCTGCACGCGCCGTATTTCCCGAAAGAAGCTTGGACGGAGATTCTTGCTTTCCTGCGCCGGGGCGGCAGCCTGATCAGCGCCGGCGGCGCGCCGTTCAAGATCCCTGTCCGCATGGAGGATGGACAGTGGACCCCTGAGCAGCCGCAGACGGCGTATCATCAGGAGCTGTACATCCACGAGGCGCTGCCGGTGGACGGCGCCCGGATTGCGGCTCTCGAAGCCTTGGATACGGTGCCGGTGCTTGCCGGCTCGGAATCCCTGTTTGCAGCGGCAGACTGCTGGAACCTGGTGCCGCATACGACGAAGAGCAGCGATCTGCCGCAGCAGATGGGCTCGGCCGGACCGATGAGCACGCAGATTTATCCGCTGCTCAAGGGCATCAGCGCGGAAGGCCGCGAAATCGCCGCGCCGGTCATCCTGTGGGAGAACTCCCGCGTCACCTACGCGGGCTCCCGCTGGATGTTTATCGGCCTGCCGCTGACGGAGGCCTTCTGGTCGCAGGGAGGCGCGACCAGGCTGGCGGACTGGGCGCAGTTCTGCGCCAAAGGCGTAACCGAGCTGTCGCTGAAGCCGAACTACGCTGCTTACGAGAAGGGCGAGCAGGTTACGCTGACGCTGCAGACACAGATTTTGCAGCGCGGGAAGGAACGGAAGGCTGAGCCGGAGAGCTGGAACTTTGAGCTGTCCGTCAAGCATGAGAGCCGGAAGCAGGTATGGGGCCACGGCTTCCAGGTAACGGTAACCGGCGAGCAGAGCTTTGTCCGGATTCCGGTCGCGCTTCCCGTTGAACCGGGCCTGTACCATGCCGAGCTTAGGGCGGAAGCGCCGGACGGCGAGGTGCGCGTGCTGCGCCAGGGCTTCTGGGGACGTGATGATGTTATGCTGGCTGAAGGAACGCCGGTGGCGCGCAGCCGGGATTATTTTGTGAAGGATGGACGGCCGCTGCCGGTTGTGGGGATGACCTACATGACCTCGGATGTGGCGCGGAAATTTTTGTTCCTGCCGAATGTGGAGGTCTGGGACCGCGACATGGCGCAAATGGCCAAAGCCGGCATCAACTGGATCCGCACCGGCGTCTGGACGGCTTACCGCAATATCATGCAGGTGGACGGCCACGTCTCTGAAGAAGTGCTGCGGGCGATTGACGCCTTCTTCCTGACGGCCAAACGCCACGGTCTTCAGGTCACGTTCACGTTCTTCTCCTTCACGCCGGAGACATGGGAAGGGCTGAACCCTTACCTTGACCCGCAGAGCGTGGAAGCGCAGAAGCGATTTATCCGGGCGATTGTCAGCCGCCATACGGCCACGACTAATGTGGATTGGGATCTGATCAATGAACCGTCGATGTTTGACCCGCCGCGCATCTTCTCGGACGGTCCGCGATCCGCGCGAGATCCGTTTGAGCGGGAGGCCTTTGTGAAATGGCTGGAGCAGCGCCACGGGCGGATCGAGCAGCTGCAGGCGGCCTGGAACATTTCGCCGAAGCAGCTGCCGGACTTTGCGTCCGTCACGATTCCGGAGCCGGAGGAGATCAACTTCGACGTGCAGGATATGCACCAGGGCAAGAAGGGCACCAGATGGCTGGACTACTGCCTGTTCTCCATGGAGATGCACAACGTCTGGGCTAAGCAGCTTGTGGCCGCAATTAAAAATTTGTGCCCGGACCATCTGGTGACGGTCGGGCAGGACGAGGCGCTTGGGTCGCAGCGTCCGTCGCCGTTCTTCTATGAAGAGGCCGTCGATTATACGACCGTTCACTCCTGGTGGCTGAATGACTATCTCGTATGGGACGGCGTGTTCGCGAAGACGCCGAACAAGCCGAACCTCATTCAGGAGACCGGCATCATGTACGTGGAGACGCCGGACGGCCGCGCGAAACGGTCGGAGGCCGAGCTGCGCAATATTTTGGAGCGCAAATACGCCTATGCCTTCTCGACAGGCGGGGCCGGCGCAATCCATTGGATCTGGAATACGAACTTCTATATGGATAACGCCAATGAATCCCACATCGGCGCCCTGCGCGCGGATGGAACGGAGAAGCCGGAAGCCGATGTGTCTTACGACTTTGGCCGTTTTATCGCCAGGACGCGTGACTTGTTCACGGACCGCGTGCTGGAAGAAATTGCGGTGGTGTTCCCTTATTCGAACGATTTCTCGAACCGGAGACTTGCTTTCGAATCGACGACCCGCGCCGTCCGCATCCTGACTTACGACTTGAAGCTGGCGAGCCGCGGCGCATCCGAATACCATCTGGACGATCTGGCGGCTAATGCGCCGAAGCTGATCCTGCTGCCAAGCCCGCATAACGTAGACAGCGCGGCGCTGGAGCGCCTGCTGGACATCGTCCGCGAGTCCGGAGCGACTCTGCTCGTCACCGGCCCGCTTGGCCTGGACGCTTACTGGCGTCCGACAGACCGCGCGGATGCCCTGCTGGGCGGCGGGCGCGTGCTGGGCAATGTCCGCCGCGAGGAAATGCTGGGCCTTGGCGGCAAAGCGCTGCCACTGTCCTTTGGCCACCGCCGGATCGCCGAAGTGGCCAAAGAAAGCGTCACGGCGTCCGCTGCCGGTGACTCCGCTTCAGCCTCAGCCCCGGCCTCTGGCTCCGGCCGTCCGCGCATGGACAGCGTCGTAGACCTGCCGCTCGGCAAGGGCCGCCTGATCTGGAGCCCGCTCCCGGTTGAGCTGAACGGCCGGGACGAGGCGATTGCCGAGCTGTACCGCTACGCGGTAGACGCAGCCGGCGTTACAGGGGACATGGAATGGCTGGCCGGCGGCGATCTTCACGGCGTCTATGGCCGCAAGCTGACGTTTGCCGGCGGCAGCCTGTACGTCTTTGTCTCTGAATTCGGCTGGGATGCCGATGTGAAGGTCAAAGACTCCGCGACCGGGAAGGTCTACAGCTTTACGCTGGAGAGCGACCGCAGCGTGCTGTTTGCGGCAGACCGGGATGGAGCCATTACGGCCGTCTATCGGCCGGAGGAAGTGGAGATCCGCGTAGAATAGAGTAGATGAAGGATTAAACGGCTTGAAGCAGCCGTATGTATAGAGTGATTTTTCAACTATATAGACTGAACCTTTGAATGACAATTTGGGGCAAGTACGGGAGAGGTTCCTGCGATCGCTGTTGTTGCCGGATTTCTTTATCAATAAGGCTATAAGGTAGAAATCCAATCACAAAGGCGAACACTACCGTTTCTTCGGAATCCTTTTCCTCCCCTGCAGCATTTTTTCTTTAATTCAGTCTTTATAGAACAAGATTTAGATTTAGGAAGGCGGGAAGCAGCATGAGTCAGAAAAAAGCCCATATCATCTCCCACACCCACTGGGACCGGGAATGGTATTTGCCTTACGAGAAGCACCACATGCGCCTGATCAGCCTGGTGGACTCCTTGCTGGACAAACTGGACGCGGGGACAGAATTCAAAAGCTTTTACATGGACGGGCAGACGATCATCCTGGAGGATTACCTTCAGGTGCGCCCCGAGCAGCGCGAGCGTCTCGAAAAACATATCCAGGACGGCCGGATCATCATCGGTCCCTGGTATATTTTGCAGGATGCGTTCCTGACCAGCAGTGAAGCCAACGTGCGCAACATGCAGGTGGGGCACCACGACGCCAAGCGGTATGGAAGCCCGGCCAAAGTCGGCTATTATCCGGATACGTTCGGGCTCACGGGGCAGACGCCGCAGCTGATGAAGCAGTCGGGCATCAATAATGTGTTCTTCGGCCGCGGCGTGAAGCCGACCGGCTTCAACAATATGGTGTCGGACAGCGGCTACGAATCCTCCTTCTCCGAGCTGATCTGGGAAGGGCCGGACGGGTCGAAGGTGCTCGGCATTTTGTTCGCCAACTGGTATTCCAACGGCAACGAGGTGCCGGTCGACGAGCAGGAAGCGAAAGCATACTGGAAGCGCAAGCTTGCTGACGCGGAAAAATACGCCTCCACCGGCGAGCTCCTCTTCATGAACGGAGTCGATCACCAGCCCGTGCAGCTGGACCTGCCGGAAGCGATTGAAACGGCGAAAAAGCTCTATCCGGACGTGGAGTTCATCCACTCCAGCTTCCCGGATTACATTGAAGCCGTGGAGAAAGCGGTGGACCGCGAGCTGTCCAGCGTCAGAGGCGAGCTGCGCAGCCAGCGTACCGACGGCTGGGGCACCCTTGTCAACACTGCATCCTCGCGGATTTACCTGAAGCAGATGAACCAGAAGGGCCAGGCCCTGCTGGAAAAAGCCGCCGAGCCGCTGGCCTCCTTGGCCTCCCTGCTCGGACAGCCTTACCCGCATCACACGTTCACCTATGCGTGGAAGACGCTCATGCAGAACCATCCGCACGACAGCATCTGCGGCTGCAGCGTCGACGAGGTGCACCGCGAGATGGTGACCCGCTTCGACAAGAGCCGTCATGTGACGGAGACGATCATCGACGACAGCAAACAGGTGATTGCGGAAGCGGTCGACACGACGGTATTCGGCAAATACGGCGAAGATCCGGTGCCAGTGGTGGCTTATAACACCTCCGGCTGGGTGCGCAGCGGCGTCATCACTGTTGAGGCAGATGCGGCCCGGCTGTACTTCCGCGATAATCTCGGCCTGGAAGAGACGACCCGCCGCATGAGCAGCGTCGATTTGTCCGGCCGGGTGCTGGTGGATGCCGATGGCAACACGGTTCCCTGCACGGTCGAGGATCTGGGCCTGCTGTTCGGCTACGACCTGCCGGACGATAAGTTCCGCCAGCCGTACAGCTGCCGCCGTGTACGCCTGACCTTTGAAGCAGCGGACGTGCCTGCGCTTGGCTTCAAGACCTACGCCTGGGTGCGCAGCGCGGAAGCCGGAGCTTCAGCATCGTCTGCGGCACCTGCGACATCCGCGTCATCAGCGGCGTCTGCGACATCTGCGTTATCTGTGCCGCCCGCATCCTCTGCAGCTTCTCTGCTTGCAGACAGCCGCACGCTGGAGAACAGCCGGCTCAAAGTAGAGATCGCGGACAACGGCTCCTTCACCTTGACCGACAAACAGACCGGAAGAGTATACAGCGACCTCGGCGTGTATGAGAATGCCGGCGACATCGGCAACGAGTACATGTTCCGCCAGCCGGACGGTGAAGAAGCTTTGACGACCCGCGGCCTGGCAGCGGACATCCGGGTCATCGAGGACACGCCATACCGCGCGTCCGTTGAAATTGTACATCACTGGGAAATTCCGGCCTCTGCAGACGAGAAGCTGGACCAGGAGCAGCGCGAGCTGATCTGGTATCCGAACCGGACAGCGCAGCGTTCTAAAGAGCTGATTCCTTTGACGATCCGTACCGTTGTTTCCTTGAGCAGAAGCGGCAAAGGCGTAGCCATCGAAACCTCGTTCAACAACCAGGCGAAGGATCACCGGCTGCGGGCTTTGTTCCCGACGGATCTTCAAGCGGGCGTGCACAGCGTGGATTCGATGTTTGAAATTGCGAAGCGGGACACCGTTCCGGCCGAGGAATGGGAAAATCCGAGCAATACCCAGCATCAGCAGGCTTTTGTGGATGTGAGCGAAGCGGGCGCTGCCGGGTTGACTGTTGCCAACCTTGGCTTGAATGAATATGAAGTGCTGCGGGACGGCCGCAGTACGATCGCTGTTACGCTGCTCCGCTCCACTGGCGAGCTCGGCGACTGGGGGCTGTTCCCGACGCCGGAAGCCCAGTGCATCGGTGAGCACACCGTGCACCTGGAGCTCATTCCGCACAGCGGAGACGGCATCCGTTCCGGCGCATATGCCGAAGCGTACCAGTTCCAGATTCCTTGGACGGTCGCCCAGACCGGCGTGCATGCAGGCAGCCTGCCGCCTGACTACGCACCGCTGGCCTGGACCGGCCGCGAGCTGGCGTTCTCCTCGCTGAAGGTCAGCGAAGAGTCCGGTGACCTCATGCTCCGCTGGTACAACATGGACAGCCGGAGCGCGGACCTGACCTTTGCCTTTAAGCCTTTGGAAGGCTCCGCCTGCTATAAGAGCAATATTCTTGAGGAGCAGGGCGAGGCCATTCCGGCCCCGAACGGCGATGGCAGCCTGAGACTTCCGGTCGGACCTTGTGAGATTGTGACGGTGGGCGTTAAGCGCCAGAGATAAGATCATAGAGGATAAGCCTCCGTAAATACGAATATGAAAACGAAAACGAACACGAACACGAACAAAACACTCCCAGTCCTTGGGGGTGTTTTTGTTTAGGCCTTACAGATCATACCAGCGTAGAAATCGTTATTTTCGGGCCCTCCGGGGGAATCGAACTGCATCCGGATGCTGCTAAGAAGCAGTACGAGATAATGAGTGAAGAATTGGAAAATTGGTTTCAAACAAATTACGAGGAGTAGGGCGTGTACGCAACTCATCGCCAAGCAGCCGGCTCAATCGGATGAGCCGGCCTGCCAGGCGCTCATCATCGCTTGAGCCTTCTGCGGATCGTCGATAAGCAGAGTCCGGTACTCCAGCATTTTGTTCAGAGTGACCAGCATTTGATCGTATTCTTCCTTCTTGCTTTCGATCTCCTCTTTCTTGCTGCGAATCCAGTCTATAATCTGCAGGTTAGTGCGCGTATTGGTGTCGTGGTCCTGCAGGACCTCCTTCAGTTCAGCCAGCGAACAGCCGATGGACTGAAATTTTTTGATGAGCTTCAGCCGCTCGACCGCTTCCTCCGAATAATTCCGGTAATTGTTGCTTTCCCGCCGGACATGCCGGTCATCCAGCAGGCCTTCCTTTTCATAATAACGGATCGTATGGATCGTCAATCCCATTTTGTCTGCAAGTTCCTGAATTTTCATGCTCATTTCTCCTTTGGACCGCTTGCCCTAGAGTTCACTTCATAGTTTAAGCTTAATAGAGTCAAGCAGTCAACTTATGAAGGAGGACATCATCATGCATGTTTTTGTTACAGGAGCTACAGGGTATATCGGTTCTGCGGTCGTCCGGGAACTGATCGGCGCGGGACATACAGTGACGGGGCTCAGCCGTTCTGAGGAAAAAGCCGCAGCATTAAAGACCGCGGGAGCCGAAGTGCGGTACGGCACGCTGGAGGATCTGGACACGCTGCGCAGCGCCGCCGCGGCTGCGGACGGCGTGATTCATCTGGCGTTTACGAACGATTTTTCCGACTTTGAAGGTGCGCTGGCTCTGGATTTACGGGCCGTTGAGGCTATGGGAGAGGTGCTTGAGGGCTCCGGCAAGCCGTTCATTACGACAGCCCATGCAAACGGGCATGCCGTGGATCAGGCCGTACTCGGCCTGGCAGAGCGGGGAGTTCGGGCATCCATCGTCCTGCTTGCCCCGTCCGTGCACGGCGAAGGCGATAAGGGATTTGTGCCTATGATGATCAATGCCGCCCGGGAAAAAGGCACCGCCGCCTACATCGGCGACGGCATGAACCGCTGGCCGGCCATTCACCGCCTGGATGCGGCTGTTCTGTACCGTCTGGCGCTGGAATGCGCTCCGGCAGGCTCACGGCTGCTCGGTGCCGGCGACGAAGGCATTCCGCTCCGCGAGATCGCTGCGGTCATCGGCCGCCAGCTGAATGTGCCGGCGGTCAGCCTCACACCTGAAGAAGCAGCCGCCCATTTCGGCTTTCTTGGCGCCCTTTCTTCCCTTGACGTCACAAGCTTATACAACACTGCGCAGGCGGCTCAGGCAACGCGGGAGCTTACAGGCTGGACACCGGCGCAGCCCGGTCTGATTGCCGATCTTGAGCAAGGATTTTATTTTGCATAAAAATTATTTTGCATAAAAATAATTAAGGGCTGCCCGCGAGGATGGCATATACGTGATAGAGGGCTTGCCGGAGCAAGCGGCCGCGGTCACGGCCGCCTTGCAGGGCAGTCCCTTTTTCTTTTTCTATCGCAGCGGGTCACTTTCTGTCTTGTATGGTCTTGTATGGGCTGGACACCTAGCCTAATTGGTGCTTAAAGGCTCTTCTGGCAACGAAGTAAGAAACGATCATGATGCCGATGCACCAGGCCAGCGCTGTCCAGATTTCACTGCCAACCGTTCCCTCATACAGGAGGGCGCGAATCGAATTCACGATGGAGGTGACCGGCTGGTGCTCTGCGAATGCGCGGACTATTTGGGGCATCGTTTCGGTAGGGACAAAGGCTGAACTGATAAAGGGGAGAAAAATCAGCGGATACGAGTAGGCCGTCGCCCCTTCCATAGATCGGGCTGTCAATCCGGTAATGACCGCCAGCCAGGCCAGCGCCATTGTAAACACCCCGAGGATGCCGGCTGCGGCGAGCCAGTGCAGAAGATCAGCGTGGGAACGGAAGCCCATCACGAGCGCGACGAGGATTACCACCAAGACAGTGAGTGCGTTGGACACTAACGAGGTCAGCACATGGGCCCATAGGACCGACGACCGCTTGATGGGCATGGTCATGAAACGCGCCATCAGCCCGCTTTTTACATCTGTAAAGAGACGCAGGGAGGTGTACGCTATGCCGGACGCGATGGCGATCAGCAGAATTCCCGGCAGTAAATAGTTGATATAAGGGCCCGTGCCTGTTTGTATAGCGCCGCCAAATACGTAGACAAAGAGCAGCATCATCATGATCGGGGTAATCGCCACCGTAATAATCGTATCCGGACTTCTCAGAATCGTGCGCATCATGCGTCCAAGCAGTACTCCTGTTGGATTTCTCATTTATTTCTCCTCCTTATTGCCGATGATTTCAAGAAAAATGTCCTCAAGTGTCGGCTGCTTCTCGATATATTCCACTTTCGCCGGGGGGAACATCTTCTTCAGCTCGGACAGAGTGCCCGTCTTGATGAGGGTTCCGCCATGCAGAATGCCGATCCGGTCAGCCAGCTGTTCTGCTTCCTCCAGATACTGCGTAGTCAGCACGATGGCCGTGCCGCCGCCGGCAAGCTCCTTGACGGTATTCCAGACTTCAATCCGCGCTTCGGGGTCAAGCCCAGTCGTCGGTTCATCGAGAAAAATAACGGCCGGAGTCCCGATCAGACTCATGGCAATATCGAGCCGGCGCTTCATGCCGCCGGAATATTTGTCCGCACGGCGGTTAGCCGCTTCCTTCAAGCTGAATCTGTCAAGCAGGCTGCCGGCGGTTTGAACCGGATGGGGAACTCCCCGCAGCTTGGCGATCATGATCAGATTTTCCCGTCCGGTCAGCATGCCGTCTATAGCGGCAAACTGTCCTGTAAGGCTGATGCTCCGGCGCACCTGCTCCGGCTGACGCTGAACGTCAAAGCCGCAAATCTCTGCTTCGCCGCCATCCGGCTTTACCAGAGTGGAGAGAATGTTCACCGTCGTCGTTTTGCCCGCTCCGTTTGAGCCCAGCAGCGCAAAAATCTCCCCGCGCCCCACCTCAAAATCCACCCCTTTCAAGACCTCTTTGTCTTTAAAAGACTTTGTTAATCCTCTTACCGAAATCGCTGTATGGCCCATCGTTATTCCTCCTTATAAAAGTTAGCCTAGCCGTTTCATGCCTCTACTCTGTCTGACTGATAATCTGTATTACTGACTACTGGTGTAAAAATAAAACTGAACAGCGGAAGAGGGCATTCCTCCTTGGTAATCAGCTATTCAGTCGGACCGGTTGAATTGTCGGTTGGATGGCCTTCCTGCGTCAGCCGCGGCCAAGCGTATCATTCAGCTTCTTGCGGTACTTATCTTTCCAGGTCGTCGTGTCCTTCACAAGTTCGTCGCAGAAAGCGGCTGCGTCCTCGCCCGTCAGGTCAGTGACCTTTCTGCCTTCCGCTGCACCTTCCTCGAAGAGGTCGAGCAGGCTGCCAAAGATGCGGCTGATGTCCTTCCAGTCGGTAGTGCCGCCAGCGGTCCACAGATATTTCTGGATCGCTTTATAAGCCTTGCGGTATTCGCTTGGCAGTGCTTTTGCCCGTGCCTCGAGCGCTCTCCATTCCCGCTTGTCATCCAGGCTTCCGATCATTTTCTCAAATAAATTCATTGTTCTTCGCCCCTTCCGGTGATTTGGCTTTGAGCTCGTTCATTTTACTGGAGATGAAATCCCATTTTCTCCAAAAGATTTTCAGCTGCTCCTGACCTTCCGCATTGAGGGTGTAAAATTTTCTCGGCGGTCCCATCGTGGAGGGCTTCTTCTCAATGTCGACCAGGTTGTTCTTCTCCAGCCTCATGGTAATGGTATACACGGTGCCTTCAACGACATCGGCGAACCCAAGCTCCCGCAGCTGATGCGTGATTTCATAGCCGTACGTTTCGCCGCGGCTGATGATTTCAAGCACACAACCCTCAAGCACTCCTTTCAGCATTTCCGTAATGTTATCCAAATCGGTACCTCCATCTGTATATCGCTTTATTTGTTCAGTACTCTGTAATACATGTATTTAGTGTTACTTATTACTACTACATAGTAACGCAGAATACCGGGGAGGTCAAGAACCATTTTTCTGCTGTTCTAAATGTGGAAAAAAATAATCCCCGCATCCGGGCACTGGAAGTGCTCAGATGGGGGGATTTTGATGTTTTAAGACCTGGGTGCGCTGCGGATCAGGCTTATTTCTTCGTCACGCGCAGCTGCACGCTGTCTGCGGTATAGACCAGCTCCGTTTGATACGAGCTTTGCAGACCGGTTGCGGTAACGGAAGCGAACCTGCTTCCGGCCTTCACAGAACCGCTCTGTATAATCGTAAAACCGTCCTCCGGCACAAAGCCGCCCGCAAAGTTCAGCACCAGCTTTCCGCCCAGAGCGGCTTCGCCTTGGATTTGCAGAACGTCAGCCTTGCTGCTGATGTTCAGCTCCAGCGTGCCGTTAGCGGATTGCGTGAAGCCGCCGCCAATCTGCACCGCTCCAGCCGCGTCTTCACTTACCGTGCCGCCGTTATTCGTAACTGCTCCGTTGCCCAGGGCTGTCTGGGAATCCGCCTCCAGCGTTCCCAGTTCCACCTGCGTGCCGCCGGTGTACGAGTTGTTTCCTTCCAGGTGCAGGGTGCCTGTCCCGGTCTTGGTCAGCCTGCCGGAGCCGGAGATGTCGTTGCGCCAGCTGTCCTCGGCATTAAAGCCGCCTTTGGCTGCGTCCATGTTAACCGTCACGTCCTGCGCGAACGCACCGTAGCCGTCTGCAGCCGCAAACAGGTTGAGGCGGCCCCAGCCCTCGGCGTCGTCCAGCACCGGATTGCCGGAAGGCAGTCCGGTCGTTGCGAGCACCCAGCGGCGCTGCGTGGCATCCAGATACGGCAGGCGTGTCTCAAGCAGCACCTCGGCTCCTTTTGGCACAACCACCGGTTTGCTGGTGTCGCCGGTTGGCGTGAAGCCGTAAGTCAGCCGTTCGGTGAAGGCCTTCTTGTTGCTCTCATAGTTGCTGAACCGGTCCTCGGAGGTGCCGATCTTCGCCAGCAGTACCTCATGCGCGTTATTATAAGCGGCTTTCTTGATGTCAGCATTATCGGGATCATTCAGAATCGCCGCCGCCAGCGCGGTCGCCATCATCCGGCCGCCCATGACGTCAAACGGAGAGTGCATACCGGCGACAATCCGGTTGTTGCCCAGCTCGGAGGCGCGGGTCAGCAGCTCCTGGAACCTCTCAGGGACGGCATAGGCCATGGCGAATGCGGCCAGATAAGCAGCGTTGGTATGTCCGCTCGGATAGCCGCCGTCATTGGTCGGATCGGCGTTCTCCGCCGGAACCAGCTGCGGAACGACGACAACCTCATCGCTCCAGCGGAAAGGGCGCGGATACTGGAAGAAGGCTTTGGCCGGAGAAGTGGAGGAATAGCTGCCGCGCAGCGTACTGACGAGCTTGACCATGGGGCCGAGCGGCGAATCGGTGCTGCCGGCGCTGCCTTTGTCGTCATATTTTGTAGTTGTCGCATCCGCCGGAATGCTGTCGATCGTTGTGGAGGCCCAGGCGTAAGCCCGGAAAGCTTCAGTTAGCGGGCCCAAGCCGTCGGAAACGCTGTAGCTCTGGTTTCTCCGGTCATCGTAATAAGCAGCTTCCGCTTCTCTTTGGGTGCGGCTGTTCGTGATGTCTACAACCTTTTGAATATTGGCGTCAAGGAGCGCCTGGTTCAGCTTGGTGCCTGTATTCCAGGCGTCGCCGGTCTTCCAGAGGCTGCTGTAGCCGGAGAGGATGCCGAGGGCCGGATTCTCGTCCGGGGACATATGGTCGGTGCTGTTATTCTTATAGCTGTCTGCGAAGGTTCCCCATGCCGCTGAAGGCGGTGTTACATCGGACGGAATAACTCCAGTCTCTGCGGCCGCAGCGTTCAGGGAGCCGAGCAGGAGCGACGCGGAGAACAGGGCTGCCGGCAGCGCTTTTTTTAACCTTTTTCTTCTCAAATTAATCATGACCTCCTTAGTTTCTTGGGTTAAATATAGAAATAAGCTTTATAAAATTTGCCGCATGGACAAATTCTCTATAGAAAACCTTATCTCACGTTTGTTAAATAGAGGATTTGCTATTGTTAACAAGAAGTTAAATAATGAACAGCCCAGTATTTACGTTAAAAAGGAAGTGAAGACACATGCCGCTGCCGGAAATCACCGAACAACAGCTCCTCAGCCGGCTCGAACCCGGCCAGGGGCGGGAAGTCGTCCTGTTCTCCACGCCGATGTGCGGAACCTGCCGGGTTGGGGAGCGGATGCTGGAGGTTGCCGGAGCAACCGGGCGCTGCGTGCGGCTCTCCAAGCTCAACATCAATTTTGCCCCCATGCTGCGGGAGCGCTGGCGGATTGAAAGCGTGCCTGCCGTGGTCATTCTGCAAGGCGGGGAACTGCTTCATAAGGAGTATGCGATGCGCTCCGTAGACCACCTGCTCGAATATGTGCGCAAGGACAAGCTTTATCCGGTATAAAGCCTGGCAAGCCTCGCAACGGGCAAGCGCATAACGCCGCGCAAAGCGGCTAATTCACAGCTGTTCCGCTGATGACAGCGTTTTCTTATTGCAGGTTGACGAAGGACATCAGAAAGGATAGGCTGAACATGGACATCATCAATTTGGAAGGGAATGATCAGAAAATGAATATTTTTGAAGCCATCCGCACCCGCCGAAGCATCGGCAAAGTGACAGGAGAAGCCGTTTCCCGGGAATTGATTGAACGCATATTGGAAGCAGGGACGTGGGCCCCGAACCACCGGCGCACTGAGCCCTGGACGTTTTTTGTGATGAAAGGGGAAGGACGCAAGAAGCTTGCGCGTGCGCTGGCTGAAATCTCCAGGCTGGAAGCGGGGGATGTCAGCGAAGAGCAGGCGGCCGAGCTGCTGGCCAAGGCTGAAGAGAAGGTCAAACGCGCCCCCGTTATTATCGGCGTAGCGGTCCAGCCCTCGGATAAGCCGGGTGTCGTAGAGCTGGAAGAGTACGGCGCCGTATTCGCCGCTATCCAGAACATGCTGCTGGAGATCCACGGCTTGAATCTGGCTGCCGTTTGGAGAACCGGCGAGCAGGCCTATCATCCGGTGATGAACAAGACGTTTGGACTTGGCGATCAGGGTAAAATGCTGGGATTCCTGTACATCGGCTATCCTGCAGTGAAAGAGCTGCCAGCCGGCAAACGGGAGCCTGTCCTGGATAAAACCGTCTGGATTGACCAGGCTTAATTTATATTCTTTGGGAGGATTTGCCACTTCTTAGGTTCGCTTGGCGGCATTCAGGTTTGGGTAAAGTTAAGAATAGACAGGGGACGAAACCAGAATTAAAGGGGTAATTCGACGAATGACCGCCGAAAGAAGGGATTCCAAAGTGACTTCTCCGATGCTGAACACGACACCTGTGCAGAAGCCGGCATCCAGGCCGGCCGCCAAGCCCAAGATTGAAAGCCTGGACATTTACAGGGCGCTGGCCATTTCGGCCGTTATTATCATTCATGTGACTTCAAATCCGGTTGTGAGAATGCGGCAGCGTCCTGACAGCCTTTTAGCCATATTCTACGATTTCTGGAACAGATTCAGCCAGTTCGCCGTTCCATCGTTTGTGTTTCTGAGCGGACTGGTGCTCTTCTACAATTATTGGGACCCTGAGCGGCCCAGGAGAGGGTGGGTGGCAGGTTTTTACAAGAAACGCCTGCTGTACATCTTTGTCCCTTATGTGGTCTGGTCGTTTGTTTATTTTCTGATGGTCCAGAGCGAGAAGGGAAACGCTCCATTTGATCATATGAAGCAGTTCCTCGGCAGCCTGCTCACCGGCAATAATTATGAGCATTTGTACTATTTTGTCATGCTGATCCAGTATTATGTGCTGTTTCCTCTGCTGCTCTTTATCCTGCAGAAGAAGCACGCCGCGAGGTTCCTGATTCCTTTTGCAGTGCTGTTTCAGACGGCTTTTTATTTTCTGAACAACAAAGTGCTGCACTGGCCGTCCGGCGATATCTTTGCGACCTATTTTCTGTTATTTTCACTGGGAGCCCTGGCAGGCATGAATTACGAGCGGGTAACCGCCGTGCTGTCGAAGTGGCTTTGGCTGCTGCTTCCGGCCTTTATCCTGAGCGGCCTTGCGTTCGTCTTTGCGAGCAAGCTTTATTACGAGTGGGAGCCGCGGCTGATCCCTTACAAAATGTACTTTAACTTCGGTATCTATTACCTGTTCACCGCTTCGGCATGCCTTTCCCTGCTGATAATTGCGAATGGGCTATTCCGGCTATTGAACAACAGCTGGCTGGCCCGTTTTCTGTCCGGCATAGGCGCGGCGTCGTTCGCTATCTTTCTCGTACACCCGCTGTTTCTCCATTATTGGAGGCTGGAGGCGGTGAACCGGTACGGCGCTTATTATCATTATTTGACTTGGCTGGGGGCCCCGGTTATATTGCTGCTGTCGCTGGGCTTCTACAAACTGCTGCGCAGATGGAAGTGGAGCTGGATTCTGATCGGGCGTTAGTGTGGTTCTGCATCGACGAGAGGCAGGCTTGTGTGAAGGTATTCTTTATGGCAATGGTATACATGGAAAAAGGTTTAAAAAGCCGCAAGGTAATTGCGGCTTTTTTTTCGCTATAGAAAGACTAAACCAATTTTAATTGTACATAAGGACTCTTGCCGGCAAAAAAAATACACCCCCTAGAATACATCGGTTGAACCAGAGGTTCAGACCAACGCCTCTTCTAAGGAGTGTACTTCGAATGGACCGTTGCTATCGTTATTGCTATCGTTATTGCTATCGTCTTGCTATAGTCATTGCTATCGTCTTACTTCCGGAGCCGGCCAATAGCTCGCCGGACCGCTAATTTTCCGTTTACGTTTAGCCTCTCATCCGGTACACTCTGGCTTCATACGGACGGAGCACTTCGGTGCTTGCTCCTTCTTCCGGATAGTTCCCGATAATAAGGGATTTACCCGCAATCTGCAGCTCTTCCGGCAGCTCGAGCTTGATTTCCCGGCCGAAGAAATTCAGCAGAACCAGCCACTGCTCGTCGCCGAGCGTGCGGGTATAGGCGTAAAGATCCTCATGCTCGGGCAGAATAGGGGTGTATTCCCCATATGCCATGATCAGGTTCTCCTTGCGGAGAGAGAGCAGCTTCTTGTAATAATGAAAAATAGAGTCCGGATCCTGCATCGCCTGCTCTACATTGATCTCCTTGTGGTTCGGGTTCACCTTGATCCAAGGTGTTCCGGTAGTGAAGCCGCCGTTAGGCTCACTGCTCCACTGCATCGGTGTGCGGGCATTATCGCGTCCTTTGGTGTAAATCGCCTGCAGGATCGTATCGTGATCTTCGCCGCCCTCGGTTACTTTCTCCCGGTACATGTTATGAATCTCGATATCCCTGTAATCGTCAAGCGATTCAAACCGGACGTTGGTCATGCCGATTTCTTCGCCCTGATAGATGTACGGCGTACCTTTCAGCGTATGGAGCAGGGTGGCCAGCATCTTGGCCGACTGCACCCGGTACTGGCCGTCATCGCCAAAGCGGGAGACCATCCGGGGCTGGTCATGGTTGTTGAGATACAGGCTGTTCCAGCCTTGCTCGGCGAGGCCATGCTGCCATTTGTCCAGCACCTGCCGAAGCTTCGGAAGCGTCCAATTGGCCACGTCCCATTTGCCTCCCACGCCGGAGTCAATGTCCATATGCTCGAATTGGAACAGCATTTGCAGCTCTTCGCGGTCTTCGGCCGTGTATTTCTTCGCTTCTTCCACGGTTGCGCCCGGCGTTTCACCGACGGTCATCACCGGATATTTGGACAGCACTTCCCGGTTCATTTCATGCAGAAATTCGTGAACGCGGGGCCCGTTCATAAAGTACGGACTGCCGTCGCCAAACTTCTCCGTTCCATTGGAAGGCAGGCCCTCAGCCTTGGAGATTACGTTAATCACGTCCATCCGGAAGCCGTCCACGCCTTTATCCAGCCAGAACTTCATCATCTCGTAAATGGAGGAACGGACCTGCGGATTCTCCCAGTTCAGATCAGGCTGTTTCTTTGAGAATAAGTGCAGATAATATTCGTCCGTTGCTTCGTCATACTGCCAGGCCGAACCGCTGAAGAAGGAGCCCCAGTTGTTCGGAGGACTTCCGTCCGGGCCGCCCTTGCGCCAGATATAGTAGTCGCGGTAAGGGTTATCCTTCGATTTGCGGGATTCGACAAACCAGGCGTGCTCATCGGAAGAATGGTTAACCACCAGGTCCATCATCAGCTTGATGCCGCGGCTGTGCAGGCCTTCAAGCAGCTCTTCCCAATCGGCCAGGGTGCCGAATTCATCCATAATGTCGTAGTAATCGCTGATGTCATAGCCGTTATCGTCATTAGGCGATTTATAGACCGGAGACAGCCAGACCACGTCTACGCCAAGTTCCTTCAGATAATCCAGCTTGGACGTTATCCCTTTCAGATCGCCGATCCCGTCTCCATTGCTGTCTTTAAAGCTGCGCGGATAGATTTGATAAACAACCGCTTCTTTCCAGTATGCTCGATTCATTGCTGTTTCCTCCTGTTGAGGCATTTTTCTGATTTATACACTGGCTTTAACGTTAAAGGATTTAATTTCCGACAGGCCCTCTACGGTAAAGCTCTGCTCGTAGATGCGCACAGGAGCCGGTGTTTCGGTCTCGTTATAAACCGTAATTTCATCGCCCTGCACACTAACTTTTAACCGTGCGCCGCGGAACATAACCTTGAACGAGAACGAAGTCCAGTGCTCCGGAATAAACGGCTTGAGCACAAGCTCCCCATTGGCTACACGCAGGCCGCCGAAGCCTTGAACGACAGACATCCAGGTGCCGGCCATGCTCGTAATGTGGCAGCCGTCTTCGGTATCGTTGTTGTAGTTGTCGAGGTCGAGGCGGGCAGTACGCAGATACATTTCATAAGCTTTTTCCCGGTATCCAAGCTCGCAGGCCAAAATGTTATGCAGGCAAGGGGACAGGGAGGACTCGTGAACGGTCAGCGGCTCGTAGAAATCGAAATTCCGCTTCTTCGTCTCCAGATCGTAGCGGTCGCCCAGGAAATAAAGCCCCTGCAGCACGTCAGCCTGTTTAATATAGCAGGAGCGCAGAATGCGGTCCCAGGACCAGTTCTGATTCAGCGGCAGGTGTACCGGATCCAGCTCTTTGACCGGAAGCAGCTCTTTGTCCAGGAAGCCGTCCTGCTGCAGGAAGACTCCGCGTTCCTCGTCGTAAGGATAGTACATATTGGCGATGATATCCTTCCAGGCCGACTGCTCTTCGTTCTCCAGCTTCAGCTGTTCCTTCAGTTCGGCATAACGGGCAGGTTCATTCTTCTCCAGCTCTGCCAGCACTTCGAGGGTGTATTCCAGCGTCCAAGCGGCAATCCGGTTGGTGTACCAGTTGTTGTTGACGTTATTTTCATATTCGTTCGGGCCGGTTACGCCAAGCATAACGTATTTGCCTTTAGCGGTGGAGCGGGTAACCCGCTGCTCCCAGAACCGGGAGATTTCAACGAGCACCTCGAGACCATATTGGCCGAGATAAGCCTTGTCGCCGGTATAGTTCACATAATCATAAATGGCATGGGCGATCGCGCCGTTGCGGTGGATCTCCTCAAACGTAATCTCCCATTCGTTATGGCATTCCTCGCCGTTCATCGTAACCATCGGATACAGGGCGCCTTTGGTGAACCCGAGCTTGCGCGCGTTCTCGCGGGCCTTCTCAAGATGTTTGTAGCGGTAGATCAGCAGGTTGCGGGCGATGGAAGAGTCCGCTGTGCTCAGGTAGAAAGGCAGGCAGTAAGCTTCAGTGTCCCAGTACGTGCTGCCGCCGTATTTTTCCCCGGTAAAGCCTTTAGGCCCGATATTCAGACGGTCGTCTTCGCCGTTATAAGTCTGGTTCAATTGGAAAATATTAAACCGGATCGCCTGCTGCGCTGCCGGGTCGCCTTCAATGACGATGTCGCTTTCCTTCCATTTAGCGGCCCAAGCTTCCGACTGCTCCTGCAGCAGCACGTCAAAGCCTGCTTCTGCAGCTTCCTGCACCAGCTTCTGACCGGCTTCAACAAGCTGTCCAAGCCCGAAATTGCGGGAGGTAACATTCGCAACGTATTTGAACAGGGTTACGGTTTCGCCCTGCGCAGCATCGATGGTAAATGTGCCTGCCACATATTTTTCCCGTTCAATCGCAGTCGGTTCAGGCTGGATCGTTTGTCCGTCCTTCTGCAGCAGGTAAGACATAACTGAGGTGACATGGAAGTCGAGCTTTTTCGTTTTGAGCGTCAGGTATCCGCCGCCTGCCCCGGCCTGCTTCTCAACCTCGCTCCAGAACTTCTCTTCGTAGTTGGAGTCCTTGTTCTGAATATCTCCGTCCAGGTAAGGCGTGAAGTTCAGCTTGCCGCTGAAGTTCAGCGGGGTGACGGCGTAGCGGATTGCACCGATCTCATGCCGTTTGGCGCTCACAAAGCGTACAGCCTCAACCCGGATCTCTTTGCCGTCCTCCAGCTCGGCCACGAATGCGCGGGACAGCACGCCTTCTTTCATGTTCAGCTCGCGTCTGAATTCCTTAACCTTGCAGCTGGCCAGGTCCAGCGGAGTTCCGTCAATTTCGACATCAATGCCGATCCAGTTGGTCGAATTCAGAACCTTTGCAAAATATTCGGGATAACCGTTTTTCCACCAGCCGACCCGTGTCTTATCGGGATAATAAACGCCGGCCATATAGCTGCCCTGCAGCGTACGTCCGCCGTACTGCTCTTCGAAATTGGCCCGCTGGCCCATATAACCATTGCCGATGCTGAAGATACTTTCCGAAATTTCCTGCGTCGATGGATCAAACGAATCCTCAATAATGGACCATTCGTCAACTTTTAAATACTGCTTCATGATTACCGGCTCCTTTGTCATTAGCTTTATTTATGGAAGTAAGAGGAAACAGGCCGCACGCTTATATCCTTGCTTGTGCCGTCAGGATTAAATAGCTGCCTTAAGCTCCTGAAATAACCGATCGGCTGAGAAGCCTTCCAGGGAAGGGAGGACGAGAGCAGCCTTGGTCAAAATAGCGGGCGAACCAATGCCAACGGACCGCATGCCTGCACGCACTGCCGCTTCAATTCCAGCCTCGGCGTCTTCAAAGACGACACAGGCCGAAGGGGCAACGCCTAACTTCTCGGCGCCGAGCAAGAACACTTCGGGATCCGGTTTGGCTCTGGAGGTTAAAGTACCGTCAACAATGGCGTCGAAATAGGCGGCAAGGCCCGTATTGTTCAGAATCAGCTGGGCGTTCTTGCTGGCGGAGCCGAGGGCGGTCTTGATGCCATTAGCCTGGCAGTCCTTAAGGAACTCAAGCGCGCCGGGCAGGATTTCGGAAGCATCCATGCGTGAAATGGACTCGACATACCAGTTATTCTTACGCTCGGCCAGCCGCTTTCTTTCCTCTTCCTCTACGGTGATGCCGCCAACCTCAAGCAGAATCTGCAGCGAAGCATCCCGGCTAACCCCTTTCAGCCGTTCATTGTCCTGCTCGGTAAATTCAAATCCAAGCTCCTCAGCTAAGCGCTTCCAAGCCTGGTAATGATATTTGGCGGTATCCACCAGAACTCCATCCAGATCAAACAGGCAAGCTTGTATGGCCTCCATTTATATTGCCTCCTCGTATAAATAAGTCATCAAATGATCATAAATTGCGCAAACGTTTGAACAAGCTTTAAAAAATATATGAAGCAGCAGGCTGCTTCATATATTTGATGCCGGCCCGGTCCACCGTATGCCGGGTCTTGCAGGCCAGAGGGCGCTTACTTCCGCGGAACAGCGAAAGCAGAGGACTCACGGACAATCAGCCTGTGAGGAATCACCTGTCTTACCGGCTGATAGCCTGCGCCGTCATTCTGAATCGCTTGAATGAGCAGCTGGGAGGCTGTATAGCCCAGGTGGTAGATGCCGATGTCAATGCTGCTGATCGGCGGGGTTGAGAGCTCCGACAGCGGAATGTTGTTAAAGCTCACAATGCCCAGATCATCGGGCACCTTGTATTTCAGCTCATGCAGTCCCCTTAGAACGCCAAACGAAACCATATCATCGACTACAACAAGCGCAGTCGGGCGGGCCGGCAGGTTCATGATAAACGACATGGCCCGGTACCCGCTCTCCTGCAGAAACTCACCCTCCACAATCCATTCCGGACGAACTTCAAGCTCCGAGTCGGCCATCGCCAGGCGGTAGCCGAGCAGCCGGTCCTGGGAAACGACCAGGTTAGGCGGCCCGCTGACAAATCCAATCCGCTCATGGCCCATCGTAATCAAATGCTTGGTGGCGTCATAAGCGGCCTGGACGTTATCCGTATCTACGGTCAAGATGTCCGGATGCTCTTCACTCCGCCCGATCAGTGTAAAAGGATAACCGTGCTCAAGCAGGAAATCGACAACGGGATCGTCTTTTCTCGAGTAGAGAAGGATTGCACCGTCAACCCTGCGGCCGTTCAGCAGCCGGGATACTGCCCCGAGCTCTTCCTTCTCGCTGCTTCCGGAGCTGAGCAGAACATCGTAGCCGGCGCGGTTCGCCTGTGCGACAATGCCCCGGATCAGCTCCATGAAGAAGAGGTTCGAGAACAGCTCCTCTGCCGGCTTCGGCAGGAGCACACAAATGGTGTTTGTCGTTTTGGACACGAGGCTCTTCGCCATGATATTGGGATGGTAGCCGAGTTCCTCCATCACATCTTTCACTTTTCTGGAGGTTTCTGCGCTGATTCTGGGATGATTGGACAGCACCCGGGACACGGTGGATGGTGATACTCCGGCCATTTTTGCAACATCCTTAATCGTTACAGCCATGAGCAACCTCCTTTAGTGAAACCGTTTGCCCTTATCTTAATGGATGCTTTGAATCTTGTAAATAGTTGCGCTTACTTGACAGGGACAAGAATGGCATATCCGTATGCCGGCAGCTTCACACTCAGCCGTCCCCGCTTGGCTTCATAAACTTCTCCGGTGAATTCATCCTTCCAGCTTCCATCAGGCTGAGCCACTTGAATAGTCTGGATCGTAGCATCGTTATTCAGCAGAACCAGCAGACTCTCATCTCCAAGGCGCCGTTCATAAGCGAGAGTGGTGCCGCCGGCTTCCGCCTGAAGGAAATGCAGGGAGCCGGTCCGCAGTGCAGGGTTCGACTTCCGCACTTCAATCAGTCTGCGGTAGAAATCAAACAGCATGCGGTCCTGGTTCTCTTCTTCCCAAACCATACATTTCCGGCAGTCCGGATCCTGCTCGCCGTCCATCCCGATCTCATCACCGTAATAAATGCATGGCGTTCCCGGATAAGTGAACTGGAACAGGGAGGCCAGCTTCATTTTGCTCTTGCTGCCTTCACACAGGGTGAGCAGGCGCGGCGTATCATGGCTGTCCAGCAGATTGAAGGCAGCTTCGCTTGCCTGGCGCGGATAGCGGGACAGCTGTCTGCCGATGGCTTCTGTAAACTGTCTGGCGTCCAGCGTGCCGCGGACTACAAAGTCGAGAACGGCATCGGTGAACGGATAGTTCATCACGGCGTCAAACTGGTCTCCCTGCAGCCATGGCGAGGCTTCATGCCAGATTTCGCCCAGGATATAGGCGTCCGGATTAACGGCTTTGACTCTTTGGCGGAATTCGCGCCAGAAATAGTGGTCGACTTCGTTGGCCACATCCAGACGCCAGCCGTCGATGCCGGTCTCCTTGATCCAATATTCCGCCACGTTCAGCAGATACTCTTTCACTTCAGGATGCTCGGTGTTCAGCTTCGGCATCATCGGTTCGAATGCAAAGGTATCGTAGGTCGGGATGCCGTCCTTCACGTTCAGCGGGAACTCACGGATGTGGAACCAGTCTTTATATTTCGACTGTTCTCCATTCTCCCGTACATCCACAAATGGAGCGAAGGTGCGCCCGGCGTGATTAAATACCGCGTCCAGCAGTACCCGGATGCCGCGCTCGTGGCACAGATCCACAAGCTTCTTCAGCGTGTCCTTATCTCCAAAATGAGGGTCGATCTTCATATAATCCTGCGTATCGTATTTGTGGTTTGTTGTCGCCTCGAAGACCGGGGTGAAATAAATGCCCGTTACGCCAAGCTCGGTTAGATGGTCGAGATGATCAATCACGCCCTGCAGATCGCCGCCGAAAAAGTTATCCCGTTCAGGCTTGCCGCCCCATGGCAGAACGCCTTCCGGGTCCAAAGAGGAATCCCCGTTAGCGAAACGCTCGGGAAAGATTTGATAGAACACAGCGTCCTTAACCCACTCCGGGGCTTTAAAAATATCAACCGGGTTGATAAAAGGAAAGTCAAACAGCCGATCCGGCACTTTAGGCCGTTCCTGAAGGAAGTCGGTTTCCGTCATCCACCAGGCCTCGTCGCCGTTCTTCAGCAGAAATCCATATTTCAGGCGGCGGAAGGGAGGCTGCACTTCGCATTCCCAATAGTCGAACATGACATCGCTGCAAGCTCTCTCCATCGGAATCAGCTCTTTCGTATCGTCCCAGGCATATTTGTCGCCCGTCCAGGCGAACACCTCGGATACGTCATTCTTCTTGGTTCGGAGTCTCAGATGAATGGTTTTTTCATCATAAGCATAGGCCCAGTTTAATTTCGGACGGTGGTAAACCGCTTCAAGCTGCATGTTAAATTCCTCCTTTTTTAGTTAGACCAAAAATGAAAAAGGCACATGACCCGGGCTGCTGCACAATAGCCGAGGATGTACCTTACGGAACACATTGCCTTCAAATTATCAGCTGGCCGTTGTCTAGAGCGGCTTTGACGGCTTGAATAAGGAAAGTTTCCCCAAAAACTCCTGTTGCCATCCATCCAGCATTTTCATTTCGGAAACACTATAGCATAGGAAGTGAGCTTTGTATAAATTCGAATTTTTACGAAACAAAGAGATTTAACGAGCAAACTAGAGAGAAACCAGTGAAAACAGCCTAAAATGATTTGTGCAAACGTTTTTACAGTATGGGCATGCTGTTGTATGATTGCGACAGTAATGAAGCGCTTTCCAAAAGAGAAAACGGACAGAAAACGGTTATAAACGATTGGTAAATCGGAAATAACAAGAGAAAATGCCGTTTCTTGTGGAATCGTTTGCGCTATATTTTGCTTCTCTGCAGGACCATTTTATAAACGATGAGAAAGGGGATTCACATTTATGAAACGGAAGAAGTTTACGGCATTGCTCGCTGCCCTGACCCTGATGGTGTCTATTACGGCATGCGGTTCAAGCAACAACGGGGGAAATGCAGCGGCTGACGCAAGCAGCAACGCGGGGACGGAAAGCGCAGCGAACAGCAGCACGAATGACTCGGCAGGCGGTGCAGCAATTACGCCTGAAGACGGCGCCCAGCTGGTGGTTTGGGATAGTAAGGAAGAAAGAGTTTATACAGATGAAATCGCCAAGCAGTTTACAGAGAAATACGGCGTACCTGTTAAGATTGAAGAAGTAGCACCTGCCGATCAGGTTACGAAGCTCACACAGGACGGACCTTCGGGACTGGCTGCAGACGTTGTAGTATTCCCTCACGACAACCTGGGCAGAGCGGTAGAAGCCGGATTGCTGCTTGAGAACGACGAGTTTGCTGAAGAAACTACAAACAATAACACAGAAGCTTCCATTCAGGCTGTAACCTATGACGGCGCGCTTTACGGATATCCTAGATCCGCTGAAACTTATGCGCTGTACTACAATAAGAGCCTTGTGAAGGAAGCGCCAAAATCCTTTGACGACGTAATTGCCTTCGGCAAAACTTATACAGATAAGTCCAAGAATAAATACGGCATCATGTGGGAAACAGGCAACATGTACTATAACTATCCGTTTATCGCTACAACCGGCGGTTACATTTACGGCCAGAACGGTACAGACAAAGATGACATCGGCATCAACAGCGATGCTGCAATTGAAGGTTTGAAGACTTATGTAGCCTTGAAAGAAGTTCTTCCAGTTAAGAGCGGCGACATCAACCCGGACATCAAACGCAGCTTGTTCAACTCCGGCGACGTAGCTATGGATATCAACGGTCCTTGGGAGCTTGCCGGCTACAAAGCAGCACTCGGCGACAACCTGGGCGTAGCTCCAATCCCTACAATCGGCGGTAAAGCAGCGATCTCCTTCTCCGGTATCAAGGCTTGGTATGTAAACTCCTTTACTCAATATCCAAATGCGGCCAAATTGTTCGCGGAATTTGCAACAACGAAAGAAGCTCAGTTGACACTGAATGAAAAAGTCGGCGCTATTCCAACGAACAAAGAAGCTCTTGAATCCGACCAAATCAAGAACGATCCCTATATCTCCGCATTTGCCGAGCAGACTCAAAACTCTCAGCCAATGCCTTCCATTCCTGAAATGGGCAACGTATGGTCACCTGTGAACGCAGCTTTGCCTGAAATCTGGGATAACGGCAAAGATCCTAAGGAAGCAATGGATAAAGCCGCTCAGCAAATCAAGGATTTGAATAACGGCGCGGCTAAATAAGCCGGCTGACAACAACAAACCGTAAGAAGACCGCCCGCCGCTTGGAAGAGCGGCGGGCACTTCCATGGTTTGGCGAAGGGAAGGAGAAGAGAATGGACCGACACCGCAATAAAGCCACTATACTGTCGATTTTAAGCATGGGATTGGGACAAATATATAACCGCCAATTCATCAAAGGTATTCTTTATCTGCTCGTCGAAGCGGTGGGGATCTTCTATTTCAGCAGCAGGCTCGGCAGAGCGCTCTGGGGAATGGCCACACTGGGAGAAACGGCAAGACACAAGGTTAACGGGAAATTCGTTAACGGGGATCACTCCATTTATCTGCTTGTACAAAGCTTGATTACGCTGATAATCCTGCTTATTTTTATTCTGATTTATGTCATGAATATCCGGGATGCCCGCAGAACGGCTGCTGAACGGGAACAAGGGGTCAAACCCAACAGTTTCGCACAGTCTGTGCGTTATATTCTGGATTATAAATTTGCGCAGGCCTTCCTGGCCCTGCCGGCTGCAGGTATTCTGTTCTTTACTGTTATGCCGATTATCTTTATGATCCTGCTTGCTTTCACGAACTACTCTTCGCCGGATCATATTCCGCCTGCCAAGCTGGTGGATTGGGTCGGCTTTGACACGTTCCGCAACCTTGTATCGCTCAAATCCTGGAGCCATACGTTCTTTGGCGTCCTGATCTGGACGATCATCTGGGCCGTTCTGTCAACGGCCACCACTTATTTCGGCGGTTTGCTGGTAGCGCTTCTGATCAATCAGCAGGGCATCAAGTTTAAAGGATTCTGGAGAACCATTCTGATTATTCCTTATGCGATTCCTCAGCTGATCTCCCTGCTCGTGATGCGCAACATGTTTAACGGCCAGTTTGGTCCGATTAACCAGTATCTGGGCTACTTCGGTCTGGACGGCCTGCCATGGCTGACAGATCCGTTCTGGGCTAAAGTGACCGTTATTGTCGTCAATATGTGGGTTGGTATTCCGGTCTCCATGATTCTCATCATGGGCGTACTGACTACAATCCCGCGCGATATGTACGAGGCGGCAGAAGTGGACGGTGCGACCGGCTTCCAGAAATTCCGGATCGTAACCCTGCCGATGATTCTGTTCTCCACTGCTCCGACGCTGATTATGCAGTTTGCGGGCAACATCAACAACTTTAACGCGATCTTCCTGCTGACCAACGGGAATCCGGTTGTCGGGGATTACCAGTATGCGGGTGCAACCGACCTGCTCGTCACCTGGCTCTATAAACTGACGCTTGATCAGAACAAATACAACATGGCTTCCGCCGTGGGTATTATTATCTTCCTGATCATTGCCGCGTTCTCTATCTACAACTACCGCAGAACGAAGTCGTTTAAAGAGGAGGATATGATTCAATGAGCGGGTTAAAAGCTAGAAAAACCATCCGTCTGACCCTCAGCTATCTGGTTCTGGCCGTGCTGGCGATTACTGCTGTATATCCGGCGCTTTGGGTCGTCCTCGGCTCTTTCCGGCCGGGTAAATCGCTGTACAGCAAGACGCTGATTCCGGAGCATTTTACACTCGACCACTATAAGGAACTGTTCACGTCGGATACGATCCTGTTTGGCCAGTGGTACCTGAATACGCTTAAGATTGCTGTCTTCTCCATGCTGATCGGCGTGCTGCTTACGCTGCTCACCAGCTATGCGGTGTCGCGCTTCCGCTTCCGGGGCCGGCAGACAGCTTTGTCTACGATCCTGATTCTCGGGATGTTCCCGGGCTTCATGAGTATGATCGCCATTTACTTGCTGCTTAAGGAGTTCCATCTGCTTGATACGCATCTGGCTCTTATCATCGTTTATGCGGCCGGTGCTCCGCTGGGCGGCACGTTTATAGCCAAGGGCTTCCTGGATACGATTCCGAGAACCTTGGATGAAGCGGCCAAAATTGACGGCGCCAGCAACTTCAAGATCTTCACGCGAATTATCCTGCCGCTGTCCAAGCCGATGCTGACTTACATCGCGCTGACCCAGTTCGTCGGCCCTTGGGTTGACTTTATCTTTGCAAGACTGGTGCTGCGGACCAAGGAAAATTGGACACTGGCCGTCGGCTTGTACGACATGGTATCGACCAACCAAAATACGAACTTTACCGTGTTCTCGGCCGGAGCGGTTCTGATCGCCATTCCGATCACCGTGCTGTTCATGTTCCTGCAGCGCCTTCTGGTTGATGGATTGACTTCGGGCGCAAGCAAAGGCTAAAGTAAAGGGTTTCAAGGCAATCGGGTGCCGCCATACGGCAGTCCGGACCGGCACCCTTCGCCTTTGAAAGGAAAGGTGCAGAACGGATGGATTTCCGGGCTGCACCTTTTTTATACAAATATAAAGAAATACAGACAACAATCATGGATCACACTAGAGGGGGAACGCAAAATGAAGGTAAAGCTACCGCAGACAAGTTTTATGAAGGTTCATTCGATAGGGGTCAAACTATTCGCTATTCTGTTTGCGGCGATGGTGCTTCTTTCGGCCGTATTGGGAGCCGTCTCCTACAATACCGCCAAGGGCATCATCAAAGACCAGGTGAGCAGTTCCTCCGTTCAGGCGGTCAGCCAGGCGGCGGACAAGCTGGATTTTCTCTTTGCTGAATATGAAACCTCCTCAAGGCAGATGGCAGTAGACCAAACGTTAAAAGCTGATCTGGAAACCGTATCCCTGCCGGATGGCCAGGTAGGAACGGTTGAGAAGACTGCGGCAGAGAACCGCATCAAGCAGAAGCTCGACGCGCTTGCAGGCTCGGACGACCGGCTTGCCGGCGTCAGACTGGTTTCGGTTCAGAAAGGTACGGGCTACCAGTCTACAGGCATGGCCAGCAGCAGATCCGATGATGAAACGAAAACCAGATTAAAAGCGATTGATGCAGGAGGGGGACAGCCCGTGTGGTTCCCTGCAATGGTAAAAGGCTTCTTCAATAACAGCACCGTGCCTGTATACGCAATGGGAAGAGAACTGAAGAATCTGCAGAAGCCGGAAGCTGCCTATTACCTCCTGTACGAGTTCAAGGCCTCCTCCCTGGATACCATTCTTTCGGGGCTGAGCATCGGGGACAACAGTGAAACCAGACTGCTGTCCGAAGATGGACAGATCACCTACGCAGCCGATACCAAGCTGCTGGCGACCGCTTCTGACATTAAGCCGGATACGGCGTCCGAAGCCAAGTCCGAAACCGCTGGCAAGGACTCTGCGCAGCAGGGCGGGTTCTTTACTGCAGAAGATAAAGAAGGGACTTCGCAGTGGGTGGTGTACAAACCGCTGTCTACCAACGGATGGACGCTCATCGGCTTTGCTCCGGAGAAAGGCTTCCTGAGCGCGGCCAACCGTATGCTGGTCGTGACATTCGGCATCATTTTAGGTGCTGTTATTGTCGCTGTGCTGGTGGGTCTCTATGTAGCGCGCCTGGTCAGAAAGCCGCTTGTGCAGCTTAACGATTTGATGGAGGAAGCCGAGCGCGGCAATCTCCAGGTGCGTACCGAATTCAAATCCCGTGACGAAATCGGGATGCTGGGCAAAGGCTTTAACCAGATGATGGACCGGATCTCCGGATTGGTCGGAGAAGCGAACAACTCGGCGGCAGGCGTATTGAACACGTCCGAAGAGCTGGCGCATGCAGCGCGCCGTACTTCCGAGACGGCGGGTGAAGTCGCGAATGTGACCCGGGAAATTGCGCTTGGTGCAGCCGGAATGGCGGCAGAAGCGGAGAACGGCGAGCAGGTCGTTGAGACCATCGGCGCTGGCATGCAGCGCATGAATGAAGCCAACCGGATGATGGAAGAAGCGGCACGCCGGGTATCAGGCATCAGCGGAGACGGATCGGGATATATGAAGGAGCTGGTCGAGAAGACGGAAGCCGCTTCCTCCATGGCAGGCGAGCTGAGCCAGACTTCGGACAAGCTGCGGCACAATACGGAACTCATCCGGACC
The DNA here is from genome assembly GCF_005869875.1 of Paenibacillus pinistramenti. GTDB lineage: Bacteria > Bacillota > Bacilli > Paenibacillales > Paenibacillaceae > Fontibacillus > Fontibacillus pinistramenti. The sequence continues at coordinate 58,584 of NZ_VAWG01000008.1, forward strand.
ATTCTGGCGCCTATGGCAGAGATGACCAGACAGACCCAGATTCTCTCGCTTAACGCTTCAATTGAAGCGGCCAGAGCCGGGGACTCAGGAAGAGGCTTCAGAGTCATCGCGGAGGAAATCCGCAAGCTGTCCGAGCAGTCGGAGGCCTCGATCGGCCATGTTGCCCGCATGATTGATGAGATCAGCGGAGATACGGAAGAAACAGCCGGAGTGGTCGGCCGGATTTCCCCGGTATTCGCCATCCAGCTGGATTCCGTGAAAGAAGCTGCCGATATCTTCGGCCGGGTAGCGTCCGAAATGAACCTGTTCCTGGATCAGATCCAGGTATCAGGTGCAGCGCTTGGGGATTTGACCGAGGCACAGGCAACGCTGCAGCGGTCGATGCTCAGTGTCGCTTCCGCCGTTCAGCAGACCAGCGCAGCTACCGAGGAGGCCGCATCCATGTCGGCTATGCAGTTTAAGGTCAGCGAGCAGCTGGTAGGCCTTTCCGCAAGGCTCGAAGAGCTGGCCGGGTCCATGAAGAAGGCGCTGACTCATTTTCAGACGGAAGAACAAGCAGAATAAGTCTTCGAAATGCCCCGTTTTGCCGATTGGTGAAGCGGGGTATTTTTCATGTCCTAAAGTTGCGACAAATTTGCTACCTAACATCACATGTATCCGTATATACTGAATATAAGCTGAATTCAAGCTGACAAAAGGTGGTGAATCTGCCCTATGCATGCATGGGTGATTTGGCTGATCGCGGCGGGAGTGCTGCTCGTTCTGGAAATGTTCACGCTTACGTTCTATTTATTGTGGATCTGTATCGGAGCGGTGACAGCGCTTCTGGTCTCCCTGGCGGCTCCGGACCTGGTGCTGCTGCAGGTGATCGCAGGCAGTATAGTGGCTCTCGTGCTGACGGTCTTTACCAAGCCTCTTTCACGCCGGCTGCGCAGCTCGCGGGGATATGAAGATCCGGGAACCGAGCTGATCGGCAGGCAGGGAATCGTCATTGAACCGATCGAACCGGGACATTACGGCATCGTGAAGATCGGCGGGGATACCTGGAGTGCCACGGCTCCGGTGTTCTTGGGCAAGGAGGAACGTGTGAGGGTGATGAAGATGAGCAGTACCCGAGTTGAAGTAGTGAAATGGGAGGAGATTTAGAGATGCAGTGGGTTATTATTGTTGTCATTCTGGTTGTGGTCGTCGCCTTTATCGCATTAACCGTTAAGGTTGTTCCCCAACAGCGGGTTGGCGTCGTTGAACGTCTCGGTAAATTTAACCGTTTGCTGAACCCGGGCCTTAACATTCTAATTCCGGTTATTGACCAGGTAAGGGTGTACCACGATTTGCGGATTCAGCAGGCGAACGTGCCGCCGCAGACGGTTATTACGAAAGATAACGTGCAGGTGCAGATCGACTCGATCATTTTCTACCAGGTTGTGAATCCTGAGCAGGCGACATACGGCATTTCCGATTATGTATACGGGGTGCGCAACATCTCCACCGCAACCATGCGGCAGATTATCGGCAAGCTGGAGCTGGATGAGACGCTGTCCGGCCGGGAAAAAATCTCCAACGAGATCCGCATCGCGCTGGACGAAGCCACGGAAAAATGGGGCGTCCGCATTGAGCGGGTCGAAGTCATCGACATCCAGCCGCCAACAGACATCCAGGAATCAATGGATAAGCAGATGAAGGCCGAGCGGAATAAACGCGCGATCGTGCTGGAAGCGGAAGCGGCGAAGCAGGACATGATCCTGCGCGCGGAAGGGGATAAGCAGAGTAAAATCCTCAAAGCCGAAGGCGACAAGGAAGCGCGCATCCGCGAAGCGGAAGGTCTGCGCCAGGCGCAGGAGCTGGAAGCGCTCGGCCAGGCGAAGGCGATTGAAGCCGTAGCGGCTGCCGAGAAGCAGCGGATCGAGCTGCTCCGCAGCGCGGGGCTGGACGAAACGGTGCTGGCCTACCGCTCCTTCGAGGCGCTCGAGGAAGTGGCCAGAGGTCCGGCCAACAAGGTGTTTATCCCTTCCAACGCGGTGGAAACGCTTGGCAGCCTTGGCGCTGTAGGCGAGCTGTTTAAGGAGAAGAAGAAGGGCTGATGCGGCCTCTTCTGAATAGTTAAATAGCTGAGTACAGCAAGAAAAATAAGAGGCCCGGTCAAGGGGGATTCCTTGACCGGGCCTCTTTGTGCTTCAGGACGGCTGGAGGGGGATTCCTCCGGCCGTCCTTCGCTTTATGCTAAACGTTGGCAGCTTAGCAGTACGGCTTGCATGACTTGCATGCTTACTTGAATAACTTGCGTGACTTGCATGACTTGCGTGACTTGCATGACTTGCGTGACTTGCATGACTTGCGTGACTTGCATGACTTGCGTGACTTGAATTACTTGCTGCCGGCTTCTCCGCCGGAATCCGACGCGTTCATTTTCCCCTGCAGGCGGGCGATCTCCTCATCCACTCTTGAGGATGAAGCGGGATGGCCGCCGACGGAGCCCCGGGCAGCGGCGGAAGCCTCCCAGCCGTTGATCTTCTCTTCCATGCGCTCGAATCCGCGGGCAGCAGCGCCGGTTTCCAAGCCGCGGGTGAATTGAGGGCGCGCGGAGGCTTTCAGCTCGGATGCTTTACGGGCGCGTTCGGCAAGCTCTTCGCGTTTCTTCTTCAAACGCTCCAATTCCTCTTCGCCCATCTCCAGCTGCAGCTCTAGCTCGGCAATACGGCGCTTGACGGCATCCTCTTCAGCAGCCAGGCGGGAAGCCTGCTCGCTGTAGTGCAGCTTGGCTTCTACTGCGCGGCGGGCTGTCAGCTCATCCCCGGCCTTTATTGCGTTCAGCGCGTGCTGCTCATGCAGCGCCGTCTGGCGCCCGGCTTCCTCGCGCTGGGCCTGCAGCAGGCGTGCCGAGGCTTTGGCCGCGGCCAGCTCGCTTTTTGCATCGTCCAGCTCTTCTTCAAGGTTGCGCAGATACTGTCCGGTCATGACCACTGGGTCCTCCAGCTTGTTCAGGGCCTCATGCAAGGTTGCTTTGGTAATGTTGGCGATACGATCAAATAAACTCATGTTCATCTCTCCTTGAAAGGGTTTTGGAAGTGATTGTCTAATGCCTTTATTGCCTAGTATTTGGAGTAGTAGGAATCATCAATGTCATACCAGCCTGCTGGTTCATCGGGCACGAGGAGACTGGCGATCAGATAAAGAGCCACCACGGCGCCAAAGCTGCAAAACGCGGCAATCACAACAGCCAGACGGATAATCGTTGCGTCAAAGCCGAGCCACTGGGCAAGGCCGCCGCACAAGCCGGAAAGTTTCTTATCTTTTCTGGAACGGTACAATTTACTCATTCCTCATTCACTCGCTTTCTCGTTCGTTTTGTTATGTTCTAATCATAGCCTTTCTGCATTCTGCTCAAAACGGCCCGAAGACGGTTTATCGTCTGGACCTTGGTCGGGGGTGCGGCTCGGTCCCGGAGAGGGGGAGGCATGAGCAGATTGGTGTATGTTTTGGTAAAATATAGTCTGAAACAGCGTTATCCGCCGTATAACAATAAGAGTGCCTGGATGGAGAAATCTAAGAAATGATGAATGAGGGAGTGACTGATATGAGTATAGCGGTCATCAACGGCAGCGGACGGGAGGGCGGCAACACCGAGCAGCTGACCCGCCTTGCGCTTGAGGGACTGGAGTACAAGGAGATTGTATTACGGGAGAAAAAGATTCTGCCGATCGTGGACCAGCGCCACTCCCCGGGCGGCTTCCAGCCGGTGGAGGACGACTATGACGCCGTTATCCAAGAGGTGCTGGCGCATGACATCCTCGTGTTTGTGACGCCGGTTTACTGGTACAGCGTATCGGGGCTGCTCAAGAACATGATCGACCGCTGGTCGCAGAGTCTGCGGGATACCCGATTTGACTTTAAGGCGCTGATGGCTCAGAAAAAGGCGTTCGTAATCACCGCCGGCGGGGACAATCCGCGCATCAAGGCTCTGCCGCTCATTGAGCAGCTGAAGTATACCTTTGATTTTGTGGGAATGCCGCTTGAAGGCTATCTGATCGGCCAGGCGTCAAAGCCAGGGGATATTCAGAACGATGAACGTGCGCTTACGGAAGCGGCATGGTTAAACGGCAAGCTGAAGAAGCTGGTGCAGGGGTAAGCTCATATTCGCTGATAAAAATAAAGGCAGATTCAAGTCCGGAAGGCTGGCCGCAACGGCCGCCTCGGATAAGTTGAATCTGCCTTTTTGCTGCAAATCAGGCTTTGCGCCGTCCGCTCCGGATCGTCAGCCACAAGGCGGCCAGTGCTGCCAGAAGCGAGATGATGCTGATGACCAGCGTGAGGGTTTCCAATACGCTGCTGGAGGAGCCGCTGTCATCGGCTGCGGTATCCGAAGCTGCTGCGCCGCTGTCCGTGCTGCTGCTGGCGGGGCTGTCCGTGCCTGCTGTGCCGGCGGCTTCGCCCGCCGGGGCCGATGTGATGGTGGTGATGGAGTGCGGCGACTCGGCATCCTCATCTCCGGTCCATTCGACGACCGTTCCGTCGCTGTAATATTGGTACGCGTCCCAGGCCAGCTCGCCTTCGGCAGACGGATTCTTGGCGACAAAGCTGAACTGCTGGAACTGGCCGGCCTCGATCCCGCCGCCTGCTGCAGCTTCCCAGGTAATCGTCTTGATGCGGCCGCTGTCATCCTTCGCGGTGGCCGCCGTCCAGCCCGGAACCGGCTGATACTGCTCCAGCTCGGCCTGTTCAGGCACCTTGAGGGTTACTTTTACCGTAGGGATGTCCTTCTCATTCGGCACTTTCATGGTGTAGGTCTCCCAGGCCTCTGGTGCCGATTCTGATGGTTTTACTGTAACATGCGCGCTTGCCAGGCCTCCGAACAGGAGGAGGAAGGCCAGCATGGCGGCCGGGATGGAAGCAAGCCGCAGGGATTTTTTAACGATTATCATTCAAGTACTCCTTTATCAAAAATGGGATTCCCGCAATCCGCGGTTCTCACGCAGCCAGCCGCCGTTAAGGCGCGGCGGCCTCAAACGTAAAGCTTCCGTCGAACGAATCCAGCGATTTCAACAATACATGGTAGCTGGCGCGCCAGCGGCCGGGCATCGTGACGAGGGCATCGGCCTCCAGCTGGCTGGCATCGGTCAGATTGACCTCGATGACCCCCATGTCCATCTCAAGCGAGGTCAGCTTCATCGTAATCTGCTGAACCTCGGCCGGCTGGCCGTCCGCGTCGGTCACTGTCGCTTTAAAATGATTGTTCCCGACCACGGCGGGCGTGACGTCAATCAAGGTGGTGTAGCCGGACTCCGCTTTATCAGAATGCTGGACAGGGCCGCCCTTCGGCTCTCCCGGCGACAGATTGGTCAGCACGGCAGCGAGGACCAGCACGGCGATCCCGGCCGCCCATTCGAGCTTGATGCCCGCGCCCAGCCGCTGATTCCGTCTGCCGCGTCGGAAGTTGAACAGGGCGAAGGTCAGCATCGCCAGCAGCAGGCCGGTTTTGGCGATCAAGGTCCAGCCGTATGCGGTCTGAAACAGCGCGTTCAGGTCCGGCAGATAAATCAGGCTGCCGTAAATGCCGCTGAACAGCAGCACGACAGCGCTGATGGACCCGGTGTCCGTGAACCGGCGCACCGTCTCGGGGTACAGCGTGCCGCTTTCATCCCGTGCTGCGGCTTTCGGCAGCACGAAGGCCAGCACCAGCAGGCCGCCGACCCAGACGGAGGCGGCTGCCAGGTGCAGAAAGTCCGCCGCGCTGGCCGCCAGGCGGGACGGAGCCGTTGCCGGATGGCCGAGAGCGGCCTTGAGCGCCGCAATGGCAGCGGCGTTGACCAAGGCCAGGATGCCCAGCATCCGGCGGCGGTTCACGTAGTCACGCGACCAGAGCGCGTAGACGAGAAAGGCCAGCGGCAGCAGCAGCAGGCTCTGCACCCACCAGATGGTGCCGAACGAGCCGTCCTTCAGCGTCTGCCGGAACCATTCTCCCTGCCAGAGGTTCATCCAGCTGGCACCGGTGTCCAGCCGGATCTGCAGCGGCAGGCTGAGCAGCACCCCAAGGCCGGCGAGGATGGAGCCGGCCAGCAGCAGCAGGCGGAAGCTCTGCTGCTCGAATGCCCGCGGGCGGTAAGCCCGCGGGAAGATCCACAGCGGGAACGCCAGGCTTCCCGCCAGCAGCATGAGTCCGCTGTACAGCACCCAGCGGATGATGACCTGGTCGGCTCCGGGGCTGGCGGCCGCGGAGCCGGAAGCGAGGGCGGCGGCCTTGCTGCTGGCCGCTTCGCCTACGGCGAAGGGAACCGTGCCGGCCACCGGATGGCCGTCGCCGGAAACGACCCGCCAGTGGGCGATGTACACGCCGTCCGGCAGGGACGGCTGCAGCTGGACTGACAAGCCCGCAGGGTTGTCCGCATCGATGGCGGCCTTGCCGGTTGAGACGGTTGTCCCTTTATCGTTCATGACATTCAAGGTATAGAAGGAGGGATCAATAGCCTCGCTGAACAGCAGGTGCACCTGTGCGGGCGCGCTCTGCAGCGTCTGGCCCGAGGCTGGATCGGATTTGACGATATAGGCATGCGCCAAGCCGGCTGCCGGAAACAGCAGCTGCAGCAGAAGCAAAACAAGTAAGGCGGCTGATCCGCCGGTAACATATTTTTTAACCATGAAGCAAAACCTACCTTCTCAGGTGCTTATTTTTCCAATTTAACATGGTGTGCCGGACAAATCATGACCTTAACGGGCTATGACTATTTTAAATTTAAGAAGAGCTGTGTCGATCCTGTGAAAGATTGGGAGAGGCTTGTCATGCCTAGCATGCCCAGCTTCTGCCTTTTTCCTAACAAGGGGCAGCTGCCGGAAAGAGGATTGAATACCCTATAGGGGTATGCTACAATAAAGGTGTTAAACCGAAGATAGAAGATCAAAGCGGCTATTAAGGAGTGAAGTCCATGGCAGAAATAAGCGGATCTCCTTCGCAGAAGGAACAACAGCCAGAACAACAGCCAGAACCACAGATGGAGCAGCACATGGAGCAGCAGACGGAGCATGGCTGCCATTGCGGAACGGAGCATGGGCAGAGCGGGCGGCACAGCCACCACTCCGAAGAGATGAAGGGCAGGCTGGTTGCCCGCCTGAACCGGATCGAAGGCCAAATCCGCGGCATTAAAGGCATGATTGAGAAGGACACTTACTGCGACGATGTGCTGAACCAGATCGCAGCCGTACAGTCGGCCCTGAACAGTGTGGGCAGGCTGCTGCTTGAAGGCCATATGAAGAGCTGTATTGTGGAACGGATTCAGACCGGGGAGACCGAGGTCGTCGACGAGCTGCTCATTACGATCAACAAGCTGATGAAATAAATAACTATTATTTAAGGAGGATTTTTCACAATGACTACAGTAACTTTGAATGTCGAAGGCATGTCCTGCAATCACTGCGTGAAAGCGGTGGAGGGAGCGGTTCAGGAAGCTGGCGCAGCCGGCAAGGTAGACCTTGCAGCGAAGAAGGTTGAAGTTACGTTTGACGAAAGCAAAGTGGCTCTTGAAGCGATCAAGGAAGCGATTGAGGACCAGGGCTACGACGTAAAATAGCTGGAAGCCGCCAGATTAAAGACGCTATAGACAGCGTTCACGGGTTAAGACTATAATATTTGTTGAATAAACCGCAATTTCATAATGATGGGGAGCTGGAGAAGGCCGGCTGAGAGTGCGTCCCGAGTAGACGCTGACCCTTAAACCTGATCTGGATAATGCCAGCGTAGGAAAAAGCTACTGTCAATTTGATGGTTATACCCATTGACAAGATGCAGGCGCCCTGGACGGGCGCCTTTTTTTATGGCTGTCTGCTGAATTTCCTTGGCAGCTCCTGCGCAAGAACAGGTTTCCTTACAAAGCGGGAACAGAATAAGGGGGAACGGTTCATCATGAAAGCAAAGAAATTAGGTGCATTTATGCTCACTGCGCTGCTGCTGACAGCGGTGGCAGGCTGCGGTACCAGCGGAGGCAATAACGCGGCAGGAAGTGCGGCGCCGGAGGGAAGCGTGTCCTCTGCCAGCACTGCAGGCAGCGCTGACAGCGCACAGTCTACCACAGATTCTAAAGAGCTGAAGGACGTCAAGGTCGTGCTCGACTGGACGCCGAACACCAACCACACCGGCCTGTATGTGGCCCAGGAGCTGGGCTATTACAAGGAAGAGGGCCTGAACGTGGACATCGTGCAGCCGGATGAAGGCGGCGCAGATGCGATGATCGCTTCCGATGCAGTGCCGTTTGGCATCAGCTACCAGGAGAGCATCACGCAGGCGCAGACCCAGGGCGTACCGCTCGTCTCGATTGCGGCGGTCATTCAGCATAACACCTCCGGCTTTGCGGCTCCGGCTGACCGGAATATCAAATCGCCGAAGGACTTTGAAGGCAAAAAATACGGCGGCTGGGGCTCCCCGGTTGAAGAAGCCGTCATGAAGTCGATCATGGATCTGCAGGGCGCCGATGTGAACAAGGTGAAGATTATCAATATAGGCGACGCGGATTATTTTACGGCTGTGAAGCGGGATGTTGATTTTGCCTGGATTTATTACGCCTGGACCGGCATTGAGGCCGAGCTGCGCGGCGAGAAGCTGGATATGATGTATGTGAAGGATTATTCGAAGGATCTGGATTACTACACCCCGGTTATCGCCACCAACGAACAAGAAATCCAGCAGAACCCCGATCTGGTTAAAGCGTTCATGAGAGCAACGTCCAAAGGCTATCAGTACGCGATCGCCCATCCGGACGAAGCCGCCGACATCCTGATCAAAGCCGTGCCGGACCTCGATCCGAAGCTGGTCAAGGCCAGCCAGGAATGGCTGAGCCCGCGCTACCAGGACGACGCCGCGCGCTGGGGCGAGCAGAAGGAGTCCGTCTGGACCGGTTACGCCAACTGGATGTACGAACGCAAGCTGCTCGACAAGCCGCTGGACGCTTCCAAGGCGTTCACGAACGACTTTTTGCCGGAGTCTTGAGGTTTGGGTAATAGATAACAGTAGTTCTATCCCGAGATGGCTCGCGATTTAGAGCGATCCATCTCCTAAATGTTACACCCCTAAAAAGTACAAATGAGCGGGATCAACCTAATTCATATCAATTCTGCAATTACAAAAACAACAGCGGTCGTAAGACATTCGGATCGCAGCCATGAGAGGGCATAACTCCCCAGTTCTTTGCACCTAGCCAGGTCTCATTTGTCCCTTTTTTCACTCCACCCGAAAGCGAGGAACCCCCATTGGCAAACGCACTTTTGAGCATCCAAATCATTCCCAAAACGCCAAACGGCGAAGATGTCATTCCTTATGTCGACCGCGCGATTGAGGTCATTCAGACGTCCGGCGTCAAGCATCAGGTGAACGCGCTGGAGACGACGATGGAAGGCGAGCTCGCCGAGCTGCTGGACATCGTGCGCCGAATGAACGAGGCGGTGCATGAGTTTGGCAGCGGCAGCATCATCTCCCAGGTCAAAATTCTGTACAACCCGGATGGGGTCAGCATGGATAAGCTGACGGAGAAGTACCGCCCATGAATCCGGTAAGAGCCGTTTGGAAAAGCGTGTGGCCGCCCCTTGTGGCGGTCCTCTTCTTTTTGCTGGCGTGGGAGATGGCGGTAGATCTTTTTCAAGTGGAAAAATGGATTCTCCCCAGCCCCTCCGACATCGGGCAAGAGGCGGCCACCGGCGCTTCCGGCCTGTGGGACGATACGAAGGCGACGCTTCGGCTGACACTCGAGGGCTTTGCGGTCGGGTCGGTCTTCGGGCTGCTCGTAGCCGTGCTGCTGCACCGGATTCCCTTCATCAAATCTGCGCTGTATCCGCTGCTGATCCTGAGCCAGAACGTGCCCACGATTGCGCTTGGGCCGCTGCTGATGATCTGGTTTGGCTTTGGCATTCTGCCGAAGCTGATCCTCATTACGCTGGTCTGCTTCTTCCCGGTAGCGGTTGCCACGATGGACGGCCTGGCGCGGACGGATCATGTGATGCGGAATTACATGGAGATGGCGGGCGCGTCGAAGGGGCAGATTTTTCGCAAGCTGGAGTTCCCGTATGCGATTCCTTCCCTGCTGTCCGGCCTGAAAATCTCCGCAACATACAGCGTGATGGGCGCCATTATTTCGGAGTGGCTCGGTGCGGAGAAGGGCATCGGCTACTATATGAAAATGCAGAAATCCACGTTCCGCACGGACCGTGTGTTTGTGGCGATATTGATTATCGTGGCGATCAGCCTGGCGATGTTTGTCGCGGTTGCGGCTGTGGAGCGGCTGCTGTCCCGGTACAGCCCGCCCCGGAAGAGCGGGCGTTAAGGCCGAGGACATTAGAATGCCGGCGGCATTTGATTAAAGAAACGTCATGCGCTGAGATTGGGATAGATATTTGAAGAGAAGGAGGAGGAATAATGCCAGCAGAGGAGCATGAACGGATACACGGGAGCGGGGCAGACGCCGGCATTAGCGGCCAGCAGTCCGCTCGTCCCCTGGTCCTTGAGGTCGCAGGCTTGACCAAGACGTACCGCGAGGGGCAGAGTCCGGTGCAGGTGCTGGACGGCATCAACCTGTCCGTTGCTGAAGGCGAGTTCGTGTCGATCGTCGGGCCTTCCGGCAGCGGAAAAAGCACGCTGTTCCACCTCATCGGCGGACTCGCGGAGCCGGACGCGGGCCGCGTGCTGCTGCGCGGCCGGAACATTACCGGCCAGCGCGGGCACATCGCGTATGTCCCGCAGCAGCCGGCGCTGTTCCCCTGGCGCACCATCCAGGACAATGTAGCGCTGGGCATGGAGATCGCCGGCACGCCGCGCCGCGAAGCGCGGGAACAGACGCGCGAGTGGCTGCTCAAAGCCGGGCTTGGCGGCTATGAGCAGGCTTACCCGCACATGCTGTCCGGCGGGATGCAGCAGCGGGCGGCTTTCCTGCGGGGGCTGCTCAGCCCGCAGGAGCTGATGGCGCTGGACGAACCGTTCAGCGCCCTGGACGCTTTGACGCGCAGCGACATGCAGCACTGGCTGCTGGAGCTGTGGGAGAAGCACCGCCGCTCGGTGCTGTTCATTACGCACAGCATCGAGGAGGCGCTGCTGCTGTCGGACCGGATCATCCTGCTGTCCGGCCGTCCGGCCCGGGTGCTGCATGAGCTGACGGTCCCGTTTGCCCGGCCGCGCCGCCCGGAGATGGCGGAGGAGCCGGAATTTCTGCGTCTGCGCCGTGAGCTGACCGAACTGATGCGTGGGGAGCAGCGCAAGATGCAGGAAGGGGGCGCAGCGCGATGATCGACGCGCATATCCATCTGGAGCAGTACAGCGATGAGGACATCGCTGCCATGGCTGCGGAGGCGGAGAAGGACGGGATTCAGGGACTCGTGGCCGTGTCCATGAATCTGGAGTCGTGCCTCCGCACGGCGGAGCTGGCCGCCCGCTATCCGGCGCTGGTGAAGCCGGCCTACGGCTTTCACCCGGAGCAGCCGGTCCCGGCGGCCGCAGAGCTGGACCGGCTGCTGGCGTGGATCCGCCGGCACGCCGGGGCCATGACGGCCGTCGGCGAAATCGGCCTCCCGTATTACCTCCGCTCTGAGAAGGAGCAGGCGGGAGAGCATTTTGAGCTCCAGCCGTACATCGAGGTGCTGGAGCGGTTTCTGGCTTTGGCCGCAGAGCTGGACAAGCCGGTGGTACTGCATGCTGTGTACGAGGATGCGGAGGTGGTCTGTGGTCTGCTGGAGAAGCACCGGATCGAGCGGGCGCATTTTCACTGGTTTAAAGGGCCGGAGAAGACGGTCCGCCGCATGGCGGAGCGGGGATACTTTATTTCGTTTACACCCGACATCCTCTATGAGGAAGAGATCCGCGGGCTTGCACACATGTATCCGCCTGAGCTTGTGATGGCTGAAACGGACGGGCCCTGGCCGTTTGAAGGACCGTTCGAGGGACAGCCTACACATCCGCGCATGATTCACAGCGCAGCCCGGGCCTGGGCGGAGATTCACGGCTGGACGTATGAGGAAGCGTGTTTGCGGCTGGAAGCTAACACGCGGAGCTTTTACCGGATATAAATTAGGGAGAAGGGCGGGCTGCCTGCAGCCGGCCCGTTTTTCTTATGTCCGCTTTATTTTTTTCATCCGCTTCTGCCGCCTCTGCTTCTACTCCGGCTCCGCCTCATCCCTCAAATAAATGGCCAAGCATTTTGTCCTTGTTGTTCAGGAACTCTTTCATAATGACATAGTGGTCCGTTTTCTCTAGAGACCGGATTTCGATCCCCTCGCTGGAAAGGTTATAGATCACCGAATCCGGGTAGGCTATCAGGATGGGCGAATGGGTGGAGATAATAAACGGTGAGCCCTGCCGGACCAGCTCGTGAATCCGGGCGAGCATCGACATTTGCCGGAGCGGCGACAGGGCGGCCTCAGGCTCGTCCAGGATATATAAGCCCATCCCGCCAAAACGGTGCAGGAAGGTCGAGAAGAAGGACTCCCCGTGGGACTGCTCGTGCAGGGATTTTCCGCCGTAGGCTTGTTTAAGCGTGGGTCCGAATGAATATTCAAGATCAAGATCATCAATGGTTGACGCCAAATTATAATAGCTCTCAGCGCGGAAGAAGAAGCCGTCCTTCGGGCGGTAAGGACCTCTGACTAATTGAATATGCTCAAACAAGCTGGAGTGCGTTGACCGGGTCGAAAAAGTAAAGTTAATCGTCCCGCCCTCCGGATTAAATCCCCAGGCAACCGCAATGGCCTCCATCAGGGTGGACTTGCCCATCCCGTTATCCCCGACGATATAGGTCACTTTAGGATGAAAATCAAGCCTGCCCAGGTTCCGGACAATCCCCAGATTAAAAGGAGTGGCATCGCCCCAATAAGCTAACGGGCAGTTTAAGCTAATGAAAATAAATTTAATGAGATACAGAGAAAAAGGTCAACAGGTTGACTATTTCAACATAAGAAAGTATATTTGTTTTAGTCAATATATTGACTATTTTGGTCAATATATTGACTAGATAAGAAGGAGGATGGATATGGATCATATAAAAACAGACATTACCCTTGATTTTTTAAGGATTTCAAATCTGCTGAGCAGGTATGGCGCAAAGATGGTCGCCGATGTTGGACTTAGCAGCATACAGCAATGGGTTATCCTCAGCACAATCTCCAGAAAGGGTGAGATTTCTATTGGGGAACTAAAAAAAGAAACACTTGTCACCAAACAGAATATGACGGGTATGGTTAATCGTCTGCATCAATCTAACCTTGTAGCCTTAGCTCCAGATCCCGCGGATAAAAGAAGAACAATTGCAACATTAACTGAACATGGGCACCAGGTTTATGAGCAGTTAAAAGAGTCTCGCTATGATTTTAATGCTCAAGCCTATCAAATATACGACGACCAAGAAATTCATACCTTAAGTCTCTTGCTTGGACGGCTCGTAGAGCATTTAAAAGAGGATGATGAAAACTAATGAAGAATAAATACTTGATTCTACTGATCGTTGTTATAGGAGCTTTTGTAGGGAATCTTGAAGCCGTTTTGCCTAATACAGCTGTAAACGTTATTGCTAATAGCCTTGGGGCATCTGTCAATAATTCAATTTGGATTCTTACAATATATACTTTGTTATTTGCGACTTTCATGCCTCTAGCAAGTAAGATTGGTGCGATTATTGGAAATCGTAATCTATACATCTGGAGTTTGATATTATTTTCTGTCTTCTCATTTCTTTGTGGGATTACAAATAGCCTAGTGTTGCTTATTATCTTTAGAGGACTTCAAGGTATTGCAATCTCTGCTTGTCTTCCTTGTGCTATGGTTATTATTTCGCATCATTTTCAAGCGCAGGAACGTGGAAAGGCTATGGGTATTCTAGGAATGGTAGTAGCTAGTTCAACTGCTATTGGTGCTCCTCTGGGAGGGATTCTGACAGATTATTTAGGCTGGCATTCCATTTTTTATATCGTAGCTCCTCTTTCTATTTTAGCTTTCTTATCAACGTTGTTTGTCATACCTAAAGAGGATAAATCAACAGGGAAGACATCGTTTGATTTCTATGGAGCCATTTTCTTCTCCTCATTTATGATATTCCTAATGCTCCTTATTTCAGCTGCAAGCAAATCCGGAGTCTTTTCTGTATCGAATGGAATTTTCGCAGTACTAACTATTGTCTCTTTTATTGCATTTATTGTAGTGGAAAAGCGTGTTAAATCGCCTTTTATACCGCTGCAGTTATTTCAAAATGTATCGTTTAACAGCATTTCGATAAGTAGGGCTCTTCAAATGGCCATGTTGTACGGTTCTCTATTCCTTATACCGTTGTATTGGAGTGAGATTTATAATCATAGTCCCAAAGAGACCGGCTTAGCACTATTCTTGCTGCCTATTACTATCATGATTGTCTCGCCAATTGTAGGTAATTATATTGATCGGTTGGGAAGCAAGTTGTTTATGGTACTCGGAATGATATTTACATCTCTAGGCGCTCTCGGGTTGGTGATATTTTCAGGGGATATCTGGAGTGTAAGCATGACAATTGATTTAGTGATATTAGGTATAGGATTTGCAATGATGCAATCTTCTGCAATGGCTGCCGTTACTCTGGTTTTACCTAAAGAACAACTCAATGTCGGAGTCGGGATATTTAATATGCTAACTTTTGCAGGAGGAACCATAGGGTTGTCCCTATTTAGTTCATTAGTGGAGTACACTGGATTTAGAGGAGAATTCATTATTATGTTATTTGCAGGTTTATTGGGACTTCTAGTTTCGTTGAAAGCAAAAGTATCTGTAAAAACGGAATCTCATTCATAAAAAACCTTATATAAAGTTAATACAAGAATATGAAAGTAAGAGCTGGGCAGCTAGTTTACAAGTCGTTATTGTATACTGCCCTAATAAGAAATGCTTAATTAAGATAAAGCAGTGAAGTCAAATTGAATTTTCCATTAACCTATCGGAGACGTTAGTTCAATGAAACAGCGACAGTCTGGGACTTTATTTTCTCGTCCTTGGCTGTCGCTGTTTCAATTTCTACGGGCAGTCTAAAATTCATTTTATGAAGTCTGACGGTATTACTTTCTAGAATCCGCATGAAATAAGGACACCCAGTCTAAAACTTTATTTTCTTCCGACAACCATTCTCCCCCGCCTTTCATCTAACCATAAGAAGCCCCCAAATCCTGAATAATAAGAAGGACAAAGGTAAAGGCTTGACAATATCATAGAAACCCGATAGGATTTAAACCGTAATCGACTGACTAGTCAATCGAGTGGGGTGGAAAGCAAGTGGACGCAGAGAAGGATACCCAAATCAGCAGCGAGCGCAGAAGGCATATCCTGCAGATTGCTCTCAGGCGGTTCGCGAAGGACGGCTATCATGCAACCAAAATATCAGATATTGTCGCCGAGGCCGGTGTGGCGCAGGGGACATTCTACTGGTATTTCAAGAGCAAGGAAGCGATCGCTCTGGAAATTGTAAAGGAAGGCCGCGATCAGCTGCTTGGCCTGATTGCCCAAGGCTACCGGCGCGAGGCAGGAACGGTGCCGGATATGGTGCAGGCCTCTGAAGCTATGCTGGGCAGGCTGTTCCAGTTCGCTGAGGATAACCGCTATCTCATGGAGCTGTTTCTCGGCGGAGGCGGGACAAGCGAGCCCGTCCGCAAAGCGATTGGGGAGACCCGCGGGGCCATGGAGCACGCCTTTCTCCAGAACATCCGGAGAGCGATCGAGCTCGGCATGCTGCCGGCTCCAATTGATGCCGAATTCCGCGCGGGCCTGATCATGAGCTTAATTGAGGGTGTTATTTCGCGCTGGCTGTTTGGCTTTGGTCCTCCGGACAGCGGAATTGCTTCCAAAACGGCCGGCGAGCTGGCTGCCGAGACAGCCCGGTTTGAATTCTTCGGTCTGCTTGGCGTATAACGCCGCTATTATTCAAAAATCATAAAGAGATAGAGGAGAGAACATCATGCTTAAGAACAAAACTTCCCGGAAGCCGGTCTTCCTGACTTTATCGGCATTGCTGCTTGTTGTCCTGGCACTTGCAGGATGCGGATCAAACAATAACAATGCGGAGAATGCTGCAAGCACGGCGCCTTCAAATGCTTCTTCGGACAGCGCGGGCGCAAGCAGCAGCGACAGCAGCGCCGACAACCTGCTGAACCAGATCAAGCAGGCCGGCGTGATGAAGGTAGGCCTTATGGGCACTTATGCGCCTTACAACTTCCTGAACGATGACAAGGAAATCGACGGCTTTGACGCGGATATTGCCAAAGAAATCGGTAAACGCCTGGGCGTTGAAGTAGAGTTTGCTGCGCAGGAATTCTCCGGTCTGATTCCAAGCCTGCAGGCAGGCAAAATCGACGCCATCATCAGCCAGGTGACGATTACGGATGAACGCAAGCAGCAGATTGATTTTTCCCAGCCTTATATTACAAATGAAGTGAAAGTCATCGTTAAGGAAGACAACAATTCGATTACCAAGCTGGAGGATTTCAAAGGGAAAAATATCGGGGTAGGCCTCGGCACCAACGACGAATCCTACCTGCGCAATGAAGTGCTGCCGAAGGTCGGCAATTTCACGATCAAGACGTATGACGATGTCATCACCTCCCTCCAGGATTTGAACGCAGGCCGCATTGACGCCACCATCAACAACATGTACGCTTTGAAGCCAATCGTCGATAAGAACGGCTTCAAGATCAAAGCGGTAGGCGAAGCGATCAAATCCGACCAGGCAGGGGTTGCCGTACGAAAGGACAATCCGGAGTTCCTGGCCGCTATTGACCAGGCGCTGACCGATATGAAGTCGGACGGAACGTATAACACGATCTTCAAAAAATGGTTCGGCGAAGAGCCGCCGGCAGAGTAAGAATTGAACAGACAAAGGCCATGGAGAATGCTCATTCTGCTCATGGCCTTGTCTTCTTAAACAAGGAAGCAAAAGGGGATTCAAACGACTATGAACCTTTTATGGGAGAACGTGCCTTTCTTGCTTAAAGGCGCTTATTATACGCTGCTGGTTACGGTTGTGTCGATGTTTTTCGGCCTGATTATCGGCCTGGTGGTCGCAATTGCCCGCCTGAAGGGAAACAAGCCGATCCGCTGGCTGGCCCGCGCTTATGTCTCGATCATCAGGGGTACGCCTCTGCTTGTTCAGATTTTTATTGTTTATTACGGGCTTGTTGATTACGGGGTGACGCTCGGCCCGCTGACCGCCGCTTATGTGGCGTTAAGCATTAACGTAGGCGCTTATCTGTCCGAAACGTTCCGAGGCGCGATCCAGTCGATCGCCAAGGGACAGACGGAAGCCGCCTATGCGACAGGCATGACGCCGTGGCAGACGATGCGGCGCATCATTCTGCCGCAGGCCGCCCGCATCGCCATTGCGCCGATGGGCAACACGTTTATCGGCATGCTCAAAGAGACGGCGCTGGTGTCGGCCATTACCGTAACCGAGCTGCTGCGGTCCGCGCAGCTGCTGATCGCCCAGTATTATGTCTATATGCCTTTCTTCCTTGGAATCGCCGCTATGTACTGGGTAATGAGCACTGTGTTCTCGTTCATTCTGGAACGCATCGAGAAGCGGCTGTCCAGGGTTTATTAGGCCGGAGGTGAACGAATAAGATGATGATTCAAACAACCGGGCTGTCCAAGTCCTTCAACGGTTTAGAGGTGTTAAGAAGCATTGACCTGCAGGTGGCGCCCAAGGAGATTGTGGTGCTGCTCGGTCCGAGCGGTTCCGGAAAAAGCACGCTGCTCCGCTGCCTGAACGGGCTCGAGGAGCTGGACGGCGGATCGCTCGAGGTGAACGGCGTGCAGGTGGATGCCGCGATGCCGGCCAGAAAGAAGCAGGCGAATTTCCGGGAGATCCGCCGTCATACCGGGATGGTTTTTCAGCAGTTTAACCTGTATCCCCACAAGACGGCGCTGGGCAATGTCATTGAGTCGCTGCTGACCGTCAAGAAGATGAAGAAGGAGGAAGCGGCGGCTATCGGCGAGCGGCTGCTGAACCGGGTCGGCCTGCTTGCCAAGAAGGACGAGTACCCGTCCCGGCTGTCCGGCGGGCAGCAGCAGCGGGTGGCGATCGCCCGCGCGCTGGCGATGGAGCCGGCCATTATGCTGTTCGACGAGCCGACCTCCGCGCTGGACCCCGAGCTGGTGGGCGAGGTGCTGGAGGTGATGCGCCAGCTGGCGAAGGAGGGGATGACGATGGTCATCGTCACCCACGAGATGAAGTTCGCGCGCCAGGTGGCGAACCGGATCGTCTTTATGGACGGCGGCGTCATTGTGGAGGAGCAGTCGCCGGAGATCTTTTTCCAGAATCCGGAGTCGGAGAGAGCGAGAAAGTTCATCCGGCAGCTGCAGGAGCATTAAGAGGGTCTGATATAAATGAGAAAGCAGGGATACGACATGAAGGTTATGACAACTTGGAATGGAAAGAGATTGTTTACATCGGTAGGAGACTCCGGGTACCAGATCGGGATGGACGCGACACCGAAATACGGCGGCGACGGCAAAGGCGCTACGCCGATGGAGCTGCTGCTGGCCGGGCTGGCCGGCTGTATCGGAATTGACGTAACGATGATCCTGGATCAGTTTCTGGGCTCCATCAAATCGCTTGAGATCGAGGCGGACGGCGCCAGAAAAGAGCAGAACCCAACGGGATTCACCGCTATTCAGCTGACCTTCCGCGTCGAAGGCGACATTCCGGATTACCGGATCTGGAAAGCGATCGAGATGGGCAAAGAGAAATACTGCGCCGTGTCCGATTCCCTGAAAGCAGACATCAGCTACAAAGTCGTGCTGAACGGTGTCGAAGTGACGAAGCCTTAATGGCCGGATACTCTGGCCTAATTCAGTTTAGAAACCGTAAGCCGCCTTCATGGCGGTTTGCGGTTAATCTCCTATAATCTAAACTATAGTAGCGCTGTATCCGGTTTGCTTGCCTTTCTTAACTGCCTCAATATAGCCGTCAAAATAATAGGGGATATCATCTTCTTTACCGTTCTGGATGCGGCCTTTAACTTTATCGAATGCAAATATTGAAATGGAATATTCCGGCTCGCCGGTAACTAAAACAGGCTGGTCTCTATCTTGTACCCAAAAGTACCGGCCGCCATAATTCCTTCTGGCCACTTCAAAGATGTAACTTCCCGCCATAGACGAAGCAGAATCTAATGCATGGTTATCTAGTTTATAATTACCTAACTCTTCGAGAAGATCGTCCAGCTTTCGTAGACTTTGAATACTAAAATCAAAATTGCCTCTATCAGAAAAATTTGCCGCAAAGCTCTCCGCTGTTGAAATGATGTCTTGTTCTAATCGACTACTCATAAACTCCACGCTCCTGAATTAGTTTTATCATTCTAACCTCCTATGACAAATTTTCTCCTTTATTCTACCAAGACTTGGCCCTTATAATGAAACCGCACTCATTTCTCTACATTACTCATTTCTCTACATTCAAGGGGGCCGACTGATGAAAGGCTGGAAGTTGAGGCTGGGGACCAGGTATTCTCAAGCCTTAAACCGGATGGAGACGAAGCTGCTGATCGTCTTTTTGTTTCTGATTATTTTACCGATCGGGGTGCTGAGCTATCTGTCGGCTCTCCGTTATTCAAGCTCGATTGAAAATACGACCGTCAGCTACGCCTCCCAGCTGTCTGACCAGATGATGACCAAGCTGGACGACTATATGGAGGATATGAAGAAGATTTCGATTATCCCGTCTTACCTGGGGGAGATCAAGACCGGTCTCAAAATGTCCAACAGCCATTATCAGGGACAGAGCGAGGCACTCAGCGGCACGCCCAGCATTCTGCCCGGTGATCAGCAGTGGGCGATTGATATCCAGAAGAAGATCGGGAACAGCATTTATTTTCTGAATAATGTCAAAAGCGGCACCAATACCGTCTATCTGTTCGACCGGTTTGGACATGTCTACTACGCCTCCAAAAGCTTGTACATCCGCTCGGATCTAAGCACAGTTTACCCGGAGTGGAAAAAGCTTGCCGATGCGGCGAACGGCACCCCGGTGCTGGTCAGCACCCAGGAGGTTACGCAGACGGCCAATACAAAGCGCTACGTCTTTACTGTAGTCCGGGCGATTATCGATCCGGATAATTACGAGCCGCTCGGCATGATCGCGGTAGACGCCAACATCGGCGTTATCGAGAATATCGTCAAGGACCTGGACCAGGTCACAGCAGGCACCACACTGATTATCGACGACAGCGGCAGGGTGATCTACGACAGCGAGAAGAAATATCTGGCCCAAAGCATGCCGCGCAGCGATTTGACCCGGCGGATGTCCGGAGAGCAGGGGAGCTTTAAAGGAGAGGTCGACGGGGAGCAGGCCGTAACGATCTACAAACAGTCCTCCCGGACGGGCTGGAAGGTGCTCATCACCATACCCGAGCAGCACCTGATGGAAGACGCGGTGCAGACCCGGAATCTGACGATTGTCACGGCCATTATCATTATGAGCTTTGCCCTGCTCATTTCCTTGGTTATGGTGTTTGCGCTGACCCGTCCGCTGCGCTCCTTAACCCGGCTGATGAAAGAGGTCCAGAAGGGCAACCTCGACGTTGTTTTTCCGGTGATCCGGCGTGATGAGGCAGGCGTTGTCGGAAATGCGTTCAACCGGATGCTGCTCCGGCTGAAGGCGCTGATCCAGGATATTTACGAGGTAGAGCAGCGTAAGAAGGAAGCAGAGCTTGAGGCGCTGCAGCTGCAGATTAACCCGCATTTTATATACAACACGCTGGAGTCCATCCGCATGACTGCGGTAATCCATGATGATATTGAGGTCGGGGATATGACCCAGCTGCTGGGCAAGCTGCTCCGCTACAGCTTCCAGTCCGGCGGCACCGAGGTTGTGCCGATTGAGAAGGAATGGGAGCATTTGCGCATCTACGTCGAGCTGCTCAATTACCGCTACGGCAACCGGTTTGAGCTGATCCTGCCGGACCCGGAGGAAACGGCGGGCATGAGCGTCATGAAGCTGCTGTTCCAGCCGATCGTGGAGAATGCCGTCTACCACGGGCTTCAGGAGTCGAATGAGAACATGGTGATCCGGATCGAACACAGCCGGGAGGGCAAGGATCTCGACCATGTGTTCCGCATTATCGATAACGGCAGCGGCATGAGCGAGGATACCCTCTATGAGCTGAGGCAGTCGCTGCGCAGCACCCGCTACGATTATCCGGCCGGAAGGGGGATCGGGCTGCGGAATGTACATGAGCGAATCAGGCTCCGGTACGGGGAGGCTTACGGACTGAGCCTGCAGAGCAGTGAAGGGACCGGCACCGTAGTAACGGTAACGCTGAGAAACCAGTAGCCGCTCTTAGAAAAAGAAAACCGGTTCCGCCCCTGTCCCAGGGGAGGGAACCGGCCTCAGGCCGGCTGCCCCGCCGCGAGCCGGCTGGCTTATTTTCCCGCTTCGGCAAGCATGGCCTGCCTTCGGACTTCCCGCTCTGCGGGCGTCAATTGCGGGCAGGTGTAGCACCTGCTTCCGCCCGCGCGGCGGTCATACATGCAGCAGGAGGACTGGATCAGCCACTTTTCCCCCGGATTCAGCGGGCTCTCCACATATCTTGGCGGGTGGTGATATGGATTTCTTCTCCGGCGGAACAACTCCGGCGCCATTTCCTTGAGCTGCCGGCTGTCCTGCATAAAGCGTTCCACGACCTCCTGTCGCGGCTCGTTTGCGGCCAGGAAGTCGATAACAAAGTTCAGCTGTCCGCCGAACTGCTGCCAGATGGCATCAGGCTTCAGCCCGGCTGCCCCGGCAATCTTCTCAATCGCGGGAGTGATAAACATCCCGAAATAGCGCTCCCAATGGCGGGCCAGATAAGAAGAGCGCTCCCCGGCCGGAATCTCGTCCGAACGGACCTCCTTAATCTTGTAGCCGAAATAGGCGTAATCTCCGGGTTTCTCTACCTGATAGACCAGATTGTCCGGCTGCAGATCGATCAGCCTGTCGTACTGGGCGGCGAACAGCAGCTGAATTAAGGTCAGCCTGCAGAGCGAGGTTCCGACGAAAGAAGCCGGAAGCTCCAGGGATAGAGCCTGTACCTGCTGCCCGTAAGAGCTCAGCATTTCGCGGAGCGGCTGGTCCTCGAACATCCGGACGGCCGGCTGCTCGTAAAGAGGCTGGCCGGCTCCTTCCGGCGACACATGATAGTACATTTTGGCGAAAGTAAAGTCGAAATACGGTTCCATTCGCGCCTCTCTCCTCCTCTATGCTGGATGGCAGGTTTACAAGTGATTATACTGGAAAACAGACATGTTGATTAAATATTCCCCCAAATTTCTTATTCTCCCGCAGGATGGAGGCGAACCCCTTGGTTATTCATATAGCTGTGGTAGACGATGAGGAAAGAATCAGACAGGGCCTCGCGAAGCTGATCGAACTGACCGGAAGCGACTTCAAGGTTTCAGGTACATTCGCAAGCGCGCAGGAGCTGCTTGACCGGCTGGGTACTTTTCCGCTGGATTTCCTGATTACGGATATAAAAATGCCCCAGATGGACGGTCTGCAGCTCATCGAGCAGCTCCGCAGGCGAAGCCCGGGCACCAGGCTTGCGATTCTGAGCGGCTTTAACGATTTCGTGTTCGCCCGCCAGGCGATCAGGTACGGCGTAGAAGATTACCTGCTTAAACCGGTGGACCAGAAAGAGCTCACCGAGCTGCTGAACCGGATCAGGGACGCAGTTGAGCAGGACAAGGCCCGCCAGGAGGTGTCGGCCAGGGAGCGCATCCGGCTGCTGCTTGGCATGAATGCCCTGCATCTCCGGGAGCCCGTGGCCCAGGAGGCGCTCCTCCGTCTGGAGGAAACGGAGGAGCTGCATGACCGGTATGCTGTATTTCTGCTCCGTTCGGAGACGGATTTGTCGCGGGACGGCCTGATGCGTTTTACCCCCGTTTGGAAAAGAAGCTGCCGCCTCATCGAGTGGGAGCCCGGGCAGACGCTGATCATCGCCGCGGTGAATCCCGGCGAGCAGGAGCGGACGGTGCGGGAGCTGGGGGACTCGCTGCTTCAGTACTTGCCGCAGCATCATACCGTCCGGCTTGGCGTCAGCTGCATTCAAACCGGAGCCGGCGGGCTCCGCGCCGCCTACGAGGAAGCCCGGGCCGGCCTGCAGTACAGCTGGTATGAACGGAGCATTAAGGCGGTGACCATGGCTGAAGGGCTGAAACGCTCCAAAACGGCGGCGGACAGCCCGCATATTTACAAGCAGATTGACAAGAATCTGCGTCCGGCGCTGGAGCTGCTTGATGCGGAGCGGATCAGGGACATCCTGACCCAGTGGCTGCGCGAGGTTGAGGCGCAGCGTCCAGGCTGGCAGGAGCTCACCGAGGCGTGCTCGGTCCTGTTCGAGCTGCTGCGCAGCGACCAGAGCGAAGCGGATCACCCGGCAGCATCTGCGGCAGGCCCGGCTTCCGGAGGTGCCGGAGCGCAGCTGTTTATTCCGGCCGCCTATCCTCACTGGGAGGCATTCTCGGCCGCGCTGCTTGCCCGGACCGAAGAGCTGCTGCGGCTTCTGAAGGAGAACCGGCAGGAGAACCGGGCGGTGGAGACGGTCAAGGTCTTCATCCAGCAGCACTATAAGGAGGAGCTGGAGCTGTCGAGGCTGGCGGATGCGGTTTACCTGACGCCCAGCTATTTGAGCAAGCTGTTTAGAACGGAGACCGGGGAGACGATTACCGACTACATCATCTCCGTCCGGATTGAGCGGGCGAAGGAGCTCCTCCTGAAAGAGCCGGGGCTCAAGACGTACGAGGTCGGGGAGCAGGTGGGCTATGCCGACCCGGCTTATTTTAACAAGGTATTTAAGAAGATGGCCGGCTGCACGCCCAAGGAGTACCGGGAGCGGGCACGGTAGCGATGAAGGCGAAACCTGCGCTGCGTGCGCGGGTTTCTTTTTTCATTAGGAGGAGTTTTTCACATCAAACCCAATTCAAGACAAGGAAAACAAACACAGTCCATTAACAGGCCAATCGGCCTCCCGCTATAATGTAAGCGATTACTAAAGTGTGTACTGCTGTAACCATCAATGCAGAAAGCGGGGGTGTCTATGTTCAATTTAAGCTACAAGGCGCAGCGCTATTTGATCTTATTCGGTTTTCTGACGATACCGGTTGTGCTGTCGCTGATGTTCTCTTATTATCCGGCCTTTTCCTTGCTGTACTACAGCTTCACTGACTGGACCGGTCTGGGCTGGGAAATGCACTGGGTCGGCTTCGCCAATTACAAAGAGGTGTTTACCCGTCCGGAAATCTTCAGCGTGTTTGAACACAACGCCTATTATTTCGTCGGCGGCCTGATCCAGACCGCAGTGGCCCTGTTCTTCGCGGTCATCCTGACCGGCAAATTGAAAGGGCGGAACGTCTTCCGCGCGATGCTGTTTCTGCCTTACGTGCTCCACAGCGTAGCGATCGTCATTATGTTCAAAAATGTTTACCACTCCGAATACGGTTCCCTGAACCTGTTCCTGCAGTCGATCGGGCTGGGAAGCTGGCAGCAGGAATGGCTGGGCAATCCGCATCTGGTCAACGTTTCACTCGCTTTTATCTCGGTATGGAAGTTCTTCGGCTTAAGCATGGTCATCTTCATCGGCG
The DNA here is from genome assembly GCF_005869875.1 of Paenibacillus pinistramenti. Taxonomy (GTDB): domain Bacteria; phylum Bacillota; class Bacilli; order Paenibacillales; family Paenibacillaceae; genus Fontibacillus; species Fontibacillus pinistramenti. Next base: position 83,167 of record NZ_VAWG01000008.1, read on the forward strand.
CTCTGCAGTCCATTCCGGCTGACCTGTATGAAGCGGCCAAAATCGACGGGGCCTCCGGCTGGCAGGCGTTCCGGTTCATCACCGTTCCGAGCATCCGCTCCGTCATTGAAATGATGATGATCCTTACGTTAACCGGTGCTTTGGAAGCGTTTGATATTCCTTATATTATGATGCTTGGCGCAAACGGCACCGACACCTTTGTCTCGAAGACGGTCGATATGGCGTTTAAATTCCAGCAGGCGGGACTGGCTTCCGCAATGGCCGTTGTGCTGCTTCTGATCGTCATGTTCTTTATCTTCATCCAGCGCAAGCTGCTGTTTAGAGGGGGAGAGTAAAGATGGCTAACGAAAATAAACTCTGGAAGGTCTGCAAGTACCTGCTTCTGCTGGTCGCGCTGTTTGTCGTCTTTTTCCCAATTTACTCCGTGCTTATCGGCGCGTTCAAAACCCAGGTGGAATACTACCAGTCCGGCCTCCGGCTGCCGCATAACTGGTTTGACTTCTCCAACTTCCGCAAGGTATTCAAGGTCGGCAAGCTGGGGCTCGGCTTTAAAAATATCTCCATCATCCTGGTTGCTTCCATTGCCGGCAACGTCGTGCTGGGCACCATGGTCGCTTATGCGCTGGGCCGCTTTGATTTCAAGCTGAAAAAGCCGATCATCGGCATGTACCTGGTCGCCCAGATCATCCCGATGATTACAACACAGGTTGCGACTTTCAGCGTGATCAAGTTTATCGGCGCTTACAACCACATGTCCGCTCCGATCCTGCTCTATCTCGGAGCTGACGTGCTGCAAATCGTTATTTATCTGCAGTTCGTCAACAACATTCCGCGGGATCTGGACGAAAGCGCCATGATCGAAGGAGCTTCGCTGTTCCGGATTTACCGCAGCATTATTTTTCCGCTGCTGGCTCCGGCGACGGCTACGCTTATCATTTTGAAGACCATCTCGATCTATAACGACTTCTATACACCGTATCTTTATATGCCAAGTCCGAAGCTGCGGGTGGTTTCGACGGCGATTTACTCCTTTGTCGGGCCTAACGCCGCACAGCTGAACGTGATTTCAGCCGGCATCCTGGTCATCTTTATTCCAACCGTTATTATCTTCCTTGTCCTGCAGCGGTATATTTTTGCGGGAGTAACGAGCGGAGCGGTGAAATAAATAAATTTTCAATAAAAGGGAGTGAGCTTATGGTTACAAGCAGCAAGGAGCCTTGGCAGGATTGGGCTGCGGGGATGACCTGGGGCTGGACGGGGGTGCGCGGCACCTGGAATACACCGGAGGCCGAATTCTCCATGGAGGAGATGGCGAAGCTCGGCGTGAACTGGACGGCAATCGCTTTGTCCGCTCTGCAGGAGACGGCTCAGTCGACGGAAATTCCGTTTGAGGAAGCGCCGACAGTGACGGACGCGGAGGTGCGCTGGGCGATCCGGAAGGCCAAATCGCTGGGGCTGAAGGTGTGCCTGAAGCCGGTGGTCAATGTCCGGAACGGCACCTGGCGGGCGCATATTGCCTTCTTCGACCATGAGGTGCCGGGCGAGCCGAGCTGGCGGGAGTGGTTCCAGTCCTACGGCCGGTTCATCAGGCATTATGCCGCAATCGCCGAGGAGGAGGGCTGCGAGATGCTCTGCATCGGCTGCGAAATGGTGCAGACCGACAAGCGGGAAGACGAATGGCGGGCGCTGATCGCCGAGGTGCGGGACATTTACAGCGGGCTGATCACCTACAACTGCGACAAGTATCAGGAAGGACATGTCAGCTGGTGGGATGATGTCGACCTGATCTCCTCCAGCGGATACTATCCGCTTGGGGAATGGGAGCAGGAGCTGGACCGGATCGAAGGTGTCCTGAACAAGTGGCAGAAGCCGTTCTTCTTCATGGAGGCCGGATGCCCGAGCCGGGAGAACTCGCCAAGCCGTCCAAACGACTGGTCGATGGCCGGCGCACCGTCCGAAGAAGCGCAGAAGCGGTATTACGAGGACATGTTCGCCGCCTGCGCGAAGCGAAAATGGGTGCAGGGCTTTATGCTGTGGGATTGGCCGGCCAAACTTTATGATGCGGCGGAAGCGGCGGAGAACGATGATTACTGCATGTACGGCAAGAGCGCAGCTGACGTGATCCGTGAGCATTATGCGCAGCAGGTGTCGGCTTTGAATGCTTCGAACTGAACGGGAAGGGGAGAGGGAATTGAACGAGATGAAGAGGAGCCTGGCGGAGCTGGACCAGTGGAGCAGCGAGCTGAAGGATGAGCTGGTGAACAACATTTTGGCCTACTGGATGGAGCGTACCGTGGATGAGAAGCATTTCGGGTTTGTCGGCGAGATTACGAGCCGCGGCGAAATCCGGCCGGAGGCGGACAAAGGGCTGGTGCTGCACGCCCGGATCCTGTGGACGTTTGCGGCGGCCTTCAGGGAGTGCAAGGACGAACGTTATCTGCAGATGGCACAGCGGGCCTATGAGACCCTGCGCGAATCCTTCCGCGACCCGGAATACGGCGGCCTGTACTGGATGATAGATGCCGCCGGCGCGCCGGTTCAGGACAAGAAGCAGGTCTACGGTCAGGCCTTTGTCATCTACGCCTTGGCGGAATATGTCCGCGCGGACGGCGCAGGAAGCAGTGAGAGCCAGGAAGCGCTGGACTGGGCGGTGGAGCTGTACCGTCTGCTGGAGCGCTATGCTTACGATCCCGTCCATCTCGGCTACGTGGAGGCCTTGGCCCGGGATTGGAGCGAGACCGACGATCTGTCGCTGAGCGGCAAAGATCTGAATGAGCGGAAGTCCATGAACACGCATCTGCACGTCCTTGAAGCCTATACCAACCTGTACCGGGTGTTCCCGGCGGAGGGGCTGGGCGGCAGGCTGCGGGAGCTGATCGAGGTCCATCTGGATAAGATCATCGACCCTGACACGTCCCACTTCCGTCTGTTCTTCGACGACGAGTGGAACTCCAAGTCGCCGGACGTTTCCTACGGCCACGATATTGAAGGCAGCTGGCTGTTGTGTGAAGCCGCCGAGGTGCTGGGCGATGAGACGCTGGAGACTCGTGTGAACGAGGCGGCGCAGGCGATGGCAGAGGCGACACTGGATGAGGGCACCGACAGCGACGGAGGGATTTTTAACGAGTATGACGGCGCTCATCTGGACGACTCCAAGGACTGGTGGCCGCAGGCCGAAGCGATGGTCGGCTACCTGAACGCTTATCAGCTGACAGGAGAGGAGGCCTTTTTGCAGGCAGCGCGCAGCAGCTGGTCCTTTATCACCCGCTTTGTCAGCGACCGTGAAGGCGGCGAGTGGCACTGGCAGGTCCGGCGCGACGGAACGCCCGTCATTTCGGACGGCCAGCCGAAGGCCGGCGCCTGGAAATGCCCGTACCATAACAGCCGCGCGTGCATGGAGGCTTTGAACCGGATTCAAGCGATCAAGCGCAAGGCGGACTAACAACACACTTTCAAAGTACCACATTTGAGGAGGAGAACGAATGAGCGAATGGATGAACAAGCTCCGCCGGCTGGCGGAGGAGCAGGAGGCTTTGATCACGCGCAGCAACCCGGCGGTTCCGGGCGGGAACGGGATTTTCAGCAGACATGAGTATCCGGTAATCACCAGCGCACATGCGCCGCTATATTGGCGGTATGACCTGGACCCGGAGCGGAATCCGCTGCTGCTTGAGCGGCTGGGCGTGAACGCAGCCTTTAACCCGGGAGCGATTGAGCTGGACGGAAAGTTTTACTTGATGGTGCGGGTGGAAGGAGCGGACCGGAAATCCTTTTTCGCTGTGGCAGAGAGTGATTCACCGGCGGAAGGGTTCCGCTTCTGGGACTACCCGGTGGCGCTGCCAGAAACGGACGATCCGGACATCAATGTGTATGATATGCGCCTGGTGAAGCACGAGGACGGCTATATCTACGGGCTGTTCTGCACGGAGCGCAAGGACCCGGATGCCCCTCCGGGAGACACGTCCAGCGCGGTTGCGCAGGCCGGCATTGTCCGGACGAAGGATCTGAAATCGTGGGAGCGGCTGCCTGACCTGAAATCCTCCTCTCCGCAGCAGCGCAACGTCGTCCTGCATCCGGAGTTTGTGGACGGCAAATATGCGTTCTATACCCGCCCGCAGGACGGATTTATTGACACAGGCGGTGGCGGCGGCATCGGCTGGGGCCTGTCGGACAGCATGAACCCGGCTGTGATTGATCACGAGACGATTATTGATGCGAAGGAATACCACACGATCAAGGAAGTCAAGAACGGCCAGGGACCTGCGCCGATTAAGACGGCTGAAGGCTGGCTGCATATCGCGCACGGCGTCCGGAATACAGCGGCGGGTCTGCGGTATGTGATTTACGCCTTTATGACTGATCTGGAGCAGCCGGAACGCGTCACCTATGCGCCGGGCGGTTATCTGATCGCACCTGAAGGGGAGGAACGGGTCGGCGACGTGTCGAATGTCGTATTTTGCAATGGAGTGATTGCCAGGGACAGCGGCGAGGTGTACATTTATTATGCTTCTTCCGACACAAGAGTGCATGCTGCATCAACGACGATCAGCCAGCTGATTGACTATGTGAAAAATACCCCGGCCGATCCGCTCCGCTCCCGGGCCTGTGTGGACCAGCGCAGCGAGCTGATTGCCCGCAACCTGGAGCGGATGCAGGCGCCGGAGCTTGCGTTTCTGAAGCGCAGCGGTGCTATTTTGCAGAACCACAATTAATGACAAGAAAAACAAATCCAGAACCTGTTGTTAAATCCCAATATCCTTATAATCAGTAAATGTAAGCGATAACAGTAAGCGCTGTCACGAATGGCGCCGAAACAGAAACACCAAATAATTGTATGGGGGTTGAGTTTGGTGAAGAAGATTTCACTCGCAGTCATTTCTCTCTTTATGGCTTCAACATTGCTGTCGGCCTGCGGCGGGGGCAACAATAACAATTCGGCTTCCTCTGCGGACAGCAGCGGGAATGCGGGCACGGCATCCGCGTCGACGGATACAGCGGCATCCACAGACACAAGCAAAACCTTAAGCGGCAAAATCAAAGTGCTGACCCACCGCACGGACCTCGTGAACGACGGCACCATGGACAAATACGCTGCGAAGTTCAAAGAGAAATATCCGGATGCAGAAATCGAGTTTGAAGGATTAACCAACTATGCGACTGACATCAAGGTTCGTTTGACAACCGGCGAAGCGGGCGACGTCAACATGATTCCTTCCGCTATGGCGACAAGCGAGATGCCGAAATATTACGAAGCGTTGCCAGACGACATGTTCGATAACGTTTATTTTGCAGATTATGACGCTTATGAGGGCAAACGCTACGGCATCGTGACCGGCGTGAACACGCAGGGCATTGTTTATAACAAACAGGCCTTCCAGAAAGCCGGCATCGACAAGACTCCAGCCACGCTGGATGAGCTGTATGCAGATGCACAGAAACTGAAAGACGCAGGCATCATTCCGCTGTACATGAACTACGGCGCACAGTGGCCGATGGGCAACTGGGGTGAGAACTCCTACACTTATGTAGCCGGCGACGCCAAATGGACGGACACGCTGATCTCCAAAGACGATCCATTCCAGGTGGACGGCCCTTGGGGCAAGCTGATCAACATCGCCCGCACCTTCGTGGAAAAAGGCTGGGTTGAGAAAGACCTCTCCACCAACAACTGGGAAATGTCCAAAGGTGAAGTGGCTTCCGGCAAAGCGGCTATGTACTTCCTCGGCAACTGGGTAATCCCGCAGGTTGCAGCAGCAGGCGCAAGCTCCGACGACATCGGCTTCTTCCCACTGCCATATGACAACAGCGGCAAATACAACGCACCGCTCGGCGGCGACTACTTTATCGGCGTAAGCAAAGACAGCAAGAACAAAGAGCTTGCCATCGCATGGGTGAACTTCTTCGTTAAGGAATCCGGCTATGACACCGACTCCGGCTTTATGCCAATCGACAAGACCAAAGAGCCGCAAGTGGCTCAGCTGGCTGAATTCAAAGCCTCCAATCCTACGTTTATTGAAGCTGTAGCAGTGGACCCTCGCTTTAACGAAATCGCCAACAAAGCCGAGATTGCCCTGGGCACAGGCAGCGTTGATCAGGATCTGGTAACGGCCAAGGACCTGAACAAAGCGTTCGACGATCTGAACAAGAAGTGGGCGAAAGCAAGAAAAGAGCTGGGATACTAAGCTTAAACACCAAGACCCTCCATTCCCGCGGAAAAAGCATGCTGAAGAACTTCCGGCTAAAGCCGGAGGTTCTTTGTTGATTGTCGAAGATCTCCGGCTAAAGCCGGAGGTTCTTTGTTGATTGTCGAAGATCTCCGGCTAAAGCCGGAGGTTCTTAGGTTTCTAGCAGCTTAGATCGCGGAGAAACTTTGAACCAATTATCAGAACCGATTTGTCCTAAGATCTGTTCCTTATCGGTAGTATTCTGGAAAGCCTCATTATATTTAAACTCTTTGATATAATCAGTCCCCTCTGAATCAGTAATGTACATATAGTACTCAGCGGTTGTCGTTCCGTCCATTTCATAATCATACTGAAATACATAAATACGATCGATTTTCTCTGCTGAAGGAAGTATAGTAGGCGAATTACCTTCCTTCCAGTCACTCACATGCTTTAATATAGCTTCATCACTCTGAACCGAGATTAGCTCTGGCTGCGGTTTTTTTGAGCCCGGATTATAAATTGATATATAAACCGTAGTTGGAAACGACTGAGTGTCAGTTAAACTTGCTTTGCTTTCTGGTAAATTCGCAGGCGTACTTGCAGCTTGGCTTTGGTTCTTAACCTCTGAACAAGCAGTTAATGTTGAAACTAAAATAGATGCAAGTAGTATAAATTTGGACACTTTCATAACATAACCCCTAATAATGATTGGGAAAATATATACCATAACTATTTATTATTACCATTTTAGTGAATTATACCATGAAGGCGTGCCATGTTCTTCATAAAGTTAAAACATCCTCTTCTTGCGACTTGTTTGTCTGTTGTAATATTAGCGCCGCAAAAGGCCGCTGCTGCACCAAGCGCTGCTCCTAGTGCCTCATCCGAGATCGTAGTTGGAGAAATGGGTAATTAACCATAACGACTACGACTCGGAGGGATTGTTATGAATTTGTACGTGCGTGAATTGACGAACGAAGAAGGTAATCGACTTTTGCATTTGGCTCGTAGAGGGACAGATCCGGTCGAGGTTCGTCGTGCTTTACTCATTCTCGCTTCCACTCAAAAAATGAAGGTGCCGGAAATCAGCAGTCTCTATCATATTTCTGGTGAACATATCCGTAAGACAATTCGTCGTTTCAACACGGAGGGGCTAGATTCGCTTAAACCAAACTATGGCGGAGGTCGACCACCCACATTCACCGTGTAACAACGGGAGGCTATCATTGATTTGGCGCAGATTCTGCCGCACACCATCGGATATCCCTTTACTTATTGGTCGCTTTCTAAATTGAAAGAAGCGGCCGAAGAACGAGGCCTGGTTTCGTCAATTTCTATTGAAACGATAAGGGTTATTCTAGACGAGGCTCAAATTACGTACCAACACACCAAGACATGGAAGGAATCGACTGACCCTGAATTTGAAGTTAAAAAAAACGAATCGAAACGCTCTACGAATCGTCTCCAGCAGACGAGCGCGTAATTTGTATGGACGAATTTGGCCCTCTTTCTCTTCAGCCCTATCGAGGGAAAGGCTGGTTTCAAAAACGTCGTCCGAATCGGTTACGCGCTACGTACACAAGACCACATGGAGTGCGCCATCTCCTTGCAGCACTTGATTTGAAGACGAATAAATTATAGGGTCACGCCTCTAAAACGAAGAAACACGCCGATATTCTTCGTTTCTTCAAAGTGCTCCGAAGACGCTTCCATCGTTCGGAAAAACTATACATCATCCTCGACAATTTCTCGCCGCATCATCACAAGAAAGTGAAGGCCTGGGCAAGCGAAAACAACGTAGAGTTGGTTTTTACGCCAACGTATGCCTCGTGGTTAAACCGAATAGAATGCCACTTTGGCCCGCTTCGAAAATTTGTACTGGAGGGCAGCGACTTCTCCGAACATAAAGATCTGGGTTCAGCCATTCAAGCATATCTTCGTTGGCGAAATAAAAACCAACGTCATACCGCTATATTACGTGAGCAAAATAAGATCAAGGTTGTCTGATGAGGCACTAGCGAACATTCTGTTGGACGATCTAGATAAAGAACTGATGAAGAGGGGCTTGCGATTCGTCCGCTATGCAGACGACTGCAATATCTTTGTTGCGAGTAAACGAGCAGGCGAACGGGTCATGGAATCGGTCACTCGATTTGTGGAAGGAAAGTTGAAGCTGAAAGTGAATAGGGACAAAAGTGCGGTAGACAGGCCGTGGAACCGCAAGCTACTGGGTTTCAGTTTCCTGTCTAATAAACAGGCAACGATTCGCCTAGCCCCGAAGACGATCTCCCGGTTTAAGGAGAAAATCCGAGAACTGAAGAATCGCACCCGCGCCATATCGATGGAAGAGCGGATTTCACGATTAAATCGTTACCTCATGGGCTGGATTGGCTACTTCCGGATAGCTTCTGCCAAGAACCACTGTGAAAGAATAGACCAGTGGATTCGAAGGAGATTGCGAATGTGTTTGTGGAAACAATGGAAACGAGTGCGAACCCGAATTCGCGAGGTGCGAGCACTCGGCGTTCCGGAGTGGGCCTGTTTTGTTATGGCCAATTATAGACGAGGTGGGTGGGGAATGTCCCGAAACACAAATAACGCCCTTCCGACTTCCTACTGGGAAGCGAAAGGGCTGAAAAGTTTACTTTCTCGTTACATGGAGCTTTGTTAACCTTTTGGAACCGCCGTATGCGGACCCGCATGTACGGTGGTGTGAGAGGACGGGGGGTAGCCGCCCCCTCCTACTCGATTTTCAGCTCATGGTACGGCTCAGCTCGAAACAGTCTCCGACACGAGCATTCTCTTTCTTCTGCGCTTGGCCTGCCGGCGCTTATGATTCCGGTTGTGGAAGAACTGGATGACATAATAGGAAATGAAGGCAGACAGGATGCCAAAGATCGTCATGCCGATCAGGATGTGCAGACCGCCATGCAGGATGGCTTTGACGGCTTCGAAATTGCCCTGAAAAATATCCAGGATCGAGGCCTCCTTAACGGTGGCAGATCCGGAAGACGATGGATAAATCCACTCGCCAAGCTTCTTCGCAAACGGCATCAAGATGATCGGCAGGAAGGTCAGCTTCCCGACCACGTTGCCGATAATGGCGGCGGGTATGGAGCCTCCGGCCATCTTAACGACAGGATAGAAGATCAGATAAACCAGACAGGCGGTCGAAATGACGATCATCTCCAGGCCGAAGCCGATGGAGAAGCCGAGCGATATCTTCTTCACCCCGCCCGGAGTCCGGAACAGGCGGAGAAAATTAAGCTTGAAAGCCCTGTATATACGGTTTGGAAAACTCTTTTTGTTTCTCATCCTGCAAAACTCCTGTCCATCACATGTGAAGAAATCTAATTTGAATCTATATCTCTGTTCAAATAAATTCAAATAAATCGTTTCTTATATTTATTATAGCACAAGAGGAGCTTTGCTGTTACCGGGGGCATATTCCAGCATGGTCCAGTTTGGTTATTTCAGCTTAAAGCCTTGCTGCTCAAGGTATTCGCGCATATGAGGCCGGGCCAGCCCTGTAATCTTGTCCGCCATTAACCGGGTCCAGGCCGTATCCCGTGCACCGCCGGTCCGTTCGGAGATATACTGAATCATTGTCTTGTCATAGGCCTCAAGATGGCGGTCGGCCTCCTCCTTGTCGTAACGGTCGGTATGCAGCACCGCTCCGACAGGCAGGCGGGGACGGCTCACCGGCTCCTGATCCGGGTAGCCGAGGCACATGCCAAATACCGGATAGACAAGCTCAGGCAGCTCCAGCAGCCCGGTGACCTCGCCAATCCGGTTGCGGATTCCGCCAATGTATACTATTCCGAGACCCAGAGACTCGGCGGCGACGGCGGCATTCTGGGCCGCAAGCGAAGCGTCGACGGTGCCGATAATGAAATTCTCGGTCAAGCCTTCGTGGCTTTCAAGCTCAGGCATATAACGGACGGCTGCGTCTTTCAAGCGGTGCAGATCGGCGCACCAGACCAGGAAGACAGGACATTCCTGCACATAGGCCTGCCCGCCGCAGAGCTGGGCCAGCTTGGCTTTGCGTTCCGGATCCGTGACTGCAATCACGCTGTAGGCTTGAACATGGCTCGAGCTGGACGCCATTTGTCCGGCGGCCACAATCTGCTCCAGGGTGGAGCGGTCCACCGGGCGGCCGGTATATTTTCGTATTGAACGGTGCTTCATCAGCAGCTCAATTACAGCATTGGATTCATTCATGTTTAATCAGCTCCCAGCCAATCATTTTCTTTCCTTTAATTAAACAACAGGGGAGAAACGGAAGCAAACAAGACCTGGTCCGTCAACTAATCTGATTTATAAATTTTAAGCTTTTTAGGTCTTCTTATTAATGAAGCTGCATAGGATAAAGAGAACAGCGCAGGGGGCGGAACTTTGGATAAGCAGGCTCGTTTGCTTTTTTCTGGGAGGAGCGGTATAATATTATTAATTGTTAACAGTTCTTAAGCGATATTCACCTCGATATTCACCTATTGAAAAGAGTGTCACTTTGAAGATGGAACTTTTTTCAATGTGTGAATTTTTTTTTGCTCTGCCAGATGAATTTATGGGCTCCTTCCGGGGAGATTGGGGTTCAGCTGCATTGATAAGGAAAAAGGGAACATATTAATTTACTTGAGGAGGAATTCATCCATGGAAACTGGTACAGTGAAATGGTTTAACGCAGAGAAAGGCTTTGGTTTCATCGAGGTTGAAGGCGGTAACGACGTATTCGTACACTTCAGCGCAATTACTGGTGAAGGCTTCAAAACCCTTGACGAAGGCCAACGCGTTCAATTCAATATCGTTCAAGGCAACCGCGGCCCACAAGCTGACAACGTTGTTAAACTGTAAGCATGCCGGAGAATTCTGCCCTTAACTTGAAAGTTAAGGGCAGTTTCTTTTTTTATTCTGACCTAGGAGGGAAAACATGAATTACCGTAAAAAAACGTCTGAAGAAATACCCCAGGAGCTTACGCCAATTTGGTCCTGTACCAGTGACGGATGCAACGGCTGGATGAGGGATAACTTTGCGTTTGACTACACTCCCGTCTGTCCATTATGCTCAGCATCCATGGAGAAGGGAACCAAAATGCTTCCCCTTCTGGTCAACAATAACAGCAGTAAGGATCCCAAGAGGGGCGTTGCTATACAGAACCCTTAAGGCTGACCGGCAGGAAGGAAAAGCCGCAGGCACCACTCGGTGCGCTGCGGCTTTTTGCCGTTGCTTGGGCCTCAGTTGCTCTGAGCCTGCGGCGGGTTAATATTATAGTATTCCCTGAGCATATACAGCCGCCAGCGGGTAATCATCCCGAACGCAAGCAGGAAGAAGATGCCGGCTGTCTGCGGAATGGAGACGTAATCCTGAACCACTTCATGCAGCAGCAGCCGCAGAACGAGCAGTCCCAGCAGGATAAAGGCAAAGCCGGCAGAGCGCTGGACGTAGACCTCGCTGTCTTTCAGCTCGAACTTTGTTGTCTTGATCAGCGGATAAGAGAAAAGAAGCCAGCCTACTGCAAAAGCGATCAATCCCCACCAAAAGGGGATGCGGGTAGGCGGATAGACAAACATCAGTGCCCCGGTGGCCATGCCGACGGGCGGGATGATGATTTTTCGGATCGTAACAGGTCTGCTGCTTGCCTTCAAACGCACAAAGATGACGGACAGGGCAATAAAGGCGGTCATAACCGTTACCAGAATCCGCAGGGTATTTGGACCAAAAATCGTGGTGACGTCCATAAGGGTCTTCCTCTCTATACTAAAGTTAATAGGGGTGACAGGTCCACTGCCGGAGCAGAACGCAATCATTATAGCATATCCTGCCAGCGACTTCCTGTTTCTGATTCTGACGTCTGCATTTCGTTTCAAGGGGCGGGATGGTATATTTTTCATGCGGGATTTTATTCATCCATTATTAGGAAAAGGAGTGCAATGCTATCATGCCTGCTCAATCAGATTCGAACCACTGGAAGTTCTACATAGGTACCTATTCGGCGGCAGATCAGCCGGGAATTCATCTGGCTTCTGTCGATCAGGGCACCGGGGAAATGCACATTCTCAGCAGCACGGCCGGTGTGGAAAATCCCTCTTTCCTGGCGGTCCATCCGGAAGGCCGCAATTTGTATGCGGTTACGGAGACGGAGGAAGGAGAAGTTGTGAGCTATGCGATCGGGGAGGACGGAAAGTTAACCGAACAAAAACGGCTGCCAACGGGCGGGGAGCACCCCTGCCATGTTGCCTTTGCGCCGGATTCGTATCTGGTGACGGTCAACTACTCGGGCGCGCAGGTCAGCAGCTACAAGCTGGATGAGACTCACAGCCTCGAGGCACTGGTGTCGAGAGTGCAGCATACGGGCAGCGGTCCTAATTCAGAACGGCAGGAAAAGGCGCACACCCACTCCGCCATTCCGGATGCGCAGGGCAGGTTTGTCTATGTCTCGGACCTGGGCCAGGACAAGATCGTGATCTATAAGCTCGCAGAGGGCCGGCTGGAGCCGCATGAGGAAGTGAAGCTGGCCGGCGGCACAGGACCGCGCCATTTCGTGATCGACAGAGAAGGCAAGCGTGCCTACGGCATTGACGAGCTCAGCAGCACGATTACGGTTTATGCACTTGAAGCGGAAGAGGGCCGGCTGACGCCTATCCAGCGGATTTCTACGCTGCCAGAGCATGTGAGCGCGCAGGACTGCACGGCTGCGGATCTGCATTTTTCAGTATGCGGCAGTTATTTGTACGGCTCTAACCGGGGCGGCTCGGACAGCCTGGTCCGGTTTGTCGTTGACCGTGAGAGCGGGAAGCTGGGCAGCCCGGCATGGTTTGACTGCGGCGGGAAGACGCCCCGGAACTTTGCGGTTGTGAACGAGCGGCTTCTGCTGTGCGCGAATCAGGACGGCGGCGGAATCAGCTCCTTCTTCATTGACCCGGCGAGCGGAGCCCTTACAGCGACCGGCTATACGCTCAAGGTGGGCAAACCGGTGTGCATCGCCGGATGGCGGCAGGGAAGCCCGGAAGAAAAGGTTTGACAACGTTCGGAAGGCCGCTTTAAAATGGCAGATAAGATAGTCGACTAAACAGGTAGGATTTAAGAGAATAGGCAATTTACAGAGCAGAATGAGGGAAGCGGCGCCTGACGAGCACGGACGCAGCCCGGTTAAACCAAAGGGCGGGCGCAGACTCATTCTGTTTTTTTTACGGGAGCGTTAGATAGAGGGGTGAAACGGTTGAAGAAAGGTTTAAAGAAGGCTGTTCTGGCAGGGGTTGTCTTAAGTCTTACGGTGGCGGTTACGGCCTGCGGCTCCGGGGGAACAACCGGGGCAAACAGTAAAACGATTAAACTGCTTAACGTTTCATATGACCCGACGCGTGAATTGTATGAAAGCTACAATAAAGCTTTTGCAGCCTATTGGCAGGAGAAGACAGGCCAGAAGGTGATTATCCGGCAGTCCCACGGGGGCTCGGGCAAGCAGAGCCGCTCCGTCAATGACGGGCTGAATGCGGATGTTGTGACGCTGGCGCTCGGCTATGACATCGACGCGATCCAGAAGGCCGGATTAATTGATGAGGGCTGGCAGAGCGAGCTGCCGCTGAACAGCGCCCCGTACACCTCGACCATTGTGCTGGTGGTCCGCAAGGGCAATCCGAAGGGCATTAAAGACTGGAACGATCTGATCCGGGACGGCGTGCAGGTCGTGACTCCGAATCCGGAGACGTCGGGCGGAGCAAGATGGAACTATCTGGCGGCATGGGGATACGCGATGCACCATAACAACAACGACGAGGAGAAAGCCAAGACGTTTATGAAAAAGCTCTACCAGAACGTGCCCGTTCTGGACACAGGGGCGCGCGGCGCCACCACCACCTTCGTCCAGCGCGACATCGGCGACGTGCTGATCGCCTGGGAGAACGAAGCGCTGCTCACCCGGAAGGAGCTGGGAGAGGATAAATTCGACATCGTCTACCCTTCCGAAAGCATTCTGGCCGAGCCGCCGGTGGCGGTCGTGGACCATAATGTGGACCGCAAAGGCACCCGGGAGGCGGCCGAGGCCTATCTGCAGTACCTTTACTCGGAAGAGGGGCAGACGATTGCCGCGGAGAATTTTTACCGTCCAACTCTAGAAAGTGTGAAGGAGAAGTTTAAGGACAAGTTCCAGGACCTTAAGCTGTACACGATAGATGAGGAATTTGGCGGATGGGCCAAGGCGCAGAAGAAGCACTTCAGCGACGGCGGCATTTTTGACCAGATTTATACGCCCGGGAAGTAGCGGGAACTGAGGGTGATCACGAATGGATGGAAAGTTTGAACAGGGAGGGATGAGCCATGAGAGCCGCACCGGCATCGGCATCCAATAGGGGGATTTTGCCCGGCTTCGGAATCACGATGGGCTTCACGGTCTTGTATTTAAGCCTGGTTGTGCTGATCCCGCTTTCGGCACTGCTCTTTAATTCTACAGGCCTGACCTGGGCGAAGTTTGCGGATGTCGCCGCGGACCCCCGGGTTATGGCGTCTTACAAGATCAGCTTTCTGACGGCGGGGGCTGCGGCGCTGATTGATACGGCGCTGGGACTTCTGCTGGCCTGGGTGCTGGTCAGATATGATTTTCCCGGAAAAAGCATCTTCGACGCGCTCGTCGATCTGCCGTTTGCGCTGCCCACGGCGGTAGCCGGCGTCTCCTTGACCTCCATCTACGCCAAGAACGGCTGGATGGGCTCGTGGCTGTCGAAGCTCGGCATTGAGGTGGCCTTCACACCGCTCGGCATCATCGTCGCGCTGATGTTCATCGGCATTCCGTTTGTCGTCCGGACGGTGCAGCCGGTGCTCCAGGAGCTGGAGGCCGATGTAGAGGAAGCGGCGGCGACGCTGGGATCAAGCCGGGCGCGGACGTTCTTTGCCGTCATTCTGCCGCAGCTTGCCCCTTCGCTGATTACCGGCTTTGCGCTTGCCTTTGCGCGCGGGATCGGGGAATACGGCTCGATTGTGTTTATTTCGGGCAATATGCCGATGAAGACGGAGATTGCGCCGCTGCTGATTATGTCCAAGCTGGAGCGCTTTGATTACGCCGGAGCAACCGCGGTTGCGATTATTTTGCTGCTGATTTCGTTCCTGCTGCTGTTCGGAACCAACATGCTGCAGCGCTGGGTTCGGAAATACGCCGGATAAATCCGGAAGTGGAGGGATAACAAATGGCAGGAACAGTTCCGGCATTAAAAAGAGCTCCAAACACGCCGGCTGTGCGCAGCCGCGGCACGGCCCCGTCCAGAACGGTCAAATGGGTCCTGATTGGACTGGCCGGTTTAGTCATGTTATGGCTCATCATTCTTCCCCTGCTGTCCGTGCTGATCGAAGCATTGAGGCAGGGGCTGGGCGTTTATTTTGCCGCCATTACCGACCCTGACGCGCTGTCGGCACTGCGGCTGACGCTGCTGGTTGCGCTTATTACCGTGCCTGTTAACACGGTGTTTGGCGTAGCTGCCGCCTGGGCGATTACGAAGTTCCGCTTTAAAGGCAAAGGGCTGCTGTCGACGCTGATTGATCTGCCTTTCTCCGTATCGCCTGTGGTGGGCGGCCTGATTTATGTGCTGATCTACGGGAGAAGGGGCTGGCTCGGCCCATGGCTGGATGATCATAATATTCATATTATTTTTGCGCTGCCGGGCATCATTCTGGCTACACTCTTCATTACCTTCCCGTTCGTGGCCCGCGAGCTGATTCCGCTGATGGAGGACCAGGGCCAGCAGGAGGAGGAAGCGGCCGTCACGATGGGCGCCAAGGGCTGGAGGGTATTCTGGCATATTACGCTGCCCAACATTAAATGGGGTCTGCTGTACGGCGTTATCCTCTGCAACGCCCGGGCGATGGGCGAGTTCGGCGCCGTATCGGTGGTGTCCGGCCATATCCGGGGCGAAACGAACACGCTGCCGCTGCACGTCGAGATTCTGTACAATGAGTACCAATTCTCGGCCGCCTTCGCCGTGGCTTCGCTCCTGCTGCTGCTTGCGCTGGTCACGCTGATTGTAAAGGCCTGGTTCACGCGGAAGCACGGCCATTAACGGGCCGGGGAGACTGACCGGGGAGCCTGCCCGGACACAGGAAAAGAGAGCTTTCACCCTGAGCGTCATTGACGCGGGTGAAGGCTCTCTTTCTTTTTGCACAAGGGCGGATCGCCGCTGCTGCATTTATGCTTACTGGTTTCTGGCTTCTGCTTTCTGCTTTAGCCTTTGACGGCGCCGGCTGTGAGGCCGCTGACGATGTATTTTTGGCAGAACAGATAGAGAATGAACACCGGCAGCGAGGTCAGCACCAGATCGGCGAAGATCAGGTTCCAGTCCCGGCTGTATTTGCCGTAGAAGTTGTACACCGAAAGCGGCATCGTCCAGTCCGAGCTGTCGGTCAGGAAGTACAGCGGAATCGTGATGTCGTTCCAGACGGACATGAAGACCATGATCGCCACCGTCGCGTTAACCGGGAGGATGAGCGGCGTGACGATTTTGAAGAAGACGTGGAGCGTGTTGGCGCCCTCCAGAAAAGCCACCTCATCCAGTGCCTTCGGAATGGAGCGGATAAAGCCGCTGTACAGAAATACGCTGAACGCCGTATTAAGCGACGCATAAATCAGAATAACGCTGGTGATGCTGCCGTAGAAGCCGAGCCACTGGACTACACGGATCGTGGTGATCGTGGACATCGGCGCAATGAGCCCCATGAAGAAGAACATATACAGGAAGTTCGCCAGCTTCGATTCCCTGCGGACCAGAATAAAGGCGGCGGCCGACGAAGTGAAGATGTTCAAGATAGAAGACACGCCCGTAATCAGAATTCCGTTCAGGAAGGCGCGTCCAAGTCCTCCCTCCCGGAAGACCATGGAGTAATTCGAGAACAGCCATTCTTTCGGAAAACGGAGCGAGAACTTCAGTACCTCCGTGCTGTTCATGAAGCTGCCGAAGATCATGATGAGCAGAGGCAGGATGATGGCCAGCGAGACCAGAATCAGGAAGCCTTCGACCAGATAACCGCGCCAGGCGAGTTTGCGTGTATAGCTCATTATTCCGATACCTCCTTGCGGCGCATAAAGATCAGCAGCGGGATGGCGATGACGGTTACTGCGGCGAACAGCAGCGTGTTAACCGCTGTCCCGAGGCCCCAGCTGCCCTCGCCGAACGAACGCAGAATGATGGTGCCGACCACCTGGGACGAATTGCCCGGACCGCCGCCGGTGAGCACGAATACCTCGGAGAACACCTTGAGGCCGCCGATCAGCGTAAGCATCAGGTTGATGTTCAGCGCGGGAAGCAGCAGCGGCAGCGTGATGCTGCGGAAGCTTCTCCAGGCGCCGGCGCCGTCGATGGTGGCGGCTTCATAATACTCTTTGGAGATGGACTGGAGACCGGCCAGGTAGATCGCCATCTGGAAGCCGGCCTGCTGCCAGATTGACACCAGGGCGATGGTCCAGATTACGACGGAAGGGTTGGTCAGCCAGTTCTGGCTGAGAAAGTGAAGCCCGACCGCATCCAGGATCCGGTTGATGGTGCCGTCAGCGCGCAGCATAGGCGTGAACACAATGCTGATGACCAGAATGCTCAGAATCGACGGGGAATAGAAGATCGCCCGCAGAATATTGCGCGTCTTAAGCCGCATGTTCAAGCCGACGGCGAGCGCGATTCCGATCAGATTTTTGCCGATTACGGTTGCTATGGCAAAGATCAGCGTATTTTTGATGGCGAGCAGCAGGGTTTTGTCCGTGAAGATCCGCTCGAAGTTGTCCCAGCCGATAAACTTGATGGCCGTCCGGTCCAGCCGCCAGTCCGTGAACGAATAGTACAGGCCGGCGATGGCCGGGATGACGAAGAAGACCGAATAGATCAAAAGCGCCGGCCAGGCCAGGTAATAGGAGTACAGCTTGCGCGATATTTTCATCCTTCTCTCACACCCCATCCTTAAAGCGGGATTTAAACAGGGGGCCTGCGCGGCCCCCGTTCATTTACCGCATCTAGTTAGTCTAGTTAAAAGCCTTCGATCCCTTTATCCTTCATGAGCTGCTGGAACTTGTCATCCCAGGCCGAGAGCACGCCTTTTGGATCCTGCCCTCCGGCGAACTCGTCCTGAAGCAGGCGGTACAGCTCGCTGCGGTCAACCAGCATGTAGGCGTCGGTGGTCAGCACGGTTTTCTTAGGCGTAATGTAGTTGTCTACGATCTCCTGCTTGTATTCCGGCAGCTCCGGTGTCTGCACGTCGTTCAAATTGGACACGTATTTCTGTTCGTTCACGATCTTCTGGGCGACATCCTTGGAAGCAATGTAATCCAGGAACTTCTTGGCTTCTTCCATGTGCTTGGCTTTCTTCGGAATGAAGAGCTGGCCGCCGAGCGGGCTGGCGCCGAGTTTGGCATCATCAGTATAAGGAATCGGGAACAGCCCGAGGTGCATGTTCGGATCTTTCGTAACGACGTCCTGGATGAGCCAGTCGCCCATAAACATCATGGCTACTTCCTTGTTCAGGAATTTGCCGACCGCCATATCATAACTGTCGCTGAGAATGTCGGCGTTGGTGTAGCCTTTTTTATAAATGTCATACTGCTGCTGAAGAATGGTCTGGAACTCCGGTACGTCGGACCACTTCTTCTTGTTGGAGTTGATATCGTCAAACAGCGTCGGATCATTCTTGTCGGCATAATCGGCAAAAGCGGCTGCCGGCCATACGTTAGCGGCCCAGTTGTCTTTATAAGGCATAAATACCGGCGTGATGCCCGCTTCTTTGATCTTCTCGCAGACTGCGAGGAATTCATCGTAGTTCTTCGGAATAGACAACCCCAGCTGCTCAAAAATATCCTTGTTGTACACAACGCCCTGCATGCCGGTATCCTGGCTGACGTGGAAGCTGTAGACATGGCCGTAGGCGGAGAGCACGTCTTTGTTCAGAATGCGGCTGACCCAAGGCTCGTTGTCGAGAATTTCGAAGTTCCGCTCCAGGTTAAGGTCAGTTGTCGCACTGGCAAGATTGTACTGGATAATGTCAGGCGTCTCGTCGACAGCCAGCTTGGTCTGCAGCACGGTTGCGGTCTGCTCGGCCGGGAGCAGCTGCAGATTGACCTTGATGCCGGTTTCCTTCTCAAAAGCATCCAGCAGATCCTGCTGAACAAACGCCGAATCCTGCGAGCTCTTGGAAATGGCCAGCTCAATTTTCACATTGCCGCCGCTGCCGCTGCTGTTATTGCCGGATGCTGCGGAGCTGTCTGATTTGGAATTGCCGGAGCCGCAGGCAGCCAGAGAAACAGCCATCATACCCGCCAGCAGAACTGCCGAAGCCTTCCTCGTTGTCTTATTCATGTGATCTCCCCCTGAGATTAGTGAATGGTAGTAACGAACCAGTGAATCCGCTTACACCGATTGATTATAGAGACGATGCAGGTAAAGGTACATGTTTCTGGTTTACTCTTTGTGTGTAATATCCTGAACCTGCAAGAATGGGTTGTCCGGCTGCCATTTTAGTTGTAAAGTATGAGAAACACAAGGCCGGGGGGAGTTGGAGTGGTTTTTGGCAAGGGGATAATCAGGGTCCGCCGCGGCCAGACAAGCCTGCAGACCAGGTTCTTTCTGGCGTTTGGGGTGCTTCTGCTGATCGTGGTCGGCTGCTTCACCGTCTATGTAAATGTTGTGGTCATAAAGCCGCTCAAAGCCAGAAGCGAGAATGAAATGCAGCTTGCGGCGGCCAAAATCAGCGATCAGCTGGACCTGTACGTCAGCAGCCAGAACGAGCTGTCCCAGCGCATACTGGCCAACACGCAGGTGTATACGCTGCTCCCGAGAGGAGGAGATTCGCCGCCTCCTTTGGAAGGGCTTACAATCAACCGGAAGCTGCGGGAAGTGATGTTCCAGGCGATCGGCCCCAGCATGAATATTGAGGATATGGCGATTTATGATGCGCAGGGCAGTCTATTGACCTCGTACATCGGCAATTCCGGCAACCTGTCCTCGCTCGTGTTGTTCCTCGAGGACAGCTGGAAATTTCCGAGCTGGTCCGAAAGCGCGTATGCGTTATACCGGCCGGAGTCCGGGCGGGTTTATTTTCTGCGCACCATTATGAACCAGAACGGGCAGGTATTCGGCTATCTGTCCATTCAGCTGAAGCAGGAGTACCTGAGCAGGGCGGCTGTCGGAAGTGCGGGCAGCGACGTCTATGTGCTGGACCCGGACGGGCAGCTTGTCTATGGCTCATCTGTGCTTGAGGATGGTGAAGGTGAAGGGGAAGGGGAAGGAAACGGGAAAATCCCTTCGTTTGACAAGCCGAAAGCGGAAGAAGGCGTCTACCCGGGCGGCCGGATGACTTATGTCGCCTACCACCGTTCGGCCGAGACAGGCTGGACGACGTACATGGTGATTCCGAGAAAGGTCGTGCTCGGACCGGTGAACTCGGTCAAATATCTCTCGATGCTGCTGATTACCTCGCTGATTCTGTTCTCTGCAGCGTATCTCTACGTCTCGGCGCGCAACCTGCTGCTGCCGATCCGGAAGCTGCGCAAGCAGATTCTGCGGATCAATTACAGCAATATGGACATGAAGGTGGAGACGCGCTCCTCCAACAACGAGCTGCTCATGCTGAACGAGGCGTTCCGCGAGCTGCTTGAGCGGCTGCAGGTGTCCATCGAGCGGGAGAAGCAGGCGGTGCATGAGGAGGCGAAAGCGCGCAACTCGGCGCTGCAGGCGCAGATTGCGCCGCATTTTATTCACAACACGCTGTACCTGATCAGCATCGCCGCACAGGAGGGGAAGAATGAGGTTGTCTCGGATATGTGCAAGCACCTGTCAGACAGCCTGCGGTATATTGTTTCTTCTCCGTATGAGCATGTCAGTCTGACGCAGGAGCTGGAGCATGCCAGGCATTATCTGACGCTGGTTCAGCATAATTTTGAAGAAGATCTCGAGTGGATCGTCGATGCAGACCCTGTGTTTGACCAGATCAGGCTGCCCCGCCTCGTTATTCAGCCCTTTGTGGAGAACTGCATCGAGCATGCCTTTAAGTCCGAAGACCCGCCGTGGAGAATTGAGGTCAGGGTGAAGCTGTATAACGGCCTGTGGGCTCTGGAGATAAGGGATAACGGCACTGGGTTCGAGGCGGACAAGATCCGTGAAATTTTGGAGAACGTGAATGCAGGCTGCGCGCAGGACGGGGAGCAGGGGACCGGGCTGGACTCGGCCGGCATCGGCAACATGGGAATCGTCAACACGGTGCACCGGCTCAAGCTGATGTACAAGAACCGGCTGTTCTTTAACCTCTACAATCACTCGGAGGACGGCGGAGGAGCAGCAGTTCAGATCATCGCGTCGCTGACGGAGGATTTTTATTAGGAGGCTGCCGGGCGTCTTTGTCTTAGGAAAAAAAGGTACGAAAGTGGAGGGAGGGGCTGCATCATGTATACCGCAATTATCGCTGAAGACAGCAAGCCGATCCTGCGCCATATTCAAAGGCTGCTCGAATCGGCCGGTCTTCCGGTCCGCCTGGCCGCCACCGCCGCAAACGGGCTTGAAGCGCTCGAAATTCTCAAGTCCCAGCCTGCGGATATTCTTCTGACGGACATCCGGATGCCCAAGATGAACGGGCTGGAGCTGATTGAGCAGGGCAAGCTCGTCTGCCCCGGACTCCAGACCGTGCTGATCAGCGGGTACAACGATTTTGAATACGTGCGCAAGGCGCTGAATCTCCAGGCGTTTGATTACCTGCTGAAGCCGCTGGAGGAGAGCCAGTTCAGCCAGGTCATGCAGCGGCTCGTAGAGCAGCTGGATGCGCAGCGTCAGATGGACCGCAAGCTGCTTGAAGGCGTTGTCGAGCCTGAATTTCTGCCCACAATGGCGCTCGGCGCTGAGCTGTATGCCGCAGATAAAATCATGCTGCTGGTGCGCAGGCAGCCCTTTACTCCGGGGGCGGAGCAGTGGCGCGCACCAGAGATGCGCGCTTCCCTGGAACAAGCCTGCGCGCCCTGCGGCTGCACCGTGCTCCCTGCAGGCCGCCCGGAGCAGTTTATTGTGCTGGCGGGCGCAGGGGATGCAGGGATTCCGGGGAATGCCGGGATCAGCGCACCGGCATCCGCCGGGGCCTGGGGCCTGGCGGTGCAGAGCCGGCTGCAGCAGCTCGGCCTGCGGGCGGCCGTGCTGGCCGACCACCTGCCGGCGGGTATTCAGCCGCTGGTGTCGGTCTATGGCCGGCTGGACCGGGCCATGAACGGCCGGCTCACAATTGCCGGGGAGCTGGCGCAGCCTGCGGAGGCAGACAGGGAGGGCGGCGCGGCTCCGGGAGACGCAGCGGAGACGGTCGCCGTCCGGACCCAGCTCGCCGACCTGATCGCGCAGCGGAACAAGGAGCGCTTTCTGCTGCTTCTGCGCCAGCAGCTGCCGAAATGGCTGAGCCGCTCGGCCCGGCTCTGCGAGCTGGAGCGCTCCGTCCGCTTTCTGGCGGAAGCCTTCGCCGCCGTGCCCGGGACGGACAGGGACAGCCCGGGCGAATCCGGCTGCAGCAGCCCGGCTGAGGAAGCGGGGCAGTTCATGGCGGGCGAAAGCCTGGAGTCGCTTGGCGAAGAGCTTCTGGCGTGGGCCGGCCGGAAGTTTGAGGCGCTCCAGGAGCCCTGCCGGAAGAGCGGCGAGGAGCTGTTCGGCCAGCTCGACCGCTATTTGCGGAGCCGCCTGTACGCCCAGCTGTCCATCGGCGATGCGGCGCAGCATTTTCATGTCAGCCCGTCCTATATCAGCCGGATTGTCAAGCGGTACACAAGCGACACCTTCGTCCACTACTACATGAGTCTTAAAATTGCTGAAGCCCGCCGCCTGCTCGCTACAGGCCCGGATGTCAAGGTCAAGGACGTTGCGGAGCTGCTGTGCTTTGCCGACCAGCACTATTTCTCCAAGGTATTCAAGGAATATGCAGGTTACAGCCCGAGCGAATATAAGGACGCCTGTGGAACAGGCATGCGCTGACCCGTAACGGGAAATATGCGCCTGGCTGCAGCAGCAAAAATAAAAGACAAGGCCCCCTGCCGGTTAACAACAAGCGGCAGGGGGCCTTGTCTATTCTATTCATTCCCTCATTCGCGGGAATGAAGGACGGAAGGCTCTAAATCTTTCTCCAGCGAAGACGCCTGGGATGAATCTGCAGGCTGCGAAGATCCGTCCAGCCCGGCCAGCTCGTAATGCCCGGCGAACGGCCGGGATTTGCGCGGTTTGCCCTGGTTCCAGAAGCCCAGCGGGAACAGCAGAAGCTGGAGCGTGAGCGTATAGGGCGCGGCTTCCAGCCCGGCGCTGTGTACGGCGAACAAAGCGGCGATCAGCAGCGCCAGCCAGCGCTGCAGGCCTGCGCCGGGAGCGGGCCTCCGGCTGACGAGCAGGGCATGTCCCAGCATAAGCAGCGAGAACAGCCCCGAAGCGGTGCGCATGACCAGGCAGGCGATCGTCCAGGCGTAGTCCGGCGCATCGGACGGCGGGAGATCCGCGAGATCCAGCGCCAGCCAGACGCCAAGCAAAACGCCGGCAGCCACAAGCAGAAAGGGCAGGGCCGGCTGCAGCAGCCTGAGCAGCGAACGTCCCCAGCCCGGCTGCTCGGCAGCTTCCAGCAGCGCCTCATATTCCTCCGCAAGCTGATGCGCTTCGCGGTTCAGCAGGCGCAGGAGCGGCTCCAGCCTTGAAGCGTCTCCCCGCTTCAAATAAATGCCGATCTGCTCGCGGAGATTGGAGGAGCTGTAAGGCGCTGCCTGGCAGGACAGCAGGCTGTCTGCCAGCTCCGCGTTCTCCGCCAGCTCCTCCGGCCCCTCCAGGCCGTCTTGTCTGGCAAGCTGCCGCCTGATTTCATAACCGGCGGTTCCAAACCGTTCCAGGCTCTCCCGGAGCCTGCTGAGCCGCGCTTCCTCATTTCTCCGCCAAAACCGGGCTGCCGTTACATACAGCCAGACGAAGAGAAGCACGGAAGCTATAACCGCAGCGGCCCGCAGCGGATACTGATCCATCCAATTCAGCCAATCCGTAAGGAACACCAAGCTCACTCCTCTTGACTCTAATATTTCCACTATTGCACAAGAATGCATGCGAATTCAAGCACAGCGGGTATATAAATTACAAGCTGAATGTAGCGAGGAGGCGTTCCTGTATGATGATAGGCGAAATCACCGTTAAGCTGATCGTCGGCTTTCTGGGTCTTTGGGTGATGACAAGATGGCTTGGCAAGAAGGAAATTTCCCAGCTGACCCCGTTCGATTTTATTTCTTCCATTATGCTCAGCGAGCTGGTCGGGAACACGATTTATGACGAGGAAGCCAGTGTGGTGAAGCTGTTGTATGCACTGCTGCTGTGGGCACTGCTGTCCTACCTGTTTGAAAAAGTAACCCAGCATTTCCGCAGGCTGCGGAAAGTGATGGACGGCAGGCCGGGCGTCCTGATCCGCGGCGGCAAAGCCGATTTGAAGGAAATGCGCCGCAACAGCGTGGATTTTGATCAGCTGCGGATGCTGCTGCGGCAGCAAAATATTTTTTATATCGGCGAAGTCGAATATGCCCTGTTTGAGGCCAACGGAACGCTGAGCGTGATGAAGAAGTCAGAATCCGAGACGGTAACACGCGGGGACTTGAAATTACCGGAGCAGCCTCCCGCGCTTTCTTATAATCTGATTGAGGACGGGGAGATCATCGAGGAGAACCTCAAGCTCATCGGCAAAAATAAAGCCTGGCTCATGAACGAGCTCCAGGAGAAGGGATATGCAGACCTCAAGAACATCGCTTATGCGGAATGGCAAAAATCCGAGGGACTGTACATTCTTGAGCATAAAGAAGACTCCGGGTGGGAGCCTAAAGAGGACTTGTAAGCCTCCTCTGGGGCTTCTTCTTCTTTTTTTTTGCTGGAATTCGGCGCCATTCGGAGCTGAGACTTATCTATTTTACGAGGAAGTGACATAAAGATTAAAAATCAAGATAAACTATTTCGAAAAGAAACTTGGGGTAAAGTAATTTAATTTTTGCGGAATATAATGATCTGATTTGCTTTCATGATATAATGTGGCGACATACAAAGCAGAGATACGGAATTTGAAGGAAGAGGAAGGAAGAGGAAAGAAGAGGAAGGAGGGCCAATATTGACGGCTGAAGTGATTGAAATTTTTCTGATTGCCATCCTTGCAGGGGTGGTGGGCTCCATTCTCGGCCTGGGGGGCGGGATTGTCGTTACGCCGGCGCTGACGCTGCTGTTCGGGGTGGACATCAACCATGCCATCGGGGCCAGCATTATCTCCGTTATCGCGACCTCCAGCGGCTCGGCGGTTGCCTATATCCGGGACAAAATCACGAATATCCGGGTGGGCATGTTTCTGGAAGTCGCTACAACCGTAGGGGCGATTACCGGCGCTTTTCTGGGAGCCGTCATCGCTCCGAAATTTCTGTACGTCATCTTTGCGGTACTGCTTCTCTACTCCGCGTATGCCATGGTCAAGAAGGCCAGCCAGGAAGTCCCGCAGAATGTCCCGCTGCACCCGATTGCGCAGAAGCTGCGCCTGCAGGGGGAGTATTACGACAAGGCGCTGGGGGAGACCGTTGCTTATAACGTGGACCGGGTGCCGCAGGGGTTCGGCGTTATGTACGGCGCGGGCGTCATCTCCGGCCTGCTCGGCATCGGCAGCGGGAGCTTTAAGGTTATGGCGCTGGACGTCTTTATGAAGATGCCGCTTAAAGTATCGACGGCTACAAGCAACTTTATGATGGGCGTAACGGCGGCGGCGAGCGCGGTCATTTATCTGTTCCGGGGAGATATTGATCCGGTTATTTCAGCACCGGTAGCGCTGGGCGTTCTGATCGGCGCGACGGTGGGTTCCCGGCTTATGCAGCGCATGAAGAGCAGAACGATCCGCAAGCTGTTCATTCCGGTCATGATTTACGTCGCGGCGCAAATGCTCTACACAGGCTGGAGGGGTTAAGCATGGAGGAAGCGAAAGCGAAGGCAAAAGCAGACGCAAATGCAAATGCAATAACAGGAGCGGAAGGGGAACAAGCCGCCAGCCGCATAGCCGCGGTCGAGCTGGCCGTAACCAAGATGCTGCGCATCGGCATTTACGCCGCTGCAGCGGTTATCGTTACAGGTCTGCTGTGGCTGCTGATTACCGGCGAAGGCGGGTATCCGGAGGATACGTATCCGACCAGCTTCACGGACATCGCCAGCGGCGTGGCCGACTGGAAGCCGGTTGCCGTGATCGAGGCGGGGCTGTTCCTGCTCATCCTGACCCCGGTGATGCGGGTGGTGGTGTCCCTGTTTACCTTTCTCCATGAAAAAGATTACCGCTTCGCCTGGATCACCGCACTTGTGCTGGTCATCCTGATCATCAGCTTCGCGCTGGGCAAAGCGGGTTAAGGGTTTAATTGAACTGAAGAAGCAGGGGTCGCGGGACCGCCTGCTTTGTTTATTTTCCGGACAAGTCCAGCCAGGTTGTTTATAATGATAGCTGTAAGCTGCTGACGGGTGGAGGAGCAAATCATGAACAAAGAAGAACAGGTCATAGCCAGCTTCCGGGAATTATTTAACAAGTTGGCTTGGCTCAATAAGTTTAAAATGGAAGAGAGTCTTAAAGGCTATAAGCCCTCTGAAGTACACTGCATCGAATACATTGGAAAGCTTGAAGAACCCAACGTGACCAGGCTTGCAGAAGCCCTTTATATGACTACCGGGGCTATAAGCAAAATTATGAAGAAGCTGCTTGAAAAAGGCATTATCGAAAGCTATCAGAAGCCGGATAACAAGAAGGAAATTTATTTCAGGCTTACGGAGCAGGGGAATGCGATCTTCAAGATCCATGAGGACCTGCATAATGAGTTTCAGGAGCGGGACCAAGCCGTCTTTGCGCAGATCACCGACCGGCAGTTTGAGGCTATGCTCGGTTTTATCGAGAACTACAGCAGGCATCTGGATGCGGAAATCAAGAAGCAGGGGCTGGGAATGAAGCCGGAGCAAGCAACGGAACAAAAATAGGATTGCTGAAAATTGAAAATCAAACCACAGGCAGCCGGACTCGAAAGAGAGCGGGTGCCTTTTTTGATGCTTAATTTTTGTTTCCAAGGAAGGGAAAACGTGATACACTTATTTTGTTTCCTAGGAAGGAAAAATAGCGAGCTTTAAGGGGAGATTTCCATTGTTCAAATCCAAATCAAGCAGAGGAACTGCCAGAGAGCAGACTAAAGAGCAAGCCAACGAGCAAGCCAACGAGCAAGCCGTCGATAAAAAGGCTTTCGTATTCGGCCTTATGTCTGTTTTTCTATGCGGGATAGGCTTCAGCATCATCGCACCGGTTGTCCCGTTTCTGGTGCAGCCCTATACCAATCAGGGGAATCAGGCGGTTGTCGTCACGCTGCTCACCTCCGTTTATGCATTGTGCGTATTTCTTGCAGCACCCGGGCTCGGAGCGTTGAGCGACCGGTATGGCCGCCGTCCGCTGCTCTTCATCTGCCTGCTCGGTTCGGCAGCAGGTTACTTTATTTTTGGCCTGGGGGGAGCCTTGTGGGTGCTGTTTGCCGGGCGGATAATTGAGGGGATAGCAGGCGGGGTGATCAGTACTCTCTTTGCTTATTTTGCAGATATTACGCCTGCGGCGCAGCGGACCAAATATTTCGGATGGATGAGTGCGGCTGTCGGCGCAGGTTCAGCGATGGGGCCGGCGATCGGCGGGCTGCTTGCCAAATTTGGCTATTCTGTGCCTATGTATGCGGCTGCAGCAATAACGGTGTTAAATGCGGGCGCGGGGTTCTTTTTGATGCCGGAGAGTCTTGGCAGGGAGAACAGGCTGAGCAAAATTACCGCTGCAAGGCTCAATCCTTTGGCACAGCTGTTTCACGTACTTACCGCAAAAAATTTAAGCAGACTGCTCATCTCAGCCTTCCTCATTTGGGTTCCTAACGGCTCTTTGCAGGCGGTTCTCTCCCAGTTTACGGTAGACACCTTCCACTGGGCGCCTGCCCTGATCGGGCTTATGTTCTCCATTATGGGCATTCAGGACATTGTCTCCCAGGGCCTTATTATGCCAAAGCTGCTGAAAAAGCTTAGCGACGCACAGATCGCCATTCTTGGAATGGCTTCGGAGATCGCCGGTTACGGTTTTATAGCGGCCTCGGCGCTGTTTTCCTTCTACCCGCTTATGATCGCCGGCATGTTTATATTTGGCTTTGGGGATTCGGTCTTCGGGCCGGCCTTTAACGGCATGCTCTCCAAATCGGCCGAGCCGGGCGGGCAGGGAAGAATCCAGGGAGGCAGCCAGTCGATACAGGCTCTGGCCCGAATCATCGGGCCTGTCATCGGAGGGCAGATTTACGTATCCCTTGGTCATGCCTCGCCCGCATTGATGGGGATGCTCCTGATCGCCGGGGCAATTATAGTTATGTACAGGGGTAAACTTGTGTTTCGGACTGCAGAAGGGCCATAATTATGGGTAAATTAGAAGAGTGAATGCCGCAGGGCAGCAGAAGACAATACAAAGCCGGATGGATTGACCGCCGGGCTAGGAAGAGGGAACGGAAATGAAAATAGCATTATTTGGAGCAACGGGCACGATCGGGAGCCGCATCCTGCAGGAAGCGCTGCGGCGCGAGCACGAGGTGACCATGGTGGTCAGGGATCAGAACAAAATTGCCGGCATTACGCCGCATGAACGGCTGCATATCGCGACAGCCGATATTTTGCTGCCGGATACGGTGACGGAGGCTATCAGCGGGCAGGATGTTGTTATCAGCGCTTACGGACCGCGCTTTGGAGCGGAAGACGAGCTGCTGGAAGCGGCGCGTTCGCTTGTGGAAGCGGTGCGGAGAGCGCATGTTCACCGCCTGATCGTAGTGGGCGGCGCGGGAAGCCTTGAAACTCAGCCCGGCGTGATGCTGATGGATACCCCGGAATTCCCGGAGGAGATCAAGCCGCTGGCGCGCGCCCATGCCCAGGCTTATGAAATTTATAAGACTTCGGACATCGACTGGACGTATTTGAGCCCGCCGCCTGTCATTGTGCCCGGGGAACGCACCGGCATGTTCCGGATCGGGACGACCCGGGTTATTCTCGACGAGCTCGACAACAGCCGGATTTCGGCCGAGGATTACGCCGCTGCCCTGCTGGACGAGGTGGAGGACGCCCAGTTTATCCGGGAACGCTTTACGGTAGCTTACTGAGCGAAGGAGCGTTGACGGCGGAAATATATGAAGCTCAGCTTAGGGGGAATCGCCATGCGCATAGTCAATAAGGAGCAGATGCGGGCGCTTGACCGGGAGGCGATTGAAGGCCTGGGCATCCCGGCTCTGGTGCTTATGGAGAACGCCGGACGGGCGATTGCGGAGGAGGTCCTGAACCTGTGCCGCAGGCAGACTGGCCGACAGGGGAGCGAGGGACGCTTCCTCCGGGAGGAGCAGGCGGGCGGCTGCGGCTCAGCCCCGATCCGCCGCCCGGGCCGGTATGAGTACACCGGCAGAGACAAGCAGCGCTGGCTGATGCTGGCCGGCAAAGGCAACAATGGCGGGGATGCGGTTGTATGCGCCAGGCATCTGATTGCAGCCGGGATAGAGGCAGAGCTGCTGTACGCGGACGATCCCGCGCAGCTTGCCGGCGACGCCGCGGTGCAGCGGGATATTGCGGAGCGGCTGGGCATCCCGTCTGCGGTGTACGAGCCGGGGCGGGGGTTCGACTTTGGCCGTTATACCGGCCTAGTCGACGGGCTGCTCGGCACCGGGAGCAGCGGGGCGCCGCGGGAGCGTTACGCGGCGCTTATCGGCGAAGCGGCCGGAAGCGGCCTGCCCGTTGTCGCGGCGGACATCCCGAGCGGGATCGACAGCGATACCGGCGAGGTGCCCGGCGCGTGCCTCCGGGCGGACGTGACGGCCGCGCTGGGGTTCTTGAAGGCCGGATTGACGCAGTATCCGGCCGCCGGGTACGCCGGCGAGGTCGTTGTCCGGGATATCGGCATCCCGGACATGCTGGCCGAGCAGGCGGGCATTAGCGCTTTCCTGCTGACGGAAAGCGTGCTGCGCAGCAGGCTGGGCGCCGATCCGGCTGAGGCGAGGAAGCCGGATGCGCACAAGGGCACCTACGGCCATGTGCTGCTGGCCGGAGGCAGCCTGGCCATGGCCGGCGCGTGCCTGCTCGCCGGGCGCGCCGCCCTGCGCGGCGGCTGCGGCCTCGCGACGTGGGCGCTGCCCGCAGGGGCGCTGCCTCACGTGCTCGGCGCCGTGCCGGAGCTCATGCTGGCGCCGGCCGGCAGGGACGGCGCTGCGCACTGGAGCGCGGAAGCCGCAGCCGATGTGCTGCGGCTGCTGGAGACGCGCGACATGCTCGCCGCCGGGCCGGGGCTCGGCCGGTTTGACGGCGACGCCGCCTGGCTCCGCGCCCTATGGCAGGGCGCGGACAAGCCGCTTGTCCTCGATGCGGACGCGCTGAATATCCTTGCGGCGGCGGACGGCCTGAAGGCCTGGCCGCGCCGGTCTGCGCCGACCGTGCTGACGCCGCATCCCGGCGAGATGGCCCGCCTTGCCGGGATCCCTACGGCCGAGGTGCAGCGTGACCGCCTCGGCTTGGCCCGCCGCTTCGCGGCCGAGCACGGGGTGACCCTCGTGCTCAAGGGCGCCCGCACCGTCGTCGCGGCGCCGGACGGACGCGTCTTCGTGAACGCGTCCGGCAATCCCGGCATGGCGACCGGCGGCACGGGCGACGTGCTCACAGGCCTCATCGCCAGCCTGCTCGCCCAAGGCCAGGACGCCGCCTCGGCAGCCAGCCTCGGCGTCTATCTGCACGGCGCCGCCGGAGACAAGGCGGCCGCCCTGCGCGGCGGCGCAGCCTCGCTGCTGGCCGGCGACCTGATCGAGGCGCTGCAGCCGGACTTCTTAGGCAGGCTGGACTGAAGCGCCTTGCTGTTTGTCCCAGACGCTTTTTCCCGTTTTGAATAAAACGGCGGCCTTTTGTCCAAGTTGAAGATAGTGACAGTGACAGTGACAGTGACAGTGACAGTGACAGTGACAGTGACAGCTCCAGCTATTGCTATTACCATTGCTATAACTGGCCTCCTGTCATCTTCCCATTGACGGAAGCGCCGGTAAGCGGTAAATTAAGCTATATTGAGGTTAATTCAAGCTTTAAACGGATCTCTGCGCTGCAGATTTCTATATTTCCACCAGCTGTGACCAAGCCATGAGGTTTAAACCCGCGTCGTTCAGAGAATAAGCCATTATCACGCTGAGAGGCTTTACGGCACGATTAGATCTCCCTACTTGCGAGCTGCGCCGGCTGCGTTAATGCGGTCAGGCTGCCGGTTCATCCCCGTTACAGGATTCTGAGATTATGCCTGGCCTGCCGAAGATTGGCGGCCGCTGACCGGCTTGCCGGATGGCGGGGCATAGAAATTAGGGTGGTACCACGAACGCATTCGTCCCTACGGAGATGCGTTCTTTTTTATTTTTATAAGGAGGAATTTTGGGATGAGACAGGATAAGTTATTGGTTCCAACATTGAGAGAAGCGCCAGGCGATGCGGAGGCGAACAGCCACAAGCTGCTGCTGCGCGGCGGTTATATCCGCCAGCTGGCGGCGGGGGTGTACAGCTACCTGCCGCTTGGCTGGAGAGTGCTGAGAAAGGTGTCTAATATCGTGCGCGAGGAAATGGACCGCACAGGCGCGCAGGAGCTGCTGATGCCGGCCATGCAGCCTGCCGAGCTGTGGGAGGAATCCGGCCGCTACCAGGTTTACGGACCTGAGCTGATCCGCCTGAAGGACCGCAACGACCGCGAATTTGCTCTTGGACCAACACATGAAGAGGTTATCACAACGCTGGTCCGCAATGATGTGAACTCTTACCGCAAGCTGCCGATGAACCTGTACCAGATTCAGACCAAATACCGCGACGAACGCCGTCCGCGTTTCGGACTGCTGCGCGGCCGCGAGTTTATGATGAAGGATGCCTACTCCTTTGACGTGAACTGGGAAGGACTGGACAAGGTCTATAAAGACATGTACAACGCGTACAGCCGGATTTTCACCCGGGTAGGGCTGGATTTCCGCGCGGTTGAAGCCAATGCGGGCTCCATCGGCGGCGAAGGCGAGAACCATGAATTTATGGCGCTGGCGGACATCGGCGAGGATACAATCGTAAGCTGTACGGCATGCGATTATGCGGCGAATCTGGAAAAAGCGGAAATCGGCTACACCGCAGCCGCTCGTAACGATGAAGGAGCACCTGCTTACGAGAAGCTTCATACGCCTGGCACCGGTTCGATTGCCTCGCTGTCCGAAGCTTTGAACGTGCCAGCCGATCAGCTGGTCAAGACGATGATCTACGCAGCGGACGGCAAAGTGGTTGCCGTATTGATCCGCGGCGATCACGAGGTGAACGAGCTGAAGCTGCAGGATGCGCTTGGCACGGAGGATCTCCGCATGGCGGAAGGTGATGAAGTGGCGGCAGCAGGCTTTGTGTCCGGCTTTGCCAGCCCGGTCGGCCTGGACGTCACTGTTATTGCTGACCGCGATGTCATGAACGTTGCCAGCTGGATTGTGGGCGCCAACGAGAAGGACTACCACCTGAAAAATGTAGTTCCAGGCCGTGACCTGACCATCACCAAGGTTGCGGATGTGCGCAACGCGGCAGAAGGCGACGTCTGCCCTCGCTGCGGCCAGCCGCTGCAGTTCCACAGAGGCATTGAAGTGGGCCACGTGTTCAAGCTGGGCACCAAATACAGCAAGGCTTTGGGCGCAACGTTCCTCGATCAGGAGGGCAAGTCCCAGACGATGATTATGGGCTGCTACGGCATCGGCATCTCCCGCATCCTGTCCGCCATTACCGAGCAGCGCTCGGACGGCGGCAGCATGGTATGGCCGGTAAGCATCGCGCCATTCCATGTGCATCTGATCCAGATTGCGGTGAAAGACGAAGCCCAGACCAAGCTGGCCGAGCAGCTCTATGAGCAGCTTCAGGCTGCCGGCATCGAGGTGCTGTATGATGACCGCGATGAACGCGCAGGCGTGAAGTTCAAGGATGCCGATCTGATGGGGATGCCGCTCCGGATTACGGTCGGCAAGCAGGCCGGCGAAGGTCTGGTGGAGTTCAAGAACCGCGCCGAGGACGTGAACGAGGTGTATACGGCTGAACAGGCCTTGGCCGAGGTCCTCCGATTCGTGAACGCGAAATAAGGTTTACTACAAATAATATTCACTAGAAATAACATTCGCTAGGTAAAAAGTTCATCAGCTGTAAGGTTCATTTAATAAATGATTAAGCAGCTGAATGGATCAATAATAGGCAAACAAGGTGCAGCTTTCCCGGCTTTTCCCGGCAGGCTGCACCTTGTTTGTTTGTTCAATGTCTTTTTCTCTTTCCGATTCTCGTTCCTTTTCCGTTTCCGTTTCTTTCTGCGTTTCTTTCTCCGTTTCCTTCTCGTTACGTGGTCACCATCTGTCCGCCGTTCACATGCAGCACCTCGCCGGTTACGAAGGAGGAGCACTGCTCACTAGCGAGAAAAACATACGCCGGAGCCAGCTCGAACGGCTGGGCCGCGCGCTTCATCGGAATGTCGGCGCCGAAGGTTTTGACCCGTTCCGCAGAGAAGCTGGAAGGGATCAGCGGGGTCCAGACCGGACCCGGAGCGACGGCATTTACGCGAATGCCTTTGTCAACAAGCTGGAGGGCGAGGGAGCGTGTGAAAGAAACGATCGCCCCCTTGGTGGAGGAATAATCGAGCAGCTCCTTTTCCCCTTTATAGGCAGTAACGGAGGCCGTATTGATGATGGCTGAGCCCGGCTTCAGGCAGGACAGCGCAGCCTGCACCATGAAGAAGAAGGACAGAATGTTGGTCTGATACGTCTGATACAGCTGCTCCTCCGATATGTGGGCGATGCTCTCCTGCGGATACTGGACAGCATGGTTGTTCACCAGCACATCAAGTTTGCCGAAGGCAGAGACCGTCTGGTGAACAGCAGCTTGACAGTTGGCCTTCACACGCAGGTCAGTCTCCAGCAGCAGGCAGCGGCGGCCGAGCCGTTCAACCGCCTGTTTGGTCACCAGGGCATCGGATCTTTCGTACAGGTAGGCGATGGCGACATCTGCGCCCTCCTTGGCAAAAGCAACAGCCGCCGCCCGGCCGATCCCGCTGTCGCCGCCGGTGATGAGCGCTGTTTTGCCCTCCAGCTTGCCGCTGCCTTTGTAGGCCGGGTTGTCCCAGATCGGCAGGGGATTCATCTGGCTTTCGATGCCGGGCTGGCGCTCCTGGTGCTGGGGAGGGAAGGTGAGCATTTCTTCTCTGCATACGGTCTGGGAACCGTAGTAAGGATACATGGGAATCATGAATCAAGCAGGCTCCTTTCTGGGCGCTTCCTATGGCCTAGGTATATGCGCAGGCCCGGTTAAAGGTGCGGACGGGACGGAGCCAGCAGCGCAGCAGCCTTCGACTTTCCCGGTCACATCGCTTATGATATTCTCAGGATCTTCCAGTACCTCAGGGCAATATTAGCTGCAGGGCAGATCTGGCAGCCATTCATTTTGACCTCATAATCTCTTAAGGAGGCTTCAGGTATGATTGAATTTCCAAAACCGGATGTGGAGCAGTTTTTTCAAACGTATGTGATACGGGATTTTACGGTAACCCCGGATGAGAAACGGCTGATCTTCAGCAGCAATCTCAGCGGGCAGCCCAATCTGTGGGCGATGAATCTGCCGCAGACGTACCCTATTCCGCTCACGTACAACAACCAGAATGTGAACGCGATTAAGGCGGACCCGAAGGGGAAGTTTATACTGGCCGGATTTGACCGCGACGGGGATGAGAACTACCAGATCTACGCCCTTCCTCCGGAAGGCGGGGACCCGCTCAAGCTGATTGAAGGAGAGGCCGCCGATAAATTCTATCTGATCGAGCTGTCGGAAGACGGGGAGCGCCTCTATTACACGACTTCCAAGGACAATGCCAACTATCTGAACTCCCGGCTGCTGAACCTGAAGACAGGGGAAGACCGGCTGCTGTATACGGGCAAGGAGGCGCCGACCTTTCTGGAAGCTGTAAGCCCTGAAGAAGACCGGCTCGTCCTCGTCAAAATGTTTGCCAACACCCATCAGCAGGCCTTTGTGCTGGAGAACGGGGAAGAAACCTGGGTGTCGCCTAATCCGGAGGCGGTTCAGACCAGCTACGGGTTTATTTTTACGGATAATGAGACCTTGATCTACATAACCGATTTTGAAAGCGAATATGCTTATGTGATGCAGTACAGTCTGACTACGCGCGAATTCACCAGCCTGTGCCAGATCAGCGGCGAAGCGGTGACCGACATCAAATATCATAAAGAGTCGGGGCAGCTGTATATCTGGACCGAGAGAGGGACGGAGAACCGCATGTATGTCAAACCGCTGGAAGGCGGGGAGGCGGCTGCGGTTGAGCTGCCGGTTGACGTGGTCGAGAAAGCGGTCGTGGCCAAGTCGGGTACGGTCTACGTGCTGGGGCGTGGTGCGGTGCAGCCTTTTAATATTTACAGCTATACGGACGGAAAATGGACGGCGCTGACCCAGAACCGCGTCACCGGGCTTGCGCCGGAGGACCTGGTCTACCCTGAAGTTGTGCGTTATCCCTCCTTTGACGGTCTGGAGATTGAAGCGCTGCTGTTCAAGGCCAAGCCGGAGGCGGCGAACGGGTACACGATCTTCTGGCCGCACGGCGGGCCGCAGGCATCCGAAGGGAAGTTCTTCCGGGCCATGTTCCAGTTTATGCTCGCTTACGGCTACAACATCTTTGCCCCTAACTTCCGGGGAAGCACCGGCTACGGCTCCGAATTTGTAAAAAGGGTCGAGGGCGACTGGGGCGAAGGCCCCCGCCTGGACTGTATAGCCGGCATGGAGTGGCTGTTTGACCAGGGTATCTCCAGCCGCGGGAAGCTGTTCGTCGTGGGCGGCAGCTACGGCGGCTACATGACGCTGCTGCTGGCCGGGCGCCATCCGGAATATTTCCGGGCGGCGGTGGATATTTTTGGACCGAGCAATCTCTTTACGTTCATGAATTCCGTGCCGGAGGACTGGAAGCCGGTGATGGAACGCTGGCTGGGCCATCCGGAGCGCGACAAAGAGCGGCTGACCAAGGATTCGCCGATCACCTATTTGAAGCAGATGGTGAACCCGATGCTGGTCATCCAGGGCGCTAACGATCCGCGCGTCGTCAAGGCCGAGTCCGACCAGATCGTAGCTGCGCTTAAGGAGCAGGGGACGGATGTGGAATATCTGGTATTGGACGACGAGGGGCACGGCTTCTCCAAGCGGAAGAACGAAATCGCGGTGTACCGGCGCATGCTGGAATTTTTGAATAAGCATCGGGATTAATGCGGCGCAGCCAGGTTTAATGCGGCACAGCCAGGCTTAGTGAAACGGCGGCGGAAGCTCTGCGTATATAGAACTAGAATCGCCGCGATTGGCGGCAGGATAGAATCCGGAAGGGGATAACGATAATGAGTGCTCACGAAATTGATTATGTAATTCATGGCGAGGAAATGCAGTGCGTGGAGGTGCAGCTCGATCCCGGCGAAAGCGTGGTTGCCGAGGCCGGCAGCTTTATGATGATGGACCCGGACATCCGGATGGAGACCGTCTTTGGAGACGGCAGCAGCGGCGGCTCCGGGGGAGGTATGTTCGGCAAGCTGATGGGGGCCGGGCGCCGTCTGCTGACGGGCGAAAGCCTGTTTATGACGGTCTTCACGCATGCCGGCTACGGCGGCCGCCAGGCGGTTACTTTTGCAGCGCCTTACCCGGGAAAAATCATCCCGCTCGATCTGCTCCGCTACGGCGGCAAAATCATCTGCCAGAAGGATTCCTTCCTGTGCGCCGCCAAAGGCGTGTCGATCGGCATTGAGTTCCAGCGCAAGCTGGGCACGGGCTTCTTCGGCGGCGAAGGCTTCATCATGCAGAAGCTTGAAGGCGACGGCCTGGCCTTCGTACATTCCGGCGGCTATGTGATGGAGCGGGAGCTGGCGCCGGGCGAGGTGCTCCGATTGGACACCGGCTGTCTCGTTGCTTTTACCGCAGGCGTGGATTACGACATCGAGTTTGTCAAAGGGGTCAAGACCGCTCTGTTCGGCGGCGAAGGGCTGTTCTTCGCAACGCTGCGCGGCCCGGGCAAGGTGTGGGTGCAGTCCCTGCCGTTTAACCGGATGGCGGACCGCATCCTGTCGGCTTCCCGGTTCGGCGGAGGCAGACGGGAGGAAGGCAGCATCCTGGGCGGCCTCGGCGATTTGTTTGACGGAAAATAATAAGGCCGGACGCAGCGGTCCAGCCTTCATACGTATGACAAAAGACCGGCGGACTTCTGAAGAGTCTGCCGGTCTTCTTTTTACTGTTTGCCGCCTTTTCAAGTCGCATCAAGCCGCGTCAAGCCGCATCAAGCCGCATCAAGCCGCATCATCCCGCTTATTCCGCGTCCGCTTCCGCCTGTCCGATCGCGGCCTGCAGCTCGGCATAGTCCATGCTGCGCAGAATTTTTCCGTTCACGAAGAAGGTCGGGGTGCCGTTCACGCCGTAGTAGCCGCCGATTTTATAATCCTCTTTCACTTGGTGCAGATAGGTGTGCTCGTTGACGTCCTGCTCGTAATGCTTCAGGTCGATGCCCTTCAGGTAATCCTTCCCGAACTGGATCAGATAAGACGGCGTCGCCCAAATTTCCGATTCCTTGCCCTGATGCTGGTACATCTGCTCATAGAAGTTCCAGAACTCTTCATTGTTCTGCTTGTAGACCGCCTCACCGGCGGCTGCAGCCAGATAGGAATCCCGGTCCAGGAAGGCATAATTCATGAAGTAAAATTCAACTTTGCCGGTGTCGATGAACTCGCTCTTGAAAGTACTGAAATTCTGGGTGGTCCATTTCTTACACGCCGGGCATTTGAAATCGCCGAATTCAATGACCTTGACTTTGGCGTCCGGATCGCCGAGATGAGGCTGGCGGTCGTATTGGAACCCGGTCACCACGATCGGTTCTTTGTCATCGGTGTAGTTCGGGAGCCCCTCCAGCACGGAGGACTGCTGCTGCCGGTTGAGAAAGATCAGGCTGCCGAACAGGATCAGCACCAGGAGCACGGCGAGGAAGAACAGATTTTTTTTGTTCACGAAGATAACCCTCCACAATTGGAAATGATGGGCGTTATTATACCGGGCGCCGGGAGGGTTGTCTGTCACATTTTTAACAATCAGCAGCGGGTCAGAAGGTCAGAGCGGGCTTCCAGAGGATCACCTGTCCGCCAGCGAGGCTGGCCGGAATATCAATCAGCCGCTGGTTGGAGCTGCCGCAGTAGCGCAGGGAAGGATCGCGCAGCTTCTCTTCAAACCGGCCGTCCACAAGAACGTGGCAGCGGCGGAGCAGGCCGTATTCTGCAGAGGCAGGGTCAGCCGTAAGCTCCTCAAACGTGTAGCCCGTGTAGGCCCAGACATTGACTGGTCCGGCCTGCTCATACAGCCTGTCGAGGAACCCGCTGACCTCATCAGCAGAGAAGAAGGGGTCGCCGCCCAGCAGGCTGATGCCGCTCAGAAGCGGATTGCCGGCAATGTCCCGGATGATCTCATCCTGCCTGTCCAGCGTAAACGGCTCGCCGTAGCTGAAATTCCACGTTGCCGGGCTGAAGCAGCCCCTGCACCGGTGCCGGCAGCCGCTGATAAAGACCGCGGCCCGCAGGCCTTCGCCTTCGTTAATGGATTCCGGGTAGTAGCCGCACAGATTCATGGCGTATGCTTAACCCGGTCCCGGACTTCGGCCTGCTTCGCGCTGTTAAACCGGGTCTGGAAATCCCCGGTCAGATAGCCGGTCACCCGGCGCAGCCGGCGGATATGCACGTCTTCCTCATGGCTGCCGCAGGACGGGCAGACGGCGCCGATAATGCCCTCAAAGCCGCAGGCGGAGCAGCGGTCAACCGGATGGTTAATGCTGAAGTAGCTGACCTGCTGGGACAGCGCATATTGAATAATGCTCAGGAAGGCCGACGGATTGCTGCGGGCATTTCCGTTCAGCTCGATGTAAGAGATGGCGCCGGCATTGCACAGGTCGTGGAAGCGTGCCTCGAGCGAAATTTTCCGGGCGGCCTGAATCTCGTAATAGACCGGAATATGGAACGAATTCGTATAATATTCCCGGTCGGTAATGCCGGGCAGCGTGCCGTAGAACTGGCGGTCCCGTTTGGTGAATTTGCCGGACAGGCCCTCGGCCGGTGTAGCGAACAGCGTAATGTTCAAGTTGAGTTCTTCGCTCTTGCGGTCGCAGTAATCTCTCATGCAGGAGATCAGACTTAAGGCTTTCTCATAGACGGCATCGTCTTCGCCGTGGTGTTTGCCGTACATCGCCTTCATACATTCGGCCAGGCCGATGAAGCCGAGCGACAGACTGCCGTGCTTCAGCAGCCCGCCGACCGCGTCGTCGGGCGCAAGCTGCTCTCCGCCTTCCCAGACGCCTTCCCGCATCATAAAGTCGGAGGCTTTGGCTTTCTGTCTGCACTGGATGCCGAAGCGGTGCATCAGCCCGTCCAGCGCGATGTCGAGATAGTGATTGAGGGCGTGGTAGAAGCCCTTTTCATCAGCCTTTTTCCGTTTGCCGAGCGCCGTTCCGTATTCAATGCCCAGCTTGACGAGGTTGAGGGTGTTGAACGACAAATTGCCTTTGCCGGACAGCTTGTTCCGTCCGAAGCGGTCGCTGAGCACTCGGGTGCGGCAGCCCATCGTCGCGAATTCGGTATCCGGGTCCGCCGGGTCATAATACTGAAGATTGAGCGGCGCATCGAGGTTGGCAAAGTTCGGGTACAGCCGTTTGGCCGAGCATTCCGCGGCTTTCAGGAACAGCGGGTAGTTCGGATCTTTAGGCGACTGGTTGACGCCCTGCTTGCATTTGAAGATTTGAATCGGAAAAATCGGCGTCTCCCCGCTGCCAAGCCCGCGCATTGTCGCGGCCAGGAGGGCGTCAATGACCATCTGCCCTTCCGGCGAGGTGCAGGTGCCATAGTTAATGCTGGTGAACGGAATTTGTCCGCCGGCGCGGCTGGACATCGTGTTCAGGTTGTGGATCAGGCTTTCCGCACCCTGCAGCGTTTCGATTTCTGTCTCCTTCAGGGCATACCGGAATGTCTTCGGATAGCGGAGCTGAAGCTCAAACAGGGACATGCTGATCTCACCTAATTCTGCGCCGTCCTCCTCTTCGAAATAGGACTGTCCCTTGCGGAAATACTTGGCGAACGACTTGGCTACGTAAGGCGCGAGGTCGTAATCGATTTTGCTGGCGGAGACGCCGCCGTACTGGGCATTTTGCTGGGATTGAAAAATAATCGCCACCAGCGCCATCGCCGTCATAATCGAATTCGGCGGTCTGACACTGCCGTTCCCGGTGTTAAACCCGCCGCTCAGCAGCTTGTCGAATGGGATAAAGATGCAGTTGGTCGTGCCGATGGCATACTGGTCAAGATCATGGACGTAGACATAATTGTCTTCAATGGCGCGGACGACAGGCTTCGGCATAATAAAATGCTTGGCATACCATTTGGCGTATTCACTGCCTAATTTGCTCATTTTTCCGGAGAAGCTCTCCCCGTTCAAGTTCGCATTCTCCCGGATCAGATCCAGGTCCTTGCTGTCGATAATGTCCTCTCCCACCGCGATCATTTCGTTCAGCAGGCGCCGCTCGCCGGCCTCATAGTTTGGGTAAAGCACTGCCATAATAGCTGTCTGCTCCTTTCCTTATTTGCAGAATGTGACAAGATATGCTCGGGTCTGTATGGCCCGGATATGTAACCCCCGGATATGTAACTCCGGAAGGAATCTTAGAAGAAGTTCTGCTTCGTGAAAAATGTTACTAACAACTACATATTGCTACATATCGTAGCGATGCAACGATCATACAACAACATCTAGTGATCGGCAATGACGGAACAGACACATTTGGAAGGGGGCGGAGCCCAAACTGCTTGTCCTGACTGGGCCGCAGGCGATTGTGAAATTTGTGCGAATAATGGATGTGTCGATTTTGGTAAAATCGGGTCATGGCTGGTACAATAAAGGCAGTGACTACGAACGAAGGAGTGAAGTGGAATGGCAATCGCAGAGGTAACGGTGCTCCCGGTAGGGACGGGGTCAACCAGCTTAAGTGCTTATGTTGCAGATATGCAGCGGGTGCTGGAAAGACAGGAAGGCGTTCAGGTTCAGCTGACCTCAATGAGCACGATTATCGAAGGGCCGCTGGATAAAGTGTTCGCCGCCATTCAGGCTTTGCACGAATCCCCATTCCAGCAGGGAGTACAGCGGGTCTCGACCTCCATCAAAATCGACGACCGCCGCGACAAGGAATCCTCCTCTGAGCAGAAGCTGCGTTCCGTCAGGGAGAAGCTGTAGGGCGCCAGGCGGATCTGCAGGATCAGGGTACGGGGGCATACATGCGGGAGCAAGAAGGAGAAACGGGGCGCTAACCGGAGATTAAGCCGGATAACAGGCGGGAGATTAAGCAGGAGCATTCTCCTTGGGAGCGTCCCGCCCGGTTTCTGATTTGAAGATGGCAGGCTGAAGCTATATAATGTTGATGCAGCTGTTCACTATATATGCTGGTGTAGCTCAGTTGGTAGAGCAACGCACTCGTAACGCGTAGGTCGGGGGTTCGAGTCCCTTCACCAGCATTCTTATAAGCAAGGCAGGAAGCGGCTTCCCGGACGGGAGGCCGCGTTTTTGCTGTTCGGAGGGCTGAGACTTGCTATAATATTCCTTTACCACCTTCGCCTCTTAATGAAAAAACTTTTATAAGTGATTTTATTGGATACTTTAAGAAAGGGGTTCCTGTAACTACATGGTATTATGGGGATGTTAATAAGGTATACAGGCAAAAGGACATATTTAATAACAGTATATCAATTGAAGCTGATGGAAGAATCTTTGAAGCATTTGTTCCAAATACTAAATATTGATTCATAAATTCTTTAAAATAAAAGAAGGTGTCCTCGTAATATTTATGTTGGGACACCTTCTTTCTCATGCCGCAATTTCCCCTAAAAATTATAATTATTAATAATTATTGGTACCTTTATTAGGGGCGGTCTCCTATTTCGGAAATCATAGGGGGAACCATAGAAATTGAATCGAATTGAAGGTGGGTAATGTTACGAACCTAAAAAAATTATTACTCCAATTTCTCATTTTAATGTTTCTGTCATCTGCCTGCACTTCCCGGGACAATATAGAAAAGATTCAAGTAACGAATCAGGCCGCTGGGCAAACAAGAGAAATATCCAGTCATAAAGGAATGAATGAAATCAGTAGTACTATCAAGTCTGCAAAGCGAATGGGCGGAGTAATAGACATCGGCAAGCCCGATTATGTCATCCAAATGATCTACAGCAATAGAGAAAGTGAGTATTTTGATTTACACCTGAGCAGGGATCTAAGTAAGGCAGGTTACCTTCTTGTTAATGAAAAGGATACAAATAGGGCTTCAGAACTCTCGGCCAAATCTTCCCGAAGGCTGCTGAAGCTGCTGACGAGTGAATGAGCTGACTCTGTCTGGTGCTCTTATTACTGCTTGTTCAAAGTTAAACGTTCCTCTTTGCCGTTCCACTTAATCGTTAGATTGACGGAGCTGTTCTCCTTAGAATAGTCCTTTCCGGACAGCTTCTGCTTGATTTGAAAAGGGGACTGCAGCTTTTTTTCTTCTCCGCCGAAGGCAGTTAGAACATTACCTGAAAATTGATAGGAGAAACCCGTGATGCTGGCTTCCTCGCCAATGTATTTAATCGTATAGCTGGCAGTTTTGTTGTCGCTTGAATATGAGAAAGAAGCGTCCCAGCTTTGGCTCCTGCCATCCCATTCGTAATTGCTGCAGGCAGTAAGCGTAAGGACAAATAGGGAAATGACCAAGATGAACCTGAATTTTTTGTGCATTGAAACAGGATTCATATTTAAACACCTCCTCAGAAGGTCGGCTACAAGCAGTTCAGGATCCCGCCGGCAAGGAACAATACCCCGGCACAAATTAAAAATACACCCAAGAACTTTCTAACTGAAAGATAAGTGTCGCTTGGTTCCGGTATGTCCTCTTTAAATCTCCACTGCTGGCTGTACCAGCCGATTGCAGGCTTAAGAATCATGACGATTCCGCCGGCTATGAACATGGCAGCGCAGATGAATAATGTGATGGCAAGACCAATCATTCTGTCAATCTCCTTAGTAAAAAAGTGGTACATACATAAATGTGATTATATGTATACATTACCCAAATTGAAAGACGTCTTCTCCCGCGCCAAAAAAAGAAAGCCTCCGCAAGCGAAGGCCTTC
This sequence comes from Paenibacillus pinistramenti, assembly GCF_005869875.1. Classification (GTDB taxonomy): domain Bacteria; phylum Bacillota; class Bacilli; order Paenibacillales; family Paenibacillaceae; genus Fontibacillus; species Fontibacillus pinistramenti. The sequence goes on from NZ_VAWG01000008.1 coordinate 126,606, forward strand.
CTCAATTCATATTTCAATCCATATTTCTATCCGTAAATCTATCCGTAAATCTATCCGGCTTCTCCTTCTTTAACCCCCGGACTGTTGTCATAGAAGGTCTTTAAGGTGCGCAGCGCCGGGAACAGGTACATCCACAGCACGGCAACCACCAGGGTGCCGATGCCGCCGATGATGGTGGCGTTGACTGCGCCGAACCAGTTGGCCATCGTGCCGGACTCGAATTCGCCGAGCTGGTTGGAGGTGCCGATAAACAGCATGTTGACGGCATTGACCCGGCCCTGCATTTCATGCGGCGTGTTCAGCTGGACAAGCGTGGAGCGGATGACCACGCTCACCACGTCCGAAGCGCCGATGAGGAACAAGGCGACCAGCGAGAGGGCGAGATTCTTGGAGACGGCAAACAGGATCGTAGCCAGGCCGAAGATCGCCAGCGAGCTGAACAAATATTTGCCGATCGCATGCTGGATGGAATAGCGGGTCAGCACGAGGGACATCAGCAGAGCTCCGACAGCAGGAGCGGTCCGTAATAGACCGAGGCCCCACTCACCGGTATGCAGGACATCTTCCGAGAAGATCGGCAGCAGCGCTGTTGCGCCGCCCAGCAGCACGGCAAACAAATCGAGCGAGATGGTGCCGAGGATGATTTTTCGTTTGAAGACGAACCGGAGGCCGTTCAGCAGCGAATCCATGCTGACCGCTTCATCCTTCCGGACGGTCCGCTTCACTTTGATGGACAGGATCAGGAATGCAGAGATCAGCAGCGCGCCGATCGACGTAAAATAAACGGCCGAAGGTCCAATCCACAGCAGGAGTCCCCCCAGTGAAGGGCCGACGATGGAAGCGGTTTGGCCGGCGGACGCGGACCAGGCAGCTGCCTGCGGCAGCTCCTCACGTTCAACCAGGTCCGGAACGAGAGCTGAACCTGTAGGATTTTCAAAGGAGCGCGAAGCGCCCAGAATGGCTGCGGCAATCAGAATATGGTAGCTCTGAATCCAGTGGCCGAGCGTGGCTGCGACCAGCAGGGAGACGACGACAGCTTCTGTAAGCTGACAGATAAAGACGATCCGGCGGCGGTCAAAGCGGTCCGCGACCTGTCCGGCTACCAGGGTGAGCAGCAGCATGGGGATAAACTCTGCCAGGCCGACCAGGCCAAGCTTGAAGGCGCTGTCCGTCAAGGCGTACATTTGCCAGCTGATGGCAACGGTCAGCATTTGAAACGAGGTCGTCGCGAAGATTCGCGCCAGCCATAAATGGCGGTATGAACGGTTGGTTCGTAGAACCGATGGACTAGATGCAGCTATGATAAACCCCTCCTGCTGAAAAATTCTGTTTCAAGCTTTTTAAACGAGCTTCTAATTCAAGCCTCTAATTCAAGCCTCTAATTAAGCTCGGGATGCTCCTGCCTGATCTTCTCGTAATGCTCTCCGTATTTTGCGGCCAGCTCGGCCCCAAAATCCTCTTCGATCCGCAGCATGACGACATCATGCTCATAGGCGTTGACCAGCAGATCGACAATGCTCGGATGATTGCTCTCCAGCACAGACTCCTCCGCCTGGGTGCCGAAGCTGCCGATCAGCGCGGTTTCCTGGTCGCAGAGTAAGGTAAAATGACGGATTTGGCTGAGGTCGGCCTTCGGGCGCTGGTGAACGATAACGTGCTTAAGCGGAGTATGGCATTCTCCCATCATCATCAGGTGGACGGAAACTCCCCGCTGCTCGGCTTCCAGAAGGGAAGCTTCAATCCGGTGCAGATCCTCGGCCCAGACGTCGATCAGGATGGTCTTTCCGGCATTGGCGATCAGCCGCCGGATCGTCTGCGCGGCCAGCCGCTCGCCTTTCCAGCTCGCGAAGAAGGGCGGCGCACTTGGCGGGGCGGCCAGCTCCTCCATAAGCATGCGGGCCGTCCGGTCGAAATCGGACTGAAGAAGCTTGATGACCTGCTTGATCGGCACCGCTTCATACAGCACCGGGTCGCCCTCCAGCACCCGGCAGATGCCTTTGTCATGGAGCGTCCGGAGCGCCGCATACACGTTTGTCCTGGACACGGAGACATGTTTCGCCACTTCATAGCCGGAGCTCCGGGACTTCTCATGAAGCACCGCATAACATTTCGCTTCCAGCTCGGACAGGCCGAGCTTCCGCAATTGTTCGATCATAAGCATAGGCATGGACATAGGCACAGGCACCTTTCGTTCCGGTTGAAAAAGTTAGTGTTATTTTAAAATACCACTAAAATACTGTCAATCCATTTTGGTAAGCATGAACAGCCGGCTTTGCCCGTTGATCAGCGCGACGAGCTGCTCGGCCATGTATTCATGGGACTGGGCGAAATCATTTTCCACCCAATATCCGATCATCCCGATCAGGCCGGAGGCGTAGAAGCTGCACCACAGCTCGTAGTCGGCCCCTGCAGCTTTGTCCCCGGTTCCGCCCGCGCTGGCTCCCACTCCGGCTCTGTCCTCATGGTAAGGATAAATCAGATCCTGCAGGGGAATATTTCTTAGGAAGGAATAGATTTTATACTGAAAGCCGGGCAGGGAATTGGAGCCGAGCACCACCCGGTAAAAGTTGGCGTGATCTGCAACATGGCGGAAAATTTCAATGGCCCCGGCCTGAATCCGGTGCACCTCGAATTTAGTCTCGTTGATATAAGGCCGCCGGTAGGCCTTCAGCAGGTCCGACAGGACATCCTGCATAATCTCCTCCAGCAGCTGCTGCTTGTCCTGATAGTTGTTGTAAAAGGTTCCCCGGTTCACGTCCGCATGCTGGACGATTTCCGTGATCGTAATGTCTTCGAAAGGGCTGCTCTTGAGCAGGTCGAGCAGAGCTCTTTGCAAAGCCAGCCGGGATTTCTTGACCCTCTTGTCCGCTGAATATACTTCAGTCATCGTTCCCACCGCCTATTTGTTCAACAAATCGGATCATTTATGAACATTATTGTACACTTTGTCCTTGACATGTTTATTGTATCAGCAATTCAGCAAACTTTATAATGAGGAGGAAGAGAATAAAGCGATTACAAGATCGCCAACTATAAGGGAGGCTTCTAACATGAGACTTCAAAATAAAGTAGCCATCGTAACAGGCGCGGCTTCAGGCATGGGCAAACAAATTGCGCTGCTCTTCGCCAAAGAAGGCGCCAAGGTGGTCGTATCGGACCTGAACCTGGAAGGAGCCGAGCAGGTGGCCAAGGAAATCCAGGCAGACGGAGGAGCGGCTTCCGCCATCAAAACAAACGTAGCTTTGGAAGAAGACATCCAGCAGCTCGTGGATACTGCAGTCAGCACTTACGGCACGGTTGATATTCTGGTCAACAATGCCGGGATCATGGATAATTTCGAGCCGGCCGGAGACATTCAGGACGCCATTTGGGAGCGCGTGTTTGCGGTAAATACTACAAGCGTTATGCGGGCAACGCGCAAGGTGCTGCCGGTCTTCCTGGAGAAGCAGCAGGGGATCATCATCAACGTGGCTTCTGCCGGGGGACTTTACGGTGCGCGTGCGGGAGCGGCCTATACGGCTTCTAAACATGCGGTCGTAGGCTTCACGAAAAATACCGGCTTCATGTATGCCCAGAAGGGCATTCGCTGCAACGCCATCGCGCCGGGCGGCGTTGAGACCAACATCGCTTCAACGATTACCAACATTAACGAGTTCGGCACTACCCGCACAGGTCCGGGTCTGGCCTTGAATCCGCGCACCGGCAAGCCGGAGGAGATCGCGCAGGTTGCTCTGTTTCTGGCCACCGACGAGTCCAGCTTTGTTAACGGAACGGTCATTACGGCGGATGCCGGCTGGACTGCTTACTAATTTTTGCTGCCTCTTGAACAAAGAACGTATGTTCTCTTATAATGGGAACATACGTTCTTTGTTGTTAGGAGGAATATATATGCTTCCGGACTTGCAGCGCAAGGTGCTGCGCATCTTGTTCAACTTCTCGCTCCAGCGCCGGAGAATGCCAACCTGGGAGGAGCTGGAGCGGAAAACAGGCCGCAGACGGCAGGAGCTTTGGAGGGCCTTTGAAGGACTGAAGGAGCAGGGATATATCGCGTGGGAGGAGCGGCACTCTTCTTCGTACGCCTCACCGGTTCCGTACGGCGCCTCCGCGAAAGGGCCGAAGCTTCCGGACCCGCAGCGGATCATCATGCTTCAAAGCCATGAACCGGAGGAGCGGGCCGGAGGTTCCCGGCACTATTTTAACGGAGGGAATGGCGATGAGCGGATCAAATACTGGACACAGTATTGAAGCGGCGGCCTGCAGAGATTTTAGGGAAAGAAGATTTTAGGGAATAAAGATTTTAGGAAATTTTAAGGTTTCTATAAGCCTGACTTCAGCTTGCCGCCTTATGATTAGAGCATCCCCTTTTGAATAGTGTCTTTGAGTGGTAGGTTCAAAGACCGGCTAACTTGTCCCGTTGTGGCAAGATCTATTTTTAGAGCATCCAGCAGCCCTGTGACGGGCAGAGCGAGGTGCTCTTTTTTTTATGAAGATTCAAAGCAAGCAGGGGAAGGGTAAACACTTTGCACAGTGACTAACCCGAAAATGAGGTGAGAAAGATGAAGCAGAGAAAAGGATCTGAGGTCCTTCAGCAGTTTGTTTTTGTGGGGCCTGCAGCTGTCTTTTTTGCTGTTATTGTCGCGGTTCCGTTCTTTCTGGGGCTGTATTATTCCTTCACGAGCTGGAACGGCATCGCGAGACATGCGGATTGGGCGGGCATACGCAATTATGTCCATATCTTCACGAAGGATCCGTCCTTTCTGAACTCCTTCTGGTTTACTGTGCGGTTTACCGTACTCGGGCTGATTCTGACGAATCTGCTCGGATTTACGCTTGCTTACGTGCTTACGCGCAAGCTGCTTACCCGCAACGTGATGCGGACGGTGTTCTTTATGCCGCACGTCATCGGCGGGCTGCTGCTGGGCTTTATATGGCAGTTTATCTTTGTCAGGGGGTTTGCCTCAATCGGGCAGGCGACCGGCTGGTCGTTCTTTAATCTTCCCTGGCTCGGCAATGAAAGCACGTCTTTCTGGTCTATCGTAATTGTGTTTGTCTGGCAGAACGCCGGTTATCTGATGGTCATTTATATCTCGGCGCTGAACAATGTCCCCAAGGGGCTTACGGAGGCGGCGCGGGTCGACGGGGCGGGAAGATGGCAGGTGCTCCGGCATGTGCTTATCCCGATGGTAATGCCGGCGGTTACCGTTTGCTTGTTCCTGTCGATTTCCTGGTCGTTCAAGCTGTTTGACCTGAATCTCTCGCTGACGAAGGGCGGGCCGTTTAAGGCAACCGAATCAGTGGCGCTGAATATTTACAATGAGGCCTATACCCTGAGCCGCTACGGCATGGGATCGGCCAAAGCGATCATCTTTTTCATCGTGGTGGCCCTGATCTCCGTCATTCAGGTATGGGCAACCAAACGGAAGGAGGTCGAGGTATGAGAACGAAATCCCTGCCTGGCGGCTACAAGCTGCCTCTGCTGATCGTCGAGATTATACTCGTCCTGCTTGGACTGGTGTTCCTTGTTCCGTTCTACTTCCTGCTCGTCAACTCGGTCAAAGAATACGGCAGCATCCTGACGGATTCGGCCAACTGGCCGGCGGCGTTCCATTGGAGCAACTATAAGGAAGCCTGGAAGGCGACCGATTTTCCAAAAGCCTTTCTGAACTCCCTGATCGTAACCGTGGTCAGCAACCTGCTGCTTTCGCTGATCTGCGCGATGGCGGCATATAAAATGGTCCGCAGGCCCAACCGCTTCAACAAGCTGCTGTATCTGGCGTTTGTGGCGGCGATGGTCATTCCGTTTCAAGCGATCATGATTCCGCTGGTCAAGGTGCTGAGCGGCTTGTCGCTGATGGACAGCACACTCGGGCTGATCATCGCCTATCTGGGCTTCGGGGCGCCGATTACCGTCTTTCTGTTCCACGGCTTCGTCAAATCCGTACCTGTCGATATTGAAGAAGCGGGCAAGGTGGACGGCAGCTCGGCATACGGCATCTTCTTCCGGCTGGTGCTGCCGCTGATGCAGCCCATTATCGTCACGGTCATTATTTTGAACACGCTGTGGATTTGGAATGACTATCTGATGCCTTATCTGATTCTGCAGAATCCAAGCCGGGCGACGATCCCGATTGCCACCTACGCGTTCTTCGGACAGTACACGAAGCAGTGGGATCTGGCGCTGCCGGCCCTGACGCTGGGGATTGCGCCGGTCGTAATCTTCTTCCTCTTTATGCAAAAATACATCATCGAAGGCGTATCCGCCGGCTCTGTAAAGGGGTGAACAGTGATGAAATCAAAGATGAAGATAAAGCTAAACCCCAAAGCGGGAAAAAGCTTCAGAGCCGCCGCCCTGCTGTTGGCGCTCGTACTGCTTGCGGCCGGCTGCGGCCAAAGCGGCGGATCGGACGGGGCGGCAACGAAGACCATCCACATTTTTCAGTTTAAGGTAGAGATTGCGGATGCGCTGGACAAGCTCAAAGCCGATTATGAGAAGGAGCATCCCGGCATCAAGCTGGATATTCAGACGGTCGGCGGGGGCAGCGACTACGGCGCTTCCCTGAAGGCGAAGTTCGCCTCGGGCGACCAGCCGGATATTTTTAACGTTGGCGGTTATGTGGAGCGGGACATGTGGATTGACTATCTGGAGGATCTGAGCGATCAGCCGTGGGTCAAGGATGTGAAGGATATCGCCAAGGAACCGATGACCCGGGACGGCAAGCTGTACGGCATGCCGATGAACCTTGAGGGCTACGGGTTTATGTACAACAAGGACCTGTTTGCGAAGGCGGGGATTACGCAGCTCCCGGTGACGATTGATGAGCTGGAGGAGGCCTGTAAGAAGCTGCAGGCAATCGGCGTTACGCCATTCGCTAACGGCTACCAGGAGTGGTTTGTGCTTGGCAACCATAACGTGAACGTGGCTTTTGCGCAGCAGAAGGACCCCGGCGCTTTCATTCAGGGGCTGACCGACGGCACCGAGAAATTCGAAGGGAACAAGGTGTTTGAGGAATGGGCGAATCTGCTCGACCTGACGCTGAAGTACGGCAACAAGAATCCGCTGTCCACGGACTACAATACCCAGGTGACGATGTTCGCCAGCGGAGAAGCGGCCATGATGCAGCAGGGCAACTGGACGCAGGTGCAGCTGGACGGCATCAACCCGGATCTGCATCTCGGCTTCCTGCCGATGCCGATCGACAACAGCGCCGAGGACAATGACAAGATCTATGTTGGCGTGCCGAACAACTGGGTCATCAACAAGGATTCACCGGTGAAGCAGGAGGCGAAGGATTTTCTGAACTGGCTGGTGACGTCCGATACGGGCAAGCGTTACATTACGAAGGAATTCAAGTTTATTCCTGCATTCAACAGTATCAAAGGCACCGAAGAGGATCTGGGCCAGCTGGGAGCCGAAATCCTGAAATATACGGACGCCGGCAAGACGCTCACCTGGAACTGGGCCCGGATGCCGAACGGCATGCCGCAGGAGCTCTCGAACACCATCCAGGCTTATATCGGCGGTAAGATTAACAAGCAGGAGATGTTCAAGCAGTTCCAGACGAACTGGGATAATTTGAGTGTGCAGTGAGTCAGCAGTGAATGAGCAACAGTAAGAATGGCGCAAAACAGCAATGCCCCTTCACAGCCTGGATACAAGGCAAATGAGGGGGCATTTTTCATATAGACTGAACTTTCGAATGACAATTTGGGACAAGTACGGGAAAGGTTCCTGCAGTATTTTTTCTTTAGTTCAGTCTATATAGAAGGACGGAGGGTTAAAGCTTCTCTGCCACCAGTGTAAATGTCTTCGGAATGCCTTTGTCGAACACGTCGGACGACAGGTTCGGCAGCTCCTCAAGGAGCTTCAGGAACAGGCCGGCGGAAGCCACGGCGGTAACGATCTCGCCCAGGTTCCAGTGGCGCAGCTTGACCTTCTGCACCTCGGGCTGCCTGCTGTTATCGGGCAGAAACTTATAGAAGGAAATCTCCGTTTCCGTCAGGCTGGTGTCAAAATAATCGCCGTCCACCTTATGCTTGCGGATATTGGCGGTTGTGCCGCGCGAGGAGATCAGCTTGGTGGAGACCGGGTGGAAGTCCTGCAGCACAAGCCTGCCGCCCGGGCCCAGCAGAGAACGGACCACCTCAAACAATGGGACGAGGTCCGTAAAATAATGCAGAATACCGAACTCCATGAAGACGACATCAAAATCTCCAGTCACAGTCTCCTGCGGCAGATGAAGCACGTCCGCAACCACGTAGTGCAGCGGCACATCGGCCGCTTCGGCGAGTTCGAGCGCGTAGCGTTTGTTTTCCTCCGAGAAATCGGCGACAGTAACCTCTGCTCCCAGCAGAGCTAAGGCAACGGCCTTGTTCCCGCCCGAGCCCATCAGGTTGATGATCTTCTTGCCTGCGACGCTGCCCATATAGTCGAGCGCTTTGCCCAGCCGCTTCTCCGGGGCGCTCCGCAGCTTGTCCGCGGCTTCGGCCGGCGTGCCAAACCGCTGCGACCAGGCGCTGTAGGTGCCTGTATTCCAGGCTTTGTGATTCTGCTGATACTGCTGCTCCTCCAACGTAAATCCTCCTTATAATGGACGTAAGCGCCAGCCAATCGCGGCTGACGCTTACTAGGGTGTATGGTTAACCGTGTCTTCCGTACACGTAGAAGACACATGGTTCCTTCCGAGGCTCAAACCGTCAATACATCTCTAAAACAACAAAAGCCCTGCCTCTCTTTTGTCCTTGCGGCTCCGATGACCGCGCCAGTGTGAATCAGAAACTACTAAAATTCATACTCTTAGGGTTCATCAAATAGGAATTTATATACCGGAACGGTATTAAGGAGGGTTAAAGCCTAATGAGGAATTCAAAACAATGTTAACATACTGAATTTATATTATACACCTTATGCCTTAAAAAGTAAATAATTAAAATTTTTATAAGAAAAATGTTTGCTGCATAGTCCAAACCGTTTAATGGTAACAATAGAAGTAAATTCAGGCTGCGAATATGGAAAACGGGAGGGTGTGCAGAGATGAACGAACATTTTTGGTACATTCTGATTCTGAGTATTGTCGGTGTGATCGGTGTGATCGGGGCGGGCTGGTTTACCATCTGGCTCGGCAAGGAAGATCAGAAAGCTCGTTAACCTGAACTAGAAGAAGAACGCCTGTTCCAAGAGCCGAGGGCTTGCGGAGCAGGCTTTTTTTTGACGGAATCAGACGAACTGTGTCATCCTTCACTTTCATGCGGCAGAAGGAGCGCTATAATAGAAGCCTGTCCAGTCATCTTAGTTTTAGGCTATTAAAAAGTAAGAATTTTTTTCGGGTCGATGTGATATTTCTAACAGTTTAAGTGAAAAAAATCACAAATAATAAGGATATACATTTACATGGAGGAAGGGGTAACCGTCATGCCGTCCATACCGCACGGAGAAGAAACCGGCCTGATGCTCAGGAGAACGGTGATTATTGCGATATTTGCCGCTGTTGCAGTTGTACTCAGCCTGCTTGAAACCCTGGTGCCGCTCAATGTTTCGGTGCCCGGGGCAAAGCTGGGGCTTGCCAATATTATGGTGCTTACTTGTCTTTATTTTATGCGGGGAAGAGATGCGATGGTTGTCGTGATTCTCAAAACGCTCCTCACGGCTTTTATCTTTGGCACGTTCTCCAGCTTCCTGTTCAGCTTCCTGGGGGCCGTGTTCAGCTTTGGCGTCATGTGGGTGCTGCTGAAAGTGGGCAGAGGCCGGCTCAGCCTGATCGGGATCAGCGTAGCGGGCGGGATCGCCCATAACTTCGGGCAGCTGGCGGCAGCTTCCATTGTCATTCATTCTTCCGTCGTCTTCTATTATCTGCCGATGCTGGTGCTGCTCGGGCTTGGCACAGGAATTGTCGTGGGCATTGCAGTCCGGGTGCTGGTGCCGGCGCTTTCGAAGCTTTCCTTATTCGAAGGCTTCCTGGGAGCGGAATCATGATGGGGAGAGACGGGCAGGAGCGCAGAGCAGAGGAAGACCCCGTCCGGGGAGAGCCCGGGCCGGTTCTAAGCTTTGAGAATCTGGGATTCGCTTATGGAAAAAGAAAAGAGAACCCTGTGCTGAATGGAGCGTCGGGTGCTGTAGAGCCGGGCAGCTGGGTGTCGCTGATTGGGCCGAACGGCTGCGGCAAATCCACGCTGATCAAGCTGCTGGGCGGCCTGCTGAAGCCGCAGACAGGGCGGATCTGGATCGGCGGGGAGGAGCTGACGCCTCTGTCCGCTTACCGGCTGCGGCGCAGCATCGGGATGGTGTTTCAGAATCCGGAGAACCAGTTCATCGGGGCAACGGTTGAAGAGGATATAGCCTTCGGGCTGGAGGGACAGTGCCTGCCGCGCTGCGAAATGCGCAGCCGGGTGAAGGAATATGCCGGAAGGCTGGGCCTGACAGAGCTGCTTCACAAACATCCGGGGGAATTATCCGGCGGGCAGAAGCAGCGGGTGGCCATCGCCTCCGTGCTGGCCATGCAGCCGAAGGTGGTCATCTTCGACGAAGCCTCCTCCATGCTGGACGAGAAGGCCCGCCGGGAGCTGCTCGGGCTGCTGAAGGAAATGCGCACAGACGGGAATTATACCCTGCTGTCCATTACTCACGATGCCGAGGAAGTGCTGCAGAGCGACCGGGTGCTTGTGCTGGACGGGGGAGTGATCCGGGAGGACCTGAGGCCGGAGGAGCTGTTTGCCAGACCTGAGCTGCTGACCGCCTGCCGCCTGGCGCTTCCCTTCCGGATTCAGATGCAGCAGGCGCTTGCCGACTATGGGATCCGGCTTTCGGGCAGCTTGAAGGACGGGTCGCTGGAGGAGATCATATGTCCGTTATTTTCGAAGAGGTAAGTTATGAATACGACAAGGGCACCCCGTTCCGCCAGCCGGCGCTGAACGGAGTGAACCTGCACATAGAGCCCGGAAGCTTCACTGCAATTGCCGGACCGACAGGCTGCGGCAAGTCGACGCTGCTGCAGCTGTTCGGCGGCCTGCTGGACCCGACCGCCGGCAGCGTCAAAGTGTTCGACACCGTGCTGAAGGCCGGTGCCAAAACGCCGAAGCTGCGGGAGCTGCGTCGCCGGACCGGGCTGGTGTTCCAGTTCCCGGAGCACCAGCTGTTTGAGGAGACGGTGGAGAAGGACCTCTGCTTCGGACCGCTGAACTTCGGCCTGCCGGCTGAAGAGGCGAAGCGGCGGGCCGGGGCAGCGCTGCGGCAGGTCGGCCTGCCGGAGGAGCTGCTTGGCCGCAGCCCGTTTCATCTGAGCGGCGGCCAGATGCGCAAGGCGGCCATCGCTTCGGTGCTGGCGATGGAGCCGGACCTGCTCGTGCTCGATGAGCCGGGCGCTTCGCTGGACCCGGCCAGCCGCACCGAGCTGACGGAACTGCTGCTCCGGCTGTGCCGGGAGCAGGGCAAGACGGTGGTGGTCGTCACCCACCGGATCGAGGAGCTGCTCCCCTACGCAGACCGCTGGGTGCTCATGAAGGACGGCAGCTGCCTGTTCCAGGGCACGGCAGAAGCGATGGCAGAACAGCTGCCTATGCTGGAGAAGGAAGGCTTGCAGCTGCCGGAATGCATGCACTGGTGGCACTGGCTGGCCGGGCATTTCGGGCTCGGCGGCGAGCGGCCGGTCTTCAGCGCCGCCGGTTTGGCGGAGCTGACGGCAAAGCTGCTGGAGCAGGCCGGGGCCGGCGCCGGCGCTGAAGAGGCTGCTTCTCTGTCAGTGCCGGCAGTACAAGCAATTACAGCCGTCCAGGCGGCAGGAGGTGCCCGGTTATGAAGAACAGGTTGCTGATCGGCCGGGTCATAGACACCGGCTCCTGGGTTCATGCCCTTGATCCCAGAGCGAAGCTGACGGCGATGCTGGTGTACGCCGCGGCAATTATCCTGCTGCGCTCCTGGCCGGCGCTGCTGCTGGCCGCGTTGTTCTCGCTGGCCGTTATGGCGGCTACGCGCATTTCATATAAATTCTACGCCAAGGCGGCCAAGCCGCTGCGGCTGCTGATGCTGTTCATCTTCATCCTGCAGTGCCTGACCGTCTCACAGGGCAGGGTGCTGCTTCAGGCGGGGCCGCTTGCGGTCTCCGCAGGCGGATTAAGCGCCGGCGGGCTGGCGGTGGTCCGGATGGCGCTGTTTATCTCTTTTACCGCGCTGCTTACGTTCACCACGACGCCGGGCAGGCTGAATCAGGGCCTGGACGGCATGTTAAAGCCGTTCGCGCGGCTGCGGCTGCCTGTCCACCGCCTTACGCTGATGGCGGGCCTGGCGCTGCGGTTTATCCCGACGATTCTGGAGGAGAGCCAGAAGATCTTGAAGGCTCAGGCCGCGCGGGGCGCGGATCTGCGGGAGCTGCGCCTGCGCGACAAGGGGAAGATGCTCATCTCGCTGCTGGTCCCGGTAACAGTCGGGGCCTTCAGGCGGGCGGAAGAGCTGGTTACCTCGATGGAAGCAAGGGGTTTTGTTGTCGATGCACCGCGGACGGAATACTACGAGCCTTCATGGGGAGCGAAAGAAACGGGCTTTGTGGGCCTGCACCTGCTGCTGCTGGCGGCGGTGCTTTGGCTGCTGTAGCCGGACCCGAAGGAAGGACGCCTGGCTGACTTGGATACAAGGTTTTGGATATGAGGAGACAAGAAGCAGGACAACAATAAGGTATGGGGGAGATTCCAATGGCAAGATATTTTAACGGCAGAGAAGTGGAGCTGCTGGCTCCGGTCGGCACTTTTGAAATATTCAAACAGGTCATCGGCGAAGGCTGTGACGCGGTTTATCTGGGCGGCCCGTCCCTGAACATGCGCCTGATGCGGAAGGGATATAATTTTACACTGGAGGAAATGGAAGAAGCGATCCGGATTGCTCATTCCCTCGGCAAAAAAGTCTACGTCACCGTCAACAACATGCTGAACGAGCAGGAAATGGAAGAGACAGCCGAATATCTGAAGTATCTGGAGACCATCGGCCCGGATGCCTTGATCGTACAGGACTTCGCGGTCGTCTCGCTGATTCACAAGCTTGGACTGAAGCTGCATGTCCACTCCTCCGTCATGATGAACGCCCACAATATTGAAATGGTGCTGGCGCTGAAAGAGCTCGGCGTCACCCGCGTGGTCACCTCCCGCGAAATGGACCTGCATACGACCCGTCAGCTGCTGAACGCTACCGGCATGGAGCTGGAGTATTTCATTCACGGCGATCTGTGCAGCGTACACGGCGCGAACTGCTATTTCAGCTCCGCCGTCTTCGGCAACAGCTCGAACCGCGGAAGATGCCTCAAGCCGTGCCGCTGGGAGTACCGGGTCAAGAAGGACGGCAACGTCTATCCGACCGAATATCCGCTGGCAGCCAAAGACATGTTCATGTACGAGCACATCCCTGAGCTGATTCAGGGCGGCATCACCTCCTTCAAGATCGAAGGCCGGATGCGCGACGCCGAGTTTGTGCAGCTGCTGGTCCGCAGCTACAGCGACGCTATCGACCGCTACCTTGACGATCCGGTCGGATTCGACCGCAGCGTGGATACGCCGTCGCTGTTTGAGCACCGGAAGCGGGATTTTACAACCGCTTATTCCTTTGGCCGTCCCGGCCTGGATTTTATCAACCGCCGTTATGAGGGAACAGGCAAATTCTACAGCACCGGCAAGGTATTCAGTACGCCGACGGCCGAGCGGGAGCTGGAGGAAGAACGGATCGGACGGATCCGCAGCCGGCTGGCAGAAGAGAAGAGAAGCAGCGCAGGCCGCGGCGAGGTGTCCGTGCATGTGAACAACATGGAGCAGGCCAAAGCCGCTCTGGCGGCAGGAGCCGACCATATTTACCTGTCAGGAGATGTGTTCGAGCCGGATCGTCCTTTTACAAAAGCTGAAATCAAAGAGCTTGGAGCGCTGAAAGGCAGCGCGAAGCTGTACCTCGGCCTGCCGCGCATGATGCGGGAGATCCATTTTGAGCAATATGATGCGCTGCTGCGCGGCGAGCGTCTGCCGATTGACGGCATCCTGATAACGAACATCGGGGCGATCCGCCGGTTTGCGTCCGCAGGCTATCCGATGATCGGGGACTACAACCTGAACATTCTTAATCACCTGGCCGGCGGCTTCTACCGGGAGCAGGGGCTGGAGCGTTACACCGTGTCCATGGAGGCGCCGCTTGAAGAGCTGGCCCAGCTGCTGAAGGCAGGCCGGGGTCCGGTGGAGGCCATCGTGCACGGCTCGCCTGCGCTGATGTATATGGAGCATGATCTCTATGAAAATGCGGAGCTCTTCCAGCCGCTGGCCGAAGAGGATAACGTGTATGTGCCGAACGATGTGCTGGTGCTGATGACGGACAAAGGGGAGAATCCGGTCTACCGCGACGCGCACGGACGCTGCCATCTGATGATGGCGAAGGAGCTCTGCCTGCTGCCCGCTGTTAAGGAGCTGCTGGAAGCGGGTCTGACCCACTTCCGGATTGAAGGCGCGGCTTACCGCGATGTGAACCGGCTGGCGGAGGTTGTAGCCGTGTACCGCCGTGTGCTGGATCAGCCGGAGAGCGCCGCAGCCGAATTTGAAGCCTTGAAGCCGGTTTATGGCGGATACACAGCAGGAGCGCTGCATTTTAACGGGGCGGCAAGGGAAGCGGAAGCGAAAGCGGAGGTGCTGGCATGAGCGCATTTATCGGACCTGAAGCAATTGTGAAGAAGAGACAGGAATATTTCTATCCCTGCACCAGTCATTTCTACCGCAAGCCGCCGCAGCTGGTGCGAGGCTCCATGCAGTATCTGTACGGGCATGACGGCGTCCGGTATACGGACTTCTATGCCGGGGTCTCCGTCGCTTCCTGCGGGCACTGCAACCCTTATATCGCAGCCAAAACGGTCGCGCAGCTCCGCGAGCTGCAGCATACCTGCACCATATATTTGACGGAGCAGAATGTAGATTTGGCGGAGCGGCTGGCGGCGATCCTGCCGGGCGGCCTCAGCCGCAGCTTCTTCTGCAACAGCGGCTCCGAGGCGAACGAGGGGGCGCTGCTGCTGGCCCGGATGCATACGGGCCGCCGGAAGTTTATCGCGCTCGAGAACGGCCTGCACGGCCGGACGTACCTGACGATGAGCGTGACGGGCCTTGCCATGTGGCGGACGGATCCGGAGCTGGCGAAGGATCAGGACGCGGCCTTTATCCCGCGCCCGTTTGAACAGGGCGGGGACCAGGAGGCAGCGGCCCGGCGGTCGCTTGCGGCGCTGGAGCAGCTGCTGGCGGAGCGCGGCGGCGAGTTCGCCGCCATGATCGCGGAGCCGATCCAGGGCAACGGCGGCATCATCGTGCCGCCGGAGTGGTACTTCCCGGAGGTGAAACGTCTGCTCGGGCAGCACGGAGTGCTGCTGATCGCGGACGAGATCCAGACGGGCTTCGGCCGGACCGGCCGGATGTTCGCCATGGAGCGCTGGGGCGTAGTGCCTGACATTATGAGCGTCGCCAAGGGCCTCGGCAGCGGCATTCCGGTTGCGGCCTTCTGCACAACCAGCGAGATCGCGGCCAGCCTGAACCGGCCGTCGGCCTCCACCTTCGGCGGCAATCCGGTGTCGTCGGCAACCGCCCTGGCGGTGCTGGACTTCATTGAGGGCCACCGCCTGATCCAGCGTTCGGAAGAGCTGGGCGAGCAGCTGCGGGAAGGCCTCGAGCGCCTGGTGGTTCAGTACCCGGAGCTCATTACCGATGTGCGCGGAGAAGGACTGATGATGGGACTTGGCATTGCCGAGGACCGGCCAGAGCTTGGAGCCCGCCTGACGGATGACCTGCTGGAGGGTATGAAGGACAAAGGCTACCTGCTCGGCAAAAATGGCGTCGGCCGCAACGTGCTGGCCTTCCAGCCGCCGCTCGTCATTTCGGCGGCGGACATTACAGGCATGCTGGCCGCGCTGGAAGAGGAGCTTGAGGCGCTGAATGCCGGCGCATCCGCAGGCAGCGCTTCGGCGGAGGGGCGGTGACGGCATGTCCACGCTATCGCTTGTCTACCGCAAAGCCAAGCTGTTCGGCGAGCTCGTTATGTTTTCCCATACCCTGTTCTCCCTGCCGTTTGCGGTGATCTCCATGGTATGGGCCGCCCACGGTATTCCGTCCGGACGGACGATGCTGTGGGGAGTGATCGCGCTGGTTGCGGCCCGCAACGGGGCGAATGCTTTTAACCGGGTAGCGGATATGACCTTTGACGCCATGAATCCCCGGACCGCCCAGCGTCACATGCCGCGCCAGCTGCTGAAGTCCAGGGAAGTGCTGATCTTCGTGGCCGTGAACTACGCCATCTTCATCGGCGCATCCGCCATGCTGAACCTGCTCTGCTTCGTGCTGTCGCCTGTCGCTATTTTTCTGATCTCATCTTATTCCTATACGAAACGCTTTACGTTCCTCAGCCATTTGTATCTTGGCTTTGTGATCGCCTCAGCGCCGATCGGCGCCTGGTTCGCCGTTACCGGCCATTTTGCCTTTACGCCGTTTGTGCTGGGCACTGTGGTCATGCTGTGGATCGCCGGCTTTGACGTCATCTACGGCACGCAGGATATCGAATTTGACCGCACTGTAGGTCTATGGTCGATTCCAAGCTACTTCGGCCTGACGAACGCGCTGTGGATCGCCAAAGGCCTGCACGCCGTTATGGTGCTGCTGCTTGTGTTCCTGTATTTCTGGCAGGGCCTTGACTGGCTGTACCTGCTCGGCATCGCGATAGCCGTGCTGCTGCTGCTGACGGAGCATAATCTGATTAAACCAACCAACCGCCGGCTGATGAAGATTGCATCCTACAACCTGAATCAGGTCATCAGCATGACGATTCTGGCCTTTACGCTTGCGGATTATTTTCTGCTGTAAGCCCGGCGTCCCTGCGGCCCCATGGCCCTGCGGCCCAATGGCCAGGTGTACACTCGAATGCTCGAATGCTCGAATGCTCGAATGCTCGAATTAAAAATAGCAAATGAAATCCAGCGAGAAGGACGCAGCCCAGGCGAAGGCAAGGGGAGCGTCCTTTTTGCTGAACCTTTTTCCTACCTGTTCTTTTCATGTGCTCTCTTCAATTCATTTCGATAATGAGCCGGCGATTGGCCGGTCCACTTCTTGAATTGTTTGGAGAAATACAGAGGATCAGCATAGCCGCAGGAGTTCCCGACCTGTTCGATGCTTATGGGGGTGTTCAACAGCTCTTTGGCTCTTTCCATGCGGATCTGATTGATGTACTGCCGGGGAGATAAGCTCGTAAGCTGTTTAAATACCTTGGTAAAATGCGTCCGGTGATACCCAAGCGAGGCCGCTAATTTCTCGATAGAAATAGGCTGCATATACTGCGTCTGGAACCATCTGACCGCCTGCTCCACCAAACGTTCAGAGCCGGTAAGCACCTCAGCTGAAGAATACTGCAGTTTAGGTGCATTCAAGCGGGCAAAATCCGCCAGAAGGACGCGAAACCATCCGTCAGCCGCTAATGCTGCTGCCGTCTCACCCGCTTTCTGTTCAAATACCTGTTCAATTGCTTCAAATATGCCGGCCAGATATTCAGGATCCGCCCCTCTGATGACGGGGTCCGTAAGGGTAACACCGGCCTTTTCAAGCATTTCTGCAACGCGCGGGCCTTGAAGGGCCGCCCAGCGGTAGGACCATGGGTCAGCACCATCGGCCTCGTAGCTGAATAATACGCCGGGGAAAATAACAAAAGTATCCCCTTGGCCCAAACGGTATTTCTTCCTCTGCCATTCAAAAGTACCATATCCGCTGTCTACACTATGGATCAATATGTAATTGTAAACAGCCGGGCCGACCTTATGGCGGGGAAGCGGCTTTGCCGCACCGGCAAAGGTGACATTCAGCTCTGCGTTTAATAAATAGGGGTTCATCTGCACTCTGTATTCATAATGCTCCGGATTTTCCATGCCTAAGTCTCCTCATAAACTACTGCGGATATGAAAATAATAATACTACAAATCTCCATATATGAATGGCAATGCTCCATGCCCAAAGGGCTGCTGTGAATCTATAGTAAGAGATATAGAAATCGTAAGGACCTTGTCCGTACTTGCCCCAAATTGTCAATCAAACATTCAGTCTAAATAATAAGGAGATAGAGTCATGAGCATTAAAGAACAGCTTCACAATGGGAATTTATATTTGCCTGGAGATGAGGAGCTCAGCAGGGAGCAGTCCAGTTGTCTCGAGAAACTTTATGATTTCAACCTGACGCGGCCGGGAGAACAGGAGAAACGGGCAGCACTTCTCAAAGAGATGTTTGGAGAGATTGGCGAGGGCTGCTACATCGAGCCGCCGCTGCATGCCAATTGGGGAGGGAAGCATGTTCACTTCGGGAAAAATATTTATGCCAACTTCAATTTAACTCTGGTTGACGATACCCATATTTACGTCGGCGATTACACCATGTTCGGGCCCAATGTGACTGTAGCAACAGCCGGACATCCGATCCTGCCTGAGCTTCGTGAGCAGGCCTATCAGTATAATGCGCCAGTTACGATTGGCAGAAATTGCTGGATCGGCGCCGGAGTCCTCATTCTTCCGGGTATTACGATCGGCGACAATACCGTCATCGGAGCAGGAAGTGTCGTGACCAAGGATATCCCCGCAAATGTCGTGGCTGTCGGCAATCCGTGCAAGGTGCATCGTGAGATTAATGAACGTGACAAGGAGTTTTACTACAAAGACCGGAGGATGATGAAAGGCCTCCTGTAAAATAAATAAAAGCCGCAGACCCCGCGCTTTACCCGCGGAATCTGCGGCTTTGCTGCTGCCGTAACGCTGACCCGGTGCCCGGGTTATTTGCTCCGGCAGCCAAAATAATCGAGCAGCGTATATAAATCCCGCTGCGCCTCAAAACCCTCCAGCCCGTCTGCAAGCCGACGGGCTTCCTCGAGCAGCCGAAGGCTGTACGCTTCGGCCCGCTCGAGGCACCCGCTGCTCCGGATCGCAGCGAGCACGCCGTCGACCTCCTCGGAAGAGGTCGACGGCCCGACCCGCCGGATGCGCTGCGCAAGCTTCGCATCCTCCAGGGCAAACAGCACCGGCAGCGTCACCTGGCCGCTGCGGAGGTCGCTGCCGGCCGGCTTGCCGAGCTGCTCCTCGGTGCCTGTGAAGTCCAGCAGGTCGTCACGGATCTGGAAGGACAGGCCGAGCTTGTCGCCGAACTCGTACAGCCTGCCGGAGATGTCCTCATCCGCGCCGGCAGCCTGGGCGCCGATGCGCAGGCAGGCCGCCATGAGCAGGGAGGTTTTGTTGCGGGATTTCTCGAGGTACTGATCCAGCGTCAGATCGTAGTCAAAGGCATGCTTCAGCTGCTGGTATTCTCCGATGCAGAGGCGGGAGGTCGCCATGGACGAAAGATCAAATACATACCGCTTGCGGTCTGCGGAGTATTCCGCAATCAGCTCTACCACCCGGGCCGACATGTAGCTGCCGATGTGAACGGCAGGGTAAATGCCGGTCTGTGTATGGGTAGCCGGGCGTCCGCGACGCAGCGGGGAGTCGTCAAGGATGTCGTCGTGAATCAAAGACGCGGCATGGATGAACTCTGCCGCCGCTGCCAGGCGCCAGATTTTCCGCTTATCGGAGGCAGGGCCGAACCGGCTGCCTACAATAACCATCAGCGGACGGAGCCGCTTGCCGCCGGAAGCGATAAGTCCGGTAATGGCCCCTGCCAGCTCCGAAGAACGGGGAACGTCGGGATCATGCTTGACGATATTGGTGATTTCACGGTCTATGGACGTCAAGGGGATTTGCAGCGCTTCGTTCAGCTTCATTTCGGTTCCTCTCCTCTCAGATGGTTAAAGGTTAAATGGCTTCAGCGGCCAGCGTCTGCTGCCGCGCCGAATCGTTCAGCATCTTGCATGCCGTGCGGATAAAGCGGGATAAGCCCTGCAGCAGCAGTTCATCCTGCGGTGCGCCTTCTGCACGTTTGATCTGGATCTTCTTGATGAAAGGGGCCAAAGCGGCAATCAGATCAAATTCTTCCCATTTGAGTGCAAGATCCAGGTACACGCTGTATAAGTAATCACCGTCCAGCAGTCTGCGGGCCAGCTGTGAGTCAGGGGCCTTACAGGCCTGATGGCACTGCATGGCAAGTCTGACAGCATAATAAAGGGCGAGAATCCGTGCCGAGCGAAGAGGGGGCAGGGTGCTGTCCTCCAGCATCTGGGCGGCGTCACTTAGCAGACATAACGAGGAAGCAGTGTCCGGGGCGATGCCGGATTCCGGCGCCAACTGGACCTGCAGAAGCTTTGAGGCGTTCTGGATAAGGCTGGTGTTCATGGTCAGTCGCTCCTTCCCTTCGCGGGACACGGAAGATCCCGCCCGAAGCATTTTTACATTTGAATTTAAGTTACAGCAGATGGAACAGGGGATGCCGTCAAATCGTTTGCTTTCCTGAAAAATCGAAAGCCGTGCGGAGTTCCGCACGGCTCCGGAATCTTTATTCATGAGGAGGCCTTTGTTCAACTGCTCTTATTTCGATTGTCCGGCAGAAGCGGAGCCTGCGCCGGAAGCTGGAAGAGCAGGCTTGCTCATTGCGCCGAGCTCTGGGCCTTCCTCGGTGTAGAGATACCATCTGCGGACGAGCGGAATTCTCTTCCACTGCTTCTTGAGCCAAGGCAGTACGTAATAATCAAGGCCAAACACGCTGCCGGATCCGCCGATCAGAGCGATTCCCGCCATCCAGTACCACAGCATTTCGGTCGAAGCCATGCTGGAGGACCAGATCATAACCCCGATGCCGACAGAAGCGATGGAGCTGATTGCGGAGAACAGGCCGACGATCAGCAGGATGCCGATGGCCAGCTCGGCAAAGACCATGCAGAACTGGAACACGCTGGCGAGTCCGGTGAAGCTTCCGTCCGAGTGATAGAAGAAGATATCCATAAATCCATTTACGATATTCGTAATAAAATGCGGAACAGGCATAGCTTCAACAGCTTCTTTGGCACTGCCGACCGCGGAAGCGGCGCTTTGCGAGTCAACGGTAGTAGCCACGGCTCCTGCAGCTTCACTGGCAGCAGAAGTAGCGTCAGCGGCCTTGGAGGATACAGGGATCAGGAAAATATCATTCGGATGATTCCAGACCTTCGGCAGCTTATCCAGCGCTTCGTCCAGCCATTTATAGCCGACAAACAGGCGCAGCGGCAGCAGCCAGAAGTTCGGGGAGCGTTTCGAGAAATGCCCGCCGACAAAGCTTCTGCGGTTGTTCACATGGAAGAACTCGTGCATCATGTACGTCCAGACTTTATTGAAGCCTGCAACGGTGAACAGGTAATACAGATTTATCATATGCTTGAAGAACATGGCCAGGAACCCGCTGACCTGGAACATTTTGTTCGGAAGGCCGACGTTGGCTACGCCGTAGCGGCTGCCGATGCTGACCATGGTGCCGTGGAAGCCCGGCTTGTAGGACTTCTTAGGTTTTCCTGTAATTTCAGCATGGATGTTATGGGCGATGATCGGACCGGCCTGCTCGGCATTTTCAACCATTTGCGGTACAGGGCGGGTTTCGCCTTCCGGAATGAAGAAGATGTTGTCGCCGACGATATAGACATTGTCGTGATCGACGCTTTGCAGCTTGTCGTTGGTCACAATCCGTTTGCGGCCCTGCTGCTGGACATCCAGCGTGCCGACCAGATCGGAGCCTTCAACGCCGGCGGTCCAGACGATGGTGTCGGCTTCGAGCTCTTTGTCGCCAAGCACAACGCTGCCTGGATTTACGCCGGTAATTTTGGCGCTTGTAATAATTTCAACGCCGCGTTTCTCAAGGTAACGGGCTGATTTCTCGATGAGCGGATCAGGCAGGATCGGCAGAATCTTCGGTGCCATATCGGCAACGACCAGGCGCACATCACTGCGGTCAAAATTGTACTCTCTGCACAGCTCGTCACGATATTCGGACAATTCGCCGATCAGCTCGATGCCGGTAAAGCCGGCGCCTACAACAACAAAGGTAAGCAGCTTACGGCGTATAGCAGCGTCGGTTTCTTTGGAGGCCTGCCCGAACATGCTGCGTACTTGCTCTTTCAGGCGTACGGCGTCTTCATAAGACCAGAGTGTAAGGGCATTTTCCTCTGCGCCCGGAATGCCGAAGAAGGTCGGCTTACATCCGGTGCCGATCACCAGATAGTCGTAGTTATAGGTAGTTTCAGCTGAACGGAGCTGGCTGCCCTTGAAGTCGATGGACTCAATATTGTCGAGCACGACATCTACATTCCGGCCTTCAAACATTTTCTTCAGTTCAATCCGGATCGCATCTTCAGGTGTCCGGTTTGCAGCAACCTCATGCAGCTCGGTCAGAAGCGTGTGATAGGGATTGCGGTCAATCAGCGTGATCTGGACATCGGAGTTTTTCTTAAACTTTTTGGCCAGGTGCTTGCCGGTTACGACACCGCCATAGCCGCCGCCAAGAATAACGATTTTCTTCATTATGCTTCACCTTTTCTATTTAATCTGGTCGCTCTTTAATTGCTGACTGCTCATTGATGCCAAAAGGGCGCGCTGCCTTTTTTCTACTTGTTCGAGGGAATCTTAGCATATCAAGTTGTAATAATATGTGAAAGAAATCACATGGCCTGTGATAAATGAAACCTTCCCCCGGAAAGGGAAAGGTTCAGGGCTTCTTATTCAAGGCGGGGACAGCCCCGTTATTTGTTCCCGGAGCGCCGTTTATGAGGATATTTCTGTGCGTTCTCCCTGCCCGCTTCATCCTCATTATCTTCTTCCTCCTCCGCTTCTTCCATCTGCGGTACGAGGCTTCCTTGATTGACCGGAGGGAGCGGCTCGGGAATCAGTTCGGGTTCGGCAGGCACCGTCGTAAGGCTTGTGGAGCGGAAGCTGAAAATCTCCTTGATCCGCCTGCGTTCCGCCTTTGGCCCCAACAGGTACAAGGTATCTCCTTCCGAAATCATCGTATCTCCAAGAGGCGCAACGATCTGGTCGCCCCGGATAATGGCGGTCACCAGCACCTCGGGCGGCAGCCCCAGTTCTCTGATCCGCCTGCCGATCACTTTCATTCCGGCGTGAATATGAAGGTGGTTCATTTCGGAACGGGTTTTGCCAAGGGAGACCAGTTCAAGCAGAGACAGGGACTGCTCGCTGACTTCTCCGGACAGCCCCAGCCTGCGGGCAAGCGGAGAGATGGTCGGCCCCTGAATGACGGCGGAGGTCAGGATAATAAAGAAGACAACGTTGAAGAACAGCTGGCCATGCTCCAGACCGGCAATCAGCGGGTAGGTGGCCAGTACGATCGGCACAGCCCCTCTAAGGCCTGCCCAGGACAGCAGCACCTGCTCCCTGAAGCTGAATTTAGAGAACAGCATGGAGGCGAACACGCCTGCGGGCCGGGCAATAAACATCAGGATCAGCGATAAGGCGAGCCCGGGCAGAACGATGCCAAGCAGATCGGCTGGAAAAACAAGCAGGCCGAGCAACGTGAACATGGTAATCTGCATGATCCAGGCGAAGCCTTTGTTGAACTGCAGGATGGACTGCCGGTGCGTTAAATCGTTGTTGCCCAGCACAAGCGCCATTACATAAACGGCCAGCAGGCCGCTCCCGTGGGCGGCGGAGGTCAGCCCGTAGGTGAGCACGGCGAAGGCAATGGCCAGCACCGGGTACAGGCCGGATGAATCGAAATTGATAAGATTGATGCCCTTCACCGCAGCCCACCCAAGGAGAAGCCCGGCTGCCAGGCCGATACCCATTTCAAGCCCGAAAGACATGACCAGCTTCCAGACCGCCTGATCCGGATGCTGGAGCCAGCTGATCAAAGTAACGGTCAGAAAGACGGCCATAGGATCGTTGCTGCCTGATTCAGCCTCCAGGGTGGAGGTGATTCTTTCTTTAATATTCCTTCCGCTGAGGACGGAGAAGACGGCTGCCGCATCAGTGGAGCCGACAATGGCCCCGAACAGGAGGCCCTGGGTTAAGGTGACGTCCAGAATATAATGGGCGCACAGCCCCACCAGGACGGTAGTGACCAGCACACCGATTGTCGAAAGGGACAGGGCGGAGCCGATCACAGGCTTGATGGTTATAAATTTGGTCTGCATGCCGCCGTCCAGCAGAATAATAATTAAAGCCAGCGTGCCGACCAGCTGGGTCAGAAAGGGATTATCGTAATAGACGAAGTGGTTGAGCCCCATACCTGCGGCGATAAAAAAGACAAGGGCAGGAAGGCCAAGCCTGCTCGAAAATTTGGTCGATATCACGCCCACAAGAAGCAGCAGCGCCAGCAGAATGATGATATTTTCAGTCAGCCGGGTGAGTTCCATATTTAAACAGCCCCTCATTATGTTGGCATTTCACGCTTCAGCGCCTACCCTTAATTAGACGAAAGGGGCAGATAACGAAACAAGAGACGGCAGAGCCGGCCAAGGCGAACCGCTATTTTCTGAAAAAGAAAGGCTCTTCTGTCAACAATCAGAGCCCCGCAGCCGATAATAATAACAGATCTATCATCTTTATCAGTTTGACTGCGGAAAGAAGGAACGTTCCTTTGGAAGTCTACCGGAAATTTGTACAGCGGCTTATCTTGAATTATCTGATAGGCTCGATCATCGTGGTACTGGGTGTGGGGGGCGTTGTGATCTACAGCAGCCTGGACGTTCCTGGTATTGAGCTGGAACGTTTATCGCTTGTCCTTCTCTTCTCTGTGATCCTCATGATGGCGATGGATGCAATGGCCTTTATTAAGGACATGAAGCCGGTCAAAGGTTTGTTCGAAGCGGAGGCAGAGGACAGGACATGGCCTGAATTTCAGCAAGCCTATCTGCATATCCACCGCCTGCCGTTTCTGGCCGTTAAGCGGATTTTGGGTCCTCATTTCTTAAGCTTGTCAATTCCTGCTGTTCTCCTGACCTCATGGCTGGTTAACATCAAGGCGGTCACCATCCCTCTTCATTACCTTCTGTTAGCAGGCATAGGAGCGCTCTTAATCGCGCTTATGCACGCTTTGATCGAGTTCTATTTAACCTCCTGGGCCTGCAGGCCCCTTATTGAAGAAGTGCTCAGGGTCAGCGAAAGCCAGTATGGCCGGAGAATTTCACTCGAAGGCCAGGTCATCATGTCCATTCGCCGCAAGTTCCAGCTCAGCACATTTCTGATCGGTGTTTTTCCGCTTCTGCTCTATGGCACGGTTGTCCAGGTGAAGCTCGGAGGCTGGGAGACCGCGAGCAATGCTTACTGGCAGTGGGCCGGAGTGATCCTGGTTCTCGGCATGGCCTTCTCCTACGGGGGAGCCTGGATTCTGACCCGGGAGATTGAGCGGCCGATTCACCATCTGTATGATATGATGGCCAAAGTCAAGGCGGGAGACCTGGACATTCAGGCGGATGACTTCTATTCGGACGAATTCGCTAAGCTGGTCTTCGGATTCAATCACATGCTGGAAGGAATCAAGGTTCAGAATTCACGCAACGAGCAGCTGATTGAAAGCTATTTTTCTACGCTTGCTGCAGCGCTTGATGCCCGGGACCCTTACACGGCGGGGCATTCGCAGAGGGTTGCTGAATATGCGATGCATATCGGAATGCTGGCCAAGCTGCCGGACAAGATGATGGAGGAGCTGAGAAAGTCGGCGCTGCTTCATGACATCGGCAAAATCGGCACCCGCGATGCCGTGCTGCTTAAGGACGGAGTGCTGACCGACGAGGAGTTCCACCAGATCAAGCAGCACCCGGTTCAGGGGGAAATGATCCTCCAGCGGGTTGAGCCGGCGGACGCGATGGCGCCCATCCTGCCCGGGGTAAGATCCCACCATGAACGGTTCGACGGCAAGGGTTATCCCGACAGCCTGAAGGGGGAGAATATTCCTCTCTTCGGAAGAATTATCGCGGTAGCGGACGCCTTTGACGCGATGACCTCGGACAGGCCTTACCGTAAAGGGATGGACACCGACACGGCGATCAACATTCTGGATAAGGGCCGCGGAACCCAGTGGGATCCTTATTTTGCAGGGTTGTTTGTCAATGATTACCGCCAGAAGAGAAAGGCATATTAGAAGAGAAAAGCAAGTGCACAACGCACCGGGAACAGGAAATGCCTGCTCTCCGGTGCGTTGTGCTTTGCGGCGGGTAACCGCAGTTATTTTTGTAAGCCCTTCCACGGTTCGAGATAAATTCTCCGGGGTAATTATCAAGTGTAAAGGCATGGCCAGTTATCACAGCATCTTGACATTAACCTGAAGGAGTGATTGGAAATGGATCATAACGTATTCAAAGGCACATGGAATCAGATAAAAGGGGAAGCAAAGAAACAGTGGGGAGAACTTACGGACGACGATCTCGACGTTATTGACGGGGAGAAAGACAAGCTGGTCGGCAAGCTGCAGGAGCGCTACGGCCACTCCAAGGAAGCGGCAGAGAAGGAATATGACAACTGGACCCGCAGCCGTAACTAAGTACAGGCTACCAATTCTATAACCGAGGCGATTTCCAATGTATAAATCACTCATTATGGAAGGCAGATTATTGGAGCTCCATAACGATTATGCTGTCACCATTCAAGGAGACATGGTCAGCACCTATCACCGGAGGTATTATATGCTTCCGGAAGGAGATTATCCGCTTCAGGCACTAGAAGACAACCAGGACACAGCCGTTCAGCAAGAGGAGAAGCGCAGTCTCGCAGGCAGAGGATTTCATTTCAGGCGGCCGAAGCTGGCTTGGCTGCCGCTTCTGAACAAAGGCGCGAATCGGGTCTGAGGATTCGCGTCTTTTGATTGTCCAAAACCTTGGCTTCGGATTTGGGCTTCTTTTTTATGTGTACCTATTCCGCGAAAGGCCTTCGTGTTATGATAAGATAGAGATATTACAAATTGTTACTATTTGGACAGGGGACCACCATTTACAAAATAATAGCTGCAAATCTATTGAAAATACATCGTGCAGAAGCCGGCTCATTCTCTATAGAGGTGCATCTGTTTCTGCCTGCTGCCGGGAGTGATAGGATGAATAATATGGCAAGTTCCTTTGCAGTAAATTTGAGTATACTGGTCACTATCGCTTATCTGGCTAATCTAGTATATAAATACGTCTTCGTCATCGCTTCGAACCGGATTAAATATGCGGCGTCGGTGCTGCTGATTATTTTCTCCGCTTATGCGTCCATGTGTTTTGGCTTTAAGCTCGGGGATGACGTGATTTTTGATCTCCGCTTTGTTCCGCTGATTATTGCAGCTTTGAGCTTTGGCGAGCCTGCGACGCTGATATTCATTGGGGTGGCGATCGGTCTGTGCCGTCTGCTGTTCGGAATTAATGAAGCCTCTCTGGCGGGCTGTCTGAATTTAACTATACTTGGTGTGGCGGCGGCGGTGCTGAAGGCCTGCTTTAACCGGTTTAGAGTTGGATATGTCCTGCAGGCCTTTCTTTATATTCTGGTTATTAATGTGGTTAACAACCTGAATATTGCCGTCTTCGGCGTAATTCCTTTCAATTATTATGTGGTACACATGCTTCCGGGCACGCTGTTCTGGTCCCTGCTGCTCAGCACCGGCTTTGTGTTTATGTTCCGGGACTTTCAGGTGGAGCGAAGCCGCAACAAGGAGCTTAAGGAAACCAATACGCTGATGATGAGGCAGACGGAGGAGCTGCATAAAGCCAAGATTGTGCTGGAGGAACGGGCCAAGCAGCTGATGCTGGCATCCCAGTACAAGTCCGAATTTCTGGCCAATATGTCCCATGAGCTGAGAACGCCGCTGAACAGCATCATCAACTTGGCTCAGCTGATTTCGGAGAACAGCAAAGTTAACGCAGGCGGTTCCGGTCCGGGCGAGGATGACGAAGCAGCCATGTATGGCGGTATTATTTATAAATCCGGTCAGGAGCTTCTTCAGCTCATTAACGACATTCTGGATTTATCCAAGGTAGAGGCCGGGCGGCTGGAAATTGTGGACGAAGAGGTCAGTATCTGCGAGATTCCCGAACTGATTTATCTGCAGTTTGAAGTGTCAGCCCAGCAGAAAGGCCTGCAGTTCCATATTCACCAGGAGGAGCCTCTTCCGCTAACGATTCATACTGACGGTCAGCGGGTGCAGCAGATTCTGCGCAACCTGCTCTCGAACGCTTTTAAATTTACGTCCCAAGGCGAAGTCAGCCTTACGATGCGCAAATCCGGCGCGCAGGACCAGGTCCAGGGAGACTGGATGATCTTTGAGGTGAAGGATACCGGGATCGGAATTCCGGAGGACAAGCATCACTCGATCTTTGAAGCCTTCCAGCAGGCGGACGGCACTATCAGCCGCAAATACGGCGGTACCGGTCTTGGTTTGTCCATCAGCCGCAACCTGGCACGTCTGCTTGGCGGTTTTATCCGGGTGGAGAGCCAGATTGGCGCGGGCAGCACCTTCTCGCTTTTTCTGCCGCTGAAATGATACAATATGCATAGTTATGAATAACCGAATCATGCGAAGCAAAGGATGGGATTCTGCCAATGAAGAAATCGGTAATTGCAACGACTCATGCTCCCGGGGCTATCGGTCCTTATTCCCAAGGAATTTCGATCGGCGACCTGGTGTATACGTCCGGACAGCTGGGTATGGACCCGGCTGCCGGTGAGCTGGCTGACGGAGTAGCGGCTCAAACCGCGCAGTCCCTGCGGAATGTACAAGCCATTTTGGAAGCCGCCGGCAGCGGCCTGGACCAGGTAGTGAAAACAACGGTTTTCCTGAAAGACATGAACGATTTTGTGAAAATGAACGAGGTGTACAGCACCTTCTTCACAGAGCCTTATCCGGCACGCAGCGCCGTCGAGGTGGCCCGCCTTCCAAAGGATGCGCAGGTAGAGATCGAGGTTGTAGCGCTGAAGAAGTAGTATTCAAGAAATGGCACTCAAGAAATAGCGCTTAAGAAATGGACTGAAGGAATAAGGCATAGAGTATCTGCGCTGCTGCTGCAGCGGGAATAGAAGAAGGCCTCTGAGCGATCAGAGGTCTTCTTCTTTTTTTAGTGAAAAATTTTCCTCGTTACTGGCCGTGCCTGCGGGTTGATGTGAACCCGAAACGGGGGTAGCCTTTTGCCCCTCTCCGGTCATCAGCAGGCCTAAACAGCAGAATCCACAAGCTGAACCCGAGCAGGAAGGCGGCAAGGCCGATGGCTGTTATATAAACGTTGACGGTATCCTTCTGCTCGAAAGCGATGGCTGAATAAGCCCAGACCAGCGCAAGGGGCAGAATGAAGTCGCGGCCCCGGAATGCGGTAATCAGAGCGGCGGCGGCTCCCAGAGCCAGCAGGACAATGGCTATGCCATCCAGCTGGAGGCCCTGCCCGCCCCAGCTGTTCTTCTGAAGCACAGCAGCCATATTGACGAGCAGCGCGGCGCATATCCAGCCTAGATAAAGGCTAAAGGGCAGGCGCAGGAAGAATTGTTCACCCCGCGTTGGGTCAGGGATGAGCCTGGTTTTTCTGTAAATGATGACTAAGGTAACAAGAAGAGCGATCATATCCAGAACGGAGGCTGCGACCAGCTGGTTCTGCCACAGCAGAATCCATCCGGCGTTGAAGACGCACGATAATACGAACCAGAATCCGATGGAGCGAACAGAATCCCGGTGTTCGGTAAATCTTCTGAACTGATAAATGCAGAATCCGGCCAGCAGCAGGTAGATGAGCGACCAGATCATAAACGCATAGCCGGCCGGCGTGACCGGTGTATGGTATTTATCCGACAGCTCGCCTGTCGTATGGCCGCCGAGCGGGATGATCACCGCGGCCGCATTTACGGCAATCATAATGAGATAGAAAATGATGTTCCACCATTTATAAGGATTGTGCCTCAGCATGTCCGGCTCCTCTCTTGAAGCTCAATTGGATTTCTTCCCTTTCTATTCATATACCCGAAGCCGGACAGCTTCTTTCTGCCTGCCCGCTTTATTTTTTTGGTTGAGTTCATACGAGTTTGCGGAAAGCTGTTTTTAATCGGGCAGCTTAATGTATAATATAATATTAAGTTCTCAAACGGAAAAAGACAGGAGAAAGCAATGAATCAACGTCTGTATGGAATATGGCTTGGCGATGTGTTCTTCAGCTTCTCTGGAGAAATATCGGAATCCAGGGTGGATGCGTGGGTACTCACCATGCGCCGGCTTCAATCGCCGGGCGGGGCAAGGCCGTTTCAGCAGGCAGCCCTGCGGATCGCTGAGTTAAGATGGCCTGCGGCAGTTCCGCGGGAGCAGGCACGGCGCGGAGAACGCAGGGGCTTGACCGGGCGCAGCCTGGAAGGCCTGGCTCTGTCGCCTAAAGACACCTGGAGCATGCTGTTCGCCTGGGAAGAAGCCGGCCTGGAAGCCCAGGGCGTAACGCCTGGCGGAGAAATGACCTATTGGCGGGAAGCGGCAAGGTTTGCGCAGAATTTGCTGCAAAGAGGGAAGATTGTACCCGGCTCAGCGCCGGCGGCTGTCCCCGGCGGCAGAAGAAGGGGGACGATGTCAGCCATCCGGGCTGTCTGGTGCCCGCTGCTCGACCTGCCGGAGGATGAGGAACGCTTCCGCAGGCTGGCCGCTGCCATGCCGCCGATCGGACTTGCGCAGATCAGGACGCCGGCCGAGGAGGAGACCCAATCGACCGAGCAGCGCCAGCTTCATGTGCTGCATTCTTTTATCAGCGCACTTATAGATGTCAAAGTACAGGAAACGGTGCAGGAGCTGGGAAGAGAGCTCAGGAAAGCACGGGCTAACTATAGAAGAGGATACTCGCCGCTGAGCGAGCTGTGGTGGAACAATCTAACAGGCCCCGGTTATCCGGCGGAAATTCAGGGCACAGCCGCTGAAATCGGAGAGCTGGAGGCGGCGATAGCCGGAGCGGGGGGCGTAGAGCCGCAGGAACGGGCAGACCATTCCCCCCAGGCCGGACCGGGCTTCAATCTTTGCCTAAGGCTGGAGCCGCCGGAGCGGTGGGAGGAGCACCCTTACTGGATGCTGTCCTTCTGGGCGGAGAGCCGGGAGGATCCGTCTCTCCGGATTGCGGCGGATGGCATCTGGAGCAGCACGGAGCCGGATCTGCCCCTTGGCGGAAGTGTGTACAAGGATGTGCAGACCGAATTTCTGCTGAGCTTGTATAAGGCGGCAGGCGTCTCCCCTGAAGTCAGGGCGGCGCTGAACATTTCAAGTCCCGAGGGGACCGAGCTGACCCAGGAGGAGGTGTACCGCTTTCTGAGCCGGACGGTGCCTCTGCTGCGCCGTCAAGGAATAACGGTGCAGATGCCGTCCAGATGGACGAAGGAGGGCAAGCGGCGGGCCGGCGTGAAGCTGCGCGCAAGAAGCTGGGATCAGCAGGGCAGCCGCCCTGCGAAGACGGATTTCGGCATGCAGCAGCTGGTCACGTTCAAGCTCGAGGCGATGCTGGGCGACCGGATGCTGAGCCTGGAGGAGCTTGAGGAGCTGGCGGGTTCCAAGGTTCCTCTGGTATTTTTCCAGGGTGAGTGGATAGAGATCGACGTCAAGGAAATCCGCCAGATGCTGAAATACATGAAGAAGCATGAAGAAGGAAGCATGACGTTTGCCGAGATGATGCATCTCGCTGCTGATCCTGATCTGGATGAGCAGTGGGAAGGCATGTATATTGCCGGCTTTGAAATGGAAGGCCTGCTGCAGGCGCTGGTGCAAGGAGATGCGCTCGGCTGTCTGGAGAAGAGACCGGTGCCGAAGACGCTGCAGGGAACGCTGCGCCCTTATCAGGAACGCGGTTTCCAGTGGCTGTCCCTGATGAAGAGGCTCGGCTTTGGCGCGCTGCTGGCCGATGACATGGGCCTTGGCAAAACGGTGCAGGTTATTACGGCGATGCTGGACGGTGAGAAGGGAGAAGAAAAGAAGGGAGAAGGAGCCTGTCTCATCATCTGCCCGACTTCCCTTCTGGGCAACTGGCAGCGGGAATTGAAGCGGTTTGCGCCGCAGATGTCGGTCTATATTCATCATGGAGGCAAGAGGCTCCACGGCGAGGAGTTTACGAAAGCCTGCCAGACCTACGATGTCGTTCTTACCACCTACCAGCTGGCCGGACGCGACGCGGCGGAGATGAGGGAGCTGGACTGGTCGGCCATCGTGCTGGATGAAGCGCAGTATATTAAGAACTTCGGCACCAAGCAGGCGCAGAGCGTTATGAAGCTGCGGGCCCCGCAGCGGATTGCGATGACAGGCACGCCGGTGGAGAACCGGCTTGGCGAGCTGTGGTCGATCTTTCAGTTCCTCAATCCGGGCTACTTGGGGACTGCGGCCTCCTTCCGCCGCCAGTATGCGGCTGGAGGCGAGGGCTATCCGGAGGAGCTGGCCAGACTGAGAAAGC
The DNA here is from genome assembly GCF_005869875.1 of Paenibacillus pinistramenti. Classification (GTDB taxonomy): domain Bacteria; phylum Bacillota; class Bacilli; order Paenibacillales; family Paenibacillaceae; genus Fontibacillus; species Fontibacillus pinistramenti. The sequence continues at coordinate 158,882 of NZ_VAWG01000008.1, forward strand.
TGGTGGCGCCGTTCCTCCTGCGGAGGCTCAAGAGCGACCCGGACATTTCAAAGGACCTGCCGAAGAAGATCGAAATGAAGTCTTACTGCAGTCTTACTTCCGAGCAGGCCGCGCTTTATAAGAATGTTACGGATGAGCTGATGTCGAGAATCGGGGACAGCCAGGGAATCGCGCGGAAAGGTCTGGTTCTATCGTCTTTGACAAAGCTGAAGCAGATCTGTGATCATCCGGCGCTTCAGACGGACGGCGCTGCCGCGGCCCGGGCTTCCGGCGCAGGCCGTTCAGGCAAGCTCGAGAGGCTGCTGGAGCTGGCCGATACGGTAACGGAGAACGGCGAAGCCGCCCTGATCTTCACGCAGTACGTCCGGATGGGTGAGCTGCTTGTCCGCCATATCCGCAGCCGGTACGGGTTTGAGCCGTATTTCCTGCACGGGAGCCTGCCTAAGCGGGAAAGGGATGAGATGGTGCGGACGTTTCAGGACGGCTCCGGGCCCCCGATCTTCATTCTGTCCTTAAAGGCAGGCGGTGTGGGGCTGAATTTAACACGTGCCAATCACGTCATTCATTATGACCGCTGGTGGAATCCGGCAGTAGAGAATCAGGCGACGGACCGGGTGTTCCGCATTGGACAGGAGAAAAATGTAGAGGTCCACAAGCTGATCTGCCAGGGGACGCTGGAGGAGCGGATTGACGAGCTGATCGAGCGCAAAAGATCCCTCTCCGAGCAGGTCGTCGGCTCCGGCGAGCAGTGGCTGACGGAGATGTCGACCGAGGAGCTGCAGGATCTGATTACGCTGCAGACTGTGGACTGGACCTGAATAGACAAAGGAGCGGTGTGGCAATGGCGAAGGGAAAGGCGGCAGCGGAAAACGGCAGCATACAGCTGAAGGCCGCGCCGGGTGAGCTGCTGGCGGAATGGGTTCAGAATCCGATGGGGCAGGGACAGGATCAGTCCGGAAAGCCCGGCCCGGACGGCGCACTCGGAGCCGCCGGACAGGAAGACAAGGAGCGCTGCCAGGCTGCCCTTGCGGTCCGGCAAGCGGATGAAGAGCTGGAAGGGCGGATAGCCGGCTATCTGTCGGAGAAGCCGATGGAGCTGGCCGCTTTGCTGGCCGGAGAGGCCGTGCCCCAAGGGGTGGCGGAGCTGCTTCCCGCGCAGCCGCCCCTCCTTCCGCAGCCCGGCCAGGCCGGGGCTGCGGAAGCGGCGCAGCGCGCGGAAGCTCCGCGCTGCGCCTGCGGCGGCAGCGGCTGCAGGCACGCAGCCGCTCTGCGCGAGGCGGCGGTGTCCGGCTGGAGCACGGACCCGCGCCTCGCCCTCACGGCGCTGAATCTAGCGCCGGAGAAGCTGGCACGCGCCGTATTCGGCGCGTGGGCGCAGGAAGGCGCGCCCGGGCCGGATACCGGCGGCCCGGACGCGCCTTTGGAGCCGCCCGCGGCGCAGCGCGCGGGCG
>NZ_VAWG01000009.1 GCF_005869875.1 Paenibacillus pinistramenti
GACCCGCCACAGGCCCCCCCCCACGCCCGCGCCCGCGCGCTGCGCCACGCGGCGTGCGGGAACGCCTCCGGCGGCTGCGCCCCGCCGCCGGCGAAGGAAATGGCGGCCGGGTCAGCCTGGGCCGCCATTTCCCGGCCCTCGGCCGCGCCCTCCCGCAGAGCGCCGGAGAGCGCAGCCAGCCTTTGGGCCCAGGGAGAAAGCTCGATCTCCCTGGCCCCCGCCCTGCCCGCATCCGCGTCCACTCCCTCGATGCCCTTCGCTTGTGCACCCCATGCCTGCCCATGCACTCCCTCCGCGCCCTTCGCTTGTGCACGCCATGCCTGCACGTCCACTCCCTCGATGCCCTTCGCTTGTGCACCCCATGTCTGCACGTCCACTCCCTCTGCGCCCTTGGCTTGTGCACGCCATGCCTGCACGTCCACTCCCTCGATGCCCTTGGCTTGTACACCCCATGCCTGCACGTCCACTCCCTCCGCGCCCTTCTCCGCAGGCCCGTCCACTGCCGCAGGCCCGGCTTCCAGCGCAAACGGAGCAGCCACAAACGTCCCCCGCCCCACTCTTGCGCTTACATAGCCTTCTGCGAGCAGCATATCGTAGGCTTGGGCCACGCTGCCCCGCGACAAGCCGTACAAGCCGGCCAGCTCCCTTGAAGCGGGCAGCCGGGTCCCCTCCGGCAGCGACCCGTCGCGGATTCTGCTGCGGAGGGCATGATACAGCGCCAGGTATTTGTAGCGGTATTGGGCCAGTGATTTTTCCCAGGACAGCGTAAAATCCATTCCTGCACCTCTTCTCGATTCAAAATTGGACTAATAAAATTAATCTAAATTGGTTCTTTTTTACTGTCAATTCCTCTTATATGCTAAATCCAATTACCGGACTTACCGGATCGGACAGGGGGCTCTCATATGAGAAGACAAGAATTTGAAGTGGAGGACGCCGCGGAGATTGAAGCGTTCCTGAATGAAATAAGCTGCGGCTTTCTGGGCACGGTGACGGCCGAAGGCGGCTGCCGGGTGACACCGCTGAATTTTGCTTACGGCAGCGGAGTGTTCTACTTTCACGGCAGCCATGCCGGTGAGAAAATGAAGCAGATCAAGGCGGACAGCCGGGTCAGCTTTACGGTGGCGAAGGAATATGCGCTGATTCCGTCCTATTTTACCGATCCCCATCTGGCCTGCCCTGCTACCTCCTACTTCAAGAGCGTTATGGCGGAAGGCCGTTCGGAGATTGTGACTGACCCGGCGGAAAAGGCGACGGCACTCTCGCTGTTCATGCGCAAGCTCCAGCCGGAAGGCGGATATGATCCGATTGACGCGGATGACCCGCAGTACCAGGGCCAGCTGAAGGCCGTATCGGTCTTTAAGCTTGTGCCGGAGCATCTTTCGGCCAAATTCAAGTTTGGGCAGAATCTAAAGGCTGAGGAGCGCGGCCTTGTCATGGAGGGGCTTGAGACGCGCGGCACGGCTGGCGATAAGGAGACGCTGGAACTTATGCAAAAATATTGTCCTTATCACGCTAAATGACAGGATTGGTTCGTGACGGCTTAACGCGGCAATGTTATAATGTTAGGCAGTCAAATGGTTGGACCAATACCGAAGTTGGAAGGATGGAAAGTGATGAACCCTCTAGCGTCACAGCTGAACGACCGCCTGAAAGCTGACAGTCCTCATGTCTACGAAATGTTGTCCGGGCTCGGTCGAGAAATTTATTTTCCTAAGGAAGGCATTCTAAGTCAATCGGCCGAAGCTTCCAGCCAGGCCAAAAAATATAATGCCACCATCGGCATTGCCACGGAAAATGGCGGCCCCATGCACCTTGCAGTCATTCAGGACACCCTTTCGGCCTATAAGCCGCAGGATTTGTATCCTTACGCCCCTCCAGCCGGGAAGCCTGAGCTGCGCAGCGTATGGCGCGAGAAAATGCTCAAGGAGAACCCTTCTCTGAGCGGCAAGTCCTTCGGGCAGCCGATCGTCACCAATGCGCTGACCCATGGCCTGAGCATTGTAGCCGACCTGTTCGTCGATGAAGGCGACGCAGTCATTTATCCTGACAAGAACTGGGAAAATTATGAGCTGACCTTCGGCATCCGTCGTCACGCGAACATTGTGAACTACGAGCTGTTTACGGAAGATATGAAGTTTAACAGCCAGGGACTGCGTGAAGCGCTGCTGTCCGTGCCTGCCGGAAGCAAAGCTGTTGTCGTTCTGAACTTCCCGAACAATCCGACCGGCTATACGCCGGGGCAGCAGGAGGGCGATGAAATCGTCGCCGCAGTGAACGCTGCCGCTGAAGCGGGCATCAACGTTGTTGTGGTTACAGACGATGCCTATTTCGGACTGTTCTTCGAGGATTCCCTGAATGAGTCTTTATTCGGCAAGCTCGCTGGGCTCCATCCGCGTGTGCTGGCCGTGAAGGTAGACGGCGCAACCAAGGAAGAATACGTGTGGGGGTTCCGCGTCGGCTTCATTACCTTCGCCGGTACGCCTGAAGCCGTCTCGGTGCTTGAGCAGAAGACGCTCGGCATCATCCGCGCTACCATTTCCAGCGGCGCGCATCCTTCCCAGACCTTTGTGCTGCAGGCGCTGAAATCCGAGGAATTCCTTCCGCAGAAGGAAGAGAAGTTCGCGGTCATGAAAGGCCGGGCCAACAAGGTCAAAGCGCTGCTCGACAGCGGCAAGTATGATCAGGTTTGGGACTACTACCCATTCAATTCCGGCTATTTTATGTGTCTGAAGCTCAAGACGGTTGCAGCCGAGCCGCTCCGTCAGCACCTGCTCCGCCAATACGGCGTGGGAACCATCGCTTTGGGCGAACAGGATCTGCGCATCGCATTCAGCTGCATTGCCGAAGAGAATCTTGAGGAGCTTTACGGCCTTATCTACCAAGGGGTTCTGGATCTTCAGTCCACCTCAGTCTGATGAGGAATGGGGGAAATAAGTACGTTAGGCAGACCGGGCGGGAGCCCGGCCTGCCTTTTATTTTTTATATGGGCTGAGTCTGCTCTTCCGATCATACAAATCCATAGAAAAAGGGAGATATTTGGAGAAATCAAAATATATCCCCTATTTTACTCATGCAATTTGCCTTAAGAACACATCATTCGGCTAATAAAGTCAAAATTTGATGTTTACATTCCGTCTCCTTCATGACATAATCCAGATTGTCGTTTTAAAAATCAATTCATTCAAACCAAACTGTTAAAGGAGATCTGATCAAAATGATAAATAAAATGGAACCCCCGCCCCGACTGGTCGAATACGTAAACCGTCTGACGACCAATAAAATCGGGCAAATCGAACTATTTCGCTATGATCCGAATTTTGTTGCGGAGACGATGTATCCCATTCAGCCGGAGGAGGCAGTTGTTCTTCTGCAGATTACCTGCGGCGGCGCAGCCGGCCAGGCAGAGCTTCATTTGCCGGGAGTCCATCCTCATTTTGATCTGATCCGTTTTGCCTCTGTCTATAAACCTTTGAAGAAGTCCAGCGTATCCGAAGCGATCCGCTGCGTGAACAGCAGCCGGGACGAATGGGGCATTGCCCGCCGCAGACTGGCGGAAGCCGCATTGAACGATTTGGCAGCCAAGCTGCAGAATCCGGATCACAGCGGCAGCCATCCCGGCCTGCCGAAGAGTCTCCTGCTCGACTGCTCGCAGTCGTACTATTCATTCTAAAACTTTCTAAAACAACCTGAGAAGTCCCCGCTGCTTTAGGCACGAGGACTTTTTGAATGAACACAAAAAGAGAAGCGGAATCATCCGCCTCTCCAATTTATTCTTCTTCGTTATTCTGCTGCTACTCGTCCTCTTCCTCGCCCTTTCGGCTTCGTTTACCGTAAACCCGCTGAAGGAACGCAATAGCAAGACCGCCAGCCAGCATATAAACAGCCTGCAGAGGCTGCCCGCCCAACAGCGACGGGATAAATACCAGCCACATCAGTACGGCATACCACAGCTGGATCCGAAAAATAAGCCGGACAGCATTGTCCTTCCGTCTGCCCGCCGGAACCGGGTACAGGCTGAGCCAAAAGGACTCGCTGTGCACCCGCCGCAGCTCTGACAGCTGGACGCCGATGACAAATACGAAGAACAGATACACGACGCTGCCCAGCAGATTCTGTCCGCCGAGATAAGCGAGTGCGGCTCCGACTACCCCGGCCCGCAGCACGATCATGAACATATCGCTGCGGACAAAGCTTTTGGTCAGCAGATAGCGGTAAACCTGTGCCGGTTCCCAGGGAATCCGGCTGCCAAGACCGGACAGCCAGCGGCGGACATGCACCCGCTGCTCGCGGCCCGGCACCTCAACGAACCAGCCGAGCACCGTCATGGCGCGGGCGGCGTGGTTCTTCTCGGCGGCGATCAGAATCTCCCAAGGCACGCGAAGCCTTGGAGGAAGCCGCAGCGCCGCCAAATAAGCCGCGGCCAGCACCACGATGAACAGCAGCGCTCTGCCTGCCGGATGCCACAGCCAGGCCGCCACTGCCAAAGCGCCGGCCGCCCACCGCAGCAGGCGGTAGCCGGCGGCAGCCCGCCGCGATACGAAGGTCAGCTCGCGCCAGCTGCCTAAGCTGGCCACAATGGACCAGGCCGCCAGCACGAGCGCCGTCCAGCCGAACGGCTTGGCCTGGTCCTCGGCGGTTATGTATAGAGGCCAAAACGTAATCAGGAGAATCGCCAGAATGACGTACTTCCTGATCACCGCTCCCCGCCAGGCAGGGGCGAAATAGCGGTTCATCCGGGCTTCCTGCGGAAGCAGAAAGACAATGTCGGCAGGCTGAAGATAGGTGCGGAACCCTCCGCCGATGGCAAAAGGGGCCAGCAGCACCAGCGCGATCCAGCGGATCGGCAGCCCGGCCGGCAAATCCCGGACAAACGCCGTATACCAGGCGGCAAAAGCTATGAGGCAGAACAGGAACAATACGGCCACGCCGCTTTGCAGCACATAGCCGAAGTAGGGGACAATCCCGCCCCAGAAGCTGCCGCTCCGCTTACGGCGAAGCTGGAGAAGGTCCATCATGAACGGCCGTCCTGCACAAGCGAATAAAAGATCTGCTCCAGCGGCTGCCCCTGCATGCCTGCCGCTGCAGCGATTTCCTCAAGCGTCCCTTGGGTAATGATCCTGCCCTGATGAAGAATAACGAATCTGTCGCAGTAATTTTCAATGGTCGATAAGATATGAGAGCTGAGCAGAATCGAAGCCCCCTCGCCGCGAAGCTTGACCATAAAATCCAGCAGCGAACGGATGCCGAGCGGGTCCAGGCCGAGGAACGGCTCGTCGATAATGTACAGCTTCGGCCTTGCCACAAAAGCGCACATGATCATAACCTTCTGCTTCATCCCTTTGGACAAGTGCACGGACAAGCTGTCCATCTTCTCCTCCATCCGGAACAGCCGGGACAATTCCGCCGCTCTGGCTTCATAATCGCCGCGCTCCACGCCATAGGCCCGCGCGGTGAATTCCAGATGCTCGCGCACCGTCATTTCCTCATACAGCAGCGGAGTCTCCGGCACAAAGGCCAGCGCCCCCTGATACTGCTCGAGGTCCCGGGCGCGGGTCGCCCCGTTCACCCGGATTTCGCCCTTCTGCGGATTCATGAGGCCAAGAATATGCTTCATGGTCGTGCTTTTTCCCGCGCCGTTCAGGCCGATCAAGCCGACCATCTCACCCGGCATAACCTTCATCCCGATGTCATGCAGAACCGGACGGTTCAGATTATAGCCGCCGCTTAAGGCTTCGATTTCCAAAACCGGACTTTGCGTCAAGGACGGTTCCTCCCTTTCAGGTCATTCTATTCTTTCAGATCTTTATATTCTTTCAGATCTTTATATTCTTTCAGAACTTTCTGATTTTGGAATTAATCCCGGGACTGCTTGTCTTTCAGCCAGCGCGGCGCCCCTTTATTCTTGCGGTCCCGGTGCCGGTCCAGCTTGCGTTCTCCGGCCGGCTTGACGGCGGAAGTTCTGCTGCCGGCTTTGCGCCCTGATGAACTGTTCGCCCGGGAGGAGGATGCACCTCCTGCACCTGAACCTGCGCCGCCTGCTCCCCGGCCCGTATACTCGCGGCTGCCTGACAGGCCTCCGCTTCTGCCGGCACCGTTCCGTGCTCCGCCTTCACTGCGCCCGGTTCTTGCTTCCGCATCCGTATCCCGCAGCGGCTTCACTTCCCGCCGGTGCGGATGCGGCGCCTCTTTCGGCATCGTAATCCGCCCGCCGGCCAGTCCGCGCAGCCCAAACGTAATGCCCAGCTCGCGCGCAAACTTGCGGATGATAAACGTCTCTTGAGGGGCAACCACCGAGATGGACAACCCTTTGCGCCCCATCCGGCCTGTCCGGCCGGCACGGTGCACATAATTCTCGGAATCGGTAGCCGGGTCCAGATGAACAACCATGCCCAGCTGCTCGATATCCAGGCCGCGGGCGGCCACATCACTGGCCACCAGTACCCGGTATTCCCCTTCGCGGAACCGGCGCAGCGTCAGGCTGCGCGCCGTCTTATCCGCATCCCCGTACAAAGCGCCTGCATTCAGGCCCACATAATTCAGCTTCGCTTCCACTTCGCCGATCGAGTCGATCTGGTTCACAAACACCAGTACTTTGGGCTCGTTATAGGTACGGATAATTCTCCGCACCATGTCGATCTTATCCCGCTGCTCGCATACGAAATACAAATGCTCCAGCGTAGCTGAGGTCCGCTGCTCCGGTTCGATACCGATCTCCACCGGATCGTTCATTTCGCGGCCTGCAAGCTCGCGGATTTCGTCAGTCACCGTCGCGGACAGGAACAGCAGCTGCCGGTCGCGCAGCGAAGCACGCAGAATGTCGTCCACATCTCCGGCGCCCCCCAGCTGGAACAGCTGGTCTACTTCGTCAACGACCAGCGTCCGCGTTTCGTGCAGTTTCAGCTTCCGTGTCGCCAGCAGCTCGCGGACACGCCCAGGCGTGCCGATCACCAGCTGCGGGTGCTTCTTGAGCCGCTCAACCTGCCGGCCGATCGCCGCCCCGCCGATCAGCGCCTGCACTTCAAGGCCGGTGCCTTCCGAATAGCGCTGGCTCTCGCGCAGAATCTGCATCGCCAGCTCCTGCGTCGGGGCAAGGATTAGCGCCTGTGTTACCTTGCGGGAAGCATCAATGCGCTGCAGCACCGGAAGCAGGTAGGCTAATGTTTTTCCCGTACCGGTCTGAGACTGCGCAAGCACATCGCGTCCCTCCAGCACGGCCGGAATTGCGCTCTCCTGCACGGGAGAAGGCACAGTAATGCCATGCTCAGCCAAACGTTCGGCCAGCCTTTGCTCGACTCCAATATCCGTAAATGTTTGAGTTGTCATATAAGTCCATCCTTTATCCTAAAAAGTCGTTATTTCCATTATATGCGATAATGCCTGACGCACCAAATCAAAATGGCACTGCTGTCCGCCCTTCAGCCTTAAGAAAAAAAAAGAGCGCCCCGGCCAAAGCCGGAAGCGCCCTGCAGCAATGCTTCTATTATTTCTTGTTAATCATTCCGCCAGCCAGCCTGTCCGCCAGTCTGGGGAACAACTGATACAGCTTCGTGCCGAGTCCTGCCGCCCATGGAAGGTCGATCTCGGCCTTTCTTCTTTCTATCACTTGTACAACTGCTTTGGCTACCTTCTCTGGCTTCATCATGAACCAGCCCACATTCTTGACATAACTGCCGTCCGGATCGGCTCCCTCGAAGAAGGGAGTGTCGATCGGCCCGGGATTTACGGCGGATACCGCAACGCCCGTTCCTTTCAATTCCTGTCTTAAGGCGTTGGTAAAACCAAGCACCGCATGCTTGCTTGCTGAATAAGCGGAAGACTTCGCTGTGCCGAGCTTGCCGGCAATGGAAGCGATATTGACGATATGGCCTTTACGGGCAGCAAGCATACCGGGCAGCACCGCCTTTGTGCACCGGACCGTACCCATATAATTCACATCCATCATCGCTTCGAACTCATCCAGCTCTGTCTCTGCAAACGGCTTGAACCTGCCAAAGCCCGCATTGTTAATCAGACAGTCCACCGAACCGTGCGTTTCAGAGATATAACGGAAGGCTTCCGCCACCGAATCCTCTGAAGAAACATCGAGTCTTACTACATCAAAAGCTCCTGGTAAATCTGCTGCTACCCGCTCCAGCTTGTCCTGCGATCTGGCCGCCAGGATGACAAAGGCTCCCTGACGTGACAGCTGTCTGGCCATTTCCGCACCGATTCCGCTGGACGCACCGGTAATGACGATACGCTGATCTTTCAGCATGTTCCGCATCCTTTCCGCTATAAACGGCGCCAGTTTCTCCGTACCGAAGCCCCCTGCTTCATCTGCCGCCGAACTGCAGAATTATATTACGAGATCATGACCTGAATATCCAGCTCGCCAATGCCATCCATATGTAGAGGAATGCAAAGAGCTTTGCGCGGCGCATGCGCACTTTCTTCCGATTTCATCACTTTAGGCGGAGTAATATCAACGCTATAGCCCTGATTAAACAGAATGGTGCTCGCATTGCCGCTGATCATATTGCCCAGCTCCGAAATCGCGCTTTGGCCCATTTCATCCATTTCCGTCAATACAAATCCGCCCATCATGACAGACACTATCCGCAGAGCTACCTGCTCTTGGAGACCGAAGACGACGTTGCCGCTGAACTGTCCAGTCATTCCCACCTGTATCCATATATGATCCTGGATATGAGCGATTTCTTTTACGCCAAGACTTCCGGTGGAAGGAGAAACCTGAATCACCTGTTCAAGAACAAGCCTTGCAGATTCCAAAAAAGGATTTATCACTTCTGCTTTCACGTAAAATGCGCCCCTTTTCACTTGGAACTCTTAGATGTGCATCGTAAGTCCCGCTCTTAATTTAGTTTGATTATACTTTATCAATAAGAATAAATCATTACCTTTTCCACAAAAATTCTACATAAAATATCAATGTAAACCCTTTTTGCGCATGGATTCGAACTTGCCTTATAACTAATCCTTAATCCCATTGCCCCAAATCGTGCTAACCCCTATAATATTATGAAAAGCTGACCCAGGTTCGGACCATTCGGTTTAGAGTCGTAGTGAGCAAGGAGGGATACGATGAACATCAGCCAGTTGGAAACTTTAATTACCATTTCGAAGACGAAGAGCTTTCGCAAAGCCGGCGAGCTGCTGAATCTCACGCAGCCTGCCGTGTCCGCGCAGATCAAGAGCCTTGAAGATGAATTCAAGACCGTGCTCGTTGACCGGAACCAGCCGGTAACCCTGACGGACCGGGGGCAGGTATTTTTGGAGAAGGCGGAACAAATACTGGATATCGTGGAGGAATTGAAGCAGAAGCTGTCGGATATGGAGCAGACGCCGCAGGGGCATATTGTCCTGGGTACAACCACCTCGATTGCAATCCAGATTCTGCCGCGCATCCTTTCCTATTTCCAGGATCAATTCCCCCTGATCAAGACGACTATTCAGTCAATGGCCTCTTCCCAAATTTATCAGAACGTTGAGCAGGGCCTGGTTGATATCGGAATCGGTTATCTGATCGAACATAACCCGCAGATTCACGCATCAGTCTTGTATTACGATACGTTTGAAGTCGTCGTTTCTCCGCTCCACCCGCTGGCCAAGGAAGAGCAGCCCGAGCTTGAAATGCTGCGTGACCTGCCGCTGATTCTGCTGTCTCCGGATACGGTCGGAAGACGGTTTGTCGAGCAGGTGTTCAGGGATAATAACATGGAGCCCAATGTCGTCATGGAGCTGTCCAGCAGCGAAGAAGTGAAACGGATGGTCGAGATCAATCTGGGCGCCGCAATTATCTCCAAGCAGTCGATCTCCCGGGAGCTTAGGCTGGGCACGCTGCAGATCGTCCCGATCCCGGAGCTTGAGGTCACCCATCCAGTTGGCGTTATTTACAAGTCCAGCCGTTATATCAACTCTGCCATGCAGCAGTTCCTCGGCGATTTGAAAGGCATGCCGGAAACCAAATTCACCGGTACGGAATAGCCGGTCTTAGATGACGAAAGGATAACAGCCCATGAAATTTGATCTTCATACCCACCATTTCCGCTGCGGTCATGCGGATGGAAGCATCCGGGATTACATTGAGGCCGGCATTGCAGCAGGACTCCAGGTCATCGGGATCAGCGACCATACGCCTTATTTTGGAAGCAGCGAAGAGCAGCCGTTCCCTCGTATCGCCATGGGGAAGAAGGAGCTCAAGTCTTATGTTGATGAAGTTTTGAAGCTGAAGCAGGAGTATGAAGGACGGATTGACGTGCTGCTCGGAATTGAATCGGACTTCTTCCCCGAGCATGCCTCTGTCTATCAATCTGCCTTGGCGGCATACCCCTTTGACTATATTATCGGTTCCGTGCACAGCACTAATAATACCAGTATCTTTAATAAATCTCGCTGGAAAAACTTAACGCCCTCCCGGCAGGTCCGGGAGAAAGAAACGTATTATGAGCTGATCCGCCAGTCAGCCCGCAGCGGGATGTTTCAAATCCTGGGGCATATGGATGCCATGAAGGGCAACTACCCTGCTTTTTCCGAGATTCCCGCTGATAAAGCGATTGACGAAACGCTGCAGACCATCGCCGAATGCGGCGTAGCGATCGAAATCAATACTTCCGGCAAAACGAAGCTGAGCGGCGGATGGTATCCGTCCGATGCAATTCTGGAGCGGGCTCTCCATTACGGCGTTGAGGTCACCTTCGGCTCCGATGCTCATGTGCCTTACCGCGTTGGCGACGAATGGGAGCAGGTTGCAGCCAGGCTGAAGGAAATCGGCTTCACCAGCTGGGTTTATTACAAGCAGAAGCAGAAGCAGGTCGTGGCTCTATAGATTGTCTGCGGCTCATTGATTTGGCCTATAAAAAAGAGACGGTTAACTGCGCGAAGGAATTGCACAGGCGCATGGAATCCGTCTCTTTTTTCTTATTGATTTATTCTTATTGATTTTTATCAATATTTATTTCTTATTCAGCAAAATGCTGTAAGTCCTTCCGGCCTTTGCGGCTAAAAAAAAAAAGGGGAACCGGCCAAGAAGGCGGGTTCCAAAATATATATATTCAAAAGGGGGTCATGTCATCATATTAACCCGATTCTGTTAGGGTTAAATCACAGTAATATTTCAATTATGTAACAAAGCATAACGCTTGTCCCCAATCTCTCTCTGTTCTGCTGTCAAGGAGTAATGAAGCTGGCGGAGACCGGTTCCGGGCCCCGAAATCTGCGGATACTCTTCGCTTGCCCGCCTAAAACCGCATTTCACCATAACCCGGCTGGAGGCCGTGTTATCCGCCTCGCAGGACGCGTGAATGACGCGGAGGCCAAGAGAATCAAAGCCGAATTGAAGCAGCTGCCGGGCCGCTTCTGTAGCAATTCCCCGGTTCCAGCAGGCGGGGTCCACCATATATCCTATGCTGGCGCTGCTGTCCATTTCATTCAGGCGCTGCAGCGAGCACAAGCCTGCGAATCTTCCGGTTTCTCTGATTAGAACAGCGAAATGCAGCGAGGACAGCGTCCTGCTGCAATCCTCAAAATAGCGGATAAGCCGCTCCTCGCTTCGGGTTGTGTCCATGCGGAAGGATAAATATCTCGCTACCCGCGGATTGCTGAGCGCTCTGTATAACGCCGCTCCATCCTCGGGCCGAACCTTGCGGAGCAGGAGCCGGGCGCTGTGCAGCACGGGAAACTGCTGCTTCATTTTCTGCATGCCAGTAATCCCGATCTCCGTCTCCATTTCCATCCTCGTCTTCGTGTCCAGTCCCATTCCCATCTTCACCGCCCTTCTCACTTCTCCTTGATCAGATGCTCCGCTTTCCGGCAGCCATCAGGCCGGGTCTTTAACCGCGGAGGATCCCCTTAAAGCTTTGCTTCCGGCTGTTCCGGTTGATCCGGTTGAGCCGGTTTAATCACACCTTCCGTTTTCCCCGACTCGTTCTCTTCTTTAAAGATCTGCCGGATCACACTGAGCATGGACAGCATGTAAGCCACCGTAATAAAGCTGAAGAAGACCTCCATGGCCACAATAAGGCGGGTCACCGTATCCACAGGCTGGATATCCCCATAACCAACGGTCGCAAAGGTAACGATGCTGAAATAGAAGAACGCCGCCGCCTGCTCAAGCAGGCTTCCATCCAGGCCGGAGCCTTTAAAGTTCCCGCTGCCGAATAATTTATAAATCGAGGTGTACACCACCGTAAAAAACAACAGGCAGACCAGCACCGTGAGGCTGATGCGGATGACCACGGACCGGAGTGTAGTCTTCCTGCTAGCCGAATCGGCAATTTCCCTGAACATAAACAGAATATAAAAAATATCCGAGCCCAATACAAAGAGCAGGATGGCGCCCTTAAGAAGCGCATTCGACTCGAATACAACCGTAAAATCCACCCAGCCGAGCAAATCCTCCAGAGAAGCAATCACATAGAATAATACCGGTGCCAGCAAAATAACCCGGCTGGACAGCCTGCGGTCAAGCCGGTAAAAAAGCAGGACCAGTAAGAGAAAGCCCAAAGCGTTCGCCAGAATCAGCCAGATCCGCATGAGGTTCAGCTCCTCTGCTATTTAGTAAGCTTAATGCTTATTACCCTAATGAGCAGGCCTCTGCCCCAATAAAGTGAAAAAAAGCCCCCTGGCCGCCAAATTGCCGGTGCCAGGAGGCTTGCACTATACATTTTAAGATCAGATCAGCTGGTTAACCAGCGCTTGAACATATGCTTCGTCGTCTGCTTGTTCATCTCCGCAATGGATGTGGTCAGCGGAATGCCTTTCGGACAGGAGCGCACGCAGTTCTGCGAGTTGCCGCAGCCTTCAATGCCTCCATCCTCCATCAGCGCTTCCAGCCGCTCCTCTGCGTTCATTTCGCCCGTCGGGTGGGCGTTAAACAACCGAACCTGGGAAATCGGCGCAGGCCCGATGAAATTCGTCTTGTCATTAACGTTTGGACAGGCTTCCAGGCAGACGCCGCAGGTCATGCATTTCGACAGCTCGTAAGCCCACTGGCGCTTCTTCTCCGCCATTCTCGGCCCTGGGCCCAGATCGTAAGTACCGTCGATCGGAATCCAGGCTTTAACCCGTTTCAGAGCGTTGAACATCCGGCTGCGGTCAATAATCAGGTCACGCACGACCGGGAAGGTCTTCATCGGCTCGATGCGGATCGGCTGCTCCAGCTTGTCGACCAGTGCAGCGCAGGCCTGACGCGGCTTGCCGTTAATGACCATCGAGCAGGCTCCGCACACTTCCTCCAGGCAGTTGGACTCCCAGCAGACCGGAGCCGTATGCTTGCCGCCGGCGTTAACCGGGTTGCGCTGAATTTCCATCAGGGCGCTGATCACGTTCATCCCCGGGCGGTAGCCCAGCTCAAACTCCTCCGTGTAGGAGGGGGATTTCGGATCGTCCTGGCGGGTGATAATAAACTTCACTTTTTTGGATGCGGTTGTTTCAGCCATGACCTCTTCCTCCTTCTTAGTGTTTGTCCTTGGAGTAGTCCCGGATCCGCGGCGGAATCAGCGATACATCCACGTCCTCATATGAGATTTCCGGCCCTTCCGGCGTAAATTTTGCTCTTGTCGTCTTCAGGAATTGCTCGTCATTCCGGCTTGGGAAGTCCGGCTTGTAGTGGGCTCCGCGGCTTTCATCGCGCAGAAGCGCCCCTTTGGTCATCGCTTCAGCCAGCTCCAGCATATTGCCTAGCTGACGGGTGAAGGCTGCCCCCGAGTTGTTCCAGCGCGAGGAGTCGTTGATATTGATGCGTTTATGACGCTCCTTCAGTTCCTTGATCTTGTTAATTGTCGCTTCCAGCTTGCTGTTGTAGCGGACCACTGTCATGTTGTCCGTCATCCATTCCCCAAGCTCCTTGTGGATGACGTAGGCATTTTCCGTGCCGTCCATGTTCAGGATGCCCTCATATTTGCGTTCCTCCGCCTTCTTGCTCGACTCGTAAACGGCAGAAGAGACGTCCTCAGCCGACTTCTTGAGGCCGCGGACATATTCGACCGCCTTCGGCCCGGCCACCATGCCGCCGAAGATGGCCGACAGCAGCGAGTTGGCTCCCAGCCGGTTCGCGCCGTGATACTGATATTCGCATTCCCCGGCGGCAAACAGCCCCGGAATGCTGGTCATTTGATTGTAATCGACCCACAGGCCGCCCATGGAATAATGGACTGCCGGGAAGATTTTCATCGGGATTTTGCGCGGATCATCGCCCATAAACTTCTCATAGATTTCGATAATGCCGCCCAGTTTGACGTCAAGCTCTTTCGGATCTTTATGCGACAAATCCAGGTAAACCATGTTCTCGCCGTTGATGCCGAGCTTCTCGTCTACGCACACGTGGAAAATTTCGCGGGTCGCGATATCGCGCGGCACCAGGTTGCCGTAGGCCGGATATTTTTCCTCCAGGAAGTACCAAGGCTTGCCGTCCTTGTAGGTCCAGATCCGTCCGCCTTCGCCGCGGGCCGATTCGGACATGAGGCGCAGCTTGTCGTCGCCCGGAATGGCCGTCGGATGAATCTGAATGAACTCGCCATTGGCGTAGTCAACGCCCTGCTGGTAAACGGCGCTCGCCGCTGTCCCTGTATTAATTACTGAATTGGTGGTTTTGCCAAAAATAATGCCGGGGCCCCCGGTCGCCAAAATCGTCGCATCAGCCGCAAACGTTACGATCTCCATGGATCTCAGGTTCTGGGCGCAGATGCCGCGGCAGATGCCTTCATCGTCAATGACGGCCTTAAGAAACTCCCAGGATTCGTATTTCGTCACGAGACCTGCCGCTTCAAAACGCCGGACCTGTTCGTCCAGCGCGTATAGCAGCTGCTGGCCGGTCGTCGCGCCCGCAAACGCCGTGCGGTGGTACTGCGTGCCGCCGAAGCGGCGGAAATCGAGCAGCCCCTCCGGGGTGCGGTTAAACATAACGCCCATCCGGTCCATCAGGTGGATGATGCCCGGCGCCGCCTCACACATCGCCTTGACCGGAGGCTGGTTCGCCAGGAAGTCGCCGCCGTACACCGTATCATCAAAATGCTCCCAAGGGGAGTCGCCTTCCCCTTTTGTATTAACCGCTCCGTTGATGCCGCCCTGGGCACAAACGGAATGGGAACGTTTAACCGGAACCAGCGAGAACAAAGCGACCTGCACGCCTGCCTCTGCTGCTTTGATAGTCGCCATCAGGCCGGCCAGGCCGCCTCCGACGACAATAATGCTCTTCTTAGCCATGTCTTATGCCACTCCTTATCCTATGAACGTCTTCAGCGTCTGAAGCATTGCTGTGCCGCCCGCTTCGAATTCAACGCCGCGGAACACAAACAGCGACCAGGTAAACATCACAGCCACGATTACAAACAATCCCATACAAATATAAGAGGATACCCGCTGGGCGCGCGGTCCGACCGTAATGCCCCAGCTGACCATAAAGGACCAGAGCCCGTTTGTAAAATGGTAGGATACTGCAATCACACTGATCAGATAAATGATGAAATAGACCGGCTGGGTGACGATGTCATGCATCCATTTTCCCAGACCCTCATGCGTTACATTGCCTAAAGACACCTGAATCCGGGTCTCCCAGACGTGCCAGCCGATAAAGAAAAGCGCTATAATGCCCGTTACCCTCTGGAGCGTATACCGGAGGTTGCGTTCGTGCTTGAAACGGTTGTTGTTCGGCTTCGCCTGAAATGCGATATAAGTGCCGTAAACTCCGTGGTACAATAGCGGCAGCCAAATAAACAGAATTTCAAGAGCGAGCACAAGCGGCAGACTATTGATCCATTTAACCGCGTCCCTGAAGCCTTCGGGTCCGCCTTCGACGGCCGAAAAGTTGGTGATCATATGCTCCAGCAGGAAAAAGCCTAACGGAATGATCCCCAAGAGTGAGTGCAGCTTTCTGGAATAAAACCCTTTCATAATTGCGTTTACCCCTTTCACGAACCCGTCTTTTGCCAATGATGGCGGTTACAATTTTCGAAAGATTTCGCGCCAAGCTGCCACGTAATGCCCCGGCCGCTCCTTTCCTTTCTCTTTGGGCAATTGCGGACATGAGATGTGAACAACTTGTGTCGCTTTAATGTTACTCTTTTTTTTCTTATAATGGAATTGCAATATATTTATTAATTGTTATAACGAATTCGCATAATAAACAGGAATATTTAACAGATACCAGGGGGAAGCCATGCTGAATGAGGATCTAAAGGTATTTGCCACCGTTGTGGAGCAGTCGAGCCTGAACAGAGCGTCCAAGCTGCTGAATCTGTCCCAGCCCGCTCTATCGCGCAAGATTGCCAAGCTGGAAGAGGAGCTCGGGGTGTCTTTATTTACCCGGAAGGGGAAAAGGCTGGAGCTGACCGAAACGGGCCAGGCCGCTTACACGTATGCGGTTGAGCAGCAGCAGCGGCACAACCAGTTCATGCAGTCCATCTCCCGCTTCAGGGCGCCTGTACGCACCGTCGCAACCGTGGGGGCCAGTCTGACCACCATTCAAACGACACTGCCGCCGCTGATTGAAGCGCTTATGGACAAATATCCGGAGACAGAGCTGAAGCTCGTCACCGGCAAAACGCATGAAATCGTATCCCAGGTCAAGGAAAACAAGCTGGACCTCGGCGTCATTGCTTCGGCCATCGCCGAGCCCGGGCTGCAGTGCATTCCGCTGTTCCAGGACCACCTCATGCTCGTGGTGCCCCGGCGGCATAATCTGGCCCGGTTCGGACGCACAGTCACCATGACTGACCTGAACAGCCTGCCGATGATCACGTTCTCCAAGGGAACCTGGTACCGCAGGCTGGTTGACGAGGTATTCAGCAAATACGCGGTCATGCCGGACACGCGGATGGAGATCGACTCCTTTGAAGCGATCGTCAGGCTGCTGCCGATCTGCAAGGCGGCTGCGCTGCTTCCCCGCTCCTACCTGCGGCCCCAGCTTCTCCGGGATAATGAGCTGATCTCGGTTCCGATGAAGGAGCTGGGCGAAACGCGCCGGGCCACCTGCCTCATCTATCCGGTTCAGCCGGACAGCGGCAGCCAGGCGCTGGAGTGGGCTGCGGAGATCAAAGATTTGTTCCGCAGCAGCCTGTCTTTTCCGGGGCGCGAGTAGCGAGTAATTGGGGCTTGGACAGCTCTAAGGCCGCAGCATCAGTCAAACTCTTGTTACGACGGTTCTTCTTCCTTAACGATTGATGCTTCAAAGTCATAAATGCTGCCGTTGCTGCCAATCACGACCATGATATCATTTGTGTTCATTACGTCCATTGAGGTTGGCGCAGTTATGCAGCCTTCAGGCTTCTGCAGGGCAACAATGCTGCAGCCGAACCGGGAGTGCGCGTTCACCTCGCCGATTGTTCTGCCGTCCAGCACTTCGGGTACCGCCAGCTCCACGATGCTGTAATCCTTTGACAGCTCGATATAATCAAGCAGATTCGGGGTGACAAGCTGGTGGGCCACCCGGATGCCCATATCCCTCTCCGGAAAAATAACCCGGTCCACGCCCAGCTTCTCCAGCGCCCGGCCGTGCAGCACGGAGATAGCCTTTGCCACAACCTGGCGCATGCCCATCTCCTTCAGCAGGATTGTCGCTAGAATGCTCATCTGAATGTCATCGCCGATCGCCACAATCCCGCAGTCAAAATTCCGGATGCCGAGCGACCGCAGCATCTCCTCATCCGTGGCGTCGGCCACAACCGCATGGGTAAGGAAGCTGCTCATGTCTTCAACAACCTCCTCATTGCGGTCCACGCCCAGCACCTCATATCCCAAATCCATAAGCTCAAGCGCCAGGCTTGATCCGAATCGGCCGAGGCCGATGACGACAAACTGCTGATTTTTTACCATGTGCGTCCTTCTCCTTATCTAATCATCATTTTATCCTATAATCATTTGGCCTTCCGGATGGCGGTAAAGCTCCCGTCCTTTTTTCGGGCCAAGCGCATACGCTAGTGTAAGCGGTCCTAACCGGCCGATAAACATCGTCAGGCAGATGACGATTTTTCCGAATACAGTAAGCTTTGTCGTTAGTCCCATGGACAATCCCACCGTACTGAACGCCGAGGTTGTCTCGAACAGGATGCTGAGGAAATCCGCCGACTCCGTCGTCGACAGCACCATCGCGATCAGAATGAGCAGAAACAGGGTGAGCATGGTGATCGTGAGCGCTTTGACAATCCGCTCCTGCACGATCCGGTAACGGAATATGACGATATCATCGCGCCCCCGGATCATGGAGAACATGGAGCCGATCAGAATCGCGAAGGTGGTCACTTTAATCCCGCCCCCCGTCGAGCCGGGAGCAGCTCCGATAAACATGAGAATGATGATGAAGAACAGGGTCGCGTGCCTCATCGAGGCGATATCCAAAGTTGCCACCCCGCCGGACCGGGGAGTGATGGACTGAAACACAGAGCTCCAGATTTTGGCGCTCCAGCTCAGCGGCCCCAGCGTCTTGGCGTTGGAGAATTCAAACACAAAAATAACGATTGTCCCGATGACGATTAAAGCGCCTGACATAGTCAATACTACTTTGGAATGCAGGGAGAGCCTACGGTTCTTGCGGTAATCCGCGAGATCCGAGATCACGATAAACCCGATGCCGCCGGTAATGATCAGCAGCATGCTCATGATGTTGATCACCGGATCGGAGACGTGCTGCGTCAAGCTCTGAAAATTGCCCAGCAGGTCAAACCCTGCGTTATTAAACAGCGAAATGGAATGAAACACGCCGTAATAGGCGGCTTTGCCGAGCGGCATCTCCGCCGACCAGCGCAGCGTAAAGACCAGAGCGGAGAATCCTTCGATAATGACGGAATAGAGCAGCACCTTCTGGATCAGGCCCACAATTCCTTCTATTGTATTCTGATTCATCGCCTGCTGCAGCAGCAGCCTGTCCTTCAGCGAAATCCGCCGTTTCAGAACCAGCGAGAACAGCGTCGCCATGGTCATAAAGCCTAGCCCTCCAATCTGGACGAGCACCAAAATGACGATCTGGCCGAAGGTCGTAAAGAACGTGCCGGTATCCTTGACGGCCAGTCCGGTCACACAGGTGGCGGAGGTGGCGGTAAAGAGAGCGTCTATGAAGGCGAGCCTTCCGTTCGGCCTAATGGAAACCGGGAGCATCAGCAGAAAGGTTCCGATGGCTATAATCAAGGTGAAGCCGAGAACCAGGACTTGCGGCGGGGAAAATTTGCGTCTTTTCAATGCGGGCTTCTCCTTATCGTTGGTTTTTTATTGTTCATTTTTAATTGTTCATTTCTAATTATTCATTACCCGGCTATGTAAAATCCGATTACAACCTTAACCCTTTTTCCATCAATCTGGCAAGACTTGACGTATTTATGTTATGTTACTTGAAGGACTATAAATAAAGGAGTTGGCCCCTTGAAACCAAAAGTATTATGGAGTCTGGCTGTAATTGGACTGATTTTGTTTGTTTATTTCCAATTGGTTCCTTCGCTGAGTCCCGGCTCTTCCGAAGCCGGCGGTGCCGTCAGCAAGGAGCAGGCGATCCGCTCTGCAGCCGATTTTGCCCGCGGTACTCTGCAGTTTACAGATATCCGGCAGGATGATGCGGATGTTACATATACCACTTTCTCCGATGTGTACGGTTATTTGTCCAAGGAGAATCTGCTTGATAAATATGATGAGAGCTATGGAAAAAGCTTTCCCACCGAGATGTTCCGCGTCCGCTTCAAGCAGCCTGACGATCATCTGGAATCGCTGTACGTCGATGTGAATATGAGGGACGGAAACGTCGTCGGCTTTGATGCCGGAGAGCTGTACTCCATCAATACCAAAGAGGAGCTCCTCAAAAGCGCCGAGGGCACATCCAAAGTCAAGTCGCTCGAAGGCGATCTGACCGAGGAGGAGAAGGAGCAGCTGGCAGAGCCGTATGCGCTCGCACTTGGCTTTAAATCTGATCAGCTTCAGCCAGACACTTCCAGCCAGACGGGCCTGGTCTATGATGTGCAGGGCTACAAAACCGGCGAAGCCCAGGGCCAGTTAATTTTCTATTTCGAATACAACAATGTCTCATCCATGCAGGCCAAGTTTAGCGTTCCTGAAAGCCATACCGATTATGTGGCCGGCCAGTCCAGACTGGCAAGCTGGCTTACTTACGGGGGCTACGCGCTGTTCAGCTTTATTCTTGGCATCCTGGCCATCGTGTACAGTGCAAGAACGCGTCCCCATGCCTCCTTTAAACGCGGGATCTTCCTGACCCTGTTCTATCTGTTCATTAACGTGGTCAGCACCTTCAATATGATGCCTGTTTATGAGTCGGAGGGCATTTCGGGCATAGCCTTAACCTTGGCGCTCGGATTCCAGCTGCTTTATACGCTGGTGATGACGGCCTCCATTTATTTCTCCCTGGTGGGAGGAGACGGGCTTTGGAAGCAGAAAGGCAGAAATTTGTGGCCGCGCTTCCGTGAAGAGGGTTATGGAGACTACGTGCTGAAGAGCGCCCTGAACGGCTATGCCTGGGCATTCATTCTGCTCGGCGTTCAGACCCTGATCTATATTGTGCTTGGATTGACGCTCCACACCTGGACCACTACGGATGAAACCCAGTCTGCCTACAATATGGTCTACCCTTGGCTGTTCCCGCTGATGGCCTGGATGGCCGGCATCGGTGAGGAGGCCGTTTACCGCCTGTTCGGTATACCGATGCTGAAGAAGATCTTCCGCAGCACCTTTATCGCCAGTCTGATCTCGACGCTGATCTGGGCGTTCGGCCATACTTTGTATCCGGTCTATCCGGTGGTATCCAGACCGATCGAGCTGACCTTTATCGGGCTGCTGTTCAGCTTTATCTTCCTGCGCCAGGGGTACATTGCCGTCATGTTCGCACATGTGGTGTTCGACAGCCTGCTCCTGGGCTTGAGCGTTCTGCTTATGGGCGGAGCCGCCAACATCATCATCGGGATCGTTACGTTTGCGATGCCTGCTCTGGCAGGCTATGTGGTCTATCTGCTTCGTTCCTCGAAACGAAGTACGCCAGGCACGCCGGCAGATCGCACCCGGGATGGCTTTAATGAAGGCGAAAGCAGACCTGCTTATTAAGCCATTCTCGGCAGCTGCAAATATACGTATATAGGTAAAAAAATAAGACGCTTCCAGCCCCTTCTTCAAGGGCGGTTTGGAGGCGTCTTGTTTTGTTCGGCTTCATTTATGAATGATGCTCTTCCCCGCTCCCGCCGCCGTATCGTACGGCGTGATAACGCTGAATGACAGCCTCCACATCTTTCGGGGACAGATCTGTCCATTGTCCTCCATCAGCAATGGAGTCTCCGTTCTCCGCAGGCGTGCGGCTTGCTTTGAAGTTGTATCCCTTCCTGACCGCACGACGGATCAGAACCTTGTACGCCTCGCGCGGATCGCTGGCGCTTGTGCTGCCGCCCGGCTCTTCACGCCTGCGGTGCAGGAGCCGCCCGAACCGGCGGCGCGGCGCAGCTCGGTCGATCTGCTCCACCTGGTCTACGAAATCGGCCGTTTCCTCCGGAATACGGCGGATGGTGCGCAGCAGCCCAATGCGGCGGGCAAGTCCGCGAAGCAGTCTTGCGAATCGCTCGGGCAGCCATCTGCGAAAGACTTTATAGAGCAGAATCAGAAGGAGCACAGCAGCAGCTAAACCAACCAGGCCGAGGAAGGCGTATCCGGCGATCTGCAGCCACAGCGGAGGATGTGAAGTGCCGTCCTCCATGCCCGTGAAGCTTGGCAGCTGCTGGCCGGAAGGCTCCGGAGCCGTCTCCTCTGCGGGCTGCTCTTCTCCTTGGAGGAGCGCAAACAGGGATCGGAGGCCGTCCTTCAGCAGCAAAAAGAGGCTGCCGAGCCCTTTCCAGCTGCAGAGCACAGCCAGGACCAGAATGACGACCCACGTCATAGAGCGGTTGGCCGACAGAATCCTGCCGAGCAGCTGACGGTCGGCTTCCTGCGCGTATGCAGACCGGCGTACACGTTCTCCGTTCCAGCGCAGGAGCAGCAGAACCACTGTGAGCAGGGCCGCAGCATAAAGCCAGGCCCGGTACGGATGGAGGACGTCCGCCCTCCCGGCTGCAATGTACACGGCAAGCGCAGCCCCGAGGCCAAGAAGCGGCAGACGCAGCGGCGCCGTCCTGGCTAGCTGCCTGCGGCCGGCAATCAGCCCCCAGGCTGCGGCCGCCAGAGCGGCCAAGCCCGGCAGCACGCCGGAGAGCTGCAGCCCCTGCGCAGCCAAGGGCAGCAGCAGCGCCGCCGCAAGCAGCAGTGCGGCGGCAAGCAGGAGCGGCGTCCCCAAGCGGACGCGGCCCGCTCCGCCGCTGCGCGCTTGCGCGGTGCCGGCCAGCACGCCTGCGGCATGGCCGGCCCAAATGCTGGCCTAGAGCAGCAGCGGCGGAAGGTCCAAGGCTAGCACGGCAAGCAGAACCGCAGCCGGGAACAGCGATAAAGCTTCCAGCAGGGAATACAGCAGCGCATTCCCCGCCTCGGACAATCGGCCAGCTCCGACCGGGCGGGCGTTCACCGATTTGTTCGCCTTTGTGCTCACCGGTTCATCCATCCCTTCGCCCCGCGGGTTATCCTTCGGTCCGTTCATGCCGACGCCTCCTTCCGCTCCGGCCATCCGGCAATCAAGACCCGGTGCCCCTGCTGTTCCAGCAGCCGGATCCCCTCACGGACGCCCTCCGACAGGTGGGCCGTAACCAGCAGGTAATCGAGCGCTTCTGCCTGCCCGCGCTCCGCCTCAAGGCGCAAGTATTCATAGAACGAAAGCCGGGTTCTCATTTCCACCGCTGCCATTGCTTCCAGTATATTTTCCAGATGAGCCGTTCCGTAATCCGGTTCCAGTCTCTTGAGGCTTTCCGTACCCTGCAGAGCCGCGGCATTGTGGCCAAAGCCCGCCGCCATGCCCTGATGAATCAGCGAAGCGGCGCAGGTTGCGGCGTACGACAGTCCCTCTTCGATGATCTCTGGACGCGTCACCACGTTCCACATTTGTTCGGATTCTTCAATATTGAACAGGATCATCACGCGCGGATCGGCGGTATAACCATGTTTATGAACCTGAAGCCCCCCGGTCCTTGCTGTTGCTTTCCAATGAATCCGGTTCATCGGGTCTCCGGGAGCGTACCCGCGGACTCCTGTAATAAGAAACGGATCCTCCACCACCCAGCGCCGGACGGCCAGCTCTCCCTGCCACGTCTGCCAGGAAGAAGGCAGTTCGTCATCTCCGATCAGCGCAGGATAAACCACAAGCCGCTTGTGCAGAGGGATTTGGCGCCCAGGGGTGTAAAGGGCAAACAGGTCCCCTCCTGTCATCGTGGCCGAATCCATGTGGTAAATTCCCCGGCGGCTGCACTGCAGCTGGTGCCTGCGGGTAATCCGGATGCGCGGGCGGAGCATAAACAGGCTGGTATGGTTTTGATAGATGCTGCCTTCGCTGATGCTCATTTCCCGGCTTCTATTAAAAATCAGCGAAGCAGGAAGCATCGACTCCAGACGCAGCCACGGCACAGGGATGCTCTTCGCATTCTCGATGACCTCAACCATTTCAATCCGGTCTCCCGCATAGCAGGTTTCAGTGCTGAAATGCCGCTCATAGGTCAGCCTGCGCAGTGCCCCCCTGCCCAGAATGATCCCCTGCAGCACGAGCACCAGACCGCAGGCTAGAAAAAGCCACAGCAGCGCCATCAGCGCACTCCGCTGTCCAGACCGGCTTCGCTCGGCACAGCAGCCCTGTCCACCGCTTCCAGCAGAATCCGGCTGGCTGCTTCCTGCTGCGCGCCGTACCTTTTCTTGAGCACAAGCCTGTGGGCGCATACCGGAATAAGAAGATGCTTGATATCGTCCGGCAGCACATAATCTCTTCCTTTGAGCGCCGCATAGACCTGACTGGCGCGCAGCAGGGCCTGCGTACCGCGCGGGCTGATGCCGAGAGCGGCATCGGCATGGCTGCGGGTCGCTTCTGCCAAGGATACGATGTAGCCCATTAAATCCTCGTGCACGCGAACCTGCGCACATAACTTCTGGGCCTGCAGCACCTCCTCTGCGGACGCGACGGCCCCGGCCCGCTCCGTACTCAAGCCGGCCAGTCCGGCTGTCCGCTTCAGGATCTCCAGGCCTTCCTCGGCGGAAGGGTAACCCAGCTTCATCCGGATCATGAAGCGGTCCATTTGGGCCTCCGGAAGCGGGAAGGTACCCTGGTTATCGACCGGATTCTGCGTGGCCAGCACGATAAATGGCCGTTCAAGTTCCATCGTCTCGCCGTCGATGCTGACCTGCCTCTCCTCCATACATTCGAGCAGGCTGGACTGCGTCCGAGGGGTTGCCCGGTTGATCTCGTCCGCCAGAACAATGCTCGAGAACAGCGGCCCCGGCCGGAAATGAAACTCCCCGTCTTTCTGATTATAGTAATGAATTCCGGTCAAATCCGAAGGCAGCAGATCGGGCGTAAACTGAATGCGCTGAAAGCTGAGCGAAAGCGATGCCGCCAGGCTTTTGGCAAGCATTGTCTTGCCTGTTCCCGGCACATCCTCAAGCAGCACATGCCCGGACGCCAGCAGCGCAGTCAGCAGCAGCTCCACCTCATCCTCCTTGCCTACGATGACCCTGCCTATATTTTCCTTGAGCTTTGCGGCAAGCTCCCTTACCGGTTCCGCCATTATCATCCTTCTTCTCCCCCATTCAATCGTAAGCGATTTCAAAAATTAGCTTTCATAATTAGCTTTCATAATTGGTTTTCATAATTGGTTTTCAGAGCCGGTTATGTCTTGTGGGTTCGGACAAGCGTCTTCCAAAAGCTCCCTTCGCTCTATTTTAGCACCCCCTGCACCGTATTTCATTAAAGCCGGATAACAATACCTGTTATGCCTGCGACACCTGAGGGTTGCGAGAAGACCCCCGCATGAAAAAGAAAGGGGCCGCATAAGCAGCCCCTTCTGATAATGATTTTTCCTGTAAGGATAACGATGATCCTGTTTATGATGGCTCTTCTTCATTTAAAGCTTCGATGATCCGCGCGGCGAGCTTGTCGCCGATCGACAGCGGGCGGAAATCCTCCACCGAAGCCTCTTTCATTTTCTTGATCGAGCCAAAATGCTTCAGCAGCAGCTTACGGCGCTTCTCTCCGATGCCTGGAATGGCATCCAGCTTAGAAGTAACCATCGATTTGCCGCGCTGCTCACGGTGGAAGGAAATCGCAAACCGGTGCACCTCCTCCTGAATGCGCTGCAGCAGGTAAAATTCCTGGCTGTCGCGCGGCAGACGAACCGGCTCCGGCGGATCTCCGACCATCAGCTGGGCCGTCTTATGCTTGGCATCCTTCACCAGTCCGCACACAGGAATGTACAGGCCGAGCTCATTCTCCAGCACATCTATCGCCGCCGAAATCTGCCCTTTCCCGCCGTCCACCACAATCAGGTCGGGCTGCTGCAGATTCTCCTTCAGCACCCGTTCATAGCGGCGGCGGATGACTTCCCGCATCGTTTCATAGTCATCCGGACCCTGGACGGTTTTGACCTTGTACTTGCGGTATTCTTTCTTGTCCGGCTTGCCGTCGGTGAAGACAACCATTGCTGATACCGGATTCGTTCCCTGAATGTTCGAGTTGTCAAACGCTTCGATCCGCCGGACAGACTCGAGGCCGATATACTGGCCCAGGTTCTCGGCCGCCTTGGAGGTCCGCTCCTCATCGCGCGCGATCAGCCGGAATTTCTCATCCAGCGCCACGCGGGCATTGTCCGCAGCCATCTTCACCATCTGCTTCTTCAGCCCGCGCTGCGGCAGCAGCACCTTGATACCGAGCCACTCCTGCAGGGAAGCAGCCCCTCCGGCCGCTTCCACAGCACCTTCTAGGGAAGATTCTTGATCTCCGGCTGTATCGGCCGCCGGCTCTGCTGTCTCCTTCTCCACTGTCTCCTTCTCCGCTGTCTCCTTCTCTACTGTCTCCTTCTCTACCCCGGCTTCGTAGGCCGCGCCCTGTTCAGCCACCAGACCAGCCAGAACTGCGGCGCTGCTGCCCGCTCCATTTCCGGCTTCACTCCCGGCACCAGCAGCATTTTCAGCTCCCGCAGCCCCTTCAGCGCCAGCAGCAGCTCCCTCTTCCTCTTCCGCCGCCGCTGCCTCCAGCTCGCCGTCCTGATTTGGCAGCAAAATTTCCTGCGGCAGCGCCGGATTCTCACTGTAATACTGGGCGACGTAGGACAGGAAGTCGCCGTAGGCGTCCCCGTAGAACGGGAAGATGGACGCGTGCCGTTCAATCATTTTTCCCTGGCGCATGTATAGAATCTGCACGCACATCCAGCCTTTATCCACCGAGAATCCAAAAACATCGCGGTCTCTGGCATCGGCCATCGTGATCTTCTGCTTCTCCATCAGCGCGTCGATATTGATGATCTGGTCGCGCAGCTCCTTGGCCCGTTCGAAGTTCAGCTCTTCGGCTGCCTCCTCCATTTTGCGCTGCAGATCCTTCTTGATCTCTTCATGGCCGCCGCTCAGGAACCGGGCTATTTCCTGGGTAATGCTCTCATAGGTTTCCTTCCCGACCTCCTGCACGCAGGGCGCGAGACACTGGCCCATATGATAATACAGGCACACTTCCTTGGGCATCACATTGCATTTGCGGAGCGGATACATCCGGTCAAGCAGCTTCTTGGTCTGCTGGGCCGCGTAAGCGTTCGGATAAGGGCCGAAATATTTGGCCTTGTCCTTGATGATTCTGCGGGTCACTTCCAGCCTTGGATGAGCCTCATGTGTGATTTTAATATAAGGAAAAGTCTTGTCGTCCTTCAGCAGGACGTTGTAACGCGGCATGTGCGTCTTGATCAGGTTGCACTCCAGAATGAGCGCCTCCATATTGCTGCCGGTCACGATATACTCAAAGTCCCTGATTTCCGAGACGAGACGCTGCGTCTTGCCGTTATGGCTGCCTGTAAAATAAGAGCGGACACGGTTCTTCAGAACCTTCGCTTTGCCTACATAAATAATTGTACCTTCCCGGTTCTTCATCAGATAACAGCCGGGGAGATCCGGAAGCAGAGCAAGCTTATGCCGGATAGCCTCCAGCGCTTTCTCCTGCTCCTGCACCGTTTCCAAATGCGACGTTAATTGTTCTCTATGTGAATCCACGCACTTTCTCCTCCCCGCATGGAATTGTGTATGATCAGAAGTCATCCTGTTCGTTAACCCTTCCATTATACCCGAACCTGCGTTCCCGCGAAAGAGAACCGCCAGGCATTTCCTGTTTTAGAAATGGACGCATTGACGAACCCCGCAAACTGCATAACGCACTATATAACGAAAAACGCCCCCGGCCTGCCGGGAGCGTTCTATTAAGCTGTACAGCTTAAGTGTTCAAGATTATTGGTGTTTGCTGATCAGGTTCTTCAAGG
Source organism: Paenibacillus pinistramenti (assembly GCF_005869875.1). Lineage (GTDB taxonomy): Bacteria > Bacillota > Bacilli > Paenibacillales > Paenibacillaceae > Fontibacillus > Fontibacillus pinistramenti. The sequence goes on from NZ_VAWG01000009.1 coordinate 27,333, forward strand.
CTTCTTTGGAGTTCACGCCAACTACCTTGTCAACCGGCTGGCCGTCTTTGAAGAGGATCAGGGTTGGAATGCTCATCACGCCGAAACGGGATGCAGATTCAGGGTTCTCGTCGACGTTCACTTTAGCGATCGTAGCGTTAACCTCGCCAGCCAATTCGTCCAGAATTGGAGCGATCATTTTGCAGGGTCCGCACCAAGGTGCCCAGAAATCGACCAGAACAGTGCCTTGGCCTTCCACTTCTGCTTTAAACGTTGAATCGGAAACATTAACAATTGCCATGTGTATCTCCTCCTATAAAAGATTAAGCTTTGCAAAGTTTGCCCTTTAAAGCGGAATAAACATACATTACCCGTTTAAAAACGTCTGCAAAACCCTAACTTTAACTGATAATTAGATTGTGTCAAATATGATCACGGAGCAATTATAACATCTTTTCAGCAAATGGCAAATGGGAAGCGGCTGTGAAACCTACATCTTCACCTGATCTTCACTTTGGCTGCAATGGACACCTTTCCATATAAAAAAAGTTTCCATATAAAAAAAAAGAGCTCCGGACAAGGTCCCGCCGAACCTGCCCGAATGCCCTGATTTCTCATGCTTAACGCTGAATTATAACTTATATCACTTACTTTGCTATAAGCCCTCCGTTATTAAGCCCTCCGCTGGTTGCTGCCGTTCACCGTAACCAATTCAACGAATGGAGCGATCCGGTCCATCAGCCGCTGGCCCTTGTAGGCCTCCTCGCCATCCTTGCTCGTAAAGCTCAAATGCTGCTCAAGCGCCGGAAGGTCGTAATTGGACGTATAAAAAGTAGGCCGCCGGTTCATCCGGTAATTCAGAATCGAACCGAGCACATGGTCCCTGACCCACGGGTTGAGATTCTCCGCCCCGATGTCGTCAAACACAAGCAGGTCGGCCTGCTTCATCGTTTCGACCATCTCTTTAAGCCGCTGATTATCCTGCATGACGTACTTCACTTCTTCCACAAACTCGGGCATATACACAATAACGCCGGTATAACCTGAGGTTGCAAGCTCGTACAGCATATACGACATCAGAAAGGTCTTGCCCGTGCCGAAATGCCCTTTCAGGTACAAGCCCCGGTTGGGAAGGCCGTTTTCCTTGGTGTACTGAATGTACTGCATGACCTGGCCCACCGCCGGAGCCCGGTTCTTGTCTTTGGAGACAATCTCAACCGCATTATATCCTTCGTTAAGCGCCCGCTCATCAATGTAAAAGCTCCGGATCCGCTTCCGGATCTCCGTCTCGCGCTGGAACGCCAGCTGTTTCGGACAGGGAACCTTCCGCTCATACAGTTCAGGCGTAGCCGTCACGGTTTCAACCGTAAGTTTGGTGTAGTGCCCCTGAAAATCATTCGGGCAGCGCTCCAAACCCGGGCAGGCCGCGCAATTGCGGCAGTCTTTCGTATATTGATACAGCTTGCCCAAATGAAGGGTCAGCTGACTACGCGTCAATTCCGGATGTTCCGCCATCAGCTCCTGGATGATGGGGTCGTCAAATAGCTCCTGCACCAGCCGTTCGGAACGGGCTTTAAGCTTGGGGCTTTGCATCTGGGACAACAGTTCGCCCAAAGATTCCATATCGGTTCTCCGCCCTCCGTATCCCTATTTTATTTCTTTTGACTATTTTATTTCTTTTGATTATTTTGCATCTGTTCCGCCATTTTCAGCAGCTCTGCGAATTCATCTTCCGACAGGGTCTTATCATCCGGACTCGCTGCGCTCTGCACAATCGGAATTTCCGGCTTGGCTTTACCGCTGCGGGAATAGCTGCGTCCACGTCCGCCTGCTGCGGACCCTGTGGTGCCGCCCTGCTGGGCAGCTTTTCTGACCTTCTCCTGATCCCGGATATAACTGACCGCTTTCTCGTAAGTCGAGACCTGCTTGAGGAGCATATTGGAAGCAATGGTCTCTACGAATTTGCGGTTGATTCTTTGTCCGTCGCCGGAGGTGAGCATCATCATTAAATAATGGATCAGTACGTTAATCACTTCACCCGGCAGCTTGTAATTGAGGTCAATCTTCTCAAAGATATCCAGCAGGTTATCCGGCACCGCCCCTGGGAAAAATTTCGGCAGCAGCCGGGTATGCGGCTCGTTGCGGAGCATCATATTATACTGGTGCACATCGCATTTTCCCATCAGCTGCGGCGGAACCTCCAGGTAAAACTCCATCTGCACGGAATATTCCTCCTGCAGCTCCTGGCCGGCCGGCTCCTCCTGCCTGAGGGCTACTACCTTGCCCATCGCCGCCTGTCTATCTTCCTGGCGTTTCTTGTCCTGACGGAAGTGCAGATTGGCTTTATGCTGAAGCACATCCAGCTGCAAGCCGCCGTCCGCGGCAAAGATCCCGTCTTCATCAAGCAGACGGCACAAATCCTGAATGCTCAAATTGTATTTCCGGGCCGTATAGTTAACCGCACCCAGCTGATCATGGTCGAACCGGAGAGATTCCACATGCTTCCGGTTCGCAGAACCGCGCGGGAACCGCATAATGATATCCGCATAATTAAACAGCGGCTCCTCCTGCCTGCTCTCCGGGTGCCTCGAAATGGCTACCTCCGAAATCGCCTGCTCCAGCTCGTAATCGATCGTATGGGCATTCAACTGAAAAATATCGTAAAAAGGCACGGACAAGCTCTCCTTGCTGATCGCCGTGCCGTATTCATAAGCTTCCTTGCTGAACATTTGTTCCTGGAGCGACAAAACCGCAAATTTCCCCAGCTTATCTCTCAGCAGCAGCGTCAGATGCTGGGTCTTGAAGAATTCCGCCGGCGAAAGCGGCGGCTGGAGCTCGTATTCATACAGATAATCCTCATGCTCCGGCACATAAATGCGGCTGGTTTGAAGCAGCCCCACAGCCTCCAGCCTGGAGGCCTGCTCAATCAGGAGCTTCCGGCCCTTCTCGCCCGGCTCAACCCCAAGGGAGAGAAACAGGTGCCGCTGCTGCTCCAGCTTTGAGTAACCGACTTGATCCAGAGGTACCTGCTGAAACAAAAAATGATAGAGTGAAATGGCAAAGCCGCCTACCATCGGCTGATAGATCAGGCTGAGCATTTTATGACTTACGGTACCAAGATCAAAGTCGCGATATACGCAATAACGATGATTTTCCGTGTAATGATGAAGGTTATTAATGCGCAATCTCTCTATCGCTCCTTTCCAGTTGCGGCGTCGTTTCTCTATTCTATCACAAAACATTTCGACTTGAATCGCTAAATACAAACAAAAATAAATCCAAAAAATCCCGATCCGGAATAGGCGCTTCTCGTCCATGAAGTGATGAATGCCGGAATCAGCAAGGAGGAGTTCAAGCAATTTCTTGAATTCCAGAAATGGAAATTAAATCAACAAAATCGTTAATATTTTATGAATTATTATGAAGCCGTTTGCTCCTCCCTCTTCCGTTGCGCTACAATATGACATATCTATTTGGAGGAGTGATTTCATGAGTGAAGCAGCTCAAACCCTGGATGGCTGGTATGCCCTGCACGATTTCCGGTCCATTAACTGGGCGGCCTGGAAAGCAGCCGATGATGAGACCCGTGCAGTGGGACTGGACGATCTTCGCGTATTTCTGCAGAATTGGGCGGAGACCGAAGAAGCCAAACAAGGCAGCACTGCTATATATAGCATCGTGGGACAAAAAGCCGATTTTGTCATCGTACACATGAGGGAAACCCTGGAAGAATTGAATGCTCTGGAGACAGAGTTCGATAAATCCACCTTTGCCGACTATACGACAAAAGCCTATTCTTACGTAAGCGTAGTCGAGCTCAGCAACTATCTGGGCAAGGATGACGGCACCGATCCACGCCAGAAGCCGGAAATTGCCGCCCGCCTCATGCCGATCATGCCGAAGTCCAAGTATCTCTGCTTCTATCCGATGAACAAGAAGCGGGAGCTTGCCGACAACTGGTACATGCTGTCCATGGAAGAGCGCCAGAACCTGATGCGCAGCCATGGCCTGATCGGCCGCAGCTATGCAGGCAAAGTGAAGCAGATCATCACCGGCTCCGTCGGCCTGGACGACTGGGAATGGGGAGTGACACTGTTCTCCGACGACGTCCTGCAGTTCAAGAAGCTCGTCTACGAAATGCGGTTTGACGAAGTCAGCGCCCGGTACGGGGAATTTGGATCGTTTTATGTGGGCAACCTGCTGACGCTTGATGGTTTTGAACAGCTGCTGAAGCTGTAAGCATCCAGCACATCAGCATAGCCGCAGTTTTGTTCACTTCGCTTTAAAAAAATAAAGGTCGGGTCAGTGCCAGCGGCACGTCCCGACCTTTTCTTTTTCCTCAATCCTCGTCATCCTCTTCCTGCATCCGCCGGATAGCCTCCAGAAATTCCGCCGTTTCACGGTCCCGGCTGCGGCTCTTCTCTTTCAGCCGTTCGATGGCGGGAAGAATCAGGATATCCACTTCCTTCTGAACCGTATAAGCAAGATCGTAACGCTCGTTCTTCTCCAGATAAGCGCCAACCTCCATCAAGGCGTTATAACGATCCAGCTCGTCACGGGTAAGCAGTCCCCGGACCTGCACACTGCAATGCCGCATTACAGAAATCTTCCTTTCTTAAGGACCAGCGGAATGCCGCCTATAATAAACAGGTAGCGCAAATCAATCAGCTTCTTCAGCTGTGCCGCTTTCCAGCCTGTCATCTTCTTGTCGCCGACCACGGCAATCGCTTCCCCTTTGCCCAGAGACGCCACCGTGCCTTTGTTCACGAATACAAAGGGCCTGGAGACTCCGCCCCGGATGGCCGCGACGATATTCTTGGCACAGATCACACCCTGCTGCATGGCGATTTGGGCGGTTGGCGGATAAGGTCTTCCCTCCGGATTAAATACGAGCGAATTGTCGCCGATCACAAATACATGATCCATCCCCGGAGCGCGGAGCGTCTCATCCACCTTCACCCGGCCGCGCACCGTTTCAAAGCCGGAGGCTTCAATAATCCGGCTGCCGCGGATTCCTCCTGTCCATACGACGGTTGCTGCTTTAATAACCTCCCCGGTGGCCAGCACAACTCCGTCCGGTCTGCATTCCTGGATGGCGGTTCCCAGCTTGAAGTTGACGCCCTTCTTCTTCAGAACGTTCATCGCATACTCCACCAGCTCCGGATCAAAGCCAGGCAGCGCAGTCGGGGCGGCTTCAATATTATAGATATGAACCTTGGACGGCTCGACATCGTTCTCCATGCACAGCCTTGGTATCCGGTCAGCCAGCTCTGCGACAAACTCAATGCCGCTGAACCCGGCGCCGCCTACGACGAAATTCAGCCTGTCTTTGCGGGATTCATCCGTCTTGTACAAGGCAAACTGATATTCGATATGCTGGCGGATCATCCGGACCGAATTGATGCTGCGGATCGTAAAAGCATGCTCTTCCATCCCCGGTATGCCGAACGTCTCCGGTTCTCCCCCAAGCGCAATGACCAGATAGTCGTAGGACAGGGTTCCGTCCTCGAGGATCACCTTCCGGTCCGTCAGCCGCACCTCGCGGACGCTTGATTTCACAAGATCAATCTTAAATTCGTCGATCAGCTTGGAAATCGGTACCCGGGTATGCTCGATTGAGTCGGTTCCCGCAGCCGGCATATGTAAATGAGTCGTAAAGTAGTGGTAGTCATGTCTATTCACGAGCGTTACGTCCGCCTCGTTATAGTTCAGCTCTTTCTGTAATCGTTGTGCGGTCAAAATCCCTCCGTAACCTGCACCCAAGATTACAATCTTAGGAATGGTGCTCATGTTGGTTTTGACTCCTTCCGGTAACACCTGTATAGATTTTTCAGTTAGCAGTTTTGTAAATGCGACACAAAAAAATTGTGAAAATTCACACTTGAAATTTCTTTCATTTTTTCGTTGCTAAACCGCTTTTAGAGGATCAGAACAATTTCAAGGGCATCTGTCCATTATTCTCTGTTATCCGCCCGGCAAATCACACCAGAAAGGCTTAAATATTCCGGAAAATAAGCGGATACAGAGGTTAGTTCCATTGCATTCTAAAGGCAAGCATACAAAAGATCAAGTTTTTTTTAAGCCGCCAAAAAGCCGTTTGAAGCCCGCTGTTTCTTTGAAAGCCCTGACTTTTTTGCATTGGAAAAAACTCTGTGTTTATAATGAAGAAGTCTATTTATTTATACGTCCTGGAGGTGCACCCATCGTGTCAATTCCCGAGAACAACGGTGACTTCACCGATCTTCTTATTATTGGAGGCGGACCTGCCGGAATGTTTGCCGCGTTCTACTGCGGCATGCGTCAGGCGTCCGTCAAGCTGATCGAGAGCATGCCGCAGCTTGGAGGCCAGCTGGCCGCTCTTTATCCTGAGAAATACATTTATGATGTAGCAGGCTTCCCGAAAGTCACCGCTCAAGAGCTCGTTAACAATTTAAGCGAGCAGCTGAAGCTGTTTAATCCGGACATCCATCTGGAGGAGAAGGTGCTTCATGTGGACAAGAAGGATGAGCGGCATTTCGTCGTTACGACGGATAAAGGCGTTCACCATGCCAAAGCGGTCATTATTACCGCCGGAGTCGGTGCTTTTGAACCGCGTCGTCTCGAGCTTGAAGAGGCCGCCCGCTTTGAAGGCGCGAATCTGCACTATTTCGTCAGCGATCTAAGCCAGTTCCGCGGACGCAAAGTGCTCATCAGCGGCGGAGGCGATTCCGCTGTAGACTGGGCGCTCATGCTGGAGCCGATTGCCGCCGAGGTTACGCTTATTCACCGCCGCGATAAATTCCGCGCGCATGAGCACAGCGTAGAGAATCTCTATGCATCCGGCGTCAAGGTCATTACGCCAACGGAAATTACAGCGCTGCACGGAAGCGACCGGATCGAGTCCGTCACCCTGGCCCATGTGAAGACCAAAGAAACGCAGGAGCTTGAGGTCGATGATGTGATCGTCAACTTCGGATTCGTCTCCTCCCTCGGTCCAATTGCGGAGTGGGGCATTCAGATTGATAACAACTCCATCGTCGTCGATTCCCGCATGGAGAGCTCCATACCGGGCATATTTGCAGCCGGGGACATTACTACTTATCCAGGCAAGCTTAAACTGATTGCCGTCGGCTTTGGCGAAGCGCCTACAGCCGTTAACAATGCCAAGGTCTACATTGATCCTGAAGCCAAATTGTCTCCAGGTCACAGCAGCAACCTTAAATTGTAATCACGCAGACAAAAAGGGTATCCATGGGATGGATCGATGAGCAATCGATCCATCCATTTGGATACCCTGTTTATTTAGGTTCCGTCCTTTGTAAGGAAACATAAAAAAAGAAAAAAAAAGAAAAAAGAATCAGTTCAAGATTAAAAACAGGCATAACGCGGATATTCCATCATAAATTAGTGAACAAGTGGCTGTGTTTCCACATTCAGCTCGCGCTTATGAATTTCCGCCAACAGCAGTGCAATGAATTCCCTCTCCAATTGGAGCTCGGTCGCCATCCGATAGGAATCCAGCAGCATCTCATCTGTTAACAGCGCCATTCATATCACTCCCTTTCCTATTTTTACCTATCATAGCAAGAATCAATAGACAGAACAAGTGTTCCGTTATCCACATCTCACTGTGGAAATCCTGTGAATAATTTGTTGGTAAACCGCGAATCTCCTCATAAGACAAGGAGGATAATGTGGACAAAAGTTATTCACAGCTTTATTTAGTTTATTGGGCCGTCAAAAATTTTTTTGGCGGACTTCTTTACGCCTATATTATGTCTTTTTTCAAGAATTAACCCAAATTTAGCAGACTCAATCACAAATTTTAAATATAAGATACCCCTTTTATTGCGGGCGGGTATTGACTTCAAAAATCCAAATCTTGCCGTACACATCAACTCCGTAATCAAACCCTAATTCCCCAATTCCTGGAAAAGTATGTTCCATGACCCGGACGCAGGTATTCGTCATTCCTCTCATTTCCCGGCGTTTGAGCACAGCTGTCCTTCTACGAAAACATCTGCCCAGCCCTTCTCTGGCCGTCATTTGGCGGCCGCCCTTGCACAGATTGGTAACAAACAAGCCCGGACGGGCCAGTCTGCCTACCATTGAGCGGTATACCCAGCCGTCTCCTTCCTTGACTACCTTCACCCGGTAATCGATCGGCCTGCCTGAGATCCGGGCGAGATGAATGCCCTGTTGAATTATATATCTGCGCTTCACTTTTGCCCGGTTCAACGCCGCGTATAAAGCGCCAAATGAACCGTAGGCCGCTTTCGAGGTACCTTTAGTCAGGCTGTACACTCTTCCGTTCCACTCGACTTTTATCACGCCGTGACCGCCGCCTCCGCGGACAGGCTTAATCACAACCATACCAAACCGGTGCAGCATGGCTCTCAAATGATCTGTCCCGTACAAACGTGTCTGCGGGATATGTCCGGCAACTGCAGGTTCCGCCAGCAGAGCCTTCGTCTTGAGCCACTTGTCGGCCAGCTGTCTTCCTGGCATATCAACCTCCCCTTTCTGATCAACACAGGGTATGGTTATATATACTCGTTACAGCTGACGTCTTCTTGGATAATTGTCCGCGGCTTCAGCCTGATTTTTGGGAGAGATGGGGAGGGCCTTACAAAATTAGCGGGGCACGCAAAAAAAGCCTCTGATCACAACCTTGCTTCAATGTGCCTGATCAAAGGGTAAACTTGGTGTTAGGTATGGCATCATTTATAAGTAAATCCAGCTTAAATTAAGGAACGGCTGTGTGATAGAGAATCCGACATCGCTCTTACCGATTTGTTCCAAAAAGCATTATATCTTATCCTCTTGTAGTTGAAAATAAGAATTTTATCACAATATGCTATATAAAATAAAATAAAGAACCATGAATAAATAGAAGCGCAGGCCGGGGGACGTCAATCCTCCGAAAGACCTGCGCTTTCATTCCTGGCTCTTTCATTCCGCGGGATAACCGCTTATAGCCGCTTAATCACAAACCTCAGGCCGGCCTTCCTCGTCCCGCATTTTGAAGGACTGGCCGCAGCCGCAGGATGCGATGGCGTTTGGATTCTCGATGGTGAACCCGCCGGACATGCCCGATTCTTCGAAATCAATCTCCAAACCGTTCAGGTACCGCAGGTCATTCTTATCCACGACCACCTTCAAGCCGGAAACTTCCATAAATATGTCCTGGTCGGACTCCTGATCGTCAAACCCCATGGCATAGGAGAAACCGCTGCATCCTCCCGGATTTACGCCAAGACGGAGGAACAGATTCGGGTTATCCTGCTCAGCCAGCGTATCTTTAAGCCGGTCCAGGGCGCTGCTGCTTATATTAATCATCATCAAACCTCCTTCACCTTACTTATTTCCAGTATACGACTTCTTTTTTCCCTGCTCAACCGGCATTAATCGAATATGTAAAAATTCACATATTCCTGCTTTAAGGCTTAAAATTATGGAAAAGAACTCGATTTTTCTCCTTAGTTCCCGGATTTTCATCCTACAACTGTTATTGCCCCTGTAAGGGCTGAGGTTTATAATAGGACGAGTGAGAATTGTCGGAATTTTGTCATGCCCTAAATTTTAATAAATATACTTTTTCTTGACTGATCTGTTCATTATTTCACAATGGCTGGCTCCGGCTGGCTAGGAGAGAAACCGGATTGAACTCAGGATTGAGGAATGGAGGAAATCGCATGTCCGTTATTGCACTCCCACATCAGGATCAAAAAATGGCCGAAATTATTGAAAAGGTCCGAAACGGGGTAAGATTATCCTTAGAAGACGGCGTTTATCTATATGAAAGCGACGATCTGCTTACTATTGGCCAGCTGGCAAATGAAGCAAACCTGAAGAAGAACGGCAAGAAGGTCTATTTCATTGAAAATATGAGCCTTTATTTCACAAATGTTTGTGAATCCTATTGCGCATTCTGCAACTTCCGCAAGGATGAGGGCGAAGAAGGTGCTTACACCTTATCCGGCCCGGAAATGATTGATTACGTAGAGCAGCACATTCATCCCGGCGTCCGGGAATTCCATATTGTCGGCGGACATAACAACCATGTTCCCTTCCAATATTATGTGGATTCTTTGAAGGCTTTGAATGAGCGCTTTCCAGAGGTAACGCTTAAAGCTTACACCGCTGCGGAAATTGAATTTTTCAGCCGTCTCAGCGGTCTCAGCATCAAGGAAGTTCTGCAGAAGCTGCAGCAAGCTGGCCTGAAGTCACTTACGGGGGGCGGCGCGGAGATCCTTTCTGATCAATACCGCCAAAAGATGAAGGTCGACAAAGCGAACGTCGATCAGTATCTGGAAGTACACCGTACGGCCCACAAGCTGGGGATGAAGACTCATACAACGATGCTGTACGGCTCGATTGAATCCCATGAGGACCGTATCCGTCACATGATCCAGATTCGCGAGCTGCAGGATGAAACAGGCGGCTTTATGGTCTTTATTCCGCTCTCCATGCAGCCTAAGAATAAAAATGCCAGCATTATGCGCCGCAACTCGGCTTACGAGGACTTGAAGACTATTGCGATCAGCCGCCTGATGCTCGATAACATTGATCATATCAAGGCTTATTTCATTAATATCGGCACACAGCTGACCCAAATGGCCCTCACTTTCGGCGCTTCGGATGTGCACGGAACGATTCTGAAGGAAAGAATCAGCCACGCCGCGGGTGCGGTAACTCCTGAAGGGCTTACCCGGAAAGAGCTGATCTGGCTCATTAAGGGAGCAGGACGCATTCCGGTGGAAAGAGATACGTTCTATAACGAAATTCAAGTGTTCGAATAATAAATTTGTTGTTTCTTTCCGGTTAACCGCCGGAGTTTAATATTAGGATGCAGAGCGGGATTTCCGCGTCAGCAAAATGAAGGGGACTCATTTTATATGAAACATTTCGTTATACTCGGCGGTGGATACGGCGGTGTTACCGTTGCTAACCACCTCTTTAAGGGACACATTCCGAGCGATGTGCAGGTGACTCTTGTAGACCGCATGCCGTTCCAGAGCATGAAAACCGAATATTACGCGCTTGCAGCGGGCACTTCATCCGATTTTGAACTTCGTGTTCCGTTTCCGGAGCATGAAGGGCTGCAGATTAAGTATGGCGAGGTTTCGGGAGTGGATTTGGAGAAGCGCCAGGTTATTTTTGCCGCGGCTGACCCGCTTCCTTACGATCAGCTCGTTATTGCCCTTGGCTGCACCGACCGCTTTCACGGTATTCCAGGTGCTCAAGAGGTATCCTCGACGATCCAAACGTTCGCGGCTACCCGGGAAACTTACCGCCGGGTCAATGACCTTAAGCCTTACGGGAATGTCCACATCGTGGGCGGCGGCCTGAGCGGCGTTGAAGTCGCTGCGGAGATCCGCGAGAGCCGTCCGGATCTGAATATTACAATTCTGGACCGCGGGCCGCGTGTATTGTCCGCTTTCCCTGAAACCTTATCGAAATATGTATCCAAATGGTTCCACGATCATGGAGTTGACACCCGTTCGCATATTTCCATTACTTCGCTTGAGCCGGGCATTATCCATAACGGCTCCGAAGAGATTTTGTCCGACGTTACAATCTGGACGGCCGGCATTCAGCCTGTAGAACTTGTACAGAAGCTGAATGTGGCGAAAGATCCTTCAGGGCGTGTTCTGCTCAACGAATATCATCAAATTCCGGAGCATCCGGAAGTGTTTGTGTGCGGCGACTGCGCGAGCCTGCCATTTGCTCCAAGCGCACAGGCGGCGGAAAGCCAGGGCGAGCAGATTGCTCACGTGGCTCTCGCCCAGTGGCGCGGCGAAACACCGAAGCTTGGCGCAATCAAGCTCAAAGGAACCCTTGGCTCCCTTGGCAAAAAAGCCGGCTTCGGCCTGATGGGCAAACGTTACGTGACCGGACGTGTGCCTCGTATCCTCAAGAGCGGCGTGCTCTGGAAATCGAAACGGCACTTGGGATAAGAAGAAAAGCCCCGGCAGCGCCGGGGCTTGTTTATTTGCCTACGTGGCAGCGTTATGCAATTCGAATCCTTCCTTAGTCCAGATCAAATTCCAGCGCATTCCACGCTTCCATTTCCTTAATTTTGTTCATAATAAGCTCATACAGCTTCTCCGCGGTTTCTGCTTCCACAACTTCGCCATTGACCAACGCATAGGGGGCAGCAGAGCACAGCCCGCAGTTGTTCAGACACCCGTACTCGATGACATCGTAATCCGGATTCTCTTCGAGCTTCTCCATCACTTCGTCAGTTCCGAAATGCATGTTGCTTGTACAAAATTCAATGATGGGTCTCATAATTGTAATAAATCCCTCACTTTATCACCATTTTAATTTAGTTCAATTTGTACTATAATAGGACTATGTTCTGAAAAGGAGTTGTTACTAATGAGCGCAAACGCACAAGATACATTGTACGATGAAGTGCTGGAGGTTCTCGACAAGCTTCGTCCTTTCCTGCAGCGCGATGGCGGCGACGTTGAACTGGTAGACGTTGAGGACGGCATTGTTAAGCTGAAATTGATGGGTGCCTGCGGCAGCTGCCCAAGCTCCACAATCACGCTTAAAGCCGGTATCGAACGTGCCTTGTTCGAGGAAGTTGAAGGCGTTGAAGAGGTAGTACAAGTATTCTGATTATTTATAGAAAGTCTTGGCGTTCCTTCGGGATACCAAGACTTTTTTTTGCGCTTTTTCGTTTGAAGCATTTCTTCACGAGAAGCCCTTCCTCATGAGAAGCACTTCTTTATTTGAAGCATGCTGTCTGCAGACTTCAGCTCTAAGAGCGGTCAGCACCGCCTGAACGCAGACTCAACGAACACAAGGGGCTCAGCCGCCCGGCTAACCCTGCGGCCTGATTAAAGGCCGGATGGGATCAAGCCCGCCGGAGATATCCATAATATTGCCGGTAATAAAATCCGAGTCCTTGTGGCACAGAAATGCGATCACACGCGCAACATCTTCCCCGCTTCCCGGCCGTCCCCGGGGCGTCTCCCCGTCTGACAAGCCGCAGACCTCTGCAATGGACTTCTCCTTATTATCCCCTCGGATGTCCCCCGGGCACACCATGTTAACAGTAATTCCGTGCGGCGCTTCTTCAACGGCTAATGTCTTTGTGAATGAAACCAGGCCCGTCTTGGCAGCCGCATATACCGAGCGGTGAGGCCATGCTCTCGACTCGGCTGCGTGCCCGAAGCCGAAATGAATGATCCGTCCCCAGCCCTTCTCCCTCATCCCTTCCAGCACCAGATGGTCCAGCAGCATCGTTCCAGTCAAATTGCCTTCAATGAGAGAAAGAATATCCGCCCAGGCATACTCGGAAAAGAGCCTGCGTTCCCTGATAAACGGGCCCGCATTGTTAACCAAAATATCGATCACGCCCAGCTCCCGCTGGACCGTTTCTGTTAAGTGAATGATTTCGTCATGCTTGGATATGTCGCCTTTAACGGATATACACCGCACGCCCGTCTGAATGATGCGCTTCTCCAGTTCCTTGGCTTCCCTTTCGCTGTGGACATAATTGAGCGCGATGTCATAGCCCTGCTCTGCCAAGGCAAGCGCCGTGCGTTTGCCCAAGCCTTTTGCACTGCCTGTGATAAGGGCAATCTTAGACTCCAAAATCCATCCTCCTCGGCGTTTCCTTTTACCTTCCCAATTCCTATAGTATAGAAGATAAAAAAGCGCTTCACAACCACCAGGCCCTTCACCTGCAGGAAGCATCCCGCCCATAGCCTTGAGCTTCAGGACTGCCGCTATGCAAAAAAAGCGGCTTTCCCCGCATCATGCAAAGGGAAAACCGCTTATAGCCGTGCAGATTAGAACGCCGGAACAACAGCACCTTGATATTTGTCTTCGATGAACTTTCTGACATCTTCGGAAGTCAGCGCTTTGGCCAGCTTCTGAATCGCATCGGAATCCTTGTTATCCGGACGGGCTACCAGCAGGTTGGTGTAAGGTGAATCTTTATCTTCGATGAACAACGCATCCTTCGTCGGTACCAGGTCCGCTTCCAGCGCATAGTTCGTATTGATGAGCGCCAAGTCCACTTCATCCAATGTACGCGGCAGCATTGCAGCATCCATCTCTTTAAACTTCAAATTTTTCGGATTGGAAACAATGTCAGCTTTGGTAGCTTCGATCCCTGCGCCGTCTTTAAGCGTGATCAGGCCATTTTTCGCAAGCAGCAGCAGAGCGCGTCCGCCGTTGGTCGCATCGTTCGGAATCGCAACCGTTGCGCCGTCAGGAATTTCATCAACGGTTTTGTATTTGTGGGAGTATGCGCCAAATGGCTCTACATGCACGCCTACAACGCCTACCAGATCGGTGCCCAGCTGTTTGTTCTGGTCATCCAGGTAAGGCTGGTGCTGGAAGAAGTTAGCATCCAGTGTCTTGTCAGCCAGCTCTTTGTTAGGCAGTACATAGTCTGTAAATTCTTTGATCTCCAGGTCGATGCCTTCTGCCGCCAGAGCCGGTTTGATATGCTCCAGAATTTCGGCATGCGGCACGGCTGTAGCGCCTACAACCAGCTTGACCGGCTCAGCAGAAGCGGCTGCAGAAGCCTCAGGAGCAGCGGATGTGTCCGCAGAAGAGGAAGAAGCATTGTTCGTGTTGTTGCTTCCGCAGGCGGCCAGCACAGCCACCATCATAATCGTGAGCAGAGCGAGCGAAAATTTTCTCATGTGATAAACCCTCCATTGAATAATGAATTTGAATTAAGGACGTAGTTCTTTATCTATTTAGCTTCCCTTATTTCCGTGTAAAATGACGCACCAGCCGGTCGCCGGCCATCTGCAGTATCTGAACCAGGATGATCATAAACAGCACGGCAATGATCATGACTTCTTTTTCATAACGGTAATAGCCGAACCGGATCGCAAGATCACCGAGGCCTCCGCCCCCGACCATGCCTGACATCGCCGTATAAGACACGAGCGTTACCGCCGTTATGGTTGCCCCTGCGATAAGCCCGGGCAGCGACTCCGGCAGCAGCACCCTGCGGACAACCTGTCCGGTTGATGCGCCCATCGCATAAGCGGCCTCGATCACGCCGCGGTCCACCTCGCGCAGGCTGGTCTCCACCAGTCTCGCAAAGAAAGGAGCAGCGCCGATAACGAGCGGCGGGATGGTGCCTGTGACGCCCAGCGTGGTGCCTACAATCAGCTTGGTGAGCGGCAGCAGCGAAATCAGCAGGATGACAAACGGTACGGAACGCAGAATATTCACCAGGAATGAAATTACATTGTAAATCCATTTGATAACCCGGTTATTCGAACGAGCCGTCATGTAGAGAATAATGCCCAGCGGCAATCCGATGATGATTGTGAAGAGAAGCGAATAGCCCATCATCTCCAGCGTATCATAGGAAGCCTGCTTCATTTCCGTCCAGTCAATTTGTGAAAAGTCGAGTCCCCACATCGTCAGCCAATCACCTCCACATCAATATGCCGCTCGCGCAGCCGGTTCACCGTGAGCTCTACCGCCTCAGGCTGGCCCGTAAAGCGGACCGTCAGCTGACTGTATGGAATCTCTTTGATCGTGGAGACCGTTCCCTGCAGAATCGCAAACTGGACGCCTGTACGAAGGACCGCTTCAGACAAATCGGTGCTGTACGTATGATCGCCCAGACAGGTCAGGCGGTAAACCGGACTGCCCTGGGCCTGCCCTTCTCCTGCAGTGCCTGTGCCTTGAGCCTGCAGCTGCGCCGGAGCGCTGCCTGCTACCTCGCGGCTGATGAATTCCTTGGTTACCGGATGCTTAGGCTTCAGAAAGACCTCCGCTACCGGCCCCTGCTCCACAATGCCGCCTGCATGAATGACCGCTACACGATCGCAGATGCTTTGAATCACATGCATTTCATGGGTAATGAGCAGGATGGTCAGCCCGAGCTTGCGGTTGATGTCAAGCAGCAGCTTTAGAATTGAATCCGTGGTCTGCGGATCAAGCGCCGAGGTCGCCTCATCACACAGCAGCACGTCCGGATCATTCGCCAGCGCTCTCGCAATTCCGACCCGCTGCTTCTGGCCGCCCGACAGCTGAGACGGATATTTGCCGCTGTGCGCTTCCAGTCCGACCAGCTTCAGCAGCTCCTCCACTTTGCTCTTCACAGCTGCTTTGTCCACACCCGCCAGCTTCAGCGGAAAAGCGATGTTGTCGTAGACCGTAGCCGACGACAGCAGGTTAAAATGCTGAAAGATCATGCCGATGCGGCGGCGCTGAAGCTGGAGCTCTCTCTTTCCAAGAGAAGTCAGGTTCCGTCCTCCAACCCAAACCTCGCCGCTGCTTGGACGTTCCAGCAGGTTGATGCACCGGATCAGCGTGCTCTTGCCGGCGCCGGAGTGGCCGATTACGCCGAAGATTTCGCCCTGCTCCACCGTCAAATTGAGGTCCTTCAGCGCGGTGGTTGCTTTTGCCTTGGAGCCGTAAATTTTGGTGATATCTTTTAACTCTATCAAATCTAGGGCCCCCCTTTCTTTTCTTATTGCTTAAAGAGCTATTAAAAAAGAGCTATTAAAAAAAGCCCTGAACAGATGTTCAGGACTCTCGAAATTTGAGATTACGCCTTCTCATCTGCCAGAATGCCAAGCATTCTGAGGAATTAGCACCATGACATTCAAATGCAGACATTTGAATCGGTTGCTGGGCTTCATCGGGCCTTTCCCTCCGCCTCTCTTGATAAGAAATATAAAATTGTGACAAGAATTATTGAAGATAGATCTTAGTATATGGATTCTTACAACGTTTGTCAAAGAAAATTTTCATCCTGTTTCTGGAAATTTCATCACCCCTGACTGTGCCCCGCAGCCGAAACCTTCATTTGGTGAAACTGCTCATTGATATAACCGAACACGGCGATTAAAGATTTGCAGGCCATTTCGTAGCCCAGCCAAAGATCCTTCATATGCTGATCCAGATCCTCAAGCTCGATCTTGCCATGAAGCGTCTGGTGCTTCTGCCACAAATCATCCTGCAGCTCGGCATTCATGAAGTGAATCTCCGTATTCCGGCGCTTGCGCAGCACCGAGATGGGCTCCTTATACGCTTCCCGGATCGATTCCAGCTTCTCCCCGAGTGCGGGATGTACCTTTAAGTAGGGGAATTGACGCAGTACGGTAAAGTAAGAATAATGCGGCTTGACTTTCTCCGTATGCAGGTTAAAGAAATCGTCCAGCACGCAGCCCAGCTTGTCCAGCAGTGAGAAGAGGCGGATGAATCCGTCCTTGTAGAAATACACATACCTTGCGTAATCGCTTTTCTCTAAAGGATCCATGTCCTCTACAAAGTCCTTCTCTACCTTCTTCCGGAAAAATCCGGCCGCAAACGCGCTCTGCTCCAGCTCGTCCAGCGACGAGATCAGACCTCTTGTCCAGACCTCCATCTTCCGGTAATCGTGAGTGGGATCCTGGCTGCGTTCCATTTCCCGCTCGACCAAATGGACGGTTTCGGCCATCAATTCAATCGCTTCCGCAAGCAGACCCTCGTTCTCCCGCGGCGGCTCTCCGAGTAAAGTGCGCAGCATATCTAAATCCCTCCTCCAGCGAATGAAAAGCTCTCTAACTCATTACCCCTGAAAATAGGTTTTCCAACGCTCGTCCACCAATTTGACGATATCTTCCCGCGGATTCAGCTCATCCGGATAACCGGGCTTCATACGCGCGTCAATGACCAGCGGCAGGCTGTAGGCCAGATGATGCTGGCGCACTTCCGCCTCGGAATAAATGTCTGTGGCCGGGTTGAAACGGGTGAACACCGTCCAAAGGAACTTGTTTGTGCTGGCTGCAACCGTCCGGGCGTCATCCACCAGCACGACCAGCGGCCACTCCGTCTGGCGTTCGCGCAAACGGGCAAGCACCCGCACCGCAAGCTCCGGCTCCTGCTCATAGGATGCCCCGGAAACAACCAGACAACCCTTATGGTAAGGAGCAATGTGGTCAATTTCCGCAATTTCTCCTTCTGTGTATGCTGCAGGCAGCTGCCGGACCGGGTCGCCGACGCCGATCAGAATTGCCTTGCTGCCGTGGTTCAGGCGTTTGCCCGTATAATCCAGGGTGTCGTGTGAGGTGTTGTTGAAAATAAACAAGTCCGCCGCCGGGTTGAAGCGTTCCAGCACCGTCTCCAGCAGCTTGCGGAAGTCCGCAAGATCGAGATGCACGTCCGTCAGCATCAGGAATTTGGTCAGCGACAGCTGGCCCTGCCCCAGGATGGAGAAGCCGGCAACCAGCGCTTCCCTGGAGTAGCGCTCCTTCACGATCGCGGAAGCCAGCGAGTGGTGTCCGGTCTCTCCGTAGGTCCAGACCGTATGCACGGAAGGCATCACCAGCGGGAATGCCGGCGAAAGCAGCTTCTGCAGGAAGTCGCCGAGGTAATAGTCCTCCTGCCGCGGCTTGCCGACGATCGTCGCCGGATAAATGGCATCCTTGCGGTGCCACATATGCTTCACGTTCAGCACAGGAAAATCATGCTTCAGGGAGTAATAGCCGTAATGGTCTCCAAAAGGTCCCTCCGGCCGCCGCTCATGCGGAGGCACGGACCCGTAGATGGCGAATTCGGCCTCGGCCGGAATGCGGTGCCCGCCCAGCGGGTTCTCGGCCATCGGCAGCCGTTCGCCCATAACGAAGGAGGTCATGAGCAGCTCCGGCAAATGCTCCGGCAGCGGTGCAATCGCCGATGCGATCAGAGCCGGCGGCCCGCCGATAAGAATCGTAACCGGCAGCGCCTGATTCAGCTTCTCCGCCTCATGGTAATGGAACCCGCCGCCCTTATGAATCTGCCAGTGGATGCCGGTGGTCTGGTCATCATACAGCTGGACCCGGTACATGCCCAGGTTGTGGTCGCCCGGCTTCAGCGGGTTCTCGGTATAAACGAGCGGCAGCGTAATGAACGGCCCGCCGTCCTCCTGCCAGCTGGTGACCTTGGGCAGCTCAGCCAGCGGATTTTCCGTCCGGCATACCTGCAGAACCGGCGCATCGGCTTTGGAGACGGTCTTCGGAATAGTTCCCCAGCCCAGCTTCATCGCATCCCAGATGAGACCCCGCTCATTCCAGACCGCTTTCGGCGTAGGCGGCATCAGCGAATCCAGCGCCCCGACCAGCCGGTTCGCCATCTGCTCCGGTTTAGGCCCAAATGCCATGTCGACGCGTTTGACCGTGCCGAACAGATTCGTGGCAACCGGGAACGGCGTGCCCTTCACGTTGGTGAACAGCAGCGCCGGCCCTCCTTCCTCGATCACTCTGCGGTGAATTTCGGCCAGCTCCAAATAGGGATCGACAGGCGCCTCGATAATGGCCAGGTCGTTCTCCTTGCGCAGTGCCTCGATCCACTGACGTAAATTTTTATAACTCAAGCGGTTTCCCTCCCAAATTGGCTGCAGCTCTGTTTATCCGTCTGACAAATCTTCGTGTACAAGCTCTTTGTTTCCAATATACCACAAATCCGGGGCTTATCCTGCACCAGACCTTTTGCAATAACTTTTACAATAACTTTCACAAAATAAAGACCCGCTTACGGCGTACCGTCTGCGGGCCTGTCCAAGGCTAGAAAGTGCCATTTGCAATGGCTGGTTGTTTATGATTTTTCATTCTTATGATTTGTCATTCCGGCTGAGGATCGAGGTTCTGACCGCCATATAGCAGAGCAGGCCGAACAGCACCTCAATAATGAGAATATGGGATATGGACGTAAACAGATACCAGTCGTAATTATCGACCGTATAAGTCACCGCAATCCCGGCAAAAATCTGCAGCACGATCAGAATGATCGAGGCCAGTCCCAAACCGCGGACCTCACGGTTGCCCGACTTGTTCCGGTATGCGTAATGGGCCAGAACTGCAATGAGCACAAACAGCAGCCCCGCGGCAGCGCGGTGCATAAACTGAATGCCTTCACCGCCTGACAGCGGCGGAACCAGCTTCCCGTTACAGAGCGGAAACCCGTAGCATGCGCCCGCCGAATCGGTATGGGTCACATAAGCCCCCGTATAAACCACGATGTAGGTATATATGGCTGTAATAATGCTCAGGGTGCTCAGCCCTTTGGACACCTTGCGCGGCGGCTCTGCCGGAACCATCGCTTCCTGCTTGTCCTGTTCCCGGATGCCAAGCGACAGCATCACCGAGCTTGCGAAGGAGATCAGGGCAAAGCCCAGATGCAGCGCCATAATCGAAGCTGACTGCGTAAAGACTACCGCCAAGGCGCCCATCGCAGCCTGAATCACAACAAATAATAAAGCCAAGAAAGCATAAATGCGAAGGTCCCTGCGGTTTTTGCGCCAGATCATAAAAGCCACGAAAGCCGCCAGCGCCAGAATTCCGGCCAGGCCGCTGACACCGCGGTGGGAGAATTCAATAATCGACGCTATGGTATGCGCGGGCACAAATTTGCCGTTGCACAGCGGAAACTGCCTTCCGCAGCCCAGTCCGGATTCTGTCTTGGTGACAACACCGCCCCCAAAGGTAGCCAGAAACACGAACAATGTAGCGGCGTAAGCCAGCCATTTCAACTGTTTGGTTGTCATTCTATCACCTGCAATATTTTTATTAAAAAGCTTTGCCATCCAGCCTCATTTCATACAGGATGAAGATCGGCTGAAGGCTGTAACGAAATGGATTGAATCCATTTATCATTATACCGGATGGCAAAGCCTGTATCACATGTGACTTGTGACAAAATGTCCAACACTTGTGAAAATAAAGCCCTTTGCGTCCGCCGCTGTGATATTTATGATTGAGCTTTCAGCGTTTCATTCACGGCAATGGCTTTATTCAGGAAATCTTCGATCTCCTGGCGGGATTTGCGAAGCTTGTTGACGAACCGGATCAGCTCTTTGCCGTTCGAATAAGCGATAAAGCTCGGGATTCCGAGGACATTCTGCTCCCGGCTGATCTCCTCCAGCTCCTCCACGTCAATTTGAATGAGCTTCAGACGGTCTGCATATTCCTGCTCCACTTCCGGCATAAACGGATCTATAAATTTGCAGTCCCCGCACCAATCTGCTTTATATACGGCAACGGTCAGGCCTTCCGAAGCGGTTAGTTCACGGAATTGCTCTGCTGTCTTCACTTGCTGCATGTTATATCATCCCTTTCATCAATTTTCTCTTTAAGTAGATCAAACCTGCGAGTGGAAGTCAAATCGTTGGGCAATACTAGGATTATAGAAACATCCCGGAAGCGAGGGTTGCCCGTTGAAGCACCTGAAAGGCGGCAAGAATGAGAAAATATGGCGCAATATGCTGCTGTCCCTGCCCGCCGCGCTGCGGCATTCAGCCGCAGGCAAGCTCCAGGATTTAAGCGCATCCGGCAAGCTGCATCTGTCCAGACAAGCTCTGGACTGGAACGAAACTGCAGCTTGCTTTGTGCGCGCCGAACTTGAGGATCAGCTCCGCCGGAAGGGGCAGGGGGAGCCGGCGAGGTTCCAGCTTAATAGAGAGACGGCCGGCGGCCTGACCGGGAAGGAGGAAGAGATCTTAGCCGATACCGCTTTAGCCGTCAAACGGGATAACCGGAGCAATTTGACCCGGACGGCCGCCTATCTGAAGCTGTACCGGGAATTTCCGGAGCTGCACTGGGCGTTCCTCGCCCATATGGTATCCCGCAATGCCGGCTGGAATATGAGCGATCTCAAAGGCAGCCAAACGGAATTGCTGCTCGAAGACAGCGATATCTACCGCACCTACCGGTTTCTGGAACGGAGCAATGCGCTTATTTTTCAGGATGCATATCCCCAGCTGCTTCTTTATGCCCACAGCAAACGCCATGGCAAAAGCTTCTTCCATCTGCTGCCCTGCTTTCATGTTTCCCGGTTCATGCAGCCCTTCTGGGACTACTTCTGGCTGAGCCGCTCCAGCAGCCTGCTCGCCGTCGGACTCATTATTAATGAGCAGAATTATATTGAGAAAAGAGTTGTACAGCACCCCTTCTTCCAGCAGAAGGTGATGAGAACCGCGCCGTTCCGGCTCGGAGCCTGGAGCGGCATTAACCAGCTGCTGCTTCCATTCACCGCGCCCTCAGGCGGCAATACCGGTGAACCGAGGCTGGCCGGGAGAACGATGCGGAATTTCTCCAGCCTGGACGCCCGGATTGGCATCGGCAAGCATTTATATACCATTTTATTCGGTCTCCAGGAGGTGCTCCGGGGAGCCGGGCAGTTCGCCTTCAGCACGCCCCACACCGGCTCCCGCGTGGACTACTGGCCCGGGCAGTTTGCCGCATGCCCAGAGGAAGCCGAGGGGGCGCCAAGCCAGGGAATGGGCCTGCTGCGCACTCCTTTGGCCTCAAAGGAATCTGCAAGCCCCATCTATTCACCGCGGCTGCTTGACGTCTACGAAGACACTCCCTATGAACCTGTGACGAGAGAGGATTGGTTTGTGAGCGGCGAGTGCCTCCCGCAGATCAGCACGCCTGCCTGTCCTCTTCTCTGTGAAATGACCGGGGCCCACCGGATCGATCTCCTGAAGCGCGCCTACGCCCATGATGCCGCTGCCGGCATACACCGTTATAAAGTCAGCAAATCAAATTCCCGGTAAGCAAAAAAGCGAACACCCTTCATCAGAAGAATGTCCGCCTGTTCTGTTTATTCTGCTTATTCAGACCTCTTTCAATTGCGCATGCCCCGTCAGCTTTATCCTTCCGAACGCTGCGCCGCAGAAGGTGCGAAACGCATCAACGGCCGCAGCAGCTTACGGATCGGACGCGGATAGCTCTCCAGCTCTTCGCGGCGGATAACACGCAGCACAATCAGCATGACCGGATAAAGCGCCACAGTTGCGCCGCCTACAATACAGCAAGTGATCAAAAATGCAAGGCGGTGCGGCATAACATGAACCAGCTGAATACCGGCCTCATTCAGTCCGTAGCCGATTCCTGCCAGAAGGATTACGGTAACCACGAAGCCCATCCAGCGTCCGCCGAGAATGGAGAACGGAACGATCTGCTTCAGGGAACGCAGGTTCAGCAGCGTGATGACCAGGAAGCACAGCCCGGTACCGGCGATGATGCCGTAGATCCCGAAGAACGGAGCCAGCGCGAAGCTGACCGCCAGCTTGACCCCGATCCCAACCAGCACATGGACCATCGACAGGTTCGGTTTGCCCATACTGAGCAGAATCGAGCTGCTTGTAGACATCGTAATTTGAAAAATCGTCCCCAGCGTCAGCAGGGCAATAATGCCGCTGCCGTCCAAAGAGCTGTACAGCAGACCGTTTACGGAGTATGAGGCCGTGACGAGCGCCAGCACAATCGGCATGCCGGTGATAACCGAGATGCGCATGGCCAGCGTAATCTGCTTCTGCAGAAACGGCATGTCCTTCCGCGCAAAAGCACCTGAGATAATCGGAATCAGCGAGGTGCTCAGCGCAATGGACAGGATCGGCGGGATACCGGCGATGCTTTGCGCGCGGCTGCCGAGAATGCCGAGCAGATACTTGGCATGTTCCTCACCGATCTGCCCTTTAAGCATCGGGCCAACGATGGAACCGTCAATGAAATAAACAGCTGGAATCGCCAATGAAGATAACACAATCGGAATTGATAATTTAAAAATGCTCGCGTAGATCTGTTTAAACGGAATTGGCGCTTCTCCTGCGGACAGATCCTCCAGATGAGTTTGGCTGTCCTCCCGGCGCATTTTTCTAAAGTAAAACAGCATGACCGCAAAAGCGCCAATACTTCCGAATACTCCGCCGAATGAAGCACCGGCAGCTACCCATTTGTCCGAATAATCGGCATTCAGCATCACGACCGCAATGCCAATGGCTGCGATCACCCGCAGAATTTGCTCGATGATTTGCGAGATCCCGCCTGCGGCCATAATGTTGCGGCCCTGAAAATAACCGCGCATCATGGCGACAGCCGGAAACAGCAGCAGTGCCGGGGCCAAAGCCCGAATCGCGAGCGCCGATTCCGGAACGGAAACCATGCGGGCATAAACCGGAGCCAGAATATAGAGCAGGACAGTAAT
The DNA here is from genome assembly GCF_005869875.1 of Paenibacillus pinistramenti. Classification (GTDB taxonomy): domain Bacteria; phylum Bacillota; class Bacilli; order Paenibacillales; family Paenibacillaceae; genus Fontibacillus; species Fontibacillus pinistramenti. The sequence continues at coordinate 51,237 of NZ_VAWG01000009.1, forward strand.
CAGCACACCGGTTATCGCTGCGAATATCAAAGCCGCATGATAAATCCGCTTGGCCTCCGAAGGGCGCTGCAGTGCGTAGCGCTCTGATACCATTTTGCTGAGCGTACTGGGTATTCCGGCTGTAGCAACAGTTAACAGGAGCAAATACACATTATTTGAGATGGTAAACGACGCATTCCCCACCGCTCCAAAAATATGCTCAAGCGGCACCCGCTGCGCCATGCCCAGCACCCGGGCCACCAGTGCAGCAACCGCCAAAATTAATGTACCTTTGATGAATGATTCCTTTTTAGACAAGCAGAATTCCCTCTTTCCAAAGGCCCCCGCAGCCCTGCCGTGAAGCCTTTCCATGAGCATTTCCTTGAACATTTCCTTGAGCATTTCCTTAAGCGTTTAGAAACTGAAGATCCAGATGAAAAATACGACAATCATCACGATTTGCAGAATGATTTTGACCGCCATGCTGCTGAACAAGCCGACGACTGAACCGACACCCGCTTTAAGCGACTGCTTGATGCCGGCCCCGGTCAGAAGCTCGCCGATGACCGCCCCCACGAACGGTCCGATGACCAGACCGAAAGCCGGAATGACAAACGGCCCGATAATCGCCCCGATGGTGCTCAGCCATACGGAGGCTTTGCTGCCGCCAAACTTCTTGACGCCCCAGGCCCCGACCAGGTAATCCGCCACAAGCAGCACAACCACGATCAGCGTCTGCAGGCTCCAGAATACCCAGCCGAAATGCTGGAAGCCAAAGAATGCGCCATAAACAAAAAAGGCCGCATACACGGCAACCACACCGGGCAGCACAGGAAAGACCGCCCCGGCAAGTCCTGTTACAAACAAAGCAATAACAAGAATCCAGCCGATGATCTCAACCCACATCTTCTCACTCTCCGTCCGCGAAGATAAATTTCCGGATCACTTCCACAATGCCATCATCGTCATTGGAGGCTGTCACGTAATCCGCATTCTCTTTCACCGCAATCTGGGCATTGCCCATCGCCACGCCCAGGCCTGCCGCCTGAATGGCCGCCAGATCGTTCAAGCTGTCGCCAACGGCAATCGTTTCGGAAATGTCAACGCCCAGCAGTCCGCATACGGTCTGGATGCCGCTGGCTTTGCTGATGCCTTGAGGGTTCACCTCAATATTCCAGGGCATAGAATTGGTGATTTCAAGACCGCCCATGTTCTGGAGCTCCATCATTACTTCATGGCGAATCTGGTCATCATGGATGTTATAGCCGAATTTCAGCCACTGGTTCTCCTGAATGACACCTTCGCGCCAGTTCTCTTTGTTATACAGGCCTTCCACCGAATAAGCCCAGAACCAAACCTCTTTGGACAGGGACAAACGGTGCATTTTCTCAACCAGTTCAGGTCCAAGCAGCTCCCGGTGGTACAGCTCTCTCGGATTCTTCCAGACCTCACTGCCGTTCACCGTAATCATCGGTGTATCCAGCCCAAGCTCCGCACCGAACGGTGCCGCTTCATTATAAGCTCTTCCCGTTGACAAACAAACGTGGACACCGGCTTCGGAAGCCTTATGAATCCATTTTGCCGTCTCTGGTGAAATTTGATGATTGCCATTCAGCAGAGTTCCATCCATATCAAGCGCAAGCATACGGTATTTCATTTGTGCTCATCTCCTCTATCCTATCCTTATGTCCAAGCTTTATCTGTTCGCTATTTCACACGTAACGCCATTTTACCACAATCAGTGCAAGGCACCAACCACGGGCACCCTTAGACAAGCAAAGGAGCCGTCCTGTCGGACAGCTCCCCCGGAAGTCATCTTAGTTGTTCCCGCTTTGGCTGTTGTCTTGAGCTGTAGCATCTGTCGTTGTTTGCGTTTGGGTTTGCAGCGTCTTCTTCGGCACGCCGTCCAGACCATACTCATAGTCATAAGCGTCAAAAATTTTCCGTGCTACCGGAGCAGCACTATAGGCGCCAAAGCCGCCTTCCGGAATGACCACCGCTACGGCCAGCTTCGGATTCTCACGCGGCGCAAACGCGATAAATACGCCGTTGTCGACATCGACCTTTTGGCCGTTGCCGTAAATCGTCTGCGTGGAAGTACCGGTCTTGCGGGCGAAATCATAAGGGAATCCGTCAAACGCCTCATGCACGTCCGTCGCCATGCCTTCCAGAATTTCATTCCAGTAGCTGTCCTTAAAGGTAACCTGATTCAGCACTTTCGGCGTGAACTGCTTCACGACATTGCCGTTCGAATCGGTAATCTTGTCCACCAGCTGCGGCTGCATCCGCTTCCCGCGGGTTGCCAGCATGCCGGCATACTGCGCCAGCTGCATCGTCGTATATTTCCCCTGCTGGCCGAAAGAAGCGTAAGCCAGTCGGGACAGCGAGGTTTCCTTCTCGTTCACATATTCCCGGTAGCCTTTGTATTCGTTCGGCAAATCCACTCCGGTAAGCACGCCAAGGCCAAATTCCTTCATGTATTTATCCCAAAGCGTGATGCCGTCATCCCCGAGTTTCTTCCACAGCTTCTCGCCGACCATATCGACCATAAACGTATTCGAGGAATGGCGGATGGCGTCCGCCGGGGAACTCAGATAACCGTAGGCATGTCCCTGCGAGTTATGGACGGAGGCCGAGTTATTTTTACCAAAATAAGCGACACCCGTATCATTATAGGAAGTTGAAGTCGTAAACAGCCCTTCATTAAGCCCGATCATAACCGACAGCGGCTTGATCGTCGAACCCATCAGCACAACCGATTCCGGGTGAACTCCGCTTTGGCCGGATTGGAAGGAACGGATCGTTCCGTTCAAGTACACATTCTGAATCGCTTCGTAATCCGAAGGCGAAATGCCGCCGCTGGACCATACGTTAGGATCATAATCCGGCATGCTGGCCATGGCGACCACCTTGCCGGTGTCCACCTCCATCGCCACAGCAAAACCGGTCTGCGCATTCGGATGATATTTGCCGCTGACCGGATGGGTATGGAGCCAGTCCAGCTGGTCCATGATCGCCTGCTCGGTTTTGAGCTGAATGTTCTTGTTGATGTTCAGGTGCAGGTCATCGCCCTTCTCCGGCGGCGTGATCTCAGCAACCCCGTCGGCCATGTTCCGCGGATCAACCGGAATGCTCTTATACCCGTTCTTGCCGCGCAGCTCATCCTGGTATTCGTACTCCAGACCGTCGAAGCCTACATCTTCGTTATCGGTGTACTGCTCGCCGGGGTCGTCGGACACCAGGTTTCTCAGTTCCTTGTACTTATCAAGGCTCGTCGAGGCCCCTTTAAATTTCTTGATGTAGCCGATCGCCTGAACCGCTACGGTATCCGTATCGTATTTCCGCACGCTCTCTTCGATGACGTCTACGCCCGGAAATTCCGTCTTATGCTCCATGAAGTAGGCGACTTCCTTATCCGTCAGTCCTTCCTTCAGACGGCGCGGCGCAAAACCGCTGCTCAGCTTGGAATCCAGGTCCATTGCGTCGATAATCTCATCAGCCGTTGTCTTGTCCTTCGCTTCCCCGTACTTGTTGAACACATCTACAATTTTCTGGGCAAGCTTGACCGCTTCCGGACGGTTGCTCATCCCCGTTGTTGAGCTGTAATCCTTCAGCAAGGTGATATACAGCGACTGCTCCGGCTCCGAATAGGCCAGCTTAACCCCGGTTGCATCCAAGATTGAGCCCCGGATGGGCGTAAGCGGAACCTTCTTGACGGTCTGGCTGCTCTCCTCTGCCTCCAGGCTCGGGCCGTCCACAAACTGGAGAATGGCAAGACGCACAATAATAACGGTAAAAATGACAAAAGCGCTAAAAAAGAACACATTCAGACGAATATTAAAATGACGCTGGCGCGAAGCCTCCTGCTTTTGCGGATCATCCTGATAGCTCTTCTTCATTTCTTTCCTTCAACCCTGCCTTCTATATTCTTGGTACCGGCGCAGATCAATGCGGATCCGGCACAGCAATCTAGTAAAATAATCAGAACTCTATTCTAGCATACGTAAGCGGAGAACTGCGAATATTCGCGAATGATGGTGAAATTTGGCTTGAGGGAACCGGGGGCAAGGCTCAGCCGCCTGGTAAATCTATTAAACTAACGATTATAAACCGGGATAGTTACACTTTTTTTGGCGAAAAAAAATAAAACCGGCAGTCCTGGACCGCCGGTCTTGTATTGCTTTTTAGGGTTTCGAGACGTTTTTCTTCGGAACGCCGTCCAGGCCGTATTCCTGGTCATACGCATCAAAAATTTTACGCGCCACAGGCGCGGCGCTCTGGGCGCCGAAGCCGCCCTCCGGAATGACTACGGCTACGGCCAGCTTCGGATTCTCCCGCGGCGCAAAAGCGATAAAGACCCCGTTATCCGTCTGAACCTTATGTCCTTTAATGTAGACGTCCTGGGTCGAGGTTCCCGTCTTGCGCGCAAAGTCATACGCAAACCCGTCAAACGCGCTGACATCGGTCGCCATCCCTTTAATGACTTCCTTCCAATAACTGCTGTTAAAATCCACCTCGTTCAGCACCTTCGGCTCAAACGTCTTGATGACCTTGCCGGTGCTGTCCGTAATTTTGCTGACAAGATGCGGCTCCATCCGTTTGCCCCGGCTGGCCAGCATCGCGGCGTACTGGGCAAGCTGCATCGTTGTATATTTGCCCTGCTGTCCCCAGGAGGCATAGACAAGCCGGGAGAGGGCGGTTTCCGATTCATTTTTATATTCAAGGGTGCCTAAATATTCATTGGGAAGATCAATTCCGGTTGATACGCCAAGGCCGAATTCCTTCATATAGCTGTCCCATTTGGCGATGCCGTCTGAGCCGTATTTGCTGTACATTTTCTTGCCGACCATATCGACCATGAAGACGTTGGAGGAATGGCGGATCGCTTCGGCCGGGCTTCGCAAATACCCGTAAACGTGTCCTTGGGAATTTCGGACAGTGGAGCCGTCTTTACCGAATTCCGCGATCCCTCTGTCCTGATAGGAGGTCGTCGTCGTAAACAGCTTCTCATTCAGGCCCACCAGCACCGACAGCGGCTTGATCGTCGAACCGAGCAGCACCACGGACTCCAGATTGTGCCCGGAGCGGCCTGAGCTGTACGGGGTAATCGTCCCGTTCTGATAATTCTCAATGCTCCAGCCCTCCTGCGTATTGGGATCGTAGTCAGGCATGCTTGCCATCGCGACGATATTCCCGGTCTCCACTTCCATCGCAACCGCATATCCGGTCTTGGCATTGGGATGAAGATCGCCGCTGACCGGATGGGTATGCAGCCAATTGAGCTGGTCGGTAATGGCCTGCTGGGTTTTGAGCTGAATGGTCTTGTTCAGGGTCAGGTGAAGATCGCCGCCCTTCTCAGGAGCGGTATACTGGGCGGTTCCGCTCACCATATTCTGCGCATTGATCGGCACGCTCTTGAATCCGTTGCGGCCGCGGAGCTCCGCCTGATATTGGTATTCCAGCCCGTCATACCCGACGTCCTCGGTGTCTATGTACTGCAGCGTTGGATCGGACGACTTCACCGACCGCAGCTGCTCATAAAGGGGCAGACTGTAGGATGCGCCCTTGAACTTTTTCGTATAGCCGATCGTTTGTACCGCAACCCGGTCAGAGTCGTAATGGCGGATGCTCTCTTCAACCACATCAATGCCCGGAAAATCATTCTTATGCTCCATAAAATAAGCAATTTCCTTCTCGTTCAGGTCCTCCTTGATGCGGCGCGGCGCGTAGCCCCCGCTGATTTTGGAGTCAAGATCCATCGCCGTTACGACGTCATTCACCGTCATTTTGGGGCTGGAAGGGTCGCCGTATTTGTCAAAGATCTTGACGATGTCGGCAGCCAGCGCCAGCGCTTCAGGCCGGTTCTTGGCACCCGATCCGCTGCTGTAATCCTTCAGCAAGGTAATATATAAAGACTGCACAGGCGTTGAATAAGCCAATCTAACCCCGGTATCATCGTAAATCGTCCCCCGGCCGGGAGGCAGCGGGATCTCTCTGAAGGTCTGGTTCGTTTCCAGAGCTGTCAGGTCGGGGCCTTCGACAAATTGAATGATTGCGAGCCTGATGATGATAACCGTAAAAATCGCAAATGCGCTAAAGAAAAAAACATTCAGGCGGATGTTAAAATGGCGCTGCATCGAGATTTCCCTGGCCTGTGGATCCTCACCGTACCTGTTCGTTTTCATTTCGCTGCCCCCGCTGGTCTTCATTCGGAAATGAAGAGATTTGATTGTCATATTTTAACACATATTCCATCCGCCAGTCAGGCTGCCGGCATAAAAATAAGCGGAGTCTCCTATGTTGGGAAATCTCCGCTTGTTAGCTTTATCTATCCGGTTGTCTTCTATCCGTTTGGCTTCTGCCTATTTCAATTCTATCCGTTTGGCTTCCGTCGTTCAGACCCAGGCGTCAGCTCAGCACCTTCTGCTGAACATGCGTCTTGGCGAAGTCAGGGGCGTCGAACCAGTCTCCGCTGCCCGCCCAAGTGGCATCAAGCGGAATCCATTCGTTATCCACATAAACTTCGTTCCAGGCATGAGACCCGTAGCCGCCCTGGCCGTCGTAGCCCAGTCCTGTAATGACCTTGACATCAAGCCCCTGCGAGCGGGCCATCACGGCATAGAGCCGGGCGTAGTCGATGCAGACCCCTTTTCGGGTATCAAAGGTCATCTGCGGGGTCTGCTCGTGCCAGTTATTATTCTCTTCGTAATCCTTCACTTTATCGTAATCATACTTGATTGCCGTACCGACCCAGTCATACAGCCGCTTGGCCTTCTCGCGGTCCGAGCCCGCTCCGGATACAATTTGGGCTGCCTGCGAGCTGATCTCATCCGGAATCTGGGCGTCAATAACCTCGTATTTCCGTTCAAAAATTCCGTTCAGCTCGTCTTCGACATGCTGAGTCAATACGGGCAGCTTGCCTTTGATCAGTTTGCCTGACAGCGGCTCCAATATGACCTCCGCCCCCTGGCGGTAAACCGGAGAAGCTTCCACATACTTGCTGAAACCGCTGTTTGGAAAAATAGACACCGCCACGAACAGCAGCGCAATCAGGACGATTCCGCGGAACATGCCGATGACAGCCCCGATGAGCCCCCCGAAGAGGCGGCCGGTAAGGCCGGAAGGCGCTTCACGCTTCCCCAGGCCATTGATCCACTTGATCCCGGGCAGAAAAATCCCGAGCAGTCCCATGAGAAACCGGATGACCCAGTAGCAGAGGAAGAAGAGGATCACATACCGCACAAGCTGAAAGTCCCGTACCGCCGCAGCCAGCGTATAGAGCGTCCGCTCCGCCCCGCTCAGGTCACTTCCGGGCATCTGCGCATTTACGGTCAGCCACTGCTGAAGCCTTGGCGACAGATAAGCGGTCAGCGGTATGGCCGCAGCCAGGCTCAGCGCCGTCATAATGCCGCCGCCAATAATGGACAGCAGCCGCCCGGCGGACCGCGAGGTTCCTCTTAACATGCCCTGCAGAATGGAGCCCGCAATGACCACGAGCAGTATGATGTTGATCCAGTTGTAGCCCGTCAGCTGCTGAAATCCTGCCATAGGATCTCCTCCTTTCTCTTGTTCTCATCTGCACTGGCCAACCCAGTCTGTTCACAAAAAAGCTATTGTCCGCTGCTGCTCTTCGCTTCCTGGATAAACGCCTCCAGCGTATCGCTGCGGCTCCATTCCCCGAGAGAGACTCCATGCAGCGAAACCTTCACCTTGTCGCTGCCGCTTTCTCCGGTAACCTCCAGATTCGGCGTTTTGATCGTGAACGAGCCGTCCGGATTTTGGGTAAAGGCTGCTTCTTTGGCTTCATTTTTCATTAAATTTAGCGCTTCGGATTTCATCGTATCCACCGTTTGGTCTTTGACGGTCGAAACCGCCTGGCCAATATCATTAAGGGTAACTCCGCTGTAAACAATCAGAAACGCGGCGATGATCAGGATCAGAACCCATTTGATCACGGTCTTCACCAGATTGGCTACCAGGAACAACGCAACCAGAGCAACCACGATAATCAGCCAGTTCTGCTTGAAATAATCGACCCAAACTTGATAATCCCAGCTTTGAAAATCCATCGAATATAACACCCCTGTATCCATTTTATCGGACCTATGTCATGCTGCTCTGCAGTAAATGCCATGTTTATTATACATGATCGCCAAATCATAGCCCAGCTTAACCCTGCAGCTCCCCAATTCCAGTGCGGTTATCACAAAAATGGCATATCTGCCCGGAACCAGGCGTACAAGTAGAGCATGGCCCGCTTCCTGGACAGGACCGGCGCGGCCTCGCAGCCTTTAATTACCAAAAATAAGCGTAAGCTCCACAAAACTAAGCCTATGCTTCCGATGCGAGTTTTGCTGCGAAGTCTATTCGGAGCGGTAATGCTCCACAAAACTTATGCCTATGCTTCCGAAGCAAGTTTTGTTTCGAAGTTGTTTCAAGGTAGCTATGCTCAACAAAACTAAGCCTATGCTTCCGAAGCGAGTTTTGCTGCGAAGTCTATTCGGAGCGGTAACGCTTCACAAAACTTAAGCCTATGCTTCCGAAGCAAGTTTTGTTTCGAAGTTGTTTCAAGGTAGCTATGCTCAACAAAACTAAGCCTATGCTTCCGAAGCAAGTTTTGTTTCGAAGTTGTTTCAAGGTAGCTATGCTCAACAAAACTTTTAGGAGGATCCCCATGAAAATCGCTATAGGGCTATATTTCTTTATGTTCATTGCCTTCTTTGACCTGCATGCCCAATATCCGATCCTGACGCCGTTTGCGGTGTCGCTGGGAGCTGCTCCGGCGTTTATCGGCTGGATGATGGGCATCTATGCGCTGACGCATCTGCCGGGCAACCTGATTGCCGGTCATGGAGTTGACAAGCACGGGAGCAAGCGCTATATCGTCTTCAGCCTGATTGCAGCCGGTGTTGTCCTGCTGCTCCAGGCGCAGGTGACCGAGCCCTGGCAGCTGCTGGCGCTGCGCTCGATCAGCGGTTTCGTGCTGGCCTTCCTGTCGCCTGCCTGCCTGGCCCTGCTTGCTTCCCTGTCCAAAGACGCTGTAACCCAAGGCAAGCTGATGGCCGGTCATGGAGTCACCCATACCCTCGCTTCGGTGCTGTCGCCTGCGGCCGGAGCTTTTCTCGTTAAATTTGCGGGGTTCTCCATGACCTTCCAGACCCTGGGCTGGATTCTCATCTCCGCCGGCCTGCTGGCCTTTGTAACGATTCGCGGCAAGGCAGCCGAGCTGCAGCTTGACATGTCCAGGCAGCATGCTGCCAAGTCTGAGCATGCAGGCGTGCTTCCGGGCATTTCGCTGATCTATTATTTATTGCCGCTGGGCGTCGCCTGCTCCCAGGGCATCCTGTTCTTTGAGCTGCCGCTGCATGACGGCGGCGGAACCGGGGGCATTCTGCACACCGGTATATATTTTTCGATTCTAAGTCTGGGTTCGCTGGTTACGCTGGGCATGCTGTTCCTGCACCGCTACTCTCCGTTTCTAAGAGCGCTTGGCGGCATCCTGCTGCTCGCCCTCTGCTTCTTCGGGCTAACCATGCCCGGCCAAATCCCGATGCCTGCCGTCTTATTCGTCATGGGCATGTCGAAGGGCATCATTTTCCCGGCGATCTCCTCTCTGTTCATCGAACTGAGCGGCGGAGACAAGATGGGCAGAGTATTCTCCTTCCAGTCCATTGCGATGTCACTCGGCTCTTTTATCGGTCCGATTGCTGCGGGGCAGCTGCACCTGACCTTTTCCCCGTATTTCCTGGCCTTCGTCATTCTGATGCTGCTGCTGATCCTCGTTCCGCCGGCCCGGCGCCTGCCAAAGCAGCCCTTGACGGTCGGCGGCCCTCCGGCTGCCTGACGCCTCACTATTTTGCATGAAAGGGGGAGTTACGTTTACACTAAGGGCAGCGAGGTGAAGACATGGCGGAGATTACAATCATTGTCGAAGGCAAAAATGACCGCAGCAAGCTGCGCCGCCTTCTCAGCGGCGAAGTCAACATCCTGTGCACCTTTGGTTCCCTGAGCAGTCTCCGGCTCGAACAGCTGCGCAGGCAAACCAGAAACGACGAAGTTTACCTGTTTATGGACAACGATTCCTCCGGGAAGAAGATCAGAGCTATTCTGCGGGATGCTTTTCCCGATGCGGAGCATATGTATACCCGGCGCGGCTACGCGGGCGTGGAGGGCACGCCGGATGAATATGTGATCGCCCAGCTGGAGAAGGCCGGCCTGGAGGAGTATATTTTGTATCCCCCTCCGCAGCCCGGTCTGGAATAGACTTGGTAAGCATATATCCGCGCAAAAAAATAAAACGCTCCTGGCGGCAGAGCCGCTGAGAGCGTCTTATTTTTTGGTATTTATGAACCGTTATTTATGAACTGTTATTTATGAACTGTTATTTATGAACCGTATCGAGGAACATCACGATAAGGCTCAGCGTCAGATAGTTGATCGAGAACAGAAAGACCCGCTTCGACCACTTCTCCACATCCTGCTTCCCGAAGCCGACAAGGGCCATAATCAGCCAGACAGCGGACAGCAGGGTGCCGATAATTAGGAACCAGACGCCGGTAACATCACTTACATACATAATGTAAGGAATCGGAAGCAGCAGGGCGATATAAGGAATCATTTGAATTTTGGTACGGTTAACGCCTTTCACGACCGGCAGAACCGGGAATCCGGCGGCGCGGTATTCTTCCACCCGTCTGATGGCGAGAGCCCAGAAATGCGGCGGCTGCCACAGGAAGAGAATAGCAAAGATCATCCAGGCTCCGAGATCAATTTGGCCCGATGCGGCTACATATCCGATCACCGGCGGCATGGCCCCGGAAATAGCACCGACAGAAGTGCTCCACGTCGATGAACGCTTCAGCCAAATCGTATAAACGACGCCATATACAAAAGCTCCGACGATTCCGAACAATCCGGCCAGAACACCGGAGAACAGGAACAGCATGGCAAGTCCGACCAGTCCCAGAACCGCCCCGTAAATCAGCACCGTCCGCGGGGAGAGCTTGCCAAGCGGCAGCGCCCGGTTTTGGGTCCGCGCCATCTTGGTATCCATCTCACGGTCATAATAGTTGTTAAATACGCAAGCCCCCGCCATCACCAGCGCCGTGCCGATCATCGTTACAATCAGCATGATGAAATCAATATGCCAGTGGGCGGCAAGCCAATACCCTGCAAAAGTTGCAATCAGGTTCGAGCGGAGAATGCCCGGCTTGGTCAGCGCAACGAAATCACGCCAGGTCGCCGACTCCGCAGACGGATTAACAGACAATGCCGCTCCATCCGCTCCCGCCTGATATCTTAATGGTTTGCCCATGTTACTGCCTCCCTAATTTTAAAATCCAACAAGCACTCTTTCACACAAAAATATAATTGTGAACAATCTCTTCTATAAACTTTATCATATCAACCGGGAAACATGTTCAATTAAGGCGGGAAAAACGTGATTTTTGTATGACAATTTAGTGACGGAGACCGTGCGGTCCTGAGTCAGCCATTTCATTAGCATATCCATTTTTAAACGCGAAAATAGCCCGGATAACCGGGAACTGCAACATTTCCTGTTCGAAAAATAAAAAAGAGGACGCCTCGCCGGCGTCCTCCGGATGCTGCACGGCCTGTGCAGCTCTTCCTCTGCCAAATTCAGCCTCTGGGCAGAAATCCCATCAGATGCTGAATTTCTTTAAGATTCTTCGCCGCAACCGCCTCCGCCCGCTCTGCTCCCTCGCGCAGAATCTTGCGGATTTCGCCGGACTCGCGGATGTCGCGGTAACGCTGCTGCAGCGGCTCAAGGACGGATACAACCACCTCGCCCAGCTCCTTCTTGAACGGGCCGTACATCTGTCCTTCATAGCGCTGCTCGATTTCGGCGACAGACAAGCCGGACAGCTGGCTGTAGATTCCGATCAGGTTGCTGACTTCCGGTTTGTTCGCCGGATCGTATTTCACTTCGCGGCCGGAATCCGTGGTTGCCCGGCTGATCTTCTTGCGTATCACATCCGGCGGATCCAGGAGCGCGATGTAGCTGCCTTCATTCGGATTGCTTTTGCTCATTTTCTTGGAGGCATCATCCAATGACATGATCCGCGCGCCAATTTCAGGAATGTATGGCTCAGGAAGCTTGAAGAATTCCCCGAACCGGTAATTGAAGCGTCCGGCCAGATCCCGGGTAAGCTCCAGGTGCTGCTTCTGGTCGTCCCCTACCGGAACCAGGTCGGCATTGAACAGCAGAATGTCTGCCGCCATCAAGGACGGGTAGACGAACAGCCCCGCGCCTACCGTTTCTTTGCCGGCGGATTTGTCCTTGAACTGCGTCATCCGCTCCAGCTCGCCCATGGAGGTAAGGGTCGTCAGCAGCCATCCGAGCTCCGCATGCTGCGGCACATGCGACTGCATGTACACGTTGGCTTTGGCCGGATCAATTCCGGCCGCAATATAAAGTGTTGCCACGGCTTCCGACTGCTCGCGGAGAGCGGCCGGGTCCTGGGCAACCGTAATCGCGTGCATATCGACAATAACAAAGTTGCAGTTATGTTCATGCTGCAGGCTCACAAAATTTTTCATCGCTCCGATGTAGTTGCCGATGGTAAGCTTGCCGCTGGGCTGAATGCCCGAAAATACAGTTTTCACAGGTCTGACCTCCTCAATCATTTCCAGTTTCTTAATTGAACCAATTTTGTTCAAGACAATAAAGAAGCTGCGGACAACAAAAAAAGGCCCCACATCCGCAAGGGACGTGAGACCGTGGTGCCACCCTAATTCGCCGAAGTTAGCTGCCCGTACGCTGCATACAAACCCGGCCTTAAAATCCTTAACGCGGATTAACGGCTGAACATACTGAGAGGACCATCCGGCCTTCCGTTCCCTTCAGCGCTCAGGGGTCCATTCGCCGCATCGCTTTCCGCCGGTTCGCATCAACCACCGGCTTTCTGCCTGGAAAAATCATATGCGTTTACTTGTCCCCGTCATCACTTTGTGTTAGAAATGAATTTGATATAGTCATCATAGCCGGGAGCATCTGGCAAGTCAAATCCATTTTTACGGGCAAGGCCAAAAATGTTATGATAGGCTTAACCTGATTTACCTGATTTGAACATCTTTAATTGGGAAAAGGAGCTTAATTATGAAAAAAGTGACCAAAGGGCAATGGAATGGTTACGACACGTACATTTTACATAGCCGGGAGCTTGAAGTCACGCTGCTGCCTCGCCTCGGCAACAACATTATCGGAATCAGAGACCTGGTGAATCAGCGCGAAGTGCTGCGCCGCCCGGACGAGAATGACCTGGACTTTTATCTGCAGAAACCTTACCATTTCGGTATTCCTTTGCTTATTCCGCCGGGCAGAATCCGCCGCGGAAGATTTACTTATGCCGGACAAACGTATCAATTTGACCAGAATACCGCTAACGACAATCATATTCATGGCCTTCACCGCACACAGAGCTGGTGCGTCAGTGATATTGAAGAGGATGAGGACGGCTGCTCCGTTACGACCGAATTTGTAACAAGCGATGATCCAAACTGGATGCGCCAGTATCCGGTGCCGCTTAAGCTGGAAATGATTCTGCGCCTGCAGGGAGCTTCGCTCACCCAAACCTTCCGCATCACCAATTTGGGTACAGCTGCCGCTCCGTTTGGTCTGGGCCTGCATACCTGGTTCCTGATTGACGGAGAGCCTGAGAACTGGAATCTCAAGCTGCCTGTAAGCAGGCTGTACGTTACGGACGAGGAGATCATTACTACGGGAGAAACAGCCCCGCTGGGAGATTTGGAGGCTCTGAATGACAGCCTGAATCTCAAGGGCACGAACTTTGATACTCCGCTGCAAATCGGCGGGAAGCCGGCTGAAGCCCTGCTGCTCCGAAAGGACGGCTATGGCCTGAAATACTCTGCCGATCCGGCTTATTTCAAACATTGGGTGCTGTATACCAAAGGGGAAGCCGATCAGTTCCTCTGTATCGAGCCTTATACTTGGCTGCCGGATGCTCCTAATCTCAGCATTCCTCACGAGGAGAGCGGCCTGCTCGATATCAAACCGGAGCAGTCGCTTGAGCTGACGCTTAACCTTCAGATGGTTTATCCAGAACCTGAACCCGCATAACTGCGGGTTTTTTTTATTGCGATTGTCAGGAAATATTTAACTCTTTAATATTTGAAATTTGAAACGCATATTTTCGGCGCTCAGGATCATACTAACCTCACAACGAACGAAGGAGGTGACAAACATGGCACAAGGACGCAGCGGCAGCAACAACCTGGTCGTTCCTCAAGCAACTGCAGCTTTGCAGCAATTGAAGATGGAAGCTGCACAAGAGCTGGGCGTACAAATTCCAGCAGACGGTTACTATGGTAACTACACTTCCCGTGAGACTGGTTCCCTTGGGGGCTATATCACAAAGCGTTTGGTTCAACTGGCTGAACAACAATTGTCCGGTAAATAACAATGGAATTTGTTCCTTATAAACACCATCAGTGCGCTGACGCCGGCTTCGGCGCCGGCGCACTGTACATTTTTCGCGGAATAACAGCAGAAGGTATGCGGGCTCGCATACCTTCTGCTGTTATTCCTTTATTTTTATCTAACTAATGCTGTTTAATGCTGCTAAGACAGATCCTTCCATTCTCCGTACGTTCCGTATGTATGGCTTGTTCTCGGGTAACGAATCATCAGATTCGCCATATTATAGTTGGATTCAAGCGTGGCATCCACAACAATCGTCCCCTGACGGAGCGCGAACTCGTAACTGATTTCTCCGTGCGTCCACGACTTCTTGAATTTCAAAGCTTCAATAGCCATATTCCGGAAAGCTTGAAGCTGGCCGGCATTCAAACCCTCATCGTCATCGGACAGCTGCCCGTTCCTCCCGGCTATGGGGTTGTGCCGGATGCCGAATTTGCCAACCACGTTGTTGCGGATCTGAATAAATACTGTTCCTGAGGATAAATTCCCCAGCTCTGCTTCTAATTCCTTAAATACCAAATCAAGCTGCCTGGACAATGAAAGTTGCTCTGCCTTCAGAATTCCCACTCCCCTTAATGATGTGATTTCCCTTTATTTAGGGCTTATGTCACATTATATTCTATTATCCGATCGTTTAACAGAAATATGGTACATTTTTGGGTATTTATTCCTAATTTGTCATGCTTCAAAATTCTAAAATTCGCCAGTATTCGCGGTCAACAGATAGATATCGACGTTATTCTCCAACTTCCCTGGATAGCAGCGGCAGTGAAAAAAGCGGCCCCTCAGGACCGCTTCTCATGCTTAGCTATTCGCTTCAATTGCATCACAAACAGCTCTTACAAATCCTTCGTCAATTCCAGGAACTGTTCGACATCCGCTGCGGAGACTGCTACAGCCTCACGCCAGAAGTCCGGCTTCGTCAAATCCACGTTCAGATGCTTCTTCGCCAAATCTTCTACCGTCATGCGGCCTGTATCTTCGAGCAGAGCGTCGTATTTGCCGGCAAAAGCAGGTCCTTCGGCCTGCGCACGGGCGAACAAGCCGTTGCTGAACAGGAAGCCGAATGTGTACGGGAAGTTGTAGAAAGGAACGTCCGTAATATAGAAATGCAATTTCGACAGCCAAAAATGCGGATGATACGAGGCCAGGGCATCACAGAAAGCCTCTTTCTGCGCTTCCTCCATCAGACCCGACAAATCTTCGGCGCTGAGAAGGCCTTCCTTCCGTTTCTCATAGAAACGGGTTTCAAACAGGAACCGGGCGTGAATGTTCATGAAAAAGGCCACGCTGCGCTGCACCTTCTCTTCCAGCAGCTTGATCTTCTCTTCCTTGCTGGAAGCGCGGGCGACCTGGGCGGAAGACAGGATGTTCTCCGCAAAGGTGGATGCCGTTTCGGCCACGTTCATGGCATAATCGCGGCTGAATTCCGGCAGCTCCTTCAGCAGGAACGAATGATAAGCATGGCCCAGCTCATGGGCAAGCGTAGACACGTTGGAGGCCGTCCCGCCGAAGGTCATGAAGATGCGCGTTTCATTGCTCTCTGAAAGCGTGGTGCAGAAGCCGCCAGGACGTTTGCCGGAGCGGTCCTCCGCTTCGATCCAGCTGCTGTTAAAGGCGTGCGCCGCGAACTCGGCCATTTTTGGACTAAAGCCGCCGAATTCCTTCACGATCAGCTCGGCAGCCTCCCCGTAAGGAATTTGATCGCCGGCAGTGCCGCCAAGCGGTGCTTCTACGTCGGCCCAGCCAAGCTGCTCTACTCCCATCAGCTTCGCTTTGCGCTCCAGGTATTTGACGAATACGGCCTTCGATTCCGTGATCGCCTGCCACATCGCATCAAGCGTTTGCCGGGTCATGCGGTTGTACGCCAGCGGCTCCTTCAGCACATCCTCCCAGCCGCGTTTGTTGTAGAGCTTCAGGCGGAAGCCTGCCAGGCGGTTCAGCGTGTCGGCGCCGTAATCCGCCAGCTCGGACCATTTTTCCTCCCACTGGGCGAACACCTCGTCCCGGACACTGCGGTCCGGATCGTGCAGCTTGTTATGGGCCTGACCCGCGGACAGATTAACCGTATTCCCGTTCTCATCGGTAAATGGAAGGCTGAACTTACTGACAATCGTGTCGTAGTGCTCACCCCAGCCATGGTAGCCGTCAATGGACAGATCGAGTACCAGGCTCTCCAGCTCCGGCGGCAGCTTGTCCTTGGCTTTCTCACGGGTCTCGTTCAGGTAGAAGGCGATCTGTGAAGCCTTGTCCCCCTGGATCCAGCCTGCAAACACCTCATCAGGGGTGGAGCGAAGAATATTTTCAAATAAGGCTGAAACGGATTGCAGCTGAGCTTTGTAGGAAGTGATTCTATCCGACAGCTGGACCGCTTTCTTATCCTTAACATTCTGTGCGGTAAGACAACTAATGAAGCTGCTAGCCTGCCCGGCCTTGGCTGCTGCTTCCTGCAGCTTGTCCAGAAATTCGTCAAAGCCTTTGGTCTCCTCAACCGAAGCCGGCGCGGAGGCCTGCTTCACAAACTGCTCCAATTCCTTAATGCTCTTGTCCAATTGCTGCAAATAATTCTGGAACTCGGCTGAATCCGAACCCCCGGGAAAAACCGATTCCAAATCCCAGGTCAGGCTTACAGGCTGTTTCAGTGTGCTCATCTTCACATACATCCTTTCCCAGTCAGATAGGTTGATACTTCTGTGTAACAGAGTGTATAACTATAGGTATATCCTGCTCAACAGGCATAAAGGAGGCATTAATTATGAGACCTTTACAAATATCAGCAGAGACAGCGGTGAAGCTGGCTGAGAAGCTGAATGTTCCCATCGAACGGCTGATGCATATGCCGCAGCATATTCTGATGCAGAAGCTGGCCGAGCTGGCCAAAGAGGAATCCGCGAAGGACGACAAAGCCGGGCAATGATTCCGTTCAATAAAGCCCTGCCTTATGATGTTACGATGGGTGACGTTTATGTACCCGATTGTCCTTTCTGTGGTAAAGACAATGTCCTGCTTCCCATGAAGCCTAAAGAAATCATCAGCGTACGCGAGGGGAAGAAGAAACTGCTGGTGTTCCCCTGCTGCTACCACAGGCTGACGATTCTGGACAGCGATGACGATTATCTTCTGACTGATACTGTAATCCGCTGAACCGGTCAGGCGCCTGCGCCTGCCGGTTTATTTTTTCATCTCCTCCGGCAGCTCGTGTTTGGCCGCAAGCATTTGCTCACGCAATACCGCCCACTGCTCGCGGGAAGCCCGGATCATCGCTGCGTCCATAATTTTCTGGTCATTGATTACGCGGGAGAACCAGCGGACCGCTTCGGAGAAGCTGCCCGTTCTGCGGTAAAGCTCCCCGATGAGGTACATCAGCCTAGCATCGTTCGCGCCGACGCCCTCCAATTCAAAGACTTTGATATAAGATTCAAGGCTGTATTTGAGAAAACGCAGCTCCTGCTCCTCATTCCCCTTGTACCGGTAGAGCCAGGCAATATGCTGGAGCAGGCTTGCAATCAGCCGTTCCTTCTCGTTGATGGACTGCGCGCACAGCAGGGCCAGCTTGTAGCTCTCCACCGCAGCCTCCCAGTCGCGCTTGCCGCTGAAGTCACGCGGATGAAGACGCCCGCCCAGCTCTTTCTTAAAGCCCTCTTTCTGTCTGTCGCTGATATTCGCCCCGAAATTTTCAGTAAAGGCAAATCCGCAGTGCGGACAGACCTTGACCACGTAAAAATCGGGATTCTCATTCTGATAATAGCCGCAGAAATCCGTATCCATCCGGGTCGCCCGCTTAAAGCTTGGACGCACCCGGGAGGTCGCGAATTCTTCCTCGCACATGAGACATTTTGCTTTGGTTGTATATAGGGGCTCAAGATGCATGGCCAGTTCCTTCCTTCCGGCTTAATTTCATTATGGCGGGTGGTTAGTTAGACGATGGTGTATTAACGAAATGCATAGCCGGACCGGATAAGCGCTGAAGAACAGCACTGCGCAGCGGCTCCTCAATGCCCGCTTCAGTTAACGCTTCGCCCATGCAGGCAAGCCAGGCTTCCGCGCGTTCAGGAGTCACCGGGAACGGAAGATGCCGGGCCCGCATCATCGGATGGCCGAAGGCGTCGGAATACAGCGGAGGGCCTCCAAAGAACTGCGTCAGAAACATATACTGCTTCTCCATTACCGGGGTAATATCTTCCGGAAACAGCGGCCCAAGCAGAGGATTGCGCTGCACTTTGGGATAAAAAGCTTCAACAATCCTGCGGACGGCCTCCCCGCCGCCCAGAATTTCATATAAACTTTGTCCCTGTTCCGGGTTCATTATGAGCTTCATCACCTTTCAAGACTATTATCCTAATTATAGCAAAGATTTAAGCGAATTACGTTATGCACGGCCGCATAATGCCCAGCCGCAAAAAAAGAGCGCTGCTCCCAGCGCTCCATACCCTCTTCAATATTGCCGTCTAGTAGCTGCGCCAATCCTCTTCGCCTGAACGGGCTAGAGAGGCGCGTATGACATATACAAACGCACATACGAGAACACCTGCTACAAAACTCATATACATCACTCCGCTCATCAGGATTTGTGGAAAATCATAAGAGACCGCGATGCTGTTGCTGCTTACAGTTTCTAGTTTATCATAGCGGGGTTTAAAAATCAGCTATCAAGTGAGCGCTTTCTTATTTTTTTGTACTGTTTGTCCTATTGTGTTCATAGAACTAAGGAGACCGATACATATTCTATGATTGTGGAGGCGTTTAAGGTGCGGATTTCCAGGCTGGGGCTGCCATTTATCCTTCTGGCGCTCATCACCATCTGTTTGCTCATGCTGACCTTCCCCCAATCGTCCTGGGATGCAGCGGTAAGGGGATTGTCCATCTGGTGGGACGTCCTCTTTCCTTCCCTGTTCCCTTTCTTTGTGATCTCCGAGGTTCTGCTCGGCTTCGGCATCGTGCATTTCCTGGGCAAGCTGCTCGATCCCTTTATGAGACCGGCCTTCCGTATTCCCGGAAGCGGCGGCTTCGTTGCCGCCATGGGCTTTGCCGCCGGATACCCGGTCAGCGCCCGCCTCACCGTCAAGCTGCGGGAGCAGAAGCTGATCAGCCGCGTCGAGGGGGAAAGACTCGTCTCTTTCACAACCTCGTCAGATCCTATCTTTCTGATCGGGGCAGTCTCCGTCGGATTCTTTCACAATCCCCGCATTGCCGGGGTTTTGGCATTGGCTCATTACGGGGGCTCCGTGGTCATCGGCCTCTTCATGCGCTTCTACAAGCGCAGGGATCAGGAGCAGCCCGCTTCAGGGACCTCAGGGACTACAGGGACCGGCCCGGCCAGCATGAACAGCAGCACCCCGGCGGAGATCCGCAGGGTTCCCCGTCTGAAGGCCGCGCTGCTGGCCATGCATGAGGCCCGGATCGCGGACGGCCGGGAGCTGGGACAGCTGCTCAGCCAGGCCATCCTGACCTCCCTCCGCCTGATGACCGTAGTCGGCGGCCTTGTCGTCTTCTTCTCCGTCTTTCTTGAGATTCTGTCCGCGTCGGGGGCAATGGCCGTCCTGTATGAAGGCCTTCAAAGGCTGCTTCCGCTGCTGGGTCTGCCTTCCTCGCTGGCCGAGCCCTTTATGAGCGGTATATTTGAAGTGACGCTCGGGGCCAAAAATGCGGCTGCAGCGCCGGACGGCGTTCCGCTTGCTTACAAGGCGGCAGCGGCGGCGTTTATCCTGTCCTGGGGCGGGCTGTCGGTTCATGCGCAGGTGGCCAGCATTTTAAACGCAACGGACCTGCGCTATACCCCATTCTTAGTCGCAAGATCGATCCACGCGGTGCTTTCGGCCCTGCTCCTTCTGCTGCTGTGGCCCTTCTTCGGCCCGGACAGCTCCCGTGCAGACACTGCATTTGCAGGCTGGGGAGGCCGGAACGCCTCTTACGCCTGGCAGGCCAGCGCCGGCAACCTCGGTTATGGCATAAAGCTGATTGCGGTCATGCTTATTTTGTCTATTTTAGTCATTCTCATTCAGAAATTCAGGACGCGCAGACTGGCCAGGCGGCCCAAGAGATAGCAGATGCAAAAGCCAAGCGGTACATTAGCCGCCAGGGCGGCGGCGCTGCAAATTGCCAAGCGGTGCAAAAAGCCCCCGGCAGCAAGGCCGGCCCCTGCTGCAGGCTGAAAAGGGAGCGTGGACAATTTTTAAATCCGGGTGGTAGAATATGCCTTATTTATCATCTTAAATTAAGAGGAGAAGTATTGATGAAAAAAATGTACGCTTTACTGGGAAGCGCCCTGCTCGCCTCGGCCATATCCCTCCCGGCTTCCGCCGCATCCTCAGACCCCACTCTGATTCTGGTTGACGGCGAAGCTCTGCAGCAGACCAGCGGAGCTCCATTTTCCTCCGGCGGCACGACCTTTGTACCTTTCCGGGCGATCTTTCAAAAGCTGGGCATGCAGGTCGGATGGGACGCCAAGACCCATAAGGTTACCGGCAAAAAGGCAGGCCTGACGATCGAGCTGACCTTGGGCAGCAAGACGGCCAGAGTCAACGGAGCGGCCCAAACGATGGCGGCAGCCCCCGTCTCCAGGAACAACTCGGTCTTTGTTCCCCTGCGCTTCATCAGCCAGGCGGCAGGTGCAGAGGTGAACTGGGAGCCCGGCTCCGGTATCATCGAGATTGCGACAGCCGAAGCCAAAGAGCAGGATAAAGCCGATATTACCGCTTTGCTGCAGCAGATGGTGAAGGATTATGCCGATGAGAACCTCGGCGGTTATGAGGGTGCATTTTTCGATCCAACAGAGTTTGACTTCTCCGATCATTCCGATTTTATGAAGCGCAGTGATTTCTCAGATGAGATTACCGCTATGGATTTGGATTACCTGGACAGCTATGAAGCCTCGGTCTATGTAACGGAGCAGTTCAAATGGACAGGCGGCGAGTATTTTGCCGATTCCGAGGATACCTACATCTATACGCTCTTTAAAGACGAAGGGAAATGGAAAGTCAGAGCCATTGAGCTTTATGATACCTACAACACCGTCCCTGATTTAACAAAACCGGCTGCCGTGCCGGCGGATGCCGATCAGGCCGTGAAGGCCGTTCTGGCCAAGTACCTCCAGGCGGTTAATAACAAGGACTGGCAAGGGGTGCTTGCAACTTTTACGGCATATGAAGATGATTACCGCAAGAACCAGGATCAGCTTAATTACCAGGACACGTTTGACGCGGGCTTCAAATTCACCCTCCTGAAATCCCAGTATCTCTATAATTCGAGTGACATGATTGTCATGTACACGGAAGAAAAAATAGAAGCCGGGGCTGAGAGCGAACTAACTAAAGGCATATACACCTTTATGAAGGGAAATGACGGCAATTGGCTGATTTATTCGATCGTACGCCCGGTTGATAACCTGGACGGTGCAGCCGGCTACAGCTCCGATTATGAATAAATGTTTATGAATAGACAGGCCTGCTGATTATGGGATGCAGACTGGACGTTTTGGACCGCTCTTAGGGGCGGTCTTATTTTTGTGCGCATACGCTAAACCCTAAACCCGCTTTGGCCGGATTTTCCTTTCCGCAGCAGCATCAAATTTATCCAAAGCTGATATTGTTTTTGCACCCGTTATTGGATTATCATCGTTTTGGCTGACATGTACTTGCTGAATTGTTACGAATTGATGGCCGTTTACGGTATAATGATAGGCAGAGCAAACGAACACACCACAACCGGGTAAAGGAGCTTTCACTTGAGATACTACGTGCTAGACCGCGGAGATAACCTTTCGGTTGAGCTGGCCGAACAATTTCATAAATTAGCTGGTGAACATGGCTTTGAGCTCGACGCAAAATCACCGGAAATCGTGGTTTCGATCGGCGGCGACGGAACCATGCTGCATGCTTTTCACACCTTTATTGACCGGATTCCTTCCATAGCTTTTGTAGGCGTACATACAGGCCATCTCGGCTTCTATGCGGACTGGAAGGCGGACGAGCTTCCGGAGCTGGTCTCCTTGATGAGCGGAAAGAGCACCCCAGGCAGCATCAAGCCCCGTATTGTGAACTACCCGCTGATTGAGGTTGAGATTACCAAGAAATCCGGCACCCTGTCCTACATTTGCCTGAACGAATTTACGCTGAAGGGCACGGACGGAACCCTGGTTGCCCAAGTGGATATTAACGACCAGATGTTTGAAATGTTCCGGGGCGACGGCATCTGCCTCTCCACCCCTTCAGGGAGTACGGCCTATAACAAAAGTCTTGGGGGAGCGCTGATCCACCCGACCATAGAGGCTATGCAGCTGTCCGAAATCGCTTCGATCAACAACCGGGTATTCCGGACGATGGGCTCGGCGCTCCTGCTTCCCAAGCACCACCACTGCGACATTTACTCCCGCAAAGAGCAGAATCTCACGATCACGCTGGACCACATCAGCCTGCATTTAAACGATCTGCTGTCCGTCCGCTGCCAGGTGGCCCGCCAGAAGATCAGCTTTGTCCGGTATAGACCGTTCCCGTTCTGGGAGCGCGTCCGCAACGCGTTCCTCGATTAATCTTGAGAATACTATTAGACTAAAAAACAAGCAGGCATGAAGCGTTGAGCTCCGGCCTGCTTGTTTTGGTTGTTTTGCTGGTAGGGGTTGTTTTGCTTATGATTTGGTCTGCTTGTATGGTTTGGTCTGCTGAATTCAGCTATTCATGATCCTGCTTGTTCCGCGCAGAAGACGCTGCAAGCGGGGCGCGTTCCCGGGCAGCCTGCTTCTCGCGGTTATCGCGGCTTTCGCGGTTCTCGCGGCTTTCCCGGTTATCCCGATTCTCGCGATTATCCCGATTTTCCTTGCCCTCTCTTGCTTGATAAGCCTCTCTTGGCTCTTTAGCATCTTTAGCATCTTTAGCATCTTTAGGCTCTTTAGGCTCTTTAGCCTCTTTAGCGTCCTTATGATCCTTCTGGTTTCTGTGATCCTTCTGGTCCTTCTGGTCCTTCTGGTCTTTCTGGTCTTTCTGGTCCTTAGAATCGCGGTGCTCTTTCCCTTCACGGGCTTCGCGTGCCTCGCGGGCAGCGGCCTTGCTGGCCTCCTTGGCCTGCTTCATCTTGGCATGATGCTCACGCGAGGATAAGTGCTCCCTGAGCGGCGGCTGCTCTTTCGGCTGCCCGTCTGCCGTCATTTCCCCGGAATCCGGCTGATCCGGACTGACCATGTCGATATCCTTGATCAATTCTTTCGTCTTCTGAAGCACAAAATAAGCACAGCCAAAATTGCAGTATTCATTAATATAGTCAGCCATGCCGGAAATTGCCGTATCCCGGTTGGCTTTCGGATGATTGTCCCTGTAAAATCCCTTAAGCCGCAGCTGGTTATAGCCCCAATCCCCCACAATATAATCGTAGCGGTCAAGCACCTCGCTGTAGCGCTGCTTAAATGCTTCCGGATTCCAGCCGTTTCTGTGGTCCTGAACCAATTCATAGCTTTTGCTGCCGATTTGAATATACACCGATGGCCCCCCTTGTCCGTAAACAACTGCCGTTTACATCTGTTCCTTGTCCGTTAGGCCGGGTTGTCACCGCCGCGCCGAACATACTGCCCCCATTATAACATGAAAGCGGCTCATTTACTCCGTTCCCCCATGGATAAAAATCGGATTCCTGTACCAAATTAACGTTGAAGCGTTAATACGGGAGGGAACAAGATGAGCTTCACTTGCCAAGCCGCACGCAAAACAGCATTAAGCTTTCTTTCGGCTCTGCTGCTCTTCACCGGTGCCGGCCAGATCACTGCAGAAGCTGAAGCGGGATCAGAATCAAGGTCAGAATCAGGGGACGCAGCCGGCAAGAAGGCAGAACCGACGGCAGCGCAGATATTGCAGGAGCGGTATATGCTGTGCCAGGAAATCAGCGAACTGACCCAAGTGCCGTGGAACTACCTTGCCGCACTGGATCAATATGAACGGACCGTTACGCCCAAATCCAAACAGGAGCGCCTGAAGGGCAAGCTGGTCAGCCTGAATCCCCGTCCTGAATTTTGGGCAGGCTGGCTGAATCCGGATTCCTCCGATACCCATCCGGCGACGATCGCTTTGTTTGGCGGCATCGGAAGGGATGCGGACGGTGACGGGGTGGCAAGTCCCGACGATGACCACGACGCGCTGTACAGTCTCGCGCTTTATATGAAGAGCCTCGGACTGGCGGAGGATGACTTCCAGATTGCTTTATGGCGTTATTACCAGAATGAGCGGGCGGTGACGCGCATCCGCCAGTTCGCCAAGCTGTATCAAACCTTCGAGACGCTTGATCTGAACAAAACGGCCTTTGTGCTTCCGTTATCCAGCAGCTACAGCTACCGGAGCACCTGGGGGGACCGGCGCGGCTTCGGAGGGCTGCGCATCCACGAGGGCACGGATTTGTTCGCTTCCTACGGGGTTCCGGTGCGCAGCGCCTGCTACGGCATCGTGGAGACCAAAGGCTGGAACCGGTTCGGCGGCTGGCGGATCGGCATCCGCGACATCCAGAACCGCTACCATTATTACGCGCACCTGCAGGGCTTCGACAAGAAGATTGAAGTCGGCAGCCCGGTCATTCCGGGTCAGGTTGTCGGATGGGTCGGCAGCAGCGGTTACGGCGGGCCGGGCACTTCCGGGAAATTCCCGCCGCACCTTCACTACGGAATCTACCGCGATACCGGCCACCACGAATGGGCCTTCGATCCGTATCCGCTGCTGAAGCGCTGGGAGAACGAGGAAAGAAGGCGAAAATGACTTCTCCTCTAAGGCTGAATAAGGGAATTTCCGCCTGAGCCGTCAGCCGCGCCTGATGTGGAATTGGAAGCGGAATTTGCGCCCGAGCGGGAATTTGAGCTTGCTCCGGAGCCCGAACCCGAGCCGGACATGCTGCCCGTTTCTGCCGGTGTCTCTGAGGCTCCGGCGGAATCTCCTTGTTCCGCCTGCTCCGATGGCAGCGCGAGGCTCGGAGCGTTGGAGCCATTTTCCCCGACCGGCTGGCCTTTATTGTCGTAGTAATACATCGGAACATCGCCCACGACAAGCAGATAGGAGACAGGGATATCCGTTTCAACCGCCTGCGGACCCATGTTGAGGGGGACAATGACCGAAACCTCTGTCTTGATATGCAGGTACACCTCGACCAGGATCATATTGATGCCCGCATCCTGCCGGCGTGTATTGAGATCGACCTTCACATCGCTCTGCGGCTCAATCCGGATCGGAATCCGCGGGCCGAAGGAGGCCAGAATCGTGCTGCCGAGTGCCTGGCCGAGCGGAATCTTCTCGTTCAGCTTGGAGACCTGGTTCAAGGTCTGCTTGACCGTCTGAACCGTCTCTGACGTAATTTCCATATGGGCTTTGTAGTTCAGCATGAAGCCGGTGATTTTTCCATTTGAATCGGTCTTCCAGTCCACCAGGTCCCCGTACTGCTTGCCGTTTGCGACTTGTTCGGTAATCGCTTCGTTTAATGATTCCGTGGCAATCTGCTTGACCCGGATCTTGGCGAGCTCGATCAGCGGGCCTTCCATCTTCTTCTCCACGTAAGCAAACATCTGGATGAACAGGATTAGGAATACCAGAATGGCAATCAGCCAGACCAGCTTCTTATTGGACTTAACCTCCCGGCGCGGAGGGCCGCTGGCCGGCTTCCATCCGCCGCTACCCCCTGCTTTCCGGCCGCTTCCGCCGGACTTCCAGCCTTTGGACGCCTTTGGCCTGGTGCGAATGCCCAGAATCCGCCTGCTGCCCCACCGCCGCCTTCTTGGAACAATTATTCTGCCGCCTATGCGCATGATGATAACCTCCCGGCCTGATGCTCTCTGTTACAAGGTTATGCCGACAAGCACCAAAAAAGAAGACAGGGCTGCCAAGTCCCCCGGATTGGAGAACCAACACCCTGTCTGTATGTCCGATAAACGGCCTTTTCTTGTCCTAATGGACCCGGCGCGCAAAATCAACAAACTGGAACTTGTCCAGCCTGTGCCGGGATTCTGTAAATTGAAATAGAGTCGTATCCTCCAGATAGACATAGTTCCGCACGACTACAACATGCGACATTCCCCGGTAATCCAGCAGCCGGCGGTCCTCATCCGTCGATTCCTCAACCGAAATTTCCTTCTTGGCATAGCTGATCTTCAGGCCAAGCTCGTTCTCCAGATAGTCGTAGATCGACTTGGAGGCAATGTCCTCCGTCAGCTCGGGCACAATTTCAGGCAGGAAATAATCCTTGTCCAAAATCACACGTTCACCGTCAATGTCCCGGGACCGGATCACCGCCCATACCGGATCGCCCGGCTGAATCTGCAGATTGCGCGCAATTTCAGGAGACGCCGGTTCCCTGCAGGTCTTATAAACGGCTGTCTTGGTCGGCTTGCCGAGCTTCTCGGCCATTTCCTTAAAGCTGATCAGACCCGTAATCGGAAAATCCATCCGGTGCACGTCCAGCACGAAGGAGCCTTTTCCCTTCATTTTGTGGATATAACCGTTCTGCACAAGCAGGTTCAGCGCCTTGCGGACCGTTTCCCGGGTCGTTCCGTATTCGGCCGCCAGCTCGCTTTCCGAAGGGAGCTTCGTTCCCGGCACCAGCTGTCCATGCTGAATGCGTTCGACGTATTCTTTATAAATATGAAGAAAAATATTTTTGACCATGTTAATCACCGTCCCCATCTTAACACAACCCGTTCAGAGAACGAAAGCGCAGCCCTGGGCAGGACTGCGCCTCATTAAAGATTTATGAATCAGGACAACAAATGAACTTTAAGAACAGCCTGCTGCCCGCCTGCCTGAAGACCTGCCGGCATTTCCTCGACACTTTCAATTCCTGCTTGGCCTTCCGGAACAATGACCGGGGTAATGAGTGGAAGTCCCGCTTCGCGGATCAGATTCCGGTCAAATTCAAGCAGCAGCTGTCCGGCTTTGACCTGATCGCCCGTCTGCACATGGCATACAAAGCCTTCCCCTTTCAGCTTGACGGTGTCAATGCCGACATGAATCAGAATCTGCACGCCGCTGCGGTCCTCCAGCATCAGCGCATGTTTGGTCTTGGTCACATGCAGGACCGTTCCATCGAAAGGCGCGGTCACCCGGCCCTCTGCGGGTTCAATTGCAATTCCCCGCCCCATCTGTCCGCTTGCAAAAGCAGGATCCGGCACCTGCTCCAAGGCCACGACGGTTCCGGCAACCGGAGCCGAAATCTCGACGGTGCGGGCCGTTCTGTCCGCCGTGTTAACGGCAGCCCCCGCACGCTCAGCCTTTGCGCCCGAAGGACGCGAAGCCTGCACCGCTGTTTCCGAAGCGGCAGCTGTCAGTTCGGAGGCGTCAGTCCCGGACTCGGCGCCGGCTGCAGCGCGGGAGGGATTTTTTCTCAGCATTACTTTACCAAACAATACAGTCAGAACAAACGGAACAACCAGCACAATGCCCATACCGGCGAAGAATACGCCCCACTGTTTAGGGAAAATCGACAGGAAGCCCGGGATGCCGCCGACCCCGATGGAGGAAGCAAGCACATGGTTGATCGACAGCAGAATGCCGCCCAATGCCGAACCGATCATGCCGAAAATAAACGGATATTTATAGCGGATATTCACACCGAAGAGCGCAGGCTCCGTCACCCCGAGAAAAGCGGAGACCGAAGAAGTAACGGCCAGGCCTTTGCTCTTCTGCTCTCTGAATACAAGGAACATGGCAAGCGCTGCTGAGCCTTGGGCAATGTTGGACAAAGCCAGCATCGGCCACAGGAAGGTGCCGCCCTCGGAACCAATGAGCTGAACGTCCACGGCCAGGAACGTATGGTGCATGCCGGTAACGACCAGCAGAGCGTAGAAACCGCCGTAAATCAAACCGCCAAGCACCGGGAAGCTGTCAAAAATGTACACCACGCCGTCCGTAATCGCATTGGCGATGGCGAAAGTAACAGGCCCGATAATCGTAAAGGCCAGGAAGCCCGTGATCAGCAGCGTTACAGGCGCAACGACCAGCAGCTTGATCGAATCTTTCACATGCTTGTTCAGATAACGTTCAATTTTCGCAAGGATATAGGAGGATACCAATACCGGCAGCACCTGGCCCTGATATCCAATCTTCTGGATATGCCAGCCGAACAGGTTCCAGTAAGGAACCGATCCGTCAACCTTGGCCTGCGCATAGCTCCAGGCGTTCAGCAGGTCTGGATGGACCAGAATCAGGCCGAGCACAATCCCGAGCAGCGGACTGCCGCCAAACCGGGTAACAGCGGACCAGCCGATCAGCGCAGGCAGGAACGTAAAGGCCGTGTTCGCAATCAGATTAATAATCGACGCAAAATCATTCCATGCCGGGTACACCTGCACCAGCGACTTGCCTTCAAAGAAGATTCCCGTACCGGTCAGGATATTGTTGATACCGAGCAGCAGACCGGCGGTTACGATGGCCGGAAGGATCGGAATGAAGATGTCCGCCAGCGTCTTGATGGCCTGCTGCAGCGGGTTCTGCTTCTTGCCCGCCGCTTTCTTTATATCGTCCTTGGAGGCGCGCTGTCCGCCTGTAATCGTAATCATTTCATCATAAACTTTATCCACCAGCCCCGGGCCGATGATCACCTGGAATTGTCCTTGTGTTGAAAAATGTCCCTTGACGAGATCGTTCTGCTCCAGCATCTTCGTATTTACAGCGTTTTCATCATGCAGTACAAAACGGAGCCGGGTTACGCAGTGGGTGGCTGCCTCAATATTGCCCGCGCCGCCTACGGCTTCCACGATCTGTTCCACACTTCTTCTGTCGATCGCCATCTGGATCACTCCTTCCTATTGTTCAAACCATATTGTATTTGATCAAGCTCCCCGCCCTGGGGCGGCACCCGCGCCGGGGCGCGGGGCCTTGCCTTGCACTTGCAGTACCGTCCGCCCGCTTAGCGGCGGATCAGCCACATATAGGAGCCGTATGGCGGCAATACCAATTCTTGTTTCAAGGCCGGTGCAGTCTTCGTGCTGCCCGCAAGCAGCTCTGCCTCACCCTGCTCCAGCCATTCGCCGGCGAAAGAGTCCGGCAGGCGGTACTCCGCCTGGCTTCCGCTGAAATTGGAGACAACCAGCAGAGCTTCGCCCTGGCCGATACGCCCGTATGCAAAAATCTGCGGGTGCCCCTCATCCAGCCGGATGAATCTGCCCTCGGCAAAGACCGGCAGCTCCTTCCGCAAAGCGATCAGCTTCTTATAATGATGGAACACCGAATCCGGATCGGCAAGCTGCTCCTGCACGTTGATCTGCAGATAACGCTCATCCACGTTGATCCACGGCGTGCCCGCCGTGAAGCCGGCATTCACATCGCTGCTCCACTGCATCGGCGTGCGGGCGTTATCCCGGGAGCGCTCCCGGATAATCGCAAAGGCTTCTTCAGCGCTCTTGCCCTGCTCCTGCAAAATCCGGTGCATGTTGCGGGACTCCACATCCCGCATTTCCTCAATGCTCTTCCACTGCGGATTCGGCATGCCGATCTCCTCGCCCTGGAACACATACGGGGTGCCCTGCAGCCCGTGCAGCGTGGTCGCGAGCAGCTTCGCGCTTTCTATGCGGTGCCCGCCGTCGTCCGTGAACCGCGACAGCGCGCGCGGCTGGTCATGGTTGTTAAGGAACAGGGCGTTCCAGCCCCCGCCTTCCTGCATGCCGGTCTGCCAGCCGGAGAGCAGTGATTTCAGCTGCTCAAAATCATACGGCATCAGCTCCCACTTCTGCCCGTTCGGGTAATCCACCTTCAAGTGATGAAAATTAAAGGTCATGGACAGCTCTTCCTGCTCCGGGCTGGAATACAGGATGCAGTTGTCCAGCGAGGTCGAGGACATTTCGCCGACCGTAACCAGCTTGTAAGGCTTGAACACACGCCGGTTCAGCTCCTTCAGAAACTCGTGGGCCCTCGGCCCGTCCGTGTAAAATTTCCGGCCGTCACCCGGCGGCACACTGCCGTCGTCGTTCGGGAAATTCTGATTTTTCGAAATGAGGTTAATGACATCAAGCCGGAAACCGCTGACGCCTTTCTCCGCCCAGAAGGTCATCAGCTTGACAACCTCCTCAATGACGGCCGGGTTCTCCCAGTTCAAATCCGCCTGCGTCTTATCAAATAAGGTTAAAAAATACTGCTGCGTCGTTTCATCATACTGCCAGGCCGGACCGCCAAACTTGGACTGCCAGTTATTCGGCACGCCGCCGCCCGGCGCCGGATCCCGCCAGATGTAATAGTCCCGGTACGGATTGCTTCTGGACTTGCGGGCTTCCTTAAACCACTTGTGCTCCGTGGAGGAATGGTTCACGACAATGTCCAGCATCAGATGCATATTCCGTCTGCGTACCTCTCTCGACAGCTCGTCGAAATCCTCCATCGTCCCATATGCCGGGTCAATGCTGCAATAGTCGGCCACGTCGTAACCGTTATCATTTTGCGGGGAAACGTACACCGGCTGGAGCCAAATAATGTCGATGCCAAGCTCCTGCAGATAATCAAGCTTCTCTGTCAGCCCCCGGATATCTCCGGTTCCGCTGCCGGTTGTGTCTTTAAAGCTTTTGGGATAAACCTGATAGACGGTTGATTTCTTCCACCAATCCGAAGTCTGCCCTTGATGCATGGATGAACTCTCCCTCCATTGCTGTAATTGAATCATTGCCCGGTAAGCCGGCTTGAATTCAACTTTTAAACTGCGATTAAGAATGAATACGCTTGTTTATAACATGTATATACAAGTTAATTTATGGCCTCATTTTAAACCTGTATATACATGTTGTCAACAGAAAAATTAAGCCCTTTCATAAAATGGAACCCCTATTTCAGCCGGTTACAAACCGCTCCGCAAATAAAAAAAGACATTACCCTGAGCATTCCCGTAAGGGAATGCCCGTAATAATGCCTTGAAGCGTTTATATTATCTTCTTCTTATTGCAGCCCAGCCCATTCGTTCTCCAGCATACTCATTTCCCATAAATCCCAGTATTGATCGCCGAATTTTCTCGCTTCTCTTAGCAGTCCGTCCCTGACAAAGCCGGCCTTCTCATAACAGGCTAGGGCTGAATGATTATAAGCAAACACGCCCAGGTTGACCCGGTGGACTTTGAAATCGCCGAAGGCAATTCGCACAGCCTCTTCTATCATGCGCTGTCCGATACCTTGCCCTCTCAGGCTTTGATCTCCGACCAAGACTTTACCGACCCGCGCCGAATTGTTGATTCGGTCGATCTGTAGATTAATATGGCCGATCACTTTACCCGTTGCTTCATGGACCACCCGATAGATGTGTTTGTCGCTTGCCTCCGTGTTGGCTTGGCTCAAATAAGCCGCCAATTGCTGTTGATCCAGGGGAAACTGAAAGGTGTGGCCTCCCCATTGAATTAAAAATTGCGGCGAACTGATCCATTCCATCAGCTGGGCAAAATCCGCATGCCGGAAATATTCAAGCCGGATCATAACTCTCCTCCCTTCTCCGTTGCCGCAGTCAGTGGTATTGCCCTGTCAGATGCTCGTCCGTACCGGTTAACAGTTTGGTAAGCAGGACAATCTGGCCCGCATGGTATCCATAGTGTGCGGCAACCTGAACCAGCAGCCGGCCAATTACTCGGGTTTCACAGGTTTCACCTGCAGAAGCCTGAACCTGGTACATCCGGTTCCAGTCCTCCAGATCGTAATGGATGATGACCTCCCGCAGCAGATCATCGTCCGTCAGATCCGCTAATACAGCTTCCGATTCAGCGCGGGTGGTGCGCAGGAGCGCTGTCAGCTCCTTGTTCGACAGTCCCCCATCTGACGTAAATTCGCGGGACCGCTCCCGGATGAACGGCCTGTTCCCGATTGCACTGCTAATATTTTGATATTCGTTGCCTGCCAAATGCAAACAGAGATTGCCGATACTGTTCATCGTATCCTTAGGCCGCTTCCAGATCTGTTCATCGTTCAGCAGATTCAGGCTCCGCTCGATCCGGCCCAGCTGTTTGTTCAGGTCTTCCAACACGTCCTTGATCAGTTCTGCCATGTGAATCCCTCCCAATCGGAAAATGGATGTGATTAAAACTGAAACCGGCTCAGCTTTCCATTAATCTCAGCTTTCCGTTAACCTCAGCGTTCCTTCAATCGTTACATGTGCAGCTCCGCCAACCTGGATCATGACATCCGTATCGGCAGCGTCATCCGTATCGGTCCCCGGCTCGGCAGCCGCCTCCTTACCCGCCCCCTTCTTCAGGACGGTGACATAGAGCGTACCGGGACGTCCGAGGGCATCGCCCTGGCCGATGATGAGGTCTGTTTTTCCGCCGGTCAGGTTCTCCAGGGCAAGATATCCGGCCAAAGCGCCATTCGCCGATCCGGTCACTGGATCTTCAGGAATCCCGATCGAAGGCGCAAAATCCCGGGTATAGAGATCAACCCCCGGCTTGGCATCGAACGTAAACAGATGCGTGTTGTTAATGGAGTGCTGCTTATGAAACGCCGCGAGTTCCTGCTGCTTCGGCTTGGCTGCATCGACGGCCTGATGAGTCTTCACCGGAACGATCAGCGTCCAGTTGCCCGTATGGGCAAGCTTGATGGGATAACGCTCATCCAGCTGCTCGGCGTCAATGCCGATCAAACCGGCAAGCGCGAGCTTGTCAATGAACGGCGCTTCTTTTACTTTCGGCGGAATCTGTGTCATGGTCACCTTGACGGCTTCTTTTCCTTCTTTTTCCCAATAGACAGGAATCAAGCCGACTTGCGTTTCGAAGGTGATGTGATCAGCCCGATCGGCCCAGCCGGACTCATTGGCAAGCAGCCAGGCGGAAGCAATAGTAGCATGACCGCAAAAAGGGATCTCCACCTGCGGAGTGAAGTAGCGGACACGAAAATCGGCCTCCGGATCAGAAGGCGGCAGTAAAAAGGCCGTCTCAGACAGGTTCAGCTGGTTGGCAATTTTCTGCATTTGCGTTAGGGTTAATTCACCTGCATCCGGCACTACCCCGGCTGGATTCCCTTCAAACGGACGCCGGGTAAAAGCATCCACGTGATAAACGGAGATCTGCTTCATCTTCAACAACACACTCCTTTTTAACTATTCATCTTATAGAAGTTCCATCCCGGCGTAAAATGAAAAATTACTATACTATGAAAAATAATATGAAAAATTACTATACTATGAAAAATTACTATATCCATTCGAAAAAAGGAGCCCCTTATGCATAAAATTCTGCTGCTGCACGGTTATCACAAAACGCCTAAGGATATGCAGGTGCTGGGCCGGAATCTGTCGCTGCTTGGGTTCGAGTGCGAATCGGTTCGCCTTCCTTTAACTTTTCAAACGATTGAAGCCTGTGCCGAGCTGTTTGCCGGAGTCTTCGAGCGATATACGGAGCGGCTTGCTCCCGGCGAAAAAGTCTCCCTGGCGGGGCACAGCAGCGGCGGTCTGGTGATCCGGCAGTTCCTGGCCGAATCCCCTCTCGCCTCCCGCGTCCACCGGGCGGTGCTGATCGGAACCCCGAACAGTGGCACCGTACTTGCGGATATAGCCGCCAAATACGTCAAGCCTTATGTCCGGCTGTTTAAAACGATGCAGTCGCTGCAGAGCAGCCGGTTTGCCGGACTGCCGGCTCCTCCCGTTGAGACCGGGGCCATCGCCGGCAGCCGGAACGATCTGCTGCTGGGAAGACTCCTCAGTCCCGAAAGCGACGGGCGGGTGGAGATCAGCTCCGTGCAGATCGAAGGGCTTACGGATTTTTTGATCCTGCCCTACAACCATCTGCAGATTCATTACGAGATGGAGACGGCGGCAGCTGTGGCGCGGTTTATCAGGACCGGAAGGTTTGCGGATTAAGGCAGGGCCTGCTATAAAAATCTTTACATAGGCCCTTCCCTTACGTTATCCTATTTATCTGCTGGACCTCGGTTCATATAGAATGTCAGGATTATTAGTCTGGATCATTAGGATAGATCATTAGCTTGAATCACTAACTAGAAGCATCAGCTAAAAGCATAGCTCGATAGAAATGGAGTAAACCTGCTCATGAAGAATACACTCGCTACGAATCAGACAGCTCACCGAGCACAAGAAGAAGCCCCTAAGTCCCGCAGCAAGAACCTGCAGCCTTCAAAGACAAGTTTGCAGGAACGGAATAAAGAGCAGGGCAGCCTTCGAACGAGTGCTGCGCTGCTGCTGACAGGCATTATCTTGATCGCCGCCAATCTGCGTACGCCGCTGACGTCCCTCAGTCCCCTGCTGGACATGATCCGGGTGGATATTCCGATCTCCAGCACGCTTGCCGGATTTCTTACAACACTACCGCTGCTCGCCTTTGCGGGCCTGTCTCCCTTTGTGCCAAGGCTGGCGCGGCAGTACGGCATGGCGAACACCCTGTTCGCCGCCCTCCTCGTCCTGCTTGCAGGCAGCCTGGTCCGGCAGGGCGGCAGCGCTGCTTCACTGCTGCTTGGCACGGTGTTAACAGGTCTCGGCATTGCCGCCGGCAACGTCATGCTCCCGGCCCTGATCAAGGAGAACTTCCCGCTGCGCCTCGGCCTCATCACCGGCATCTATTCGATCTCGATGAATCTGTTTGCCGCCATCGCTTCCGCTGCCAGCGTGCCTGTCGCCCGGAGCACCGGACTGGCCTGGCGAGGCACCATGCTGGCCATCTCGCTGCTCGCGCTGCTGGCCGTCCTGTTCTGGATACCGCAGCTGAAGCGCAAGGACAAGCCGGGAACAGGCGCCGCAGCCCATGTCTCCGGAAGTCCAGACAAGAGCCGGCTGTCTGCGGCCGCCGGATCTTCCGGAGGCATTTCCGCAAGCGCCGCTTCGCCGGCAGCCGCTCGCTCGGCTTCCCGCCCCGGACGCAGCGTCTGGCGCTCCGGCATGGCATGGAGCATCACGCTGTTTATGGGCGTGCAGTCGTTTATTTTCTACATCTTTATCGCGTGGCTGCCGGACATGCTTGTGGATCAGGGCTTGACCCATGATCAAGCGGGCTATATGCTCTCCCTGCTTCAGGCCGGCCAGCTTCCGTTCACGCTGATCATCCCGATCGCCGCGGCCAAAATGAGAAGCCAGCTGGGGATCATGGCCGCAAGCTGCTGCCTGTATGTTATCGGCTTCGCCGGAGTGCTGCTGGCGGACGGCCATCTCGCCGTCCTGTCCGTCTCCGTCATCCTGCTCGGCGTGGCCGGAGGCACCTGCTTCAGCCTGGCCATGATGTTCTTCAGCCTGCGGACGCGCACGGCGCAGGAGGCCTCGGAAATCTCGGGCATGGCCCAGTCGGTCGGCTACCTGCTGGCCGCGGCCGGCCCGTTCCTGTTCGGCGCCCTGCATGACGCAGCGGATTCCTGGAAAGTGCCGATGCTGCTGCTGTTCGCCGCCGCGGCCGTGCTGATTCTTTCCGGGATTGCGCCGTCTAAAGGAAAGAGCTATGTCTTTCCGACCACAAAGAATTAAATACAGAGCTGGCCCCCGGATTCCCGGAGGCCAGCTCTATTTTTTTATACAGCGCCATTCCCTCATTCCCAACTTCCTCAGCTGCTTCAGCTGCCTGAGCAGAGCCGGGCTTATCCCAGATTAATCTCCCGGATCTTCTCCAGCGGCACCTTCGGCTTCCGGTCCTCGGTCAAGAGGCCGTTGACCTCCTGCTGCACATCCGTAATCTGCGTGTAGCAGTAGCCTGAAATGTAAGGCGTGGCCTTGATCGCCCCGGTTATGCTGCTGAACCGCTCCAGAAAAGCTTCCTCGGAAGCAACCTGGTTGCCGTAGCCCCACCCTTTGTCCGTCTGGAACGCAATGCCGCCGAATTCGCTGATGATGACCGGCTGGCCTTTATAGCCATATCCTTCGGCAAACGCATGCTTCCAGTTGTTGAAGGACACGCCGTTGTTCACCACCGCGTCTTTGTCCTTATACATCTCCAGGAAAGCTTCGCCGCGTTCCACGTAATCGTGCAGCGTCAAAATATCAGACACGGTATGCTCCCAGCCGTCGTTCGTCACCACTGGGCGGTAGGGATCCATCGCTTTGGTCAAATGATAAATCGCTTCCGTAAATTTCTGCTGCTTCACCTCACGGCCGATCTGCGGCACGCCCCAGGATTCGTTAAACGGCACCCAGGTAATGATGCAGGGATGATTGTACTGCTGCGGCACGATCTCCAGCCATTCCCGCGTGAACCGCGCTACGGCTTCATCATTGAACTCATAGGTCGCGGCCATTTCAGACCAGACCAGCATGCCTTTCACATCACACCAGTACAGGAAGCGCTGGTCCTCTATTTTCATATGCTTGCGCAGCCCGTTATACCCCATCGCCGCAATGGCATCAATATCTTCAATGAGCGCTTCTTCAGAGGGAGGCGTCAAATGGCTGTCCGCCCAGTAGCCCTGATCCAGGATCAGCCGCTGGTACAGCGGGCCGTTGTTCAGCAGGATCTGGCCGTTCTCGATGGAGATTTTGCGCATGCCGAAATAAGAAGCCGCCCGGTCAATCTCCTGCTCTCCTTCATACAGCACAAATTCCACGTCGTATAAATTCGGTTGCTGCGGCGACCATAAGCTCTGCTTCCACGGCCCTCCCGCCTCATGCAGTACGCTGGTTTCTACCGTCAGCCAGTCCCGGTCCACGGAGAGGCTGACCGTCCTGACCGGCTGATCTTTGAGCGAGATTTCCGCTTCGAGCCTCAGATCCTTTTTCCCCGCCAGACCCTCCATTTGAAAATCAAACCGGATCATCTGCCGGTCAATATCCGGCGTCATCTTGACGCTGCCGATGCGGGTCTCGCTGACCTGCTCGATCCAGACGCTCTTCCAGATGCCTGTCGTCTGCACGTAAAAGCATTCGAAATTCTCGTTAATCCACCGCTGCTTGCCTCTCGGCTGCGTGCAGCTCTGGCTGTCCTCGACCTTCAGCACAATTTCGTTGTCGTCGTCCGCCTTCAGATGAGGGGTAATATCAAAGCTGAACGCGGCATATCCGCCCTCATGCTCCCCCGCGTGCACGCCGTTTACCCAGCAGACTGCCCTGTAGTCCACCCCTTCAAAGTGCAGAATCGTGCGCTTGCCTTCCGCTCCCGGCGGAAGCGTAATCCGCCTGCGGTACCACACCTGCGGATGCAGCTTCTCCTCGCCAATGCCGCTGGCCTGCGTTTCGTAAGTAAACGGGACGTTGATAGTCCGGCCCTCCGGGAACTGGATCATCCACTGTGCAGCGTCTCCAGCCCTTTCATCGTCAAAGCTGAAATCCCATTCTCCGTTGAGATCCACCCACAGCTGACGGACAAACTGCGGTCTGGGATAATTTTTAATGTAGGATTTAGTGGTCATGGTATCTGTCCTCTCTCCAGGAATTAACGTTATAAGGGCAATGTATTCAGAGCAATGTATTCGGAACAATCCCGCAAATGGGCGGCCCGGTCAAAGCCTGCTTGTATAAGATTTATCCTCTGGTCAGCCCTTTAGTTTCCTCTCCGGTCTCCTCTCCGGTCTTCCCGCCGCTTTCCCCGGACTCATGATCCACAGGCTGAACCCGGTCACAGCCAGCAGGGCAAGCGCCAGGATGAAGGCTTCGCCAGGCGGAAGCAGCAGGCCGTAAGACCGCTGGCTGGCGGCCGCAGCGAAGATCAGCATGTTGCTCAGCAGCAGAAACCAGAGGACGTTCCGGCCCATGACTTCCAGGGGCTGAAGCAGGTAAAACGGATGGGCTGAGCGCTCCATCCAGCGGTCCTGAAACCGCCCCAGCACCCTCGCAAGCAGGTAATAGCCGTAGAGCACGAGAGCAGGGCCGATAATCCACCATAAGGACGGCGGAAAACGCTCCGGCAGTACGCCGCCCTCCCCCGGCGCCAGCCATTTCCAGACAAAACAGGCCGAGGCGGCCGCCGCGCCTGCAAGCACCCGCCAGTCCCAGCCGATCCGGTATTTGGCGAACAGCATGCCGAGCAGATAATAAGGAAAATACTGCACCGCCGGGAAAGAGGCGAAGTCCCGCGTCCCGATCAGCGGCCCTAACTTGACGGCATGAATGGCGCCGTAAGGAATATAAGTGGCAGCCAGCAGCAGGGCAGCGGCCAGAAAGCCGGCCGCCTTCCGCCTTACCGCCCATTTCAGCGGTACAAAGAGCACCAGTCCGGCCAGCGTCAGGTAAGCGAAGGAGATGAGAAATTCCGACCAGCCCGGCATTTCCTCCACCAGCAGAACCGGCCGGATCCCTGCCCAGGACAGGGGCCTGCCGTCGATAAACAGCCGGTAAGCGAGGCCGGACAGCCAGAAGGCGACCAGCATCTTGAAGGCAGTCAGCAGCATGCGCGGCGCGGCGCGCCGGAAGCTTTTGCTGTAATAGGCCAGCTGGGAGGCATAACCAAAACTGAAGACAAAGCCGGAGAACGTGATCAGATTGATGATGTCAATCCAGCGCTGCCCGGCCGGATACACCTGCTGGTCGCTGAAGAACTGCAGGCAGTGGCAGTACACCATGCCGGCTACCAGCAGGCCTTTAAACAGATCGATCGATCTGTCGCGTCTCCGCTCTGCGGTAACTGAAGCGGAAGCCTGCAGCGGCGATGGCAGCACCCGGGAAGAACTCAGCGCCGGCTCAAGCGGCACCGTTCCCGGCACCAAATTCAGCTCCGGCCCGCTCATCCTTTGATCCCCGACATGCTGATGCCTTTGACAATCTGCCGTTCAAAGATAACGAACAAGATGATGATCGGAATGGACGAGATCGCATTGATGACCATCGGCTTCACGTAATCCTCGGAATATTGGCTCATCAGCGTCGGAATGCCCATTGGCAGCGTGAACAGATTGTCATCTGTAATGGACAGGAACGGCCACAGGAAATTGTTCCAAGAGCCGATAAACGTCAGAATCGCCATCGAGGCAAGCGCCGGCTTGGTCAGCGGCAGCATGACCTGGCTGAAGATCCGCCATGTTCCTCCCCCGTCGATCTGCACACTTTCGAGCAGGTCCGCAGGAATGCCGTCGAAGAAGCTTTTTAACACAATGACCGCTACCGGGGAAGCAAGCGCCGGAATAATCAGTCCCTGATAGGAATTAAGCAGGCTCATATCCTTGGCCACCTGATAGAGCGGGATAATTGTCGCTTCGCCCGGAATAAGCAGCCCCGCCAGAATCAGGAAGAAGGTCAAGGTCCGGTAACGGAAAGGAAGCTTCGAGAGCGCAAATCCGGCCAGAGCGGCAAACAGCACGGTAAACAGCGTCACGACCACCGCCACCAGCAGGCTGTTGATGATCCAGTTCGAAAGCTTGGTTCCGGTAAGTATTTCATCATAGACTGCAAAAGAGTAAGGCGGCTTGAACCAGTCAAGCACATTGATGATCTTCATGCCCTCTTCCTTGATGGAGACCACCAGCATCCACACCAGCGGAGCCGCGAATACGACAGCCATGAATAATGAAACAATACGGTACACCCATTTCATCGCACATCGGCTCCTTTCCGGTTATTGAGCCAATACTGCAGAGCGGACAAGATCAGCAGGACAACAAACAGCAGATAGGACATGGTAGCGGCATAGCCGAGATCATTTTTCTTGAAGCCCGTCTGGTAGATGAGCTGGATGATCGGCCGGGTCTGGTCCAGCGGACCGCCGCCCGTAATAATATAAATCTGCATAAACACCTTAAAGGAAGCAATGATCTGCAGCATGGTGATCGTGCGCGTGATCGGCCCCAGGTAAGGCAGCGTTATTTTCCAGAACATCTGGCGGTCATTCGCTCCATCCAGCTTGGCGGCATCATAGATCTCCTCCGGAATCTCCTGAATGGCCGACAGGTGCAGAATAAAGTTGAAGCCGACAGTCCACCACAGCGTCAGAACGGTGATGGCTACCCAGGCCAGCCCGGTTTCGGTCAACCAGAACAGCTCCTGATCCCCCGGCAGCAGACCGATCCAGTGCATGACCGAATTTAACAGGCCGGTATACGGCTGGAAGACAAACAAGCCCAGGTAGGAGGCCACTGCCACTGACAGCACGCTCGGAATAAAGAAGATGCTCCGGTAAAATTTCTGCAGCACGGATCTGCGGTTGGCAATCAGCGCCAGCGTAATCGACAGCACAACCATGGTCGGTGTTGTGAAAACAACAAAAATAGCGGAGTGCCACAGTGCCGCCCAGACCTCCCGGTCCTTCAGCACTTCCCGGTAATGATCCCAGCCGATGTAGCTCATCTTGCGGATCAGGGTCCATTTGTAGAACGTCATTTCAACGCCTTTAATCATCGGCCAGATCGTAAACAAGCCGTATACCGCCAGGAAAGGCAGCAGGAACAGCAGCGCCTGAAGGTCTGCTTTTCCTTTCTTCATCTTCATGCTCGGTCCACCCCCGTATTCGAACGATCCGAAGGCCCGCTGGTCAGGTACGATTAGGTACAAGCGCATTCTCCGCTAACCTTGCGGGCCCCGGCATTCCTGACTGTTATCAAACTGGGATCTTAGTCGTTCAGTTCCTTCTGCACGCCTTCCTGCATTTTGTCCATAGCCTCCGCCGGCGTCATTTTATCGGCCCACACCTCGTTCAGGAATTTAAAGGAGACGTTGTCGCGGATCTGCCAGTTCTTGGTCGACGGCTTGTTGAACTTCACCGTGCTGGCTACGACCGCATAATCGCTGCGGTAAGGCATCGCTTTGTATTCTTCCTTCTCAAGAACAGAAGGTTTGGAAGGAATATGCCCGGCTTTGGCCCAGATTTGGCCGTTGTCGGCGATCCAGTTGGCGAACGTGATGGCCGCTTTGCGTTTATCCGGGTCTTCCTTCTTCGTTACCGGCAAAATAATCGTGTGGGAATCGCCCCAGGTCGCTTCCTGATCGAAGATCTTCGGAATCGGCATCGCGCCGAATTCTAATCCTTTTGTGGTTTCCCAGGTGCCGGTTGCCCAAACACCGGTCATCATGATGGCGGCTGTGCCGCTTTGGAAATTTTTATAAAAGTCGGGGTCATTTTTCTTGATGTAGCCCTGCTTATACAGGTTCTGGATGTATTCGGCCGCTTTGATGCCCTTCTCTTTGTCAACAGCTGCCGTCTTCAAATCATCTGCAACCAGGTCGTTGCCGCCAAGCTGAGAATACAAGGCCCACCAGAAGCGGTAAGGATCGTCATTGGAGTTGGAGAGCGCAAATGGAGTCACTTTGGCAGGAAGCTTCTCTTTAAGCGTCTTGAGGAAGGTCATGAATCCGTCGGCCGACTGTTCGAGCACCGGCTTGCCGTCCGCACCAAGCAGTCCGGCTTCCTTCAGCAGCTTTGTGTTGTAGAACATGATGAATGGGTGGGTATCAATCGGTACTGCATAGTGTTTGCCGTCTACAATCGTGGCGTTCAGCAGGTTCTGGTTGAAGGTGCTCCAGTCCACGCCTGCGTCTGCTGCCGTATCGTCAAGCTCGGTCACGACGCCCTGATCAATGAGGTCAGGAAGGCGGGAGGTATGGGAAATGCCGACATCCGGCCCATTGCCGTTCCCTACGGCAGTAATCAGCTTGGTGTAATACTCGCCCCAGGCCAGCTTGGTGTTCTTCACTTGAATGTCAGGGTGTGTCTTGTTGAATTCATCCACCATGGCCTGCATGTTGTCTCCGTCACCGCCGTCAAACAGCGTCCAGAAGGACAGTGTGACCTGCTTGCCGCTGCCTCCGCTGTCAGTGCTGGAAGAATTGCCTGAGCCCGTATCTCCGGAAGCATTCCCTCCGTCCCCGGAGTTCCCCGCGTTCCCGGAGCTGTTTGTGGAGCCTGCCCCGTTTCCGCTGCCGCCGTTAGCCGAATTCCCTCCTCCGCTGCTGCCGCAAGCGCTCAAAATAACGGAAAATGACAGCAGCATTGTCAACACCAAATAACCGATGCTTCTCTTCTTCATCCGTGTCTCCCCTTTAATGGAAAAGTGAAAGATACAAACATCAAAATGGTTTTATTACATGATTTTTGTATCTTTGAGGTGATTATAGGGCCATAAAGATTCTTTGTCAACGCTTTCAAACAAATATTTTGTAATTAAAAAGATTAAAAAAGGCTGTTAGCTACAGTTTTCCTGCAACTAACAGCCTGACGGCTCCTGCTATTCGGTCTCTTCCTCAGGGATGAAGTGGACCTTCATCGCAATATTCTGCTCGTGATCGCCAAACTGCTTGCCAAACAAATTAATGCCCCCCTGATGCACCGCATCGGGCTTAATGCCGATTCTTAAACGCACCTTGGGGCTCTGCTCCAGATTCAGCTGGCTGAGATTCACGGATGACACCTTCTCCATATCCAGCGTCGTCTTCTCGCGGTCGATTTTCCAGGTCTTAAGCAGCCCGTACTGGGTCGCCCAATCCAGCCACCACGCCGGATTCAGCTTGCCCCTGCGGTCGCCGAAGTCCCCCGGGCTGGTCCACATGCCGATCTCCACCCCGTTGATCCATACCGTAATATCAGATGGCCAGTTATTGTCATAATTCGGCGCCTCCGAGCAGATCTCCATCGACAGCTCCAGCGATTCAATCCGCGATCCTCCAGGAATCTCCATCGGCAGCAAATATTCTACATACCCCTTGCGGAACCAGATCAGCTGCGCGCTGATGTGCTTCGGATGATAGAAGCTGGCCGGCTCGTCCTCGCGGATGATCATCCCTTCGGCATTGGCCATGCCGCA
Organism: Paenibacillus pinistramenti; assembly: GCF_005869875.1. Taxonomy (GTDB): domain Bacteria; phylum Bacillota; class Bacilli; order Paenibacillales; family Paenibacillaceae; genus Fontibacillus; species Fontibacillus pinistramenti. The sequence continues at coordinate 94,239 of NZ_VAWG01000009.1, forward strand.
GGTCGGCACCACCTCGCAGTCGCTGTAATGGCCGATCGGCACATCCACCTCGTACACCCGGATATCGCCCTTGGGAATGGACTTCTCCTGATTCAGAGCGATATGAATATCATCATAATTCCGGCTGCACACCTTCATCGCCCCTCTGGACGCCGGGAGCAGCTCCGTATTTATTAATTTGGCCGCTTCAAGGATCCTGATATTATTGGCTACCGTGGACACAGGAAGCTTGAGCTGCTCGGAAATTTCAATCACATTCAAATTCTTCGTTACCAGCAGGCGGAGAATGTCCACCCTTGAACGCGTCGATAATGCATGCGCCACCGTCACCAGCTTCTCCGGATCATCAAAATTAAGCTCTAACACGACTTTGCACTCCTCTTGGCCCAGACATCTGCTGCTTCACTTCTATGACCATAATACTACTTCATTCCCGCCGATAAAATCAATAATTCGGTAATAAAATGAACTTTTTGTATCAATCCACCCTATCTGACACCTTCTTTAAATTCTTTTGATCGAAAAAAATTTACTATCCGGCGCGGAGCAGTTCCACATCTGCTGTAAAAATAGAAGAAGCCTCCTCTATAAGAAGGCTCTTGAAACTTCTATTCTCTTAAAACTTCTATTCTTCAGTTTGGTAAGAGACGAAGACTCCATTTTCAAAAGTGAGATCAACAGACAAATCCGGATCCATCTCGTAAACCCAGGTTGTCAAATTCTCTCCGCTGCTGTAGGTTCGGTCAGGCTTGTACCAGGACAGCTCAACCATTTTTGCAGTCATGCCAGGTTCAAGCTTGTTATTCTCAATAAGCTGCCAGTATTTAGGGGAGAAAGAATACGTTTGATAAGGGTTGGCAGTCAAAAACGTAGTTTGAAAATCTTCGGTATGAAGATCTTTAATCTTATACGTCTTATTTTGATAGGTAAAATAAACATCCAGCCAGCCGGAAATAAGAGCAGCATTCTCAATTTTCAGAAGGGTTACCTGCGCCATATTTTTAATCGTTTGGGTTGGGGTCCCGTCCAGCAGGGTAACCTCTTCATTTATAAACTTATGAATCCACGCGGTCTTGCCTAAATAGGTCCGATAAGTTTCGTAGGCGCTGTTAATGTCAACCATTATCTTCTTGGCTGCTGTTGTAAGGGTCACCGCCCTGAGCGGACGCTGCTTTCCATCCAGTGAGGTATTATAATCCGCCGTTACACTTATTTGAAAGGCATCCTTCAGCACCTGAAGCGGAAGCATCAGCTTGCCCCCGACCGCCTGCGGCGGAACTGCATAGAACTTCTTAATGCCATTCACCCAAATATATCTATCGTTCATTTGAGCACTGATCTTGGTTTGTCCGCTTGCAATGCGAATCGCTCCGGTCCCGCTGTTAACCTGCAGCTGAACGCCCATTTCCTTGAATAATTCAGCGGCGGGCAGCAGCGTAGTGCCTTTGAGAATGACGCCTTTTTCCTTCAGTTCAACAATGGGGAGATTGGGCGCCGCCGGGTTGCTATCCTGGTCCGACTGCACCAAAGCCCGGCTGATCAAGTCCTTAATAATGCCTGATTTCACTTCCGCTCCTGTGGCGTCGGTATTCGCTGCTATCACTGCCAGCCTCTGGCAGCACCCCAGAAGAAGCCTCCTCCGCAAATTGAGCCGCTCCCTCCGTAATGATATAGTCAAATATAATAGAACTACCATCTATCAACGAAACAGGAGGCTAACATGAAACTATTTCAGTGGAAAAGGGAAGACGGCGCCAAGCAGCTGGGCCTTGTGCAGGATGGGCAGCATCTGGATTTATCCGCCATCGCCCATGACGTTCACCAGCCGGTTCCGAACACAATAGATGAGCTGATCTCCTTAGGAGAGGAAGGGTTGCAGTCCATAAAATCCGCGCTGCGGGAGATTGCCGGCCGGGAGCCGCATTATCTCCTGGAGGAAGCGGAGATTCAGTACCTGCCTGCCGTGAACCAGCCCGAGAAGATCATTTGTGTCGGCCTCAACTACCTTCCGCACATTCAGGAATCCAAAATGGAGATCCCGGGATTCCCGGTTCTCTTCAGCAAATTTGGCAACGCCCTGGCTGCCCATAGAGAGCCGATAAAGCTGCTGCCGGCTGCCGAGCAGGTTGATTATGAAGCGGAGCTCGTCATTATAATCGGCAAAGAAGCCCGAAACCTCTCGCCCGCGGAGGCTTTGGACTATGTCTACGGCTATACGATCGGGAACGATCTCTCCGCACGGGACCTGCAAATGAGAACGAGCCAATGGCTCCTCGGCAAATCGCCGGATCAGTTTGCCCCAACAGGCCCTTATCTCGTTACGAGTGCAGACATCAGCCCGTCGGAGCTGGATATTTCCTGCACGGTTAACGGCTCTGTGCGGCAGGCTTCCAATACGCGGAACATGATTTTTAACTGCGAGTATTTAATCAGCTATATCTCCTCTCATCTGACGCTCAAGCCGGGCGACCTGATCTTCACCGGAACTCCGGAAGGGGTCATGCTTGGCGTGCCTGAAGAGGATCAAGAGTGGCTCAAACCGGGAGATGAAGTGGAAGTGCGGATTGAAGGGCTTGGCGTGTTAAAGAATACTTTTATATGATCTAAAGAAGAGGCTCCGAGATATGATCTAAAGAAGGAGCAGTGCTGACTACATCCAATTCAAAACGTTGCGGGCAGGCCTCGGCTTCGTTAGGTGCCGCAGCATGAACAAGGCATTAGCTGATGCCCCAAATGTCCCTGATGTCCCTGCCCCTCCGGATTCCCTTTAAAATCCCTTGCATGCATCGCTCTCATTCGGTGATTCCATCCCGGATACAATAGCTCCCCAATATTCCTCCCAATATTCCTCAAGCTCCTGCTGGAACAAATACTTATCTGGCAGGGTCGTTTGTTGGCTGGGCTTCTTCTTTCAGCTTACTTAAAGTCTGCTTTTTCCTTTAGGTCAGCCTGAAAGATATATTCAGGAATATTGTTCATAATTTTCGGTAATTTATCAGATTGGAAGAAACGCAATTCTTTCATTTCTTCATTCTCTGTATCCGCCTTCCACCATTGATCGTGCATTTAAACACAATCGTCAAATATTCCACTTGATGACCATTGGGATAGATATGTCTCTGATCCTTTCCGCCATAAACCCCAATAATTGATTCTGGATTAACATGCAAACCAGTTTCCTCAAATACTTCTCGAATAACAGCCTCAGCTGGAGTCTCACCAGGTTCTATTGCACCAGCGATTAAACCCCAGTTCTCTTCCCCATGCTTTCTGCCAAAGAGTATTTCCTTATTTTCATTGCGAATGATGCCTACGACTGCAGGCATGAACAATAACTGATTCCCAATCTTTTCTCTTAAATCTTTTTTGCGGGCAGGTTAAATAACGGTTTCCTTGTTTACGCGGCCTCACTGTTTATGGACATTACTAATTCTTAATTGTAAAATCTGCAATCTCCTGCGGTCTTACTGTTTCCAAATAATAATCCTCTGCCTTCCAGTATCTATCTTTAAACTTTTGAATATTGTTCCTTGTATCTGCTGCTTCACGCAGGAATCGAACTTCTCTGGGACAATCCAAATAAATCACATAATCCAAAAATGCTCTCCATTCCGGTCTTTGAAGGAACACCCCTTCTATAATGATCACGCATTGATCAGGTATTCTTACTGTCTTCAAGTACTGCTTATCTAACTCTGGTTCATAATAGTGAAGATTTACCTCGTCATCCTCATGAAGCTTTTCAAATAGCCGTGCTCTTAAGTCGTGGACATTCCATTGGCAATAATAGTACTCCCGCCACTCTTCATTTCCTGTATTGTACCTTTTACTTTTAGTCTCTATATGATCATCTAGATGAAAAATTCTAATCTCTTTAGGGGCTTCCCACCCCTCTTTGAGTAGTGACTTTACATAAGTTGTTTTGCCCGAACGGCTTAATCCGTCTAACCCAATTATTAATCTGTTGGATTGATTCAACTCTAGCAGCTTACGAAAATTGTTTTCCATATCAACCTCGTAAATTATTTTTCATATTCCATCATTCAATCGTGTTTAAAATGCACCTAAATCTCTCTACTCCAGGATATTTCTCCCCTAGACTGGTGATTTCAAAGCCCATCTGCTCATAAAAGCCTACTGCTTCCCTATCTGTCTCCGCAGTCAATTCGCTCGATGTGTTTAGTCTTATGTATTCCATAATCATGGCTCTGCCTATGCCCTGTCTTCTAAAATTACCTTTTATTGCAATATGTTTTATTTCCTTCACTTCTTCCGAAAGATGCAGGATCCCCATCAATCCCACTAAATTGTCGTTAATAAGCATGCCGAATAAATCCCTGTCGTTATCTTCACAGTACTTTAAATATTCGTTCTCTATTCTCTCATCATCCGGCCACATACATTCCGCTAATAAATTTCTTACTTCTTTTTTGTTATGATAATTCTTCAAGTTAATCAGATCCCTCGCCCCTTCCCAGTGACGGCTTTGTAACGGTCTATTCCCGGCCTTTCTTACGATGCAGACAGCTCTTTTACAACTTAATAATTTAAAAAAAGGGAACCCCTGGCCCCCTTAAAAAAACAAAAATCCTTTCTTAGCTGTATTTTTCCGCTTAATATTTACTATTTCATTAACTCCGGCCTTTTCCAATTTCTCGAAGAGAACCTCTGCTCCGCTCTTTAGCTTCAAATCCATTTCTTCTTTATAAAGCGGAATCAAGCCAAGAAAGTGCACATCCCTATCATCTGCCAATCTTAGTGTGAAAAAGCTGTTTACTTCCTCAACCACCGTTGGAAAAGATAGAATCATCCCGGAAAAAGAGGTGTTCGCTGCAAAAGGCTGCGCGGGATCGCCGTTCGGCACCGTGTGCCCCCAATAGAGCCAAGTCTCATATTCGTGAGGCAGCCTGGCAAGCGTTTTCAACCAACGAATCGGCCAGTAGTTCTCTTCAATATCAAATGATTCCTGAGACACCTTCCAATCAGCTGGAAGACAGATCATTAGCTCTGCAAATTTATAATCCTCTGCCCCTTCAGGAACCGTCATTGGCAGATTGCTCATGCCGCAAGTTACAAAGGTATAATAATTTCTTTCCTTTGATGGATTCACGACAAGAATGTCTAGATGGATGAGATCCGAGATGATTTCATGAAGTACATAGTCTATGGGACCAATGTGTTGCTCTACATGCTTGGAAATGGCAGTCAAGGCCGCTTCATTCTCAACAGCAAATTCAAACTCTCTTGTTCGTTCTGTATGACGATAAATCGGTTGTCCAGACTCCGAGAATTCGTTACTCATTTTTCCTCCGTTACCTTTTTTTATTTAATAGTAACATTGCATAGTTATTTTTAAAATAGAGGATTATGGCGGTTAGTAAATAAACGGTCACCGAATTGATAAAGCGACTATCTGAGAAAGATCAAATTGCTAAAACAATTCTTTAAACTTTTCTCTATATTAAATTAGGCAGTGTATGCAAACCATTCAATAAGGTTAAACATGACTGCCGGTTAGCAACCAACCCGTTATGATAAATTGGCCTGTTCCTTCATGGCTTTTTTATCGCTGGCTTCCATTATGTTATGGCTTGCTTAGGTTTGCATACAGGCCCTAGAAAAATATGCACTATTTTGTAGGGGAGAGGTAAAAGTGAAAAAGAAATTATTATGATAATTTCACATAACGTTCTCAGAGTTCACGAACTCGAAAGGCTTAAGGTAGCTCAGGTTCCGTGCGGCTCCGCCGCTTAGCCTTGCAGGTTAATTGCCTATTCCACTTCCTGACTTCATAACTTCTGGCACTCCAAAGGCCTACGGCACGCTGCGCGAAAACAATGTTATCCGATGCTGCTGACTTCTTGATTCAACTTTCATATATTCTTGATGCTTCCATTAATTTATTATTCATTTCTAGATCTTCCAATACTCTTTGAATATCTCTTTCCGAATAACTCCTTACTATTATCATATGTCCTATATGTAGTCCTGGTGTATTTCAATCCAATTCCATTCCGTTGGATCTTCTACAACTTAATCATCAAATTTTCAGCTTACTAGTCTCGGTATTGAGCCATCTTTTGGCGCCATTGGATTTGCATTCTTTCTTGTTTATCTCTCAGCGATTTCGCATAACGTCCCTGTATTCCCAAAACGACCCAGCCTTTAGATAACTCTTATCTTAGGCTGGGTCATTTGTTGTCTGAGTGTTCTTCCATGATTATACATCTGACGGACCAAGGAGTGGTAGTCACAGCGTGAATATAATCAAGTCTCCAACTCTATTTGTTGCTTTGGTATAAAAACTCTACTTCACCATCTAGCAAATATCGATATTCAAATAATTGCATTGTTCTTTGCCTAATTCTCTCCTTTATAACCCTGCCTAAGCTTACCGATCCTTGTGAGCCAAGGTAACCATTATTAATAAATGTCTTCTCTACAAATTCTGTTTCTCCTAAGTGATACTGTAACCATTCTTTCTGCGATTTAATTAGCGCTTCTCTTGGTTCTCTATCCAGCTTAGAAAGAAGCGTTTGATAGATTTGATTCAACTCTTTATCCCAAATCTCTGCATATTTGCTTTCCAACGCTCCCCATTCTAATGTTGTAATAGTCTCTTTGGAATTTTGAAATTCATTAAATTCTACTTCATAATCATGATCTATAGGATTTCTGAGCATTTCATCATAAAATTCTCCTTTCAAATCATAGTCCCCAATGCTCATGGATAACACTTCATTATTTGAAGAACCTGATTGACCTGATTTCGTTTCGCTGCTCAAGGCAGTCGAATGATTAATATTTTGGCAGGATGAACACACTATCGTAATAAAAAATAATAAGAGTATCTTACCTTTCATAAATGATCTCCTTAAATATTATCTTTAATAAAATGTATAGTCTCTCTTCTGAATAAACTTGCCCATATAATCTAGTGGTTTATCATATTGTAGTAAAGATATTGCTTCGTCGAATACTTCTTAATCGACTTCACGAATTAAGGCTTCAAGAATACCTTCATTCTCTTCAACCCCACCGCCGGACAATTTATGATAGTTATTCTTTGAAACAAATAATAGAGCAACTTGATTAAACTGATTTATAACTATGGTTTTACCCAAATTGCAGACATTTCGCCTAACGTTTGGATATTCACGAACCCGAGAGGTTTAAGGCGACCGAAGGGAGACGGGGCGAAGACTTAGCCTCGCAGGGTTGTCTGGCTGCTCCCACTTCCCCGACTACTCCTCTCCAGACCGAGGGCGTCATCCCGAAGCGTGAACACGGTGTTGTGTTATATGACGTCTCTGACTTCCGAATTACTATCAAACTTTCATTCTAAAAATTACACCCATCTATAGTATTTGTAAGCTCTGACCATCGGGCCGACAATAACTTTGCATAATCAAGAGTATTCAACCCGTATTGCCCCAAGGCATATCCGTCATTGACCTCTATTAATAACGTTTCTCCTTTATCGGTTAATCCAATATCAACGGCATATCCATTAGGAGCAGACAAATATTGCTTTACTATGCTTTATTTCTAACCACAATTCCAGTAAATTTTTTATCCTCAATAGGTTTAATAAAGACATTCCAGTTTTCTGGATTATTAGCTATGGTACTTAATCGGGATTTCCAAACACGTCTACCAAGATATCCAGTAACCTCTTCCGGATAATCAATTTCTGGCGCAATAACATCAAACTTTTGAAGCGCTCTCCTGACATCATCAACGAATCCCACAATTATATCTTCACGTTGAAGATCAATTAATTCATCTACATTATAAAAATGCTTCATCTCAAATCCCATTTGCTTAAATCCATCATAAGCAGCATAAAAGTTGTGATTTGCAAATTCATTATCATTAGCTTTTTTTAAATAGATCTTCATTGTAAATCCACCTATCATAATTATTATTTCAGCTTTGCCCTATCTCCACTAATGCAATACAGAGATGTCATATAACGTTCGTATATTCACGACGTCCATCTCCCTTAGATAGCTCCTATCTTAGGGAGATGGATGTGTCCGCAGCATCGGCTTCATGGATCAGCTTTTGCGGACCGAGGGCCAAAGCCCGAAGCGTGAATATGATGGTATAAGATGTTGGCCCCTTCTTGAGTTACTTTCATTATCATTCCTGTTATCCATATAAAAATAATCCTAACGTATAATGTCAGGGCACTTGTTGTTATTTGTATATATCTCCTCTAGGACCTAAGCGTACTACAAATATAACTGATTCATTATTTCTGATTTCATAGATTATTCGATAATTCCCAACACGTAATCTATAATAATTACCATCTTACCCTTCATTTTCTTTATATTCCGAGCTCACGTCGCAAGTCCTCCAAGGATTAAGTTTTACCGCTTTGAAAATCGATTTGCCCTTGCTCAATTGCCTTTAAAATTTGTTCGAGTTCATCATTTGGGACACTCATGATTTGTACCCCCTTCATCGAGATACCCCAGACAAAGCCGATCTTGCGCCAATCTTATAACGTTCCCGTATTCACAAACCCGAGACCTTAAGCCCCTACGGAGGGCGGCCGCGACGCGGTTAGGTTCGCAGGGTTGTCCACCTGATACAATTCTCGAAATGCAATTGGCGGACCAAGGGGCGGCGCCAGCCGACCCGCAGCGCGAATATAATGTTATACGACGGAACTTTGAGATACTCACACGATCACTTTATTTCACTTTCATGAATAACTCCAAACATCCCAGTCATTCCTTCGTGCTTATTAAATCCGTATTTTGTATAGAAAGACTCTTTTCCTTCTGATGCGAATAAGCCTACAAAAGATTTTTCTGGTGCATTTTCCTTTAAGTACTCTGTAATTTCAACCATAATTAGACTACCTAACCCTTTGTTTTGATGTTCCGGATCCACAGCCACGTCTTGAATATAAAAATAAATCTTACCGTCTCCAACTACTCTTCCCATACCTACAATCTCATCTTTAAATTGAATGACAACGCTGAATATTGATTCCTTTAAAGACTCTTCTGCAACATCAAAATTCATATAGTCTTCCCATCCAACAGCTGTACAAAGGTTCTTATATTCCTCGATTGTAGGTATTCTATTTATTGTTTTATATTCGTTCTTAGTCATATAATCTCCTTATAAAATTAATTTCTTATAGGTTACGTTTCCTGCTCCATTGTCATCACCCACTTTAATTATAATCTCTTCGTTCTGTCGTATAACGTTCGTGTATTCACGAACCCGAGAGCCTTAAGCCCCAAAGGGGCGACCGCGACTGCGGTTAGGTTCGCAGGGTTGTTCGCCTGAGCTTTCTTCCTTGCTAATCCCTTCGGGCGAACCAAGGAGCCGCAAGGCTCCGCAACGTGAATACAGTGTTATCAGAAGTTACTGCCTTCCTTGAAATACTCACACATTCTTCTTTCCTGATCCAAAAGCAATTACATAATTATCTGGATCATTAATTGAGAACTCTTTCCATGAGCCCCACTCTAAATCATAAACTTCAGGTTCTTGAACAATTATTGCTCCCTTGCCTTTAAGTTGTTCAAATAAAAAATCTATGTCATCATGCGTATCAACATAAGCGTATGTATCCCATGATTTGTATTGCCCTTTACCAGGTTTGTTTGGAATTACATCAAGCGGGTTGTTTGCTTGAATTAACTTGAATCCTAATCTAAAATCATCTCTTACTGCCCACCAATCTGTTACATCACAACCTAAGACATCTTTATAAAATGCTTTCGAGACTTCTAAATCGGAAACCAATAGTACTTGAACTGAGAATTGGACTTTACTCATTTGATTGCCTCCTAATAATATGGATTTTGAATATGTTTACAGTAATTTCCGATAACGTTCTTGTATTCACGAACCCGAGAGGCTTAAGGCAGCTTGCTGCCGGGTGGCTCCGCCACTTAGCCTCGCAGGGTTGTCTGCCTGACTCCGCTTCCCCGAAATCCCTCTGGCAGACCAAGGGCCGTCAGGCCCGCCGCGTGAATACGGTGTTATACGCTGGTTCGTTCTTCTTCGAGTTTCCCACATTGCTTGTTCCTTTAATGAATTGTACAATTATTTTATAAGTCTTCTCCTTGGAGGTGAGTTACATGAATTGGTCTACCGTTCGAGATAAATATCCAGATAGATGGGTTTTAGTTGAGGCTCTGTCGGCTGAATCTTCTAACCATAAAAGAAGCATTAATAACATGTCAGTTATCTTGGACTTCTTAGATCCAAAAGATGCATGGTCCTCATATAAAAAACTTCACTTATCTGATCCTTCAAGAGAACTTTATGTATTCTATACAGGTAATGAAATTATTGAAGTTATTGAACAACCATTCACAGGAATCAGGGGTCTTCAATGAAAATTGAACTAATCAACGGTCTCCCTATCATCTCCTTCCTCCTGACATACAATAATCAAACGATCCACTCACTTAAATAATGTCCTCTTAGATACGGGTTGTTCCACTACAATCTTTGATACTGATGTCGTTGAACCAATTGGTTTAGACATTGACTTTATTAACGGTAAATCTGTTCGCATGTACGGTGTCGGTGAACAAAGTGAATTATGTTACCAACAAACAATTTCAAATTTGACTATAGACAATCTATTCCTCAATAAATTCTCTATACAACTTGGAATTACAAAAGAATCCTACGGTTTTGAGGCTATACTTGGTGTAGATGTCATGTTCAAATATGGTTTGAAGATAGATTTTGAAAATTTAGAGTTATTAAAATAATCTTTAACGAACTTGCGTATAACGTTCTTGTATTCACGAAACGACCCAGCCCTAGATAGCTCTTATCTTAGGCTGGGTCGTTTGTTGTCTGAGCTTCTTCCACGATTATACATCTGGACAACCGAAGGGCGATAGCCCCATTGCGTGAATACGGTGTTATATGAAGTAGCATGACATCTTGAATTACTTTCAGTAAATCAACTCACAGTCATGATGTTCCCATACATCAAATAAATTTCCATCAAGATCTTCTAGAACAAAGAATTTCCCATACTTTCCTTCATCAACAATATTTCCAACCTTCACATCTTCTGATTTTAAATAGGTATGTAAAGATGTAATATCATTAGTAAAAAAGGTAATAACCCATCTCTTCTTATTATTTATTTCAAATACTGCTCTAGATTCATTATCGCTTTGTATTAAATCAAGGATTGGTCTGTTATCCCTAAACAAACTCAAGTAGTCTTTTCTTTGATTCCTAATATTAAAACCAAAGTGTTTTACAAACCATTCTGCGGAGTTCTTAATATTTTTAACGGGAATGACGTTATAGGCAATTCCCAGTATCTTTCCAACTTCCATGAATATACCTCCTAAATCTGTTCCTTATTATTTCATGCTATTTCATATAACGTTTGGGTATCTACGAACCCGAGAGGCTTAAGGGAGGGTATGCGACCGGGTCCGACGGACTTAGCCTCGCAGGGTTGTGAGCTGAATCCACTTCTCTGACTACTGCCTCATGTGAACCAAGGGCGAAGCCCGCAGCGTAGATACTGTGTTATATGAAGGATATGCCTTCGAAGAAATACCCTCACAGATTACTTGTTTCCCTCATTTGCATATGTTATTTCATTTCCTTCAATTAATTTTCTAAGTCCATCTTTATAATACGGCATTAATTTCTCAGCCTTATGAATATCCATCCAAGCTATCTTTGAAATTTCATCAGGTCTAACAATCTCTTCGTTCCCTCCAATGATTTCAGCCCTAAACGTAAAAAAGATTGCATGTTCACTAATCTTTTCAAATTTGCATTCATTTAGAGCTACTAATCCAAATATCTTGATATCTAACCCCGTTTCTTCTTTTGCTTCTCTTATTACTGCTTGCTCTAAAGTTTCATTGGTTTCAACGGCTCCTCCTGGTAGAGACCAACTATCACGATCAATATTGTGTACCATGAGGACTTTAGATTTTGAATTATTAGTTATTAGAGAATAAGTAATATCCACTCGTTTCAATTGATAACATCCCTTCTGTTTATAAATCTGCATATCTTTCATATAACGTTCGTGCATTCACGACGTTCAAGCGGCTTAAGGACCGTCAGGTCCGGGTGGCTCTGCCACTTAGCCGGTTGAATGTGTCCGTCTGATTCCACCTCCCGAAATTCCTCGGGCGGACCAAGGATCAGCTTGCTGATCCGCAGCGTGAATGCGGTGTTATACGAAGCCCTCTCTTCTTAGAATTCACCCACACGCCTTATGTTCGTGCAAATTTTCTTTAATTCTACTAATAGACTTTGTTTAAGTTCTTTCAATTTATCTTCGTTAGGCTTAACATCATCTGAATACATTATTTCTCGATCAGTCCACCAGACTGGTTCCCTAAAATTAGGTTCTGTGTTTCTTCGAGGGAAAAGATGCCAATGCATATGTGCATCCCCATTCCCGAGCATTTCATAATTCAATTTATTTGGGGTAAATGCATTATACATAGCCTCTGCGACAATGCTCATTTCGTTTAAAAAATGTTCTTTCGTACTAGAATCTAATAAATGAAGTTCGTGTATGTGATATTTACAAAGAAACAGCGTATACCCTTCGAAGTACTGATGATCCCCAATAACAACATATCCCGTATCGAGTTCTGCAACAAAATATGGGTTTGTCCCTTCTTTTATCATTCTAATTCGATTACAAATTAAACAATCATCCATGTAAAGCCCTCCCAATAAAAATGATTTGTTTCAATGATTTTTATGAAATTAGGTTTTAAGTATTGTCAGAGGGTTTCGTATAACGTTGTTGTATTCACGAACCCGAGAGGCTTAAGGCAGCATCAGCTGCCGGGTGGCTCCGCCACTTAGCCTCGCAGGGTTGTCTGCTGAATCCGCTTCCCCGAAATGCCTCTGCAGACCAAGGGCCTTCAGGCCCGCCGCGTGAATACGGTGTTAGCCGATGCTTCCTCTTCTTCGAGTTACCCACCGAATATGTCTTGATCTTCTTATCTCCTTATCCGATCTTGACCTTAGATGTTACTTGCTTTGAGGGTTTAACCATATGTTCTTGACCAAGGAAATTTCGGCTAACGTTTTGTATTGACGACGTCCTGGCCCCTTAGAGCCGCTGCTTATAGTTGTGAGGCTTGCCGAACACCTATTGGTGTTAGTTGAAGGAACTTCTGGAAGAAGCCATTGTATTTAAGGCGTTCTCAAAATAGCTATATACTTCATCTGCAATTCCCAGAAACTCTTCAACAAGTACATGACTATCCAAGTAACAAGCATACAGATAATCAACTAAAGCGGAGTCAATCTCGCAATAGTTTAATATGGCATTCTTCATCTTAATAATGTCATCTTGCCACACACCTGTATCTTCTAAAACCGGAGAGTATAATGCACGAATTAATCTCTTAGAATAACCTTTAATATATCTAGTTTTCATTGTGTTATCTCTAGCATTAGTAAGTAAACTATGTATTCGATCTACCTCCTCCTTGGTCTCTGTATTTAAGTCTATAATGAACTCTGGAGAAATAATTATCGGTGGTACTTTTTCACCAATGTCATGACCATATATGCAAACACAAATTATCTTAACCCAAAAACCCCACTCATGCGGTTTACTTAATACATCGTCAATCGAGCAAATTATCGTATCAATCTTAGTTAATACTGGATATTCTTTCAAAAGCCTGTCTTTAATATTTGACAATCTTTCGTAATCAATATCTTTGGGATTTACACATACAATAGTAAAGTCTGCATCTGACTTAAAAGGTTTAGCAGTTCCTTTTGGAATAGAGCCACACATATAAATGCTATGAATCTTACCGTTAAATTCGGCAAGTAAATTATCTATATACTTATCAACAAAATCCTTATATTCACTTTGTATTGCAATTCTATTTATGACTTATGACTTTTTCTAATATCATATATACTCCTCCTAAACATGTACGAACTTCTTTCGGCTAACGTTCTTGAATTCTCGACGTCCGACGGAGTCGGATGTGTCCAACTGAATCTGCTACCTTGCATCTCAATTCCGGTCAGGATTGAGGGCTTAGACCGAAGCGAGAATGACGGTGTTATCCGATGCTTCCTCTTCTTCGAGTAACCCTCCGAAATTTGTCTTGATCTTTTTATACCCTTATCCGATCTTGACCTTAGATGCTTCTGGCTTTGAGGGTTTACCCATATGTTCTTGACCTAGGAAGTTTCACATAACGTCTTATTCACGAACTTCGCAAATATTACCACAACCTAGATATTCACGTAATTCAATAAATTCTCTCCCTAAATATCCTTTTCCTTCCAAACCAATTAATATCTACCTTATATGACTGACCAAAAATCCCTAAATCCTTTTTACATCCTTCTTCTGCCCGTTCTACTCACAGAAAAAGCCCTTCCGACTCGAAATCAGAAAGGCGCTTCTTCAGCATTTTAATAAATATACATGACAATCCTTGACCCCTTAAACCCTAGCACACAAAATCTCACACAGCGCCCCATACAGCGCTGGTTCAAGCCCCATCGAAGACAAAGACGCCAACAGCGGAGCTGGAGCCGATGCCTTTTTCACAAGCAGATAGAGCTGCTCCTTCAGCTGGAAGCGGATCTGAGCCCGGTCCAGCAGGGCAAATACTTCACCGACTACGTTGTTCGCCGCCAATCGGGCGTCTGCCAAGCGGACCGTAAAGGAAGCACCAACGGGTACTTCCGGCACTGTGACCGTCAACGTATGCTTTTGATTGTCATAACTGGATTCGAACGCACTAGCCGTTTCATAGCCAGCACCGCTAACCGCCGCCGCAACCTCGGTCTCCGCTATCCCGCAGAACACCAGCTTCCAACTCCGCCGTTCCGGTATTACGCTCAAATTCCCTTCCGCAGGCAGAAGGGGGAAAGAGCTGCCTTGAGAGGATTCTTCCAATATTTTCAAGTTTTCATCGACTTGACGAACTCGATTTGTTCGGCCTGCTCCCCCAGCTCTTCCCTCCCCTTCTCTATCAACCAATCCACCCGCCGCTTCCCACTTCCAAACCATCTCCGTCCGGCACCAGTTCTCATCCAGGTCCTCCGCCGTGTTCCCGGCATCCTCCCAAAGCTCAAACCGGCCGTCGGCCCCGGTAAAAATACGGACCTCCAGCTGCGCCGGATTCTCGGTTGAATGGGTAAATTCGGCAAAATCGGCCATAGGCACGATCGCCCCAGCCTTGGCCAGTACCGGGATATGCTCCAAATCCCGGTACAGCGACAGCTTGCGCCCGCCGTCATAAATCCGGCCGTTGAAGAAGTCGATCCAGCGCCCTTCGGGCAGCCAGGCTTTGGCCTCGGCCACGCCAATCTCCCGGTTCATCGGCCGGGTAACCGGGCAGGCGACCAGCTCGGTGCCGAAGTAATACTGGTTAGGCACTTCGTAAGCCTCGTGCTTCTCGGGATGCCGATAGTACACCGGCTGTACCAGCGGCAGACCGTCGCGGCTGGCATAGCGGTTCATGGTGTAGAGATATGGCAGCAGACGGTGGCGGAGGCGCAGATGCTGCTTGATGACTTTTTCCGCGATCGGGTTGAAGCGCCAAGGCTCCTTGCTGTTAAAAGGGCTCGCCGAGCTGTGCAGACGCATAATCGGGGAGAACACGCCGAACTGCACCCAGCGCGCCGCCAGCTCATCGTCCAGATAGCCGAGCATATGCCCGCCGATATCGTGGCTCCACCAGCCGTAACCGGCATTGGAGGCATTGGCCGTGAAATATGGCTGGAAGTCCAGCGACTCCCACGTCACAATCGTATCCCCGGAAAAACCCACCGGGTACCGGTGGCTGCCCAGGCCCGCGTAACGGGAGAAGGTGATTGGCCTGCCGCCGCGCCGCCTGCTGTCCAGAAAATGATAATGGTTCAGCATCCACAGCGGGTCCAGCCCCGGCACCTTGGTGACGCCGCCCTGCTGCCAGTCGATCCACCAGAAGTCGACCCCTTCTTCCTCCAGCGGATGGTGCAGGTATTTGAAATAAGCCTGCAGAAATTTCGGGTCGGCGATATCGAATTCGACGGCTTCGCCCTCTTCCACATTTTTACCGAGGTCTGCGGCCATCGCCAGATAAGGCTCCTCAAACGCCCTCACCCCGTCAGCCGGGTGGACGTTCAAGGTCACGCGCTGCCCATTTTCATGCAGCCATTCCAGCAGTCCCTTCGGATCGGGAAATAGCTCCCGGTTCCACGTGTACCCCGTCCACCCGCTGCCGTACTTCGGATCGACGTCGACGAGATGCCAGTCCATATCCAGCACCGCCACGGAAAAAGGAATCTGCTCGCGCCCGAACCGCTCGAACAAAGCTTTATATTCTTCCTCCGTATACCGGTAATACCGGCTCCACCAGTTGCCCAGCGCGTAGCGCGGCAGCAGCGGCGTTCGGCCGCACAAATGGTAGAAATCTTTGAGGCAGGCCAAATATTCATGCCCGTAGCCAAACAAATAAAGGTCCAGCCCGCCTGCCTCCCGAACCTCCACCTCCCCGTCTTCCTTCAGCACAAGAGAGCGGCTGTCGTCCACCACCGTATGGCCGGAACGCGACAGCAAGCCCGGCTCCAGCGGGATCGCCCCATCGGCATTATCCAGAGTACGGGCAGTCCCGCCCAGATTAGACGGCCTTCCGTCCCAATTAGGCGCGGTATCGCCGAAACGCCAGACGCTCATCAGGCGGCCTGCCCCGTTCCGGACCTGAACGCTCAGCCCGTGGCGCGTGAACGGCCCCTTGTCATATTCCACCTGCATCTTTTGCGTGATGATCTGCAGCCGGTTCTCCTGATCTACGACCTGAAATTCCGGCACTGGAAAAAGACGGTTCACCACCGTCTGCGTCGCCCGGTCCTCAAACCGGCCATGTTCGCAGTATTCCATGCGGATCAGCTGCGGTGTGAGCACGGTGAACCGGTAACGGCCACCGATCACCATAGCATCCTCGTGGGCAGCCGGCTGGACGCCCCCCAGCTTCAGATGCTCCGGCAGGCCGGCGGCTTCCTGCTCCTTAATAACGTGATTCATTTCTCTAACTCCTCTCTAGGAAAAATGTTCTTTCGAGCACCGCTCCGTTCCCGGATGTTCTTGCAATCGCTGTTGCTGCCGGATTTCCTTAATTGATGACAAGGTAGAAATCCGGCAGCAAAGGCGAACGCTTCGCTTTTCAGAATCATCCGTCCACTTCGCTGGAGAAAATCCTGAAAGTTCTGATAATTCTGCGCCTAGCAGACCGGCCCTCGCGGCATTAGGCGCACTTAATACAAGGCCGTCCCGCAGACACGCCGCGGGACGGCCCTTGATGATGACTATTTTTAAAGCATGCTACTTCACGCTCATATACCGGTCATACGCATCGGTCCGGATCTTCATCAGCTGCTCGAGGCCCATGTCGTTCAGCTTCTTCACATAAGCGTCCCAACCCTCGTCGATGCCGCCTTTGGTTACCCATACCGCACGCGTCGTAGCTACGTAGGTGTCGATGTCCGTCGTCAGCGTCGGCAGCTCTTTGAATTCATCGGCCGTGTACATGACGTTCGGGAATGGCGTTGTTACGTATTCATTGCCGAGCTTGTCGAGCTGGAGCTTGAGGCCGTCGCCGGTTTTTTCGCTCAGCTTGATGTTCTGCTCAAAGGATGGGCTTACGTATTTAGGTCCGAAATCGCGCAGGGATTGGTCCCAATACCAGGCGTCCGCGCTTGTTCCGGCAGGCGGATCCATGAGCGAGAAGGTGCCGTCGTCATTTTTCTGGATAACCGTACCGATCGCGCCCCAGAAGTTCTGGATGCTGGCTTCGTTCGTGTAGAACTGGTCAGCCCAGCGTGCAGCGACTTCCGGATATTTGCAGGATGTGGTGATCAGCAGCTCGTTGCGGTTATAGCTCATGCCGTTTGGATCGCCGGGAGCATAGCGTTTGCCGTCCGGTCCCGCAATCGGCGGAATTGTTACATATTGGTCGCTCCATTTGCCGAAGACGGCGTCGGGCGTCCATTGGTTGGTGAAGCCTACGATTGGCGCGTCGGCATTCTGCTGCTTGGCCGAGGTCATGCTCGCGTCCTGGGTGAACAATTCTTTGTCCAGCAGGCCTTCCGAGTACAATTTATTGGCGTATTTCAGCGCTTCCTTGTATTCATCGGAGATCGGATAATAAACCGGCTTGCCGTCTTTCACCATCATGTTGTTCGCGTTGATGTCGGTAATGCCGAACGGGTTCAGGAAGTCCATGCCGAGTCCGGTTTCTGTGTAAGGAATTTCGTCCGCTTTGCCGTTGCCGTTCGGGTCCTGGGTTTTAAACGCTTTCAGGACGTTGTACAGATCATCGGTGTTGTCCGGCACCTGCAGGCCGAGCTTGTCGAGCCACGTTTTGTTGATGACCGGCTGGTTCTTCGTCTTTGGACGGGATGGCAGGCGGGTTGGCAGCGAATAGATTTTGCCGTCAGGGAACGTGCTGATCTTCTTCAGCTCCGGCGTCTCGGCCATGGCCGCTTTCAGGTTTGGCATGTACTGGTCAATATAGTCGTCCAGCGGGCGGAAATAGCTCAGATTGTTGACAATATCGGAGTCTGAAAAAGTCTGGTCGCCCAAAATAATATCCGGCAGCGTGCCGCTGGCCAGCATAATCGATTTCTGCTCGGACCAGTCGTTCGAAGAAACGACCTGCCATTCGATCTTGACATTCGAATTCTTCTCAAGGTCCTTCAGCCACTGGTTCTGTGTAAAAGTATCGCCCATACTGCCCCAGCGCATGGTCAGCACTTTCAGGGTCACCGGCTCATTGACGATCGGCAGCCCTTCTTTATTGAAATTATCGGACGTGCTTGCCGCCGTGTTGTTCGCGCTGTTCGAGCCGCCGCAGCCGGCGAGGCCCAGCACCAGCGAGCCTGCCAGCACAACGGCGCTGAGCATTTTGCCGGACTTTCGGTTTAACAGTTTGCCCATGGATACTCCCCCATTCTAAATTAGAAGATAAGACAGCTATTCCTTGTCCGCTATTCCTTGTCCGCTATTCCTTTACGGCGCCGATCATCACCCCCTGGTTGAAATACTTCTGGATGAACGGATAAACACACAGAATCGGCACCGTTGCCACGATAATGACGGAATATTTCATCATGCTGGCCAGCCGCAGCGCAATTTGCGCCGCTTCGCCCGTACCCATGGCTGACTGCATCTGGTTGGTGATCAGAATGTTGCGCAGGATGAGCTGCAGCGGGAACAGGTTCGGATCTTTTAGATAAATCAAGGCGTTAAAATAAGAATTCCAATACCCGACTGCAATCCATAAGCCGAGCACCGCAATGATCGCTTTAGAGAGCGGCAGCACAACCAGGAAAAAATACCGCAGGTTGCCGCAGCCGTCGATCTGCGCCGCTTCCCACAAATCGCCCGGGATACTCGTCTGGAAAAAGGTCCTCGCTACGATAATGTCGTACACGATCACCGAGAACGGCAGCACCATGACGAGGAAGGTATTATACATATGGAAGTCCCGGATCGTCAGGAACGTTGGAATCAGTCCGCCGCTGAAGAACATCGTGAAGATGAAGAACAAGGACAAGAACTTGCGGCCGACGAGATCCTTCCGTGACAGCGCATAAGCCGCCGAAATGTTCACGGCCAGCCCGATCAGCGTGCCCACGACCGTATACAGAATGGTGTTGCGGTAGCCGACCCAGATGTTCTTATGCTTCAGCAGCTCCTGGTAACCCTCCAGCGTAAAACCCTTCGGAAAGAGCCAGACCTGCCCGTTCGCCACCGAAGACGGATCACTGAATGACGCGATAATAATGAAATAGAGCGGATACATCAGGACGATCAGGAAGAGCACCGCAAACACGTACAGCAGCACTTCCATGACGGTGTCCGAGGACCGGTTATTTTTGATCCTTTTGTTATGGGATTTCTTGTTATCAAGCTTTCCTGAATCCGCCCTCTTGTTAAGTTCTGCCTCCAGCATCGCCATCCTTCATCCCCCTTTCTACCAAAGACTGTTTTCGCTGAATTTTTTGGAGATTTGGTTGACCATAATCAGCAGAATAAAGTTAATGACGGTGTTAAACAGGTTGATCGCCGAGGAGAAGCTGTACTGGCTGCTCAGCAGGCCGATCTTATATACATAGGTAGATAAAATTTCGCTGGACGTGATGTTGAGGTCGTTCTGCATCAGGTATACTTTTTCAAAGCCTACCCCCAGCAGGCCGCCTACCCGCAGAATGAGCAGCGTAATTGCCGTCGGCATCAGCATCGGAATATCAATGTAGCGGATCTTGTGCCAGCGGCTCGCCCCGTCCACCGTTGCGGCTTCATACAAGCTCGGGTCCACCGCGGACAAAGCGGCGATGTAGATGATGCTGTCCCAGCCGACATGCTGCCAGACGTCCGACCAGACATACAGGCTGCTGAACCAGCCGGAGGAGCCCATCAGATCAGGCGCTTCGGCGCCGAACAGCCGGTATACACTTCCAAGCAGGCCGGTGCTTGGCGACAGCAGAATGAGCATCAGGCCGACCATGACGACAGTTGAGATAAAGTGCGGCATGTACGACACCGTCTGGAAGAACCGCTTGAACCGGTTCGCCCGCATCTGGTTGACCATCAGCGCCAGCAGGATCGGAATCGGGAACGTGACCAGGCTGTACAAGCTGATAATCAGCGTATTTTTGATGGTGGCCGAGAATTGGTACGAGTGAAAAAACTTCTCAAAATATTTAAATCCCGCCCACGGGCTGCCTCCAATGCCAAGCGCCGGACTGTAGTCCTTAAAGGCAATCAGCACGCCGTACATCGGCTTGTAAGCGAACAGCAGCGACAGCACCACGGCGGGAAGCAGCAGCACATACAGGCCCCAGTTTCTCCGGATCTGCCCGATTCTCCGCCCTCGGCTTAAGGTTTGGCTTTGGCCGGCTTTCATGACATCCCCTCCTTCTTTCTTTGTTTATATAGTCTGAAAAATAACCGGCGTCCTCTGCCGGATTCGCCATCCGCTTGGGACACCTTCAGTATAAGGGCGATCCATCCCGCTTTACCGGACCTTGATCAGCGGCTATTCGGACTTTTGGCGTCCGGTTTGAGCAGGCTTGTCCAGCTTTCTGAGGTGGCCAGGCTCCCTCACTGACGTTATTCAGACTTTCCGTTGCACTTTCCGGACTTTGCATCCTCCCGGCCCCAATTGTTATGGCCGAATGCCCGCAACCTTTTTATAATAAAAAATAAAGCGCATTCATAAAGGGGATTTCTGGGCTTTTTAAAGGAAGTGGGCAGCTTACTCTGCTTGCTTCTTAACGGAGAGGTCGAATGGCTCTGGAAAAGCGTAGCGTCCGCCTTTGCTCTTGGAATATTACCATTAGAGTTCATTCATAAATAATCCAGGAGGAACAGCGGTTGAAAGAACATTCGAGATCGGAGTGGCTGCGCTAGATAAGATTTACTTCGTTTAAAATGCGCCCCACGAAAGGACGAAATTTCCGAATATGACTGCTCCCAAACCCAACAAACAATATCCCATCCGCCACTACGTCAAAATTATGTTCCTGATCTCCTTTATCGTTCTGGTGCTCGATTTTGTGATCAGCATCGCCACCATATCCATCGTCAAGCAGCAGTCCACCCGCTATCTGCAGGATACAGCGGATCTGTACATCAACCGGATCAACCACGATTTTGCCTACATCAGCCACTATATGGGCTGGACGCTCGCCAACGACGAGAGCCTGAAGACCATGAGCAGCCATCCGGTGAACAGCTGGGAGTTCTTCAAGGCAGGCGAGAACCTGCATAAGCGTTTTGCGGAGCTGCAGAAGAATTACGGCCAGGAGTACAACTTTTTCCTCTATTTAAAGAATCAGGACTACTTTCTGAACTACGCGCCGATCAGCATCCCCTATGGGGATTATCAGGATTTGAAGGAGCAGATCACGTCCAATGTGCTGAATTCGGATGTGCAGGACAAGGAGATTTATGAGCGGTTTTACTCCAAGTGGTCGCCGGTTCTGGTCCGCGGAAAATTTTACATGGTCAGCATTGCTCCTTACCATGACAGCTACATGATCGGGCTGATCTCGGCCGACAACCTGATCTCGCCGCTGCGGCAGATCAATCTGGGCGAAGACGGGCTCGCCTCGTTTGTGGCTGAAGACGGCCGGTCATTGACCAGCCCGGTCCTTAATAACGGAACCCGGCTGACCGGCGAGGATATTCAGCGGCCGGCGCCCTCCTTCCTGAACCTCATTCAGACCCGGACGACGGTGGACGGGGAATTTACGAACGCGACTTTTCATGTGAAGCTGGTCATCCAGTTCGGCACCTTTGAGAAAATTGTCATCGCCCAGCTGCTCATCCTGCTGCTCGCCGTCATCATCGCCGGCAATCTCGCGTTTATTCTGCTGTATTTCAAGCGGAAGGTGCTGACGCCGATCAAACGCTTTTCCTATAACCTGACCTTCTGGTCCGAGGACGGCGAAGCGATCGACATGGAGAGCAGCAAAATCATCGAGCTGGAGAAGGCCAA
Organism: Paenibacillus pinistramenti; assembly: GCF_005869875.1. GTDB lineage: Bacteria > Bacillota > Bacilli > Paenibacillales > Paenibacillaceae > Fontibacillus > Fontibacillus pinistramenti. Next base: position 116,756 of record NZ_VAWG01000009.1, read on the forward strand.
CACCCAGTTTCAGCATCTGGTGGGCCAGATCAAGAAGTTCAAGATCGACCTGTACGAGCGGGAGCTTGAGAAGCAGCGCATCCAGCTGGATTATATGAAGCTGCAGATCAACCCGCATTTCTTTCTGAACTGCCTGACCAGCATTTACAGCATGGCGCAGATGCAGATGTACCAGGAGATTGAGAATATGGCGATGTCGACGTCCAAGTATTTCCGGTATATTTTTCAGAACGGGGAAAATTTTGTCCGGTTGGAGGATGAAATCGACCATGTGCGGACGTATCTGGACATCCAGCGGCACCGGTACCAGAACGCGCTGTCCTACCGGATTGAACGGGACGGCCTGGAAGGGCTTCAGAGTCCTGAGCGGATTCATGGGCCTGGCCGGCTTCAAGGGACTGACCGGTCCCTGGAGCCCGAAGGCCCGGGTGGCAAGGCTGACGCCGGTCTCATTCCGCCGCTGGTGCTGCAGACCTTTATTGAGAATGCGGTCAAATACGGTGTCTCCCGGGTGAACGAAGCGCAGATTGTGCTCAGGCTGAGGCGGGCGCAGCCGGGCGAGGCAGCAGGCATGAATTTAGAGGATCCAGCCGGCCTGCCGATGAACATCATCCAGATTGCCGACAACGGGCCGGGATTTCCGCCGGACATACTCGAAGCCCTGCAGCAGGGGCAGCCGCTTGACCAGTCCAAAGGCACGCATATCGGCATTATGAACACGCTGCAAAGACTGGAATCGCTGTATAAACAGAAGGCTACCGTTCTCTTCTCCAATCTGGAGAGCGGCGGCGCCTGCGTTACCCTATATCTCCCGGCTTACGTGCCGGAATGAACAGGAGTGTAAGCTATGAATGCTTTCCTTTCGTTTGAAGGACGCCCCGTAAGGCTGGGCAGCAGCGGCAGGGTCGGCGGTATGGGCAGTGGAAGCGATGCCGGCGGCAGCGCAGCCAGCGGCGGCTGGACCGGCGCTCCCCGCTCCACTGCAGCCGGCGGCGCATCCAGCTCGCCCGGCAGCTCCGGCGGCGCAAACCACGCTGCGCCTTCCGCTTACTCCGCCGGTTATCCGGGGACACCGGCAGCCATGAGCGCGCTGGTCGTCGATGACGACTATTTTGTCGTAACGGCGCTGGAGCGGAAGATTGACTGGCATTCGCTGAACATTCAGCAGGTTTATACCGCTCATAATGTCGCCCAGGCGCGGGAGATTCTGCAGCAGCATCCGGTGCAGATTCTGATCTCCGACATTGAGATGCCGCAGGGAAGCGGCCTGGAGCTGCTGGCCTGGGTCAGGGAAATGAACTACAACCTGCAGGCGATTTTATTGACCAACTATGCCGACTTTAACTACGCCCAGAAAGCGATTGAGCTGCAAAGCTTCGAGTATTTTCTGAAGCCGATCGAATTCGATAAGCTGATGCTCATCATCCAGAAAGCGGTAAACCGTGTGAAAGAGCAGCAGAACACCGAAAAGGCTGTTCAGGAAGGTCAGTATTGGCAGAAGAACCATGCCAAGCTGCTGGAGCATTTCTGGCGCAGGCTGGTCAGTGACAGCACCGCTTCACTCGTCAAGCCGGGGATCATTGCCCAGTCCATCGCCGGGCAGAATCTGGATTACCGGCTGACCGATAAGGTGCAGCCGCTGCTTTTTCACCTTTTTCCCCATAATGAGAGCATGTGCAGCCAGGAGAAGGGTTTGTTTGAATTTGCGCTGCAAAATGTGATCGGCGAGCTGTTCCGGCAGCCTTCTTTTACGATGGAGACGCTGTTCGAATTTAAGGAGAATCATTGGATTGCCCTGATCAAATGGGATACGCCGCCAGAAGAAGAAGCTTTGCGGGAGGTCTGCGCCTCTTTCCTCCGGAAAGCCAATCTGTATCTCAAATGCGACGCCTGCTGCACCGCTGCCCTTCCTGCGCAGTTAGAAGCAGTCAGCGAAAGCATCCGACAGCTGCTGGCCATGGACAGCGAGATGGTGAAGGAACGAAACAAATTGTACGATGTGCGGGATTATTTGGATATTTCCCGGGAAAAGTCGAACTATGCTGCGCCGGATCTCGCCTATTGGGAAGAGCTGCTGAACCGCAATCAGCCTGATGTCCTGCTGGCGGAGACTTCCGCCTATTTAAAGCAGATGCTCAGCCATCACATGCTCAACGTCGCTGCACTCAGCTTGTTCCGGCTGGATCTGGTCCAGCTTGTCTATTCTTTTCTGAAAATGAAAGGCATCCAGGCTCATAAGCTGTACACCGGGAGAACGCACGAGCAGCTTCTTGCCCAATCGCTGAATTCCACGCATGATATGGAGGCCTATGTACATGATTTGGTGACTACGGCTATGGAGTACAGGGATTTTACCGAACAGGCCAACTCCGTCGTCGAAGAGATCAAGCATCACATTCACAACCGTTACGGAGAGGAGCTTTCACGCAACGGTCTGGCCGAAATCGTCTATCTGAATCCGGATTATCTTGCAAGGCTGTTTAAGAAGGAAACCGGCATTTCACTGGGCAATTATGTAATTCAGGTGCGTATTGCCGCCGCCAAGCAGCTGCTGGAGACGACCTCCCTGTCCGTTTATGCGGTTGCCGGCAAAGTCGGGTACGGGAATTATTCGTATTTCTCCAAGCTGTTCAAGCAGGAAGTGGGCTGTACCCCGAATGATTACAAGAAGACCGGCAGGGCAGGTAGCTGATTTGATCCAGAAGGTGCAAGCCGCAGCAGCCATGTTTATTCTGGCGGCTATTTGCCGGCTTTCTTTTTTTCAAATTAAAGGGCCGTCCCGGTCACTCAAATGGCTTCGGGACAGCCCATTTTAAAGGAGGAAACTCTCAACTCAAGCTGATGACGGGATGCAGACACAAGATCGGGCGGGTATCCCGTGCAGGAATCCGTTCAAGCACCTGTCCTGAGGTTATCCCCAGACTGTACGGCTGATGATAACCAGCAAAATGAAGAGAACCAGAATAGTGCCAGTGCTCGTAAACATGCCGCCGCCTCTAGTAGGAGCGCAGTCTTCGCCGCCTGCATATGCCATGGCTGTAACCTCCCCTCTCTCTCAAGCGTTCAGCAGGTCATGGTTCACATGACAAGCCTCAACCGAGAACTGTCATGCTGATGATAACCAGAAGTATGAACAGCACCAAAATAGCACCGGTTGAAGTAAAGCCGCCTCCCCGACCGCCGCAGGAAGCTCCGTCTGCAACTGCCATCACTTACACCTCCCTGCTTCCCAGATACCTTATTGTATTTTCCTGTTGGTCCTGTGGATTGGGGGTCTATCTATATAGACTGAAATTTATGAATTCCATGAAGGGACAAGTAAGCAAAAGGACCCTTCCTGCATTTCCCCAGAAAAATCAGAAAAATCCCCCAGCCAAAGGACAGGCGCATACCTGCACCCGTCCGCTGCTGAGGGACTCATCGTTCAGCTTACAGCCAGAAAGTACGGCTGATGATAACAAGCAAGATAAAGAGAACCAGAATGGTACCAGTATTTGTGAAGGCGTTGCCCGCACAACTGGCACAAGAGTCTGCTCCGCCTGCAGCGTATGCCATTTCGTTGTCCTCCCTTCCAGTGGAATGCCTCATCCATTAGTCCTTCATGAGGTTAATAAGCTCCGCCCAACATTGTAAGGCTGATAATAACCAGAAGAATGAACAATACCAGGATTGCACCTGTTGAGGTAAAGGCACCAGGTCCAACACCGCCGCAAGATCCCGCACCTGCAACTGCCATTCTCAAACACCCCCTTGTTAAGCAGATACCTCATCATATCCGCCTGCGCCTTAAATGGATTGGGCTTCTATCCCTTCTGGAAAAATACCCACTCCAGATGCGGTTCCCCCTCACAAGAAAGGATGGGGATAGGGATTCAGCTCTTCCGGCTTCAGCCTGCCTGTCTTATACCCTAATTTCTGCGGCACCTCGAATACCCGCTCCAAACCGCTCAGCCGGATCAGCGAATGCCCGAACGTCATCGGCAGCAGCCCCGGAATCAGCACTTTTACGCAGTAGAGCCCTTTAACCGCTATTTCAGGGGAAGTCTGATCGACCACAATGACGTCAAGCCCCTGATCCAGCAGCTTCTGAACGAGACTCTGCATTTCATCCGCCATATCCTCATAAACCTCTGCTGGCCCGGCCCCGCCGCTTAATGTCCAGCCTGAACCCGGCGGTGCTTCCCTTTCTTGCTCCAGCAGGAATGCAAGTCTTGATTCTGCCTCAGGCAGGCTGTAAAGCAAGGCATGGTCCTCCATTTCCTCCACTTTGGAAGCATCAGCGAACAGCTCCCTAATATGCGGGAGGCGCTCCCTGTACCCGGCTTCGATCCGCGGGATAGCTCCGGCCAGCTCGAATAAGGCGCTCTTGGCGGCCCGGACAGGATCCGGATGCGCTCCCGCCGAGCAGAGCAGATTGGCTTGGCCTGCCTGCTTGTTCCTGGCGATGGCCCACACGCTCGGAATGCCATGCTCCATAGTGGAATTATAAATATGCACATCGTACCCGGCCACGGACCGGACCCGCTCCAGCATCAGACGGAGCTGCCTATCCTGAACCTCAGACACATCAAGATACGGCAGAGGCAGACGCCCATACCAGGTCATGAGGAACGAATCGCGCTCCACAACCTCGAGAATCCCGTGAAAAACAGCCTCGGCCAAGCTCCCTCCCAGGGCGCAGCCGTTCGAGAACTCATTAACGAACCCCGCTCCCCCGCTGTAGTAAGCAAGCTGCTCCGGCACCAGAACCGGAGTCTGCTTCCGGAAGGAATAGCCCCATACCCAAGGAATCGGAAGCGCAGGATCAAACGGCTCATAAGGACAGTCTGGATCCGCATACTGCTCCTGTGAATAGACCCCTGCCGAAACAGGGTCCATGGCTGCCGGGCCAAGCTCCAGATAACTTTTGAACACGCTGGTCTTCTTTGCCCTTGGCGACATCCCGCACAGACGCTCCAATCCTTCAAGCACAGCCGTAACCGCGCTGGATTTGTAGGAATGCGACCGGCCGCCGACGGCTTCGTTGCCATAAGGAGCGGGCAGACTCATCACCACTTCAGCATAAGACTGCAGCAGCAGATTGGCCTTCTGATTTAACAGGCCCGTTCGTTCATCAAAATAGCATTCGAGAAGCCCCTTCCCAAGCACCTCTTCGGGGATGCAGCGGTAGGCGTCCGGAGCGGCCTTGGGACTAGGCGGGAACTCCAGCTTGGCAGCTGCCACGGAATCCTCGGGAATCGACCCGCAAATTTCACACGCAGGGTGCGGAAGAACGGCATGCCAGCTGCATTCGGCAGTCTCCATATGCACAAGACACAGCTGCCTGGACAGACGGGTACCCCTTCCCTGCAAAAAGCTCCCGGCCTCCTCCGAAATCAGATAGGCCAGCTGCCGGATTCCGCCGGATCGCAGCTCCTGCTCCCGGACGATTTTTCCATAGAAGAGCAGGCTCGCCTGGGAGCTCAGAATCTCTTCCCGCTCACTGCCGGCGCTGATCAGTCTGTATTCCGCGCACTTCGGGCATCCCGGTACGCCGGGGACAGCGAGCAGACCGGCCGCTCCTTCCCGCTCCATCATATAGCCGGCCAGCCAGGGAATACCCCTGTCCTGCAGGCGCTTTCCCTCCTGCAGCAGCAGCTCGGGCTCCCATTCGTCCTGCAGAACCAGGGCCAGCTTGGCAGTTAACGGCAGGCCGCCGGACACCTCCTCCTGCTGAACAATGCTGCAGGTCTTCTCCAGACGGGCCCGGACAGCTTCGGCCAGACGGCCCTGCCCGACGATGACCACGGCTGCAGCCGGATTGTCCTTATTCATAATCCTGCCCTCCCTTCAGCCGTACGCCATAGACGCACAGCTCGGACATGAACTCTTCTACTGCCAGATCTGCAGTCTCCACACTCCACTGCGCATTAGCCAGACGCGTAAGCATTTCTTTTACATCCTCCGCTTGATAATTCTCCTCTGCCTGCGGTATATCCCATTCTGTCCCGGCCACGGCTGTAATTCCAGTTGTGGTTCCGGAATCTCTCCCAAACCCCGTCTGCAGGTCCAGCAGTGCCCTTACAAGCACGCGGCGGAGCGCATAGGTAAGATTGAGATCGCAGGCGGCGTACCATTTGCTGTCAGCATGGACCCATATAACCGGGGCAGCCGCCGCTCCTTCACTCCAGTAGAGCTCCCATTTGCCGGCAAGCTGATTCAGCGACTGCAGGTAATAGCTGCAGCGGGGGTCCTTTACCTCGCCAAGGCGGATGGGAAATACAGCGGCTCCCGATTGCCGGCCGTGCAGTCCAGCCTTCTCCTCCAGACAGGACTGCAGCGCCCTGCCGATGGCTTCCGGATAAGTTGTTCCAACGCCGATGCAGGTTTGGCCGCTCCCATGATCACTAGGGCATAACCGTTCAGCCAGCCGGGCCGTATAGGCCTGAAGCCCGGTTAAGCCGGCCTCCCTTCGTGCTTCCCAATGGGTATATCCGGCGCAAAGAGCAGCAGGAAGCTTTCCGGCAGGCCCCGGAGCAAGAGGGTCCGTGCTTTGAGACCTGCAGACGGATAAAGGCAGCTGGATGAAATCCCCTTCATCCAGTTCATACAGAATGCCGGTATGCGGAGAAGCCAGCCGGGCCAGCAGGCTGTAAAGCGCCTCCAGGTCCATTTCATCCTTTGCTGCATGAACCGCAGCGCCGCTTAAAGGCACCCAAATCGGGGCCGCAGGGGAACTGCCCGTTGCGGGCGAGCCCCCGGCCAATGGATGCCTCTCAACAGGATAAATTCTCCCTTCCAGGGCGGCTTCATGAAAGACATAAACCTGATTGTGCAACTGGAGGCTCCGGGTTTCCAGATACAGCTCGGCATAGTGAACCATAACATTAGAGAGGATGGAGTAAAGGAGGGAAGAAGGCGGAGCATCCCTGTCACTGCCTGGGCTGGCTTGATTGCCTTTATTGCCTGGTATGCCTGGGATGCATGGGATGCCTGCATTGTCTGCATTGTCTGCACTGCCGGCATTGTCTGCATCAGGAACATGCAGCCGCCGCCAGGCGGACTCCAGGCAGGCGTCTGACCGCCTGGCGGTCATGGGGCCGAGGAGTCCCAAGCCGCGGGCGAATGCCGCGGGCAGTAGTATTTTTCCTCCAGCGGCACAGACGTTAAAAATTTTCCGATACAAAATAAGATCCAGAGAGGAAAGCGCCAGCAGGATAACAGGATAAGCTCCGATCGTCTCCTTCCATTCTCGTTCTTCCTGATTCCGGGATACGCTGCGGCCCTCTATCAAGCCCGTTTCGGTTCCAGGGAACAGCGTGCCCGCGGGCGGATAAGGCTCATCGCTCAAAAACACAGCCGAACACGCCGGCACCTCAGATTCCTGTAAAAGCGGCAGCAAATATGGCATAACTCCGCTGTCCCCGATCACCAGCAGTTCATTCCGTTTGGCGTCCATGCAAGACATCCCCTCCAGGATTCGTTCATCAGTCGTTCTCCTAATCATAAGTCGTTCTCCTAATCATAAGTCGCTCTCCTAATCATGATACGTCATCCTTTTCCGGGGAATGCCCATTTCCGATCAGACTCCGGCCCTTTTAAAGCCTTCCATAATCCTGTTCCAGCCAGGATCGAACCCCCGCCAGTCCCTTCCGCCCGAGATGGTCACGGAGGCTACCCGCTGAATTCCCCAATCGTCGTAGCTGATCTCTCTGGACGCATCCTGATGGAGGTTCACAATCAGCAGCCGAAATCCTTTATTGGCAATAGGGTTAAGGGCCCGCTCCAGCTGATAGGCTTCCGAACTGGTCGTCAGAATGCGGACAAAGCAGACGGGATGCTCTTTAATGAGCCGCAGGAACCGGGCAGTCCGGCGGTCGGCTTTTTCTCTGAACGAAGGATAAAGTGTCCTGGGGTCGTACGGTACAGGGAAATCATGATAGGACTCAATCTGGTAAGCGGTATCCTGAATGACATAATGGTTCTGGACGATATTGACCGTTCTTAAATTCTCCCATTTCCAAAAATCCTTAAACTGCAGCCGAAGCAGCCTGGACAAATGAGGGACCGAATAGGAAAGGAACCAGTCCAGCGGCCCGGCGCTTTGACGGAGTCCCAGCCTCCTCAGCTGATAGGCGGTTTGGCAGGTCGCTCCAAGGCTGATATAAGCGGGATAGACTCCGCGGCAGTGCTTCCAGTTCAAAGCGGCTCACCTCTTGGATTTATTTTTCCGGTCATAATAAAGAATGGCGATCCCGCCCCTGCACGCAGGAGATGAGACCGCCCTTTGCTTTTCCTTTATAGCTTAATCTGAGCTGCTGTTCATTTGATTGGCGTGGAAGCGCCTCTCCCCTAGTAAGGCCCGCCAACCAGAAGAGTACGGCTAATGATAACCAACAGAATGAACAGAACCAGAATCGCGCCAGTCGATGTAAACGCACCAGGACCTACTCCGCCACAAGATGCGCACGATGCACAAGATGCACCACCTGCAACCGCCATAAGCTAGACACCTCCTCGATCAACATCTACCTCATCATATCCGCTATTAACACGATTTGACTGGGCTTTCACCCTCCTGCCCTGAGAAAAAGCAAACTCCGGCCTAATGGTGCAGACTCCTAATCCAATTCATAAACGTTATGAATGACTTGTGTGTCTGCCGAAACATCCTCAAACCAAATTGCGTATAAGAGATAAGAGCTTACATTAAGCAGGCAGGTGATAACAATGCACGATATACGGAGATTTGCCATCATGCTTAGCCTGTGACAATAAGTTCCTTCCTGGGGGTTACTTGATCAAGCATTTTTATTGGAATGTACCGAACGATCAATTTGGCAGACTGTCAAAAGCTAAAATTCATTGCTCATGCTGGATGTGCAGCCAGAAGAGCCGGACACTGGGTTTGCCGAAATCACAAAAAGCCAGAGTCGAGGGGCTCCAGTATCAGATTATGAACGATCTCGAAAGAGATTAGTTCAGCAGTCTTGAGGAAGAGAACGAGGATCTGAAATGCTGGTCGAATATCTAAAAAAGATTAATCCGAATCTGCATGGAGAGGGAAGCTGGATAAGCAAGCCCGGTTCAGGATCATCGAAATAATGACGGTGAACTGCTCCATCGTCACGTCATGTAAAGATTGCTGAGGTGAGGCCAACCCGCTAATCGGATCGGCCTACTCCAGCTTGCCTTATAAGCTTTGAACCGCATCTTTAATCGTATTCACCAGATAAACGAGATCCTCCTCCTCCGAGGAAAGCGGAGGCGCAATAATAAGCACATTACTGAAGCCGGGGATGGTGTCCCCGTTTCTTCCAATAATGACGCCCTTCTGCCTGCAGGCTGCGATGACTTGGGTAATGACAGCCTCGGATACCGGGATCTTTGTTTCCTTATTCTCAACAAGCTCAATTCCGTACAGAAATCCGACGCCGCGGACTTCCCCAACATTTGAATGATTGTTCAGTTCATGCAGGGTGCTGAGGATCTGTCCGCTGTAATGCTCCACTCTTGCTGCAATGTTCTCCCGCTCGATGATTTCAATGTTCTTCAGCGCCACCGCGCAGGATGCCGGATGGCCGCCATACGTAGATACATGCCGGAACGATTGATTTGGGCCGGTTCCCTTGAATTTTTCGTAAATTTCTTCCTTGACGGATGTCGCACCAAGCGGCAGGTAGCCGCTCGTCAGTCCTTTGGCCATCGTCACGATGTCCGGCTGCACGCCTTCAAAGTGCATAAAACCAAACATTTTGCCTGTACGCCCGTATCCCGATACCACTTCGTCCATGATGAGCAGCACATCGTATTTCTTGCAAATCTCCGATACCCGCTGAAGATATCCATCGGAAGGAATGATGACGCCTCCGCCAGAGATGAACGGCTCCATGATCACTCCTGCAACCGTATCCGCCCCTTCCCAAATGATGGTCTGCTCCAGCATGTCCGCGGCTTTTAGGTCCGATTCAGGCGTATCCCCAAACGGAGAGCGATAGCGATAAGGAGGCTGCACATGCAGGAAACCGGGAGCAGGGGGATCGTAATGAAATCGGCGATTGGCTTGAGCTGTTGCACTTAAAGCTCCGAGCGTGCTGCCGTGGTATGCTCTATAGCGGGAGATGAATTTGTATTTGCCGGGCTTTCCGTTTTGGGCATGATACTGCCGCGCAATTTTGAAGGCCGTCTCGTTAGCCTCGGAGCCGCTGTTGGAGAAGAACGTTTTATAGTTTCCGCCCCCCAGCAGCCCGCTGATCTTGGCAGCAAGCTCAATTGCCGGCTCATGACTCAAGGTTAGCGGAGAATAGGATAATTTCATCATTTGCTCAGCAGCGGCATCAGCGATTTCCCGACGTCCATGGCCCAGATTCAGACACCATAAGCCTGATACTCCATCGAAATAGCGGTTGCCGTCTATGTCATAAAACCACGAACCTTCTCCGGACGCCGCGATGACAGGATTGGAATTTCCCGAGTCTTTATAGAGTGCATGCCACAGATGCTTCTTGTCCTTCTCAATCAATTCAGGTTGTATGACTTTAGTGCTCATTATCGTTCTCCTCCTTCTGCTCTCATTTAGAATTAGGATACGGCTTCCTGAGTAACCACTTCATGAAGCGGTATAAATGGCTCGTTTAATGCTTGGGAAACAGCCTTGAACGTCACTTTGCCTCGGAATGTATTTACACCTTTAGCAATAGCATTATTATGGAGGACAGCTTGTTCGAATCCATTATTTGCGATATAGAGGCCATATTGACTTGTTACATTCGCCAAGGCGAAGGTTGATGTGCGCGCGACTGCTCCCGGCATGTTGGCAACAGCATAATGAACAACTCCATGTTTCACATAGGTTGGCTGGTCATGAGTCGTTGTATGATCTACGGTAGCAATGGAGCCGCCTTGATCGATGGCAACATCGACTACAACAGATCCCGGCTCCATCTCCTTGATCATCGCTTCTGTGACGAGCTGAGGCGCCCGGGCTCCTGGAATCAGGACTGCACCAATCAGGAGGTCAGCCTGCTTGACTTCTTCTGCGATATGGAAGCGGTCGGAGATGACGGTCTGCACTCTTCCCTTAAACAGATCGTCAAGCTGTCTCAATCTCTCCGGGTTAACGTCCAGGATGGTCACATTTGCGCCTAATCCGAGCGCCATCTTGGCCGCATTTGTCCCGACAACTCCGCCGCCGATTATAACAACGTTAGCTGGTTTGACGCCTGGCACCCCGCTGATCAGAATTCCTTTTCCACCTTGGAACTTCTCAAGCGAGTGAACCCCGACCTGAACAGACATTCGGCCTGCCACCTCACTCATAGGTGTCAAGAGAGGCAAAGAACCGTTATCCAATTGGATGGTTTCATAAGCAATCGCGGTTACCTTGTTGGCAATAAGTGCGTGGGTAAGATCGGGCTCGGCGGCTAAATGCAGATACGTAAAGAGGATTAAACCTTCCCGGAAATATCCGTATTCCGACTTCTGCGGCTCTTTCACCTTCATCACCATCTCCGCTGACCAGGCTGCACTTGCAGAGGGGACGATTTTGGCTCCCGCCTGAATATAATCCTCGTTTGTAATCCCGCTGCCCTGACCGGCTCCGTCTTCGATCCATACTTGGTGGCCCGCACTGACAAAGGAGAATACTCCTGCCGGTGTGATGGCAACCCTGTTCTCATTATTTTTAATCTCTTTAGGTACGCCGATATTCATGATGATACACTCCTTCACTTAGTCATTTTTAATAGATTAATAGAATCCCCGTAACGAAGATAATGGCATGAACCACAGTATAGAATGAACGCTCTGAAATTTTGTCGTTCAGCTGCTTCCCTAAATAACCGCCCGCATAGATTAAAGGTACAAACACCAGAACAAGCAGCAGATTGCGGATAGACAAGATCCCCAGCACGAGGTAGGAAATAATTTTTATCGTATCCATGACCGCCAGCAGCATCGCGATGTTTGCAGTAAACTGCTTTTTGTCTACCGATGAATCATGCATAAACAACAAAATCAATGGCAGGCCGCCGGAGTTTGCTGTCGCTCCCACGAAACCTGAGGCGGCTGCCCCGAGCTGATAGAGAACGGCTTGCTTTTTCCCGCCGGCCGCCCCCGCACCATCCTCCGACGTTTGCCTTCTCTTTCGGACCCACAGCAGCAGAATCCCCATGAGTATGGCACTTATACCAATGGCCGGCTTCAAGATTTGTTCGTCGACCCAGACCAGCATTAAGGTGCCGGTCACTGTTCCGGCGATCCCTATGGGCAGCATCCGGGCGATAAGCTCCCACTGGATGGCCTCCCGATGAACCCTCGCCCCGGTAAAATTGCTGAACCACAGAATAGGTGCAAGCAGGGTTGTCGCCGTCGAAGAGGAGACAAACAGAGTCAGGATGGGGTTCAGCAGCATCCCCGCCCCAAAGCCAAAGCCTGCTTTCGCAAGGCCACTGAGCACCGCAAACAGAAGGAGTACTGCACCAAGCCCCAGATTCATTCCATCTCAGCTCCCCTGTCGCTGCACCGCGTTTTACACCGATACATAAACGGTTTTCCATTCTGTGTAGAACTGGATGGCATGGCTGCCTTGTTCACGGAACCCGCCTATGCCTGTTGCTTTGATACCGCCGAACGGCATCTGCGGTTCGCTGTATGTTGACGGAACGTTAATGTGCACGAGACCCGACTCAATTTCATCGACATATTTCATGGCCGCAGCAATGTCCTTCGTATAGAGACTTGAAGACAAACCATATTCAATGGAGTTGCACTGCTTCAAACATTCGTTCAAATCGGAGAATGTAAGGAGCGCAAGCACCGGCCCGAACACCTCCTCGTTCGCAATCGCCATGTCTTGGGTTACATGATCAAACAGCTTCGGCTTGATAAAATACCCCTTCTTGGCCCAATCCTCTTCCGGCTCATCTTCACCAAAGAGAAGCAAAGCGCCCTCCGACTTAGCGATGTCGATATACCCGCGAATCGTATCATACTGCCGCTGATCCACGACCGGGCCGACGATTGTCGATTCTTCCGTTGGAGGCCCTAGCTTGACCTTCTCAAGCGTACGAACCATCATTTCGCGGAATTCATCGTACACCGCCTCGTGTACAAAAATCCGGCTGGTCGCCGTGCAGCGTTGTCCTGCGTCGAGCAGGCCGCCTGACACAATATCCTGGCAAGCCCGTTCCAGATCCGCATCCGGCAGTATGATGAACGGATTCTTACCGCCCATTTCCGCTTGAAATCGAATGCCCCGCGTAGCAAGAACCTGATGGATTGCCCTCCCGGTACGGGTAGATCCAGTAAACGTAACCGCCTTGATCCGTTCGTCCTCCGCAAAAACCTCACTAACTAGCGGACCGTCGGCAATCAGCAGCATAACCAGGTTGCGCGGCAGCCCTGCTTCCTCCAGAAGGGCGATAAACTTGCGGGAAATAAGCAGTGACTGAGGCGCAGGTTTCCATACGATGCTGTTACCTGCTACCAAGGCCGGAGCAATCTTCCACACCGGAATCGCCAATGGTACGTTCCATGGCGTAATGACTCCGACTGTTCCGAGAGGCTGCTGTTTGGAGTAGCTGAACATGCCAGGCCGCCGCGATGGGATCGTCTCCCCCTTCATTCGATACCCTTCGCCTGCAAAGAACCGCAGGAAGGAGATACTTCTCTCGATCTCGCCGATACCGTCCCGCAGACATTTGCCAACCTCCTCCGTAACCAATCTGCCCCATTCTTCTACCCGCTTCTCCAGCAGTTCAGCGATCTTAAGCAGAAATTCGCCACGGACAGGAGCCGGCGTTCGTGCCCAGGCCTTTTGAGCTTCTGAAGCTGCGAGGACGGCATTCTTGATTTCTTCCTTACTCATCAATTCGAACTCGGCAAGAACTTGCTTTGTCGCGGGATTAACTGAGCAGATCTTTTCCTTCTGTCTCAAAGAATTTGTCATTCCATTCCCTCTCTCTCGCTTGCTTGTAATGATGTATTTACAACCTGTTCTGTACTTATCATAGTGAATACAGAATCCGATAACTTTAATTGTGTCAGATAATCTGACATGTTTTTTTACTGGTATAGAAAAAGCGAAGAGCAGGATGCTCCTCACTTCCCCTGTTTAAAAATGAATTTGCTCAAATGGGGTCATTTCATCCTGCACCAATGAAGCCGGCCCTCTGCTGGACTGCTCGACCGTAAACCGGAATCTTGACCCGAGATGCAGGGCTTTATACTTCTCGATAGGCACGTTATTCTCGTCATAAGCAACGCCTCTGCAAAGCATCATTGGGGCGCCCTGCTCGACTTGGAGCAGCTCCGCTTCCTCCTGTAAAGCCGCGACGGCCTGGAAAGATTGAGTTGAGCCTTTGGCAGCAATCCCTTTCTTTTGAAATAACACGTATAACGGTACCCCCTCCATATCTTCCTGCAGCAAATCGGAATATAAAGCGCAAGGAATGAAGGATGTCCGGATCGCAAGAGGCTCGTCATTGGCCAGCCGGAGACGAACGATTTCGAATACATCGCTGCCCGGCTTGATCTTCAGCTCTGCAGCCAGTTTATCCGGAGCCTGTATCATCCGGCTGCTGATTAATTTCGCATGATGGGTGAGTCCGCTGGCCACCATCTCCTCCGCAAAAGTCCTGAACACATTCGCGTTTCCCGTGATGACAGGAGAAGAGACAAAGGTGCCCAGCCCTCTTTTCTTAATGAGATACCCCTCCTGCACCAGCTCCCCGAGCGCCTGTCTGACCGTAGGGCGGCTAATGCCATATTGCTCGACCAAATCCAGCTCCGAAGGAATCTTCTCCCCTTTCGCCAACACGCCGCTGTTAATCTGATTCAATATCGATTCCTTGAGCTGGGAATAGTAGGGAAGCTTGCTGTTCAGATCGATCATCAGTCATCAACTCCCTTCAGAAAGATTGGGGATTACAATCGGTTTTCTGTCTGATTGCAGCGTGAGGAAGGACACGAAAATGACAAGGCCAAATGCGCACAATAACCAAACTGCTCCGTCGAAGGAGCCTTTGAAGAAATCAATGATCAGCCCCATGCCGAGCGGCGCCGCGAAGCCGGCGACCTGAGCGCCTATATTAACCAGACCTACAGCCGAGCCGCTTGTTTCCTCCGGCAGATGTTTAAGCGGAAGGCTAAAGATAATGACAGACAGGAACGCAGAGAACACCGGAATTAGAGATTGAAAGAAAATAACTCCTATGACCGTTTCTGCATGGAACATAAGGTAGACGGTGATTGCAAGGCCGATTCCGCTGAATGCTCCGAACCATTTTTGAGCGCTGCTCTTCACTTTATCAATAACCACCCCGACAGCCAGGAAAAAGATAACTCCCGTCAGGGCAGGAATCATTTGCAGCAGTCCGAGAGAGGAAATACTGATTCCCCGTTCCTTCACCAGATATGTGGGAATCCAGGAGGATGTCCCCCAGCTGATAAAGCCATAGCCGAAGGAAGCGGCAACAAGACGCCAAATTAGTGGAGTTTTTAATAACCGTTTAAAGCTGCCTTTTGTCAATTTTTCCGTAGATGAGGTCTGGGCTTCTGGTCTCCTTGCTGAATTCTGCTCTCCCGGGTTCAAGAAAATCCAGTAGAGAACTGCAATGCAGAGACCGCATCCTCCAATAACGGTAAACATTGTTCTCCAGCCCAGCTGAACAAGAAACACACTCGTTAATATTGGTGCAATAACCCCGGCCACCGTCATGGCGGACAGAAAGATCGACATTGCACGGGAGCGCTTATTCTCCTCGATCGTCGTCGAGATTAATTTTGAGCCTGCAGGGAAGAAGCTTCCCTCCGCTACCCCGAACAGGAACCTGATTACCAGGAGTGCCGTTATTGACCAGGCCAACCCGGTTAAACCGGTAAACAGCGAGAAACCGACAATAGAGATAAACAGCACAATCTTTTCACCAAAACGGTCGGACAACCAGCCGCCGGGAACCTGCATGATGGCGTAGCCCAGGAAGAAAATGCTGAGAATGAGGCCGCTGGCAGAAGCGTTCATGTGGAACTCGTCGGAGATTTGAACAACGCCATAGTTAATGACAAACCGGTCAAAGGAAGAGAACAAGTTCCCCAGGAACAGCAACGATATAATTAATTTGGAATTCTTTAATACTGCCGCTTTGCTCAAACGCGATTCCTCCTCTTATAGGCTTATCATGGAATAATTCAAGCTCTGATTCTATAATTTTCGTATTTCACCTGACCGCCAATAATGGTGTAAAGAATGGAAATGTCTTTGATCTCCAGCGGATTAACCTTTAGCGGGTCTGCATCCAACACGGCGAAATCCGCCCATTTTCCCACTTCAATGCTTCCTGATTCCCGCTCCTGAAAATTAAGTCTCGCTCCGTCAATCGTCATCGCCCTTAACGCCGAAAGAGCATCTATTCTCTGTTCAGGCCCCAGTACCCGCCCTTCGCTGGTCATTCGATTCACGGCAGCCCAAATCAGGAACAGAGGCGAGATCGGCGTGACCGGGCAATCCGAATGAAGGGTAAGCAGGATATTCCGGCTTGCGGCGTCCCGGAGGGGACTGATTCTCTTCGCACGCTCCGGGCCAAGGAAGATCTGCTCGTGACGCTCTCCCCAGTAATACACATGATTAATGAAAAACGATCCCGCCACGCCCAGCCGAGCCATGCGATCCAAATCCTGGACTGTGGCCGTCTGGACATGCTCAATCCGGTGACGGTGATCCGGTCTGGGAAAGCGGGTTACCGCATATTCGTAAGCCTCAAGAATGGAACCAATCGCCCGGTCGCCGTTCCCGTGTGTGGCGATCCGAAATCCGCGCTTGTGCAGATCGGCTGCTTCTTCATTAAAGGCCTTTTGATCATGAAATAGATCTCCATACAATTTTTCATCGCAAAAATAAGGTTCTCTTAAAGCGCCTGTTAACCCTTGAATCGACCCGTCCTGGAACATCTTCGCACTATCCAGGCGGGCCCTTCCATTGGAACGTTCCCTAATTTCTTCGTCTAAACGTTTGGCGTCATAACCGGCATATGCTCCGTTGTTCCCGAGCAGCCAGTGCATAATCATCAGCTGCATGCGCATAGGAATAACTCCTTGCTCAGATGCCTTCAGCATGACGGTTAACATGCCGGGGTCCGGAATGGCGGCATCCGTATTCGTTGTTATGCCTTGTGCGACGTATTCCTGTGCCGCCTCACCCAGCTGCTTGATGAAAGCCTCTTCGCCGAGAGCCGGGATGACTGCATGTATAAGCCCCATTGCCGGATTCTCATACAGCACACCATTCAATTGTCCATCATCGTTTCGGCCGAAGTTTGCACTTCCTCCAGCTTTGTCGTCATGAATACCTGCAAGTTCCATCGCCTTTGAATTGGCTGCGCCGATATGCCCGCTGATATGTGTGATCATGATCGGATGGTCTAGTGACGCTTGATCCAAATCAAAACGGGTTGGATGACGATGATCCTCCAGCAATGTATCATCGTATCCAAAGCCCTGAATCCATTGTCCTGCAGGCGTTACCCTTGCTTTCTCACCGATAGCGTTTATCAAATCGGCAATCCGTTTGTTTTTCGGACTCCCGCAATCAACGCTATCCTTGGTATAGCCGCACTGCAGAAGATGGTTGTGTGTCTCGATAAATCCCGGAATTAAGGTTGCTCCCTTCAGATTCAGGATTTCCGTCTGTGCAGTAATGTTGACCTCGCGGCGCGGCGGTTCCGGCTGACTCCAAATGCCGCTTATCCGGCCATCTGTGACTGCTACCGATCCTGCAATCCGGTTCGCACCGTCCAGCGTCAGCACGTTGGCATACGTAATCAGCAAATCAATCGGTTTCATGAGACTGCCCCCTTCTCCCATTCCATTCATTTGTCCTATCATAGTGATGTCTTTACAACAGTAATTATAAAAAATTGCGGTTCCCCGTCCGGTTATGTGTCATATAATCTGACATTCTTTTTCGCTTCAGTTCATTCTTGATCTCCGTCGTTTTCGTTCCGTCTTCGAGCTGGTTGGCGATTTCCATTAAGACTTCCACATCGGCGAACGAGTACTTCCGGTTACCTGTCGATGAACGCTCTGGAAAAATCAGCCCCCGCTCCTCGTAATAACGAATTTTCCGTGCGGACAATCCGGTCAATTCACATACGGTCCCAATTGCAATCACTTTCTTATCCTTGAAGCTTCCACTCCCAGTCATAAGTAAACACCTCTTTAGGAGAAATGTGAAATAATCCGATTTTTAATGTCACTTATTATTACATGGCAGTATTTAGGTTGTATAGAGATAAAACTTTTTTAAGTGATTCAAAAAAAATAAAATGGATGTTTTCTAGGGCGTGTATGCAAACTATAAACTCCTTGTATTGGGGTGATCGTTTGAAAGATAAGACGATACTAAATGCAAAAGCTTCTCTCGAGTTGAATCTCGGGAGAAGCTTTTTAATATTTTACAAATATATGTTTTAATTCCATCTGATAGGTTTAATATCTTGCTGTCGTCCGACCAATATATTAAATTTATGGAGGAATTATGAAGAAATTCAAGCCATATCTTTAGTTGTGTTGCTCTTTTTGGTGTGTGGTTCTTATACTTACACAGGTTCTGTATCAGCGGCTTCCGAACAAGAAAAGGAATATAACTTGGATGAAATGGGGATTGACGCTATTCAACTTGGAGAAATCAGGGAGTTTATCAATCAGCCAGGCAATACGATTATTTTTAAAGGCAGTGAGATTGATAAATTGTCTTTATACAGACATCTATTTGAACCGCTAAATATTCCCCTGTTTCTTGAAAATGAAGGATTTTCAGAGGTTCATCCGGACGCACAACTTAGCCAGGACAGCAGCTCAGCGGAAGGGGAGCCTAGTATTGTTATTCCAACAAAAACGACACTTATTGCGGTTTACAATGCAAATGGGAAAATAACTGTTCTGCAAAATGACGAGCCTATCAGCCAAACACAAGCGGCTAAGGCAAAAACATCGGCGACAACAAATACTGAAAGCTCATCGATAGAGGCTTTTAGAACGGACATGGACGAAACATTTAATAATAATAAAATAAGCGTATTTGCTGCTTCAACAGAAACGCAAGGGGATTTGATGACCACCATTCGTAAACAGTTTTCAGTCAACGGTACTTATACGCCGCCTGGATCCTCTTCCAAGACTTATGTGGCTGGCAAAGCGACTACAGATTATTTAATCTACAGGATACAAATCTAATATTAGAACCAACTCGAGTACAAATAAGCTGATTAACTGGTCTCCTTCAACTACGAGTCTTGATTTTGATTCTAATCAAAGGCAGTTTCAAGTTGGCATATCTGCAGCAGCTCAAGGTATTTCAGTATCCTTTAACTATACATGGCAAGGCAGCTCTTCTGTCAAACTACAGGGAACGGGAGATAAGAACACCGGTTTGACAACTTCCTTTGTTTACAAAAATGGTTCCTCTATCGCTGGAAGCAGCTTTACATTTGGTCATGGAGCGCTTATCAGTACAACAAATAAAGTGCTGTCCTTCTCTTCCAGCCATCAATTCAGAAATGAGAACATGTACCAAAATCCTGGAACATATACCTGGTATTCTACCACGGCAACCAATTTGTCCTATGCAGGATAATTGAAGAATATAATTAAATTATACTTCGGACGAAATGAGTGACGATATGAAGAAGCTACTACTTGGCTGCACCCTAATCCTGTCGAGTGTCATGATCGGATGCACGGGCTTTCTGATTTCAGCTTTACGCTCAGTGCAAATTGCCGCGGACAGCATTACGCTTCCTGTTTCCTTTAAATACAGTATCTTTAATCTGAATTTCTTCTGGTTTCTGATTCCTCTTCTTCTGCTGATTGCGGGTATTTATTTCGTTTATACTGCTGCCGGGGAAGATGAATAACTCCCTTTAGGCTTTTGGCACCAAGGGTAGAGGCTGCTCATGAGTTTGAAATCATGAGCAGCCTCTTTTTTTGCTTCTGTACATTTGCAAGACATCACAGCTAATCACTTTTCTGGAAGCGCATAGAGTTTGTACATTTGTGTTTGGCATCAATAATCAAGGGGGAATCAAAATGGAATTAGTACAAAAAATCAGTTTCTTAATATTCTCTCTGTGTTGGATGAGCGGCGTGGCTGGCGGCGTTTCGTTATTTCCGATTGGCGTTCTGAACAATTTATGGGAAACCCGCATCCCTTGCCCCACAAGGCATCCGAGCCATTTCCGAGGGAAAATCGGGATAATAACTCGTGTCTTCTCATGTCAGCTATCGGGCCGAAAAACTGGAGAGGAACTGGAGCAATTGTGAACGAAACAGAATAAAATTGGTGTTCAGATGGGCAGGTTTAAAGACAGGGGAAAGGCTGGGATCAGGGTCATGAATGCCTGGAATTAGAGCCCGGGTAAAAGCCTGAGAAAAGCCCTTCCACATCCCCTAAACCCTTGATCTGCCTGAAATTCCGCTTGAGTAAATATTCGGGATGCATCAGAGAAATGCTGTTTTTGTTCGCCGCAGATGAAGAGAAAAAAGACTGAGAAATGCTGGGGAATTACCCTTGCATTTTTCAGTCTTTCGTCATTTTGAGCAGCTTATATTTAATTCAGAGATAGTTCATTTATCATCAGCACAATTCTAGGCTACCTGAAATCCCGCTGCCGCGAAGCCTCAAACAGCAGCACCGAAGCCGCCATCGCCACGTTCAGCGACTCGGCCGAGCCCTTCATCGGGATAATGACCGCATCATCCAGCAGCTCCAGCGTGTCCTTGGACAGGCCCGCGCCTTCGCTCCCGAACACCAGCCATCTTGGCCCGGTAAAATCATATTCATAGCAGCTGCGCGCCGACTGAAGGCTGGTTCCCGCGATGCGGATCCCCCGCTCTTTTGCCTTCGGCAGCAGCTCCTTCAAATCTCCCTCCACAATAGGCAGGTGAAAAAGCGAGCCCATCGTCGACCGGATCGCCTTCGGGCCGTACACGTCCGCGCTGCCGCGGCCGATGACCACGCCGTCCGCGCCTACAGCATCGGCGCTGCGGATGATCGTGCCGACGTTCCCGGGATCCTGCACGCCGTCAAGCACCACAACCAGGCTGTCCTTCCGCTCGAACAGCTTGTCCACCCCCGCCTTCTCCTTGCGGATTACGGCAAATACAGGCTGCGGCGTTTTGGTATCCGTACATTTGGCTAGTACCGCCTCCGAAACGCCGATCCACTCGACGCCAAGCGAATCGGCCGCCGCACGGGCCAGCTCGGAAGGAATCCCGCGCTCAAGCGAGAAAGCGACGCATTCGATATCCGCTTTGGCCGTCAGCGCCTCCTGCACCAGATGAATCCCTTCCACGATAAATTTGCGGTGCTTATCGCGGTGCTTCTTCTCCAGCAGCGAACTCCATTCCTTGACCCTGCTGTTTTGCGTTGATTCGATTTGCATAACTCACTCACGGCTCCTGCTCACAAAATGTAACGATTGCTTATCGCCCGGTCAATTCCGCTGCGTCACTGCCATTTCCAGCTTCATCAAATCTTCCTTGTGGCCGACAACAATCAGGATATCCTCACTGCCCAAACGTTCATGGGCATCCGGAGAAATGTCCATCTTGCTGCCGCCCTCCTTCTTGATGGCCATGACGTTGCAGCGGTATTTGGCGCGGACATTCAGCTCAATCAGATTTTTCCCGACCATGGAAGGGGTGGCGCGCAGCTCGAGAAGGCTGTATTCGTCCGAGATTTCTATGTAATCAATGATATTCGGCGACGTAAGGTGGTGAGCCACCCGAAGGCCCATATCCCTTTCCGGATGGATGACCTTGTCCGCACCGATCTTTTGAAGCACTTTCCCGTGCAGCTCGTTCTGCGCCTTGGCTACGATAATTGGACCTCCCAGATCCTTTAGAATCAGGGTAGTCAAAATGCTGGCCTGAATATCCTCGCCAATCGCCACCACGACCACATCAAAATTCCGGATGCCAAGCGCGCGCAGCGCTTCTTCATCCGTCGAATCTGCTGAGACCGCATGCGTAACGATATTGGATACCGCCTGGGTCCGGCTTTCATTTGCATCAATGGCAAGCACGTCAAACCCCATCTGGCTAAGTGATTTTGCTATGCTAAAACCAAACCGTCCCATTCCAATGACGGCAAACTGTTTCTTTGACATCTTCTCACCCGCAGTTCATATGACATTCAGCTTAGTATAACATAACCCGTTTATTACTTGAATTACAGCGGCCCTTAAGGGGCACATTATAACCGCTGCCCTGATCCCTTGGTCCAGACAAAGCGACCACCCCCGCTTTCTGCCGGAGAAGGAAGAGCAGGCCAGCCAACCAGTTGCCTAAGCTTAGCTTACCCCAATAAGCGACAGCTGAAAGCTTTACTTCGAACCATGAGGAGGAATTACATCATGGCTATTATGATGAGCTTGAGGGAAGCGGTCATTCACAAGATGAACGGCAATAATCTTGATGGCCTGAAGAGTATGATTGACGGATCCGTCGACGCCCAGGAAGCGGCTCTGCCCGGTCTTGGCGTAGCTTTCGAGCTGATCTGGAAAAATATCGACTCGGCCAAACAAGATGAACTTGTCGCCGTTTTGGACAGCGCGTTAAAAGCTTCTTCCAAATCGAAGTAACAAACAAAATCCCTCATCCGGCCTTAAACCGGGTTGAGGGATTTGTTGTTTTTTGTTCGTTTATCCTTGCCGTTATCTTTGACCACTGTATTTTGTCCACTGTTTTTTTATCCGCTGTTTTTTATCCACTGTTTTTTATCCACTGTTACGGCGCCACTTCCAGGAATTTCGCTTCCGGGAATTTCTCCATCGCCGTCCGCATGGCGTATTCATTTTCAAAGAGCACAACATCATTGCCCTTCTTATCCTTCACCAGCACCGAGTTAATGCGGAACTTGGATGCGTCAATTTTATCGGCAATAATCCACCGTGCGAACTGGTAAGGCATCCGCTGGAGCTGCACATCGACTCCATACTCGCCCTTCATCCGGTACTCAAACACCTCGAACTGGAGCTGTCCGACTACACCGAGCAGAATATCGTCAAAGCTTACTGT
The DNA here is from genome assembly GCF_005869875.1 of Paenibacillus pinistramenti. Taxonomy (GTDB): domain Bacteria; phylum Bacillota; class Bacilli; order Paenibacillales; family Paenibacillaceae; genus Fontibacillus; species Fontibacillus pinistramenti. Next base: position 139,808 of record NZ_VAWG01000009.1, read on the forward strand.
ACGAAAAACCTGAATCATGCCTTCCTCCGTCAGCTGATCAATTCCTTTCTGGAACTGCTTCGACTTCAGGGCATTTTTGATGCTGACCTTGGCGAAGATTTCCGGGGAGAACGTCGGCAGTTCATCGAATACGATTTCGCTCTTCTCGCTCAAAGAATCTCCGATCCGGAAGATTCCCGGGTCAAACAGACCGATAATATCGCCCGGGTACGCGACATCCACAATATCCCGGTCCTGGGCCAGGAACTGCTGCGGCTGGGACAGCTTGATGTCTTTGCCGGCCCGCACATGCTTGACGCTCATGCCTCGTTCAAATTTGCCGGATACGATGCGCAGGAAAGCGATGCGGTCCCGGTGAGCCGGATTCATGTTCGCCTGAATTTTAAAAATATATCCGCTGAACTTCTCGTCCGTCGGCTCGACCAGTCCGGCCGTGCTCTTGCGCGGTTCCGGCTTAGGCGCAAGCTCCAGGAAGTTCTCCAGGAAGGTCTGCACACCGAAGTTGTTGACCGCACTGCCGAAGAAGACCGGCGTCAGCTCGCCGCGCATGACTTTTTCATAATCAAACGGATCGCCCGCTACATCAAGCAGCTCCAGATCCTGGCACAGCTGATTGTGCAGATACTCTCCCGCAAGCTCGCCGATAACCGGGTCCTCGTAGCTATCCACCTTCTTGACCTGAATCGTAGAGTGATCGTCACCCTGGAACAATTCCACCTGATTCTTCATACGGTCGTATACGCCGGATAATTCGCGGCCCATTCCAATCGGCCAGTTCATTGGCACAGAGCGGATGCCCAGAACGTTCTCCAGCTCCTCCATCAGGTCAAACGGGCTGCGGCCTTCACGGTCGAGCTTGTTGATAAAGGTAAAGATCGGAATGCCGCGCTTCGCGCACACCTGGAACAGCTTGATCGTCTGCGGCTCGACGCCCTTCGCAACGTCAATCAGCATGACTGCGCTGTCCGCTGCCGTCAAAGTCCGGTAGGTATCTTCACTGAAGTCCTGGTGGCCCGGTGTATCCAGAATATTGATTCGATGTCCTTTATAATCAAACTGCATGACCGAGGAAGTAACGGAAATTCCCCGCTGCTTCTCGATTTCCATCCAGTCGCTTGTCGCATGCTTGCTGGCTTTTCTGGCCTTAACGGAACCGGCAAGACGGATGGCGCCGCCGAACAGCAGCAGTTTTTCGGTAAGGGTCGTTTTACCCGCGTCGGGGTGAGAGATGATCGCAAACGTCCGGCGTTTGTCAACCTCTTGCTGCAGCTCCTGATCCAAAGCTTTGTTCATTTCTTCACTGTTCCCTTCATTCCATAAATAGTGCGCACGCAAACGGATCAATTTCACCAACACCATCTCTTAATGAAATTGATGCACATATGCACATATTGTACCATACTTCGAGGTTGACAAGTAGACAACGTTTATAAGCCGCCAAGCCGTTACGCCCAAATCATCCGGATATAGATTGCATAAGCATATGCTCGTGTTGACTGCGCCGGAGCCTTCTCATTTGCGCAAAACATCCCCATACGATTAACGTATGAGGATGCTTCCATAAGGGTTATTGATCAGCCTGCAGCTTCATCAGCCTTGTTTCAGGGCTTGCTCCAGAACTTGCTCCAGAACTTGCTCCAGGGCTTCTTAATCCGCCGCCTCCCAGACGACGTTGTCTTCATCCTGCCCGTTCACCGGCCACCACTTGAAGCCGTCTTTCGCAAGCAGCTCTTCCGTTGCTTTAGGTCCCCATGACCCGGCAGGATACGCTGCCAGCTCAGGTGTTCCTTCTTTCCAGGCCTTCGCAATTTTGTCGATGAAAGCCCAGGCTGTAGACACTTCATCCCAGCGGGTAAAATAAGTCGAATCGCCGTTCGCGGCATCATGTATCAGACGCTCATAGGCTTCCGGAGAGTTGATTCCGACCAGACAGCTCTGGCAGAATTCCATCGCTGTTGGTTTGATCTCTGAATCCGTACCCGGATTTTTGGCATTAATCTTGATGTAGATGCCCTCCATCGGGTTGACCCGGATCACCAGAAGGTTAGGCGCAAGAGCATGCTTCTGGCCAAGATAAACCGTGGTCGGCATATTCTTGAACTCCACCACGATTTCGGTTGTTTTGACCGGAAGACGCTTGCCCGTACGGATGTAGAACGGCACACCCGCCCACCGGAAATTATCGACCCACAGCCGTGCGGCGAAATATGTCTCCGTATTGGAATTTGGATCTACCTTCTCTTCTTCGCGGTATCCAGGCAGCCGCTTCCCTTTGGCTTCGCCGGCGGTGTATTGGCCGCGGACCACATTTTCAGCCACTTCCTCGTTGGTGTTATAGTGGCGGAGTGAACGCAGCACCTTCACCTTTTCATCCCGGATGTCCTCCGGCAGCAGGCGGCTTGGCGGCTCCATCGCGATCATGGTCAGCATCTGCAGCATATGGTTCTGCCCCATGTCCCGCAGCGCCCCTGCGTGGTCGTAATAGCCTCCGCGCTCCTCAACACCTACGGTTTCGCTTAAGGTAATCTGCACATTCGCAATATGCTTGTTGTTCCACAGCGGTTCAAAGAAAGCGTTAGCGAAGCGGATCACTTCAATATTCTGAACCATCTCTTTGCCGAGATAGTGGTCAATGCGGTAAATTTCTTCTTCCTTAAATACTTCATTCAGCTCTTCGTTCAGTTTCTCTGCTGAAGGCAGATCATAACCGAACGGCTTCTCAATCACCAAGCGGTGCCAGCCTGTGCTGTCCAGCATGCCGCCCTTTTGCAGGTTAAGAGATACGTGGCTGAACAATTCAGGCGCAAGTGCCAGATAGAACAGCCGGTTGCCCGGAATATTAAACTTGGCTTCCAGGGCTTCTGTCTGCTGCTTGAGCTCCTTGTAGCCATCAAGATTATTGATATCCAGCGATTTGTATTCAAAATGCTGGACGAACCGGTTCCATTCTTCTTCATCCTTGATGCGGTACCGGCAGAATTCCGTGATGGATTCCCGCAGATCGCTGCGGAACTCATCCGGTGTTCGCGGACGGCGCGCGACGCCGATTACGGCAAAATCCTCGGATAATTTCCCTTCCCGGTACAAGGAATAAATTGCAGGGTACAGCTTGCGGTGTGCCAAATCTCCGGTAGCTCCAAAGATAAAGAAGGTTGTACCCGGAGTTTGCAGCGTTTCAACATTTTGATTATCAGCCATGGCTCCTCATTCTTTCTATAGTGGATTAGAAAATGAAATACTGCCTGCCTTCCAAAAACATTGATGATGCCCATTCATTTACGTGAAGTATTTTAGCATATCCAACATGGGGATTCCATCTTCTTCCTCCCAGTGAACCCCCGCCATGCAGCCCTTCCCGTTCCCGATTAATATTCAATCGTCAGCATTGGCGAACCGATGGACACTTCCTGCCGCCCTGTCACCGTATCGGTGTGAACGCCCATTTGGAGTCCGGCCTTCCGGCCGTCTATCAGGGTAGTTATGCCAAACGACGGCACCTCATAGGTCCGGGATACTGTGGTTCCATCCTCAAAGGAATCTACTGCGGACGCGTGAAGCTCCTTCGCCTCCTTTTCCATCAGACTGAGCCGGTTAACAGCTCCTGCGGAAGAAGTGCTGTCTTCAGATGGCTGCAGATCCTCGCTGGAAAGCGGGGCCAAACCCTGCACAGAGGCATTCCATTTGGCTTCCACGCCGTTATCCAGCAGCACGCTTCCCGCCTTCTCCTGAACACGGAGCAGCTCAGCGCTGTCCGAACCATCCGCATTTACACGGCAAATCACATACAGGCTGCCATCAACTTCCGTTACAGAAAGTTTACCCACTAGCCGGCCCATTAACCCCTCTGAGGCAAATACGTTGTGCCCCTGAACCGGTTCAAGCTTAGGCAGAGGCAGTCCAAGCTTCTCCGCCAATTGCTCTGCCGCCTGCTCCGCTGTAAGCCGGGTATCCCAGGCACCCTGCCATTTTACAACTGCATCCAGCCTGCCGTCCGTCTGCTTCTCCCCCAGCTTCAGCAGCTGCTCCAGCTGCTTTGCAGCCATCCCGACCTGTTCTTTCCCGTCAGCGGCTGATTCGTGCTTCACCCCGGCAGGACCAAATCCGACGATGAACAGGAGCACTGCGGTCAAGCTTATCATAAGAGCTATAATCATAGCGGAATGACGTATTTTCATGGAAAAGTCTCCTCCCGGTCCAGCGCGACCATCCATCCGAATCCGTAATCGCGGCTAGCAATCTATGAGACTATCATTGACCGGTTTAAGAGAATCTATTCCTGAATCGCCGGTAATAAATCAAAAACCGCCCGGAAGACCCAGGCGGCCGCGAAACTCTATTAGACTATTATACGAAAAACAGCTCCGTTCCTGCCTTTATTCAGCAAGACCGTTCTTATAAGCATAAATAGCCGCCTGCGTGCGGTCCTCAACCCCAAGCTTGGCTAAAATATTCGTCACATGGAATTTGACCGTCTTGACGCCGATAATCAGCTCATCCGCGATGTCCTGATTGGACTTCCCTTGAGCCAGCAGCCGCAGCACGTCCATCTCCCGTTCAGTCAGGTCCTCATGCGCCGGGGCGGCCGGCTTCGGCTGGCGGAAACGGTTCATCATCTTGGACGCCACCTGGGACTCCAGCACCGACTGGCCGCGGGCGGCCGCGCGGATCGCATCAGCAATTTCCGTTGCACGCGAGGTCTTCAGCAGGTAGCTGAAGGCGCCTGCTTCGATGACCGGATACATTTTCTCATCATCCAGATAGCTGGTGAGCACAATGACCTTGCAATCCGGATACAGCTTAAGCAGCTGGCGGGTGGTCTCAATGCCGTCCATACCTTCCATAACCAGGTCCATCAGCACCACGTCCGGCTTATATTCCGTAGCCAGCTTAATTCCCTCTTCACCGCTGCTGGCTTCCCCGACAACTTCGATTCCATCCTCCGTGCCCAGCACGGCAGCAAGCCCAATCCGGACCATTTCGTGATCATCCACCAGCAGAACTTTAATCGGTGTTTCAAGCTCCATCCTGCTCGCCTTCCTTTCTATCCTCGATTCCCATTAGCAGCGGAACCGTAATTTCAATTCTCGTGCCTTTGCCCGGCGCCGTTATAAATTGAATGGACCCGCCGACCTCGCGTATGCGCTCCTGCATGTTGGACAGGCCGTAGGAGGCCTGCTTCGCTTCATCAAGCTCAAACCCTACCCCATTGTCCCGCAAAATCACCCGCACCGAATCGCCCCGCCTAAAGATCCGGATCTCCATTCTGTCCGCTTTCGCATGCCTGAGCGTATTGGACATCGCCTCCTGAATAATCCGGAACAGATGATTCTCGATGCCCTTTACCAAGCTTAAATCGCTGTCCATGTCCAGCACAATCTCCATCGGAACCTTTGTCTTGAGCTCGCGGACCAGCTCCTCGACACCCTGCGTCAGCTCTTTGCCCTCCAGGTAAACGGGACGCAGATGCAGCAGCAGGGCGCGCATTTCCGACTGGGCAACCGACGCCATCTCTTCAATCAGCTCTACCTGTCGCTGCGCTTTATCAAAATCCTTCTCCAGCGTCCTTCCGACCGCCGTCGCCGTCATCGAAATCGCAAACAGCTGCTGCGATACTGCATCATGCAGCTCACGCGCCAGCCTCTGCCGTTCCTCGATGATCGCCGACACCCGGGCCTGCTCCGCCAGCTGGGCATTGTTCGTCGAGAGCCGCTGCAGCGAGGTCACCTGCTCCTCCCAGCGCTTGCCGATCCTCTCCAGCTGCTCGCCTAGCTGTCCGACCTCATCTTCGCCAAGCTTCGGCACCGTCCGCGACAAATTGCCTTTCTCCCATTGGACAAGCGAAGTCCTGATCAGATCCAGCCTGCGTTTAATCCGGTATACGTCATAGAAGCCGTAGGCAGCCCCTAAGCTGATCAGCACAACCGCAAGCGTCCCCCCTGCAAACAGCCCCTGCTTCCAGGACCCCTTGAAATTCAGATAACCATATGTATTGAGCACATACAAAATGACTGCCAGTAAGAAGAAAGACAGGAGAATCCCGTCCCGCATACTGCGTGAAACGATGTTCACCGGCTTTTTCCTTTTCATCGGATCAAGATCCTCCTGTCAATTGTTAACTCTTATATCCACGTCCCCAACGAGATAGGAGACGATTATTTTTATTTTTTGTTCGCTCTGCTCATAATTCGGAGACCGCCAGTGAACGCGGTTCATAAGGCCCGTTTCTGTCTCCCGCCCCAAGCCGATCCGGCCAAAGAAGACAAAGGCGTCAATTTCCAGTCCATAATCTTCAGACAGCACAAGATCCAGGTCGCCGACGAGCCCCTGAAACATCAAAATATTGTCCCCGTCCTCCACAATCGCCAAGGTCAAATCCACATCCAGCTCGCCCAGCACATGCAGCATGCCGACGTTCCGCAGCGTCCACGGATCACGGTCCCAGTGTATGCTCTGAACGAAATTGTGGCGCTGCACGTAATCCTTGGATGGACGGGCCTTCTTCGCTTTGAAATAGAAGACCAGGAGCGCGATAAACGCTATGGTTAACACCAGCAGCAGATGATCCAGCAAAATAATCCCGCTGCCTGCCGCCAGCAGAATATATCCCGTCTTGACGTCTTCGCCCTGACGAATCTTATACACTCCATACACCAGCAGAACAAGTGCGGCAATTGTAAAGAAGCCCATCCCTTTAGCAGCCATAAGAGCGATGCCGATAACAATCAGCGCAATTGCTCCTAACCGGGTTCTGTCTTTCATGCCGCACCTCCTCTGGCTGTAAAATGTTAATGGCATAACTGTAGAAAAGCCATAGCGGCACGACATGCGTCCGTATGGCTCCTCTGGCCGTACAAGCGGCTCGCCCCGTCTGCCGGTTCTATACCAGCAGCACAGGGCAGCCTTGCCTGTACAGCATAACATATTTACGGATGTTCCTGAATAGCTTATTCTTGCGCGTTATCAGACGGTTTTGCCGCTCCGCCGTTCAATTTCGACTTGAGCGCGTTCAGCTGTTCCTCGACTTTCATCTGCTTCTCGATATCGACCGGATTTGGCGCGTAGAGGCTGCTGCTTCCACTGCCGCTGTACGGCGTCCGCATCACATCGGCTTCGGCCTCCATCTGCATGATCTTCTCTTCCATGCGCTGGAATCCGAGAGACGCGCTGCCGCTTTCAATTGTATGCAGGCTGCTGATAGAAGACATCTGCTTCTTCGCTTTCGCCATTTGCGCGCGGGATACCAGTTCATTGCGTTTGTTGCGCAGTTTGTAGAACTCATCCTTCATCTCGTGAAGCTGCTGCTTCAAATCCTGGGCGTGAAGCTCAGCCTGGGCATGCAGATCATAGAATTCAGTCTGCTTCTGATCGTAGTAGATCTTCTCTTCCAGCAGCTTGCGGGCGATCTCCTCCTGCCCGTTTGCCAATGCGGCTGCCGCCTGGCTTTCACGCTGAGCGGAGATGCGGGCCGCTTCATCCAGACGCTGCTTCATGCGGCGCTCATTGGCCATCTGTTTGGCTACTGTTACCTCAGCCTCACGGATTTCTGCCTCCATATCGCGAAGGTATTGGTTCAGCATCACAATCGGATCTTCCACTTTATCCAGCAATTCGTTCACAGAGGCTTTCGTAATATCTTTAATTCGTTTAAATACTCCCATTGTTATTCTTCTCCCTTCTCTTGCTTCCCATTTTCATATTTCGCCAGCTTCGCCCGAAGCTCATCAAGCTCCTTCTGCATGGCTTTCTTCTCAATATCGCCCATCATATAATCAAGGTTTGACTCATCCATCCGCCCAAAGCCGCCGGCCTGGGACCGCTGCTCGCTGCCAAAGTGCGGCGGTCTTGGCGGAGTATGCGGTTCAAAAGGTCCACGTCTGCCGGAAAAACGCTGCTCAAAGTCACGTTTAAACTCCTGATGAGAGAACCGGCGGTCGTTATCATATCTGCCGTTTCTTTCGCCTGATCCGTATCCCGGGCCCGGAGGATAATTGGAATTCCAGCCTCCGGTGTGAAACGGATCATGCGGCTGATACGGCTCCTTAGATACCACAAGAGAAGCAATCAGGTAGAGCAGGATAACAGCCCCGCTTGTAAAAGGAATGGCGATCACGAGCAGCAGCCGCAGAATGCCTGCACTAATGCCGAAGCTTTCCGCAAGTCCTCCGCACAGCCCGGTAATCCACCGGTCCCTGCGCGATCTATATACTCTGCTCACAGCCTTACACCCCTTCCTGACGATTCAGCTTCTGCTTCAGCCGCTCAAGCTCGCGTTCCAGTGTGGATGACGCATTTGAACTGCCAAAAATACTGCCCTGCCCGGCGCTTTCGTTTCTTCTCAGCTCACGCAGGCTTCTTTGCTCCCATTCCATATCGGAGACCCGGTCTTCCAGTCGCCCGAACATTTTTGGAACGTCCCGCTCGGCTCCCATCCGCTGGTTCATCCGCTGCTGAAGCCGCAGCGTCTCCATCCGGGCATAGTAATATTGACGTTTGCTGTACACCGTCTGATATTCCGTTTTGAGCTCGCCAAGCTGAAGCTCAAGCTCCTGCAGAGATTCAAAGCTTTGGTTGTACAGCTCCTCGTACTGCTGGAGCTTCTCCTCGTACAGCATTTTCTCCTGCAGAGCCAGCTTTGCCAGATGCTCTTCCCCGGCCTTCAAGGCCAGCAGCGCCTGCTCTTCTCTCTTACCGCGCATGGCCTTAGCCTGCTCAACCTGCCCTTTTAAATTCCGGGTATGCGTCGAATACTGCTGATACAGTCTTTCTGCCTCTGCAATTTCCTGACGGGTTTCATACAGGAAGCGGTCAATCATCTGCACCGGATCCTGCGCCTGCTCCAATCGCTCATTCAAAGTAGCTACCGTAATATCTCTTACCCTGCGAAAAACACCCATTTTGAACTAACCCTCCTAACTCTTCAGCTGCATCCGTCATTTCTCTCACTTCATCATTTTCGCCAATTCCGTCATCTTCGCCGTTAACCGTGCCTTCTGCCCTTAAATAAGGAGATTCCGTACAGCACCACCATAATGCCGATAACCGGTACAATCAGCCATGCAAGTTTCGCAATCAGCGCAAGCACCCCGATCGCAAGCACGATCCATCCAAAGAAGGCATTGCCTCTTCGAATGCCGTAGTACCCCAAAGCAATCATCGCTACCGCGAATATCAACCCGAAGAAAAATCCGAACAAGTGACCGAGCAGCGGGGTAAACTTCCCAAAAATGATCAGCACCCCAATGACAATCAGAATTACCGCAAGTCCTTTAGATCCGCCGTTTCTCATCTTGTTTCACCGCCTCTCCTTAACGTTTAACCTTATGTCTTTATTCTAAGCGTCAGCGCCATTTTCCAAAACAGACCGCGGGCGGTTTTTGAACCTGGACCAAAGTCGAGGATCGTTTAAGACCGGAAGCGGACTAGCAGCCATCCTCTGTTCAGCTCAAATTCCATCCCCCCTTTTTGCCCGTGCCCACTTCATTTTCCTAATCAAGCCTTCTCTTGCCTTCTCTTGCCGCAAAAAGTCCTCTCTTCCCCCAAAAAAGGTTTACATGAACTTAAATTAAACTTATACTTCATGTATAAGGATTCGCGAACAGCCGAATACATACAGCACTACTGGAGGAGCCTGTCACTGACGGGCTCTTTTTGTCTTTTTCAGCTTGGTCTGTATGGCAGTCGCATCCTATGGAGTATTCAGATCATAATTGAGGAGGTTGTTATGCACGCTCAAGCCTGGTGGGCCGTGGCCATCTTTTTGATCACCTATGCCCTCATCATCAGTGAGAAGATTCACCGTACAATCGCTGCCATGTTAGGCGGCATTGTACTCATCGTATTCGGGATTCTAAGCCAGGATTCTGCTCTGGAGCATATCGACTTTAACACGCTGGGTCTGCTGATCGGGATGATGATTATCGTCAATGCAGCTGCTGAAACGGGGTTGTTTAAGTTTATCGGCCTCTGGACAGCCAAAAAAGCCGGCGGACGCCCTATCCGCATCCTCTGGATGCTGGCCGCTGTCACAGCGCTTGCTTCCGCCTTTCTGGACAATGTAACAACAATTATGCTTATTGTTCCGGTAACGTTCAGCATCACCCGGCAGCTTAAAGTCCCGGCCTTTCCTTTTATATTTACGCAGGTTATGGCTTCAAATATCGGAGGAACGGCAACCCTGATCGGAGATCCGCCAAATATTATGATCGGCAGCAGTGTCAAAGAAATGACCTTCAATGCCTTCCTGGTCAATTTGGCTCCCATTGTCCTGATCATTCTGGCCGTAAGCATCGGGCTGTTTATTCTTATTTTTCGGAAGCAGCTGGTTACCTCTGAGGACAACCGGAAAAAGCTTATGGAATATAACCTGAACGGCATTATCCATGACCGGCCTCTGCTTGCAAAAAGCTTAAGCGTGCTCGCTCTTGTCATTATCGGCTTCTTCCTGCATGAGGCCCTGCATCTGGAATCTGCGACCGTTGCCTTGGGCGGCGCCTTCATCCTGCTTCTTCTAACCGGAGAAAATATAATGGAACGCGCCTTCCGGTCCGTTGAATGGCCGACCTTATTTTTCTTTGTGGGCTTGTTTGTACTGGTGGGCGGTCTCGTGGATACAGGCGTGATCGGTAATCTTGCTGATCATGCCATTTCACTGACAGGCGGAGACGCGCTTGCCGGAAGCATGCTGATCCTTTGGCTCAGTGCCCTGGCCTCTGCTTTCCTGGACAATATTCCATTTGTCGCTACAATGATCCCCTTGATCCAGGACATGAATCAGCTTGGTGTCCATCCGATTGAGCCGTTATGGTGGAGTTTATCGCTAGGCGCCTGCCTTGGCGGCAATGGTACTCTGATCGGTGCCAGTGCCAATCTGATTGCAGCCGGTTTATCCGCTAAAGAAGATGAGCCGATCCGCTTCCTTACCTTTTTAAAATACGGCTTTCCCCTAATGCTTATCTCTGTCGCCCTGTCTGCAGCTTATATTTACTTACGTTACTTTTAATAGAACAGTCAGCTAGCTGTCTAACTTTATCTCTCCAAAAATCAGACGCTTGGTTTGAACGATAATCATACTTCAAACAAGCGTCTTTCTTATTGATCTAATCAAGTGAACTGTTAAAGCACACAAAAAAAGCTCTTAAGGTATTATCCCTAAGAGCTTTCCTTGTATGTATGCCGGTGAAGGGACTCGAACCCCCACGGTTTCCCTCACGATTTTGAGTCGCGCGCGTCTGCCAATTCCGCCACACCGGCTTAATAATAGAGTGTAAATGGCGTGCCCTAAGAGATTCGAACTCCTGACCTTTTGATTCGTAGTCAAACGCTCTATCCAGCTGAGCTAAGGGCACAAATTATGATTATAAAATACTGGAGGCGCCACCCAGATTCGAACTGGGGATAAAGCTTTTGCAGAGCTGTGCCTTACCACTTGGCTATGGCGCCATAAAATGGAGCGGACGACGGGAATCGAACCCGCGACCCTCGCCTTGGCAAGGCGATGCTCTACCGCTGAGCCACGTCCGCATAAAATGGCTGGGGATATAGGATTCGAACCTATGCGTGACGGAGTCAAAGTCCGTTGCCTTACCGCTTGGCTAATCCCCAACACTGTTTCTAAAGTCAAAAATGGGGCGATCGATGGGACTTGAACCCACGAATGCCGGAGCCACAATCCGGTGCGTTAACCCCTTCGCCACGACCGCCATAAAAACTTGCATATTCTGTTCAAAAAATGGCAGGGGCAGCAGGAATTGAACCCACACTAACGGTTTTGGAGACCGCTGTTCTACCTTTAAACTATGCCCCTTTAAAACTGGTGGAGGCTGATGGATTCGAACCACCGAACTCGTCAGAGAACAGATTTACAGTCTGCTGCGTTTGGCCACTTCGCTAAGCCTCCAGGCTAAAAATGGTGCCGGCGAGAGGACTTGAACCCCCAACCTACTGATTACAAGTCAGTTGCTCTACCAGTTGAGCTACACCGGCTTATTTAATTTTCTAAATGGTGGCTCGGGACGGAATCGAACCGCCGACACGAGGATTTTCAGTCCTCTGCTCTACCGACTGAGCTACCGAGCCTAATAAATGGCGGAACCGACGGGATTCGAACCCGCGATCTCCTGCGTGACAGGCAGGCATGTTAGGCCTCTACACCACGGTTCCACAGCCTAAGGTATTGCATTTGATCCCTACAAAGTAATCAGAATTTGCTGTAAGGCACTTCTTCACTTTTGGGGATAAATTGCGGGGGCAGGATTTGAACCTGCGGCCTTCGGGTTATGAGCCCGACGAGCTACCGGGCTGCTCCACCCCGCGTCAGTTATAAAATATTCATTTGAATAATGGTGGAGGCTGAGGGGATCGAACCCCCGACCCTCTGCTTGTAAGGCAGATGCTCTCCCAGCTGAGCTAAGCCTCCGAATTGAACACAATATCTATTATACCATATTCAATCTTATTTAGTCAACTTCTTTAAAAGTTGATAATGACCCGTAGGGGATTCGAACCCCTGTTACCTCCGTGAAAGGGAGGTGTCTTAACCCCTTGACCAACGGGCCATGCTATGAGATATCTATGGCGGAGAGAGAGGGATTCGAACCCTCGAGACGCTTGTGACGCCTACACGATTTCCAATCGTGCTCCTTCGGCCAACTCGGACACCTCTCCATATGGCTCCCCGAACAGGACTCGAACCTGTGACAACTCGATTAACAGTCGAGTGCTCTACCAACTGAGCTATCAGGGAATATAAGTTTCAGATGTTTGATCACCTGAAAACTGGATACGAAACATTCATCTGCGAATTAGCCCTTACTCCGTTCCGGGGTCCCCGAAAAGTAATCGGAATTACCTTCGAAGTCTCACGTCACTTTTTGGGGTATCTTTCTGGGCCCCGCCAAAGTACTCGGAATCCGCTTCGTCAGCTTTTTCTTCACTTTGGTGGGTACTTTTTTGGATAAGCCCTCGACCGATTAGTACTGGTCAGCTCCATGCATTGCTGCACTTCCACCTCCAGCCTATCTACCTCGTCGTCTTCAAGGGGTCTTACTAATTGGGAAATCTCATCTTGAGGGGGGCTTCACGCTTAGATGCTTTCAGCGCTTATCCCTTCCGCACTTAGCTACCCAGCTGTGCTCCT